>NZ_BCTA01000021.1 GCF_001570485.1 Mycolicibacterium novocastrense
CCCACCCGGCGACACGGGACCACCAAGCACGCCCACAACCCTCCCAGCCCAGTCCCAGCTCAGTTCCCACGCCCGAGTTCGCCCGCATCACCCTGGGCGAAAAATCGAGGCTAGCGCCAGGTCAAAGCGTCTGTACAGCTGTTCAGCCGTCAGTCGGACCGGGATCCGCTGTTAACGCACCGTCGCGCCGACCCGACATACACGTCGGGGGGTCAAGGTGTTGCTTGCCCATTGAACCGAGGGAGTCGTCCAAACCGAGGGCGTCGATCACCTATGACAGGTGATTTAAGCAATTTCCTAAACCGAACATCACACGATGCCATCGAGGAATCGGTGCGTGTCGCGATGACGCAAGGCGAAGGAGTTTTCGATGGACTTCAAGAAATTGGCAGTGACCACCACGATGACCGGTGCACTCGGACTCGGCGCGCTCGGTTTGAGCGCAGGTATCGCACAGGCCCAGCCGGACCTGCCGCAGCCGCCTCCGATCCCGGTGCCCGAGGTCCACATCCCCGATGTGAACGTTCCGGGTGTGAACGTGCCGGATGTGAACGTTCCGGGTGTGAATGTGCCGGATGTGAACGTTCCGGGCGTGAACGTTCCCGATGTGAACGTTCCGAACGTCGACGTCCCCGACGTCGACGTGCCGCGGGTGAACGTGCCCGATGTGGACCTGCCGCGGGTGAACGCGCCCGATGTGGACCTGCCCGAGGTGCAGTTCCCCGAGGTGGACAACTACTTCAAGCTGCCGAACGGGCACATCCCGCCGGGTCAGCTGAAGAACTCGCCGTTCATCAACGGGGTTCCGAACCCCTTCTACGGAATCCCTCCCGGCCAGCTGAAGAAGCTGCCGGAGGTGAACGGGATCGTCAACCCGTTCTTCGATGAGAAGCCGGGTCACTGGGTGATCCCGGATGACCTGATCGAGCCGGCGTCCTGAGCCACGCAGTAAGGGACACGATGGCCGTCCTGCCGCCAGGCAGGGCGGCCATCGCCGGTCCGGGTGCCGAGAGAGGCGGCCAGGGTTCACCGGCTACGGCGTCCACCGAGGTGTTGGTATAACCGAGGTCAGCGGTTCCGACAAAGCGCGTGAGGGGGTGTAGCCCGATGACCGTTGTCTTGGTCGACCCCCGGCGCCCGTCCTTGATCCCGATCGACGCGATCGATCTGTTGTCCGGCGACGTCCAGTACACCGAGGAGATGCCGATCAAGGTGCCCTGGTCGTTGCCCGCCGCGCGGCCCGCCTACGACGGTGAGGATGCGCCGGTGCTGCTGTCCTCGGATCCGCAACATCCCGCGGTCAAAGCCCGGTTGGCCGCCGGTGACAGGCTGATCTCGGCGCCCGAGGCCGCCCCCGGAGAACGTCTGGTCGACGCCGTGGCGATGATGGACAAGCTGCGCACCTCCGGGCCGTGGGAGAGCGAACAGACGCACGACTCGCTGCGCCGCTACCTGCTCGAGGAAACCTACGAGGTGTTCGACGCCGTGCACAGCGGTGACGCCGACGCGCTGCGCGATGAACTCGGAGACGTGTTGCTGCAGGTGCTTTTTCACGCCCGCATCGCCGAAGACGCACCGCAGAATTCGTTCGGTATCGATGACGTCGCCGACGCACTGGTACGTAAGTTGGGCAACCGCGTACCCGCGGTGCTCGCCGGGGAGCCGATCTCGCTGGACGATCAACTCGCCCAGTGGGAGGAGCGCAAGGCGCTGGAGAAGAAGGCGAAGCGGGCGCATTCCACGATGGACGACGTGCCCACCGCTCAGCCCGCTTTGGCCCTGGCGCAGAAGGTGATTGAGCGCGTCAGCGCGGCGGGGATGCCCGCCGACCTGATCCCCGGCGCCGTCACGTCGGTGACGGTGGCCGTGGGCAGCGATGCCGAGAACGCTTTGCGTTCGGCGGTTTTGGAGTTCATGGATACGGTGCGACGGGTGGAACGGGCGATCGCCGTCGATCGTCGCGGGGACGAAGTGCCCGAGGAACTCGACGACACGCCGCTGGGCACCGTGACCGAAGACGAGTGGCGCGCGCACTGGCCGTCCGCCGGCGCAGACGAAACGGACGGCGAGGACGATGCGATGGAACTTGACGAGACCGATGACGACGCCGACGAAACCAACGAGGCAGCGGTGGCCGATGAGGCTGCTGAGGCCGAAGTTGCCGATTCCGCGTCGTGATCCGGTGAAAATTTTGTGCATCCGAATCGCTCCCCACGCTGAGCCGCGACGTCCCGAACACGTGGGACCATGGGCAGCGACCGAAGTTGGTTGAGGGAGTTTGGTGTCGCCGGTGCGTTGGCTGCGTGCTGTCGCCGTTCTAGGAGCGACGGCGCTGCTCTTGGCTTCTAGCTGCTCGTGGCAGCTCGGGACGCCCATCCCTGAGGGCGTTCCGCCGCCACCGGGCGATCCGGTGCCCGCAATCGACACCTACGCCAAGGGCCGCCCGGCCGATCAACTTCACGAATGGGCCGCCGAACGCGCGCCCAAGCTGGGGATCCCGGTCGCCGCGCTGGAGGCGTACGCCTATGCCGCCCGGGTGGCCGAGGTGGAGAACCCCGACTGCAAGCTGGCCTGGACGACCCTGGCCGGGATCGGGCAGGTGGAAAGCCATCACGGGACCTACCGCGGCGCGGCGATCGGAGCGAACGGGGACGTCGAACCACCCATCCGGGGTGTCTGGCTCGACGGCACCAACGGCAACCTCGAGATCTTCGACGACTCCGCAATCAGCCATGACGGTGACTCCAAACACGCCCGCGCGATGGGCCCGATGCAGTTCATCCCCGAGACGTGGGGGCACTACGGCGTCGATGCCAACAACGACGGCGAGGTCAGCGCCGACAACATGGACGACGCCGCACTCTCCGCGGCGGGCTATCTGTGCTGGACCGGCAAGGATCTGGCCACGCCGCGCGGATGGATGAACGCGCTGCGCGCCTACAACCATTCCGACCAGTACGCCAGAACGGTCCGCGACTGGGCGACCGCCTACGCCAACGGGCACCCCCTCTAGACACGCCTGCCGAACTGGGAGGCTCTAGGCTCGTCGGTTGACGCGGAAACATCGCCCCCACCACCGAGGACACCAAGGAGACGCCAGTGCCCACTATCGATCAGGTCGGAGCCCGAGAGATCCTCGACTCCCGGGGAAACCCGACGGTCGAGGTCGAGGTTCTGCTGGGCGACGGGTCGTTCGCCCGCGCCGCCGTACCGTCGGGCGCCTCGACGGGCGAACACGAAGCGGTGGAACTCCGCGACGGCGGCTCACGCTACGGCGGTAAGGGCGTGGAGAAGGCGGTCGAGGCGGTGCTCGACGAGATCGCCCCGGCCATCATCGGCCTGCAGGCCGACGACCAGCGCCTCGTCGACCAGGCGCTGCTCGATCTCGACGGCACGCCCGACAAGTCGCGGCTCGGCGCCAACGCGATCCTGGGCGCCTCGTTGGCTGTGGCCAGGGCCGCGGCCCAGGCGGCCGATCTCGATCTGTTCCGGTACCTCGGTGGCCCGAACGCCCACATCCTCCCGGTGCCGATGATGAACATCCTCAACGGCGGCGCACACGCCGACACCGGTGTCGACGTGCAGGAGTTCATGGTCGCCCCGATCGGCGCGGCGTCGTTCAAGGAGGCGCTGCGCTGGGGCGCGGAGGTCTACCACTCGCTGAAGGCGGTGCTCAAGGCGCAGGGCCTGGCGACCGGGCTCGGCGACGAAGGCGGATTCGCCCCCGACGTCGCGGGCACCACGGCCGCACTCGACCTGATCCTGTCGGCCGTCGAGTCCGCCGGGTTCAAGGCCGGCTCGGATATCGCGCTCGCACTCGACGTCGCGGCGACCGAGTTCCACTCCGACGGGCAGGGCTACAAGTTCGAGAACGAGTTGCGCACCGCCGAACAAATGGGCACCTTCTACGCGGGTCTGCTCGACACGTATCCGTTGGTGTCGATCGAGGATCCGCTGTCGGAGGACGACTGGGACGGCTGGGTCGCGCTGACGTCGGCCATCGGGGACCGCGTGCAGCTCGTCGGCGACGACCTGTTCGTCACCAACCCGGAGCGACTCGAAGACGGCATCCAAAGGGGCGCCGCCAACGCGCTCTTGGTGAAGGTGAACCAGATCGGCACGCTGACCGAGACGCTCGACGCTGTGGCGCTCGCCCACAACAGCGGCTACCGCACGATGATGAGCCATCGCAGCGGCGAGACCGAGGACACCACGATCGCCGATCTCTCCGTTGCGGTGGGCAGCGGCCAGATCAAGACCGGTGCACCCGCCCGCAGTGAGCGCGTCGCCAAGTACAACCAGCTGCTGCGCATCGAAGAGAACCTCGGCGACGCCGCCCGCTACGCCGGCGACCTCGCTTTCCCGCGGTTCGCCATGGAAACGAGATAGTCCGGTAACGGCCCGTGCCCGAAGCGAAACGGCCCGACCCCAAGCGCCGGTCACCGACCTCCCGACCCGCAAAGTCGGGCAAGGCCGGTGGCGCCGGGAAGGGCCGTGCGCGAATCGCGGCACGCCGCGAGGCCCGCGCCACCGAATCGCGGCCGGCGACGGACGCGCCGACAGAGGCTCAGACCAAATCTGCAGAAACCGGCGTCATCATCCGCCGTGCCACAGAATCGGCCGAGCAACAATCCGAGCAGCGGTTCGGATCCGCAGCGCGGCGCGCGGCGATCCTCGCGGCGGTGGTGTGCGTGCTGACGCTGACGATCGCAGGGCCGGTCCGCACCTATTTCGCACAGCGCACCGAGATGAAGCAACTCAAAGCCACCGAACAGCAGTTGCGGGCACAGATCGCCGATCTCGAACAGCAGAAGGTGAAGCTGGCCGATCCGGTGTTCATCGCCGCGCAGGCCCGTGAGCGGCTCGGTTTCGTGATGCCGGGCGAGATCCCGTACCAGGTGCAGCTGCCTCCCGGCGCGGTGGTGCCGGGCACACCCGATCAGGAACCGGAGGCCGTCAACCGCGGCCAGCCGTGGTACACGGCGTTGTGGCACACGATCGCCGATGAGCCACATGGGATCACCCCCGGTCCCGTGCCCGGGGTGCCTCCGCCCGCACCCGATGTGCCGCCGGCCCCACCCGCTCCCGGTGGTTGACCCCGCGGATCTCGACGCCGTCGCGCGCCAGCTCGGGCGCACGCCGCGCGGTGTCCTGGAGATCGCTTACCGATGCCCCAACGGCGAACCCGGTGTCGTCAAGACCGCGCCGAAACTCCCTGACGGAACGCCGTTTCCGACGTTGTACTACCTCACCCATCCCGCGCTGACCGCCGCCGCCAGCAGGCTGGAATCCTCAGGCATGATGCGGGAGATGACCGAGCGGCTGCGCAGCGACCCCGACTTGGCTCGGGCGTACCGGGAGGCCCACGAGTCGTATCTCGCCGAGCGCGACGCCATCGAACCTCTCGGGACGACGTTCTCCGGCGGCGGCATGCCGGATCGGGTCAAGTGCCTGCACGTGCTGATCGCCCACTCGTTGGCGAAGGGGCCGGGCACCAATCCGTTCGGCGACGAGGCGCTGGCGGCACTGGCCGACGATCCCGCGATGGAAGGCATTCTCGATCCCGAAAGGTGGGCCCATGAGTAGGGTCGGCGCCATTGACTGCGGTACCAACTCGATCCGCCTGCTGATCGCCGACCGGGTCGCCGGCCCCGCCGGCCGAAAGCTGGCCGATGTGCACCGCGAGATGCGCATCGTCCGGCTGGGCCAAGGTGTCGACGCCACAGGGCAATTCACGCCGGAGGCGCTCTCGCGTACGGAGTCGGCCCTGGCCGACTATGCCGACCTGATGCGT
Organism: Mycolicibacterium novocastrense; assembly: GCF_001570485.1. GTDB lineage: Bacteria > Actinomycetota > Actinomycetes > Mycobacteriales > Mycobacteriaceae > Mycobacterium > Mycobacterium novocastrense. The sequence goes on from NZ_BCTA01000021.1 coordinate 5,795, forward strand.
CACCACGGCGTCGACAAGGTCCGGATGGTGGCGACGTCGGCGACCAGGGATGCCGCGAACCGTGACGTGTTCTTCGCGATGACGGCCGAGGTGCTGGGGACCGTGGTGCCCGGTGCCGTCGCCGAGGTGATCACCGGCGCCGAGGAGGCCGCGTTGTCGTTCAACGGCGCGGTCGGCGAACTGGACGCGGCCGCAGCGCCTTTCGTGGTTGTCGACTTGGGCGGCGGGTCGACCGAAGTGGTGCTCGGCAGCGACGAGATGACCGCCGGCTATTCGGCCGACATCGGGTGCGTCCGGCTCACCGAACGCTGCCTGCACTCCGATCCGCCTACCGCAGAGGAGATCGCCGCGGCGCGTGATGCGGTGCGGGAAGGGCTGCTCGAGGCGTTCCGGGCGGTGCCCGTCGAACAGGCCCGCACCTGGGTCGGCGTGGCGGGCACCATGACCACGCTGTCGGCGCTGGCGCACAAGATGCCGGTCTACGACTCGGATGCCATTCACCTGTCCCGTGTTCCGTTCGCCGAACTGCTGAGCGTGTGCGAGGGGCTGATCGCGATGCCGCGAGCCCAACGCGCACAGCTCGGGCCGATGCACGAGGGCCGCGTCGACGTCATCGGCGGCGGGGCGATCATCGTCGAGGAACTGGCCGACGCGTTGCGGCAGCGCGCGGGTATCGAAGAGTTGGTCGTCAGCGAGCACGACATCCTCGACGGCATCGCGCTGTCGATCGCCGGCTGAGCGTCGACCGCCCGGAAAACGCGCCGTTCGGCGGGCCAGGAGTACCTCGAGAAGGGGACTTCTTGCCCTGTTTCCTTCTCGGCTGTCGGCGCATCCTTTGTCATGTGACTGCTTTCTTCGAGACCACCGGGCCGCCGACAGCCGAATTTCCCGATGCCGAGACGCTACGGACGGTGTTGTCGTTGGCGACCCGAGCTCCTTCCGTGCACAACTCGCAGCCCTGGTACTGGAAAGTGGGCGACGAGAGTCTGCATCTCTACGCTGACCGGTCGCGCCATCTGGCCAAGACGGACGCCGACGAGCGTGACTTGATGGTCAGCTGCGGGATGGCGCTGCACCACGCCATCGTGGCGCTGGCGGCTGTGGGTTGGCGAGCCCGGGTCCACCGGTTTCCCAACCCCGCCGATCCCGATCACCTCGCCTCGTTCGAAGTGAGCCCCGCCGATCCCATCACCGCCGACATCGCCTTGGCGGCCGCCATTCCGCAACGCCGGACCGACCGCCGCCACTTCGGCCCTTGGCCGGTGTCGATGGTCGACATCGCGAAGATCGGAGCCAGGCTCGCCAGGACGGGAATCCTGATGCGACGCGTCGAGATGTCCATGGACATCAGGGCAATCGTTGCGCAGGCGGTGTGGCAACACACCCACGACGATGCGTATCTGGCCGAACTCGCCGCCTGGAGCGGAAGGCACGCCGCGACGTCGGGCATTCCGGCGCGCAGCATCCCCGAATCCGACCCCACGGCCTCCCTCCCGGGCCGACTCTTTCCCGGTGGGTCATTGGCGCAACCGCAGGGCGCCTCCGCGCACGAAGACCACGCGATCCTGTTGGCGCTGGGATCTGTGGCCGACGACGATCTATCCCGGTTGCGGGCGGGTGAGGCGTCGAGCCTGCTGCTGTTGACCGCCACCTCCATGGGCTTGGCCAGCTGCCCGGTATCCGAGCCGCTCGAGATTGCAGAAACGCGGCGAGCGCTCAGGGACGAGGTGTTCGACGGCCGGGAGTACCCGCAGATGATGTTCCGGATCGGTTGGGCGCCCGTCGGCGCCGATCCGCTGCTGTCGACACCGCGGCGCCCTCTCAGCGAGGTCGTCGGCCCCCTCGACAGTGTCCCCGCGAACCTGTGATCCTGTGCGCCCGGTAGAAGTTGGAGGACGTGATGAGCATCTCGATCGTCGCTACTCACCAGCGCGGCCCCGCTGCGATCATCGAATCACCTTGGGGCGCATAGCATGAACGCACACCACCCGAACGCCGAAACCATCCGCTCCGCACTGATGCTGGCGGTGAAGGCGCCGTCGGTGCACAACACCCAGCCGTGGCGTTGGCGGGCCGGCGAGCACAGCGTCCACCTCTACGTCGACCGCCGACTGCATCTGCCACACACCGACCCCGATTCCCGGGATCTCATGCTCAGCTGCGGTGCCTCACTGAACCACTGCCAGATCGGCTTCGCCGCGCTGGGCTGGCGCGCCGAGGTGCACCGTTTTCCCAACCCGGACGACCCGAATCACCTCGCGGCCCTCGAACTTCATCGGCACGACCCCACTGAAGCCGACATCGCGCTCGCCGCGGCCATTCCGCGACGGCGAACCGACCGCCGCCGGTACGGCTCATCGAAGGTTGCACCCGCAGACCTCGCCTTGATCGCGACCCGGGCAGCCGCGGCCGGTGCGACCGTGCGTCAGGTGGACGATCTTTCCTCACTGAGGAGTCTCGTGAGCGAGGCGGCTCGACGCCATGCTGCCGACCACGGCTATGCCGCCGAACTCGCCACGTGGAGCGGTAAATACGCGGCAACCGCGGGAGTACCGGCGCGCAGCGCGCCCAAAGCCGACGGCAGCATCTCGGCGCGGACGTTCGCGGGCGCGAGTCTTGCCCAACCGGTGGGCTCCGAAGCCGAGACCGACAACGCCGTGGTCCTCGCTCTCGGCACGGACGATGACAGCGACCTGTCACGATTGCGCGCCGGCGAGGCGGCCAGCCTGGTCCTCCTCACGGCCACCGCGCTGGGATTGTCGAGTTGTCCTATGACGGAGCCATTGGAGGTACCCGAGACCCGCGCTGTTGTCCGGGCGGAGGTCTTCGACGGTGGTCTGTACCCGCAGATGCTGTTGCGGATCGGTTGGGGACTTCTCGGTGCCGATCCGTTGCCGCCCACCCCGCGACGCGCCGTATCCGAAGTCGCCGCGCGACTCGACGGGTCGCCACTGGCGTAATCGTTCGAAGTCGAATGGATTCCGGACCTGGGCCCGGTCCAGGGACTTTCGACCACTTCACCGGTGACGAACGCCTCCGGAACCAGCGGCGCCGCGGCGATACCGTCATGGAGTGGGTTGACGTCCGGCGGTGAGAGGGGCGCGAAATGGCAGCGACGACATCCGATCACGGCATTCTGGTCGCGGTTGACGGATCGCCGGCCGCAAGGGTTGCCACCGACTGGGCTGCGCGAGAAGCCGTGTTACACCGGCTGCCGCTCAAGGTCGTGCACGTCGTCGAATCGCCCGCCGTGCGGATGTGGCCGGAGATGGCCATGCCGGCCGCAGTCACCGAAAGTCTGCGGCGAAGAGGTCACGAATACCTCTCGGCAGCAGTGGAAACCGCCCAACGGGCCACCGGCGTCGAGGATCTGGCGATCACTACCGAGCTGTTGACGGCCGCAGTCCAGCCCACACTCATCGACCTGTCTGGAGAGGCCCGCATGATCGTGGTGGGCTGTCGCGGTCTGGGCTCGATCGGCCGCCGTCTTCTCGGGTCGGTCAGCTGGACCCTCCTACACCACGCCAAGTGCCCTGTCGCAGTCATCCACGACGAGGATCCGCTGATGTCCGAACCGGTTTCGAAGGCACCGGTGGTCGTCGGGATCGACGGCTCACCGGCCTCGGAAGCCGCCACGGCGATCGCATTCGATGAGGCATCCCGCCGCGGAGTGGATCTCGTCGCCGTCCACGCATGGAGCGACATGAGCTACTACGAGTTGCCGGGGTGCGAAGCCGCGGCCCTGCTCCGGGAAGCCGAGGAAACGCTCGGCGAGCGCCTCGCCGGCTGGCAGGAGCAGTATCCCGATGTTCGGATCGAGCGCGTCCTGGTGATGGATCGGCCCGCACACCAGCTGCTCGAGCAATCGGATCGCGCGCAGCTGACGGTCCTGGGCAGCCATGGGCGTGGTGGTTTCGCCGGGATGCTGCTCGGATCCGTCAGCTCGACGGTCGCCGAGTCGGCGCGCATGCCGGTCCTGGTGGTACGACCGTCGTGAGGGGTCATCACATGTCGGGGTCGCGGTGGGACCGCTCCAATTTGGAGATGTAAACGGCAGCCTGGGTGCGTCGTTCCATACCGAGCTTGGCCAACAGCCGCGAAACGTAGTTCTTGACCGTCTTCTCCGCCAGGAACATCCTGGCGGCGATCTGCTTGTTGGTCAGGCCTTCCCCGAGCAGATCCAGCAGGACCCGCTCCTGGTCGCTGAGTTTCGCCAAGGGATCGGAATGTTCAGCTGCTCCACGCAATTTAGCCATCAACGCGGCCGCCGCGCGATTGTCCAGCAACGACCGCCCAGCGCCCACATCCTTGATCGCCTGGGCGAGTTCCATGCCCTTGATGTCTTTGACCACATAGCCGCTGGCGCCGGCCAGAATCGCGTCCAGCATCGCCTCGTCCGAGGTGAACGACGTCAACATCAGGCACCGCAGATCCGGCATGCGGGAGAGAAGGTCCCGACACAGTTCGATGCCGTTGCCGTCCGGGAGTCGTACGTCGAGGACCGCGACATCGGGTTGCAGGGCGGGAATGCGCGCCATTGCCTGCGACACGGAGCCCGCCTCACCGATCACGTCCAAATCCGGATCGGCGCTGAGGAGGTCGATGAGACCGCGCCGGACCACTTCGTGGTCGTCGACCAGAAAGACTTTCACCATGGGTGTCTCACTCCTGAGTTTGCGCCACGGTGTCTCACACTACGGTCTGCGCTTGGCAGATCAAGGCCGAACAGCACCCTTCGGTGGCGGCTGGCGCACTTCGAGCACCTCAGCGGTCGGGCGCCGGGGAGTCGCCGGGGGCCGGTCTTCGATCTCCGGTGCCGTACCGATGCGGATCAACACCTGCGGCGTCGTCTCAGCACCGATCAGCGACGCGACGATGTCCCGGCTCGCCCGCAGCTCGGTGATGTGGGTCAGCGTGCATGAAGCGAGACCGGCCATGGTGGCATCGAGCAGGACCGCCGACAGCATCTCCCCGCATCGAAGCACGCTTTCGCGCTCGTTGTCATAGGTGGACAAAACGACGATCTTCGCCCTGTCCTGCCCGTAGGCCCGGCGCCTGTCTCGTTCGTCGTGAGAAACGGGGAAACTGCGTCCCACGCCGACGTGATCGCTCTCGGCCGCCGTGGGAAGGGAACTCGGTGGGATGCCCTCGCTGACCGGGAAAGGAGCTGTCCACCACTGCAATTCCTCGTGGTAGTAGGGGTCGTAGAAGCGCAGGGACTCGGTCAGTCTGGAGGCCTGAACCAGTTCGGCGCGCAGCTCGTCGGCGATCACATCCAGTCTGACGGCATCTGCGGTGACGCTTCTGCGCAATTGCGCCTCGACGGCCACCCACTCCGGCGGGGCCGCGAAGGGAAGCCGGTCGGTGCGCCGCATCAAGATCGCATCGGCGCGACGACGGTGTCCTTCAGTGACGGATTCCATCGGGGAGAAGTCGACATTCGCCAGGTGCACCGGGCTGTTCGGATTCGGATAGCGTTCGATGCCGGCGTCCCAGCCGGCCGCGGCCATCGCCACCGTGAGGTGGTCGAGCACCGCGCCACAACTCAGCACCGCTTCCCGCCCGGAACGGTCTGTCGAGTACAGGACACGCGTCTTATCGAGGAACAGCTCCGCCGACGTACCGTCGGTCGTCCAATGCCACGGCTGGCTGTTGTGCAACGACGGGGCCCGACACGCCAAGCGTACGGCGTTGGTGATGACATCGGTGCCGACAAGGGTGTCTCGCATAGCTTGATCGTGGGCTCGATTCCCGGCCGAAACCAGGGCCAATGGTCCCATTCATCAGGGCTTCATACCCTGTTCGCCGGTGCCGGCGGGAGTGGACGATCGAGTCATGAGTGCATCGACAGTGGAGGCCGACAACGGCGGTATCGCGCTCCGCAGCCTGGAGTTCGACGACAGTCCCGCCTTCGTCGATGCAACCCCCGCCGTCGCGGCGGCCATCACGACGTGGCCCGGTGACCATCACGGAGGTCATCTGATCGACACCACACGTCCGCTGGCGGACTCGGTCGCCGAAGCGCAGCAGATATGTTGCACCGCAATATGATCGGCGATGGCTGCCACCGGTCAGCTGACCCCATGGCGCACTAAGGAGGGCAATTGTGCAACGCTTGACGACCCTTGACGCGGGCTTCTTGGAGGCAGAGGATTCCGATCGACACGTCAGCCTGGCGGTCGGAGGGCTGTCGATCCTCGAGGGCCCGATGCCGCAGTACGACACGATTGCAGCGGGTTTGTCCGCCAGATTGGCTGACCTGCCGAGGTTTCGGCAGGTGTTGCATACACACCTGCTCGACCTGCAGCCTCCTGAATGGGTCGACGACGATGATCTCGACATCACCCATCACCTGCACCGGGCGGCGCTGCCTGGACCGGGAGACGATCATGCACTGCACAGGTTCGTTGCCGACGTCATGGAGCGGCGCCTGGACCGCGATCGGCCGTTATGGGAGTGCTGGGTAGTCGAAGGTCTCGCCGACGGCAGGTGGGCGATCCTCATGAAGATCCACCACTGCATCGCCGACGGCATCGCCACGATGCACATGTTCTCGTCTCTCGCGGACGGGGGAGAGGGGGAGACATTCGCCACGGAGATTCGCGCGGCGAAAGCAGTCCCGCACCAACGAGTCGCATCGCGGAAATCGGTTCTCAATCCGATGACGTGGCCCGGGGGACTGATGCGGATGGCCACGACGGCGACCAATGCCGCGGTACTGGCCGCCGTGGGCGCTGCCGAAATCGTCAGCGGAATAGTCCGACCCGCCGCCGAGTCTTCACTGAACGGTCCCGTCACGGCGATGCGCAGGTACAGCGCTGCCCGGGTCAGTCGCACCGACGTCACCAAAGTGACCGAAGCCTATGGCGTCACCGTCAACGACGTCGCACTGGCCGCATTGACCGACAGCTACCGCGCCGCGCTCACCCGCCGTGGCGAGAAGCCGTTGCGCACCTCGCTGCGCACACTGGTACCGGTGTCGGTTCGGGCGAACGACGCGGTCGGTATCACCGACAACCGGGTCTCGGTCATGTTGCCGTTCCTGCCCGTGGAGAAGGAGGATCCGGTTGAGCAACTGCGGGCGGTGCACCGTCGTCTGACGAAGGCGAAAGCGAGCGGTCAGCGCGAAGCGGGAAGTATCGCGATGTCAGCGATGAACGCCGTCCCCTTCCCGTTGACCGCATGGTTCGTCCGGACGGTGACTCGCCTGCCCCAGCGCGGCGTCGTCGCCCTGGCGACCAACGTGCCCGGACCGCGCAAGCGGATGACGATACTGGGCCGGGAAGTCCTCCATGTGCTGCCGATTCCGCCGATCGCCCTTCAGTTGCGCACCGGGGTGGCCATCCTCAGTTACGCGGACGAATTGACCTTCGGTGTGACCGCCGACTACGACGCCACCCCCGACGTGGATGAGATCGCCCGCGGTGTGACGGTTGCCATGGCAAAACTCGTGGAGCGGTGTTGACATGGGTGACGTCGTCGTCGGAGTAGACGGGTCGGCGACGGCGGATGCGGCCGTCCGCTGGGCGGCCCACGATGCCGTTCTACGTAGGGTTCCGCTCACGATCGCGCACGCCGCAGAACCGGTGATGGGGACCTGGCTCGGCGTGCCGATTCCGCCGACGGTGTTGGAATCACTAAAGAGAAGCAGCCGTGAGATCCTGCAGCGAGCCGAGCAGCTGGCCATCGACACCGCCGGCCGGGACTTGAAGGTCGTCACGCGAGAGTTTCCGACGGCACCGGTCGCGACGCTCGTAGAAATTTCACGTGACGCCGAGTTGCTGGTGGTCGGTAGTCAGGGAGCCGGCAAGATAGAACGCGCATTGTTGGGCTCGGTCTCCATGGGCGTGCTCCATCGCTGCGAATGCCCTGTCGCGGTCATCCATGCGGTGAGCATGACCGGCGTGTCAGGCGATGACCCACAAGAGGATCCGACCGCGCCCGTGCTGCTCGGGATGGACGGATCCCAAGCCTCGGAGGAGGCCGCCGAAGTGGCTTTTGGCGAGGCGGTACGCCGCGGGGTCGGTCTCGTCGCGCTGCACGCCTGGTGGAGCCCGGGTTCGTTCGAGTTCATGGGTTCGGACTGGGAAACACTACGTGCAGAGGTCGAAGAAGAGTTCGGCACGCAGTTCGGCCGGTGGTGCGAACGTCATCCGGAAGTCGAAACGCACCGCGTTGTCGTGCGTGACCAGCCGGCGCGGGAAATCGTGGAACGATCACGCAGCGCGCAGCTCGTCGTGGTGGGCAGTCACGGTTACGGGGCGATCGCCGGCGCCTTGCTGGGCTCGGTGAGCACGGCGGTCGTGCAGGCGGTTCGGACGCCGGTGATCGTGGCCCGCTGATGAATGGCGATGGGGGTGATGGGATGCCGTACTCGATCCGCCGCGTGTCATTCGGCTCGGGCAGCACAATGGTCGCAGGCCGGCTGTATCTGCCGAGAACGGCTTTGGACGCATCCCCGGGTGTTGTACTGGCACATGGGTTCTCGGCGACGATGGATTGGATCGTGCCGGCATTCGCAGCAACCTTCGCCGAGGGAGGTCTGGCTGCGCTCATCTTCGACTATCGCCATCTGGGCCTCAGCGGAGGAGAGCCGCGGCAACTCATAGACTCGGGCAGGCAACGCGAAGACCTGCGCAACGCCGTGGCGTTCCTGCGTTCGCGGCCGGAAGTCGACGGTGGCCGGGTCGCACTGTGGGGAACGTCGCTCGGCGGAGCCCATGTCATCGAGGTCGCAGCCGCAGATCCCTCTGTCGCCGCTGTAGTCGCGAATGTCCCGGCCATCGATATGTTCCGCGGGATTCGGGGCCGTCATGTCCCTGCGCAAATGCGGGTCGGTGCTGCTCGCGTGTGCAAAGCCACGGCGAGCCTGATGTGGGCCGCCTCGGTCGACACGGTGAGAGGCGCGCTCCGGTTAGAACCGTCCTACATTCCGGTGTACGGCCGCATGGGCCACGCCGTGTTCTGGGATCCCTCGCTTGCCTCGCTGTTCAGCGACCTTGAATCGCATTCGCTCTCATGGCGTAACGAGATCACTCCGAGATTTCTCTTCAAGGCTCCGCGCTATCGTCGAAAGACGTTGCGGCGGCTCACCGCACCGCTGCTTGTCACCGTCGCCCGAGACGACGAGGTGATCTCCACGCGGTTCATCGAGAAGGCGGTCACGGACGCACCCCGATATGAGGTCCACCAATATCCCGTCCGCCATTTCGATATGTACCACGGGGCAATCCGGGACCAACTCGCGGCGGACCACCTCCGATTCATGCAGTGCCATCTGGCGGAATCGAACCCGGTTCGCCAGCATGGTGACCTTCGACCCTCGAATGTGGGCGGTGCCTCGGCTTCAATGAAATCATGACCAGCAGAGCCGAAATCGACACGATCAACCATGTCACGGTGTCGGCAGACCTTGAGTACCCAACCCGCTCCGTGCATCACCGTCGAGCAGGCAATCGAACGGATGGAACTGCGCGGCTTACCTTTTCTGATTTTCATCGATGCCGCACAGGGGCGCGCCGTGGTGCTCTATCACCGTTACGACGGACACTACGGACTCATCAGCCTGGCCGAGTGAGCGACGTGTCGAATAGTCGCCGAACCATGACTGCGAGAGGGGCCTTTCCATGGCTGACGATGAGATGAAGCGCCGCGGTGTCGTGGTCGGCGCCGACGGCTCCGCTTCGGCGAACGCGGCCATCAGATGGGCTGCCCGTGACGCGGCCATGCGCAAGCTTCCGCTCACCGTCGTTCACGCCAACTCGGTGTCCACGGTGGCCGCGGCCATGGTGGCGTGGCCTGCCGGTGAGATCCCCCAGCAAGTCCTCGAGCAAGAGGAAGCCGACGCGCGGGCGATACTCGCGGACGCCGTCGCGTTGGCAAGGGGAAGCCTCGACGACGCGACGGGATTGACCGTAATCGACGAGATGTTCTTCGGCTGGCCCGTCCCGACGCTGATCGACGTCTCCAAGGAGGCTCAGATGGTGGTCGTTGGGTGCCGAGGCCGGACCGGTCTGCGCCGCGCACTGTTGGGGTCCGTGAGCTCTGGACTGATTCATCACGCTCGGTGTCCAGTTGCGATAGTTCACGATGAGGATGCCCCGTCTCCTCGCCTGCCCGTGTTGGTCGGCATCGACGGGTCGCGAGCGTCTGAAGTCGCAACCGCCATAGCCTTCGACGAAGCTTCCCGGCGCGGCGTCGATCTCGTTGCACTGCATGTCTGGAGCGATACCGATATGCCGGCGTTCAGCATGGATTGGGCCGACGTTCTGGCGGCCGCGCGCAGGACGCTGGCGGAGCGCCTCGCAGGTTGGCAGGAACGTTACCCGGACGTGGAGGTCACCACGCTGGTGGAGTTCGAGGGGCCGGCCCGCCAACTGTTGAAGCAGTCGGATCATGCGCAGCTGGTCGTCGTCGGGAGTCACGGCCGCGGTGGTTTCGCGGGGATGCTACTTGGATCGGTGAGCACCGCTCTGGCCGCGGCGGCCCACGTTCCGGTCATCGTGGCCCGCGGGAAATGAGTTCGGGGGCACGTTGTGACACACCATCACGGGAATGGGACTGTGGTGCAGCATGTTCAAGCTTGTTGAGCCCAGCAGCGTGCCGGCCAGCGCGTTGCGGCGGCGGGTTCGAGGAACTAGGTTACTTCGAGTCGTCCGAACCGCCCCCGGTCATCGGGGTCGAACGACGATCACGGGTGCCGCGGCCGCGTGCGCCACCTTGCCCGCAACGGAGCCGAGTAGCAGGCCCGCGAATCCGCCGCGGCCGTGACTGCCGACAACTACGAGTTGCGCCTCCTGTGACGTGTCGACGAGCCAGCGCGCGGGCTGGTCGCAGACGATTCGGCGGTGAACGGGAACGTCTGGGTACTGCTCCTGCCATCCGGCTAAGCGTTCGGCCAGGATTTCGTGGCCTTGGTCCTCGTATCGGTGCCAGTCCATTCCGAGAGCCGGAAAGACCCCGACATCACTCCAGGCGTGCAGGGCCACGAGGTCGACACCGCGCCGTGAAGCCTCCTCGAAGGCCAGCGCCGTGGCGCCCTCCGATGCGGGTGATCCGTCGACACCCAACAGCACCGGCAGGCTCCGGTCGGCCGCCCTGCCGTACTCGGCGTGCACCACCGCCACCGGACCGTGCCCGTGGTGCAGCAGGCCGCTGCTGACCGAACCAACGACGGCCCGTCCGATCGCTCCGAGGCCCCGAGTGCCCACCACGGTCATAACGGCGTCGCGCGAGGCCTCCGCGAGCGCCCACGGCGGACTCGAATTGACAACGCGAGCCTCGATTTTCGGGGCAGGCGAGTCGCCTGCACCGGTGTGGACAGTCTTCTGGGCCTTCTCGAGCACGTCCCGGGCGTTCACCTCTTGCGCCTCGAGGTAACTGGCGTCGAGGAGTCCCCCCGGCCACGTCGTGATCACCGGGGGGATCGCGTGCACCAAGGTGATCGGCTGCTCACGCATTACCGCCTCCTTCGTCGCCCAACCGATGGCGGCGTCCGACTCCGCCGATCCGTCGACGCCGACAACGATTCCACTCTTCTCGGTCATGCCCCTTGGCTCCTCACTTCTTCGGAAAGCGGGCACTGATATAGGTGGTCGCGATCGCCATCACCGCGACGATGACGGCGATCAGCACTAGCCTCGATTTTTCGCCCAGGGTGATGCGGGCGAACTCGGGCGTGGGAACTGAGCTGGGACTGGGCTGGGAGGGTTGTGGGCGTGCTTGGTGGTCCCGTGTCGCCGGGTGGGCGGGCTTTCCCAGGGCCAGTGGGTCTTTCGTGGTTGGTCGGATGGGCTTTCGGTCAGTCGAAGGCAGTGCGGATGGTCTGCCAGGCGGTCGCGATGATCGCCGCCCAGCGCCAGGTGGCGTCGATGCGTAGTCGCAGTTGGCGGGCGCCGCGGGTGACGCGGGCGGCCACGTGCAGGACCCGGTAGCGGAAGGTGGCGATCTCGGCGCGGCCGAGTTCGGGATGGTTGATGAATCCGATCAGTCGGGCCCAGGTGACCAGGTCGACGGCGGCGAGGGTGATTTCGAGCCAGGCGGCGTTGGCGTCGAACGCGTGGCACGGCAGGTTGCGCAGGCCGGTGTTCTTGAGTTCGCGGATGCGGTCTTCGACGCGGGCGTGTTGGCGATGCCGTAGTTCCAGGCCGGCGACTTGTCCGGGCACCACCCCTGTGGGGGTGTCGGTGATGAACGCGGTCACTCGTAGACCGTCGGCATCGGTGAACCGTAACTGGGCTCCGGGGTGGGGTCTTTCTTTGCGCAGAATCAACCGGGTGCCCGGCGGCCAGGTGGACAGGTTGACCAGGTCGGTGGCTTCGGCCACCCAGGCGCCGTCACGGATACCGCCGTCGGTGTCGATCGCCGGATACCAGGCGTTACCGATGTTGAGGGTGTCCACGGCGTCTTGGACCCGCCAATCCACGGGGAACCCGAAGGAGAACCCGACCCCGGCGGTGCGGCAGGTCTGGGCGAAGTCGTGGGTGGCCCCGGCGGTGTCGCAGCGCACCAATACCTTCGGCGCATCCGAATCATCACCATCTCGCTTCGGGTCGGGGCGCCATGCCGCCGGCAGTGCTGCCAGCGCCTGGTCCAAGACGGTGATGTGGTCAGCAGCGGTGTTGGAGCCGGCACGCCCGGTGCGCAGGAGCCCGGCCAACGCTTCACCACCGGCGATCTCAGGGCGGTCCAGGAACGCCAGCAGCGGGTGCAGGCCGAACGACCTCTTCCACGTCGGCGTCGCCAGTTCCTTGGCATCGGAGTGATCGATTACCAGGGTCGCGTCGATGTCGATGTGCAACCACTGCCCGACAGTGGGCGCGGCTCCGGCGGCCCACGCCGCGGCTCTGGCGACACTGCGGGCGGCGCGGATCCCCGGCAGGTGGGCAGCATCGATGCGTTCATCGACCAGCCGCCACATCGTGGTCGTGGAAGCCTTCGCGCCGAACACGTGCTCACGGTCACCGCACAGCTGTCCGACCCCGTCGATGCAGTCCGCGCCGTCAGCGACCGCAGCCGCCAGATCAGCGAACACCTCACCGGGGGCATACACCCACGGGCCGCGGTAGGTGTCGGCCAACGTCGCGGTGACCTGCGCTGATAACCCGGTCCGGTCGGCGAGCTCGCGCAGCATGCCCATCCCGGCATGCGACACGACACCATGACCGTCGGCCGACACTTTCACCCGCGACCCGACCGCGATATTCTTCACCTGCGAGGTGCCTTCCCCTGGAACGATTGAACCGTAGACAAGTCCAATTATTCCTTGCAGGACAGGCACTTTCGCGTATCTACACCCCGAAACTCACAACATTGCGCGAAAAATCTGGGCTAGGGCGGTCGGCCAGTCCATGGGGATCTCCTTTGCATCAGAGGAAGGCTCACCTGACGGTAGGGCCGACGCTGTCCGGCTCACGAGGGCCGTTGGTCCTCAGCGGCGGGTGCCAGTGGTCCCCGCGCCGACGGGCTCGGTGACAGGCGTAGGGCTCTGGGTGCGTTCTCTGCGCGACCATCGGTGCCAGGAGTGTGCGTGTCGACGCGCCGTCAACTGGTCTGCGTTGCACGAGCCTCGACGTACTGCACCACATCATCGAGCGTCCGCAGGGACTGATAGTCCTTCTCCGGGATGTCGACGTTGAATCGTTTGTGGATGCGCTGCAGGAAGTTCAGCCAATCCATGGAATCGAGGTCGACCTGATCACGTAGCAGGACGGTGTCTTCGATCTCGTCGGCGTCCACTTCCGGTGCGATCGTGGTCAATTCGGACAACACCGTGGTACGGACATCGTCGGTAACAGGCATGGTGATCACTTCTCCAGGAGGTCGGGTTGTTGAAGCACTTCGTCGACAGCGGCGAGGAACAACGCGCCGCGGTGTCCGTCGCTGGCGCGGTGGTCGGCAGCCAGCGAAGCCTGCACGGTGGTGGCGATACGGATGGCGCCGTCCGCGGCGCATACGCGTTGCGCGGGTTTACCGAAGCCCACCATGGCGACCTGCTGCGGATAGATCACCCCGAACACCGAATCGACGCCTTGGTCGCCGAGGTTGGTGACCGTGATGGTCGGATCCGACATCTCCGAACTGCGCAATGAGAACGCCCTGGCGCGAGCGACCAGATCGGTGAGGTTGGCCATCAGCTCGTCGAGTTTCTTGTCGGGGACGTCGTGAATCGCCGGCGCCACCAGACCGCCGCCCCGCAGCGATATCGCCACGCCGACGTGCACCGCCGCTGCGGGTTCGAAACTGTCGTTGCGCCAGAACCCGTTGAACTCACCGAACCGCTGGGCGGCCAACGCGACCGCCTTGATTTGAAGGACCGCGGGAAGCACACGTTCGGTGATGGAGCGCTCGGCGTTACGCTCGGCCAGCCAGCCCAGGGCCTTGTCGAGGACGATCTCGTGAGCCAGGTAGTAGTGCGGTATCTCGCGTTTCGACCGGCTCATCGCCGCGGCGATCGAGCGGCGCATCTCCGCTCCCCGCTTGGCCGCCAGCTCCTTCGGCGACAACGCTTGCGCGGCAGGGGCCGTGGTCGCCGCGGGCGCCGGGGCTTGCGTCGTCCTCGTATGCGCCGCGGCGTGTTCGACGTCGTTGAGCGTTACGGCGCCCTGCGGTCCCGTGCCGGTCACCGCCTCGACGTCGACCCCCATCGACTGCGCGAGGCGGCGGGCAGCGGGGGAGACCCAGCGCCGGTGGTGCTCGGGCGCCGTGACGACGGGTGGGACCGGCGGGGATGCCACCGGCGCGGGCGCCACGACAGGCCGAACCTGCGCGACGGGTGGAACTTCCACGACGGGCGGAACTTCCGCGACGGCTGCCACCGGCTCGGCTACCGGTACCGGTTCGGCGGCTTCGCCCGGTTCGGCCAAGCGCGCCAACGGCGCTCCCACCTGAACCGTCGTACCGACCGGCACCAGGAGTTCGACGACGGTGCCCTCCTGCCAGCACTCCACCTCGACGGCGGCCTTGGTGGTCTCCACCACGGCCACGATCTGCCCGCGGGTCACCGCGTCGCCGGGCTTGACCAACCACTCGTCGAGCTTGCCCTCATCCATGTCGGCGCCCAGCGCGGGCATCGTGAACTCGATCATCGGCGGTCACCGAACATACTGCGAACCGCTTCGGCGATCTTCTCCGGTTGCGGCAGCGCCGCTTGCTCAAGGTGCTTGGCGTAGGGAATGGGTACTTCTTCTGTGCAGACGCGGGCGATCGGTGCGTCGAGGTCGTAGAACGCGTTCTCCACGATGCGCGCGCTGATCTCGCCGGCCAGGCTGCCGGTACGCCAGCCTTCGTCGACCACCACCGCCCGGTGTGTCTTGAGCACCGACTCGAGAAGCGTCGCGTCGTCGAGGGGCCGCAGCACCCGTAGATCGACGACCTCGCAGTCGATTCCGGACAGCGACAGCTCGTTGGCGGCGTCGAGAGCTTTGGGCAGGCTGCCACCGTAGGTGATCACCGTGACGTCCTTGCCTACGCGCCGCACCGCTGCCCGCTCGATGTCCGTCGGTACCAGCGCGTCGACGTCGGTCGAGGTGTTGTACAACTGCACGTGCTCGAAGATGACGACCGGATCCGGATCGGCCAGCGCGGTGGGCAGCATCCCGTAGGCGTCGGCCACCGTGGCCGGCGCCACCACCTTGATTCCGGGGATATGGGCATACCACCCCTCGAGGCTGTGCGAATGTTGGGCTGCCAGTTGGCGTCCGGCGCCGGTGGCCATGCGGACCACCAGCGGCACCGAGAACTGACCGCCGGACATGTGGCGCAGCGCCGCGGCGGTGTTGACGATCTGGTCGAGCGCCAGCAGGCTGAAGTTGACCGTCATCACCTCGACTATCGGTCGCAAACCGCCTAGCGCAGCGCCGATTCCCACACCGACGAAACCGAGTTCGGAGAGTGGAGTGTCGCGGATGCGGTCCGGCCCGAACTCCTCGAGCAATCCCTTGGACGCGGCGTAGGTGCCGCCGTAAGCGCCGACGTCCTCGCCCATCAGCAAGACGCGTGAGTCGGCGAGCATCGCGTCGCGGATCGAATCGTGCACCGCGGTGCGGTAGGCCGTCTTCATGGCCGACTCCCCGCAGGAGTGAGCACATCGCGGGTCAGGTCGGAGACGTCCTCCCACGTGCCGGCCTCGGCGTAGTCGACCGCTTCGGCCAGTTCGGTTTCGGCGGCGGCACGCATGGATGCGACGTCGTCATCGGTCAAGAGTCCCTCTGCCAGGCATCTTTCGGTGAAGGTGCGGACGGGGTCGCGTTCCTTCCAGTGTTCGACCTCGCTCTTCTCCCGGTACAGTTCGGGGTCGAACATCGAGTGCGGGCGGAACCGGTACGTGAGGAACTCTAGGAAGAACGGCCCCGCGCCACTGCGCACGTGGTAGGCCCCTTCCTGAGCGGCGGCGTGACAGGCCAGCACGTCCATCCCGTCCACCGCGAGTGCCGGTATCCGGTACGACGCCGCCTTCGCGGTCATGTCGGTCTGCGACTGCTCCACCGCGATTGACGTCCCCATCGCGTAGAGGTTGTTCTCGCAACAGAACAGCACCGGTAGCTGCCACAGCTCGGCGAGGTTCAGCGATTCGTGGAAGGCCCCCTCGGCGACGGCGCCCTCGCCGAAATAGCATGCGGTGACCCGATTTCGCCCCAGCTGCTTGTCTGCCAGCGCCAGACCCACGGCCAGCGGCAGACCACCGGCGACGATCGCATTCCCGCCGTAGAACCTCACGTCCGCATCGAACAGATGCATGGAGCCGCCTCGTCCGCGAGAGCAACCTTCCTGCTTGCCGAACATCTCGGCCATGATCTTCGGCATCGGCACGCCGCGCAGCAGTGCGTGAGCGTGGTCGCGATAGGTGGCCACCACGGCGTCCTCGGGTTCGAGCACCCGAAGCGAGCCCGCGGCCACCGCCTCCTCACCGACGTACAAGTGCAAGAAGCCACGAATCTTGGCCGCGCTGTACAGCTCTGCGCACTTCTCCTCCATCAGCCGCACCCGCACCATGTCGCTGAGCAGGGCGCGTGCCAATTCCTGGTCCGTCATGGTGAGACCTCCTGATGCTGGGGTGTTTCGACAGTGGAGGTGTCGCCCTCGGGTAATCCGAGTTCGCGCGCCTTGAGCAGTCGGCGCATGATCTTGCCGCTGCGTGTGTGCGGCAGGCTCTCGACGAATTCGATTTCCTTCGGTGCGACCGCGGCACCGAGGCGTCTGCGGGCCTGACCGGTCAGCTGTGCACGCAGCTCGTCGGTCGGCTCGAAGCCATCCTTGAGCGTGACGAAGGCTTTCACCAGTTCCCCGACCGTGGGGTCTGGCTTGCCGATCACTGCGGCCTCGGCGACGGCCGGGTGATCGGTCAGCGCGTTCTCCACCTCGAACGGGCCGATCAGGTGGCCCGCGGACTTGATCACGTCGTCGGCGCGGCCGACGAACCAGAAGTATCCGTCGCGGTCACGCTTGACCAGATCGCCCGACATGTACAGGCCGTTGGCAAAGCTCTTGTGATACCGCTCTTCTTGATGGAGGTACTCACGAAACATCGACGGCCAGCCGGGTTTGAGGGCGAGTTCCCCCTCGATGTCGGGTTGGTCGATAACCGACACCGAGCCGTCGTCGTTGCGACGCACCACAAAGGCGTCCACACCGGGCAGGGGGCGACCCATCGATCCAGGCTTGATGTCGAAGGCCGGCGTGTTGGCGATCATGATCCCACCGGTCTCCGTCTGCCACCAGTTGTCGTGGATGGGCAGACCCAACACGCGCTTGCCCCACCAGACCGCCTCGGCGTTCAGCGGTTCACCGACGCTGGCGATGAATCGCAGCCGGGGAAAGTGGTATTGCGCAGCGACTTCCGGGCCCGCCTTGATCAGCATGCGGATGGCCGTCGGCGCGGTGTACCAGACGGTGACGCCCTCATCTTGGAGGATGCGATACCAGCGCTGGGCGTCGAACTCGGCTTCGTCGATGATCGAGGTGATCCCGTGTAGCAGCGGTGCGATGATGCCGTAGGAGGTGCCGGTGACCCATCCCGGATCGGCTGTGCACCAATAGATGTCGTCGGGATGAAGGTCAAGGGCGTACAACCCGGTGACATAGTGCATTGTCACCGCGCCGTGCACGTGGCGCGCGCCCTTCGGGGTGCCGGTGGTGCCGCTGGTGAAGTGCAGCAGCGAGGTATCCTCCGCGGTGGTGGGTTCGATCGGGGCGTATTCGGAGGCTTCGTCCATAAGCGGCGCCAGACTGAGCGTGCCGGGTATGGGTTCGGTCTCGGACCCATCGACCAGCAGAATGTGGCGGACCGACGGCAGCTGGTCGCGGATCTTGGCGATCTTGCGCTTGTAGAGCGCCGTCGTCGTCACCAGGACGGCCGCCTCGCCGATGGTGACGCGGGTGGCGATGGGCTCCGGACCGAAGGCCGAGAACAGCGGCGAAACCACACTGCCGTTGCGCAGCGCGCCGAGCATCGTGACATACAGCTCCGGAATGCGGCCCATGATCAGAAATACGCGGTCGCCCTTGCCGACGCCCAGCCCCCGCAACACATTGGTGAACCTGCGGGTGCGACGGCCGAGTTCGGCGTAACTGAGGTCCTCGATGACAAGGTTCTCGCTGGGGCCGCTGTCACTGACGAACCGAAGGGCCGTGCGCGAAGCCAGCGGTCCGTCGGCGTGGCGGTCGACCGCTGCATAGGCGATATTGCAGCCGCCGCGCGCCATCCCCTCGCAGGGGTCGGGGACCGCCGACCAGCGGAACGCCGCCCGAGTCTGCTCGTAGTCGGCGTAGTTGGGGCGGACCTTCCAGTCCTCGATGGTCTTTTCGATGACGGTCATGGCAGGACTCACATATCCGGTAGGGAAAGAACACCACTGCGCCTGGCGGGCCCGATGTTCACCATCACCCGCTCCAGCAGTGCGGCGTAGGCCGATCCGTCGACGAGGAAGTCGGCCCCGCCGTGATGCAGAAGGTAGGCGTCGAGGCGGCGGTCGAGCGACCAATCGGAGTAGATCCGACCGGCGAACTCGGATCGAAGGAACCGCCAGGCGATGGTGTCGAGCTCCGCAGTGGTCATATCGGCGCGGTCAGTCGGCACCATCGGCATCCCCAATCCTCGCTGTCGGTTGTCGCATTCATGATCGGCGCGACTGACCGACGGAGATAGAGACGAAAGTCACAAGATCAGCCCCATCGGCCTCCGTCTATGGTTCGTGCCATTTGGCCCTCGGACGTCGGCCGGACGGCCCTATGCGACCAACGAGCCGGTCGTCGAGGATCGCGATATGCCTCCAAACCCAGTCGATCGGGTCAAGGACAAGGTGCGTACGTTCAACAAATACCTGCTGAATCCACTGATGATGCGGTTGGCAGGCCGCAAGCACTGGTATGCCTCCGTCATCCGGCATACCGGCCGCCGATCCGGGCGGCATTACGCCACTCCAGTCGTGGCCGATCAGGTGGACAACGCATTCATTCTTCCGCTGCGGTACGGCACCGACGTCGACTGGTTGCGCAACGTGCAGGCTTGCGGCGAAGCGATCGTGACAAGCGGCGGTCGCAATTACAACGTCGTCGCACCCCGAGTCATCGACGCGCAGACCGCGGGCCGGCTGCTCCCGACCCGGCGTGCACGGGCGTTCGAGCGGTTCGGGATTCACCAGTTCTTGATGTTGGACCGGGTCGGATGATCTCTATGGGCCGCCCACAAGGCGGAATGTCCGAGGAGGCTTGAGAAATGGTGACATGTCCGAACGGCCATCACAATCCGCCGGATTTCGATCTCTGTGGCGAGTGTGGGGCGCCTATAGAAGAGCGGTGGCCGGAGGCGACCGCGTGGTACCGGACGAAATGGGCCCTCTTCGGCGCGGGCGCTGTTGTCGCGCTGATGGTTCTGGCGGCAGTGGTGGCGATAGGTCGCGGAAGTGACCGAGCTCAGCCTGCAGCGACGACACCCACTGAGCGACAGTCGATCTCACAGTGGTGGGAACGTGCGCATACTCCTGTCATGAAGCTACAGGATTCCATCGCCGATGCCCGGCACTCCATGGAGAGCCTGACTCCGATAGGTCTGGAGCAGGCATGCCAACGAATGCACGATCTCGCCGGCGTCAATGTGCACACCTACCTGCCAGCGCCTACCCCCGAACTCACCAGCGAGTTGGCGGCAGCGGCGGAGGACGCTCACGCCGCCGCACACATGTGCCTGTCAGCGGCAGCAGGGTCGCGGAACGCTTATGACGGCGAGTTCAAATCGAGCATCGAACAAGCCGAACGTCAGCTGGTCCACGCACAGGAACTCGTCAATGTGGCATTGCTCCACGATCAGTGATCGACTTCCGGTCCCTGACCTCCGGTCCTGGCGTCCTGGCTCTCAGTCCCAGCCGGCGGTCACCGCCAGCGCAACCACACACATCAGCACGACGGCCGCGGTGACGCCGTAGGTCACCGTAGCCCTTGTGCTCAACTGAAATTCGCCCATCAAGTCAGCGTCACGCGCGACACCGATGATCACGCCCATCAAAGGGATGAGCAGAATCGCATTGAGAACCTGAGTGGCAACGAGGATCGTCACCAGCGGCGCACCAGGAACCATGACGACAACCGCGCCGAGCACCGTGACGAGGCCGAATGTGAGATAGAACGTTCTCGCCCTTCGGAAGGGGTCATTCAAGGCGGCCTCGGCCCCGGCGTACTCGCACACCGAATAGGCCGTCGACAACGGCAAAATGGATGCGGCCAGCACAGCGGCGCCGATCAGCCCGATCCCGAACAGGGTCGACGCCAACTCGCCGGCGAGCGGCTGCAATGCAAGGGCGGCATCTGCGGCGTCGGTAATGGAGCGACCATCGCGATACAGGGTTGCCGCGCAGGCCACCACGACGAAAAAGCCGATCACGCCAGTCAGCAGGGCACCGGTCACCACGTCGACGCGTTCTAAGCGCAGATCTTCGACCCGCAGCTTCTTGTCGACGGCATATGACTGGATGAACGACAGTCCCCATGGCGCGAGCGTCGTGCCGACGGTGGCGGTGACGATTGCCAAGGCGTCCCGGTCGGCGGGCATCGTCGGCACCAAGAGCCCGTGTGCCGCGGCCCCCCAGTCGGGATGAGCGAGTATTCCCGAAGCGATGTAGGCGAGAAACACTGTCGACAACAGCAGCAAGAAGTGCTCGACGCGTTGGAAGCTCCCGCGCAGCACCAGGGTCGAGACGAGCAGCGCCGCGACGGGGACACTGATGTATCGGCTGACACCGAATAGCTCGAAACCGGCTGCGATCCCGGCGAACTCGGCGCATGTTGTACCGACGTTGGCGACGACCAGCGTGACGAGTGCCGCGCCGCCGACGCGTACGCCGTAGCGTTGGCGCACCAGGCCGATCAACCCCTGCCCGGTGACCACGCCCATGCGGGCGGCAAGGACGTGGAACATCACCAAGGCGAGGGTGGACAGCAGCAGAACCCAGAGCAGTTGATAACCGTAGTCGGCGCCGAGCACCGAATACGTGGTGATACCGGCAGGGTCATCATCGGACAGACCGGCGAGCAGCCCGGGACCCACCACCGCCACCAGTGCCCCGATCGCCAACCGACGGCGGCGTTTGATCACCGTCACGATCACCGCGCCCCGTGTCGTCGACGTGGCCACACTCCGAAGCGAAGAAAGTGCCTGTTCCTCAACAGGGGCGAGGCAGACAACCGGTCCCTCCACCGGGTGGCGTGGTCGGTCGGCATGGCAGCGACGACGTCGGCGGCCTTACTTTCGGTCAACGCTCGCAAAATCCGTTCCGCGTCAGCCGGGTGGCTGGCTTGGAGGACGTCTGCGGCCACCGCGGCTTCCTTGGTACCGAGGACCTCGGCCGCGGATTCCGTGTCGAGTCGCGCGACGAGTGCCGCCAGCGCGCGCGGATCGAGTAGGTGAATCGCGGACCGGGGTGTTCCGAGCGCAATGGTATGCCCCCGCTCGGACGTCAGGTGTAAGTCCGTCCATGCGACGGCATCGGCAGGGAGGCGTTTCGCCAACCAGCCGAGGCCCAGGCGACGCAACACGGCATCGAATCCCACCTCGACGCCGACGACCTCCAGTCGGCCATCGTGGCGGCGGGCGAGCACCACGTCGGCCACGCGGGTGAGTCGCTGCCCGGTGATATCGACGATCTGTGTATCGAGGACGTCACGCACCAGCATTATCTCGTCATCCGCGAGGCAGCCGGCCGCGACAGACAGTGATTCACCCTCGGCGTTCAGCCGAATGTGTTGCGGGTGAACGAAGTTGACGGCGTGGCACGGGACCAGAACCTGATGCCCTCGCCGTCGGGACAACACGACGTGTTCAGCGAGGGGCAGACCGGCATCACCGTCGGGGCGGGCGGTCACATCGGCGACGCGGCCGATCGTGCGTCCGTCCTGGCCGACAACCTCGCGGCGCACGATTCTGCTGAGCAGCAGCACGTCAGTGGCGCGCCTCGGACAGCATCAAAGACAACGCCTCAGCCCGCGGCCCAGGCCTTGGCCTGCTCCAGTTCGTCGAGACCGAAGAGCGCGATCTCGCCGGGAACCATCCACGCGAGCGCGTGCAGCGTATGGGCCACCCACTCCTTGTCGGTGACCACGGCGATCCTCTTGAAGGCCGAGTGATGACTTATCAAGGCGCCGAATCCCATCTTGACGTCCTCGACCAGCCCGCCAGGGCCAAAACCCTCATAGGTGGGTGCGATGACCTCGACGATCCGCAGCTCGTCGGTCTGCAACTCCTGCTTCAGCGTGGGCTCGAAGGCTCGCAGATCTTCACCACTGAGCCGACCGGACACTTGGAAACCGATCACACCATCGGGCATGTCCGGTAGCACTTCAATCATCGACGATCTCCTCTCGGCGAAGGGACTCGGCACGCACAGATCACAACGCTACGACCAACTGCTGCCCGACGCGGGAATTGGTGGGTTCCGCCGCCACATCGATACCCGCCGACAGAGAAGCCTCGTTGATCGCTGAGAAGCGGCATTCACGCCCTGGCCACCAGCACCGACGATTCCGTGTGGGAAAACCGGTGGCGTCCGTGCGGGCCGAGGAGCCAGTGCACGACCGAGGGCACCTCCGCCATCACCCACCGATGTAATCCCCGCTGGCGGCCGAGTGGGCTGGAGTCGACGAGGGCGAGGCACTCTTCGAGCTCCCGCCGGGTGCGCACGAACGGGATCATCAGGTGCAGGTTCGGGGATTTGCTGAAGTCCGACGTCGACGACATCCAGGGCGGCACGACGTCCGAGGGCGTCCACCTCGCCGCGATGGCGGGCAGGGTGGATTTGATGCAGCGGTGCTTCACGGGCCTGGAATTGAGCGGTAACCGTCTCGTATTGTCGCCGCAGTGGCCGGAGTCGCTGGGGGCGTTAGGCTTTCGCCAGCGGCCGGCACTAGGGCCTATGGGCGTCGACGCGCGATTCACATGTGGTGATCGAGTTCGGCGAGCACCGCCTTCACGACGCCGGGAACGGCGGCCGCGACATCGGACGTCATGCCGACGCCATGGTCGGCGTCGATGATGTCCACGCTGAACCCGATCAGGCGATCGGGTAGCTGCTGCAATGCTTCTCCCAACGTAAACGCTTGAGGCAGCCCGATCGCATGTGAGCTGACGACGCCCGCCGCCCCGTCGTCGCCCGGAGTCCATCGCCGAATTCGACCGGGACTGGACCCGTCGCCCATCGCGGCATCGATGACGATCGCAAGTCCGGCGCCGCTCCACGCGTCGAGGAGGGCGCCAGGCTCACCCGTGCAGACGAGCACCCGCACACCCGGGAGGCTGCGACCGGCGATCTCCTCGGCGACGGCAGGGCCGACTCCATCGTCGCGGCGGAAGCTGTTGCCGATTCCGATCACCACATCGCCGCTCACAACCGGTCGACCGTCAGCGTCAGGAAGTGCGCGGAGCAGGATATGCAGGGGTCGTGGTTGCGAATCGCCCTCTCGCACAGCGTGGTGAGCGCGTCGTCGGCCAACGTGAGGTTTGCGCCGACGAGTTCGGCCATCTCATGTTCGATGGCCGCCTGGTTTTGAGCGGTGGGCGGGACGATCACGGCCGACCGCAGAAGACCGTCCGCACCGACGTCATAGCGGTGATACAGCAGCCCGCGTGGCGCCTCGCTGACACCATGGCCGATCCCATCCCGGGCGGGAACGTCTACGAAGGGGCGGTCGGGCACCCGATACTCGGCGATGATGCGCAGCGCTTCCTCGATCGCATAGACGATTTCGACAGCGCGAACGAGGATGCTGCGGAACGGATTCCGGCAGACCGCGCCCAGTCCTGCTCGGGCCGCCGCCTCACGTGCGAGGGGCGAAAGGGTTTGGGAATTCAACGCGTACCGGGCGAGCGGCCCGGTCAGGTAGCGTGCGCCGTCCAATGTGGCGTGCAGCGCCGTTGACCGCTGCACCTGCGACTCGACGACGTGGTCGCTGAAGTCGCTTATCGCAAACGGTTGCCCGGCGCTTCGTCGAATCGTGCCGTTCTCGATCGGGTAGCGGTCGGGCGCTGTCAGCGCCAGGAACTCGTGGTCGAACTCGGCCTCCGGGAAATCGAATTCACTCACTCGGTCCAGCAACCAGAGTGCGTCGTCCACGGCGCTACGAAGTTGCTCGGCCAGGGGGCCGAGCTCGGCCGGCTTCGGGACCGAGTAGAACCCTCCTAGCCGTACATTGATGGGGTGGATCGCGCGTCCGCCGATCTTCTCCATCAGCCGGTTCCCGACCTTTTTCAACGCCAGCCCGCGCTCGATGAACTCCGGATGGTCCCGAGCGAGGCTGATCCCGTCGGGATAGCCGAGGGAGTCCGGCGCGTGCAGCAGCACGATGTGCAGGGCGTGGCTGTGAATCCATTCCCCGCAGTAGAGAAGTCGTCGCAACGCCACCAGTTCCGGATCGACGGTCACCGCGCACGCGTCTTCGATGGCGTTGCAGGCGCTCACCTGGTAGGCGACCGGGCAGATGCCGCAGACCCTGGCTGTGATGTCGGGTGGTTCGGTATAGGCGCGACCGCGCAGGAACGCCTCGAAGAACCGGGGTGGTTCGTAGATGTTCAACTCGACGGTGTCGACGACCCCGTCACGCAGCGTGACGTGCAGGGCGCCTTCCCCCTCCACCCGCGTCAACGCCCCGACGCTCAACGTTCGGATCTCTTCGCTCACCGGTCGTTCCGTTCGTGGTCGAAGTTGACCGCGTTGAACGTCGCGAAGACGCGGTCGACACCGCCGGCGGACATTCCATCCCGGCGCAGCACCGGAATGAGCGCGGCGGTGTTGGGAGTGGTGGCGGGCCCGAAGCATCCGTAGCAGCCGCGCCGATACGTGGGACACAGTGCACCGCAACCCGCGTGGGTGACCGGTCCCAGGCACGGGGTTCCGTCGGCAACCACGACGCACGTCACGCCGCGGTTCTTGCACTCCGTACAAACCGTTTTCGCCGGCAACCGCGGTTTGCGTCCCACCAGGAGTGCCGCCAGGGTGTCGAGCAGTTGCCCGCGGTCGATCGGGCAGCCCTGAATCTGGTAGTCGACCGCGACGTGCGCCGAGGCCGGCGTCGAGGTCGCGAGAGTGTCGATGTATTCCGGTTTGGCGTAGACGACCGAGGCGAACTCCCTGACGTCAGCGAAGTTTCGCAGGGCCTGCACCCCGCCTGCCGTGGCACACGCGCCGATCGTGACGAGCACTCCTGATTGCTCCCGGATCTCCTTGATACGACGCTCATCGGCCGCCGTCGTGATCGAGCCCTCCACCAGCGATACGTCGTACGGGCCGGCGACGGTGGCGCTCGATGCCTCGAGGAACGTGGCGATCTGCACCTGGTCGGCCAGCGCCAGCAGTTCGTCCTCACAGTCCAACAGGGTCAGTTGGCAGCCATCGCAGGACGCGAACTTCCACACGGCTAGTTTCGGTGTTCGCACCTACAACTCCTTCACGCTGAGCAGGGCCTCGGCGACGTCGTAGCCCACCACCGGTCCGTCCCGACACAACAGCAGGGGACCGAGCTGGCAGTGTCCGCACCATCCGACTCCGCATTGCATGTTCCGTTCCAGCGATACCTGGATCTTGTTTGCAGGCAGGCCTTTTCGAAGCAGCTCGACGGCGCTGTTGTGCATCATTCCCTCTGGGCCGCACAGGAACGCGGTGGTGCGATCGGGCCGCATCGGTGTCCGCCGCAACGGCTCGGTGACGAAGCCGACCTCCCCGGGCCACCCCTGTATCGGTACGTCGACGGTCATGTGCACCTCGATCACGCCGCTGCGCGACCAGTCGGCGAGCTCGTGAGCGAAGAGAAAGTCTTCGCGCGAACGAGCGCCCGCGATGAGGGTCACTCGACCGTATGAGTCGCGATCGGCCAGAGCGGCCAGGACGACGGGCCGAAGCGGCGCCAGGCCGACGCCGCCCGCGACGATCACCACGTCGTCTCCTATCGCGTCGGGCAGCGTCCAGCCGGTGCCGAACGGCCCGCGCATGCCGATCACGCCGCCGGGCGCGGTGCCGTGAAGTGCGCGGCTCACGGCGCCGACCGACCGAATGGTGTGGTGGATGGCCTCGCCGCCGGGTTCTGGCACGCCGCTCACGGATATCGCGATTTCGCCGATGCCGAAGGCGTACATCATCATGAACTCGCCGGGTCGGGGCGTCGGTAGCGGTTCGTGCACCGGTTGCAGGCACAGCGTCGCCGAATCGCGATTCTCCTCGGTTCGGCGGTGTACCCGGTACGGCACCGGTGTCATCGCCGACGACGGCGCCTGTGGCGCTGCGGTTTCAGTCATCACCGGCGTCGGACTGCCGGGCGGCCAGGTTGTGCATCTCCTCGGTGATGTCGATCCCGGTGGGGCACCAGGCGATGCATCGCCCGCAACCGACGCAACCAGAACTGCCGAACTGGTCATGCCAGGTGCCGAGCTTGTGGGTAATCCAATGGCGGTATCGCGAGGCGCCCGATTGCCGAATGCTCCCTTCATGAATGAACGTGAAGTCGAACTCGAAGCACGACGCCCACTGCATCCATCGTTCGGCGTGCTGCCCCGTGAGATCGGTGGTGTCCTCGACGGTGGTGCAGAAACACGTGGGGCAGACCATCGTGCAGTTCCCACACGTCAGGCAGCGACTGGCCACCTCATCCCACTGCGGCGATTCGCGTGAGTCGATCAGCAGCTCGCGCAGATCGGCGGTAGGCATCTGACGGCGCATCTTGCCGGCCGCGTCGGCGACATCGCCGCGAGCGGAGTCGATCTCG
This sequence comes from Mycolicibacterium novocastrense, assembly GCF_001570485.1. Classification (GTDB taxonomy): domain Bacteria; phylum Actinomycetota; class Actinomycetes; order Mycobacteriales; family Mycobacteriaceae; genus Mycobacterium; species Mycobacterium novocastrense. The sequence continues at coordinate 33,032 of NZ_BCTA01000021.1, forward strand.
TCGGGGGTGGCGTCGCGGTGCGGTAGCGCTGCCAGCACGTCGGCGCCGGCGTCGCTTCCGACGTCGACCAGGTAGCTGTGTTGGCTGCCGTCGATGCGTTCGGTGAGTGCGAGATCGTAGCCGGGCCCGACTTCGGGTCCGGTGCCCATCGACGCGCAGAAGCACAGGTCGCCGGGTTCGGTGCAGTTGACGGCCACGACGAAGATCCGCGCCAATCGACCGACGAACCCCTGGTCCGGATGACTACCGGCGCCGAGTACGCCGTTGAGGATGGCGATGGCCGACAGATCGCAGGCCCGCACACCGAGGAACGCGTACCTCGGATTCTCTTCGGACGTCATGCCTTCGGAGGACCACAGCTGCTGCCGAGGTGGATGAAGGAACTGCTTCCAGGATTGCGGTCCGGCCGAATGGCCGAACAATGCGCCGTCGTCGCGTCTGCGCAACCTGTAATGGCCGGGTCCGGTGTCCACGCCCCAGCCCCGGGGCAGATCGTCGGCGGAGGCCAATTCGGCCAGGACGATCGCATTCTCGGACCGAGTGGGTCCGACGACCCGGTAACCACGCTGCTGGAGCGTGGTGATCAGTTCCCCCATGGCGGCGGCCTCGATCACGGCGCTGCTCATGGGGTCTATCGTCCTGCTAAGCGCCGCCGAATGCAGGGCCTTTAGGGCACGAGTTGGAGGGACTTTCGGCAGCGTTGCCGGCCACGTCGTTTCCGTACCGTCGTAGCCATGTCCACACCGACGCAACCGATCGAGATCCTTTCCGAGAGCGAATGCTGGAAACTGATGTCGGCCGCCTCCCTCGGGCGCCTCGTCACCAGCGTCGGCGGCGAGCCGGAGATCTTTCCGGTCAACTTCGTCGTCCAGAACCGAACCGTGCTGTTCCGCACGGCCGAGGGTACGAAGTTGAGCAGCGCGGTGATCAACAAGAACGTGCTGTTCGAGGCCGACGGCCACAACGCCGTCGAGGGTTGGAGCGTGGTGATCAGGGGTTTGGCCCGGACCCTTCGCACCGATGAGGAGACCGATGAGGCCGAACGGGCGCAGCTGCTTCCGTGGACGGCCACGGTGAAACCCCATTACGTGCGCATCCGTCCGCTGCGTGTGACGGGCCGTCGGTTTTTCTTCGGCTCGGAGCCCGATCGCGAGTTCACGATCGCCTGAGGTCCGATTTTGACATGCGAGGTCGACTGCGGAACGGAGAAGCGCAATGCAACCTGCACGGGAAGCGGCCGGCAACGCCCCGCGCCGGGTCAGTGTGTAGCCCAGAACCGTCGACTACATCCGATACAGCGCCGCCCCAGCCGTCACGCCCGCGCCCGCGGCGATGATCATCACCAAGCTGTCGGGCGGGGTGGTGTCGGCGGCCTTACCGAGCGCGGCCGCCAGGGCCGCCGTGTGCATGTGTTGGTCGTCGCCGACCGTGATGTGTTCGAGCGGGACGTTCAGCTGCGAAGCCAGCTCTGCGCGAAAAGCGGGACTGGCCGGCGCCGCGACTATCGATGCGATCTCATCGATTCCGGTGTCGGATTCGGTGAGGCACCGCTGCGCCGCACGCGCCGCGGTACGTGCGAAACCACGTTCGGCAGGGACTGATTCGCGGATCCTCAAGAGATTGCGTTGTTCCACCATGGCGATCGTGGCCGACACCGTGTCGTCGTCGTCTTCCGACCGCTCCCACCAGACCGGCCCGAGCCCGCGTCCGTCTTCGGACCAGCCGCACAGCAGCGAGGCGCCTGCGGGGCTGTAGGGGAATGCCTCGCTCGAACCACGTCCCGGATCGGCGTCGCCGGCGACCACCAACGCGCAGTCGATCACTCGCGACTTGAGGAAGCCGTCGACGATGTGCAGGGCGGTGAGCATTCCGCACGAGCCGTTGGCGACGTCGAACGAGAAGGTGCCGTGCCCGCCGGTGTGCGGCTCCTCGTCATTGGCTCCGATGTCGTCCTGGATCATCGAGGCGAGGGCGGGCTCGCCGAGGTTGCGGTCGCGGTAAATGCCCGCGTTGACGAGGAGGTCCACATCGTCGGCGTTGCGCCGACCCTTGCGGAGGCACTTCTTCGCCGCCCTGTCGATCAGCCGCAAAGCACTGTGACGGTTGCGCCAGCCGCCGTTGACAACGGCGATCTGGTCAATGACGGTTCCCATAGTGGCTCACCAACTCTCGGTCCAGCGTCAGAAGGACGAAGCCGATCTCCAAACCGGATGCCAACGCGATCAAAGCGATGGTCTCCCCGGGCGAGATGCGCCGAGCCTCGAGCTCTTCGATGAGCGCGACGGTGTGCGTCGTCGACGCGGTGTTGCCGTAACGGTCGACGGTGATGACCGCCTCGTGTTTCGGAGTGGCGCCGAACTTGGCGGACACTTCGGCCATGCCCTTTCGGATCGCGCGCGCCGACGTCTGATGGGTGATGACGTGGTCGATTTCGTCGATGGATCGTCCCGCCTCCCGAAGTACCTCGCGCAGCAGGGTAGGTGTGTTCGCCATCGCGGCCCTGTGGATGCCCCGTGCGTCGGTGAACATCCGCGCGCCCGGGTCGTTGCCCTTGGGATAACCGAGGCAGAGCCGGCTGTACTCGGCCAGCGTTGTGAAACCGGCCAGGATGATGCTGCCTAAACCGACTTGAGCTCTTTCGAGTAGGAGCGCCGCCCCTGCATCGCCAAGGGTCAGGGACGCCAGTTCCTTGCTCATGATGTTGTGCACGTGGCGCGCGGCGTTGCGGCCCAGCTGGGAGATGTACTCGCCACTGACGATCAAGGCCCGCTTCACGGCGCCCTGCCGGATCATGTTGTTGGCAATGGTGACTCCGGTGAGCATCCCGGCACACGCGTTGTTGAGATCGAAGGTCATCGCCGAATGGGCGCCGATGGCGTGTGCCACCGCCGAACTCATCGTCGGCTCCAACCTCTGTGTGAGACCGCCGCGAAACTTCGTGATGCTGCAGTTGATGAGCAGGTCGATCGACGCCGGATCCCGTTCGGCCTTCTCGAGGCAATCGATGGCCGCGGCTGTCGCCAGGGTGTAGGAGTCCTCGTCGCCGACCGAAACCCGTCGCTCACGAATTCCGGTCAGCCGCTCAAGATCGATGTGGGTGTGGTGGCGTGTGGTCGACATCAGGTCGTCGGTCGCCAGGTGCGTTGGTGGCAGGTGCCGCCCCGCACCTGCCACCCGGGCCTCGAACATCGGGGACGGCCCGTGCGACGGCGGCTCCATCACCAGCCAATGCGTGCCTGCCATGCGCTCAGCATCCAATGTCGACGACGCGCGAAACAGAGCGTTTCGGCCGTGCGCCACAGGGACCTTCGGCCCTTAGTCGGTCGCCCGCGTGGACGTGGCGTCGGACCATGGCAAGGGAGAACGGATGGCTGGCGACGGCGATGGCGTACTCCCTGCTGGAACGAGCAGTGGGCGCGACTATCCACAATGCGAAGTGCGTCCATCCGCAATGGCAGGACCTGTCCGTGGGCGACACCGTGGGGCTGCACGCCGGTACGGCGACATGGGCCGGCAAGTGGTGGCCGCGATCGACCCGCAGGCTTACCTCGCGCTGGTGTCACCCGAGGATTTCGTGCGATTGCAGCGTGGGAAGAAGGCGAAAGGGGCGTGGACCTCTCACCTTCGCCGCACGGGCAGCTGGACGCGCCTGCTGGTCAGGGGCAGTGGGGGCGCGGCCGGACACGCCCTGTTCGACATCGTCCACTTCGTCATGGAGCAGAAGATGCTGCGCGGTATTCGCGATCGGGCGCAGCAAAAGGCGGCGAACGATCGAGCCGGAGCCACGATGTACGAGTTGCCGAACGAGCGAATAGCAGCACCCCGCTAGCGCGTAAACGGCATCGTCAAATACCACCAATTACTCGCATAGTGGCTTGACAGGTGGCAGCATGGCGGCATGGCTGACGTGGCACAGCCGGCCAAAGCGTGGGGCGAGGCCGCCAGGCCGCCGGTGCGAGAGACCCTGTCGCAGTTGCGCCTCCGCGAGCTGCTCATGGAGGTCCAGGACCGCGTTGAGCAGATCGTCCAGGGCCGGGATCGACTCGACGGCCTCGTCGACGCGATGCTGGTCGTAACGTCGGGGCTCGAGCTCGATCAGACGCTGCGGACGATCGTGCACACCGCGATCGAACTGGTCGACGCCCAGTATGGCGCGCTGGGTGTTCGTGGCCACGACCACGAACTGGTCGAATTCATCTACGAGGGCATCGACGAATCGATGCGGGAGCGTATCGGTCACCTACCCGAAGGACGCGGCGTACTCGGAGTGCTGATCGACGATCCGAAACCCATCCGACTGGACAACATCTCACACCATGCGGCGTCGGTCGGATTTCCACCCCATCACCCACCGATGCGGACCTTCCTGGGCGTGCCGGTGCGGATTCGCAACGAGGTGTTCGGAAACCTGTACCTCACCGAGAAGGCGGGTGGCCAGCCTTTCAGCGAAGACGATGAAGTCCTCGTACAGGCGCTTGCGGCTGCCGCGGGCATCGCGATCGACAACGCCCGGTTGTATGAGCAGTCGAAGACCAGGCAGTCGTGGATCGAGGCCACGCGGGACATCGGGACCGAGTTGCTGGCAGGAACCGATCCCGCAACTGTGTTCAGGCTCGTGGCCGACGAATCGCGCCACCTGAGCGGCGCCAAGATGACGCTTGTGGCCGTGCCCGCCGACCCGGACGAGCCGGCCGAGGAGGTCGATGAACTCGTCGTCGCGGCCACCGCCGGCGATGAACCGACTGAAACCTTTCGGTTCATGACGACCTCGGGGACCGCGATCGGGAAGGCGTTCTTGCAGCGCACTCCCGGCAGGTTCGACAGCCTCGAGCTGGCGCCGAACAGGCCCGCGACCGGGCCGGCCCTGGTGCTGCCGCTTCGTACGTCCGACTCCGTCGCGGGTGTGCTGGTGGCCGCGCGACCGCCGGGCTCGTCTCCGTTCAGCGCCGACGAACTCGACATGATGTCGGCTTTCGCCGATCAAGCCGCGCTCGCCTGGCAGCTTGCCACCACACAACGCCGGATGCGCGAACTCGATGTGCTCAGCGATCGTGACCGCATTGCCCGCGATCTGCATGACCATGTGATACAGCGGCTGTTCGCGGTCGGGCTGGCATTGCAGGGCACCATTCCGCGCTCGCACAAACCGGAGGTCAGGCAGCGGTTGAGTGAATGCGTCGACGATCTTCAAAATGTCATCCAGGAGATCCGCACCGCAATCTTCGACCTCCACGGTGCAGATGCCGGAATAACCAGGCTGCGGCAACGCATCGACGAAGCGGTCGCTCAATTCGCGGATTCCGGAGTTCGGACGACGGTGCAGTTTTCCGGCCCGCTGTCGGTGGTCGATGCCAACCTGGCAGATCATGCCGAAGCGGTCGTGCGCGAGGCCGTCAGCAACGTTGTGCGCCACGCGAAGGCCTCGATTCTGACCGTCAATGTCGTTGTCGGAGACGATCTTTGCATCGAGGTGGTCGACGATGGATGCGGAGTCGCCGGCAGCATCACGGGCAGCGGGTTGACGAACCTCAAACGACGCGCTGAAGAAGTCTGGGGAAAGTTCGCGATCGAGGCTGCGCCCACGGGTGGTACCAGGCTGAGGTGGCGCGCCCCGCTGCCCTGACGGGGTGGTTCAGGACGAGGTCGCGCTCGTGTTCTCTGCCCGATACCTCGGCAGGCCGCGTTCCCGGAATCGGCGGCCGGTCATCTTCTCGGTGCGGATGCGCACGAAGTGATCCCGACGACCGTCGACCCACGGCTGGATGAATGTGCCTGCCACTTCCAGCAATTCGTCGACATCGGTGATCGGCTCGGCGTGCCCGACGACGGTGACGCTCCAACCGGTCCGCAGATCGGCGTCGAGCTCGTCGGCCTGGAAGGCCACGACCTGATTGTCGGTGGCCGCGGCGAGCTTCGGCCCGCCGGCGACTCGTATCACCACGTCGTCGTGCCACAGCCGGAAGTTGACCGGCTGCACCGCGGGTAAGGCATCCTCGGTGAAGACCAGCCGACCCACCCGCACGCCTTGCAGCAAGTCCAGGCACTGCCTGCGGTTGAGGTCCTCCAGTTCGTGTCCTTTGGTCATCGTCCTCATCCTCCTTGAACCAGAGCGAGAGTGCCGACGGGGGTGCACCGCCAGTGGCCGACGCTCAAGTCGGCCAGCCGGGTCACGGCTCGCTCGATCCCTTCGGCGAGTTCTTCGACGTCGGGTGCGGCGTCGTAATCGCCGATGATCCCGAACGCGAGGTGGTCGGCGTAGCTCAGGATCGCGATGCCGGTGCGCAGTCGCAGGGCCAGCGGCGGGATCGGGAGCAACCGGATGACCTCGCGGCCTTTGAGGTGCAACCGTTTACGGGGACCGGGCACGTTTGTCGCCAGCGTGACGACGCCGCGCTGAGGGAGTCGGGTCAACGTGCGCACCGTCCACGCTGTCAGCGGGAAGGGGATCACGTTCGCCGCGGAGACCAGGAGATTGCCGGCCTCGCGCTGTCCGCTCGCCTTCGACCTGCAGAGACGGGCGTGCACGGTCTGCAGCTGCTGAATCGGGTCGGCCTTGTCGACGGGAAGATAGGGCAGCATCACCGACACGCGGTTGTCGGGTTCGTCGGCCGCATCCGGGGACCGCACCGAAACCGGCACCAGGGTGCGTAGCGCGGTGCGGCGGGGCTTCTCACCGCGACGCATCAGAAGGCTGCGGTAGCTGTCGGTGATCGCCGCCAGCGCGACGTCGTTGACCGTGACGTCGAACCGCTCGCAGATGCGGTGCACGTCCGGCAGTGACACCTCGACTGCGGCGTAGCGGCGCATGTCGGTCACCGGACCGGTCAGCGACGACGAGGGGGTCGGCCGCAGAAGTCCGCCCGCTATCTCGACGGCGCCGTGCAGAGCCTGCGTCGCGGCACAACTCACACCTACAGACGTCCGCCACGCCGCGGTCATCCAGTCGATCGGGTTGAGCGACAGGGCGGGCAGCCGCGGGCCTTTCGGCGCCGGCCGCGCAGCACGAAGCGCCCTCGCGGGTGCCTCGCCGTCGTGCCCGTCGCATAGGCGCGCGAGCAGATGGGTCGCCGCGACCCCGTCGGCGATGCAGTGGTGGATCTTCATCAGCATCGCCCACCGGTTGTGCGCCAGACCGTCGACGATCCAGCACTCCCACAACGGCCTGTCGCGGTCCAGGCGGCGTTCCATGACTTCGGCGGCCCAGCGGAACAGGGCCGCGTCGTCGCCGGGCCGGGGCAGCGCCGCCCGACGGATGTGGTGGGTGATGTCGACCTGCGCATCGTCGACCCAGTCGGGGGCCTCGAGGTCCAGCGGATGGGTGCGCAATACCTGCCGGAAGCGGGGGACCGTCAGAACTCGCTCGCTGAGATCGGCGACCAGCGAATCGAATTCGGGCATCGGCCCGGCGAGGACGGCGATGGCGCCGATCGCGAGGCTCACGTGGGGGTCGGAGTCTTCGGCGTGCAGGAATCCGGCGTCCAGTGTCGTGAGCTGCTCCATTCCTCCACTCTCGGCGAGCGGCGGACGCGTTAGTAGAGCCTTAGGTCCCTACTTCACGCGGCGGCATTACCGCGACCAGAGGCGCGTCGACGCCGACGGGGCCGAGCTTGGCGAAACCGCCCGGGATACCGAGGGGAGTGTCGCGGCCGGGCAGGACCTGGGAGAAGAACGCGGCATTGTCGGCGAGGTGGCCTTGCTCGTCGTCGGGCAGGTCCGTCTCGAAGTAGATCGCGTCTTCTTCGCACGCCAGCTTGCATGCTCCGCAGTCCACGCATTCGTCGGGGTTGATGTACATCGATCTTGCGCCCTCGTAGATGCAGTCGACCGGGCACTCCGGCACACACGACTTGTGCATCACGTCCACGCACGCACTGCTGATCACGTAGGTCATGGCCGCAGTGTAGGAACGGCCGGGCTTCGCCGTCGCGGGTCGAAGGCCGGTAGCTTCGAGGACCAAAGTCCCTGGCGCGGTGGGCCCGAATAGCTCCGCAGGCAGGTCGGTGGAGGGATACTCAACCACTGTGGCGGCTGAACGGGCCGAGGCTGCTCGACCGTCTGGATACCGGACGACCCGGATGGAAGCGTTCAGCGATGGTGTGTTCGCCATAGCGATCACCCTGTTGGTCCTCGAGATCGGTGTGCCCGACGGTTCCGAGGATGACCTGCTGGCTGCCGTGGTGCGCCAGTGGCCGTCGTATCTGACGTATCTTGTGAGCTTCTCGACGATCGGCGCGGTGTGGCTCGAACACACGGTGATCACCGAATTCCTCGACCGCGCCACCCCCGCGCTCATCCGGCTCAACCTGCTGCTGTTGATGCTGGTCTCATTCCTGCCGTTCCCCACTCGGCTGTTGGGGGACTACATCGCCGAGAGTGATGCCCAACGTGTCGCGGTGACCGTTTACGGCATCAACCTGCTCTTGGTGTCGGTGGTGGTCTCGTTGATGTGGCGTTATGCCGTGTGGCAACGCTTGATCAGGGCCGGCGTGGCCGACGCGGATGTCAGACTCATCAGCAAGAGGCTCACTCCGGGCCTGGCCGGCTACGCCGTGTTCATTGCGGCGGGGCTGTTCGCCCCGATCATCGCCGTCTTCGGCTACCTGATGATCGCCGTGTACTTCATCGTGCCCTTCGCTGCGCTGCGGGCTGCCGGACGAGCGCGCTGACCGGTGGAGTCGAGCGTTGGCACGAGCTCGACGGACATTCGAGCTCGTGCCCACGGTCGGCATCTAGCTCATCGCGTGGCCCGGGTGTGCAACGGTGCGTCGTACACCGAGGCCAGCCGGCCGAGTGTCAACGCGCCCAGCAGCAGACCGAAGTCGCGCAAGGCGACGTCGTAGAACCCGGGGTAGGTCACCAGGTTGACGATGATGCCCGCGAGCCAGAGGGCGACGACGTACGCGGCGTATCGCGGTTTCACCGCGACCGCGATTCCGGCCACGATCTCGACCACGCCGACGATCAACATCGTCTGATGTGCGGTGAACGGGCTGAGGTCGACGATCCACGGTGCGAGGTAACCCTCCCAGTCGGTCAGCACGTTGGTGAACTTGTCGAGGCCCATCACGATCGGCAGCACCGTGAACCCGATCCTCAGGATCAGGTAGGCCGCGTAGACGGGATCGGTGCGGGCACGCAGCAGGGGGCTCGTCGGGTGGTCGACCGAAGAATTCGAGGTGGTCATGATGACGTTCCTTTCTAGAAATAAACTTTATGTCTTTTAGAGCACACCCATTGGCGAGTTTTGTCAAGAGTTTTTAGTGATAGAATTTCGGGGTGGCTGCGCAGTTCACCGACCCCGCCTCCGTGGCGGCACTGACCAGCCTGGACGATCCGATTCGCCGTCGGCTCTACGAGTTCGTCGTGGAGCGTGACGAGCCGGTCTCCAGGGAGGCGGCCGCAGCGGCGGTCGGGATCGGTCGCACCCTGGCCGCCTATCACTTGGACAAACTCGCCGACGGTGGCCTGCTGGCCGTCAGCTATCAGCGGCCGGCCGGTCGTGGCGGCCCCGGCGCCGGGCGCCCGGCCAAGCTCTACACCAGGACCGCGGACGAGATCGTCGTCAGCATCCCGCCGCGCGACTATCTGTTGCTCGCCCGGTTGCTGGTCTCCTCGATCGAGCAGGACGCCGGGGGAGCGGTGCGATCGGCCCTGGGCGCGGCCGCCCGCGAAACCGGACGGCGGGCCGCGATCGACGCCGAGGGTGACATGGTGGCCGCGTTGCGCGACTGCGGATATCTACCTCAGTCGGATGCCGAGGGCGGTATCACCCTGCGCAACTGCCCGTTTCACTCGGTGGCGAAGGACCATTTGGAGGTCGTCTGCGGTCTCAACCTGCAGCTGGTCGAGGGTGTGATCGACGGCAGTTCAGCGCCCGGCGCGCGTGCGGAGCTCAGCCCTCGGCAGGGCCGATGCTGTGTTCTGGTGCACGGCGCCTGATTCACCAACCGCGGCGATGCGGGCGCGATCCGACCAGCTCGCCCGTGTCGACGACGTCGCGGCTGCGGTAGACGATGTAGGGCCGGAACAGGTAGCCGATGGGCGCGCTGAACACGTGCACCAGCCGCGTGAACGGCCACAGACAGAACAGCACCAGGGCGATGATGACGTGGATGTGGAACCACAGCGGCGCCTGGGCCATCAGGTCACCGCGCGGTTGCAGGATCCAGATTGACCGGAACCACGGCGACACCGTCTGCCGGTAGTCGTGCTCGGCGCCGACGGGGGTCGCGCCGATCAGCGTGCACGCGAGGCCTGCGACGATGGCCATCACCAGGACCAGGTACATCACTTTGTCGTTGGCGGTCGTGGCGAGGAAGACCGGCCCCGTGGTGCGACGGCGGAAGACCAGCAACGCGATACCCGTCAGCGTGGTGACGCCGGCGATCGCACCGAGCACCATCGCCTGGATGTGGTACGCGTGATCGCTGAGTCCGATTGCGTCGGTCCATGATTCGGGAATCACCAGCCCGATGATGTGTCCGACGATCACGACCAGGATGCCGAAGTGGAACATCGGGCTGCCGATGCGCAGCAGCCGTGATTCGTACAGCTGCGACGAGCGGGTGGTCCAGCCGAACTTGTCGTAGCGGTACCGCCACCAGATGCCGACCGCCACGATCGCCAGCGTCACGTACGGCACCACGTCCCAGAAGATCTCCCAGCCCGACATGTCAAACTCCTTGTGCGCGTCGTGGCGGCACGGTCAACGTAAACGGTTGTAGACCAACCGATTCAGTGGGCGGGCCGGCGGCGGCCAGTCGCTGTGCCCGTTGGATGTCCTGCTCGGTACGCGCCGGAAGTGTTTGGCAGACGGCGGCGACGGCGGGTGCGTACGGGGATGCGGACTGCTGCAACGCCTCGCACAGCAGGTCGATGGGGGCCCGGTGCTCGACGAGCAGGCGCCGCCCCGCCGCCGGGTCGACGGTGGCGGCGAACTCGAGCACCACGGGCAGGTAGTCGGGGGCCTCACGCTCCGGCGGGTTGACGCCCGCCTCCCGGTAGGTGCGGGTGAATGCCAGCATGTGGTTGCCTCGGTTGCGGGTGTCTCCGGCCGTCCAGTACGTCAGGTACATCGTGGTGCGCCTTCGCATGTCGAACGTGTCGACATAGTCGACCTGCGCCTGCATCGGGTCCTTGGCGCGCAACGCCGCCACGGTGTCGGCGAGCAGATCTGCGGGTGCGGTGTAAAGATGCGCCAACAGCTCCTCGACGGTGGCCAGCCGCTCGGCGTGCTGGTCGTCCGGATAGGTCAACAGCAAGGCGGCCGCCTGCCACACGAGGCGATGCTCGAGGGTGGATTCGCGTCTGCTCCTGAGCAGTTTCATCGATCCGCTCTCCGCTCGGGAAAGATGCCACTGGGCTCACCGCGGCCGTCCCAGTTGAGCAGGTTTACCCGCGACGGGCGCGACTCGGTGACCGCGATGCCCTCACTGGTCTGCCGGTGGTGCAGCGCATGGAAGCTCTCCACCGCGACGGGCACCGGGGCACCGCTGGCCTCACCGAACGGACCCGACTCGTACATGCCCGGGCCGCCCTCGAACGACAGTGAGCAGCCGGGCTCTTCGAGCGCCTGAGCCTCCAGGGCGTGGGCATCGGCGACGTATGCGGTCGGAATGACGTAGCGCTCTTCGTATTTCGCGAGCGCAAGCAGCCGGTACATCTCGTACATCTGCTCCTCGGACATGCCGACCGCCTGGGGGATGTGCGGCTGGGTCTCGCGGCCCAGGTTGATGTCGCGCATGTAGGACCGCATCGCGGCAAGCCGTCGCAGCACACCTTCGACCACCGCGGTGTCCCCGGCCGTGAACAGCCCGGCGAGGTACTCGATCGGAATGCGCAGCGCCTCCAGCGCACCGAACAGGTTCCCGAGGGCCTCACCGTCATGGCCGTCGCGGGCGACCGCGTCGACCACCGGGGACAGCGGCGGGATGTACCAGACCATGGGCATCGTCCGGTATTCGGGATGCAGTGGCAGCGCAACCTGATAGCGGTGGATCAGCGCGTACACCGGCGAGCGCTGGGCGGCCTCGATCCACTCCTCGGAAATGCCCTCCGCGCGGGCGCCGGCGATGACGTCGGGATCGTGCGGGTCCAAGATGATCGACTTCTGCGCTTCGTAGAGGTCGGTGTCCTTCTCCGTCGCCGCCGCCTCGAGCACCCGATCCACGTCGTAGAACACCAGGCCCAGGTACCGCAACCTGCCCACACACGTCTCCGAGCACACCGTCGGCAACCCCACCTCGACGCGCGGGTAGCAGAACGTGCACTTCTCGGCCTTGCCGGTCTTGTGGTTGAAATACACCTTCTTGTAGGGACATCCGGACACACACATCCGCCAGCCGCGGCAGCGGTCCTGGTCGACGAGCACGATGCCGTCCTCGGAGCGCTTGTAGAGCGCCCCGGACGGGCACGACGCGACGCACGAGGGGTTCAGGCAGTGCTCGCAGATCCGCGGCAGGTAGAACATGTACGTCTGCTCGAGTTCGAGGCGGACCTGTTCGTTGACCTTCTGCAGCACCGGATCTCCGGACAGGATCTCCGGTGAGCCGCCGAGGTTGTCGTCCCAGTTCGCCGACCACTCAACCTTCATCGGTTCGCCACTGATCAAGCTCCGGGGTGGCGCCACCGGCATGTGCTCGCCCAGTGGCGCATTCGTCAGGTTCTCGTAGTCGTAGGTCCACGGCTCGTAGTAGTCGTTGATGCTGGGCATCTTGGGGTTGGCGAAGATCCGCAACAGCTTGCTCAGCCGCCCGCCGTCGCGCAGCCTCAACCGACCTCTGCGGTCGCGTATCCATCCGCCACGCCACCGCTCCTGATCCTCGTAGGTTCGCGGATAGCCTTGGCCGGGACGGGTTTCGACGTTGTTGAACCAGACGTACTCGGTACCGGGCCGATTGGTCCAGGCCTGTTTGCAGGTCACCGAGCAGGTATGGCAGCCGATGCATTTGTCGAGGTTCATCACCATCGCCATCTGCGCCATGACTTTCATTGGTAGACCACCTTCTGGTTACGCCGCCGGACGACGGTCACCTCGTCGCGTTGGTTACCGGTCGGCCCGAGATAGTTGAACGCGAAGGCCATCTGGGCGTATCCGCCTGCCAGATGGCTCGGCTTGATCAGCAGCCGGGTCAACGAATTGTGGATACCGCCGCGCTTCCCGGTGGTCTCGCTGAGCGGCACGTCGATCACCCGCTCCTGCACGTGGTAGACGAACACCACACCCTCGGGCATCCGGTGCGACACGATCGCGCGGCACACCAGCACGCCGTTGCGGTTCACCGCCTCGACCCAGTCGTTGTCGCGCACCGAGATCTTCGCCGCATCGGCCGGGCTCATCCACATCGTCGGCCCGCCGCGTGACAACGACAACATGAACAGGTTGTCCTGGTATTCGGAGTGGATTGACCACTTGGAGTGCGGCGTCAGATACCGCACCGTCAGCGCCACACCGTCGCTCTCACCCACCGCGGACTCGCCGAACAATCGCGACATGTCCAGCGGCGGACGGTAAATCGGCAGCTGCTCACCGAGCTCTTCGAGCCAGTCGTGATCCAGATAGAAGTGCATCCGGCCGGTCAGCGTGTGAAACGGTTTGAGTTCCTCGATGTTGACGGTGAACGGCGCGTAGCGGCGCCCACCGGTTTCGCTGCCCGACCACTCCGGGCTGGTGATCACCGGAACCGGCCGCGCCTGGGTGTCGGCGAACGTGATGCGGCGCTCCTCGCTGCCGCCGGCCAGATGGACCAGTCGGCGCCCGGTCCGCCGCTCCAACTCGCGGAACCCCTCGACGGCCAACCGCCCGTTGCTGGTGCCCGAGAGCGTCAGGATCGCCTCGGCCATCCGTTCTGCGGTGTTGATCGCCGGTCGGCCTTCTGCGCGACCGGAGTTCATCACCCCGAACTTGGCCGCCAGTTCGTCGACCTCCTTGTCGGGTCGGACGGTCACACCCTTGGTGGTCAGCCCCAGCTTCTCGACGAGGGGCCCCAACGCCGCCCACTTCTCGGCGATCGCCGGATAGTCACGCTCGACGACGGCGATCGGGCCCATCGTCTTACCGGGTACCGGGGTGCTCCCGTCGGCGCGCCAATCTTTCTCGATGCCACCGGGATACGCCATCGCACCGGGAGTGTCGTGTTGCATCGCGCCGAGCACCACGTCGGACCGCACACCCAGATGCTTGGCCGCCAGCGCGCTGAACACCCGCGCGATCGCGCCGAAGGCCTCGAAGTCGGAATGGGTCTCCCACGGCGGGTCGACGGCGGGGTTGAACGCGTGAATGTACGGGTGCATGTCGGTGCTGGACAGGTCGTGCTTCTCGTACCACGTGGCCGCGGGCAGCACCACGTCGGACAGCAACGTCGTCGAGGTCATTCGGAAGTCGATCGACATCAACATGTCGAGTTTGCCCTCGGGGATGTCGTCGGTCCACGTTATGTCGTTGGGCCGCACGGCTTCCGGCGTCGGCTGGGCCTGGAGGTTCGAGTCGGTTCCCAGCAGATGACGCAGGAAGTACTCGTTGCCCTTACTCGACGACCCCAGCAGGTTGGCCCGCCAGACCGACAGCACCCGAGGCCAGTTCGCCGGGTTGTCCGGGTCGGTGACGGCCAGTTTGAGCTCACCTTGCGCGAGCTTCTCGGTGACATAGGTGGAGATGTCCTGACCGGCGGCGCGGGCCTCGTCGGCGACGTCGAGGCTCGAACGGTCGAACTGCGGATAGAACGGGCTCCAGCCCATCGCGGTCGACGCGGCGAGCACATCCATGGTGTGCCGGTCCCGGAACCGGCCGCGACCCAGCGGGCTCGACAGCGCATCGGCACGATAGCCGTCGTAACGCCACTGATCGGTGTGGACGTACCAGTACGACGTGCCCGGCATCTGTCGCGGCGGCCGCGCCCAGTCGGTACCCATGGCCAGCGCCGACCATCCCGTCACCGGGCGGCACTTCTCCTGTCCGACATAGTGCGCCCAGCCGCCGCCGTTGCGCCCCATCGCGCCGGTGAGCAACACCAGCGCCAGCACCGCCCGGTAGGTGGCGTCGCCGTGGAACCACTGGCATATGCCGGCACCCATGATGATCATCGACCGGCCACCGGATTCCTCGGCGTTGCGGGCGAATTCGGTGGCGATCCGAATGGCCTGTGAGGCAGCCACGCCGGTGATCGACTCCTGCCAGGCAGGGGTGTAGGGCTTGGGATCGTCGTAGCCGGTAGGCCAGTCGCCGGGTAGGTCAGGCCGGGCCACGCCGTAGTGCGCCAGCATGAGGTCGAACACCGTGCACACCAGGTGTTCGCCGACCCGCCGCACCGGCACGCCGCGGCTCAGCGTCTCGCCGTGGCCGTCGAACGTGTCGAATCGCGGCAACACCACCTCGGCCATCTCACCGCCCTCGGTGAACAGCACCGTCAACGCCGGGACGAGATCGCCCAGTTCGAGGTTCCACTTGGTGACGCCGTCGTCGCCAAAACGGAATCCCAACGAGCCGTGCGGTACGGCGACGGAGTCGGTCGCCGCGTCGAGGAACACCGGTTTGAAGGCCGCGTTCTCCTGTGCCGCGGATTGGCCGCCGAGGTCGGCCGCGGTCAGGTTCTTACCGGGCACGAGCCTGCCGTCGCGCTCCTCGAGCTTGACCAGGAACGGCAGATCGGTGAACTTGCGGACATAGTCGACGAAGAACGGAACACGCTGTTTGACAAAGAATTCCGAGAGCACCACGTGGCCCATCGCCATGGCCAACGCACCGTCGGTGCCCGCCGCGCACGGCATCCACTCGTCGGCGAACTTGGTGTTGTCGGCGTAGTCGGGGCTGACGCTTACGACCTTCGTGCCGCGGTATCGCACCTCGGTCATCCAGTGCGCGTCCGGCGTGCGGGTGACCGGCACGTTGGAACCCCACATCATCAGATATGAGGCATCCCACCAGTCACCGGATTCCGGTACGTCGGTCTGATCACCGAAGACCTGCGGTGAGGCCACCGGAAGGTCGGCGTACCAGTCGTAGAAGGACGTCATCACGCCACCGAGCAGCTCGATGAACCGCGACCCTGCCGCGAAGGAGACCATCGACATCGCGGGGATGGGGGAGAACCCCGCAATCCGGTCGGGCCCGTACTGCTTGATCGCGTGCACGTGGGCCGCGGCGATCATCTCGGTCGCCTCGGCCCAACTGACCCGCACCAGACCGCCTTTGCCCCTTGCCTGTTGGTAGCGTCGGCGCCGTTCGGGGTCGTTCTGGATGTCGGCCCACGCGAAGACCGGATCCGATACACGCGACTTCGCCTCGCGGTACATCGCGACGAGTTCGCCGCGCGCGTACGGGTAGCGCACCCGCGTCGGCGAATAGGTGTACCAGGAGAACGCCGCGCCGCGCGGACAGCCACGCGGCTCGTACTCCGGCCGGTCCGGCCCAACCGAGGGGTAATCGGTCTCCTGGGTTTCCCAGGTGATGATGCCGTCCTTGACGTAGATCTTCCACGAGCACGAGCCGGTGCAGTTCACGCCGTGCGTCGAGCGGACCACCTTGTCGTGGCTCCACCGATCGCGATAGAAGATGTCGCCTTCGCGGCCACCGCGACGGTGGATGGTCCGCCCGTCGTCGGAAGCCTCACCGGGAGTGAAGAACCGGCCGCTGCGCTCGAGCAGTTCTTCGATCGGGCCGCCGATGTGGGGCGGAGTGATCGTCACCGTGTGGCCTCCTTCGGATGCGGCTCATGGGCGTGCAGCCGCAGTGCGGTGTAAGCGAACGCGATCAACGCGGTCACCACGAGCAGGATCAGTCCGACCGAGTAGTCGTTCTCGACCGCGTCGTAGGTCGAGCCCATTACCAGCGGCGGGAAGTAACCACCCAAACCCCCTGCGGCCGAGACGATTCCGGTGATCGAACCCACTGACTTGGCGGGTGATCGGCGAGCCACCCAGGCGAACACGCCGCCGGTGCCGACACCGAGGAACACCGCCAGCGCGATGAAGGTGGCTGCCGACCACACATCCGGCGGCGGTTGCAGCATGGCGATCAATGCCATCAGCGCGGTGCCGGCGAAGGAGCTCAGTACGACGTACTTCGGCGCGATGCGGTCGGCCAGCGCCCCGCCGACCGGACGTGCGAGGACGGCGGCCAGCGCGAACCCCGCCGTTCGCGCGCCGGCGTCGACGGCCGAGAAGTGGTAGATCGTCTTGATGTAGGTGGGCAGATAGTTGCTGAACGCCACGAACCCGCCGAACACGATCGCGTAGAGGAATGACATCTCCCAGGTGACGCGAAGTTTGGCCGCTGCCTTCAGCTTCGGCATCACCCGGTCCGTGTTGGGCGTGAAGGTCGGTGAATCACGCATCAACAGCAGGCACAGCGCCGCGGTGATCGCCAACGCGACCGCGATGATCACATGGGTGGGGAAGAGCCCGAACCAGCCCACGAACCGGGGTGTGAAGAACGCCGAGAGCGCGGTGCCCACCATCCCCATCCCGAAGACCCCGGTCGCGAATCCGCGCCGCGACGGGTCGTACCAGTTGTTGGCGAACGGAATCCCGACAGCGAAGATCGTGCCCGCGATGCCCAGAAAGAAGCCGCACACCAGCAGCATCGGATACGACCCTGCCGAACCCGCAGCGCCGACCGCCAGCACCGGCACGATCGAGATCAGGGAGATCGCGATGAACAAGGCCCGCCCACCGAACCGGTCGGTCAGCGAACCCACGACGATCCGCCCCAGCGCGCCCACCAGAATCGGTGTGGCCACCAGCATCGAGGCCTCGGAACTGCTCAGCGACAAATCGCCCGCGTACGTGGTCGACAGCGGGCCGATCATGTTCCAAGCCCAGAAGTTGATGGCCGAGACCCAGGTGGCCAGCGCTAAGTTGATGCCCCGCCGCGCGCCGGTGTGCGGCGTAGTCGCCGTACTCACTCGTCCAGACAACCACGTGTCAAAGGCATCCGCGTGGCTTTCGAGTAAAGCGCTGCTACACGATGTAGTACAGACCGCGCCGTTGTCGGTCTAGGCGCGAATTCTCCTGCGGCGCTTGGTCGGGTCGTGCTGTCCGGCGAGCGTCAACCCGAGGATCGACATGACGACACCAAAACCGAACCACATCCAGTCGAACACGCTGGCCACGGCGTATCCGTAGACGAACAGCGCGAAGTAGGCCAGCCCGGCGCCCAGAAAGTAGGCCCGGGAGGCCGCGTATGTTCGCGCCATCACCAGGCCCAGTGCGCCGATCACCAGGTTGACGACGTTGCCCAGTCCGGACACCGAGATCATGCCGAGCAGGGTGGCCCCGGATCGGTGGTCGGCCCAAGCCAGCCTGTCGTAATCCTGGGTCACGCCCGGGATGAAGCCGAGGGCGCCGAGAAGAATCAGGGCGACGCCGGCGATCACCGCGGCCCCCTGCACGGCCATGTACTTCGGTGTCCTTGCCATGCCTCGCCTCCGTCCGAACCCTTATTGACGGACTCGCAGGTGATACCCGCCGGGCGCGGACGCTAACCGGCGCAAGCGGCGCGGACGCTTACCGGGCGTTGCGATTGCGGTTCAACGGGGTGTTGGCGTCGATGACCCGCCGCGACAACAGCACACCCAGCGCGATCATGCCGACCCCGAGTAGCAGATGAAGCCAGTTGTCGGCAGTGTTCAACGGCACGAAGTTCGCCGCGCTGTCATGGTCGATGACCAGGCCGTACACGAAGAGCAACAGGTAGATGACGCCGCCGCCGATCAGGTAGATGCGGGCCGCGTCGAACGTGCGCGCCATCAAGACGCCGGCCACACCGAACAGCAGGTGCACGAGGTTGTGCAGGATCGAGACGTTGAAGATCCCGAGCAACATGGCTCCGGAGTGATGGCCGGCGAACGTCATGGTGTCGTAGTTCGTCGTGATCCCCGGGATGAAGCCCAGGATGCCCACCAGCAAGAACGTTGCGCCGACGGCGAGTGCTGCTTTCTGCACGGGGGTGCCGTAACGCGTCGCGGCCGTTCGGCCCGGCGGATGACTGCTGACCATCGTCGTTTCCTTTCGTCGAGGTCAGCGATGGCTACCCGGCGAAAGTCGATGCAAACGTGGTTTGGCGATCCCGTCGCAACAGGACATGCGACTCAGGTCTGTGAGCGAACCTGAGCCGATTCCGTGCGGCCCGAGCTTTACTGCTTGACGGCCTATTTCTTGATGTAGCAGTTCGGCGCGTTGCCGCAGTGATGACCTTGATCGCACTTGTGGCAGTGGCAGGTACAGCCGCTCTTGGCCTTGATCGCAGATGTACGCATCGCGAATCAACTCCTTCGTCGTGAGCCGGCCCGCGTGGGGCGGGCACGGACTCAACACCGAATATAGGCCGATACGAGCGGCGTCGGAGCGGCTCAGTTCTCCAGAATCGGCTTGAGCGCTTCGATCACTGTCGGGTCGTCGATCGTGGACGGCAACGGCTCCTCACGGCCGTGGGCGATGCCCCGCATCGTCTTGCGCAGGATCTTCCCCGAGCGGGTCTTCGGCAACGCGGGTACGACGTCGACGAGTTTGAAACACGCTACGGCGCCGATGTCTTCGCGCACCAGTCGGATCAGTTCCTCGGCGAGCGCGTCGGCCGAGGCGCCCGACTTGAGCACCACGAAGCCGCGCGGCACCTGCCCTTTGATCTCGTCGCGGACACCGATCACGGCGCACTCCGCGACCGCCGGGTGAGTGGCCAGCACGGCCTCGATGGATCCCGTCGACAACCGGTGTCCTGCGACGTTGATGACGTCGTCGATACGGCCCATCACGAACAGGTAGCCGTCTTCGTCGAGATAGCCGCCGTCACCGGTGAGGTAGTAGCCGGGATGCTCCGACAGGTAGGCGGCCTTGTACCGGTCGTCATCGCCCCACAGGGTGGGCAGGGTGCCCGGCGGCAGCGGTAGCCGGATACAGATGTCACCTTCCTCGTTGGCCGCGCAGGGTGAGCCGTCGACGTGCAGGATCTCCACGTCGTAGCCGGGCATGGGAACGGTCGGGGATCCGGGTTTGATCGGCATGGGTTCAAAACCCATCGGATTGGCGGCGATCGCCCACCCGGTTTCCGTCTGCCACCAGTGGTCGACCACGGGGATGCCGAGTTTGCGCGCCGACCACTCGTAGGTGTCCGGGTCGAGTCGCTCGCCGGCCTGGAAGAGGTACTTCATCTTCGACAGGTCGTAGCGGCCGATGTACTCGCCGTCGGGGTCCTCCTTGCGAATCGCGCGCACCGCCGTCGGCGCAGTGAACAATGCCTTGACCCCGTGTTCGGACGCGACCCGCCAGAACGCACCGGGGTCCGGTGTGCCGATCGGCTTGCCCTCGTAGAGCACCGTCGTGGCGCCCAGCAGCAGCGGTCCGTACACGATGTAGGAGTGCCCGACCACCCAGCCGACATCGGATGCGGCCCAGAACACTTCGCCCGGCGCGATGTCGTAGATGTTGCGCATGCTCCAGAGCAGCGCCACCGCATGCCCGCCGTTGTCGCGCACGATGCCTTTGGGCTTACCCGTGGTCCCCGATGTGTACAGCACGTACAGCGGATCGGTTGCGGCGACCGGCACGGGGTCGACGGGCGCCGCGACCGCGACGTCCTCCCAATCGAGGTCGCGGTCGGGAGCCAGTTCACAGCGCTGTCGGTCGCGTTGCACGATGACGCAGTTGCGCGGCGGGTGCTCGGACATCTCGAGTGCGGCGTCCAGCATCGGTTTGTAGGCGACGGTGCGGGACGGTTCGATACCGCAGGACGCGGAGACGACGACCTTGGGTTGCGCGTCGTCGATGCGGGCCGCGAGCTCATGTGCGGCGAACCCGCCGAACACGACCGAGTGGATCGCCCCCAGGCGCGCACACGCCAGCATGGCGATCACCGCCTCCGGGATCATCGGCATGTAGATCACCACACGGTCGCCCTTTTCGACTCCGAGACCGCGCAGCCCACCGGCGAATTTCGCTGTCGCATCGCGTAATTCACCGAAGGTGTACGTGCGTTGTGTCCCGGTGACCGGTGAGTCGTAGATCAGCGCCGGTTGATCGCCTCGGCCGTCGTCGACTTGCCTGTCGAGCGCGTTGAAGCAGGTGTTCAGCTCGCCGTCGGCGAACCACCGGTAGAACGGCGGGTTGGAGTCGTCGAGGATCTTCTTCGGTTCGCGGGTCCACGTCACCGCGCGTGCGGCCTGGGCCCAGAAGCCTTGTGGATCAGCGATGCTGGCGTCGAACAGCGCTCGGTAACCGGCCATACCGGCACGGTAGCGCGACGGCAGTTCCTATAGTCGCGTTATGGCTTCTGCTCCTCCACCGATCGAAGGGGCGCGTCGTTCTCATGTCACCGCCCGCGGTGTGCGCTTCCACGTCACCGAGGCCGGCCCCACCGATGGGCGCCCGGTATTGGCCCTGCACGGCTGGCCGCAGCATCACTGGGAATACCGTGACCTGCTCGCCGATCCGCCGGCGGGGTTCCGGATCATCGCGCCCGACCTGCCGGGTTACGGCTGGTCCGGGCCGCCGCCGCACCGGTGGGCCAAGGAGGATGTCGCCTCGGACGTGCTCGCGCTCATGGATGAGCTGGGCCTCGATCGCGTGCTGCTGCTGGCTCACGACTGGGGCGCCTTCGTCGGGTATCTGATGATCTTGCGAGCACCGGAGCGATTCGACGGCCTCCTGGCCTGCAATATGGCCTACCCGTGGTTGTCGACGCGCCACGTGTTGCCCCGGTTGTGGCGCTTCGCCTACCAGATCCCGATCGCGACGGCCGGTGTGCTGGTGCAGCGCCGCACGCCGTTCATCGAGTCGATGATCTTCGGCATCGGCTCGAAAATGTCGGCGGCCGACGTCCGCGTCTTCGCGGATCGGTTCCGTGACCCGGTGTGCGCCAGGGCCGCGCGTGACACATACCGGACCTTCCTCACCAAAGAACTACTGGGCAGCGCGCGAAACCCTGAGACGCGACGGGCGACGGTACCGATCCGCGCGCTGTTCGGACTCGGCGATGCGGCGGTGCACCCGTCGTGGGTGGCAGCCGAAACCGCCAACGCCGACGACTATCGACTGGAGACGGTCGACGCCAGTCACTTCATCGTCGACGAGCGACCCGATCTCGTGCGAGCGGCGCTGATCGCCCTGGCCGAGGAGACCGCCTAGTTCGGCGCGGCGGACAGGTCGATCTCGACGGTCAAACCACCGCCGGGGGTGTCGGACGCCGAGATCGTGCCGCCCATCGCCTCGACGAATCCCGAGGCGACCGACAGGCCGAGCCCGATGCCGATCGAGTCGTCGTCGCCGAGCCGCTGGAACGGGGCGAACGCCTGCTGTTCGCTGCCGCGCGGGATCCCTGGGCCCTCGTCGACGACGGCGATGAGCACCCGGTCGCCCACCTGGCCCGCGGTCACCCGCACCAGGCTGCCGTCGGCGTAGCGCAGCGAGTTGTCGATCAGGTTGGCCAGCACGCGCTCGAGCAGTTCACTGTCGGCCAGGGCCGCGTCACAGTCGATCTCGACCTTCACCCGTTCAGTGCCCGGTCGGGTGATTTCGTCTGTGTCGGCGCGGATCCCGAGCAGCGCACGTTGGACGACCTGTTCCAGTTCGACGCGAGCCATCTGCGGTCGGACCGCGCCGGCGGCCAGGCGCGCCGAGTCCAGCAGGTTGGCCACCAGCGTGGTCAGCTGATCGACCGACTCCTCCACCGTGGCCAGGAGTTCTGCGGTGTCGTCGCCGGAGAAGTCGACATCGCTGTCGCGGATCCGGGAGGTGGCCGCCCTGGCGGCGGCCAGCGGGGTGCGCAGGTCGTGGCTGACCGCCGTGAGCAGCGCGTGCTGCAGTTTGTCGGCTTGACCGACGACTTCGGCCTTGTTCGCCTCGGCCAGTTCACGTTGCCTGACCAGGTTGACGGCCTGTTTACCCACGCCGCTGAGGACGCGGCGGTCACGCGTCGTCAGCGCCGGCCCGGACAGCAGCATCCAGTACTCGTCGTCTCCGATCTCGACCGGAGTGTCGGCGTCGTCGACGTCGGCGCACGGGTCGGTGCCGGCGTGGGCGAGCACTTCGCCGGTCTGGCTTCGAACGATGCTCACCGCGCGCTGGGAGTACGTTTCGCGGACCCGCTCCAGCAGGCTGTCGAGGTCCGTGTCGTTGAGCACACCGTCGGCGAACAGCGCCAGCAGCGTGGCTTCCTGATTGGCTCGCCGCGCTTCTCTTGCCCGTCTCGAGGTCCGATCGACGAGCGTGGCGACGGCGACGGAGACCACCAGCATCACCACCGTCGCCATGAAGCCGTCGCTGTCGTGAACGGAGAACGCGTTCGCCGGAGCCACCAGGAAGTAGGTGATCAGCGCTCCGGACAGGACGGCGGCCGTGACGGCCGGGGCGAGCCCGCCGAGCAGTGCCGTACCGAGCACCCCGATGAAGAACAGCGCGCCCGGACCACCGATGCGTAGGAACCGCTCGGGCAGCAGCAATGTCAGCGCGCAGACCGCGATCGGAATCGCGACAGCGGCAAGCCAGGACGTGAGCCGGCGCTGTCGTGGCGAGAGCCCGGACCACGAGATGCCGGTGTTGGCCTGGTCGTGGCTGACCATGTGCACGTCCAGACCACCGGCCTGCTGGATGACGGCCTCGCTGATGCCCTCGTCGAACATGCGCGAGAGCCGCGAACGTCGCGATGTTCCGACCACCAACTGCGTCGCGTTGATGTCGTGCGCGTAGGCGATCAAAGTGGAGGCGACGTCGTCGCCGACCACGGTGTGCATGGTGGCGCCCAAGCTGGCCGCCAGGTCACGCACGGCCTTCTTCTGCTGATCGGAGATGGCCGTCAGACCACCGCCGTCGACGATGTGCACCACTCGCAGGTCGGCCCCCGAACGGGAGGCGATTCGCGACGCCCGTCGCACCAGGACCTCGGACTCGGGGCCGCCCGTCACCCCGACCACCACGCGTTCGCGGGGCGCCCACCGGTCGCTGATCTTCTTGTCGGAGCGGTACTTGGCCAGCGCCGCGTCAACCTGGTCGGCGAGCCACAGTAGGGTCAATTGCCTTAGGGCCGTGAGGTTTTCGGGACGGAAGTAATTCGACAACGCGGCGTCGACTCGCTCCGGCGGATACACGTTCCCGTGAGCGAGGCGGCGCCGCAACGCTTCCGGTGTGATGTCGACCAACTCGATCTGGTCGGCGGCGCGCACCACCTCGTCGGGAATGCGGTCGGGTTCCTCGACTCCGGTGATTTGGGTGGCGAGGTCGGAGACGCTCTCGAGGTTTTGAATGTTGACGGTCGTGATCACCGTGATGCCGGCGTTGAGCAGTTCCTCCACGTCCTGCCAACGCTTCTTGTTCTTGCTTCCCGGGGCGTTGGTGTGGGCGAAGTCGTCGACGAGCACGACCTTGGGCCGCCGCTGCATGATCGCGGGGACGTCGATCTCCTGGTATTGGACGCCTGGTCGGCCCTGGTTCTCGACGACGCGCGCAGGTATCACCTCGATGCCCGCCAGCTGCTGTCCGACCTTGCGTCGACCGTGTGTGTCGACCACGGCGGCAACCACGTCGGTTCCTCGCTCGAGGCGGCGATGCGCCTCGGCGAGCATCGAGTAGGTCTTGCCGACACCGGGCGCCGCGCCGAGGTAGACGCGCAGGTCCCCGGTCTTTCGTCCCAGTATGCCCATCCCCACTTAATTTACGTTGTGTAGGGCGTGGCTCAAACCCTTCTCGGCACTCCTGCTTTGCCGCCTCTCTGCACTTGCCGGCTCCGTGGCTCACGGTGTCGCGCGAAATCACTTGTGTCTCTTTGGTTTCAGCGGTCACAAATGGGCCTGGTTTGTCGGTGGGTGGAGTTAGCGTTGCAATGTGGGATTCGAACGTATGAGCGAAGTGATCGCGGGGATGGCCGAGCAGCTGTCCGCGCTGGTCGCCGAGTCGTTCGACACCTTGACCACCTCTGAGCAGTTGGCGCTGACCGCGCAGTGGGAGAGCTTCACGCGCGGGTCGGCGACGGTGGGCCATCGCCTGGTGGCCGGACTCCAGCAGGCCCCGCTCGCGGAGTTGGGTGAAAACAGCGTGGCCGGCGCGCTGACGGTGTTGCTGCGCCTCTCCAAGGCCGAGGCGAGCCGCCGGGTGGCCGAGGCAAAAGAGTTGGCGCCGCGGCGGGCGATGACAGGCGAGACACTCGAACCGGTGCTGGTGCAGACGGCGGCCGCCGTCGAGAAGGGCCTGGTGGGCGCGGAGCATGTGCGGGTGATCCGGCGGTTCTTCGCCAAGCAGGTCCCGGTCTCGATGCCCTATGACGTGCGTGAGGCCGCCGAAGCGCAGCTGGCCGAGCTGGCCATCAAGCACACGCCCGAGGAGTTGCGCGCGGCGTCGGAGCGGTTGGCGGCGTACTTGAACCCGGATGGGGATTTCTCCGATGAAGTGCGCGCGGCGCACCGTTGGCTGCGGCTGGGCCGGCAGCGCCTCGATGGGATGAGTGAGCTGCGCGGACTGATTGATCCCGCCACGCGGGCGGCGTTGGAGGCGGTGCTGGCGGTGTGGGCCGCCCCCGGCAAGAACAACCCGGCCGATGACGCCCCGTCTGTGGACGGCGAGCCGCCGCCCGAAGCGGTGTCGGCTGACACCCGTACGACCGGACAGCGCAACCACGATGCGCTGAATGCCATGTGTCGGGCGCTGCTGGCCTCGGGACAGTTGGGCAGCCATAACGGGTTGCCGGCCACCATGCTCATCACCGCCAGGCTCAAGGAACTCGAAGCGGGGACCGGGCATGGGTTCACCGGGGGCGGGTCATTGCTGCCGATGAGCGAGGTGATCCGCCAGGCCTCGTCAGCGCACCACTATCTGGCGATCTTCGATGACCACACCGAAGAGATTCTGTACCTGGGTCGGGCTAAACGCTTGGCGTCCAAAGCCCAGCGGCTGGCCCTGTTCGCCCGCGATCACGGCTGCACCCGACCCGGCTGCACCGCCTCGGCTTACCAGTGCCAGGTGCATCACGGGGACAACGATTGGGCCGCTGGCGGTCAGACCAACATCGATGAGCTGACCCTGGCGTGTAGCCCCGACAATCGGCGGGTCAAACCCGGCGGCTGGCGCACCTACATACGCAAAGACGGGCGCACCGCGTGGCTTCCTCCGCCGCAGCTCGACAACGGCCAAGCCCGCGTCAACAACTATCACCACCCCAACCGCTACCTCGTCCCCGACGAGGGAGACGACGAGGACGGCGGAGAGTGTGCCGACGACGGCGGTGATGACGACGACGGCGGCTGACGCCGCGGTGTGCAGCGTGCGTTTGGTGAAGGCACCGTCGGGTAGCCCGCCACCATGGCTCAAGGACGACCACTCGCGCTTGTGACGGGCGCTTCGAGCGGCATCGGTTTCGAGTTGGCGAAGCTGTTCGCCGACGACGGCTATGACCTCATCGTGGCCGCCGATGATGACGGCATTCACGCCAGCGCCGACAAACTCGCGGCCGGCGGGACACAGGTCCGCGCGGTTCAGGTCGATCTCCGCCAAGAGGACGAAGTCGATCGGCTCTACGGCAGCGCCACCGAGAACGGCCGCCGCTTGGACGCCGTCGCCCTCAACGCCGGTACGGGAGGCGGCGGCCGATTCGTCGACCGCGGGCTCGAAGAGGATTTCAACATCATCGACCTCAACGTCCGGGGAACGACGCATTTGGCCAAGCTGGTGCTCGCCGACATGGTGAGCGCCAACTCGGGCAAGCTGCTGTTCACATCGTCGATCGTGGCGATGATGCCCGGCTCGTATCAGACCGTCTACAACGCCTCAAAATCGTTTGTGCAGTCGCTCGCCGAGGCCCTGCAGGACGAACTGCGCGATACCGACGTCACCATCTCCTCGCTGATGCCCGGGCCGACGGACACCAACTTCTTCAATCGCGCGGGCATGCTCGACACCCTGGTGGGACGCATGCCGAAGGACGATGCCGGAAAGGTCGCCAAGCAGGGTTACGACGCGCTGATGGAGGGAAGGAAGAAAATCGTTGCTTCATCGCCACTTTCGAAAGGGCTCGGCCTGATGAACCGGATCCTGCCCGACTCGGTGAAGGCCGCCTCCAACCGGCTGATCTCGAGGTGAGCGTGTCAGGCTCCGCCGACGCCGTGGTGATCGGCGCCGGCCACAACGGTTTGGTCGCCGCAGCCATGCTCGCCGACGAGGGTTGGGATGTGCTGGTTCTGGAGGCGCAGGAACAACCCGGCGGCGCGGTCAAGAGCGCCGAACTGTTCCCCGGCTATGTCAGCGACCTCTACAGCGCGTTCTATCCGCTTTCGGTCACCTCACCGGCCCTCAAAGCGCTGCACCTCGAGGATCACGGCCTGCGCTGGTCGCACTCGCCGGCGGTCGTGGGTCATGCGAGTTCTGCCGATGACGATGACGCACCGCTGATCTGGCGCGAACTCGACCGCACCGCCGAGGATCTCGAGCGCCGCACGCCCGGCGACGGAGCCCGCTGGCGCGACTTGTTCGCCCAGTGGCAGCGCATCAAGGAACCGCTGCTGGAGACGTTGTTCGCGCCGTTCCCGCCGATGCGTGGAGCGGTCGGACTGCTGCGTGAGCTGGGTACCGCCGAGGCGCTTCGGCTGGCGCATCTTCTTCTACTACCGGCTGGGGTGATGGCCGAGCAGTTGTTCGAGGGCGAGGCCGCGCGACTCCTATTGTTGGGCAACGCGATGCACGCCGACGTTCCCATCGACGCACCCGGCAGCGGCGTCATGGGTTACATGCTGATCATGATGGCCCAGGACGGCGGCTTTCCCGTGCCCGTCGGCGGTGCGGGCCAACTGACGGCGGCGCTGGTGAACCGGGCGACGTCGGCGGGGGCGCGCATCCAGTGCGGGCAGCAGGTCGATCGGATCGACGTCCGAGGCCGACGCGCGGTGTCCGTGCACACCACCGGCGGTGAGACCGTAAAGGTGCGCCGCGCGGTGATCGCCGATACCTCGGCGCCGATGCTGTACCGCGACCTGCTCCCGGCCGATGCCCTGCCCGAGTCGGTGGTCCAGAGCATCGACCGGTTCGTCTGGGACACACCGGTGTTGAAGATCAACTACGCGCTCGACGCCCCGATCCCGTGGCGATCCAAGAGCCTGAGCGATGCGGGGACGGTCCACCTCGGCGCCGACCACGACGGCCTGATCCGGTGGATGGCCGACCTCAACACCGGCACCGTGCCGCTGCATCCGTTCCTGCTGTTCGGCCAGATGACCACCTCCGATCCCACCCGATCGCCCGCCGGCGCCGAAAGTGCCTGGGCGTACACGCATCTGCCCCGCGGCGTAGCCGATGACGCCTCCGCCGATCAGCTGTCGGCGGCGGTAGACGTGGTGTTGGAGAAGCACGCGCCGGGGTTCAGCGACCACATCGTCGGCAAGTCCATTCAGCGGCCGTCGGACCTGGAGGCCAGCGACGCGAACCTGCATGCGGGTGCGGTCAACGGCGGGACATCACAATTGTTCCAGCAGTTGATCTTCCGGCCGTTCCCGGGTTTCGGCGGCGCGGAGACGCCGGTCGAGAACGTCTTCCTCGGTAGCGCCGGCGCGTCACCGGGCGGGGGAGTGCACGGTGTCTGCGGCCGCAACGCGGCGCGTGCCGCACTGTCCAATGCCGGTCGACTGGGCTGGCCGCGTCGACAGTTCAACCGCGCGATCCTGTCGCTGATGACGCGATGAGCCGGTGAGCGGCTCCAAACGGTTGCGCGACGTCGCCAAGAAGGTCTTCGGGTGGCAGACGGCCAGAACAACTCGAGGCGATGACCGCGATCTTGGATGGTCGCGACGCGCTGGCGGTGATGCCGACGGGCTCGGGCAAGTCGGCGATCTATCAGGTGCCGGCGGTGTTACTGCCGCGGACGGTGATCGTCATATCGCCGTTGATTGCGTTGCAGCACGACCAGATCGCCGCGCTCGAGGAGTCCGACGCTCCCGATGCGGTGGCGATCAACTCACGCCAGAGTGCAACGTCCCTCGACCGGGCGTGGCAGGCCGTCGAGCGCGGTCAGGCACGGTACGTGTTCCTGGGTCCGGAGCAGCTCATCAAGGACGACGTCATGAAACGACTGGCCGCGGTGAGGCCGTCGCTCATCGTCGTCGACGAGGCGCACTGTGTGTCGGCGTGGGGACACGAGTTTCGTCCCACGTACCTTCGGGTCGGCGACGCGATCGAGCGGTTGGGCAGGCCGCCGGTCGTCGCGCTGACCGCGACGGCGTCGGCGGTGGTCCGCCGCGAGATCGTCGACATCCTCGGCCTGCGCGAGCCGACGGTGATCTCCGGCGGGTTCGACCGGCCGAACATCTCACTCGAAGTCCGTCACCACGCCGACGACGGCCACAAACGCCAGGACGTCGTCGATCTGGTGCAGCAGCTTGCAACGCCGGGGCTGCTGTACTGCGCCACCCGCAGGGACACCGAGTTCTATGCCGAGCAGCTCACACAGCGAGGCGTATCGGCCGTCGGGTACCACGCGGGGCTGAACACCAAGCAGCGCACCGAAGTTCATGATCGGTTCCGGGACGACGAGGTCGGCGTCGTCGTGGCCACTTCGGCGTTCGGCATGGGCATCGACAAACCCAACGTCCGGTTCGTGGTGCACGCATCCGTGCCGGACTCCGTCGACGCGTATTACCAGCAGCTGGGGCGCGCCGGCCGAGACGACGCTCCCGCCGAGGCGATCCTGTTCTACCGGGCAGAGGACCTCACCCTCGGGAACTTCTTCGCAACCCGCAATCCGGACGAGGAATTGCTGCGGCGGGTTTTCAGTGCTCTGGACGCCCGGAAGCCGAAGCGGCTCAAGGGCCTTCGTGAAGAACTCGGTGAGCGAGGCCGCCGGCTCACATCGTCGATCAACCTGCTCGAGCAGGCGGGTGCGGTGGAATCGGCCAGGTCGGGCTTCACGAGCACCGGTATGCCCGCCGACGACGCGGTCCGCAAGGCCGTGGAGATGGCCGAGATCGGGGAGCGGGTCGACCGGACGCGCGTCGAGATGATGCGTTCATACGCCGAGACACCGGACTGCCGCAGGCAGTTCTTGTTGGCCTACTTCGGCGACTACCTCCCCGAGCCCTGCGGCAACTGCGACCGCTGCCGCGACCACACGGCCACCGACCGCGGTGTGCCGGCCATCGCCATGGGCACGGCCGTCGAACATCGCGAATGGGGCGCGGGCACCGTGCTCGGCGGAGACGCCGACCGGATCACCGTGCTGTTCGACCTCTACGGATACCGGACTCTGGACGTCGACGCCGTGCGCGACAACGACCTGCTGGACGTGCGGGCGGCTAGTAGCCCGGCGTGACGACGTCTTCCAGTTCCTGCAACTCGGGCGACGGTCCGGGGGGTGCGTGCGGTGGCACTTGATTGCCGGTCGACCCGGTGCATTCGGCGCCGCTGACCCCGGGCGGGCAGGCGTTGTTGACTGCTGAGGCGGTGTTGGGCACCAGGTACGGCACACAGTGTCCGCTGTAGAGGTCGCTGTCCTCGCCGGGTGGGCAGGCTGCGAGTTGGCTAGGCGGGCTAGGGGAGGTGGCGACGAAGGCGGCAGTCAGCGGCGCCGCCGCCACCGCGATCGCAAACGCACCGGCGATCGTCAGCCGGCCTCCGATACGAATCTTCCTCACCGTTGACATCCTTGCGCTTTCGTCAGTGGGATCCTGAACATCGACACTATCGCGCGTCGGCGCGCTCGGGGCATCGGTCACGTCCAAGAATTGTTACGGTCCGGCGGGTCGTCGTAATCCTCATCTCACTGTCGGTTCGGCTGGTTGATCAGTGACTGCGGGATGCCGACATGCCATGCCCGCGGGCAGGTTGACCTCCAGACTTGGCATGGTCTTCGGCCCGATGGAACTGGCGTCCTGCGAGAAACAATGGCAGCAGTAGTCTTTCAGACCGCGGATCGGCAAGCTTCCTAGGAAACCCACCCGTCACCGGAACTGTCTGGTTTTCCGCCGCAGGGGGACTCAAAAACCTACGGTAATCTGGCAGGGTTATGGGGGTGACATGGCAAAAGTCCTGAATGTCGACGCGAGCGGGTTGAAGTCGGCTGCCGCTGACAGCATCGCTGTCGCCGCTGATGTGCTCGCTAATGGCTTTGATGGCTCTCTTAGTGCCCGCCCGAGTGGTTCGGGAATGGCGGCGTTTGATGCGGCAAGTGCCATCGTGCGGACGCGCATATCTAATCGCATTGCTGGTCAGGCCGGTGATGTCGCTGCAGCAGGTGACCGCTACGACGCCACGGACGGGGGCATTGCGGACGCTATCGCGGTGACCATGTGAGCGCTGCCGCTGCGCCTAGCGCGGTACCTAGCCGCTCGGACATTGAGTCGTGGGACAGCTCGGACCTGGAGTCTGCCGCCACCCGCTGGCGGGCAGCAGCGGGTGCATTGGAATCCGCGTTCGAGCAGCACAGGCAGAACATTTTGACTCCTGGCGGTACGACTTGGGAAGGTGACGCCAAGGACGCTGCATTAGACCGAGTAACTGCGGATACTTCCGTAGTACGTCTACAGGGCGATGTGCATCGTGAGGCCGCCGATGTCGCCGCCCGCGGCAGTGAGGACATCCAGGGCGCGCGCACCCGTGTGCTCGAAGCCATCGCCGAAGCCGAACAGAATGACTTCAGCGTCGGTGATGATCTCTCGGTGACTGACAACCTCGCCTACGATGTGGAAACCGCTGCTGCCCGCGCGATTACTGCGACCGAGCACGCTGAGTTCATCCGTTGGCGCGCCGAACAGCTTGTCGCCACCGATGCCCTGGTCGGGCGCCAGCTTCAGGCAAGAGGCCTTGAACTGCAAGGTATTCAGTTTGAAGGTGCGAGCGACGAGAATGAAACCCATCCGTCGATTCGGCTCGTGGACAACAAGACTCAGGACAACGATCCCCATGCCGACTCGCAAGAGGGTGTGAAACCAGGTTCACCGCCCGAGGAATCTGCGGGAAGCTGGCAGGACATGCTCCTGCCTCAGGGGACCGCTGACGGCGCTGATGATGCTGAGTCGCCATTGGAAACACGGTCGGGTGATCCCATTACCGCCGAAGGCCAACAACCCTCGAGCCTGGATGAGGCGCTGTCCGAAGTCGGAGGGCGACCTGTCACGGCACCGCTTACGTCATTGGAGCGCATCCGAGACCAGCACGCCGGGAACGGCAAGAGCGAGCACCGGCGATACACACAGCATCCGTTGGAGGCTCCGGTCGTCGGCGCCGATTCGTCGGTAGTTGGTCAGCAGCAGGCGAGGGTGGATGCTGCGCACGAGAGCGTTGCGTCTGCCCAAGCTGCACTCGATGACGCCCTGGCCCAGTCCGCGGTCGCGGGGCCGGGTGCCGGTCCCAGCCGTGACCAGCTCGATGCTTTGGGACAGGCTTTGTTCGATACCCGTGGTGACGTATCTAGTCAGACCGAAGTTCTGCAGAACCTGAACGCGGCGGCGGGCGAAATTGGTGGGGGCCGAGTGCCAATCCCTTCTCTTCCCGAGAATGCTGACGTTCAGGCCTTCCCGCAGGAGCCGTCGGCATTCGCCGAAGGTAGTCGCGCTTTGAGCGAAGGCACTCTCGGATTCATTCCCGATATCGCCCACGACATCGACGTTTTTCGAAATTGGAGCGAACACTCAGTCGAGGATCGGGTTGGTGCCGTGCTCGACGTGGCCGGCGCAGCACCCATCCCTGGTGGCAAGTTCGTCACAGAGGGTCTCGAACATGCTGTTGATGCCTTCAACGCCGGGCGCCACATTGAGGAGGCCGTCGATGCCGGCAGTGCGGGAGCGCATGACTTCCCCGATGCGCCGTCAACTCCACATGTTGACCACACGCCAGAGGTGTCTGATTCGCGCGGTGGAGGCGATGCCGACGTAGCTTCGGCGCCGACGTTTGCGCTAGAGGACGCGACAGCGATCTTGCACAGCAGTGAAGCGAACGGCGGGCATCTTATCGAGCGCCACGTGGGTCGAACGTTTGATGACCTCTCCGCACGCTTGGCGGATTCGCCTCGACTCGGACAAGTTTCAACGTTCGCATCTGTCGATGAGGCGTCCTCAGCGCTCAGCATTGCACTTCAGCAGAACAAGCAGTTGTTCGATGATTGGATGGCTAACGGCGCGAGAGGAAGACTCGAATTGGTTGCACCATTCGAAGGTGGATCGGTGCTGGTGCGTGGGTCAGACATCATGGTGCCGGGGTCAAGCGTCAAGATGGTCCTTAAAACGGACGGGTCTGGAGGGTGGTTTCTGTTGACTGGGATGATTAACCCATGAGCGCACAATCTCTTTCACGTTCTTTATCGCATTTCTTTGGGGCGTACTTCCATGAGGATTGGGACCTGGAAGCCGATGATTGGCAGGGGATCGTCGAAAGTTACGTCGAGGATGAACAGCCCACTGCCGAGCTGCTTCGCGCGTTGGCCAAAGAGATCGATGATCTGACTGCCGAATGTACGGAAGCTGACTCGGAACAACTTGTGAAACGCACTATGGGCGCTAATTACTATCCACTGCCCGAATTTACGTACATAGAGTGGCTTGGGCAGGTCGCCGCGCGGTTGCGGAAACACGCCGCTGCCATTGACGGTGGTGCTAAACCTCCCACCGCTTGAGAACGACTCGAACGGCTCCGATCCCCCGGGTGTCGCAGGATCGAACTAAATTAGGCTCTGAGCCGCAAGCCCCCATAGCCCAATTGGCAGAGGCAGCGGACTTAAAATCCGCACAGTGTCGGTTCGAGTCCGACTGGGGGCACTTAAAGGGCACGGGTTAGATGGCATCTTGCGGCTTGCGGGCGGTGTCGCCGACGGTGTCCGTTCGGAATCACCATTCACTTGTGACTGCTACCGTGCATCGCAAACCGTGGTGAGGAGGCCCGATGGCTGACGTGCTGGCCGGAGTTCGGCAGAAGTTGCAGCATGCCACCGAGGCGGCGCGCGCTGCCAAGCGACTCGTCGACACCGGAATCATCGACCTCAAGGACCTCGGTTCGGGTGTTCAGACCGCGAAGCTTGCGCGCACCTACGGCCCGCAGGCCACGATGGCGATTCAGGGTGGTCGCAAGTACGCGGACCTACCTGCGGTCGTCGACGAGCGCGGGACGTTGACCTACAAACAGGTCGATGACCAGTCGTGGGCATTGGCGCACGGCTTGCAGAGCCTCGGCGTGTCCGCAGGCTCGGTCGTCGGCGTGCTGTGCCGCGACCACCGCGGTCTGGTCATCACCATGGCCGCCTGCGGCAAGGCGGGCGCCCGAATGGTGTTGATGAACACCGGTTTCGCCAAACCTCAGTTCGCCGAGGTCTGCGAGCGCGAGAAGGTGACCGTGGTGCTCCACGACAGCGAGTTCCTCGGTCTGCTCGACGCGCTGCCCGCCGACCTGCCGCGGGTGCTGACATGGGTCGACGAGGGTGCAGAATTGCCCGCCGGCGCACAGACTCTCGACGACATCCTCGCGACCAACTCAACCGAGCCGTTGCCCCCGCCGGCTAAAGCCGGTGGTTCGGTGATCCTCACCAGCGGCACGACCGGGCTGCCCAAGGGGGCGCCGCGGGAAACGGTATCTCCGCTCGCGACGGCGCAGATCGTCGACCGAATACCGTTCCCGCGCAAGGGAACCATGGTCATCGTATCGCCCATCTTCCACAGCACCGGCTGGGCCACTTACACCGTCGGCGCAGCGTTCGGCAACAAAATCGTGACGACCAGGCGGTTCAAGGCGGAGGGCACGTTGAAGCTGATCGCCGACCACAAGGCCGACATGCTGGTAGCGGTCCCGACAATGCTGCACCGGATGGTCGAGCTTGCGCCCGACGTCATCGCCAGGTACGACACGTCGTCGCTGAAGGTCATTTTGATCGCCGGGTCGGCCCTGAGCCCTGAGCTGTCCAACCGGGTGCAGGACACCTTCGGCGATGTTCTGTACAACATGTACGGCTCCACCGAATGCGCGATCGCCAGCGTCGCCACCCCCGCCGAGTTACGTGCCGCACCCGGCACCGCGGGGCGTGCTCCGGTGACCTGCGAGGTGGTGCTGTACGACGAGAACGATCGACGGATTGAGGGCGCGAACCGTCGCGGCAGGATCTTTATCCGCAACGGTGCGCCGTTCTCCGGATACACCGATGGTCGCAACAAGCAGATCATCGACGGCTACATGTCCAGCGGTGACATGGGTCATTTCGACGAGAACGGACTGCTGTTCGTAGACGGCCGCGACGACGACATGATCGTGTCCGGCGGCGAGAACGTCTTTCCGCAGGAAGTCGAGAATCTGCTCGAGGCGCGGGCCGATATCGCGGAGGTGGCAGTAGTCGGGGTCGATGACGTTGAGTTCGGAAAGCGGTTGCGCGCCTTCATTGTTTCCGAGCCCGGCGCCGAGCAAGACGCAGCAGAGATCAAGCAGTACGTGAAAGACAACCTGGCGCGGCACAAGGTTCCGCGCGATGTGGTGTTCATCGACGAACTACCTCGGAACACCACCGGAAAGCTACTGCGTCGGGTGTTGGTCGAAATGGACATCGAGGCCTGAGGCCGCGACCAGATACCTGATCGAACAGCCCTAGCGGACTCAAAGTTGTCGGTTCGAGTCCGACTGGAGGCATCGGAGTTCTTGCCGGAAGGGGCCGATTGCGGCTCTAACATTCGAGCGGTCGCTGTCGTCGGCGGCTCCCTGCATCAGCACCGCGTCAGCGAGGAACCGCGATCAATACCTAGACTCCGAGAATGCGCGTGCCTCGTCGAATCGCAGAGTTCAACAAGCGAGTCACCAATCCGGCGGCTCGCGCGATCACACCGTGGCTTCCAAACCTCGGGACGCTCGAGCACGTCGGGCGGAAGTCGGGTAAGCGGTATCGAACGCCCCTTCTGGTATTCAAGACCCAGGATGGCTACGCCATCCTCATCGGCTACGGCCTACAGACGGACTGGTTGAAGAACGTGCTGGCCGGCGGACCGACGGTGCTACGCAAGCGTGGACGGGCTGTCGCGCTCGTCAACCCACGGGTGGTCAGCAAGGCCGAGGCCGCGACCCTCGTCATACCGCGTTCTCGCCTGCTCTACCGAGCTTTTCCATACGACGAGGCCGCCGTGCTGCTGACGAATGCGGGCTCGGCGACTGCGTGACCGCAACGCAACGCTGCTTTTCAATCACTGCCGGCGGTATAGGCGGCCGTGCATGCGTAACCAGGCCACGTCGACGGCTCAACGGTGCCGCTCGGCGCGCTCGCGGATACCGAGCAGCATCTTGCGGTACATCGGGAAGTCGGCGAGTTCGAGGATCGGGGCGAAGGCCAGCCCGCCTGGATAGGCGTAGGAAACCCGCAGCCTCGTGACGAGCCGAGTACCACCCGAGGGCAGCGGGCGAAGGACCCACGCCCACGTCCCGGACTTCGGGTGCCGCCACACCAGCACGTGGGGCGCGGCGACCTGCGCGACCCGCCACGGCGACTTGTCCACGCCCTGAAGCGGATTCATGGGTGCCGCGGCATCACCCACGGCGACCTGCTGCCACTGCGGTAACACACTGCGCGCGCTCGGGCGGCCGAGATTGTCCAAGAGCTCGTAGGAGTACCAGCCGGCCTTGCCGAACCCCAGCTGGACGATCCACGGCCACACCCGTTCGGGGGAGGCGGCGATCGTCAGGGCGCGTGTCGCGCGCATCCCGAAGCGCGACAACGGATATTCGTCACCCGGGAGCCGCTCGGTCTTCTCTGATTCGGTCGCGCCCCATCCGGTGTGCCAGTGCCGTGCGACCGCCGCGACGACGACTCCCGCCACCACCCACACCGCACGCCCACGTATCACCCCCGCATCGTCGCACCGATGACCGCCGACGGCACGAGCGGAGCTCGGGTCGCCGCTCACAGGCCACGGGGCTATCGCCGAAAATCGGGCGAGATACCCGTCCCGGCGCACGGCGAGAGAGTAGACAGGCAGCATGGTGAGTCCGCGGTGGTGAACTGATGTGTCGCCTGTTCGGACTGCACGCCGGGGACGCGGTGACCGCGACGTTCTGGTTGCTGGACGCCCCCGACAGCCTGGCCGAGCAGAGCCGGCGCAACCCGGACGGCACCGGCCTGGGGGTGTTCGAGGCCGACGGCAGCCCGGTGGTGCTCAAGCAGCCGATCGCGGCGTGGCAGGACCGCGACTTCGCGACCGAGGCCCGCGAGCTGACGGGCACGACGTTCATCGGTCATGTCCGGTACGCGACCACCGGCGCCGCGGACGACGACAACACTCATCCGTTCCTGCAGGACCGGCGGATCTTCGCGCACAACGGAGTGGTGGGTGATCTCGACGCGCTCGACGAGCGGCTCGGCGAACTCGGCGTCGAGGACCTGGTGCGCGGCGACACCGATTCTGAACGGGTCTTCGCGTTGATCACCGGATCCATCCGCGGCCGCGGCGGCGACGTCGAAGCCGGGTTGGTGGAGGCGATGCGATGGTTGCGCGCCAACGTGCCGATCTACGCGGTGAACGTGCTGCTGGCCACCGCCACCGACCTGTGGGCATTGCGCTACCCCGACACGCACGAGCTCTGGCTGCTGGACCGCACCGATCCCAGCCGCGGCCGTTTCAGCTTGCGCAGCAAGCGGATCAGCGCGTCCAGCGCGCACTTGGACGCCGCGCCCTCGGTGGTGTTCGCCAGCGAGGTGATGGACCACGAGAAGTGGCACCCACTGGCCTCGGGTGAGCTGGTCCACGTGAACGCCGAGCTGAAGATCACCCGGCGCACGGTGCTGCCCGACCCGCCCGCGCACCCCCTCGCGCGTGCGGACCTCAGCCCGCCGGTGGCCTCGGCTCAGCACCCGTTGAACTGACGGCGCGCGGGTTGCTCAGGCTGGCATCGAACTCATGCGCTGGCGAGCCACGGCATCGCGGCAACTACCAGTGCCTTGGTGGCGACGTCGAGCGTGGGTTGGATGACGGGCGCGAAGTGCGGTGAATGGTTGACGGCGATGTCCTGGTCCACCCGGCCGGCTTCGGCGGCGTGCCGGTAGACGGCCGGATCGATGCCGCCGACTCCCCAGTACGTGTACGGCGCGCCGAGTGCCGTGGGGATGGCGCTGAAGTCCTCGCTGGCCGCGCCCGGCGGCAGGTCCAGACACTTATCACCGAACTCCGCGGTGAACGAGTCGCGAACCCGGTCGGTAGTAGGAATATCGTTGTCGGTCAACGGGAATCGGTCGAACAGCTCGAACTCGGGTTCTTTGGGGGACCGCGAGGCGGCGCATTCGGCATTGACGATCCGGCGCACCGCGTCGATGACGGCGCTGCGCGTGCG
Source organism: Mycolicibacterium novocastrense (assembly GCF_001570485.1). GTDB lineage: Bacteria > Actinomycetota > Actinomycetes > Mycobacteriales > Mycobacteriaceae > Mycobacterium > Mycobacterium novocastrense. The sequence goes on from NZ_BCTA01000021.1 coordinate 71,270, forward strand.
GTCGTTGTAGGTGCGGATGTTGAGCTGCAGTACGGCGCGGTCCGGGATCACGTTGCTCTTGCTGCCGGCGGTGATGCTGCCGACGGTCAGCACCGCGGATTCGACGGGGCTGATCTCCCGGGAGATCACGGTCTGCAACCGCACCACGATCATGGCGGCGAGCACCACAGGATCGACCGATGATTGCGGCATCGAACCGTGACTGCCGCGGCCGAAGACGGTGATCCGCATGCTGTCGGCAGACGCCAGGAACGGGCCCGCGTGAATGCCGACCGTGCCGGCGGGTATGGGCAGCACATGCTGGCCCAGGCACACGTCGACGCGGGGAAGTAGCTGCGCGAGGCCGTCGTCGATCATGGTCTGCGCCCCGTCGCCGGTTTCTTCGGCGGGCTGGAACAGCGCCACGGCCGTGCCGTGCCAGTGTTCGCGCCCGTCGGCCAGCAGGCGCGCGGCCCCGAGCAGCGCAGTGACGTGCATATCGTGGCCGCAGGCGTGCATCACCGGGACCTCATGTCCGTCCCTGTCGGTGTCATGGACTGTGGAGGCGTAGTCCAGCCCGGTTTCCTCGTGCACTGGTAAGGCGTCCATGTCGGCGCGCAGCAACACCGTTGGGCCGGCGCCGTTTTCCAGGAGCCCGACCACGCCGGTGCCCCCGACGCCCTCGTGCACGCGGTAACCGGATTCGGCGAGTACCTCGGTGACCCGCTGGGCGGTCCGGTGCTCGCGGTGGGACAGTTCGGGATGACGGTGCAGGTCGCGGTAGCAGTCCTCCTGCCACGAACGAATACCGCTCAGTCCGCCGAGGACGGCCTTGGCTGCACTTAACGAGGCGGTCATCGTCTTCTCCCTGTTGCCGGCGGCCGATGCATCAGGTTTGCCGCCGCACCACACATGTAAACCGTGTGCGCCCGCTGGTCGAGGCCCAGTATCGTGACCTGGTGCGGTTAGTCGGGCCGGTCCGACGCCGACGGCTCGTCGGAGGATTGCGACGAATCGCGATAGCCCTGGTGCTGTTGGTAGCAGGTGTCCTGAGCCTTGCCATCGATATCAGTGCCTTCAGCGTACGGTCGGACTCAGCGGCGGCGGATGCGGCCATCGTCCTCGGCGCGGCCGTCGACGACGACAGACCGTCGCCGGTACTCGAGGAGAGACTGCGGCACGCGGCCGCGCTGTACGAATCGGGACAGATCGATCGGATCATCCTGACGGGCGGTGTCGGACAAGGAGACACACTTTCGGAATCCGAGGCGGGCCGCGCCTGGCTGATCGCCTCCGGGGTCCCGGCGGACCGTCTGCTCATCGAGAACAGATCGCGCACCACCAAGCAGAACTCCGCCTTCGCCATGCCGCTGCTTGCCGAGCACGATGTCGACCGAATGCTCATCGTCGGCGATCCGCTGCACATGCGCCGTGCCACCCGTATCGCCACCGACCTGGGGCTCGACGCGCACCCGTCGCCCACGCCCAGCAGCCGCTTCAGAACCCTGCACACGCAGATCCCGATGCTGCTGCGCGAGGTGTACCACAGCCTGCACTACGTCATGACGCGCCAATGAAACCGTCCGGCACCGGCATCGGTTCCGACAGGCGGTGCGCCTTGTTTACGCCGAGGCAGCCAAAGCCTTTTCGTCCTCGTCCGCGAAGGTGTCCTCCAGCGTCAGCGGCGAGTAGTCCAGGTCGATCTCACCGACCGGGCGGCCCCTGGCACTGCTGATGGTGCCGAATCGCCGCATTCCCTTGTCGCTCGCGTACTGCTGGAACTCGTCCATCGTCAGATCGAACGGGATCTCTTCGTACAGTGCGAATGCGTCTTCGGTGTTCTTCAGCGCCAGCGGAATCAGCTCATTCATCCGCTCCTCGAACACCTGCCAGTTCGAGTCGTCGGCCGCGACGTGACGGCGGCAGGTGAACGTGCCCCAGGCCATGTGGCGGCGTTCGTCGTCGCCGATACGCCGCACCAACTCCTGCATGCCGGGCAGAATGCCGCGGTCCACGCAAATACGGTGCCACGCATAGTATCCCGTCAACGCCATCATGCCCTCGATGACGTGGTTGTACGTCACCGATGCGCGCACCTGTGCGGCCGGGGAGGGGTCGGCGGTCAACGCATCCAGTGAACTGGGCAGCTCCTCGTAGAACATCTGGCGGTAGGCCCGAAGTTCGTCGAGGTAGTGGTGAAGGTCTTCGGTCAGCCCGACGGCGTCGAGCCACATCCGAAACACCTGGGTGTGTTTGGCTTCCTCGAACGCGAACTGGGTCAAATACATCTCGTCACCGAGGCGTCCTTCAGCCCGCATCGCCGCCATGAACGGCTGGATGTCTTGGGTGACCGCTTCCTCGCCCGCGATGAACTGGGCGCACAGCCGAGCGGCCCAGTCCCGTTCGAGTTCGGTCAGCGACTCCCAGTCCTCCCGGTCGCGGGAGAAGTCAATGTCGGCGGGATTCCAGAACTTCGCATTGCCCCCGGCGAACAACTTCAACGGCAGGCTGTCCCAGTTGAGGCCACCGGCATCGAGTGTCGCGGAATTCTTACGTGTCATTGTTGGACCTCCTTGGTCGTCGTTCGGGCTGGGTTGCGGCTGGAGAAAGCGTCGGCCAACACGGATACGAGCCTGCGCACCGCGAGTGCGGGCTGATCCGGCGTCGGGTCGTCGAGACCGAGAACCGGATCCATGCCGCGCACATAGGGCGCCAGCGCCATGTGCGGGAAGATCATCAGCAGCAACGACAACAGCGCGTCGGTGTCGCAATCGGGCCGCAGGTCGCCGCGCGCGTGCGCATCGCGCACCAGCGGCCGCAGGACCTCCAGATAGTGGCGGTGGATCACGGTGTGGACGGAAACCCTTGCCTCGGTGTCGATTTCGAAGGTCGACGCGGCGTGCAGGGCACGGTCTTGCGGATGGTCGGCGAAGTAGGCCACCCAGGTGTCGAGCAGATCGGTGAGGAACTCGAAGAAGGGCCGACCCGGGTCGAGCTCCCGGATGCGGTCTTCGATGTATGAGCGCACCCGCTGGCTGCCGAGGTCGGCGATGTAGGCGTAGAGGTCGCGCTTGTCGGCGAAATACTGGAACAGGCTGCCCTTCGCGACACCCGCCCGACGCGCGATGACGTTCAAGCTGCCCTGCGAGTAGCCGTGCGCCCCGAACTCCGCTTCTGCCGCTTCGATCACAGCGGCACGCCGGCTCGGATCGACCCGCGCCCACGTCACAGTCGGCATCAACACCTCCAGCAATGACCACTGGTCATATTACTGTGATCGGCATCACAGTCAAGGTGAGGGGATCGTCGATCAACCCTCGTTCAGGTGGGCGGTCATGAACGAGAAGCGCGGTGGTGTGGGGGTGCGGGTTCCGGAAGGTCCCAGGTCGAATACGTGTAGCGCTGTTCGGGACGATCCGCCGCGCCGAGCATGAACGCGCGGTGATAGCGACCTGCGCGCGCGATCGAAGCCAGCCAGGTCGCGACTGTGCTGACGCGGTTGCGCACGCCGGTGAGGAACGCGATGTGGATCAGCCCCCACGCCACCCAGCCGAGATAACCCGACACGCGGATTCGCCCCACTTGAAGCAGCGCATTGCCATGGCTGATGTAGGCCGCCGATCCGAGGTCGCGGTAACGGTACGGGCGGCGCGGGCGCCCGGCGAGATCACGGCGAATGCAGGCTGCCGCGTGCAGGCCGCCCTGCATGGCGTTCTCCGCGACGCCGGGCAGCTTGGCACGCCCAGCGAGATCACCGATGACGAAGATCTCGGGGTGCCCCGCGACGCTCAGATCCGGCTCGACCTGTATCCGACCGGCGCGATCGGTTGGCGCTCCGAGGATTTCGGCAACATGGCGGGCGAACGGCACAGCTTCGACGCCTGCGGTCCACAGCACGGTCCGCGCTGCGAACTGCCGGTCGGGCCCGCCGTTCTTCGGGGTGACAGTGACGCCGTCGCGCCCGACATCGGTCACGTGCACACCGAAATGCATCTCGACGCCGAGTTCCGCCAAAGCCTGGGTGGCTTTCGCCGACAGGTCCGGCGCGAACTTCTTCAAGACGCGCTGGCCACCGTCGAACAGCAGCACCCGCGCCTCTTGCGGCTGGATGCTGTGGAATTCGTTGGTCAGGGTGCGGGTGGCCATCTCCCGGATCTGGCCGGCCAGTTCCACTCCGGTGGGCCCGCCTCCGGCCACGGCGAAGGTCAGCCAGTCCTTGCGCTCCGGTCCGGGTGGCAGAGTTTCGGCGATCTCGAATGCGGTGAAGATGCGCTGCCTGATCTCCAACGCGTCGTCGAGGGTTTTCATACCCGGCGCCCAGTGCGCGAACTGCTCATTGCCCATGTACGACTGCCGCATGCCTGCCGCCAGGATGAGGATGTCGTACTCGACGACGAACGTCGTTTCGTCAGGCCGGAGCGCGGTGACGGTGCGCGCCGACGGGTCGAGCTCGATCGCCTCACCCAGCAAGGTCTTGATGTTGTCGTATCGGGCGAACTCCTCGCGCAACGGACGGCTGATGTGGCCGATGCTCAGCTTCCCGGTTGCGCACTGGTAGAGCAGCGGTTGGAACAGGTGGTCGGCGGAGCGGTCGAGCAGGGTGACCTCGACATCTGCCTTCGCCAAACGACGCGCACAGAACAAGCCGCCGAAGCCACCGCCGATGATCAGGACTTTGGGTCGTTGCGAGCTCATCATCGCAACCGTATTACCCAGCTCCGCGCCCATGAAGCGTGCCGGGCGGTGACATCAGGCCGAATCTCACACAAGCGGCCCTGCAGTTGTGCGCATTCGGCAACACGGACGCATACGCGAAGTCGCGTTTTCGCAACCGTCGTGCGAAAACGTTGACGCACGACCGTACACCAGAAGGGTTTGTACCGATGTCCTACGTCAGCCCGTCCGAGTTCGTCGCAAAGATGATCGATGCCGGAGAGTCCAAGGCGCACATGTCCACACGCGACACCCTGATCCGGGCCTACATGGCCGGCGCGATCCTGGCGATCGCAGCCGCTTTCGCCGTCACGATCACCGTGCAGACGGGTAACGCGCTGCTCGGAGCGGTGCTGTTCCCGGTGGGCTTCTGCCTGCTCTACCTTCTCGGTTTCGACCTCCTCACCGGCGTCTTCACCCTGGTTCCGCTGGCGCTGCTGGACAAACGCCGCGGCGTCAACGTGCGTACGATGCTGCGCAACTGGGGCTGGGTGTTCGTCGGTAACTTCGCCGGTGCGCTCACCGTCGCCTTCATGATGGCCATCGTCTTCACGTATGGCTTCAGCGTCGACCCCAACGAAGTCGGACAACGGCTGGGCGAGATCGGACACAGCCGCACCGTCGGCTACGCCGAACACGGCGCCCCCGGCATGCTCACGCTGTTCATCCGTGGCGTGCTGTGCAACTGGATGGTCTCCACGGGTGTGGTCGCCGCGATGATGTCCACAAGCGTGTCGGGCAAGGTCATCGCCATGTGGATGCCCATCATGCTGTTCTTCTACATGGGATTCGAGCACTCGGTGGTCAACATGTTCCTGTTCCCCTCCGGGCTGATGCTCGGCGGTGACTTCTCGATCGCCGACTATTTCATCTGGAACGAAATCCCCACGGTAGTAGGCAATCTCGTTGGGGGCCTGACCTTCGTCGGGCTCACGTTGTTCGCGACCCACGCGCGTACCGGGGCGCCGAGGCTCTCGTTGCCCGCCCTCACGCCGACGGCCGACGTCGAGGCGAATAAGGTCAGCGCATGACCCCGATCATGTCCAAGTCCGATGCCGCCGCGCTGGTGATCGCCGCCAAGACCCGAAAGGGGCTGAGCTGGACCGAGATCGCCGACGCTTTGGACGCGCCGCGCGTCTGGTGTGTCGCCGCGCTGCTGGGACAACACCCGATGTCGGAAGCACAGGCCGAACGAGCCTGTGCCCTACTCGATCTCGATGCCGCGGTGGGCGAGAGCTTGCGGCTCCAACCCGCCCGCGGAATCGATCCGGCGTTGCTGTCCGATCCGACCATCTATCGCTTCCAGGAAGCGCTCGCCGTGTACGGCCCGGCGATCAAGGAGCTCATTCACGAGGAGTTCGGCGACGGCATCATGAGCGCGATCAACTTCAAAGTCGACGTCCGGCGCCGAGAGGATCCCGACGGAGACCGCGTCGTCGTCACGTTCGACGGGAAGTTCCTCGACTATCGCTGGTGACGCCGCTATGCCACCTCGAGAAGCAACCCGGAATCAGGACTGGAAATCCGGTGCGAACCGGGTTCGGACGCAGTCGTGTTCGGCTGCTTGAGCTGCGCGATCATCGTCTCGTAGTTGTCGGTCTGCCACGCCCTCATGAAGGCGTCCAGCGGAACCTTTAGTTTCTTCCCCTGCTCGGGGAATCCGCTGTCGTTTAGGTAGACGACTCGCTCGTCGAAATCGATTCCGGTGACGACCACCTGATGGTCTGCGGAGGAGATGCCGGGTAGCGGGTCGCCTTCGACAGCGTTCCAGATGGTTCCGCCCTGAACGCCGACCGACACGGCCTTGCTGCTGTCCTCCAGTGCGAACGCCAAGGCTCTCAGCGCGAGGTTGCCCTCCGTTTTCTCATATTTCGTGAGGGTGGCCGTGATGCCGTAATCGGACTCCAGCAGAGCAATCGCGTCTCTGATGTCGACGCGATCCTGGGTGTGTAGGCCCTCGTACATCTTCTCACCCGGGTTGGCAACGCTATCGGCCTCCATTGCCTTCTGGGCGATGTCCGCTTCCTCCGGCGTGGTTCCGGTCAGTTGACCGACGATCATCGCCGCCGACTGCAACACGCAGTTCTCGGCCGTCTGCACCCGCCAGTACTGCGCGCTGTCGTCCGGGTCGCCGTAGAGGCCGGTGAACACGGCCGGTGCCCTGAACCAGTCCGTCAGTCCGTGGATGAACTCTGTCACGGCGAACGAGAGGTAATTGACGAATTCGGTCACCACGACCGCCGCGGTGTTGGCGAGTTCGGAGACCACAAACGCTGCACTGGCGACGAGCGCCCCCAGCGGATTCTCCGCGTGCTGCGCGAGTTGCTCGTTGAAGGCTTCTGTGCGGGCAGCCTGCGCTTGATTGAATGCGTCGAGTCGTTGGGTTTGCGCCTTCTGGTACGCCGTGGCCCGTTCGGCTGAGGTCGGCTCCACGGTCAGCTGGTCAGGCACCGACCACGACGGGTGTTCGGGGTCAGTCCCGGAGTCGGAGTCCGCCGTCGTGGTGACGGGAACCCACTCCTCCGAAGGGGTTCCGGCGGTCAGAGTGTTTGCGACCTGCTGCGTGTCGACGGCCAACTGGTCATCGTTCATCCGCTCCAGATCGCGGCGCATCAGGTCCAGCGAGCCCACCAGGATGACGCCCGGCAGCGGCTCCACCGGACCGTCGACTGTGGACAGCGGCGAGCCGAGGCCGACCGCCGACAGCAGTCCCGACACGACACCGACCGATGCGGTAGACGTGACCGGATCGGGTGCTTGGGCGACGACGGTGCTGTCGTTGTCCGCATCCGAGCTCTCCGAGGGCACCAGGGGCGCGTCGATCACCAGCGTGCCCGTGCTCGCTTCGCTTATGGTATCGACGCCGGCGGTTTCGCCTGAAGTCGTGAGATCGGCTGCGCCGGAGTCGGTTACGTGTGCGAGGGATCGAGCGCTGATCTCGCTGTCCGGTCGGCTCACGCCCGTCACGCTGACAGCGCTCGCGGTGGGCTTCTGCGCGATCACCGAGGACTCGGTGGGCACTCGGTCCGATCGATTCTTCTTTTGCTCCCGCTCGATCAGGTCGGCCGGTGGCGCCGAAGTGTCAACCAGCTCAGGGGGACTGGTCGATGGGCCGTCGACTACGCCGTCGACTGGCGTCGAGGCGGTCTCAGCCGTGGTGGCCCCGCTCGACGACTCGGCCGCCGACTGCGTGGCGGACGAATCCGAGGACTGCCGCTCGGTTGTCGATTTTTTCGTGGACCGTGTCTCGGAGGCGTCGGGGCTGGACTTGACGGTCGACCGTCCGGCGCCGACGGACGTTCTCGGCTTTGTGCCCGAGACAGTCGACGTCGACGAACCGCTCGACGACTCCGAACCCGGGTCTGTGGGCGAGGACGAATTCGTCGCCCCCGACGATGTGCCCGTCGATCCCGACGATGTGCCCGTCGATCCCGTCGACCCAGATGACGAGCTCGCCGACCCCGACGAGCTCGAGGACCCGGATGAAGACCCCGCCGATGAACTCGAGGACGACTGCCCTCCGTCGTCGGCGAACGCCGACCCCATGCCGCAGGTGCCGACCAAACCCGCTACCCCGAGCGAGAAGGCGACGGCCCCGACCCGTAACGCCACCCTTGCCGAATTCATCAGCGGTCCGACACCTCCGCCGGACCGCTGATCTGAGAGGGCATCAGCTGCTCAGCCAGACGTACCAGAGGCCGTCGCCGCCCTGACGGCAATCCCAGTGCCCGTAGTTGGCGTCGCCCTGGGCGATCTCGACGTTCGGACCGTCCACATTGCAGGCTTCGAGCGTCGAGTAGCCGCCCTCCACCTGTACTTCGTCGGCGTGCGCCACGCCGACACCGAGGGCCAGCAGCCCTCCCAGCGCCAACGTTCCCGCCGCGATCATCCTCTTCATGCTCGTGCCTTCCGTAGCTGGTTTGGACCACCCCGCCCTGATTGCCGACGTAAACGTCGCGCGCGCGGATTGAGAATTATTAACGCAACTGTTAGCGAGCTGGCAGCACAAAGTTAGTTAGTTCATCTGTTCAGATGACATTTGCGAGGGTACGACTCAGAGATCGTCGACGGACAGGATGTCGTCCTGGATCGCTCGGGCGACTAGAGCCGCCTTGGTCGGCGCCGGCCGGCCGACCGCCGCATATTTCGCCCGCACCCGCTGCAGGTGGGTCGCGACGGTGGAGGGCTCGATGTACAGCCGCTCGGCCACCGCATTCTTGTTCTCGGTCTGAAACCAGGCGATCAGCACCTGTTGTTCTCGGCGAGTCAGCTGCGGGCGGGCCTTGCGGCGGCCGCCGTGCAGCGTCGGGGGCACGTGCGGGCGGCCGTGGTGGGCGGCGTCGATGGCGGCCGCCAGCACGTGTTCGGGTTCGTGTTTGGCGATACAGCCGACCGCCCCCGCATCCAGTGTGGCGGCGACGACGTCGTCGTTGACCGAACAGGTGTAGACGACGACACGATGGCCGGCGTTGCAGATCTCGCGCAGCGCAGCGAGGTCCGGACCACCGCCGTCGCAGGGCAGGTCGAACAACACGACGAGTCCCGGGGTGGCCTTCCGATATGCCGCGGCGAACTCCGCTGGACTGGTGAAATGGCCGATGATCTCGGTGTGTGGGTGGCTGCGCCTCAACCACGACAGGATGCCCGCGTACACGACTCGCTGATTGCCGACGACCACGACCGACGTCGAACGCTCCTCGTCGTCCGGCGGTGGCATGCCGCAGACCCCCTATGTCGTGCAGACGCCGCTGCAGTTGTTTGCTTATGAAAGCATCGCTACGCGGCCCACGAGTTCGCTTTGAGCTAAATCGATCTCGTGGCGCGGCGAGTGTTCGCGCATCATGCGGATGGTTGCCCATAACTCTACTGATTGAAACGCGAACGAACGCCAAGGCGCCGAGCAGCCAGGGGTCCCAGCGGGACTGCTACGGCCGAGCCGGCTCAGCAGAACTGGTACTCGACGTCCCAGAAGCCGGGTGAGGGGATCCAGCGGGCCGAGAACTGTCCGCCGAGGGCGGGATCGGCATCGTGGATCATTCCCGTCCCGCCGACGGCCGGAACGAAGCCCGGCGGATCGCATGAGATCGAGACCGGCTCTCCCGGCGTATCGGGCGTGCACCCGATCTGCTTCACGAGGTAGCCATCGGTGATCGTCCACTCCGCACTGGCTTGATCGGGGCTCGGCAGAGGGGGTGAGGCGTGCACGACGGCCGACGCCCCGATGGTCGCGGCGGTGATCACGCCCGCCACCGAGAGGATGAAACGCTGACCGCGCATCCGACACCTCCTTGCACACCCGACCTCTGTGACGTTAGTCGGCTCGGGATCGGGCGGTTTCGTTTCGGCTCAGTCGGGATCGGCGCCCGACCGGCGCCGCGCGTGGACGTCAACGGCTTCGAACCTGACGGCAACATCCCGGCAACACCGCATGGATAGCTTCGGGCGACCGACAACCCGGAGGTCATCTAAATGAATGAGTCGTTCGCCGCAGCCGCTGCCGAAACCCTCACCAGGGGGATCGGACGACGCGATTTCGTGCGCGCGGTGGCAGCGGTCGGGGCCGGGGCGGGCATCACCGCCGTCGCGGCCGCCTGTGCGACGGACGACACCCCTGCGGCGACCGGCGCGACGCCCGGCCGCTTCGAGATCCTCCAACCCGACCACGGCGACATCGCCGGCGACCACTATCTGCAGTCGGCGCCCGATCAAGTGCTGTGGGGTTACGTGCCCACCGTGCATGCCGCGCCGGTGATTCGGATGCGCTCGGAGCAGACCATCACCGTGGACACCGTCTCCCACGAAGGCATCCTCGAGGATCAGGGCCGCAATCCCGTCGAGTACTTCGGCGGCAAGGGAGTCAAGGAATCCGATGTCCTGCAGGACGCCATAGCGGTCGCATCCGAATACAACCGCACACCGCGCGACTTTGACAAGGACGGTCCGCATGTGGTGACCGGCCCAGTATTCGTCGAAGGCGCTCAACCCGGTGATGTGCTGAAAATTGAGACGCTGCAGGCCATCCCGCGGGTGCCGTATGGAGTGGTTTCGAGTCGGCACGGTAAAGGCGCGCTTGCTCGCAAGGCCGACGGAACTGCGCCGGATGGCATCAGCATCGAAGAAGTGATGCCGCCCGTCGCCACCGACCGCAGGCCCAACGCAAACCCGCTCGAGTACGGCAATGTCTCCACCTTCACCGCCGTGGAGGACGGTCACGGCGTCATGTCTTACGGTGACGCGCGGGTGCGGTTCCCCTGTCACCGTTCATGGACCTGATGGGTGTCGCCTTCTCACAGGACCGGGATATGACTGCGCCGACGGCGAATTCGATCCCACCCACCGTCGCCGGCGGCAACATCGACATCCGGCTGCTGGGCGAGGGTTCCACGCTGTACCTTCCGGTCTTCGCAGAGGGTGCCCTGTTCTACGTCGGCGATCCGCACATGGCGATGGGGGACGGCGAAGTGGCGCTCACCGCAATGGAAGGCTCACTGCGCGGCACCTACCGCCTGACGGTCTGTAAGCCCGGATCCGGTGATGCGCCCTCGGTCGCATACCACTATCCGTTCGCCGAGACCGAATCCGCCTGGCTGCCAATAGGATTGTCGGATCCCGACGGGGCGACCGGAGGTAACAGCAGCGATCTGAACATCGCGATGCGGCGGGCCGTTGTCAACGCGCTGGACTTCCTGCAGAACGACAAGGGGATGGACCGTGCGACCGCGTACGCCTACCTGTCGGCTGCATCGGATTTCGTTGTCTCCCAGGTCGTCGACCGCACCGTCGGCGTGCACGGCCAGATCTACAAATCACACTTCACCGTGTGAGCGGGCGCGTGGCGGCGTCGTCACCGCCCTGACAGGTACTTCTCGAGCTTGTCCAGCGCAGCCTTGTAGCCCCACTTCATCCCGAACGCGGCCATCTTGGCCTTCGTGCCGATGTTGGTGATCGTGACGTTGAGTTGGACGACTGTCATCCCGTCTCTCTCGGTGAGGATGACATCGTTGACGTGCTTAATCGTCGATCCTTCCTCCTCGCCCTCGGTCCACGACCGCGCGTCATAGGTCAGGCGCGAGGGTTCCTCGACGCGGGTGAACGTGCCGCTCATCGGCCAGCGGGTGCCCTGGTACTTGCCCATGGCCTCACCGGCCTCCATGACGATGTGGATCCTCCCGCCGACCACCAAATCGATCTCACATTCCGGCACGAACGTCTTCTCCGGGCCCCACCACTCCCGCACCATGTCGGGATTCGTCCAAGCCTGCCAAACGGTTTCGATCGGGGCGCGGTACGAGCGTTCGAGGTTCAGCTTCTTGGTCTTCTTGAACATCTGCATCAGCATGGTGAGTCCTCCTGGTGTCGATCGGGCGGTCAGGCGGTGCAGCGGTCAGTCGTCAGTGCGTTCACTGATGGACTCGAGATACCTGCCCAGCGAATCGAGGCGGGTCTCCCAGAGTTGTGCGAAGGACTCGGCCCAGCGGCCGATGTCCTCGAACGGTGCGGCCTCCAGGTGGTAGATCCGCCGCCGAGCCAGGGCCTGGCCGGCGACGATCCCCGAATCACCCAGCACCCGAAGGTGCTTACTGACCTGCGGCTGGCGGATTTCGAGTGCCTCGGCGATCTCGCCGACCGAAAGCGGCCCAGCGCGCAACAATTCGACGATCTTCAGGCGGCTTGGTTCGGCGAGAGCTCCGAAGACCGTCGACTGCACGGTTCGACGCTAGGACCCATGACATATTCCTGTCAAGGAATATGTCCGGAGAGGCTACGTTGGAGGTATGGCTCGCGTCCTGATCTTCGGTGGCCACGGCAAGGTGGCCCTGCACCTGTCCCGGATCCTCAGTGAGCGTGGAGACGAGGTGACCTCGGTGTTCCGCAACCCGGATCACTCCGAAGAGGTGATGGTGACCGGGGCCCAGCCACTGGTGGGCGATATCGAGGCCCTGGACGTCGAAGCCCTGACCGAAATCATCGCGGGACACGACGCGGTGGTGTTCGCCGCCGGCGCGGGCGGCGGCAACCCGACGCGTACCTACGCGGTGGACCGCGACGCCGCCATCCGCATCATCGATGCCGCCGAACGTGCGGGGGTTGGCCGATTCATCATGGTGTCGTACTTCGGTGCGAGTCCCGATCACGGTGTGCCCAAGGATAATTCGTTTTTTCACTATGCCGAGGCCAAGGCCGCTGCCGATGCGCATCTGCGGGCCAATGGTCTGCAATGGACGATACTGGGGCCGGGCCGCCTCACCCTGCAGCCGTCCACCGGACGGATCGCCGTCGGTCCCGATGCCGTCGGAGGCGAAGTCTCCCGTGAAGACGTCGCGCTCGTGGCCGCTGCCTGCTTGGCCGACGACAGCACTGTCGGACGCACCGTCGAGTTCAACAACGGCGATATCCCGATCGCCGAAGCATTCTCCACACTTGCGTGATTCGGCTAATCGCACCGGAAGTCGAGCAGGCACGAAGCAATTGAAATTCCGGAAGTTCCCGACTAATTGCGACGCTGACACGTAGGTCATCGAATGGGGGTTACCTCCATTCCATCCGGTATGGTTTGGCCAGCTCAAGCGCCCGGCATAGCACCGGTATCCACTGCTCACCGGATTGGGCGGAACCCGGGAAGGGTCGGCTACGTGTGAAATCCGCATTTCGTATGTAGCCATTTCGCGAAATCACTCCGTGATCTATCCGGCCGTGCCACGATTCGCCGTATCCATTTCGACGACCGAAAGAAACGCCATGAAAGCAATATCCGCCGGCACCATTTTCGCCGGTTTAGCAGCCTCCGCCTTTTTCCTCGCACCGCTGGCGGCCGCCAGCCCCGAGGACGCCTACCTGAATGTGCTCGGCGAGGCGGGCGTGACCTGGCCGGGTGCCACTCCCGACAACATGATCGCCGCAGGCAAGGGCGTGTGTACGGACTGGGCCAACGGCGCGACTCTGGAGGGCGAGATCGCCGGGCTCGCAGAGCATCTCGATCCACATGACGCGGGTGTGCTCGTCGGTGCGGCGACGGCAGCGTTCTGCCCCGAGTACGAGGCCAAGGTCACCGAGGGCTGACCTGCCCGGGCCGACTGGCCCCCATTCTGCGAGCGCCGGTCATACGATCAGCGCAGCCGTCCCGCGCTCGCCGGCCGAGGAAAGGAAAGCCGTTCATGACGACATACGAGTCATCACGAGAGCCCGTGCGTGGGGTGACGCCGTCGCGAGTCCTGCCTCTGGTCGCCGCGGGATTGCTGGTGGTGGGATGCGGAGGCTCTGGAGGGGAGGCGGCGGAGGCCCACAACGCGTCGAAATCGCCTACCTCCCAAGCATCGTCGGCTGACCAGAATCCCGATCCCGCACCGGACCCCAACGCACCCGCCGACGGCGAGATGATCGTCTTCTATGACATGGCCACCACGCCCGAAGCGACCAACGGGCGCAACATCATGCAGAACGGTCAACTGCTCGAAGAACTCGCGAACGATATCAACGAGACGCTCAGGCTGCCCCACAACATTTCCCTGCGCGGTTCGCAGTGCGATCAGCCCAATGCCTTTTGGAGCGCGGACGACAACACGATCACCCTTTGTTACGAGGATGCCGACTGGGCGCAGCGGGTGTTCACCGAAGCCGGTGATGCCGATCCCACGGCGTCGGCGCTCAATTCCGAGTACGCGACGTTTTATCACGAAGTCGGGCACATGGCGATCAGCATCTACGACCTTCCCGTCACCGGGCGTGAGGAGGATGTGGCAGACCAGCTTGCCGCGTTCGTGCTCTTGGCGCCGGGCGAGGACGGCCGGGCCGATCCCGAGTCGGTCCAGGCAGTGAAGGACTTCGCGCGGGCGTTCGGCGCCTCGGGTGCGCAGAACACGGTACTGAGCGCGGACGATTTCGCCGACGAACACTCATTGGACGAGACCCGCATGTACAACCTCGAGTGCTGGATCTACGGCTCAGACCCCAAGGCCAACGCGGACCTCGTCACCAGCGGTGAACTGCCCGAGGATCGGGCGTCGGGATGCCAAGCGGAGTGGGAACAACTCGACCAAGCCTGGTCGACGTTGCTCGACCCCTATTTCAAATAGCGTTCAATCGTCGGCGGGGCACAACAGGGAGTGCACGACACCTGCCTCCTCGTAACGGAGTTCGTGCGCAGGGTGGCGCAGTGGCTCGACGGTGGCGTCGTCGTGCACGATGATTCCGCCCCCGGAGGGGATACCGATTCCGGTAGCGGCTCCCTGCAGCGCATCGATTGCTCCCGACAACCGGGACCAGCCGGAATGTTCGTCGTGTGTGTCGATGATCGCGGGGACGAGCCCGAACACGTCGAGCAGCTCCGGTGCGACCGACTCCGCTCTTTCGACGATGCCGTAGCGGCCGAGTTGGATCGCGCCGGCGGAAATGCCGACCAGGACGGCTCCTTGGGTAAAGCGAGTCCGGATCACATCCGCCATGCCGGTGCTCTCGAAGACGTTCCAGCCGATGCGCACATCACCGCCCGCGAGGACGATCACGCGGGCTCGCTCGAGAAAGGCGCGGTCGTCCTGGCCGAAAGACGAGTCGACCATGTGGAGGTCGGCGATTCCGACGGCGTCCATGGCGGCTTCGAAGATGTCGTAGAACTCGGGGCGATCACCGTTGGACGCGCCGATGTATGCGGCGCTCAGCGGTGCTTCTCGGGCGATATCGTCGACCGCCGGCTCGAGCAGCAGACGCTCGTGTTGCCTCCAGAACAGCAGCTGACTGTCCGCCAGAAGATAGAGCGGCCTCAGGTTGGGGTGGGGAGCCGACGTCAACTGGCGTCCCGGGACCGGGACCGGCCCAGGCGCCACTTGTTCTTCTTGGGTGTCTGGTACGCATCATGGGTCCAGGCGTCCCACATGGCCTCGGCTTCCTCCTGAACCGGGCTGTTGGTCACCTGCCATCCGAGGTTGACGACTTCTGTTGTGCACCAACGGATCAGCGACCCGTCGGCGCCGATCTCCTGGGCGAGCAGGACCCGCTCGTCGGGGCTGAGCTGGTCGCTGAACGCCTGCATGGTGGTTTTCAGCCGCCAGTAGGGCACGACCCCGTCGCATTGCCGGCAGAGTCCCAGAAGTTCCACCCGCGCGCGCCCCAGCAGCGACGCCGGCTCTTCTTCGGTGGTTGGGCTCTCCGTTGTCTGCGTACGTGGGGGGCTGGGCTCCTGCGTTTCCTCGGCATGTCCGGTCAGCTGGCCGTACTTGATGCGGAGCTCTTCGAGCTCGGCCTCGACGGCCAGGGCCCGCTCACGCCACCAAGCGGCGTGGTATTGCGCCAGTTTGGCTTCGCACTCAGGGCAGATCACCGCGTCGCCCGCGGCATCGCCAAGCAACGTAGCGCTGGTGAGCGCGAGACCGCAGAGCGGCCGGCGGTCGTCGCGATTGAGGTAGTCCCCGTGGTGCACCACCGACGCCGAAGTGTCCCGTACGTAGCTGTGGGGTGGTTCCACATCAGCCAAAGTAATTGAGCGGGAGCACCGTTTCCGTTGGTTCAGTGAAAACGGTCGACAGCCCGGGCGCGTCATCGCCCCGGGGCTGCCGATTGGGTGAAGTGTTACTTGTTGTTGTCCGAGTTCGGCTTGTTTCCGCCGTCGTTGCCGCCGGCGCCGTTGTCACCGGGTGTGGTGCCCTGTGTCGTGCCAGTCGGCGCGGCGCCCGCCGCATCGGTCTTCTTCGAAACGTCGATGTCCACGTCCACTTTCGCGCCTTCACCCGTCGCGGCCTGCGTACCGGTCTTGGCGCCAGGGGAGAAGTTCAACGAATTCCTCACCAGGTCGCGAGCCGACGGCTGCCTCTTTGGGAGCAAGTTCTTGGGCAGCAGGCCGGTGAGACGCCGGTTCTCCTGCTTGACGGGCTTCGGCTGTTCGGAGGCCGGCTTCGGGCCGGTTTCGTTCTTCGCGGCCGGCTCTTCCTGCAGCGAGGCTTCCGGTGCGTCCGCTGCAAGGCGGGCGACACGTGGGTTGCCCGTCACCAAGGTGGTGACCTCCGGGCCTGCCGGGGCATCGGCGCGAACGACGACGTCTTCAATCGCGCCGTTGATCCGCTCGGTCGCGCTCCACAGTCCATTGCGGAAGTTCTCGACCAGGTTGCCCGGTCCGCCGATCGGCGCCGGCAGCGCATCGCGCAGTCCGTAGAGCGCCGGGTCGGCCACCCACAGCGGGCCGTCGACGATGTTCTCCACCGCGTCGAGCGCTGCTTCGGTGTCGCCCTGGGCGACCGCGGCCGCCACCTGAACCACGCCCACCGGACCGAGCACGGTGGCGGCGGCGAGCCGCAGTGTCGAGGCGATCACACCCTCGGTGACGCGCGAGAACCCTTCGATCGGTCCCTCGACCGCGTCGTACTCGACGGGACCGGGCTGCTCGAACGCCTCGATGGTCCCGTTGACGAAGCGCTGCACCAGCGCCCCCGGGTCCTGCAAACCCTCGTTGATCTCGAGGGTGAGCCTGTACAGCTGGTTACGAATCGTTGCGACGAGTCCGTCCGGCCCGCCGAGCGGTGCCGGCAGCGCGTCACGCAAGGCGAACAGCGCGGGGTCGATCGCCCACAGCGGCGCGTCGACGATGTTCTTCACGAATGCCTCGAAGGCCTCGGTGCCGTCGCCCTCGCTGATGGCCTGCGCGAGTTCGATCAGGCGTAGAGGCGCGAGCGCGGTGGACCCGATCCGCAGCGCGGATGCGGCGAATCCCTGACCGATGCGTCCCACGCTGTCGAAGCCGGTGACCGGGTCGTAGTCGTTGACGGCTTCCCCACCGGGCCGGTTGAACGCGGCGAGGGTGCCCTCGATGAAGTCCTCCAGCGCAGCACCGGGTGCGAATGTTTCCAGCAAAGCCCGTTGCGCTTCGAACTGTCGTTGGATCTCGCTGGTGTTCGCGGCCATCAGTGCCACGTCGTGCGATCTGCCCTCCGCCGGGATATTCGCTGGTGCCGGTGCGATCGGACCGGCGGCGATGACACCTGCCCCCACAAGTGCCACCCCGGTCGTCACATACTTCTTGGCGCTGCCCCTTATGAGCCCCTCCCTGGTTTGCGCGCATGTTACGGATAGCAACCTACGCCCGCGTCGATACCGAAGGCAAGTCGCCCCAAGTGTTCTACCCAGATGGATTGCTGCTATCGGTCGGCTGGGCCGCCAATGCCAGGCAACTACCTGCTAAGACGGCTTTGAAAGGCTTGAAAGAGATCGTGAAAGCGTTGCGAGGCCTTCGCTGACGCGTACGCGTCCTTCAGGTCAGCACGGGTGAAGCAAGCGATTTGGCAAATAGATCCCGCGTGGGCTGTGGGTTGCTGACACTTTCCGCTGATGAGTCGTGAGGAGCGCGCGCGCCGCTTCGGTCGGATGGACGATGGAGGAGCGTCGCGCCGCTGTCCAGTTTGCGAAGAGCGGCGGGCGGCCGGCGCCCCGAGCCGGAGGCTTGCGCGACCAGCGGAGGCGGGCCGAGGTACCAAGAGGTAGGTGAGCAAACGGGTGACGCCGGATGCGTTGGGCCGCCATCGAGGAGGCGACGCGCGGCCACCGCTACCGGGCGGCCAGCGTCACGCTCACTGCACCAGTGACGGAATGTTGAACGGTTGGCTGTCCCTGGCCGCCAGGTATTCGGGCCTGGGAGTCTCGGCTCGGTAGGGCGCCACGAGCTGGTTCTCGACGGAGTTGAAGACCAGAAAGACATTCGAGCGGGGGAACGGGGTGATGTTCGAGCCCGACCCGTGCATCACGTTCGAGTCGAACCACAGCGCGGTGCCGGCAGGCCCGGTGATCTGGTCGATGCCGTAGCGGGCGGCGGCCTCGGTGAGCGTGGCCTGGCTCGGGACGCCGATCTCCTGCTTGACCAGGGAAGAGGTGTGGTTGTTGCGCGGGGTCGCCCCGACGCAGGGGTAGAACGTCTTGTGTGAACCCGGCATCACCATCAGGGAGCCGTTGTAGGGGAAGTTGTCGGTCAGCGAGATCGAACACGACACGGCGCGCATGGCCGGCATGCCGTCCTCGGCGTGCCAGGTCTCGAAATCGGAATGCCAGTAGAACCCGGTCCCGGTGAATCCCGGCATCAGGTTGATCCGGGCCTGGTGCAGGTAGACGTCACTGCCCAACAGTTGACGGGCCACGGGCAACACGGTGTCGAGGGTGACCACCTCGGCGATGACATCGCTGAAGAGGTGAGGCTGGAACACCGACCGGATGCTGCCCCCGGGCTCGCGGATGATCCGCGGATCTTCCGGGTCGGCCTTGGCGCCGATGTTGTTGAGCTCGCCGCGCAGTGTCGACAGCCAGTTGTCGTCCACTGCCGAACGCTGCACCAGGTATCCGTTCGCCTCGATCGACTGCAGGTCGGTCTCGAACAGCGGACCGGCCGACTCCTGGCCCCACACCGTGGGCTCCTCGCGCGGAATCGGATCGCTCGGTTCCGTCAGCCGCGTGGGATATCGGTCCCTGGTGTCGGTAAATCTGTTGTCGCTCAACTTGCTTGCACCGCCGGAGGAGGGTAGGCACCGGTCTCGTCGTGGACCTCTTGGCCGGTCACGGGAGGGTTGAATACACACAGCATCCGCAGCTGAGTATCGCATGTGACGCGGTGGCGTTCATGGCCGTCGAGCAGATACATGGTGCCGGGCGCAAGCGGGTGTTCCTCACCGGTCTCGTGGTTGGTGAGCGTGCCGGTGCCCTCGACCACCCACACCGCTTCGACATGGTGGCGGTAGTGGAACTCGTTGACGGAGTTCGCGTTGATCGTGGTCTCGTGGAAGGAGAAACCGACGCCGTCACCCGCCAGGATGATTCGCTTGGATCTCCAGTCCTTGGCCGACACGTCGCGGTCGGTCCCGGTGATCTCGTCAGTGGTGCGCACGATCACGGCGTGCTCCTTTCGGCGTGAGGTGGTCAGGAAAGCGTGGCGGCCACCGAATCGGCCAGGATGTCGATGCCCGCATCGAGATCCGACTCGGAAGTGGTCAGCGGCGGGAGCAGTTTGACGACCTCGTCCGAGGGCCCGCTGGTCTCCATGAGCACCCCGCGTTCGAATGCCGCGCGGCACACGGCCGACGCTATCGGCGCATCTTCGAACTTGAGTCCCTGCGCCATGCCCCGTCCGCGCGCGGTGACGCCCGGGTACTTGTCGGCGATGGTTTCCAGCCGGTCCCGGATCTGCTGCCCCTTGGCGGTCGTGTCGTCACTGAATGTCTCGGTTTGCCAGAAGATCTCGAGCGCCTTGCTGGCGGTGACGAATGCCGGGTTGTGGCCCCGGAAGGTGCCGTTGTGCTCGCCGGGCGTCCACACGTCCAGGTCCCTGCGGAACAAGGTCAGTGCCATCGGAAGACCGTACCCACTGATCGACTTGGACAGCGTGACGATGTCGGGGACGATGCCGGCCTCCTCGAAGCTGAAGAACCGGCCGGTTCGCCCGCAGCCCATCTGCACATCGTCGACGATCAACAGGATTTCGCGGCGGCTGCACAACTCGGCGAGCGCCTGCAACCACTCCATCCGCGCGACGTTGAGACCGCCCTCGCCCTGCACGGTTTCGACGATCACCGCGGCCGGATGGTTGAGCCCACCGCCCGAGTCGTCGAGCACCCGCTCGAACCAGTGGAAGTCCTCGGTGACGCCGCCGAAGTAGTTGTCGTAGGGCATCGGTGTGGCGTGCACCAGCGGAATACCGGCGCCGGCCCGCTTCATCGAGTTACCGGTGACCGACAACGCGCCCAGGGTCATGCCGTGAAATGCGTTGGTGAAGTTGATGATCGATTCCCGACCGGTGACTTTGCGGGCCAGCTTGAGCGCTGATTCGACGGCGTTCGCGCCGGTCGGCCCGGGGAACTGCACCTTGTAGTCGAGATTGCGGGGCTTGAGGATGAGCTGCTCGAAGTTCTGCAGGAACTCCGTCTTGGCCGCCGTCGCCATATCGAGCGAATGCACGATGTTGTCGTTGGTCAGGTATTCGATCAACGGCCGTTTCAGTTCCGGGTTGTTGTGGCCGTAGTTCAGTGCGCCGGCTCCCGCGAAGAAGTCGAGGTAGCGCCGACCGGAGGTGTCGGTCAACCACGATCCCTGGGCCACGGCCATGGTGGTCGGCCACCCGCGGCAGTAACTGCGCACTTCCGATTCGACGGAGTTATAGACCTCGGGGAGGTCGGATTCGTCGGGACGGGGGAGTGTTGCTGGCGTAGACATGTGTCCTTTCTGAGGGGTCAGTCGGCCAAAGGTGTGGTGATGGGTCCGATTCGCACAGTCGGCTCGTCCTCGTGGGACTGATCGGCCGCCAGGTGTGCGGCGGTGAAGCGGGGCTCCTCGATGAGGGGCACCCCGTGTCGCCGAGCGAAAGCGCCGAAGAACGCACGCGAAGCCGAGTTGCTCGGCGCCACTGTGGCTTCCACGGTGACCGGATGACCTCGGCGGTTCGCGCGAACACGGTCAACGAGGCCGTCGAGCATGGCGCTTGCCAGGCCCGTGCCCCGCGCAGACGTCGAGACGGCCACCTGCCAGACGAAGAGGACCTCGGGGCGTGCCGGCGGATGGTAGCCGGTGATCAGCCCGCAGATGTCGCCGTCCTTCTCCGCGACGATGGACGTACTAGCAAAGTCCGTGGCCATCAACAGGTAGGTGTACGTGGAGTTCAGATCGAGCACTTCGGTCTCGGCCACCAGACGATGCATTGCGATGGCATCGCCCTCATTCGGCGAGCGGAGATGATTCGTCCACGAATCTGGTTGCACTGCTGACTCTTTCAAGCCAGCTGTCCGCTCCTCCGGGACTGCGTCCCGGTCGCGAATGGTCACCTGCGTTGTCACCACCGAACAAAATCATCGAATCACATCAGTTACGTCATCGGCGTTATGACCGTATGCCAGCAAAAAATGACAGGCAAGTATCGACTGCTCACGCACACGCCCGGGGCGCCGCCATGCACGGGAGTTACCTGCGCGGATGCCGAGGTCTGAGACGGCGATCACTTGATCAAGCCGTTATCGAAACGTGATCTATCGATGGCGTAAATGATTCGTCCGCCTAACAACGGGTACGTTATGACGCATCCGTCAATGTGGATGGGGTGCCATCCAGACGGCGCGCATGTCGGGGTTTCGCGCTTGTGGGCGCTCGGCCGATTCCCGGTGCGCCGCGGACACTGCTGACCTTTCGGAGGGGATTTTTGTGCGACGCATTATCGGACTGCTCATCGGTACTACCGCCACCGCGGTCGCCTTCGCCGCACCCGCGGCGGCCGATCAGGCGGAGTTCGTGCGCAAGCTTCAGCAGCAGTACGTCTTCCTCTCGGCGGACCAGTTGATCGCCACGGGGAACAAGGTCTGCGCCAATGCGGCGCGTGGTGTGCCCGCCGCCGACTCGATGTTGATGGTGCGCGAGGAACTCGGCGTGTCGATTCAAGCCGCAGTGGACATCGTCAGCCTCAGCGTCAGCGAACTCGGCTGTTGATCCCCCGCGGCACTGGCTGAGTTTGGTAACAAGCTGGTCAAGTGCTGCGTGGCACGCTGAGCATGCCGGCTGGGAGTTGCTAGCTTGCCCGCGTGGAATCGTCTGTGCGCAGACTCGGGGCTGTGTTGTTCGCGCTGGTGGTGTGCGTTGGAATCCAAGCGCCGGCGGCCGATGCGTATTCACGTGACGGGCTGCCGGTCGAGACGCTCGAGGTGCCGTCTGCGTCGATGGGCCGAAACATCCGGGTGCAGTTCCAGGGCGGTGGTCCGCACTCGGTGTATCTGCTCGACGGACTGCGCGCGCAAGAGGATGCCAACGGTTGGGACATCAACACCGGTGCGTTCGAGTGGTTCTACGAGTCCGGGATCTCGGTCGTCATGCCCGTGGGCGGACAGGCCAGCTTCTACACCGACTGGTATCAGCCTGCGGTCGGAAGCGCGGGCACCGTGACCTACAAATGGGAGACATTCCTGACTCAGGAACTGCCCGCGTGGTTGGCGGCCAACCGGGGGCAGGCGCCGATCGGCAACGCCGTTGTGGGGCTTTCGATGTCGGGTAGCGCGGCGCTGACCCTTGCTGTATGGCACCCGCGGCAGTTCATCTTCGCCGGATCACTGTCGGGCTACCTGAACCCGTCGAGCGGTCTGTGGCCCACGCTGATCGGCTTCTCGATGAAGGATGCGGGCGGTTACAGCGCGGCCCATATGTGGGGCCCGACGTCGGACCCGGCATGGCGCCGCAACGACCCGATGGTCAACGTCAACACGCTGGTGGCCAACAACACCGCGCTGTGGGTTTACTGCGGAAACGGCGCGACCTCCGAACTCGACGACGGGGCGAATTTCGGTGCGCAGTACAGCGCGCAGTTCCTCGAGAACATCACGCTGTCGACGAATAAAGAGTTCCAGCGCAAGTACCTCGCGGCCGGTGGACGAAATGCGGTGTTCAACTTCCCGACCGACGGGACGCACACCTGGGCCTATTGGGGTTCGCAGCTTCAGGCGATGAAGCCCGACCTGGTGCGCATCCTCGGAGGCGCCCGCCCCTGACAGGGTTCGGTCATACGATGGCCGGGGAACCATTGTGTGGGGTGAGACATGACGGACACGCGCGGGGGTCTCCACGACGAGATCGCACGCCTGGCACGAAGCCTGCACAGCCAGAAGAGCGCGGACATGGACGTCGACAATCTCGTCGACGAGGTGACGGCGACGGCGGTGCGCATCCTGCCGAATGTGCACCACGCGGGGATTTCGCTGGTGGACCCGAAAAGCCGGCGGGTGCGCTCGGTCGCTGCCACGGGTCCGGCGCCCAAGAACCTCGACACCCTGCAGGAGGAGCTTCAGCAGGGCCCCTGCATCGACGCCATCCACGACGGTGCGGATCAGCGATTTCCGGAACGAGGACCGGTGGGTCGAGTTCATCGGACGCGCCCTCGAGATCACCCCGGTGCGTTCCAGCCTGGCCATCCTGCGCGTTCACCCCGCAGCTCGAGGACCTGGCGCTGGCGGTGGCGGCGCACGCGGCGATCGGTTTGGCGACCGCGCGCCGTGACGACCAGTTCCAGACCGCTCTGGCATCGCGCGACATCATCGGTCAGGCCAAAGGCATGATCATGGAGCGCTTCGGCGTCGACGCGCCCGCCGCCTTCAACCTCCTGGTCAGCCTCTCTCAGGAGAAGAACACTCCGTTGCATCTGATCGCGGCGCAGCTGGTGGACGCGGCGCGCCCGCCCGGGTAGCCACATCGGGTTTTGACCTGCTGACCGGCGCGGATGGGTCCCCGTTTAGGTATCGGTACCGTGGAGTCGATACCCTATTGCGGGTTAAGACTGCAGCCTCGTTGATCGGAATGACCGCTACGGTGGTTGCCAAACAAGAGGTGAGGCTTGGACGGACAACTTTGTACCGAGAACTGGGTGGGACGCGTCGCTGTCGTCGCCGCCTCCGGTGATCTCGACATGCTCACGGCGCCGCAGCTGCGGGACGCCGTTCAGGCGGCGTTGGGCAAGGATCCGGTGGGCTTGATCGTCGACTTGACCAGCGTGGAGTTCCTGGGGTCCGCGGGCATGCAGGTGCTGATGGAGACCCACAACCAGACCGATGGCACCGCGACGCGGTTCGCCGTCGTCGCGGACGGTTCCGCCACCAGCCGGCCCTTGAAAATCACGGGGATCGCCGATCTGATCGACCTGTTCTCCTCGTTGGACGCGGCGCTCGACAACCTCACTGCGTGAGCTCGGACCGGACGGGGTAACCACACAGGACCATGAATGCTCCGTCAGAACTCGGCTTCTCGAGCAACGGCCCCGCGGACGCGCACACCGTTGCGGAGTTCCGCGGTGCCTTCAAGCATTGGCTCGGGACGAATTTCGATCTCGACGCCGATCGCCTCAGCGACATATTGCTGGCTGTGAATGAAGCCTTGACCAACGCCGCTGAATTCGCGTATGTCCAGGCTGGACAAGCCGGAACCATGTCGGTGACGGCCCGTTACGACGCCGGAGACCGGCGTCTGGTCGCGACCATCTCCGACCACGGAGCCTGGCTGGAGAAAGAGCCCGACGGCAAGCCGAACACCCGCGGCCGCGGCATCGAGCTGATGCGCGCCCTGTCCGATCGGGCCACGATCGAGCGCTCGGCGTCCGGTACCCGAGTGCAGCTCGAATTCGACGATTGCCCGCTCGCCTCGCAGGAGCCTTTCGCGACTTCTGCCTGATTCGTGTTTGACCGGCCGCACAGGCGGGTAAAGGACGCATCGCTGACTTCCACCGCAGAAAGCGAGTGCAGGCATGGGCGGAACCTTCCCGGGCGTCGACAGCACGCAACCCGGTATCTGCGCCGAGCGCGGAACCAGGCAGCCGTAGCGGACGCGGTCGGGAACCGGAAATGTCCGTCGCGGCGATCTCGCGCCCGTCGTTGCAGCCCAGGCACACGCTGTCCGTCGCCGCCGGTATGAGTGCAATCGGGGCGCCGGGGCACATCGTCGTGTCGGTGACCGGTGAAGTCGATGCCGCCAACGCCAAGGAGTTCGCGTCCGTCGTCACCGAGACGATCGCGGACGCGCGGCACGTCACGCTGGATCTCTCCTGTCTGGACTTCTTTGCGTTCGACGGGGTCGCCGCCCTTCACGCCCTCAACGCCCGGCTGCTGCGGGCCGGCGTGCCGTGGCGCGTGCTGCCCGGCAACGCCGTGTCCCGGGTTCTCGCGCTGTGTGATCCCGAGGCGCTGATTCCCCTGGTCCGCGTGGAACCGCCGTCGCCGCCCCGCAGACCCAGGCTGCGGCTGGTGGGCTAGACACACCGCTTTGTGACGGTCGTGGCGCCTGTTGTCTGTTTGCTGTCGTGTCGGCCTGTGATCTACCGCTCACTTTGACGACGAAAGGTAAGAAACCTTTATACGTGCGATCGGCCACAATATTCCGAAGGCCTTGCGGCAGCGGTATTCACACAGGTCAATAGCCTTCCTCCGGTCGCGGGAATTTGGTAACAATCGGGTAACGCGCGTTTTTCTAAGCGGTGTCTGAGAGGTTCGCAGGTTGATTCAGGTGTCGCTTTTCGCGCCGCCATGGGATGTCGGATTTCGTCGCTAAACTCGGTTCAGACCGCGCCGTTTTGGCGCGTTACGACTTGGAATCTAGGGCCGGTGCACGCCATGCCGGCGGAGGTACCGAATAACGATGGTTGACTTTTTGATGCCTGAACATGCGCCCACCCCGTTGGGTGCGGTGAAGCTGAGCCGGGGGCCGATCGGTGATATCGCCACAACCGGCATTGGTACGACCGTGGTGACGCATCCGGGCGACGACAGCGTGGCGGTGCTCAATGCCCGCACCCTCGCCGCCGAGGCCATCGTCGCGGTTCACGGCGAGCCGTTCTCGGTGGCAGTCCACGACGACCGGGCCTACGTGAGCACGTCGTCCTGGACCCACAAGGACGAGGTCAGCGTCGTGGACACCGCCACGAAATCGGTGATCGCGTCGTACCCGCTGGCCGACAACATCACGGCGCTGGTCGTGAGCCCCGACGGCAAGCGCGTCTATGCTGGCCGAACCGGTGACGGGCACATCGACGTCGCGGTGATCGACATCCCCGCCGACCGCATGGGCACCATCGACATCGCGACCGGCGCCGGCATCGGCATCGATGCCCTCGCGATCGACCCGAGCGGAACGCGGCTCTACGTCGCCACCACCGATGCGCGTGGCAGCGCGGTCCTGACCGTCGAACTCGAGACCGGGCGGGTCGGCGGCGCGGTGCGGATCGGTGCGCCGATTCGCGACATCGCCCTCGCCGACGGCGCCGCGTTCGTCCTCAGCTCGGACCGAACCCGCGGCGGCGTCGTGCACCTGATCGAGTTCTCCTCGGGACGCGTCACCGACGTCATCGAGATCGGCGGCGCCCCAACCCAACTGGTGATGGGTGAAGACAAGAGCAGGGCCTACATCGTCGATTATGACCACGTCGCGGTGCTGTGCACGCTCACCCTGCAGATCGTCGACACCATCACCGTCGACGGCCGGCCGTCCTGTGTGGCCGTCGACTCGCACGGTGGCCGGCTGTATGTGGCCGACTACGCGGGCGGGGTGTCGACGTTCGCCATAAACGCATCGATGCCGCTGTTGTATTCGGAGTTCGTCGCGACGGATCCGATCGTGGCTCCCGAGGCGCGCGAGCTGGAGCCGGTCACCGCTTAAGTCGCGGGCCGCACATCGCGCCTCCGCAGATTGCGTTGAACCTTCGTCGCGGCTTTCCCGTCGTACCACCTGACGGCCACCGGGGCCTTCAGGTCACGAAGGGAGCGCGAGATGCGCGCAA
Organism: Mycolicibacterium novocastrense; assembly: GCF_001570485.1. Classification (GTDB taxonomy): domain Bacteria; phylum Actinomycetota; class Actinomycetes; order Mycobacteriales; family Mycobacteriaceae; genus Mycobacterium; species Mycobacterium novocastrense. Next base: position 98,211 of record NZ_BCTA01000021.1, read on the forward strand.
TACTGTTGACAATGGTCGGGCTCGCCGCAGTGGCATGCGGTGCGATCCTGACGCCGGCCGCCATCGCGTCGGCGGCCGAATCGGCTGAACTGACCATCGCCACACTCGAGGCACAAGGCTTCGACGTCAAGGTCAACCGCATCGGGAGTGCACCCCTCGACGAGTGCGTCATCACCGATGTCCGAAATGCCCGTGAGCGAACCGAATTGGTGCGACGCGGCGACGATCTGATCCAGGTGGTGGCCCAGCGCACGATCACCGTCACCGCGGATTGCTCGCGCTGATGGGGCGGTTTCGGTGTGGTCGGTCGCGGGTATCGCAACCGGCCGCACCGAAATGTCTAGCGACCGCTGCAGTCCAGCGACACCGAGATCGGCTTGCTGATGGTCACGGGGAACAGCACACCGTCCTGATTACCGCCGAGCAGCGGCACCAACTGGGTGAACTCCTGGGGATTGCGCACGCTGGTGACCACGCAGTCGGACAGCGGGGCCGTGCCGATCTTGTCGATGGTCACGTTGTACCCCTGGTCCTGCAGCTTGCTGATGACCTCCTGCGCCGATTCCTGGTCATCGGCCCATGCGACACCCGCAGGCAGGGCGATCGTCGCACACGTGACGGCGGCGACTCCGGCGAGGATTCCTGTGGTCCGCATGCGGTCCATGATCCCCTATCAGCGCTCGGCGCGCTGGTAAGCGGTCACAACCGCGGCACCGCCCAGCCCGATGTTGTGCTGCAGGGCGGCGGTGACGTCATCGACCTGGCGCTTGTCGGCCATGCCGCGCAACTGCCACGTCAGCTCCGCACACTGCGCGAGACCCGTCGCTCCGAGCGGGTGCCCCTTGGAGATCAGCCCACCCGAGGGGTTGACCACCCAACGGCCGCCGTAGGTGGTCTCGTTGTTGTCGATGAGCTTGGGCGCCTCGCCCTCACCGCACAGCCCGAGCGCCTCGTAGAGCAGTAGCTCGTTGGCCGAGAAGCAGTCGTGCAGCTCGATCACCTGGAAGTCGGCCGGCCCAAGCCCCGACTGGTCGTAAACCTGCTGCGCGGCTTTGACATTCATGTCGTAGCCGATGAGGTTCTTGGCGCTGCCGTCGAAGCTGGACTGGAAATCGGTGGTCATCGCCTGGCCGACGATCTCCACCGCTTGGCCCGCCAGGCCGTGCTTGTCGACGAAGTCCTCGCTCACCACGATCGCCGCACCGGACCCGTCCGACGTGGGCGAGCACTGCAGCTTGGTCAGCGGATCGGAGATCATTTTCGCGGCCAGGACGTCGTCCAGGCTGTATTCCTCCTGGAACTGCGCATACGGATTGTTCACCGAATGCTTGTGGTTCTTGTACCCGATCTTCGCGAAATGCTCTGCGGTGCTTCCATGCTGGCGCATGTGCTCGCGACCCGCGGCGCCGAACATCCACGGCGCGACGGGGAAGCCGAACTCGTCGATCTCGGCCATCGCCGCGACGTGCTTGGCCATCGGGGATTCACGATCGTCGTGGCCGCCCTTGAGGGAGCCGGGCTGCATCTTCTCGAAACCGAGAGCGATGACGCAGTCGGCGAGCCCGCCGCGGATCGTCTGCGCGGCAAGGAACAGCGCGGTGGAACCGGTCGAGCAGTTGTTGTTGACGTTGGCGATCGGAATGCCCGTCAGGCCGAGTTCATAGAGCGCCCGGTTGCCCGACGTGGAGTCGCCGGCGACGTAGCCGACGAACCCCTGCTGTACTTCGGAGTAGTCGATGCCGGCATCGTCGAGCGCCTTGGTGCCCGACTCCTTGGCCATCTGGGGGTAGTCCCAACCTTCACGGCGGCCCGGCTTCTCGAACTTCGTCATACCGACACCTACGACGAAGACCCTGTTGCTTCTGGTGGTCGACATTCTTCAGTCCTTTCGCAGCGCTGCGGGTTACAGAAACATACAGCGCGCGACCTGTCTAGGCCGACGACGGCGGGGCGCCGCCGCAGCGGGCCCCGCCTTGTCGAGGGATCACCCGAAGAGCACGACGTGCCGGGGGCAGTAGTGGTCGACGGAGGCGACCACGAACGTCGCGACCTGGTCGACGGTCAGGTCGGTGTCGTCGAGGATCTCCAGACCGAGGTCGACGGGATCCGCGCCCCCGTCCAGCCTCGAGCAGACGTCGTGTGCGGTGCCGATCGCGGCCTTGGGGGTGTCGTAGGCGATGCCGTCGGCGCTGATCTCGGACAGGAACATGTCATCTTCGGAGCTGAGCGCGGCGGCGGTGCCCGAACCCGCGACGGCGGCCACTCCGAGCGCACCTGCGGCGAGCACGGTGCCGGTCCACCGGTGCAGGCGAGAGACGGTGCCGGACTTGGCGAAACGGTGTGAAGCGATCATCGTGACTCCTGTGAATGTCGGTTCCGGGTGGCCCCGGGCTGACATCAGAGTCGGACAGCGCCCTTGAAGGATTCTTGAAGCGGCCCTGGTGGACGGTTCAGGCGTACTTCAACCACCAGTTGTGCAGGTCGACGAGGTTGTCGCTTTGGGCATCGCCCAGCAGGAGATTGTCGTTGATGGTCCACGACAGGTCCTGGTTGCCGTTGAAGACACCGCAGGCGATGCGACCTTCGACCTCGTCCGGTGTTTCGGTGTAGTGCCAGGTGGTCGGCGAATCCGCGCCGCTGTTCGGGCATCGCACCAGCTCCTGGTTGGCGGCGACGGAGTCGTCGAAGGCCTTGTCCAGAGCCGGCTGGTCGGCGAACAGCGAGTAACGCGCGTTCGCGGGGCCGCCCTGGGGTGCTGCCGCGCCGCAATCGACCGTCGCCAGTGCGCCGGGGGCGGGTGGACGTACGGGTTGGCAGACGCCGTCGTCGTACCCGCGCGGCAGCAGCCCGAGCAGTTTGGCGTCGGCCGAGTCCGGAGTCGGTGAAGGCGTCGTCGTGCGCGGGGGCCGCCTCGTGGTGCGCTCGGTGGTCGGTGACGGCGCGGTCGTCGTGGTTGTCGACGCTGACGGCGTGTCATCGGGTTTGACCAGGAACCAAATCCCCACCGCGCCGAGCGCCACGACGAACACGGCGATCGCCGCGGCGATCGGCAGCCACGGCGTGCCTTTGCGCGGGGCACCCGCAGGCCGAGGCCCCGTCGGCGCGGGTGCGGCCCACATGGGCCCGCTCGGGGGTCCGCTCGGCTGGCCGGGCGCGCCCATCGGACCGCTCGGCGGACCGCCCCCGGGCGGCGGTGGCGTGTGGAAAGCGGCCGGATGGGCACCCGGCGGTGTGGGCGGCGGGGTCGGCGGCGGCGTCTGGTACCACGCGGGCGGCGGCGGCGGAGCCGTACCCGCGGCCTCGCTGCGCTGCAGGATGGTAGCGGCTTGGTCCTGATCTCGCTGTGTCAGTGCGTCATTCGCCGCCGCCGCCAGATCGCCTGCGCTCGCATACCGGTCCTCGGGTTTCTTGGCCATACCGCGGGCGATCACCGCGTCGAACGCCGTCGGGATACCGGGCCGTTGCTGGCTGGGTTTCGGGACAGGTTGCATCAGGTGCGCGGTGATGACGACGGTGACGCTGTCGCCCGGAAACGGCTGCGAGCCGGTAAGGCATTCGTGCAGAACACAAGTCAACGCATAGATGTCCGCGCGGTAGGTCACCTCGTCGTTGGTGAAGCGTTCCGGCGCCATGTACGCGTACGTGCCGACCGCGGTGCCCAGTTCGGTGAGCTTCTCGTCGGTGGCGGCGTTGGCGATGCCGAAGTCGACGAGATAGGCGAAGTCATCGCGGGTCAGAATGATGTTCTCGGGCTTGACGTCTCGGTGCATGATGCCGCTCTCGTGCGCGGCGTCCAGAGCCGATGCGATCTGTTTGATGATGGCCACCGCACGCGCGGGTGTCATCGGGCCGTAGTTCTTGAGCACCTTGCGCAGATCGGTACCGTCGATCATCCGCATGTCGACATAGAGCATGCCGTCGACTTCGCCGTAGTCGTGGATCGGCACCACGTGGGGTTCCTGCAGCCGGCCCGCTGAGTGTGCTTCGCGCCGTAGCCGCTTGCGGAAGACGGGATCGTTGGAGGCCGATTCGGGTAACAGCTTCAGCGCGACGATTCGGTCCTTGACGGTGTCCTCGGCTTCGTATACCTCACCCATCCCGCCCTTGCCCAGTAACCGGCGCAGCCGATAGGGGCCGATCTGGGAACCCACACGGGATTCCCCCCGTTCGGGGTCGGTCATCGGATGCTCCTCGGGCGGTTCGGTAGCCGGCGAAAACACCCTAATCCGGCATCAGGCCGGATGCGGCTCTATCCGGAACGTGAACTCGTGGTCGCAGATGCGGACGGAGTCGCCGTCGCCGAGCATCGCGGTGCCCCGGATCCGCTCACCGCGGACGTCGACCCCGTTCGCCGAGCGCAGGTCGGTGATCACGAAGCTGGTTCCGGTGTCGATGATCACGGCGTGGTGGCGGCTCACGCTGCTGCCGGCGAGCACGAGGTCGTTGTCGGCCAACCGTCCGATCCGCGTCGCCGTGGCCGTGAGCCGATGAATCTGGCCGCTCGCCGAGTGCAGAGCCGCCATCGCGGACGATGGGGCGATCGAAGTCCTCGCCGCGATCTCGCCGATGGTGTGGACGGCGGTGGTCTGCGCGGCCTTTCGAACATCGAGGGGCTGCTGGCGCAGGATCCGCTCGTGCAGCGCACGCACTGTCGGGCCCGGGTCTATGCCCAGATCGTCGGCGAGCGTGGCCTTCAGCCGCTGATAGGCATCGAGGGCGTCGGACTGCCGCTCGGCAAGGTAGTAGGCGGTGATCAGCTGGGCCCACAGCGGCTCGCGGTACGGATGTGCGCTGACCAGGCCCTCGAGTTCCGCAATGACGGAATACGCCCGCCCACAGGCGATCTCGGCCTCAGCGTGTGCGGTGTGGGCGGTCAGTTTGTCTTCGGTGAGAGCGGTGGCGTATGCATCGACGAACTGGAAATCGCGTAGATCGTCGAGTACGGGTCCGCGCCACTCGACGAGTGCAGTGCGCAGATGGTGGCTCGCCTGCTCGAACTGGCCCGCTGCGGCGGCCTGCACACCGGCGGCTTTCTCGGCGACGAAACGACCGAGGTCGCACGCGGCGTCGTCGACGTCGAGCCGGTACCCCGGTGGCGCGTTGACCAAGACCGACCTCGGATCGGCGCCCGAGTTGCTCAGCAGCTTGCGCAGGTTCGAGATGTAGGAATGCAGGCTGGCCCTGGCTTCGGCCGGGGGCCACTGCTCCCACGCCGCGGTGATCAACGCGTCGGTGGAGACCGCCCGATTGCGATTCATCACGAGTACGGCCAGCACCGCCCGTTGTTTGGGGGTGCCCAGCGCGACCGGTGCGCTGTCGACTGTCATCTGCAGCGGTCCCAGCACACCGAACCCGATCTTGATCGCGGTCATCGCGGCCATTGTGACCCGCGCGGGAGGGGATGTGGTGTAGACCTGCAAGAGTAGAACGTGTTCTAGTTTCGTGGTGAAGGAGTCGGTATGGGCCTGCGGGTGGTGCAGTGGGCGACCGGTGGCGTCGGCGTCGCAGCGATCAAGGGTGTGCTCGAACATCCCGACCTCGAGCTCGTCGGATGCTGGGTGCACTCGCCGGGGAAGGCAGGCAAAGACGTCGGCGAGATCATCGGCACCGCGCCGGTGGGGGTGACCGCGACCAACAGCCTCGACGACATCCTCGCCCTCGACGCCGATGCGGTGATCTACTCACCGCTGTTGCCCAATCCGGATGAGGTGGCGGCGCTGTTGCGCTCCGGTAAGAACGTCGTCACCCCGGTCGGATGGGTGTATCCCTCCGGCCGGCAGGGCGCCCCTCTTCAAGAGGCGGCGATCGCGGGGAATGCCACGCTGCACGGTACCGGCATCGCGCCGGGGGGGATCAGCGAGAAGTTTCCGCTTCTGTTCTCCGCCTTCTCGACCGGCGTGACATTCGTTCGGGCCGAGGAGTATTCCGACCTTCGCACCTACGAAGCCCCCGACGTCGTGCGGCATGTGATGGGCTTCGGTGAGGTTCCGGAGAAGGCGCTCAGCGGCCCGATGCAGAAGCTGCTCGACGGCGGCTTCATCCAGGCGGTGAAGATGATCGTCGACAAGGTGGGTTTCCGTGCCGACCCGAAAGTCCGTTCCGCTCAGGAGATCGCGGTCGCCACGGCGCCGATCGAATCACCGATCGGCGTCATCGAGCCGGGACAGGTCGCGGGCCGAAAGTTCCACTGGGAGGCCCTCGTCGACGAAGAACCGGTCGTGCGAGTCACTGTGAACTGGCTGATGGGCGAGGAAAACCTCGATCCCGCTTGGACGTTCGGCCCCGAAGGTCAGCGGTACGAGATGGAGGTCCGCGGCAACCCGGATGTCAACATCGTCGTCAAGGGCTTCCAGTCGGCCGTTGGCGGAGAGGGCCCGGAGTACGGCATCGTCGGCACCGCTGCGCACTGCGTGAACTCGGTGCCCGCGGTGTGCGCCGCCGAGCCCGGCATCGCAACGTATCTCGACCTGCCGTTGATCAGCGGCCGGGCGGCGCAGGGACTCGCGTAGCGTCGGGGGCCGCACGAGCGTCGCCGGTCGCCTGGCACACTCACGGGGTGTGACGAGACGTGCACTGGTACTGGCCGGCGGGGGCGTGGCGGGGATCGCGTGGGAGACCGGCATCCTGACCGGTATTGCCGACGAGTCGCCCGCCACCGCCGATGCGTTGTTGGCCTCCGACGTTCTGGTCGGCACATCTGCGGGTTCCACCGTCGCAGCGCAATTGGTGAGCGGGCTGGGCCTGCCCGCGTTGTTCGACCGGCAGACCGAGGCGACATCGTCGGAGATCAACCCCGGCGCGGGGATCGAGACGATCACCCAGATGTTCCTCGACGCGATGACCGCTCCCGGCTCGAAAACCGAGAAACTGCAGCGGATCGGTGCGATCGCGCTGGCCGCCGACACCGTCACCGAAGAGGTGCGCCGAAAGGTGATCGAGCAGCGACTGCCGTCGCACGACTGGCCCGACCGCGACCTGCGCATCACCGCCATCGACACCGAGACCGGGGAACTGGTCGCGTTCGACCGCACCTCGGGCGTCCCGCTGGTCGACGCGGTCGCGGCCAGTTGCGCGGTACCCGGCGTCTGGCCGCCGGTCACCATCGGCTCGCGCCGCTTCATGGACGGCGGTGTCGGTAGCACCGTCAACCTGGCCGTGGCCGACGACTGCGATGTCGTGGTCGCCCTGATCCCCCAGGGCCTGTCGTCGCCGTCACCGTTCGGGGCGGGCGCCAGGGACGAGGTCGCCGCGCGCAACGCTTCCGGCGTGTTCGCCGACGACGAGTCGTTGGCGGCGTTCGGCGCCAACCCGCTCGATCCCGCGTGCCGGACCCCTTCGGCGCACGCGGGACGAAGGCAGGGCCGCAGCGTCGCCGCCCAGATAGCCGCGCACCTCGGCCGCTAATCTTCGGCGGCTATGGGCGTTTCGGGCAAGGTGTCGAATGCGTCCAGCGCGGCCGCCGCCAACTCGATACCGATGTCGATCACTTCGGCGGCACGGTGGAACTCGAGGCTCCGGCACGCCGAACGGGGTACCTCGATGAGCATGTCGGGCGGGTAGCCGGCCAGCTGGTGGCGCGCGAGGGCGGCCTGCGCGATGTCGATCGTGCGGTTCATCACCTCGAAGCTGCCGAGCTTGGGTACCACGGACGCTTCTTTCGTCGCGTCGACGAGTTCCTGCTCGCTGTCCCCGCTCACCGGGAGGTCCTCCGGTCCGGCGCCGAAACGGTTCAGCATCGCATTCGACTCGAACAGCGACGTGGTGCTGCGCCACACCCGGGCCAGCCACTCGGTGGTCGCGCGCGGACCTTGTCCTGCGGGTTCTTCCACGCCGCCGGCCTCGCTGCCGGCCAGCGACACCGCGATGGTGAGGTCGGCGTTGACGGCCGCGATCGGCGCCATGGGCAGCGGTTCGAGGATGCCGCCGTCGGCCAGCAGTCGGCCGTCGAGCACGTGCGGTGCGATCACCCCCGGGATCGCGATCGACGCGCGGATGGCGGCGTCCACCGGGCCCCGCTGCAGCCATACCGACTTGCCGGCGATGAGATCGGTCGAGACGGCCGTATAGGGAATCGGGAGGTCCTCGATCCGCGCCTCACCGAGGATGTCGCGAACCGCGTCGAGGATCTTGGTCGCGCGCAGCACCCCCGCGGCGGTGATCGAGGGATCGAGAAGCCGGAGCACGGCGCCCTGGGTCAGCGACTTCGCCCAGTCGGAGAACTCGTCGAGCTTGCCCGCGGCGTACAGCCCACCGACGAGAGCGCCCATGGACGATCCGGCGACGCCGACGATCTCGTAGCCGCGGTCCTGTAGTTCCTCGATCACCCCGATGTGGGCGTAGCCGCGGGCGCCACCGCTGCCCAGCGCCAGCGCGACCCGCTTGCCAGCCATACCGCCATTGTCGCGCGCCCGCGCCGGTTCTGGCCGCCGGTTTCAGCCACAGAGGCCGTCGGCCGCCGCCTGCACGGCGACGATGACCGCGGCCTGACGCGGCGGCGGCAACTGCGTCCACGGTGTGTCGTACGTACCGGGCCCGGCCGAATCCGAGGTCTGCAACATGCCGAGGTAGGGCTCGATCTGTGACTTCGGGTCGCCGCCCTGTTCGCCCATCCACTGCCGGGCCGAGGTGCAGGCCTTGAAGTACTCGTCCTCCGTCGAATCCGCGGGAGCGCCGACCGCGGTGGTGACACCGCCAGGGGAGACGGCGACCGAACCCGGTGCCACGGTTGGTGTTTCCTCCGAGCTGGTTTCCGCGGAGGTCTTGTCGGCCGGTGGTTCGGAGGTGTCTTCGGTACCCGAGGAGCATCCCGCGACGACACCCGCCATCACTGCGGCCGCCGCGACACCGTGACGTATGCGCATGCCCGCCAATCTAGGCAACGGCTCACCCGTGGCGGACACCGGCCGCACCGATCGCCGAGGTTGCGCTCACGGTGAATCTATCCGCCGACCCGGCGAACACGCGTCTGGCCTGCGACGACGGACCGCGCACTCGCGGGCGGCCGTATCGGACAGGGTTGTCCCGGCAGGGCCATGCCAGACTTGCCCTCGTGACGACCGGACGCCAGGAGTGTTGTTGGGCTTAGCGCCCCGCCCTGCCCGTTTCCGGTTTTCTTGGAGCTTTCATGGCCTCCCCTGCAGTATTGCCCCCACCCGTGCCCGCAGTGTCCGCACCGACCCGGCTGCGGCTGCCCGATCTGTTGCTCGCCACCGACCGCTGCGCCGACGACGTGCTCACCGGTCGCTACGACCACCTGCTACCTGCCGGGGGACCACCACGTGACGAACGGTGGTTCACCCGCCTAACCGGTGACGACGAGCTCGACATCTGGTTGATCAGCTGGGTGCCCGAGCGGTCGACCGAGATGCACGACCACGGCGGGTCCCTCGGCGCGCTGACCGTGGTCTCCGGTGCGCTGCGCGAGACCCGCTGGGACGGTGGGGCATTGCGGCGTCGCCGGTTGCGCGCCGGGGATCAGGCCGCCTTCCCGCTGGGGTGGGTGCATGACGTGGTGTGGGCACCCGAAAGTGACACCTCGGCCCCCGTCACGCCGACGTTGAGCGTGCACGCCTATTCGCCGCCGCTGACCGCGATGTCGTATTACGAGGTGACGCAGCGCAATACCTTGCGCCGCAACCGGACCGAGCTGACCGACGCACCGGAGGGGTGATATGGCGAGTCGCATCGACCGAATCCTGACCGACGCCCGCGCCCGCCTGGACAGGTTGCCGGCGGCCGATGTACCCGCGGCATTGGACCGCGGCGCGGTCCTGGTCGACATCCGTCCGCAAGCCCAGCGCGCCCGCGAGGGGGAGGTGGCCGAGGCGTTGGTGATCGAACGCAACGTGCTCGAGTGGCGTTGCGACCCGACCAGCGAGGCGCGGCTGCCCCAGGCCGTCGACGACGACGTCGAGTGGGTGGTGCTGTGTTCGGAGGGCTACACCTCCAGCCTGGCGGCGGCGTCACTGCTCGATCTGGGGCTGCATCGTTCCACCGACGTCATCGGTGGCTATCACGCGTTGAAAAGCGTTCTGGCCTAGTCTTTCTCGTCGCTGCTCAGCAGCGGCCGCAGCCGTTGGGTCTTCTCCGGTGTCCAGCCCGGCGGCTGCAGGATCGCCGCCCACGCGTTGGCCACGTCCTTGACGTAGACGTGGCCGTGCCCGTCGGGCACGTCGACGGCCACGGCCATGTCCGCCGACACCTGGAGGAACGTCACCACCGGGATCCACTGCATCCGGCCGGAGACGTCGTATCCGCGTGGCTCCTTGAGCCAATCCGGTTCGGCGAACAGTAGATCGGGGTTGAACCACGCGATCGGGTCCGACGCGTGCTGCAGGTACACCACCCGCGGGTAGCCCCACGGGTCGTCCGGCCTGGCCAGGTTTTCCGGTCGGGCGGCGAAGTGCACGTTCTCGCCCTTGTCGTAGATCGGCAGCCACATCGGCGAATCCGGGTCGCGGTCGCGGGTCAGCTGGGTCCAGATCGTGTTGTTGAACGTGGGACCGCTGAACAGTGCGCCGTCCGTGCGGGCGATGAGGTTGTTGAGCGCGAGGAACGGCGCTTCACCGCCGAACGATCCGAGGCTCTCCCCGAAGACGACCAACCGTGGCCGCTGCGCTTCGGGCATCTCCCGGATCAGCCCGTCGACGGCCTCGAACAACGCCTGGCCCGCCTGCCGCGCGTTTTCCTTGTCCACGAGAAACGACAGCCAGCTCGGCAGGAACGAGTACTGCATCGACACGATCGCGGTGTCGCCGTTGTACATGTATTCCAACGCCGAGGCTTCCGCTTCGTTGATCCAGCCGGTGCCGGTGGTGGTGGCCACAGCGACGACTTCGCGGTCCAAGCCGCCGGTGCGCAACAACTCCTGGGCCGCCAGTGCGGCGGTCGCCTTGATGCCGTCCGCGGAATGCAGACCTGCGTAGACGCGGATGGGTTCGACAGCCGGCCGGCCGTTGAACTCCGTCAGCTCCTCGACCGTCGGACCCGCCGCCACGAAGATACGGCCTTGGTGGCCAAGGGATTCCCAGCTGGCCAGCGACTGGGGACCGCCGGACCGCAGCGGTGATGTGGGCGCGGCGAAATCTGGGTCGGTCTCGTCGTTGACTGCCGCGAACGTGCTGTTGATCGTGGTCATCGCGAAGCGCACCACGATGCCGTTTAGGAGCGCGATGGTGAGCGCGATGAGCAGTATCACCACCACGACCGCCGAAACCCTCGGCGGTGCAACGCGTTCGAGTTGCCGGACCAGGAAGCGCACGAGCCTGCCGATCAGCTGCCCGATCTCCACGAGCACGAACAGCGTCACGATGGACAGCACGGCGGTCAGTGGGTGATCCCAGAATCCCATGCGCGGAACACCGTTGAGATCGCGGACCTCGTCCTGCCAGATGTGGAAGTAGACGATCATCAGGATCTGGCCGATGACGCCGATGACCACCAGCGCGATCCAGGCCTGTCGCGGGGCCGGCGGGCTGGTGTCCTTGGACCGCATGTAGCGCACGAGCCACACCACGAAGACCCCGAGGCCGTAACCGAAAGCGCCCGCGCCGCCGCTGACCAGCCCCTGGAACAGCGGACCTCGCGGGAGCAACGACGGCGTCATCGACAGCCACAGGAAGATCAGGCCCAGCGCGGTGCCGGTGAAGGTGTAGTGGCGCACCCACCACGGGGTGTCCTTGGATGTCTCGACCGGCTCTTCCGTCGGTTCGTCGACCGTGGTGTCGGTGTCGTCGCGGGTGTCGGTCACCCCCGCAGATTAACGGTGGCGGAACGCCGGTGGGCGCTTCTCGGTGAACGCGTTCATGCCCTCGGTCTGGTCCTCGGTCGCGAACGCCGAGTGGAACAGCCTGCGCTCGTAGAGAAGGCCCTCGGCCAGTGTCGATTCAAAAGCACGGTTGACGGCCTCCTTGGCCATCCGCGACGCCGACAGCGACATTCCGGCGATGGTCTTGGCGACCGCGTTCGCCTCGTCGAGCAGAGAGTCGGCGGGCACCACCCGCGACACCAGGCCCGCACGTTCGGCCTCCTCGGCGTCCATGTTGCGTCCGGTGAGGATCAGGTCCATCGCCTTGGCTTTGCCGATGGCGCGGGTGAGCCGCTGCGAGCCGCCCATCCCGGGCAGCACGCCGAGCTTGATCTCGGGCTGGCCGAATTTCGCGGTGTCGGCGGCGATCAGCAGATCGCACATCATCGCCAACTCGCAGCCGCCGCCGAGCGCGTAGCCGGCGACTGCCGCGATCGTGGGGGTGCGGGTGGCTGCGAATGAGCCCCAGGCTGCGAAGAAGTCGGTTGCGAAGACGTCGGCGAACGACAGGCTCGCCATCTCCTTGATGTCGGCTCCGGCGGCGAACGCCTTATCGTTGCCGGTGATGATGATGGCGCCGATCGCCGGGTCGTTGTCCAATTCTGCTGCCGCGGAGGTGACTTCGGCCATCACCTGGCTGTTGAGCGCATTGAGCGCCTTCGGCCGGTTCAGCGTGATGGTCGCGACACGGTCGTCACGCGTGACAACGATGGTGGAGAAGCTGGTTTCGTCGCTCATTTCTTGAACTCCAGTTCGCGATCGGCCGGCGCGAAGTAGTCCTCGACGTCGGCTGTGGTGACCGCCGCCAACGAGGCGGGCGACCATTTCGGATTGCGGTCCTTGTCGACAACCTGGGCGCGGATGCCCTCGACGAAGTCGTGGGAGCGCAGCGCCCCGCACGACGTCCGGTACTCCTGGCGCAGCACGTCTTCGAGTGTGTCGAGTTTCGCGGCGCGGCGCAGCGCTTCGAGGGTGACGGAAACCGAGACGGGGGAGCGGCTCTCGATGAGGTCGGCCGCCGCGCCGGCAGCGGCGTCGTCATCAGCGCGCAGGGCCGCGACGATGTCGAGGGCGGTTTCACCGGCATAACAGCGGTCGATCCATTCGCGTTGCTGCAGAAGGTTACTCGGCGGGGGCTCGATGGCATGGGCCGCGAGTGCACCGTCGATACCGTCGGTCAGGATCGCGGCCTTGAAGTCTTCGAGCTTGTCGTGCGGAACGAAGTGGTCGGCGAAGCCCATCGCGATCGCGTCGGCGCCGTCGAAGTTCGCGCCGGTGAGCGCGGCGTGGTAGCCGAGCAGTCCGGGTGCGCGCGAAAGGATCAGGGTGCCGCCGACGTCGGGGACGAAGCCGATGCCGACCTCGGGCATCGCCATCTTGGTGGTGTCGGTGACGACGCGCACGCTGCCATGGGCGCTCACCCCGACGCCGCCACCCATCACGATGCCGTCCATCAGGGCGACATACGGTTTGCCGAACCGGCCGATCTGGGCGTTGAGCAGATATTCGTCGTACCAGAAGTCGCGCGCCTCACGCCCTTTGGCAGGCCCCTCGGCCCTGGCGCTGTGATAGAGCGCGACGATGTCGCCGCCCGCGCACAGCCCGCGCTCGCCCGCGCCGTCGACCACGACGGCGGTGACGGCGTCGTCGTGCGCCCATTCGGCCAGCGCGTGCGCCATGGCGGTGACCATGGAGTGGTTCAGCGAGTTGATGGCCTTGGGCCGGTTGAGGGTGATCAGGCCGAACCCGCGGTCAACGGTTACTAGGACATCCTCGTTTTCGCCCACGAGTATGCAATGTAGAACGTTGCCCGACCTGCGATTGCTTTGGGTAGGGTTTCTTGTGAAACAGCTGGGAAAGTTGATCGGCGCAGCCGGGAACCGACCAGGGACATGATTCGTTGTCGGTGTGTTCGCCGATTGACGATCGACATCATCAGGAGAGGAACCCACGGTGCGGGAATCCAGCAACCCCGTATTTCGATCCCTGCCAAAGTCGCAGGGCGGATATGCGCAGTTCGGTACAGGGGCCGCCGGCTACGGTACGCAGGCGGTTCACGCCGACCCCTATGTGACGCAGTACCCGGAGCAGCGCCAGGCAGGCGTTGCCCGCCCGATGACCATCGACGATGTCGTCACCAAGACCGGCGTCACGCTGGCGCTGTTGACCGCGGTCGGCGTCATCTCGTACTTCATCGCATCGGTCAACCTCGGCTTGGCAATGCCGCTGGCGATGGTCGGCGCGATCGGCGGCCTGGTTCTTGTGCTGGTCGCCACGTTCGGCCGTAAGCAGGACAACCCGGCCATCGTGCTCAGCTACGCCGCGCTCGAGGGCCTCTTCCTGGGCGCGATCTCGTTCTTGTTCGCCAACGTCATCTCCAACGGCGGCTACGCGATGATCACGCAGGCGATCGTCGGCACCCTCGGGGTGTTCTTCGGCATGCTCGTGGTCTACAAGACCGGCGCGATCCGGGTGACCCCGAAGTTCACGCGGATGATCGTCGCCGGCCTGTTCGGCGTGTTGGCCCTGATGCTCGTCAACTTCCTGGCGGCGATCTTCGGTTTGAACGGCGGCGCCGGCCTTGGCCTGCGCGACGGCGGCATGCTCGCGATCGGCTTCTCGCTGCTCTGCATCGGCTTGGCGGCGTTCAGCTTCCTGATCGACTTCGACGCGGCCGACCAGATGATTCGCGCGGGTGCGCCGGAGAAGGCGGCGTGGGGTGTCGCGCTCGGCCTGACCGTCACGCTGGTCTGGCTGTACATCGAGATCCTGCGACTGCTGTCGTATTTCAACAGCGACTAGCAGCCTGACGAGGAGGCCCGGCACGAAAACGTGCCGGGCCTTTTCTGTTGCGTTGGTTGTCCCCAACCGCGGTCGTTTGCGTTGGTTATCCCCAACCGCGGCCGTCACTGCACCCGCAAACGCTGTTCCTGTCCGAGCACCGGTCTTCACTGCGGACCATGGAGGTGCCGTTCCTCGGAAGCGAAGCGTTGCGCGATGGCCATGTCGCCAACAAGCATCAACTGCGGACCCGCTATCAAGCCCTGTTCCCCGGCGTCTACATCGACGACGGCGTGGTGCCGAACTTGTCGCAACGAACGATTGCCGCCTGGTTGTGGACTCGCCGGCGCGCAGTGGTTGCCGGCCTCGCGGCTGCGGCGCTACACGGTTCCCAGTACGTCGCCGACGATGCCCCGATCGAGCTCATCTGGTCGAACCCGCGTGCGCCGCGAGGGATCGTGACGCGACGAGATCGACTGGCTCGCAACGAATGGGAACTTGTGGCCGGCGTGCCCGTGACGACGCCGGAGCGCACCGCGTTCGACCTCGCCCGGCTCACCCGCGGTGACAAGGCGGTGGCCCGTCTCGACGCGCTCGGCAATGCAACTGGTTTCGACCGTGACCTCGTCGCCGGGCTTGTCGAACGGCACCGCGGATCTCCGGGTGTGCCACGAGTGTTGCCTGTTCTCGACCTGTACGACGCCGGCGCGGAGTCGCCACGCGAAACCTGGTTGCGTCTGCTGCTCATACGAGCCGGTTTTCCGCGCCCGCGGACGCAGATCCCCGTCTATGACGACTTCGGGCGGGCCCGCTACCGCTTGGACATGGGTTGGGGGGACGAGGTGATGATCGCGGTGGAGTACGACGGCGAATTGCACCGGCTGCCGTCGCGGCTCGGAGCCGACATCGTGCGCTCGGAGTTCATCGCGCACCGGGGTTGGACACATATTCGCGTTGTCGCGGGCGTCCATCCGGCCGACATCGTCAACCGGGTGCGGCGCGCCTGGGCCGCTAGTGTGCACTCAGATCGCGAAATTGCCTCGTAACGGCCGAATTCGCGATCTGGTTGCACACTAGACGCCGACGGGCTGCGGTCGGCCGGTCGGCTGCGGCCGGTCGGCGGCACCCGCCCCCGCGGGTCAGGACAGCCGCTCGAGCACCATCGCCATGCCCTGGCCGCCGCCGACGCACATCGTCTCGAGGCCGAACGTCTTGTCGTGGGTGGTCAGGTTGTTCAGCAGCGTGGCGGTGATCCGCGCGCCGGTCATGCCGAACGGATGGCCCAGGGCGATCGCGCCGCCCGAGACGTTGAGCTTGTCCTCGTCCATGCCCAGCTCGCGCGCCGACCCGAGCACCTGGACGGCGAACGCCTCGTTGATCTCGTAGAGGTCGATATCGCCGATCGACATCCCGGCGTTGGCCAGCGCCTTGCGCGTCGCCTCGATCGGGCCGAGACCCATGATCTCCGGCGACAGCCCGCTCACCCCCGTCGAGACCACACGCGCCAGCGGCGTGAGCCCCAGTTCGCGGGCCTTGGTGTCCGACATGACGATCACCGCCGCGGCGCCGTCGTTGAGCGGGCACGCGTTGCCGGCGGTGATGGTGCCGTTCGGCCGGAACACCGGCTTGAGTTGGCTGATCTTCTCGTAGGTGGTGCCTGCGCGCGGACCGTCGTCCTTGGACACCACGGTCCCGTCGGGCAGTGTCACCGGGACGATCTCGCGCTCGAAGAAGCCGTTCTTGATGGCCTCCTCGGCGCGGTTCTGCGACCGAACACCCCAGTGGTCCTGGTCCTCTCGGCTGATGCCGGTGTACAGCGCGACGTTCTCCGCGGTCTGGCCCATCGCGATGTAGACGTCGGGCAGCAAGCCGTCCTCGCGGGGGTCACGCCACTCCTCGGCACCGGCGGCCGCCTCATCCGAGCGGCTCATCGCGTCGGCGAACAACGGGTTCTTGCTGTCCGGCCACCCGTCCGCGGTGCCTTTCGGGAACCGCGAAACCGTCTCCACGCCAGCCGAAATGAACGCATGCCCCTCGCCGGCCTTGATGGCGTGGAAGGCCATGCGCGTGGTCTGCAGCGACGACGAGCAGTAGCGGTTCACCGTCGTCCCGGGCAGGAAGTCGTAACCGAGCTGGACGGCCACCGCCCTGCCGATGTTGAAGCCGGCCTCACCGGCGGGCTGGCCGCACCCCATGATCAGGTCGTCGATCTCGCGCGGATCCAGCGCGGGCACCTTGTCCAGCACCGCGCGCACCATCTGCGCGGCCAGGTCGTCGGGCCGGATGTCGACCAGTGAACCCTTTGCGGCGCGGCCGATCGGCGACCGCGCGGTCGCGACAATGACGGCTTCAGGCATGGTGTCTCCTCGCATTGACGGCTATGAGGAGAACCTAGCTCGCGGACGCCGCGACGGGTGCGGGACCCCTCCCCTCGCCGAGGCCGGGGAGTCCACCCAGCACAGGTGCGGGGACCCCGGTCGAACGCCGCCACAGCCTGCTCAGACCACCGACGCGGGCCAGCAGCGCGAAGCCCTCACCCGATCGCGTACGCCACGGCAGCTCCGGGACCGCGCCACCGAGCCAGTCGCTCAACGCATTACACAGCGCGGGCAGCAGTTGGTTGGCCGCCAGCGCATAGCCGGCGCCGGACGGATGGAACATGTCCGGAGAGAACAGCACGTCGGGGGTGGACCGGAAGTGGGGCGCCAGCAGGTCGGCCAGCGGCACGGGAACCCCGCCTTCGGCTCGCACGGCGGCCGTCTGAGCGCGGGCCAGGCGCAGCCCGCGGCTGCGGGTCACCGCGCGCAAGGGTTGCGGTATCGCGGTGATGACGCCGAAGTCCGGACAGGTGCCGACCACCACGACGGCGCCCGCGGCCCGCAACCGGCGCACCGCCTTTCCCAGTCGGCGCGCCGACGGACGGATGGCGTTGGGCCGGGTGATGTCGTTGGCGCCGATCATGATGACCGCGGCGTCGGGTGGGGGACCCGCGACGAACATCGCGTCGATCTGGCCCGACAGTCCCTTCGACGTCGCCCCGACGATCGCCTTGGTGCTCAGCCGGATCCGCTTTCCGGAGACCTCGGCCAAACCCCGCGCGAGTAGGACTCCGGGCACCTCCTCGGCGGTAAAGGCGCCATAGCCGGTCGCGGTGGAGTCGCCGAAGACCATCAGGTGCAGGTCGAACGGCACGTCGCGGCGCCAGCGCTCGACGGGGCCGCTGCCGGGCGCATAGACACCGTCGGCGCGGGGCGGGATGTCCCACGCCTGCGGGATGACGCGGCGGGCCTGGTCGGCCTGCCCGATGAGCAGGTTCCGCGCGCCGATGTAGGCCGAACCGACCGAGCCGAGCGTGGCCGCGGTGGCGAAGGCGATGGTGGTCGTCCGTCGCGGTGTGCCCACGCAGGCAAGTTTAAGTGGGTTTTCCGGGGCTATCCGCGTGGCGAGAAGCGTTAAGGGGTCACATTGCGGTATCAACTCCGGTATCGAATATGACTCACTGATTGTTGAAACGAACGTAGAGTGTCAAGCTAAGACGCGAGTCACGTCCAGAAAATTAGGCGTACTCAGCACTACGGCGGCTTGAAACGTCGGAGGGGGTGGTTGTAATGACCGCACCGAGCAAGGTCGGCCATGTTCACCGGCCCGGAGTATCGCCTGTTCACGCGCGTAAACCGCGCAAGTTCCCGGTCAGTGACGGAGCGCCGGTAGAGGTCGTCGAAGACGGCCCGAGCCTGGGCGGCCGGTTGGCATCGCTCGCGGCCCTGCTAACTGTTCGCCCCACGCTGGCTATCGGAAGCTATGCGCCGAAGCTGCCGTGGCCCTGGGGTCTGATCGATTTCGTCTCGCGAGCGGCGCGGCCGGCGCCCGGGACCGTTCGGGCCACCATTTCTTTGCCGAAATGCACCGCGCAACTCGTCCGGGCGCCCGGCGTGCTGCCCGCCGACGGCAAACGCGGCGTCATCCTCTATATGCACGGCGGCGCATTCTTGACCTGCGGTGTCAACTCGCACGGCCGCCTGGTGCAGGCGCTGTCGGGCTACGCCGACTGCCCGGTGCTGGTGGTCAACTACCGGATGATCCCCAAGCACTCCGTCGGCATGGCGATCGACGACTGCTACGACGCCTACCAGTGGCTGCGCCTGCACGGTTATGAGCCCCACCAGATCGTCCTGGCCGGCGACTCCGCGGGTGGCTACCTGGCGCTCGCCCTGGCCGAACGCCTGCAGCGCGAAGGCCTCGAGGGTGAGGTACCTGCCGCGATGGTGACGATGTCGCCCCTCTTCGAGATCGACAACGAGGCGCGGGCCAACCATCCGAACATCCGCACCGACGCGATGTTTCCGCCGCGGGCGTTCCACGCGCTCGTCGACCTGATCGAGGATGCGGCGCGGCGGGGTCGAAAGGACGGACAGCCCGAAGAGGTTTACGAGCCGCTTGACCACATCGAACCCGGGCTGCCCCGCACGCTGATCCACGTCTCGGGCTCCGAGGTGCTGGTGAGCGATGCGCGCAAGGCCGCGCGCCGGCTGGCGGCCGCGGGTGTGCCGGTCGAAGTCCGTGTCTGGCCAGGGCAGATGCACGTGTTCCAGATCGCGGCGCCCATCGTGCCCGAGGCGAAACGCTCGTTGCGCCAGATCGGTGACTACATTCGCGAGGCCACCTGGTAGCCCACCTGGTGGGGGCGGAAGCCGCCTGACACGATGGAGTCATGCGCATCGCCCGGCACATCAGTGAGCTCATCGGCAATACCCCCCTGGTACAGCTGAACTCTGTTGTTCCCCCGGGCGCGGGCATAGTCGCGGCCAAGGTCGAGTACCTCAACCCGGGTGGCAGCTCCAAGGACCGCATCGCGATCAAGATGATCGACGCCGCCGAGGCCAGCGGTGAACTCAAGCCCGGCGGCACGATCGTCGAGCCGACGTCGGGGAACACCGGGGTGGGGCTGGCTCTGATCGCCCAGCAGCGCGGCTACAAGTGCATATTCGTGTGCCCGGACAAGGTCGGCGAGGACAAGCGAAACGTGCTGCGGGCCTACGGTGCCGACGTGGTGGTGTGCCCCACGGCTGTGCCACCCGACCATCCCGACAGCTACTACAGCGTCTCCGACCGGCTGGTCGAAGAGATCGACGGTGCGTGGAAGCCCGACCAGTACTCCAATCCGATGGGGCCCGAGTCGCACTACGAGACCACCGGCCCGGAGATCTGGGCCGACACGGACGGCAAGGTCACGCATTTCGTCGCGGGTGTGGGCACCGGTGGCACCATCACCGGGGCCGGTCGCTACCTGAAGGAAGTGTCTGGCGGCAAGGTGCGCGTCATCGGCGCCGATCCGGAGGGGTCGGTGTACTCCGGCGGTTCCGGACGGCCGTATCTGGTGGAGGGCGTGGGCGAGGACTTCTGGCCCAGGGCTTATGACCCCGCGGTGCCCGACGAGATCATCGCGGTGTCGGATGCCGATTCGTTCGAGATGACGCGCAGGCTGGCTCGCGAAGAGGCGCTGCTCGTCGGTGGGTCGTGCGGTATGGCAGTGGTGGCCGCCAACAAGGTGGCCGAGCAGGCCGGCCCGGACGCACTGGTCGTCGTGCTGTTGCCTGACGGCGGAAGAGGTTATCTCGCAAAGGTTTTCAACGACGATTGGATGTCGTCGTACGGCTTCTTGCGTAGCCGGATGGACGGGTCGGTGGAGGAGTCGACCGTCGGCGAAGTGCTGCGCGGCAAATCGGGGGCGCTGCCCGACCTGGTGCACACTCACCCCTCGGAGACCGTTCGCGACGCCATCGGGATCCTGCGCGAATACGGCGTCTCGCAGATGCCCGTCGTCGGCGCCGAACCGCCGGTGATGGCCGGGGAGGTCGCGGGCAGCGTATCCGAGCGCGAACTGCTTTCCGCGGTGTTCGAGGGTCGGGCGAAGCTCGCTGACGCGGTGGCCGACCACATGAGCCCACCGCTGCCGCTGATCGGGGCCGGCGAACTGGTCAGCGCCGCAGCGAAAGAACTTCGCGAATGCGATGCGGTGATGGTGGTCGAGGAGGGTAAGCCCGTCGGCGTGCTGACCCGCCACGACCTGCTCGGTTTCCTGTCCGACGGATCCAAGCGCCGGGTTCGCTAGCGCCTCACCGTCATCGGGCCCACGAAGCCTGGCAAAACACCCCGGCCCATCGTCCTTCGTTGACGGGCGCACACCGAATCCCGGCGATTCGCTTTCCGGGTAGAAAACCCTGCGCAAAAGCGCTTTTCCGGTAATGTAAGCACGCTTGATCCCAGCTAAGAAGCAGACTGGAGTCGTCCGATGACCGATCAGCCGCCCGCAGACTATCCGCCGCCACCGCCCGGCGGTTATCCACCACCCGCGCCGGGGGGCGGCAATCCGCCGCCGACGGCCGCCGCCGGTTATCCACCTCCGGCGCAACCGCTTCAGTCGCTTCCGAAAGAGGCGTACACGTCATGGTTCACCCGCGTGTTGGCGTGGCTGGTCGACTCGATCCCAATCTTCATCTTGTGGGGTATCGGTTACGCGCTGCTGCTCGGCACCCAGGAAACAGCATGTATCACCGACGTTTCCGAGTACGAAATCGGCGAGTTCTGCGCGACGACCACCTCCACGATCGGCCAGCTGGCCGTCACCATTACGTCGATACTCGTTCTGGCATATGTGATCTGGAACTACGGATACCGCCAGGGAACCACCGGTTCCAGCATCGGAAAGTCGATCCTGAAGTTCAAGGTTGTCAGCGAAAAGACCGGACAACCAATCGGTTTCGGCATGTCGGTCGTGCGACAACTGGCCCACATCGTCGACGCCGCGATCTGTTATATCGGTTATCTGTTCCCGCTGTGGGACGCCAAACGGCAGACCATTGCGGATAAACTCATCAGCACCGTCTGCATACCGTTGTAGTCAACCGGGAAGGTCACATGACTGATCAACCACCCCAGCCACCGGGAAACAACCCGCCTCCACCTCCCGGCGGGTATCCGCCACCGCCGCCGGCCGGGGGTTACCCGCCCCCGCCTCCGCCCGGGGGTTACCCACCTCCTCCGTCGCCGGGCGGGTATCCGCCACCCCCGCCGGGGGCCGGTTATCCGCCACCGGGGCAGGGCGGTTACCCGCCTGCAGGTGGTTATCCACCGCCGGGTGGGCCGGGATTCCCTGGCGCCCCGAGGTATAGCGTCGGTGAGGCGTTCTCGTGGGCGTGGGGCAAGTTCACTTCCAACGCCGCCGCGCTGATCGTCCCGACGCTGGTCTACGGGATCATCGTCTTCGCGGTACAAGCGGTGTTCAGCGCGCTATCGGCAATGGTGGATCCGGGTTCGACGAGTTACTCGTCCGACGGCGACGGATTCTCGTTCTCGTACAACGTCGACAGTCCCGCCAGCATCGCGATCACCATCCTCGGTTGGATCGTGTCGTTGGTCGTCGGCGGAATAATCCAATCCGCCTACTACAACGGCATGTTGGCAGTCGCCAACGGCCAGCCGGTGACCATCGGGTCGTTCTTCAAGCCGCGCAACGTCGGCGCCGTCATCATCGCGAGCGTGATCGTCGGACTGTTGACCTCGATCGGCTTTGCGCTGTGCGTCATCCCCGGATTCATCGTGGCCATCTTCACGATGTTCACCGTGATCGCCCTGCTGGACCGCAACCTCTCGCCGATCGACGCGATCAAGACCAGCTTCGACATCGCGAAGAACAACTTCGGTCAGGTGCTGCTGACGTTGCTGGCGGTCTTCGCCATCACGCTCGTCGGGGCGTTGCTCTGCGGCGTCGGTCTGCTTGTCGCGCTTCCGCTGGTGGCGCTCATCGAGGTGTACGCCTATCGCAAGCTCAGCGGTGGTCAGGTCGCCGACCTGAACCCGCAACCCCTGCCGCCCGGTCCGCCGCCTCAGGTCACCCCGCAGCAGTAACGGATCATCGGAAGGCGCTGACGCCGGTCAGCGCCTCTCCGATGACCAACTGGTGCACCTCCGAGGTGCCCTCGTACGTCAGCACCGACTCCAGGTTGTTGGCGTGCCGAATTACCGGATACTCCAGGGTGATCCCGTTGGCGCCCAACAAGGTTCGACACTGACGGGCGATCTGGATGGCCTCGCGGACATTGTTCAGCTTCCCGAGGCTGACCTGCTCGGGCTTGATCTTGCCCTCGTCTTTGAGCCTGCCGAGGTGAAGAGCGAGAAGTTGAGCCTTGCCGAGTTCGACTGCCATGTCGGCGATCTTGGCCTGCGTCAGTTGGTAGCCCGCCAGCGGTTTGTCGAACACCTCTCGTGTGCCGACGTAGTCCAGGGCGGTCTGCAGGCAGTCTCTGGCGGCGCCGACGCTGCCGAACACGATGCCGAACCGGGCCTCCGACAGGCAGCTGAGCGGCCCGGACAATCCGCGCGCCTCCGGCAGTTTCGCGTCGGCGGGCAACCGGACGTCGTCGAGGTGCAACTCGGAGGTGACCGAGGCCCGCAACGACAACTTGTGCGTCATGTCGGTCGCCGAGAATCCCGGCGTGCCGGCCGGCACGAGGAAGCCGGCCACTCCCTCGTCGGTCCGCGCCCACACGACCGCCACATCGGCGACCGACCCGTTGGTGATCCACATCTTCGACCCGCGCAGGACCCAGTCCGATCCGTCCCGCTTCGCGGTCGTGCGCATCCCGCCCGGATTGGACCCGAAGTCGGGTTCGGTCAGCCCGAAACACCCGATGGCCTCACCGGCCGCCATCGCGGGCAGCCACTGGTTGTGCTGCTCCTCGCTGCCCCAGCGGTGAATCGCGAACATCGCCAGCGACCCCTGCACCGAGACCAGGCTGCGCAGCCCGCTGTCCACTGCCTCGAGCTCCTGGCACACCAGGCCGTAGGCGGTGGCGGTCGATCCGCCGCAGCCGTAACCCTTCAGGTGCATGCCCAGAAGCCCGAGCTTGCCGAAGTCTGCGGCCAGTTCGCGCACCGGCACCTGACCGGTCTCGAACCACTCGGCGATGAACGGTCGCAGCCGTTGTTCGCCGAACCGGCGCACGGTCTGGCGTAGCTCGATGTCCTCGGGTGAGAGCAGGGAATCCAGCTCGAGCATGTCGTCGAGGGGTGTCGCGGAATTCATGGGACATGTCTACCCGGTCGGCATGCACCGCAGTCGTGGCTAGGCTGAGCGGTGATGTCTGCACACGAATCGCAGGGTTTGTCCACCAGGGCCATCCACGCCGTCCGGCCCGACCTGACCACCGGGGCCGTCAACGCACCGATCTATGCCAGTTCGACGTTCGCGCAGGACGGTGTCGGCGGACTGCGCGGGGGATACGAGTACGCCAGAACGGGCAACCCCACCCGCGCGGCGCTGGAGGCCTCCCTTGCCGCGGTGGAGGCGGCCGCCTATGGCCGGGCGTTCTCTTCGGGCATGGCGGCGACCGATTGCGCGTTGCGGGCGATTCTGCGGCCCGGAGACCACGTCGTGATGCCCGACGACGCATACGGCGGGACGTTCCGGCTGATCGACAAGGTGTTCACCCAGTGGGGCATCGACTACACCGCCGTTGCGCTCGCCGATCTCGACGCGGTGCGCGCGGCGATCACGCCCAACACCCGGATGATCCTGGTGGAGACTCCGACCAACCCGCTGCTGTCGATCGCCGATATCACCGCGATCGCCCAGATCGCGGCGACGTCGAACGTGAAAGTGTTGGTGGACAACACCTTCGCCTCACCTGCTCTGCAGCAGCCGCTGCTGCTGGGGGCCGACATCGTGCTGCACTCCACCACCAAGTACATCGGCGGGCACTCTGATGTGGTGGGCGGTGCGCTGCTGACCAACGACGAGGAACTCGACGCCGCTTTCGCATTCCTGCAGAACGGTGCGGGCGCGGTGCCCGGCCCGTTCGACGCCTACCTCACCCTGCGCGGTCTGAAGACCCTGGTGATCCGCATGCAGCGGCACAGCGACAACGCGGCCGTCATCGCCGAGTTTCTCGACGGACACCCTGCGATCGAGACCGTCCTCTACCCGGGGCTGCCCGGGCACCCGGGCCACGAGGTCGCGGCCCGACAGATGACCGGCTTCGGCGGCATGGTGTCCGTGCGACTGCGCGGGGGAGCGGAAGCTGCACGTAAACTATGTTCCCGCACAAAGGTTTTCATCCTTGCCGAATCATTGGGTGGTGTCGAATCGCTGATCGAGCACCCCGGAGCGATGACTCACGCGTCGACCGCGGGTTCTCAACTGGAGGTCCCCGACGATCTGGTGCGGCTGTCGGTCGGTATCGAAGACGTCGCGGATCTGCTGGCCGACCTCGAGCAGGCGTTGAGCTAGCGCCTAGGACAGCACCGGGCGCAGCGCCGACGCTGTGACCGCGAGGTTCATCTCGGGCAACGCGGTCGGTGACTCGTCGACCCAACTGCCCAGCGCGATCTCGCCGGCTCGGGCGTGCACCCACCGCCACCCGCGGTCGTTGAGGCTCAGCAGTGCACCGAGGCCGTCGACCGCGTGCAGCAGCGAGATGATCGCCGCAGTGGGCGGACTCGGCGGCCTGCGATCGAACAGCGCCGACAACAGTGCCGACCGCGCCTGGCCGACGCGGTTGCGGTTGGTCAGCGGCCACGCGAATTCGTGTCCGAACCTTTTGTTCGGCAGGGGGATACGTCGGATCTGACCGGTGCGTTCCAGATGGCCGGCGATGTGGCCCTCGGTGTGCCTGGCCAGCCGCTTGACCGCCGTCTTCGGCCGCAACGGGCGACGCTGCAACAGCTGGAACGCCGGTTCTGTGACCGGGTCCATCGCGCCCGGGGTCGACAACGCGATCAGGCGGCCCGATTCGACCGCCTCACCGTCGACCGCCGGCCGGATCCGGCAGGCCAGGGCCAGGTCGAGCAGCACCGCGGCCGCCAGCACCCGCTCTCGGCGCGGACGGTCAAGAACCGGTTGCGCCGACGCGTTGTCGAGCAGCAACAGGAACAAGTCCTCGGCGATCTGCGCCATGAGCGGATGCTAAACCGCACCCCGCCCACGGCTCGAATTCAGCTGCGGGTGCCGTCAGGCGTGATACGGCTCGGCCTCGAGCAGTTTCACCTTGACCGTGCTGCCGCTGGGCACCGTGTAGGTGCGCACATCGCCGACTTTCGCGTCGAGAAGCGCCTCGCCCAACGGCGACTTCGGTGAGTACACCTCGAGCTTGCCGTCGCTGATGCCCTCTTGGCGGGTGGCGATCAGGAAGGTCTCGGTGTCGCTCTCGTCGTCGCCGTACTGGACCTTGACCACCGAACCGGGCAGCGCGACACCTGACTGCTTGGGCGCCTCGCCGACCTTGGCGTTGTTGAGCAGTTCCTGTAGCTGGCGGATCCGGGCCTCCTGCTGGCCCTGCTCCTCGCGGGCGGCGTGGTAGCCGCCGTTCTCGCGGAGGTCGCCCTCTTCACGACGGTCGTTGATCTCGGCGGCGATGACGGGCCGGTTGGCGATCAGCTGGTCGAGCTCCGCCTTCAACCGGTCGAATGCCTCCTGGGTGAGCCAGGTGACCTGCGTATCGGTCATATCGTCGCGCTCCTGTCTATCTGGGTCTCGCGGGCGTTCTCGCGCTCTTCTCGCGTAAGACGTCTCGTGGTACGGCGCTGGGGCTTGACGTGTATTGCCGCGGTCAGCGTGCTCGATCACAGCACCAAATGCAGCAATACACGGCTCCAGCAGGAACCGTGTACCCGACCATGGTAGCACCGCAAAGCGGCGTGATTTTCACGAATTCGCAGTTCGGCGTTTGCCGCACCGACGAATCAATGTGATTTCAAGGAATCGTCAGGTACGGCGGCACGTCGGTTCCGCATCCGTAAATATCCCCGATCACGGGCTGGCGGGTCGCTTTGACCGGGGCGGTCACCTGCACGGTCTGTTGTGACGACGGAGGCACCAGCACCTCCCTACGGCCGGTCTCGGCGCCGTCGATGGAGCGGGCCCGCACGATGCAGACAACCGGCTGCGACGGGTCCTCGCGGGTGACGCTGATCGTCACCGACACCGTCTCGTCGTCGATCAGTTCGTAGGCGCCCAACTCGCCGGTCACGGGCTCGCTCTCGAACCGCCCGAACGCCACCACGGCGACCGTCACCCCCACCGCCAGAGCGAGCAACGTGAACGCGACGGCGAGCCAACGGCGGCGGCCCACGTGCGGCCGCTGGCGGCCATAGCGTGCGGCGGGGCGTTCGATCATCTAGTTTTCTAAGGCTCTCGGTCAGATGGATCTACAGAACTGGAACTATAGGGACTATCGAAAGGTCTCCGCGGGTTGATATCGCCGGAGACGACAGCGCGATGATAGGCAGAGCAGGTTGAGCGAACTGCGGTTGATGGCGGTGCACGCCCACCCGGACGACGAGTCCAGCAAGGGTGCCGCCACGATGGCTCGGTACGTGGACGAGGGTGTCCGCGTGCTCGTGGTGACTCTCACCGGCGGCGAGCGCGGCGACATTCTCAACCCGGCCATGGACCTGCCCGAGGTGCATGGCCGGATGGCCGAGATCCGCCGCGACGAGATGGCCAAGGCCGCCGAGATCCTCGGCGTCGAGCACCGCTGGCTCGGCTTCGTCGACTCGGGCCTGCCCGAAGGCGACCCGCTTCCGCCGCTGCCCGAAGGCTGCCTCGGCGTGGTGCCGCTCGAGCAACCGGTCGAGGCCCTGGTGCGCGTCGTGCGCGAGTTCCGGCCACACGTGATGACCACCTACGACGAGAACGGCGGCTACCCGCATCCGGACCACATCAGATGCCACCAGGTGTCGATGGGTGCCTACGAGGCGGCCGGTGACCACCGCCTGTTCCCCGACGCCGGCGAGCCGTGGGACGTCCAGAAGCTGTACTACACCCACGGCTTCGTGCGGCAGCGGATGCAGCTGTTGCAGGAGGAGTTCGCCAAGCACGGCGAGGTAGGCCCGTTCGAAAAGTGGCTCAAGCACTGGGATCCGGAGCACGACATCTTCGCCAAGCGCGTCACCACCCGCGTCGAGTGCGCCAAGTATTTCGCCCTGCGCGACGACGCGCTGCGCGCGCACGCCACCCAGATCGACCCCAACGGGGACTTCTTCCGCGCCCCGATCGAATGGCAGCAACGGCTTTGGCCCACCGAGGAGTTCGAGTTGGCCCGCTCGCGCGTACCCGTATCGCTTCCTGAGGACGACCTCTTCGCTGGGATCGAGGGCCGATGAACCTCCTGCTCGCCGTCGACCTGCTGGCCCAGAATCCGCCCCGGGACACCGGACCGGACTTCGGCAAGGCCAGCCCGCTCGGACTGCTGATCGTGGTGCTGCTGCTGATCGGCACATTCCTGCTGGTCCGGTCGATGAACCGGCAGCTGCGAAAGGTGCCGAAGTCGTTCGACCCGCCGGATTCGGACTCCGAGCAGACCACCGAGCCGCCCGACGAGCCCCGGGCGCCGATCGAATCCGACCCGCCGCCCGACGGGACGAAACGTGAGCCCGGGGGCTAACACGCTCTCGCGGGCCGCCAGCCCGTACCTGCGTCAGCACGCCGACAACCCGGTGCACTGGCGCGAATGGACGCCGGAGGCGCTGGCCGAGGCGGCCGACCGCGACGTGCCGATCCTGCTCTCGATCGGCTACGCGGCTTGCCACTGGTGCCACGTCATGGCTCACGAGTCGTTCGACGACGCCGAAGTGGCCGCCGCGGCGAACTCCGGCTTCGTCTGCATCAAGGTCGACCGTGAGGAGCGGCCCGACCTCGATGCGGTGTACATGAACGCGACCGTTGCGCTCACCGGGCAGGGCGGTTGGCCGATGACCTGCTTCCTCACCCCGGACGGCAGGCCGTTCTTCTGCGGGACGTACTACCCGAAGCCGACCTTCCTGCAACTGCTGGCCGCGGTCACCGACACCTGGCGCAACCGCCGCGGCGAGGTCGAGGAGGCGTCCGACAAGATCACCGAGGAACTTCGGTCGATGGCTTCCGGTCTGCCCGGTGGGGGACCGCCCCTGCAACCGGCGTTGTGCGATCACGCCGTCGCCGCCGTGCTGCAGGACGAGGACGTCACCCGCGGTGGTTTCGCCGCCAATCCCGCTGGCGCGCCCAAGTTCCCGCCATCGGCGTTGCTCGAAGGACTGCTGCGTAACCACGAGCGCACCGGTGACATCATGCCCATGGAAAGCGTCGAGCGGACGTGTACGGCGATGGCCCGCGGCGGTATCTATGACCAGTTGGCGGGGGGCTTCGCCCGCTACAGCGTCGACGCCGCCTGGGTGGTTCCGCACTTCGAGAAGATGTTGTACGACAACGCCCTGCTGTTGCGGGCGTACGCGCACTGGGCGCGGCGTACCGCAACTCCCCTGGCGCACAAGGTCGCTGCCGAGACGGCCGCGTTCATGATCGACGAACTCGGCGCCGACGGTATGTTCACCTCGTCGCTGGACGCCGATGCGGACGGCGTGGAGGGGCTGACCTACGTGTTCACCCCCGGGCAACTGCGCGAGTTCCTCGGTGAGGACGACGGCCGTTGGGCCGCAGAGCTTTTCGCGGTGACCGAGGGAGGCACGTTCGAACAGGGTGCCTCGGTGCTGCAGCTTCCGCGCGACCCCGACGACCCGGAACGGTTCGCCAGGGTGCGGGCGGCGCTGCTGGCGGCCCGGCTCACCCGCCCCCAACCCGGCCGCGACGACAAGGTCGTCACCGCATGGAACGGGCTGGCGATCACCGCGCTGGCCGAAGCCGCCGTCGCGCTCGACCGGCCCGAATTGCTCGATGCCGCAACGCAATGTGCCCGCGCGATATGGGAGCTGCACATGGTTGACGGCAGACTGCGGCGAGCGAGCCTCGGCGGTTCGGTGGGCGGGAGCGCCGCGATACTCGAAGACCACGGCGCGCTGGCCACCGGTCTGCTGACCGTTCACCAGATGACGGGTGAAACGGTCTGGTTGGAGGCTGCGCTGATGCTGCTCGACATCGCGCTCGAGCACTTCGCCGACCCGGACCGGCCCGGCAGGTGGTTCGACACCGCCGACGACGCCGAGACGTTGATGGTGCGGCCGGCCGATCCGCTCGACGGTGCGACGCCGTCGGGAGCGTCGTTGATCGCCGAGGCGCTGCTCACCGCGGCGCATCTCGCCCCGGCCGAACGGGCCGATCGCTATGCCGCGGCAGCCGACGCCACGCTCGCGGCGGCCACGCCCATCCTGGCCCGGTTGACGCGCTCGGGTGGGCACTGGCTCGCGGTCGCGGAGGCAGCCGTGGGCGGACCGATCCAGATCGCGGTCGCGTGCGACCCCGCTCGCTCAGAACTGCTGGCGGTCGCGCGTCGGCTCGCTCCGGGCGGGGCGGTCGTCGTGGGCGGCGCGGTGAATTCGTCGGAGCTGCTGATCGACCGCGACCGGGTCGGCGGTGCCGACGCCGCCTACGTGTGCCGCGGCAGAACGTGCGACCTACCGGTCACCACGGCACCGGAACTCGCTGCCGCCCTGGGCTCGTCCGTGTAGCGTTCGGCGCATGCCGACGCCGGAAGACAACGCCAAGACCGTCACCCGTTATCTCGAACTGGCCGCGCAGGGCAAGGCCGACGACATCGTCGAGCTGTACGCCGACGACGGCACCGTCGAGGATCCGGTCGGCGGCGAGGTGCACATCGGCCGCAAGGCGATCCGCGGCTTCTACGACGCGCTTCCGACGATGGGCGCCCAGGCCGACGTCGTCACGCTGCGGGCGCTGGGCAACGAGGTGGCGTTCTTCTGGTCGCTGACGATCGACCTCGGCGAGAACAAGATGCGCATCGAGATCATCAGCGTGATGACCTTCAACGAGGAGGGCAAGATCGCGTCGATGAAGGCCTACTGGACCCCGGAGAACGTCACCCAACTCTAGCGAGCGACCGCCGAATGCCACGTGTCGGCGGCGTGTACTGCGCAGACACGGTCGCTCGCGGAGTGGGGGGCTAGAAGACGGCGAACCACATCGCGATGTAGTGGCAGATCGCCGCCACCGCGGTGCACGCGTGGAAGAACTCGTGGTGGCCGAACACGGTCGGCCAGGGGTTGGGCCATTTGAGCGCGTAGAGCACGCCGCCGATGCTGTAGAGCGCGCCACCGACGATCAGCAGCACCAGCGCGGCCACGCCCGCACCGTGCGTGATCGGTCCGACGAACCACGCCGCCACCCAGCCGAGCAGGATGTAGAGCGGCACGCCCACCCACCGCGGCGCCGATGGCCAGAAGCACTTGAGCAGCACACCGGCGATCGCCCCGCCCCACACGATCCAGAACAGCACCATGCCGTCGGTCTGCGGCAGCGCGAGCAGGGCGAACGGGGTATAGCTGCCGGCGATGAACACGAAGATCATCGAGTGGTCGAGGCGCTTCATCCACTTGCGTGCGGTGGGGGACTTCCAGTTGACCCGGTGGTACGCGCCGCTGACGGCGAACATCGCCACGATGGTGAGCGTGTAGATCAGCGTCGCGACGCCCGCGCGGGTGGACTGCACCGACCACGACACCGACACCAGCGTGGCGCCGCAGATGGCTGCGATCCCCGCTGCATAGACGTGGATCCACCCCCGCGCGCGCGGCTTGCCGATGAAATTGGCGAGACCGTCGACAACGGCTTCCGGGAAGTCCTCCGCGGTCTGCTGTGGGTCGCGGGATTCATCGGAGTCGGTGGTGTCGATGGATCGGGTCATGTCACCTCCACTAATGCCATGGGGGTTTTCGAACCTCACAGTAGTCTGGATCTTCGTGGAGCTCATTCCCCCGCGCCTCAAAGAGCCGGCCTATCGGCTGTATGAGATGCGGCTGCGCCAGGAGCTGGCTCGGTCCAAATCCCAACTGCCGCGCCATATTGCCGTTTTGTGCGACGGTAATCGCCGGTGGGCACGTGACCTTGGACACGACGACGTCAGCGTCGGGTACCGGATGGGCGCCCGCAAGATCGCCGACATGCTGCGCTGGTGTCAGGAAACCGGCATCGAGATGGCCACGGTGTATCTGCTGTCCACCGAGAATCTGCAGCGTGCCCCCGACGAACTGTCCCCGCTGATCGAGATCATCACCGACGTCGTCGAGGAGATCTGCGCACCCGCCAACCATTGGAGTGTGCGTACGGTCGGGGATCTGGAGCTGATCGGCGAGGAGCCCGCGCGCCGGTTGCGTGACGCTGTCGGATCGACGCGGTCGGAGGCTGCTGCCCAGACTTTCCATGTCAACCTCGCCGTGGGCTACGGCGGGCGCCAGGAGATCGTCGACGCCGTCCGCCAGCTGCTGAGCAAGGAACTGGCCAACGGAAGCACCGGTGAACAGCTGATCGAGGCCGTCACCATCGATGCGATCTCGGAGAATCTCTACACCTCTGGACAACCGGACCCCGACCTGGTCATCCGCACCTCGGGCGAGCAGCGACTGTCGGGCTTTCTGCTGTGGCAGAGCGCGTATTCCGAGATGTGGTTCACCGACGCCTACTGGCCGGCGTTCCGGCGGGTCGACTTCCTGCGCGCGCTACGCGACTACACCGTGCGGCATCGCCGATACGGAATGTGATGCCACACTGAGAACATGGCTGCGCTGTCGGCGGTGGTCTTCGCGCTCAGCTGGTGGTTGGGGCTGTACCTGCTGGCCCGCGACCCCCGTAAGCCCGTGCTCGTGCTGGCCGCGACCGGGTTGACGAGTTTCGCGGCCGTCGTCGCGCTGGACGCGGTACGGACCGTCAGCGGCGCCGACGTGCTCAGCCGCATCGAGGTCTATCTCGTCGCCGTGCCGGGCATCGCGTGGTTCGCTGTGCTGCTCGAGCTGTCCCGGCCCCGTGACACCTGGCGCAGCCGCGCGGGGGAGTTCGGATTGGTCGCCGTGGTGGCCGCGGCCGCGTTCGTCGGCGCCGCGATGGCCGGAAGCGTCGACGGACCGCTGCGCCTGGGCCACTGGGTGATGTTCGCGGCGGTATCGCTCTCGTCGTTGGGCGCCATGGTCTACGCGGTGCTGCGCCGGTCGCAGCCGGGCCCGGTGGTCGGCTTCGTGGTCGTCGCGACGTTGTTCTTCGCATTGGGCAACGCGATCCTGATCATCCCGCTGGGGTTGGTGCCGAGCTGGTTGGCGTTGGCGGGCACCGGGTTCGACGTCGCGCTGCTCGGGGTGGCCGTGGCGATCGGAGACGCGTTCGACGAGGGCCAGGCGTTGCGCGCCGACATGTTGCGCTCGTTCGCGGCGACGACGGTGGTGGCCGTGCTGTTCGGCGGCCAGGCGTTGATCGGGCTGGCGGTCACCGGCCACGACACCGCGCTGACGGTGCTGCTGTTCACCAGCCTGGCAATCGCGATCGCGATCAACGTGCTCGCCGACCCGCTGGCCGGCGCGCTCGACCGGCTGGCGTTCTCGCGCTCGCCCGCCCTGCGTGCCGACCGCGCCGCACTGCGCAGCACCGAGGCGGCGCTGCCACTGCGCAAGGACAACCCGCTCGACGGCGTCGACGAGCAGACGTTCGCCCGCCTCACCCGTCGCGCGCTCGGGCACTACGGCGATCTGTCCAAGCTGATCGCCAGCCCGCTGACCAACCTGCCGATCATCGACGAGCGGTTGGCGTCGCGCGGCGCCCCCGACCAGCCACTGGAGCGGGCGACCGAGCTCAAGGCGCTGCTGGCCGAGCGCATCGCCCGGCTCAAACCGCGCGACGGCGGCGAGTTCGGCACCACCGAGGAGTGGCGGCACTACAACTCGCTGTACTTCCCGTATGTGGTCGGGGTGCGCGCCTATGCGCAGAACGCCACCGCCGCCGGCCTCGATCCCGTCGCCCGCCAGGCCTGGCACTGGTTTGTCACCGAGGTGCCGCAGCGGTCGCTGCACAATTGGCAGAACGCCGCCGCGCGGCTGATCGCCGCGGATCTGCGCGGCAACCTGGTGGCCGCCGGGGACTGACGCCTGAGTGCCAGAACCCGGAGCGCTCGCGGGGAATTCAATGCGCTCGTGACCTGCGGTTGGCAGTAGCTGGCAGCGTTCTGCGTCGATCTGGCAGCGGCATCTGAGCACTGTCGGTGACATGACCACCGCAACCACCCACCCGGTACCGGACACCGCCGGCGACGGCGATGTCGCAAGCGACTCCCTGCTGCGCGTCGCGCTGCGTGCCGACGCGACGCTGTGCGGGGCTCTCGGCTTGGTTATCGCGATGGCCGCCGACGCGCTGTCGCGGGTGAGCGGTCTGTCCGCTACCAGTGAGTGGATCGGCGGAGCCGCACTCGTCGGCTACGGCGCCGCACTGTTCCTGGCGGCCGGGGCGCCTGATGTCCGCCGCGTCGGTACCGGCGTGCTGGTCGGCAACGTCGTCTTCGCGCTCGTCGTGGGCGTGGTGCTGGCGACCGGCTTGCTGCCGCTGACCGAAGCCGGCGTCGTGGGAATTGCCGGGTTCACCGCCATCACTCTCGCATTCGCCTACGCCCAGTACCTCGGGGTGCGTCGTCTGACGTCGACCCCCTCATGACTGGTCCGGAGCCGCCGTCGTCAGAGGTTGCGGCGTCGGCTCCGGAACGGTCCCTCATCCCCACAAGAAAGGAATCCATCATGACCGCACTCTCCGAACGGCTGAACGAGTCGACGGACGCACTGCTGCGCTTTGCCATGCGCGCCGACGCGATCCTCACCGGCCTCGCTGGTATCGCGGCTCTTCCCCTCGCGGGTTGGCTGGCCGACACGTCGGGCACCACGATCACCTTCGAGTACGGAATGGCGGCGTTCTTCATCGCCTACGGCCTGGCGGTCCTGGGCCTCGCGGCGCTGCCGTCGCTGAAGACGGCGGGCATGGCGGTGATCGTCGCCAACGTCCTGTACGCCGTTGCGGCGGTAGTGCTCGTGATCTCGAATGTGTTCCCGCTCACCACGATCGGGGTGGTCCTGACACTCGCCACCGGTGTGTACACGCTGGCATTCGCCGAACTGCAGTACCAGGGCTGGCGCCGGATCAACCGGTAGCCGACTACAGCTTGCGCAGGCGCAGTCGGTTGATCGAGTGGTCGGCGTCCTTGCGCAGGACGAGCGTCGCGCGCGGCCGGGTCGGGAGGATGTTCTCGATCAGGTTGGGCCGGTTGATCGAATGCCAGATGTCGCTGGCGGCGAACACGGCCTGCTCGTCGGTGAGCGTGGCGTAGTGGTGAAAGTGCGAGGCCGGGTCGGCGAACGCCGTCGTGCGCAAGCCGAGGAACCGATCGATGTACCACTTCTCGATGTCGTCGATGCGGGCGTCGACGTAGACCGAGAAGTCGAACAGGTCGGACACCATCAACGTCGGCCCGGTCTGCAGCACGTTGAGACCCTCGAGGATCAGGATGTCCGGGTGCCGGACGATCTGCTTTTCGCCGGGCACGATGTCGTAGAGCAGATGCGAGTACACCGGCGCGCACGCGTACTCCGCGCCGGACTTGACCGTCGTGACGAACCGCATCAGCGCACGCCGGTCGTAGCTTTCCGGAAAACCCTTGCGGCCCATCAGATTCCGTCGGACCAATTCCGCATTGGGATAGAGGAACCCGTCGGTGGTGACCAGGTCGACGCGGGGATGATGTTCCCAGCGCGCCAGAAGCGCCTGCAGCACACGGGCTGTCGTGGACTTGCCGACCGCGACACTGCCCGCGACGCCGATCACGAACGGCACCGGGCGGTCCGGCTGAGACTCGCTGTCGGAGTCTCCGCCCAGGAACTCGGCGGTCGTCGCGAACAACCGCTGGCGCGCGGCGACCTGGAGGTGGATCAGCCGGGCCAAGGGCAGATAGACCTCTTCTACTTCGAGGAGGTCGATCTTCTCGCCGATACCGCGCAGCTTCTTCAGCTCGTCCTCGTTGAGTTTCAGCGGCGTCGACATACGCAGGTTCCGCCACTGACTCCGGTCGAACTCCACATATGGGCTGGGTTCACTCAGCCGCGCCATGCGCCCAGTCTTGCATTTACGGTTGAGTTCATGGACGCCAGCACCGTGATCCGCGAGTATCTGCTGCTCGGTCTGCGCTTCGACCGCGTGGAGCAGGGCTATGTCGACTCCTTCACCGGCGACCCGGCGTTGCGCCGTGCCGTCGCCGCCGAACCGCAGCCCGATCCCGCGGACCTGGTACGGCAGGCCGACCGGCTGCTGGGGGAGTTGACCTCGGTCGACGGGCTCGAGCGGGCGCGCAAGGACTACATCGGCGCCCACCTGCGGGCGCTGGCGTGCGCGGGCCGCAAGTTCGCGGGCGAGCAGGTCGGCTTCGTTGACGAGGTCGAGGCGTATTTCGACGTGCACATCGACAGGGGCGACCCGGAGCGGTACCGGCAGGCCCATCGGCAGCTCGACGAGGTGCTGAACGGGCCAGGTCCGCTCGCCGACCGGATGCAGGCCTACCGCGCGGCAGAGGAGATCCCGCCCGCGCGCCTCGATGAGTGCATCCAGGCGTTCTCCAGCGCGCTGCGCGACCGCGTGCGCGCCGAGTATCCGCTGCCCGACGCGGAGACCATCACGTATGAGGTCGTCACCGACAAGCCGTGGTCGGGTTTCAACTACTACCACGGCGATTACAAGTCGACGGTGGCCGTCAACGCCGACCTCAAGCAGCAGATGTCGAACCTGCCCCGGCTGGTCGCGCACGAGTCGTACCCCGGCCACCACACCGAGCACTGCCGCAAAGAGGTCGGTCTGGTCGAGGGCAGGGGACAGGCGGAGCAGACCATTTTCCTGGTCAACACCCCACAGTGCCTGATGGCCGAGGGCCTCGCCGATCTCGCGCTGTATGCGGCGATCGGCCCGGAATGGGGCGTGTGGGCCGGCGAGATCTACGCCGACCTGGGGCTGCGGTTCGACGGCGAGCGCGCGCAGGCGGTGTCGGAGGCGACGGGCGCCCTCGCCGAGGTGCGCCAGGACGCGGCGCTGATGCTGCACGACGAGCACCGCGACGTCGACGAGGTCGTCGCGTTTCTCAAGCAGTGGCTGCTGGTCAACGACCAGCGCGCCCGTCAGATGCTGCGGTTTCTGTCTTCGCCGCTGTGGCGCGCGTACACCAGCACCTACGTCGAGGGATACCGGTTGCTGCGGGGCTGGCTGGATGACCGGCCCGATGACGTCAGCCTGACCCAGCGGTTCGGCACGTTGCTCGACGAGCCGTTGATTCCCTCGTCGCTGCGAGCGGCCTGAGTCCCGGCCGCCGCGCCGGGCCCTCCCTATGGGGAACCACCGTTTCGTTGCCCAGCTCGCAGCGAATTATTCGTTGGTAGCGAATCTTTCGCTCGTAGCTGGGCATCGGAACAGGTATCTCGGCCGGGTGCGGATGATGCCACCGTGATCGGCGAGGCTGATGTGACTGCTGTGGATCGAGGGCGCGGTGTACGGCGGACGCGGTGGGTGTGGGGACGCGGTGGTATGGCGGACGCGGTGGGTATGGCCGACGCCTATGGGCTGGTCGGTGCATGATCGCGGCGTCGTAGGCTGAGACACATGACTGCAGACCCCGTGACCTCCAACGCTGCCGCCCCCGGTGCGGAATACGCCGAGACCGCGAGTGCCGCCTACCGGGCCGCGTTGCAGGTGATCGAGTCGGTGGAGCCGCGTATCGCGGCGGCGACGCGTAAAGAGCTTGCCGATCAACGGGATTCGCTCAAGCTCATCGCCAGTGAGAACTACGCCTCGCCAGCGGTCCTGCTGACGATGGGCTCGTGGTTCTCCGACAAGTACGCCGAAGGCACGATCGGGCACCGGTTCTATGCGGGCTGCCAGAACGTCGACACCGTCGAGAGCCTCGCCGCCGAACACGCCCGCGAGCTGTTCGGAGCGCCGTATGCCTACGTACAGCCGCATTCCGGCATCGACGCCAACCTCGTTGCCTTCTGGGCGATCCTGGCCACCCGGGTCGAGGCGCCCGAACTGGCCGCGGCCGGCCTCAAGCACGTCAACGACCTGTCCGAGGCGGACTGGGAGAAGCTGCGCAACAAGCTCGGCAACCAGCGGCTACTGGGGATGTCGCTGGACGCGGGCGGCCACCTGACCCACGGCTTCCGGCCCAACATCTCCGGCAAGATGTTCCACCAGCGCAGCTACGGCACCGACCCGAACACGGGCTTCCTCGACTACGACGCGGTGGCCGAGGCCGCCCGCGAGTTCAAGCCGCTGATCATCGTGGCCGGCTACTCGGCCTATCCGCGCCGGGTGAACTTCGCGACCATGCGCGAGATCGCCGACGAGGTCGGTGCGACGTTGATGGTCGACATGGCGCACTTCGCGGGCCTGGTCGCGGGCAAGGTGTTCACCGGCGACGAGGATCCGGTACCGCACGCCCACGTCACCACCACGACCACCCACAAGTCGCTGCGCGGGCCGCGTGGCGGAATGGTGCTCGCCCAGCCCGAGTACTCCGACGCGGTCGACAAGGGCTGCCCGATGGTGCTGGGTGGCCCGCTGTCACACGTGATGGCCGCCAAGGCGGTCGCGCTCGCCGAGGCCCGCCAACCGGCGTTCCAGGCCTACGCGCAGCGGGTCGCCGACAACGCCCAGGCCCTGGCCGACGGTTTCCTCAAGCGTGACGCCGCGCTGGTCACCGGCGGCACCGACAACCACATCGTGCTGCTCGACGTCACCTCGTTCGGCCTGACCGGCCGCCAGGCCGAGTCGGCGCTGCTCGACGCGGGCATCGTCACCAACCGGAACTCCGTGCCCGCGGACCCCAACGGCGCCTGGTACACCAGCGGCATCCGGCTGGGCACCCCAGCGCTGACGACCAGGGGGTTCGGGGCCGACGACTTCGACCGCGTGGCCGAGCTGATCGTGGACGTCCTGTCGAACACTCAACCCTCTGCTGCCGCGGGGGGAGTGTCGAAGGCCAAGTACACCCTGGCCGACGGCACCGCCGAGCGCGTGCACACCGCCTCTGCCGAGTTGTTGGAGGCGAACCCCCTGTATCCGGGGCTGACGCTGTAGCCGCGCGCCACGCCGGTCGGGAATTTTACGATTCCCACAGAATTGAGTTACTGTAACTGCATGGCACAGAAACCTGTACCCAATGCGCTGATCCTCGAACTCGAGCCGGTCGTGCAGCAGGAGCTGCGTCGTCACATCGACAGCGAGGATCTCTGGTACGCACACGACTACGTGCCGTTCGACCAGGGCGAGAACTTCGCCTTTCTCGGCGGTAAGGACTGGGATCCGTCGCAGGTGACGCTGCCCAAAGACGTCACCGATGCGCTCGAGATCCTGCTCATCACCAAGGACAACCTGGCCGGCTTCCATCGGGAGTTCGTCTTCAGCTTCATCCTCGAAGAGAAGTGGGGCCGCTGGATCGGCCGGTGGACCGCCGAGGAGCACCTGCACGCGATCGCGCTGCGCAACTACCTCGTCGTCACCCGGGAGATCGACCCGGCCGCCAACGAGGACGTCCGCGTCGAACACGTGATGAAGGGCTACCGCGCCGACACCTACAGCCAGATCGAGCGGCTGGTGTTCATGGCCTTCTTCGAGCGCGCCCACGCCGTGTTCTGCCGCAACCTCGAAGCGAAGATCACCGAACCGGTGCTGAAGAACCTCATCGGTCGCATCGCCAAAGATGAGGAGCGGCACGAGGAGTTCTTCGCCAACCTGGTCTCACACCTGCTGTCCACGAGCCGTGAGGAAACCGTCGAGGCCATCGCGCGACGCGCGGCCGAACTCGACGTCGTCGGGGGTGACATCGACGCGTACGCCGACAAGGTGCGCAACGTCGCCGAGGGCGGGATCTTCGGACCGGAGCAGCTGCGGCAGGTGATCACCGACCGCATCGCCGCGTGGGGGCTGGCCGACGAGCCGCAGATGCGGGAGTTCACCTCCGCGTAACCGCGCGATCATCGCCGCGGACGAGCAGCGGCGAACACTACGGCGCGCCTGCACGGCGCATGTGCCGCAACGGGAGTAGCGTCGTTTCCGATGGCTAGCGACGTGCTTTGCTGTCCGGGCGGTACCCGATCGTTGCGATCACGAGAGGGCCGGCCCCGGCCCTGGTGCCGCAGTGTCCGCCGACGGTTCGCGGGGGACCCGCGGATACCAGGAGCGCTACGTGATCGATTCGCCTCTCCGGACCTACGTGCTCGACACCTCCGTGCTGTTGTCAGATCCCTGGGCCTGCACGCGCTTTGCCGAGCATGAGGTCGTGGTTCCGCTGGTGGTCATCAGCGAGCTCGAAGCCAAGCGACACCATCATGAGCTCGGCTGGTTCGCGCGTCAGGCCCTGCGACTGTTCGACGATCTTCGGCTCGAACACGGCCGACTCGATCAGCCGATTCCCGTTGGCACACAGGGTGGTTCACTGCACGTCGAACTGAACCACAGCGATCCGTCGGTGCTTCCAGCCGGTTTCCGCACCGACAGCAACGATGCGCGGATTCTGACGGTGGCGGCCAATCTCGCCGCCGAGGGCAAGCACGTCACGTTGGTCAGCAAGGACATCCCGCTGCGCGTGAAGGCGGGTGC
Organism: Mycolicibacterium novocastrense; assembly: GCF_001570485.1. GTDB lineage: Bacteria > Actinomycetota > Actinomycetes > Mycobacteriales > Mycobacteriaceae > Mycobacterium > Mycobacterium novocastrense. Next base: position 138,182 of record NZ_BCTA01000021.1, read on the forward strand.
GGTCGGGTTGTCGGCCGACGAATACCACGCGCAGGACGTCATCACCTCCGGGTGGACGGGCATGGCCGAGGTCGAGGTCGTCTCCGACGAGATCGACGTGTTGTTCGCCGAAGGGGAGATCGATCTGGAGGCGGCGCGAGACCTGCCCTGCCACACCGGTATTCGTCTGCTCGGTGGTACGTCGCACGCGCTGGGCCGGGTGACGCCCGAGAAGCGGGTGCAGTTGGTGCGCGGTGACCGGGAGGCATTCGGGCTGCGGGGCCGCTCCGCCGAACAGCGGGTGGCCTTGGATCTGTTGCTCGACGAATCGGTCGGCATCGTTTCTCTCGGCGGCAAGGCGGGCACCGGCAAGTCGGCGCTGGCGCTGTGCGCGGGACTGGAGGCGGTCCTCGAACGCCGCACACAACGCAAGGTCGTGGTGTTCCGTCCGCTCTACGCGGTCGGCGGGCAGGACCTCGGCTACCTGCCGGGCAGCGAGAGCGACAAGATGGGCCCCTGGGCGCAGGCGGTCTTCGACACGCTGGAGGGACTGGCCAGCCCGGCGGTGCTCGAAGAAGTCCTCTCGCGCGGCATGCTCGAGGTGCTGCCGCTGACCCACATCCGGGGGCGCTCGCTGCACGATTCGTTCGTGATCGTCGATGAGGCCCAGTCGCTCGAGCGCAATGTGCTGCTCACCGTTCTGTCGCGTCTCGGCGCAGGTTCGCGTGTGGTGCTCACCCACGACGTCGCCCAGCGGGACAACCTGCGAGTCGGCAGGCATGACGGCGTCGCCGCGGTGATCGAGAAGCTCAAGGGCCACCCGCTGTTCGCCCACATCACGCTGTTGCGCAGCGAGCGCTCGCCGATCGCTGCGCTGGTGACCGAGATGCTCGAGGAGATCAGCCCCGGCGCCCTGCCGTGAACCGGCTAGCGGCGACGGTTGCGACGGGCCAGGTACCAACCGGCGGCCGCCGCACCGCTGAGCGCCACCACCCGGTCGGCGCGATCGCCGCGCGGCAGGTCGAGTAGCGAAACCAGGCCCAGCACCGCGAATCCGGTGCCCAGGGCGGGCTGGCTGGTGGCCGTCGTCACGAGGGCGTTGCCGTGGTCGGTCAGGGTCGCGGGAGCTTCGTCGAGACGCACCGGTCCTCCAGTCGATGGCGGGGCGGGGACAGCGTTACGACGGTAAGTCCTGCGACCCGACGGGGGGAATAGGGTGTTTCCCTATGTGTGGTCCCCTTTTTGGGGTCCGCTCGGCCGCCCGACCTGGCGACCCAGTTCGGCCCGCGACTTGATTCCCAGCTTGCGGTAGATGCGCGCGAGGTTGGCCTCGACGGTCTTGGGACTGATGAACAGCGCGGCCGCGACGTCCCGGTTCTTCATTCCGCGCGCGACGAGTTCGGCGACCCGCTGCTCGGACGGCGTCAGTTCGCCGCTGCGCTGAGGTCCGGCGCTCGCACGCGAGAACTCCGCGCGCGCCCGGGCCGCCCACAGCGGGATGTCGAGACGCTCGAAGACCTCGAGGGCCTCCTGAAGGTGCGCCGACGCCGATTCCTTCTTGCGCTGCCGGCGCTCGATTTGGCCCAGGGTCAGTAGGGTCCGCGCGCGCTCGAACGGCATCGGCAGACGGCGGTGTGCGGCCATCGCCCGCTGCGCCGCGTCGTGGGCGGCGTCGAGGTCGCCGAGCGCGGCCAGCAGCATGGCGCGCGCCCGCGCACCGACCGCGAGCATCCACTCGCGGTTCATCCTGTGACCGTTGTTCTCCAGCGCGACGGTGAGCCGTTCCGCCTCGTCGAATCGCTCGAGATGTATCAGCGCCTCGATCGCGTCGGGCAGGTAGGCGGCGTTGGGCAGTTCGGTCGGCGTGCTGTCGGGGTCGAACTCCGAGAGCATCGGTTGCAGCGCGGCCGCCGCGGCTTCGTAGTCGCCCAGCGAGACCTCCAGGAACCCGAGGGTCGCCCGCACCCGATCCGCCATCCGCAGTGTGCCGGTCTGCCTTGCACATTCGAGGGCATCCTCGATCGCCCGGCGGGCGTTCTCGTCGTCGCCGGCGAACGCGGTGAGCTGGGCCCGCAGGCTCTGGGTCAGGAACTGTGAGGTGTTGCCCCCGAGTTGCCGGGCCTTTTCCACGGCGTCTTCGGCAACCAGGTTGGCCGTGACGAAGTCACCGCGCGCGATCGCGTTCGTCACCACGTGCTGGGAGACGAAGACGTGCTCGCCCTCCTCGCCCTTCTCCAGGCAGCGCGCCCGGATCTTGTCCACGACACCGCGGGCTTCGTCGAGTCGGCCGGTCCACTCCAGCAGCAGCGCGTGCTGCATGGCGGGCCGGAAGACCAACGGTGTGTGCGCCTCGGGGTCCTCCAGGCGCAGCGCCCGTTGCAAGGTCTCCTCGTCGTAGCCGTGGCCGGCGGCGAACCGCAATATGACCAGCATTCCCAGCGCCATACTGAGCAGATGCGGCTGGTCGAGGGTCTCTGCATTCGCGACGGCCGCAGCGGCGGTGTCCAGGCCCTGCTGCAGTTGATTTGCGTGAAAAAGCGTGTAAGCCAACGTGATCAAGGTCTGAACGCGCAATGCGTGGTTGTCGTGTACCTCATCGAGCGCCTCGCGTAGCAGCCGCGCGCTCTCGATGAACCCGTCCCCGTAAAGCCGCACCACCGCCAGTCGGCTCAATGCTTCGGCACGCAACGCGCCGGTGGGCAGTTGTTCGATGGCCTCTGCGAGGACGGCCGCCGCTCGCTCCTGTTCTCCGGCGTCGAAATGGTGCAATGCCGAGCGCAGCCGCCGCTCCGCGGTGTCGCCGCCGAGGCCGATGGCCAGGTCCACCAGTTCGGCCGCCGCGGCCGGCGCTCCCCGTATCCGCGCCGATTCCGCCGCCATGTCGAGGGCCGCGAGCGTGACCTCGTCACCCTTGGTGGCGGCCAGCGCCAAGTGTCGGGCCCGGAGTTCGGGTTCGTCGACGATCTCGGCGAGCCGACGGTGCATCGACCGGCGGCGACCGGGGGAGGCCTCGGTGTAGACCCCGCTGGCCAACAGCGGATGAGCGAACCGGATCCGGTTGCCGTCGATCGCGATGATGCCCTTGCTCTCGGCGGACTCCAACAATCCGACCAGCCGGTCCTCGTCGCCCGTGGTCGCATTCGCCACCACCTCGACCGTCGGCACGGCAAGGCAGGCGGCGGCCAGCAGCGCGTCGTGGACATCGGTGTCGAGGCTGCCCAGCCTGGTCCGTACCAGGTCGGCCAGGGTGCGGGGCAGCGACGCGTCGAGGCCCGTCGCTCGTTCATCGAGGGAGCGGGCCAATTCGATCGCGTAGAACGGGTTTCCGCCTGACACCTGGTGGATCCGGCTGATGGTGGGACGCGAGAACGGTCGTCGCAGCCGCGTGGAGACCGCGCGATGCAGGTCCTGGATATTCAACGGGCTCAACCGGATTCGATTCACCGCGTCAGGCCGCGACAACTGCAACCAGTCGTCGACCGCACGGTCGTCGGATTCGGTACGCAGGCTGGCCAGTAGCCCGGTACGCCCCGTGAGCCTGCGCACCGCGAAGGCGATCACGTGCTTGCTCGACGGGTCGAGCCACTGCAGGTCGTCGATGGCCAGCAGAACCGGTCGGTCCTCGCTGAGTCGTTCGACCACCGAGAGAAACGCGGCGGCCACGGCACGCTGATCGGTCACCGCGTCGTTGTCCGCGCGCAGCAGCACCTGGTCGACCGCGAGGAGTTGCGGTGTCGGCAGGTCGGCCCACGCGCGCGCGTCGGCCTCCTCGAGCAGGTCGGCCAGCGCGGTGTACGCGAGCACCGACTCCGCGGCCGCCGGTCGCGTCGACAGGACGTGGAACCCCCGCTCTTGCGCCTGCTCGACCGCGGCCAACCACAGCGTTGTCTTGCCGATCCCGGGCTCACCGTCGATCAGCAACGCCGAGGGGCCCAGCGCCATCGCGTCCAGGAACGCAGCGATGGCGCGCTGATGTGTCGACTGGCCGATCACGATATTCCCCGGGTCCCCTGGCACGTCCCCCAGAATTGCAGCTGATCCGGAAGCGGGCGACCCCTCTATACCCCTCAGCGGCCGGGTTGACCCATCACCCGGGCCAGTTCGGCGCGCGACCGGATACCGAACTTGCGGTACACCCGCGCGAGGGTGGCCTCGACGGTTTTTGCACTGAGAAACAGTTCACCCGCGACGTCGCGGTTCGTCAGACCCGCGGCGGCCAGCTCAGCGATGCGCAGCTCGGCGGCGGTAAGCGCCGCCGGCGTCGACGCGGCGGAGCGGAGCCCGTCTCGGGACGTCCTGGCGCGCTCCGCCCACACCGGCGTGCCGAGGGCCTCAAAGGTCGCCAGCGCCTCGTTCAGCGTCGACGCGGCGAGCGGGTCGCGCGCCCTGGCCTGCAGCTGCCCGAGCAGCAGTTGGGTACGTGCGCGTTCGAACGGCATCGCCAACCGGTGATGGTGCTCGAGCGCCCGGTGCGCAGAGCTCAGCGCGCCGCCCAGATCGCCGGCGGCCGCGTGCAGCATGGCGCGGCATCGTCGGCCCACCGCCAGCATCCAGGCCCGGTCCAGGCGACACCCGTTGCGTTCCAGCGCGGCCACCAGCGGCTCCGCGTCGTTCGTACGGCCCAGCTCGACGAGTGCCTCGACGGCATCGGGTACGAACTGCGCCGCTTGGATCTCGGTGGAATCCGGTTCGAATCGCGACACCAGCGGCTCGAGGAGTTCCATTGCCGCACCGTAATTTCCGAGCGATACCTCCAGGAATCCGAGCGCCGACAACGCCCAATCCTCGTGCCACGCGGTGCCGCTGCGCCTGCAGGCGTCGATCGCGTCCGCCGCTGCCAACCGGGCCTTGCTCTCGGCACCGTCATAAGCGGCGAGCCAGGCCTGTAGCACGAGGCTGAGCATCGCGGGAAACTCACCGCCGAGTTGCCGTGCGAGGTCGGCGATTTCGTGGGCCACCCGCTTGGCCTCATCGAAGTCCGCGCGCCAGATTCGGGTCAACGCGACGTAGAAGTCGACGAAGACAACTTCGCCTTCCTCTCCTCGATCGGTGCAGCGGCGCGAGATCTCCCGCATGCACTCGTAGGCGGTGTCGAGCTCACCGGTGCAGGCCAGCATCAACGCGTGTTCGACGCTCGGCCGCAACATGATCGGCATGAAGGATTCGGTGTCTTCGAGTTCGAGGGCTCGGCGCATGTTCACTTCGTCCATGCCGCCGCCGAGGAAGAACGCGATCGTCGCCCGGACTCCGAGCGCCATGCTGAGCAGACCGGGGACACCGAGCTTCTCGGCATAGGCCACCGACTCTTCTGCGCGGTGCCGGGCCGATGCAGGGTCCCCGGTCATGTAGAGGCCGTATGCCAACGTGGTCAGCATGACCGCCTTCGCCGGGCCTTCGGCGGCGTCCTCCTCGAGCGCCGTTGCGAGCAGTTCGACGGCTTCGGTGTAACCGTCGTCGATGAACCGCACGACCGCGAGCATGTGCCGGGCATCCGCACGCAGTGGTCCCGGTGCCAGGTCGTCGACCGCCCGCTCCAGAAGCGCGCGGGCCCTGGACGGGTCACCACCGTCGAAGCAGTACGCAGCCAACCGCATTCGTCGCTCAGCGGTGACGCCGCCGAGCGCTATCGCGAGCTCGATCAACTCTGCGGCGGCGAAAGGTGCGCCCCGCGCGTGGGCGGTCTCGGCGGCCCGCTCGAGCGCGCCGACAGTCGCATCGTCGCCCGTGGTCGCGGCGAGCGCCAGGTGGCGCGCGTGCAACTCGGGCTCGTCGACGACGGTGGCCAGCCTGTGGTGCATCCGCCTGCGGTCCTCAGGGGAAGCGCCGGTATACACACCGGCGGCTAGTAGCGGATGTGTGAAGCGGACCCGGTTGCCTTCGATGGCGATGACGCCGCGCTGTTCGGCGGCCTCGAGCAATTCGACAGCCCGGTCGTGTTCGGTGTCGACCGCGGCGGCCACCAGATCGACCGCGGGGTCGGCCGCCGAGGCGGCGGCCAAGAGTGCTTGCAGTGTCTCCGCGTTCAGTCCACTCAGCCTGGCCTGCACCACGGCGGCCAGCGTGTCCGGCAGCGGGACTTCCGGCCTGTCGTCGGAGACCTTGGCCAGCTCGATCGCATAGAAGGGATTGCCGCCGGAAATCTGGTGGATACGGGTCATCTTCGCACGTGACAGCGGATGCTCGAGGTGTTGTGTGACGACGGCGTGGAGCATGCGGGACGTCAACGGCCGCAGTGATATTCGGTGGGTGGCATCCGGGCGCCGCAACTGCAGCCAGGTGTAGGCGTCGGTACCGCCGGTGCGCAGGGTGCCCAGAACGCCGACCGGTCCCGCCAGTCGGCGTGCGGCGTACGACAACACATGTGAGCTCGACGGGTCGACCCACTGCACGTCGTCGATCGCCAGCAGCAGCGGCTGCCGAGTGGCAAGACCCTCGATGACCGACAGGAACGCCGCCGCGACGGCACGGCGATCGGTGGGTGCTCCGTCGGCGCGGCGGATCCGCTCGATGGCGCTGCGCTGGGCGGCGGGCAGGTTGCCGAATTCGGCGGCATCGACGTCGGCGAGCAGTTCGGTCAGAGTCGTATAGGCGAGCACTGATTCGGCGCTCGAGTTCCTGGCCGACAGCACACGGAAGCCATCACTGCGGGCGCGGTCGGACGCTGCCTGCCACAGCGTGGTCTTGCCGATTCCGGCCTCGCCCTCGATCAACAGAGCCGACGGCGCGCGCGAAGCGGACTGCAGGAAGTCCGCTACCGCCCTCTCCTCGTCCGGCCGGTCCGCCAGGTACGACGGCGAACGGAAACGCTTAGCGCTCGTCGTCTTTCACCTTGGCCATCGCCAACACGTCGAGGCGCTTGTCCAGTTCCTCCTCGGACAGCTTGTCGCCGATCAGGCCCCGATCGATGACGGTCTGTCGGATGGTCTTCTTCTCCTTGAGCGCCTGCTTGGCGACCGCGGCGGCCTCCTCGTAGCCGATCGCCGAGTTCAGCGGCGTGACGATCGACGGGGACGACTCGGCCAGCTCACGGAGCCGGTCCTCGTTGGCCACCAGGCCGTCGATACAGCGCTCGGCGAACAACTTCGACGAGTTGGTCAGGATCTTGAACGACTCGAGGATGTTGCGGGCCATCATCGGGATGTACACGTTCAGCTCGAACGCACCGTTGCCGCCGCCCCACGCGATCGCGGCGTCGTTGCCGATCACCTGCGCTGCCACCTGCGTGACGGCCTCCGGAATCACCGGGTTCACCTTGCCCGGCATGATCGAGCTGCCCGGCTGAAGATCGGGCAGCTGGAGCTCGCCGAGGCCGGTGAGCGGACCGGAGCCCATCCACCGGATGTCGTTGGCGATCTTCGTCAGCGACACCGCGATGGTGCGCAGCGCACCCGACGCCTCGACCAGTCCGTCGCGGGCCGCCTGAGCCTCGAAATGGTTGGCGGCGACCTGCAATTCGGCCAGACCGGTCTGCTCGCGCAGCACGGCGACCACGCGCTCGTCGAAGTCGTCGGGCGCGTTGAGGCCGGTGCCCACCGCGGTGCCGCCGATGGCCAGTTCGCCGAGCCGGGGGAGCGTGGCCTTCACCCTTTCTATGCCGGCTTCGACCTGGCGGGCATAGCCGCTGAACTCCTGGCCCAGCGTCACGGGTACGGCGTCCATCAGGTGAGTGCGTCCCGACTTGACCACGGTGCGCCACTGCCGCGCCTTGGTGGCCAGCGACTCGTGCAGCACCTCGAGCGCCGGGATCAGGTGGCGCACAGCGGCTTCCGTCGCGGCGATGTGGGTCGCGGTCGGGAAGGTGTCGTTGGACGACTGTGACATGTTGACGTCGTCGTTGGGGTGCACCGTCACGCCGTTGCGTGCCGCGATGCCGGCGATCACCTCGTTGGTGTTCATGTTCGAGCTGGTGCCCGAACCCGTCTGGAACACGTCGATCGGGAACTGGTCGTCGTGCTGACCGTCGGCGATCTCACCTGCCGCGGCGATGATCGCGTCGGCCTTGTCCGCTGCCAGCAGGCCGAGGTCCTTGTTGACCTGCGCGCAGGCGCCTTTCAGCAGGCCGAGGGCCCGGATCTGGGTGCGCTCGAGGCCACGCCCGGAGATCGGGAAGTTCTCCACCGCGCGCTGAGTCTGCGCGCGCCACAGCGCGTTGACCGGCACCCGGACCTCGCCCATGGTGTCATGCTCGATGCGGTACTCGGTCCCGGTTGCGCTGTCGGAGTCGACGCTCATGAAAGTCCTTACTTCTCTTGTGGTTACGGCAGCGGATAGACGGCGTTGGTGTCGCCGGTGAAGTCGATCGCGGAGTATTCGCTGAGTTTGGACAAGCGGTGGTACGCCTCGATCATCCGCACGGTGCCCGACTTCGAACGCATGACGATCGACTGCGTGGTGCAGCCGCCGCTGTAAAAGTGCACGCCCTTGAGCAGGTCGCCGTCGGTGACGCCGGTCGCGCAGAAGAAGACGTTGTCGCCGGAGACCAGGTCCTCGGTGGTCAGCACGCGGTCGAGGTCGTAGCCGCGGTCGAGCGCCTTCTGGCGTTCCTCGTCGTCCTTGGGCGCCAACTGGCCCTGGATGGCGCCGCCCATGCAGCGGATCGCGGCCGCGGCGATGATGCCCTCGGGCGTCCCGCCGATCCCGGCCAGCATGTCTGTGCTGGTGTTCGGCCGGCACGCCGAGATCGCGCCCGCGACGTCGCCGTCGGTGATCAACCGGCACCGCGCACCCGCCTCCCGCACGTCGGCGATGAGCTGCTGGTGGCGGGGCCGGTCCAGGATGCAGACCGTCAGATCGGAGACCGACACGTTCTTGGCCTTGGCCACCCGGCGGATGTTCTCCCCGATGGGGGCGGTGATGTCGATCGCGTCGACGGCCTCGGGCCCGACGGCGATCTTGCTCATGTAGAACACCGCGGACGGGTCGAACATGGTGCCCCGTTCGGAGACCGCAAGCACCGAGATGGCGTTGGACAGACCTTTACTCATCAACGTGGTGCCGTCGATCGGGTCCACGGCGAAATCGCACTCCGGTCCGTCCCCGTTGCCGACCTCTTCGCCGTTGTAGAGCATCGGCGCGTTGTCCTTCTCGCCCTCGCCGATCACCACCACGCCGCGCATCGACACCGAATTCACCAGCTCGCGCATGGCATCGACGGCCGCACCGTCGCCGCCCTCCTTGTCGCCACGGCCCACCCAGCGGCCGGCGGCCATGGCGCCTGCCTCGGTTACTCGGACGAGCTCGAGCGCGAGATTTCGATCTGGGGGTTCACCACGGGTCGGACTCATGGCCCAGATTGTCCCATTAGCCGGTCCGCGTTCGGGAGCTGGGATACTGGCTGCGTGACCACGCAACCGGCTCCCGCCCCCAAGCCCGCCAAGTCGCGGTTGCTGCATGACGGTCGGGACATGTTCTGGTCGATGGCGCCGTTGGTTCTCGCCTGCATCGTGCTGGCCGGGATGCTGGGGATGTGCTCCTTCCAGGGCGCGGGGCCCGGCGCCGGCCCGGTCCCGTCCTTCGACGCCCCCGCGGCTTTACGGGCCGATGCCGACGCGTTGAAGATCCCGATCCGGATCCCGCAACTGCCCGACGGCTGGCAGTCGAACAGTGGTAGCCGCCAAGGCATCGAGGCCGGTCGCACCGACCCCGCGACGGGGCAACCTCAGCGTGCCGTCAGTTCCACCGTCGGCTTTCTCGCTCCCAGCGGAATGTATGTGAGCCTGACCCAGAGCAATGCCGACGAGGAGAAGCTGGTCGGGTCGCTCGACGCCGATGCCGTGCCCACCGGGGTGCAGGACGTCGACGGCGTGAAGTGGGTGGTCTATGAGGGCGGCGACGACGACGGCAAACCCGCCGAACCGGTGTGGACGACCCGGCTGACCAGTCCGACCGGACCGGCGCAGATCGCGCTGACCGGCGCCGCGGATGCAGACGAATTTCGTACCCTGGCGGTGGCGACGCAGACCGCGGCGCCGCTGCCCGCAACGTAGGAGTGGGCGTGGTTCGTTCGGCGAGATTGCATCCACGCAGCCCGCTTCTCGCACTTTCTCTGCATGGTGTCAATCTCGCGTAACGAGCGACCAGGAGGGCGCCCATGACCGCACCGGACCCTGATGTCGCCGCCGGGGCGGCACCGGACCCCCATGTCGCCGCCGGGGCGGCTCCGGAAGCCGACCTCACCGGATGGGCCGTCGCGCCCTTCACCGCCGCCGGCTACACCCACGACGTCTACCGCAAAGGTGAGGGCCCCGGCGTGGTGCTCATCCCCGAGATGCCCGGCGCGCATCCCGGCGTCCTGGCGCTCGGCAACCACCTCGTCGAGGCGGGATTCACCGTCGCGATTCCGTCGTTGTTCGGCACGCCCGGTGCACCGCCGATGCGGCCGGGCATGGTGCCGATCATGGTGCGCGGATGTGTGGCCAAGGAATTCGCCGCCTTCGCCACCAACGCCGACCGGCCCGTCGCGCACTACCTGCGGGCACTGGCCCGTGACCTCAACGCGCAGACCCCGGGCAAGGGGGTCGGGGTCATCGGCCAGTGTTTCACCGGCGGCTTCGCCCTGGCCGCCGCGGTCGACGACAGCGTTCTGGCGCCGGTGCTGAGCCAGCCGTCGCTGCCGTTGCCGCTGACACCGAAGCAGCGCAGGGACCCGGGGCTGTCCGAGGCCGAGCTGAAGGTCGTCGAACGCCGCGCCGCCGACGAAGGGTTGTGCGCGCTGGGACTGCGGTTCAGCAGGGACCCGCTGGTGCCTGCGGAACGCTTCAAGACGCTCAAGGACCGGCTGGGCGACGCGTTCGAGGTGATCGAGATCGACTCGGCCAAGGGCAACGAACACGGATTCGGCGCGATGGCCCACTCGGTGCTGACGTTGGAACTGCGCCACCGGGAAGGGCATCCGACCGACGCGGCGCTCAAGCGCGTGGTCGCGTTCCTCAGGGAACGGCTGGTTTAGGTTTCTCCGGGACCTCCGGTTCGCCGCGCGCCTCCCTGAGGCGACGGCCCAACCACCAGAACGGGTTTCGGCGCTTGGGTTTCTCGTCGGCCGAGTCGGGCCGTCGCATCGGCACGCCCTTGTACTCCTCGAGGTAGACGCTGATCGTGGTGACGATGACGATCATCAGCACCGGTCCGATCACGATCCCCCACGCGCCGAACATGCTGATTCCGGCGAACACGGCGAGCAGCATCAGCGCGGCGTCCAGGCGGGCCTCGCGCGGCACCAGGATGGGTCGCAGGAAGTTGTCGATGTTGGTCACCACGATCAGGTGGAACAGGATCACGAACACGCCGCCGAAGATGTTGCCGAACAGGATCATTCCGACACCGAACGGGATCGTGACGATGCCGCTGCCCAACGGAATGACCGACAGCGCCGACAGCAGCACGGCGAACAGGAAGAAACCCTGATGGAAGCCCGCCAGGTAGATCGACGCGGCGCCCGCGACGCCCTGACAGACCGCGATGACGAACTGGCCGAACACGGTGCCCTTGACCATCGCGCCCATTTTCGTCATGTAGACGTCGGTGATCCCCTCCCCGAGTGGGTTGAGTTGGCGGATGATCGCCACCACGCGTTCGCGGTTCGTCAACAGCGACACGAACACGTACACGAACAGGATCGCGGCGGTGATTCCACCGAACAGACCACCGGCAGCACCCTGCAGCAGGCCGAGCAGCCACTGGCCGGCCTCCTGGGCGACCCGCGCCATCGAACTCCGCAGCGATTCCGGGGTCACGGTCGTGTCGATGTAGGGCACGCGGCGCAACAAATCGTTGACGAACTGCAGCGCCCGGTCTCCGAGCGCCGACAGGTCGGTGCGGCCGACCCATTCGGCGACCCGCTCGACCATGGTCGTGATCTGCACGACCGCCAGCGTGACGAACAGGCTCAGCGGCACGATCACCGCGGCGAACGCGGCCAGCACGGTCACCGTCGCAGACAACCCGCGGCCCATCCGCCTGTTGAGCCGCGTGTACAGCGGTGAGAACAGGTAGGCGGCCACCGCGGCCATCACAATGAGGATGAAGTACCCGCGCAGGAAGTAGGCGCCGAACGCGATCGCGATGACGGTCGCTATGGCCAGCGCGCGGCGTTGAGGCAGCGAGAACTCGGTACTCATTGCGGCTATGTCTACAGCGTCTCGGACCTCGCTTGCGCTTGTTTGGCGCGTTGGTCGGCGATGAACCGCATCGACACGCGGTTCATCAGGGCCGGTGCGAGCCGCGCGAACATCCACTGGGCATGCGCGATGCGAGGTTTGACCAGGATCGGCTTGTTCTTCTCGACTGCGCGCAGCACGTCGCGGGCCAGTCGGTCGGCGTCATAGGGTTTGCCGCCCTGGGCCTGCAGGAAGTAATCACGGCCGACGAAGCCGCCGACGGAACCCTTGTCGAGGATCGGGGTCTCCACCGCGGCCGGGCACACCGCAAGCACCCCGACGCCGCGCGCGGCGGCCTCCGAGCGCAGCGCCAGGCTGAGCCCCACGACCGCGTGTTTGGTCATCACGTAGCTGGTGACCTGCCCGGCCGCGGTGAGCCCGGCCATCGACGCGGTGTTGACGATGTGGCCGTGGCCCTGGCGCACCATCAGGGGATAGGCGGCGGCCACCCCGTGCACCACGCCGCGGATGTTGACGTCGATGATCGCGTTCCACTGATCCAGCGTCAGCAGTTCGGTGTCGCCGCCCCAGACGATCCCGGCGTTGTTGAACATCAGGTCGAGGCGCCCGGCCCGGTTCACCACATCGTCGACGGCGGCCTGTACCGCCTCCGCGTCCGTCACGTCGAGGCGCGCGGCACGAGCCTTTGCGCCCAGACCCGCCGCGGTGCGTTCGGCCGCATCACCGTCGACGTCGGTGCACACGACCTCGGCGCCCGCGTCGGCCAGCGCCCGGCACAGCGCGGCGCCGATCCCGGAACCGCCGCCGGTGACCAGGGCCTGCTTCCCGCTGAAAGTCATTTCGGCTCAGCCAGTTTCATGACATGCCCCATCACATCCGGATAGCGCTTCATGTGGGCGCCCCCGTTGAGGTCGAGCACCTCGCCGGTCAGCCAGGACGCTTTCGGTGAGCACAGGTACAGCACCGCTTCGGCGATGTCCTCAGGCGTGCCCGCGCGGCCCAGCGCGGTGTTCTCGACGTACTCCTCGACAACGCCGGGGACGGCCGCGGCAGGCGCGGTCAGCGGCGTGTGCACGAAGCCGGGCGCCACGGCGTTGACGCGGATGCCCCGTCGCCCCCACTCGAGCGCGGCGACCTGGGTGAGCATCGACAGGCCCGCCTTGGCGGCGCAGTAGGCGCTCATCCCGGCGGCGGGCTGGCGTCCGTTGAGCGAGCTGATCGACACCAGTGCGCCGCCCTCGCGCAAGGTCCGGCCCGCGTGCTTGGCGACGATGAACGCGCCGTTGAGGCACACGTCGACGACCGCGCGGAAATCCTCGACGGCGAGGTCGGTGATCATGCCGACGTTGCTGAATCCCGCGCAGTTGACGACGACGTCCACTGGGCCGGTCTGCTCGAACAGCGCCTGTACCGAGGCCTCGTCGGTCACCTCGACGTGCGCGGCGGTGTGCGGGGCGCCGAGTTCGACGGCGCGCGCTCGGGCGCCGTCGGCATCGCGATCCGCGAGCGTGACGCGGTCGCCTTCCGCGGCCAGCGCGCGCGCCGTCGCCCAGCCGATCCCCGACGCCGCGCCGATGACCAGCGACTCCCTGGCCGCCCGCCCGTTGTTCATACAGTTGCCCTTTCGACGGAGTAGAACGTGTTTCAACTTAGCGCTTTGGCCCACTCGACCGGTGAGCGATCTGAAGATGAGCTCGTCCGCGGCGAATTCGGTCGCGTCGCGCGATGACCGCCGACACCCGTCTAGTGTGCAACCAGATCGCTAAATCGCGGCTGTACTACGGTTTCGGCGATCTCAGCGCACACTAGACGCGTGGGGCGGGGCGGCTCAGGCGTCGACGGCGTCGACGTGTGCGCGCACCAGCGCCGGGTAGCGCTCGCGGTCGGGACGGAAGATGTCGTGCGGCGAGTCGACGAACACATGCAGCGACGCCGAGGGGAACAGCTCCCGATAACGGTCCCAGGCGGCGTCGGAGATCAATGGGCTGTTCGGGCTGCGTACCACCAGCAGCGGTGGTTGCCACCGCGCCAGCGGTTCCCAGAACGACTGCTTGCGCGCGGCGCCGAAGATCGCCTCGCCGGCGGCCCGGTTCAGCCGTTCGTGCACCGGGGTGCCACGCCACCGGCCGTCCAGCAGGAAAGTGGAGATCTCCTTCGGAAGCGTGATCTCCTCGGGCACGTAGTCGCCGATCGAAATCGAGCGGACCCGCCCGCGATGTGCGAGCGCCCACGTCAACGCGTAGGGGGTGCCCCGCGAGAACGTCATCACGTGCACAGGACCGTCGGTGACCGCGTCGACCACCGCGCCGACGTCAGTCCCGAGAACCGTTGAGTCGTAATCGCCTTCGGGTGCGCTGCTGCGTCCGTGCCCGCGTAGGTCGGCGACCACCGCCCGCCGGCCGAACAACGGCAGCACCTCGACGTAGTCGTCGGCGATGTCGGTGAAGCCGGGTATGAAGACGACCGGCGCCCCGCGATCGGGACCTCCGGAGTCGAGATAGTGCAGACGAGCGCCCGCGTTGGTTGTGAACCGTGATTCGACCATCACCACCACCCTGCCCGGTGTCACCGCCCAGCGCTCAGTTATGTACGCAAACGTCGAGCAGAAACGTACGTAGCTGTGTCGCTCGCGACCACGTAACCGCCGCGAGGCGCGGCTCAGCCCTCGGGTGGTGCCCCCGCCGCGACGCTCACCGTCGGCTCCTTCGAGGCGTTCTTCATCTGGTGGAACAGGTCGACGTAGTACGGCAGGCATTCGGCCATGGCCTGTTCCGTGGTGAACAGCGGCCGGTACCCGAGGTCGCGTTCGGCCTTGGCGATCGAGAAGTAGTTGTCGAGGTAAAGGCGTTCCACCCCAAGGGGTTCGATCATCGGCTTGGGCAGCCCGAACCGGAAATGCAGCCACTGCCACACGGTCATCGCCAACCACACCAGGCGGCCCGGCACGCGGATCTTCGGATAGCGCTCGCCGCACGCCTCGACGACGGGCCTCGAGAATTCGAACATGTTGATCGGGTCGCCGTCGTTGATGAAGTAGGCCTGCCCGGGCGCGGTGCCGCCCGGGACGAGGTGCTGGGCGGCCAGGATGAAACCGTGAATCAGGTTGTGTACGTAGGAATTGTCGAGCTTGACGTTCTTGCCGCCGACGAGGACCTTCACGTGCCCGGCCAGCACGCTCTCGAACACCTTGCGGAACATGGTCTGATCTCCCCGGCCCCAGATCCCGCTGGGGCGGATCGAGCAGGTGAGCAGGCCGTCGACTCCATTGGCGGCCAGCACGAACTTCTCCGCGGCGACCTTGGTCTCGGTGTACAGGTCGTTGAATCGCTCTGTGTAGGGCAGGGTCTCGTCGCCGCCGGAGATGGCCTTGCCGCCCATCACGACGCTGTTGGATGCGGTGTAGACGAAGCGTTTGACCCCGGCGACGCGGGCCGCGCGCACGAGGAGTTCGGTGCCGGTGACGTTGATCGCGAAGCTGCGCTTGCGGTACTCGTCGGTGACCGACGCGCCGCCCATCAGGTCGATGATCGCCGCGGTGTGGAACACGGTGTCGATGCCGGCGACCGCGGCCGCCACCTGGTCGGGGTCGCAGATGTCGCCTTCGACGGCCTCGAGCCCGGGCTGCGCCGGAAGCGGTGACGGGGCCCGGTCGAAGGAGCGGACCTCGTGTCCGTGCTTGAGCAGTTCGGTCACCAGGTTGGCGCCGACGAATCCCGAGCCTCCCGTGACGAGGACCCGGCCCAATTCGGTGGTCAGCGTTGAGTCACCCATGGCCAGCAGAGTAACTGAAACGTGTTACAGTTTCGACCCCTCAGATCCTGAATCGTTGCGCTGTCAACTTTCGTCGCCGTCTTTGGAGGCCAGGGCCTCTTCGATGCGCTTGCGGGCGCCAGCTAAGTGTTCTTCACAGCGTTTCGCCAGTTCTTCGCCTCGTTCCCACAGCTTCAGCGATGTATCCAAATCGAGTCCACCCTGCTCGAGCTGCTGCACGACCGCGACCAGCTCTTCGCGCGCTTCCTCATATCCCAGTTCGCTAATGGGCTTCATTTTCTGCCCCTTCCGGCCCCTCGCTGATCGCGGTGATCGCTCCGTCTGCCACCCGCACCCGCAGCCGAACACCCGTGGCGGCGTCCGCAGTGGTGCGCAACACGTGGGCATCGGGCATCGTCTGCACGACGGCGTAGCCGCGGGCCAGCGTCGCCGCCGGGCCCAGCGTGCTCAGCCGCGCCGCCAGGTGTCCGATGCGATCGGTCTGGGTGGCCACCAGTCGGGTGACGTCGCGGCGGGCGGTCATCCGCAGACGGTCGACCTCGTCGGCGCGCGAGGTGATCGCCGCCAGCGGCTGCGCCAGCACGGGCCTGCTGCGCAACTGGTCCAGGGCATGCTGCTCGCGGTGCACCCAGTTGCGCAGCGCGCGGCCACCTCGGCGGCACAGATCGGTGATGTAGGCCTGTTCGGCGGCGGCGTCGGGAACGATGCGCTTGGCGGCATCGGTCGGCGTGGCGGCGCGCAGGTCGGCGACCAGGTCGCACAGCGGATTGTCGGGTTCGTGTCCGATCGCGCTGACCACCGGTGTCGTGCACTTGGCGATCTCGCGGCACAGCGTCTCGTCGTAGAACGGCAACAGGTCCTCGACGCTGCCGCCGCCGCGGGCGATGACGATCACGTCGACGTCGGGATCGGCGTCGAGTCCGCGCAGCGCCTCGACCACCTGTGGCACCGTGTTGGGGCCCTGCACGGCGGTGTTGCGGACCGCAAAGCGCACGGCGGGCCAGCGGCCGGTGGCCACCGAGATCATGTCGTGTTCGGCATGGCTGCCGCGGCTGGTGATGAGCCCGATCATGTTGGGCAGGAACGGGATCGGCCGCTTGAGCCGCGGGTCGAAGAGTCCCTCGGCGTGTAACAGCTGGCGCAGGCGTTCGATACGCGCCAACAGCTCGCCGACACCCACCGCACGAATCTGGTTGACCCGCAACGAGAACGAACCCCGGCCCACGAAGAAGTTTGGCCGCCCGAGCATGACGACCCGAGTGCCCTCGGTGAGTTTCACCGGCGCGTTGAGCACCAGCTCGCGCGGGCAGGTGATCGACAACGACATGTCGACCGACGGGTCGCGCAGGGTGATGTATGCGGTGCTGGAGTTCGGCCGGGTCGAGAGCTGGGCGACCTGACCCTCGACCCAGACCGTGCCCAGTCGTTCGATCCAGTCTTTGATCTTCATCGACACGGAGCGGACCGGAAACGGGTTCTCCGGTGACTGGCCCTGCTCGGCGTCGCTCATATTCGCAGCCCCGCTGGGCCGCTCACTTGGCTGACGCGCGGGTGATCCTGTTGGCGAGCAGCGTCTGGAACGGGGCGCGGCCCTTGGTGGCTTCCTCGTAGGCCAGCAGCGCCTCGAGGTCGGCCACGCGCAGCGTGTTCAGCCGCGCGCGCAGCTGAGCCAGCGTCAGCGACTCGTAGTCGAGCTCGGTGACGATCTCGGGGGCCTCGCCGATCGCCAGGGAGGTGTCGCTGCCGTCCTGTTCGCTGCCGTCCTGTTGAGATGCCGACCGCGGCTCACCGTTGCTGAACAGCGCGAAGCGGCCTTCGGTCATGCGTTCGCCGTCGCTGGAGGCCGCGGAACTCGGCGCCTCGGAGTCGTCGACATCGTCGTCGAAGGTCGCCCACTCGGGCTGCTCATCCTTGGGCGGGAAGATCGTCTCCAGCGTCTCGTCACCCTTGTTGACCAGGTCGGCGACGTCCTGTTGGAACTTCATCACCAGGTGCGCGAGCGAACTGACGACGGTCATCGGGTACATCAGGATGGTCTGGGGCAGCTTGCGGGTTTCCTCGATGGCGGTCACCGCCGCGCCAACCAGCAGACGGACCCCATACGGTGCGGTTGCCATGGTCACAGCCTACGGGCGACTTCTCGGCTGGTCTGGCTGGGCCGCTGATGCGTACCCTGGGAGCCATGCCGCCGACTATCAACATGGGGATTCCGGGCGCCTCGAGCTCGGTCGCCGGTGGCGTGACCGGGAAACGCGTACTGCTGGCCGAACCGCGCGGGTACTGCGCGGGAGTGGATCGCGCCGTGGAGACCGTCGAGCGTGCACTGGAGAAGCACGGCGCTCCGGTCTACGTGCGCCATGAGATCGTGCACAACCGGCACGTCGTCGAGACGTTGGCCAAGGCCGGAGCCGTCTTCGTCGACGAGACCGACGAGGTGCCCGAGGGTGCGATCGTGGTCTTCTCCGCGCACGGCGTCGCCCCGACCGTGCACCAGACCGCCAAGGAGCGCGATCTCAAGGTCATCGACGCGACCTGCCCGCTGGTCACCAAGGTCCACAACGAGGCCAAGCGCTTCGCCAGGGACGACTTCGACATCTTGCTGATCGGCCACGAGGGCCACGAGGAGGTCATCGGGACCGCCGGCGAGGCGCCCGACCACGTTCAGCTCGTCGACGGACCGGATTCGGTGGACAACGTCACCGTGCGCGACGAGAGCAAGGTCATCTGGCTGTCGCAGACCACGCTGAGCGTCGACGAGACGATGGAGACGGTGCGTCGGCTCCGGGAGAAGTTCCCGACGCTGCAGGACCCGCCCAGCGACGACATCTGTTACGCGACCCAGAACCGCCAGGTCGCCGTCAAGGCGATGGCTCCGGAGTGCGAGCTGGTGATCGTCGTCGGTTCGCGGAACTCGTCGAACTCCGTGCGCCTGGTCGAGGTCGCGTTGGGTGCCGGTTCGGATGCGGCCCACCTGGTCGACTACGCCGATGACATCAACCCCGCATGGCTCGAGGGTGTGACGACGGTCGGCGTGACCTCTGGCGCGTCGGTGCCGGAGATCCTGGTGCGTGGCGTGTTGGAGCGGCTGGCCGAGTACGGCTACGACATGGTGCAGCCGGTGACGACGGCCAACGAGACACTCGTGTTCGCGTTGCCCAGGGAGATCCGCCCCGCCCGCGCGTAATCGCATCGAGCGCGCCCGAGGCTAGATGTCGTACTCCCAGGAATCGGCCTCCGAGCCGCGCGGGGCGCGGCGGCGGGTGCGGTACTCGGCGCGGTCGTCGGCTTCCTCTCCGCGGTAGCGCACCCGGGAGATCGGATGGTGGGTCCCGTTGCCCGACCCGTTGCCGTTGCTGCCGTTTCGGCCGTGCGGCTCCCGAGGCTGGTAGTCGTCGAAGCGACGGCGGCGCTCGGGCCGGTCCGCGGTCCGGTCCTGACTCCTGCGGTCGTAACCCGTGCGGCGTTCCGAGGGCGGAGGACCAGGCTGACGCGGGTTCGACGGGCGCGGCCTGCGCCGGGGTTCGGGTGCGGGTGCCGGCTCGGCGTGCCTGCCGGAGCGAGCGCGGCGCGGACGCTCGGCGATCGGTTCGATGATCTCGGTGGCCGGAGGCCGCACATGGCGTGACCGCGACGTGGTGCTGCGTCTGGCGGGCCGACCGCTGCGATCGGCGGCCGCCCTGCTGGTCCGCGCCGCCGTCCGGTCGGCGCGGGCGGCCCGGTCCGTGCGGGCGGCCCGGCGTGCGGCGTCGGGGCGCTTGCGGCGTGGTCGGGCGGCGGCCGCTTCGTCGTTGTCACTGGGTTGGCGCGCGAACAGCGACGAGATCTTGGCCACCGATGCCGCCAGCGCGGTCGCGACGGTCGCCGCCCATGCGGGCTTGTCCGCCTCGCTGTCCTCGGTGGTGGCTGGAGATGCGCGACGGGTCGACATCCCGACGTACCAGCGGCACATCCCGATCAGCAGCACGGCCGCCGAGGTGAAGAACATCAGGGGAAAGCGCTCGATCAGCGGATAGCCGCAGTTGATGGCCAGATCCTTCACGCCGGTGAACTGGCCGCCGGTGAACAGGAAGTAGGCCCCCGGCACGCTGACGAACAACAGCAGCGGCGGCTGGATGACCGCGGTGAACACCGCTTGCTGCCGGACCGCCAGTACGGCGGCGAGGCAGCCGAGGACATAGAACGCGGCGAACACCGAGCTGAGTTCCCTGCTGCCCGATCCGGCGTCGAACGCGAACCCGACCGTTGTCAGGGTGACCGCGATCAGCACTCCACCCCACCCGGGCACACCGGGAAAGTTGGGATGCGCGGAGCGGTGGTCGGCGACGACGGCCGACCGTGCGCGCTGTGCTGACACAGGTAGACCGTACCGGCTCTGGCTCCGTGTGGCTGTCAGCGCGGTTCTGGCGTGCCCGTCTCGGTCTCCTAGACTCTGGACCCTGTGAGCTTGAACCTGGGAATCGTCGGCCTGCCGAACGTCGGGAAATCGACGCTGTTCAACGCGTTGACGCGCAACGACGTCCTCGCGGCCAATTACCCGTTCGCCACGATCGAACCCAACGAGGGTGTCGTTCCGCTGCCCGATCCGCGATTGGCCGAGCTCGCCAAGATGTTCGGGTCGGAAAAGATCGTTCATGCGCCGGTCACCTTCGTTGATATCGCCGGGATCGTCAAGGGCGCCTCCGAAGGCGCGGGATTGGGCAACAAGTTCCTCGCCAACATCCGCGAGAGCGATGCGATCTGCCAAGTGGTGCGGGTGTTCAGCGACGACGATGTGGCGCACGTCGACGGCCGCATCGATCCGAAATCCGACATCGAGGTGATCGAGACCGAGTTGATCCTGGCGGACATGCAGACGCTGGAGAAGGCGCTGCCGCGACTGGAGAAGGAGGCCAGGACGCACAAGGAACGCCGGCCCGCGTACGAGGCCGCCGTGGCTGCGCAGGAAGTCCTCAACGAGGGAACCACGTTGTTCGCCGCCGGAACCGACGTCGCGCCGCTGCGGGAGTTGAACCTGCTGACCACCAAACCCTTCCTGTACGTGTTCAACGCCGACGAGGCGGTGCTGACCGACGAGGCGCGCAAGGCGGAGCTGCGCGAGCTGGTGGCACCCGCCGACGCGGTCTTCCTGGACGCGAAAATCGAGGCCGAGCTGCAGGAGCTCGACGACGAGTCGGCCGCCGAGCTGCTGGAGTCCATCGGCCAGACCGAGCGCGGGCTGGATGCGTTGGCGCGCGCCGGTTTTCACACGCTGAAGCTGCAGACGTTTTTGACCGCGGGACCGAAAGAGGCTCGCGCGTGGACGATTCACCAGGGCGACACCGCGCCGAAGGCGGCAGGCGTTATCCATACTGACTTCGAGAAGGGCTTCATCAAGGCCGAGATCGTCTCCTACGACGACCTGATCGAGGCGGGTTCGATGGCCGCGGCCAAGGCCGCGGGCAAGGTGCGGATGGAGGGCAAGGACTACGTCATGGCCGACGGCGACGTGGTCGAGTTCCGGTTCAACGTCTAGACATTGAGTTCAGTAGCGCTTTCGGCTGGCGCTACGCACCGGGTACGCGTCGAACGGCGACGCCGAGCTCAGTGAGTAGGCGGCGGACGCGCTCCTCGATGTCGTCACGGATCGGTCGAACCGCGTCGACCGACTGGCCCGCGGGATCGGGCAACTCCCAATTCTCGTACCGCTTTCCGGGGAAGACGGGACACGTGTCTCCGCAACCCATGGTGACGACGACATCTGCGGCTTGGACAATCCCGTCGGTCCAGGGCTTGGGGAATTCGTTGGTGATGTCGATGCCGACTTCCGCCATGGCCTCAATTGCGGAGGGGTTTATCTCGTTGGCTGGTTCCGAGCCGCCGGACCAGCCAACGGCGTCATCCCCGGCCATGTGGGCGAAGTAGCCCAGTGCCATCTGGGACCGTCCGGCGTTGTGGGTGCACAGAAACAACACGGTCGGCTTGCCGTCGCCCATCTTTCCTGTCATTGGCCGCTCCGATCGGGCGTGACGGGCAGTGCGGTCGAGTCGTCGGTGAAGTGGCGGCGAAGGGCGAGCGAGACGTAGACGAGGGCGACGAGCACGGGTACTTCGATGAGCGGGCCGACGACTCCGGCGAGTGCCTGGCCCGAGGTGGCGCCATAGGTGGCAATGGCGACGGCGATGGCGAGTTCGAAGTTGTTGCCCGCCGCGGTGAACGCAAGGGTGGTGGTGCGCTGGTAGCCCAGGCCGAGCACGGCTCCGAGGAGGTAGCCGCCGCCCCACATCACGGCGAAGTAAATCAGCAGCGGCAAGGCGATGCGGGTGGCGTCGACGGGTCGGCTCGTGATCTGTTCGCCTTGCAGCGCAAAGAGAATCACGATGGTGAACAGCAGACCGTACAGCGCCCAAGGGCCGACTTTGGGCAGGAACGTCGCTTCGTACCAGGCGCGACCCTTGGCCCGCTCTCCGAGCCGCCGGGACAGGTATCCCGCGATCAGCGGAATGCCCAGGAAAATCAGCACAGACTTGGCGATCTCCCACGGCGAGGTGCTGATTGTCGTCTGTTCCAGGCCGAGCCAGCCGGGTAGCACGGACAGGTAGAACCAGCCGAGGACCGCGAACATGATGACCTGGAAGATCGAGTTGAGTGCGACCAGCACGGCGGCGGCTTCGCGGTCGCCACAGGCGAGGTCGTTCCAGATGATGACCATGGCAATGCATCTCGCGAGGCCCACGATGATAAGGCCGCTGCGATATTCGGGTAGGTCGGGCAGCAGCAGCCAGGCCAGCGCGAACATCAGCGCCGGGCCCAGCACCCAATTGAGTACCAACGAGCTGATGAGCAACTTGCGGTCGGCGGTGACGGTGTCGAGTCGGTCGTAGCGGACCTTTGCCAACACCGGATACATCATGATGAGCAAGCCGAGCGCGATGGGCAACGAGATGCCATCGATCTCAACGTGATTCAAGGCTGTGTTCAGACCCGGAACGAGTCGTCCGAGAAACAGTCCGGCGGCCATCGCGATGCCGATCCACACCGGCAGGAAGCGGTCGAGCGGCGACAACTTCTCCACAACGGTGGGGTGAGCGTCCGCGGTGACGGATCTGGTCACGCTGGTGCCACCGTTGCCGCCTCGTCGGCGACAGTGCTCAGAACCGACGTGAGGGTCATCATAGTCTCAGTACGGGCGGAGTAGTAGACCCAGGACCCGCGACGCTCGGAGGCGAGAAGCCCGGCGTCTTTGAGGACCTTGAGGTGATGCGAGATCGTGGGTTGAGTGACGTCGAAGTCGCCGGAAATGTCGCAGACGCAGGCCTCTCCACCGGCGTGACTGGCGACCAAGCTGAACAGGCGCAGGCGCACAGGGTCGGACAGGGCCTTGAGTTTGGCTGCGATATCGGCAGCGGCAGTGGGCGACAACGGTTCGCGGACCACGGAAGCGTAGGGGCAGGCCGTCCCATCGTCCAACGCGAGATCTGACATAGACACTCATCGATATTGACACGTATCGATTCAGGGCACAAACGAATATCGGGTGAACCGGAGCCGTCGCGTCAAGTTCTCCTGGTGAGGGTGAGCTGGCGGGAGTGGAAGTAGAAGTGCCGTCCGGGGTATCGGTAGAGATCCTCCAGCGTCATGTAATCGCTGAAGAAGGGGTCCCACCCAGTCGGGAAGTACATGCCCCGGAGGAAGGCGCTGTCGGGTTTGTTGGCCATCCGCCGTTGGAGCGAACTGATCACGCGGTCGAGCTTTGCGCCCATCCGACGACGGTTGTACACGAGGGCGGCGGCTCGCGACCCGTAGTAATTGATCAGGTGGAAAGGGCGGGTCGATGCGTTGAGTATGCGGGCGAACGCGACGCTTGTAACGCGGGGAAGCCGCCCGAAGACCGCTATCAGCACCACAAGCCGTTGAACAACCATGTATCCAAATACGATGTGGAACAACAGCTCTTCGTTGGTCCATCGGGTGCCGTCGGTCGGCCTTGTCCAGTCCGAGGGTTCGGCGCTGTCTAGCAGTCGGTGGAAGTCGATGCGGGCACGTTCGAGGTCGGCGTTGATCGCGGCTCGGTCGACGCTCGTACCGCTCGTCTCCATACTTCGATGATGCGCCCGCCGCGACCAGATCTCCACGAGGTCGCGGCGGGGCGCATTGCATCTAGCAACAGGCAGACGTGACCGCCACCTTGTCGTCGCTGTCCGCGGCCTTGCCTCCGCAGCAGACGCCGCCGTCAGCGTCACCGTCGCCGGCGCGCTGCGGGCTGGAGCCGAAGGTGTCGGAGTCTTCGAGCACCGTGTACACCTCCCACTTCTCGCCCGCCGGGCCCGTGACCCAGACCTTGTCCTGTTTGGCGAAGCAACAGGTGGTGCCGATCTCTTCGTCGGTGAACAGGCCTTCGTCGGTCAGGCGGGCGATTTCGGCGTGAACGGTCTCGCTCGTCCCGACCTCGACTCCGAGGTGGTTGATCGTGCCGCCCCTGCCGGGATTTTCCAGTAGTACCAGCTTCAGCGGTGGTTCCGCGACCGCGAAGTTCGCGTAGCCCTCCTTGACTTTGGCGGGCGGGGTGTTGAACAGCTTCGAGTAGAAGGTGATTGCTTCGTCGAGGTCGTCGACGTTGAGGGCGAGCTGAACGCGGGACATGATGTTCCTCCATACTTGTGTGACATATATCTAAGTAGCCGGCTGCCACCACCTTCCTCACCTTTTTGATATATGTCAAGACCCATGGCAGACTTCATTTCATGCCCAAGGCTTTGCCCGTGATCGACATGTCCGCGCCGGTGTGCTGCGCGCCGGTCGCCGCCGGCCCGATGAGCGACGACGATGCGCTCCACGTCGCGCTTCGACTCAAGGCCCTCGCCGACCCGGCCAGGGTGAAGATCATGTCGATGCTGTTCAGTTCGTCGGCGGGCGAGCAGAACAGCGGCGAACTTGCGACAGCGCTTCGGTTGACCGAATCGACCGTCAGCCATCACCTGACGCAGCTTCGGCGCGCTGGGCTGGTCGAGTCCGATCGGCGCGGAATGAACGTCTACCACCGACCTCACCGCGATGCGTTGAATGCGTTGTGCGCCGTTTTGGACCCGAACTGCTGCACCTAGTCCCGCCGGGGGCGTAGCGGCAAGACGTTAAATTCGGGGGTATGGCTGAAGACTGGCGCATAGACCGGGTCGACGAGATTCGGTCATTGATCAAACAAGCTGAACCCGACGTCGTCGAGGAGATCAAGTGGCGAAAGCCGTCGAACCCCGATGGCGTACCGGCGTTCTCGTTGGACGGGCTCATCTGCACGCTGGAGATGTACAAGGGCAAGGTCAAGGTGAATTTCGCCAAGGGCTCGTCGATCGACGACCCCGATGAACTCTTCAACGCGAGCCTGCAGGCACCCGTCGGGCGGTCGATCGACCTCCAGGAAGACGACGAATTGGATCCAGAGGCGTTCAAGGCCCTGATCAACAGGGCCGTCGAGGTCAACCGCAGCAACAAGGCGTCGAAGCGCCGCAAGTGAGGATCGCCGAACGGTTACCCCGCGGCGAAGGCAACGTGACGGTCCGGCGGCTGCACCACGGCGATGCACACGCATTCGCCGCGGGCACCGAAGATGCCGCGGTACGACGGTTCGGGCATCTACCTCTGCGTGAGTACTCGGCTGAGATCGTGCGTGAGCAGATCGACGGTGTCATCGCACGCGGCCTGGCCGACGACACGCTCGCCGTGCTGGCCATCGCGGACGCGTCATCCGATGACTTCCTCGGCAGCATCGTTCTTTTCGACCTCCACGAGTGCGGCGCAGAGGTCGGATTCTGGTTGGCGCCTCAGGGCCGCGGTCGCGGCGCGGCCAGCCATGGCCTGTCCGCAGTTGCTCACCTGGCCGCTGAGGTGGGCCTGACTCGGCTGACGGCACGGACTTCCCCGGAAAACGTCGGATCTCGCCGGGTACTGGAATGCGTCGGCTTCGTGCAGACGGGCGGTCCGCGAGACGAGATGACCCCATCTGGGGAAACGACGACTGTCGTGACGTACGAATACTCCGCTCCGTAGTACAAAGACGTTCGGGAGTGCCGGGGTCATGTGGCAGGCCAGGCGGACCCTGCCGGCTGACGACGTACGCACTCAGGGGAGGGCGACCCGCACCGAGCCGTCGCACGCCTGAAGGGTGGAACCGGTGACGCGCACGGAGCCGTCGCACAACCGCGACTGCGGGCTGGTGGCGCGCACCGAACCATCGCCGGGGGCAGCGACATCCGAGTATTCGAACGTCAGCTGCGGATGCGGTGCCGGGGTTGCGTTTGCGGTACCCGCGGTGAGTCCTGCGGCGAGGGCGATACCGCCCGACAGCAGCGCCCCGATCAGCATTCTGTTGAAGCGTCCTGTGCTCATGGCTGCGTGGTCCTTTCGGGAAGGCTCCGCGGGGAGTCGCGTCGCCGGTGCGATGAGTACAGAACTGCGGGCGCGCTACCGATCCCAAGAACGGCGATCGCAGAATCGGGTTCAATGTTGGTGATGACACGCACGGATATCGCATCGCGGGTGGTCAAGGCACCGCTGAGCCGCGTCTTCGAGGCGCTCGTCGATCCCGAGGCGCTTGTCGAGTGGCTGCCGCCGTCGGGGATGACCGGCCGATTCGAACACTTCGACGCCCGTCCTGGCGGCTCCTACCGGATGATCCTGAGATACAGCACTCCGCCTGCCCAGGGCGGCAAGAGCGACATCGACTCCGATGTCGTCGAGGGGCGCTTCGTCGAGATAGAACCCGATGACCGCGTCGTCCAGGCCGTCGACTTCGCTTCTGCTGACGCGACTTTCGGCGGACCGATGACGATGACGTGGACGGTGACGAGGGTCGACGGCGGTACACGGGTCGAATTGCGCGCGGACGACGTGCCGGTCGGCATCTCGGCGGCCGATCACGCGGACGGGATGAATTCTTCGCTGGAGAACCTCGCGGCCTACCTCGACAGGCGGCAGACCGTGTTTCGCGCCGAGTGATCGGCCGTACCGAGCGATGCAAGCACGATGCATTGTGAGATTTCGCGGCCACCAGGTTTGAACGGTTTCATCCGGGTAAACACTTGCTCGCGAGCTAGGGGGGATGGACTCGATGTCCATGGGTCAACTAGCTCCGACACACAAAAGGAGCAACACAATGCACAAATCACTGGCGGTTGGCGCCGTGACTCTCAGTTTGCTTTTCGGCGGCGCTGGCGTCGCGAACGCCACTGATCTGACCGTGCCCGCAACGACCACAACGACGGTCGCCCAGGAAGTCGAGCACGAGCAGGAGAGCGACAACACCGGTCTGTGGGGGCTCGCGGGGCTCCTGGGCCTGCTGGGCTTGCTCGGACTGAAGAAGCGCAGGGACGCCGACTACCCGGCCGTCCGCAACACCGGCACGACGAATCCGCCGCCGCCGCGCGCGTAGCGGATCACTGATCCACGAGCCCCCGCCAGGTCATACGGCCTGGCGGGGGCTTTCCCGAGTGTCGATAGGGCAGAATCGCGCACGTGACGCAGCCGCCGCACCGCCCGGGTCCGCCTGACTGGCGACGCCGTGGCTCGCCGCCACCGAACCCGGCGCAACGTCGCCCGCCGCCCCGGCCGCCGGAGCCTCCCACGCAACCGGCACCGGCGCAGCACGAGCAGCCGACCGAGCAGCTCCGCTCGCCACAAAGGCGTGCGGATGCCGGTCCGACGCAACGTTTTCCGCGGCCACCGTCACCGGCCGACGTGAAGCCAACCCAGCAGATCGAGCGACGGGAACCACTACCGCCGCCACCTCCATCCTTTGGGCCGACGCCGGGGGCGGGCGAGAAACCGCGCCGCCGGCACGGGTTCAACAAGACATCGATCGTGCTGATCGCCGTCATCGTGGTCGCCCTGCTGGTGGGCGGCCTGGCCGCCGGTGAGCTCTACGCGCGGCAGCGGGCGGACAACATCCTGACCGAGGTCGCCGAGTGTGTGACCGAGGACGGCGTCAAGATCTCGTTCGGCGTGAACCCGCCGTTTCTGTGGCAACACATCACGGGGCATTACACCAACATCTCGGTGACCACGGACGGCAACCGGGTGCAGAGCGCCGACGGGATGACCGCCGAGGTCACCCTCGCCGATGTGCGGTTGCAGGACACCGGGGATGCCAAGGGCACCATCGGGTCACTCGACGCGACCTTGAGCTGGAAGTCGGCGGGTATCAAGGACACCGTTGCCGCGAACCTGCCGGGCGTCGGCAATCTGGTCACCGGTGTGCGCACCGACCCCGCGGCGGGAACGGTGATTCTGGAGGCCGGCGACAACAGCGTCAGCGCCAAACCCGTCGTGACCGACGGCGACCTCAACCTGCAGGTCCTCGACGTCACCGGCCCGCTGCCCAAGGACGCTGTGCAAACGGCGCTCAACGACCTGACCAAGAAGCTCAACGACAACTACCCGCTCGGAATACACGCCGACAGCGTCGAGGTCACCGACTCCGGTGTGGTCGGCACATTCTCGAGTCGCGACGCCGCGATCCCCAAGGAGGACGCCAACCCCTGCTTCGCGCGCCTCTAGCGCTACAGAATCGGGACAGTACTGATAACGGTGCCGGTGGCAAAGACGCACCCGGACAACAGCATCGTGAGTGCAGCGAGAAGGAGTGTCACGGTTAGTTTCATCCACGTCAACATGCCATTCACGGTATGGCGACCGGCACCAGAAAGAAGCAGGGGTTTCCCTGGCTTTGGTTCACTCCCGTGCAGGGTCGCGATCAATCCAGCGTCACGGCGATTTCGGGGCTGAGTTGATAGCCGGGAGCGAGCGGCAGAGTGTCGCCGCTCCAGAACGAGCCGGGATCGAACCAGTTGTAATGCTTCTCCGAAGTCAGTAGCCCCATCTCCTCGTAGGTGATGGCGACGGTCTCCGCGCAGTACGCGGTCTGCATCCCCACCTGGAGCTGCTCCTGCTTCCTGCGCACTGTCGCGTCGCGAACTTTCCTGTGCACGAACGGAATTCCGCGGGTGAAGTCGGTGGCGGCCAGGCGCCCGCGAAACCACCGGCCGGTCAGCCGCGCGGTGCTCGGAAACGGTGTGCCGTCCATGCGGGCGACCACCTTCAGAGCCCGGTCCTCCTGCTCGCGGTTGGCATACGGCGTGAGCTGACGCAGCCAGCAGCGCTGGTGATAGTTGGTGATCCACCGCTCCACCACCTGCCGCGCGTCGTTGAGTTGCACGCCGCGCTGGTTGCGCCCGGTCCACATGTCGGTCAGCTTGTCACCGAGTTCGGCGTGCCAGATCAACGGCGGCAGATCCTCGATCGCGATCGTCATCCCGACGTGGTTGACGGGGCTGTTGGTCAGCGACTGGATCGCCCGGTCGGGCCCCGACCGTCCGCGAAACAGCCACAGATCGCCGGTGCGGGTCGCGTCGAGCGCCTGCTCCAACGACACGATGGTTGGTTTCACTACCGCAGCTTAGGCAGACTGAGTGCCATGCGCGGTATCTGGAAGTGGGTCGGGCTGGCGAGCGTCGCGGGTGTGGTGGCGGGCGGGGTACTGGTCGCGCGCGATCAGCGGCGACGCAATGCCTACACCCCCGACGACATCAGGACGCGGCTGCACCAACGGGTGGCCGAGGCCAACGCCAGCGGTCAGGACGCGACGGCATAGAGCCGGTGTGATCCGCTGAAGCCCTTGAGCTCGGCCTCGCGACCGTCGTCGAACTCGATGTCCTCGACATCGGCGAGCGCGTCGCGCACCACCTCGCTCACCAGCACCTCGCCGCCGTCGGCTTCGTTCGCCACGCGGGCGGCCATCGCGACATTGCGTCCGAACAGGTCGTCGCCGCGGCGCACGGACTTGCCCATGTGGATCCCCATTCGGACGCGAATACCGTTGGGCGACCGGCGAAGTGATCGTTGCACATCCATGCTGCACCGCACTGCCTCCTCGGGCTGGGCGAACGCGATCATGAAGCCGTCGCCCTGGCTCTTCACCACGTAGCCCGAATGCTTGTTGACGTGGCGGCGCACCATCTTGTCGTGGCGGCTCAGCAACCGAACGAAGGCGCGGTCGCCGATGCGTTCGTTGAGCGCGGTCGAGTCCTCGATGTCGGAGAACAGAATCACCATCTTGCCGCTTGGTGAGAGCCGGGCCAGGTCCGGTCGTTCCACCTCGGCCCAGTCTGCGAGATCCTCGATCGAGGAGCGCACCGCCGCGCCGAGGCCGTCCTTGCGCAGGATGTTCGCGGTCTGCCACACCTGTTTCACCGCTTCGCGACCACCGGTGAACAACATGTTTCTGGTGTCGAGGCGTCGACGGATCTCGTCGAGTTCCTCACGCTGGCGGGTGTTGCGGATCCACAGCACTGCGAGCGCGACGGCTTCGGCCACCGCCACAATCGCCAGTACGTACGCCACGATCTGGGCACCGGTCACCCCTCAAGTATTGGATGCTGAACCGGTGACGTCTGCGGAGCCCCCGTACTACGAGAGTCGATACATCCGCGCCAACCACCCTGACCTGCCTCAGGCGCTGTGGCTTCGGGAAACGCTGCTGCTACCCACGGCAGGGGAGGCGGTCGCAGATGTGTGGGTGATGGTCTTCGACCCGGACGGCGCAGGTAACCGCGCGCTCAAGGAGCCGTATCCGATCGAGTCGGCCGACTACGGGTACGAGGACTGGACCGCGCGCATCGCCGCGACCGCCCTCGACGACCGTTCGGCCGAGGGTGTGATCACCGGTGGGCACCGCTCGGCGCGGTGGGACCTGCGCATCACCCCGGGCAACGAAGCCCCGGTCCGGCTGCTCACCGACCGTGCCTACGCGGCGCGGTTTCCGACCGCCAAAACGACGGTGCGCCATCCCCTCGCACGCTTCGACGGGCTGCTCGAACTCGACGACGTTCGTCTCGTTCTCGACGGCTGGACCGGCAGCGTCAACCACAACTGGGGCACTCGGCACACGCCGTCCTATGCGTTCGGGCAGGTCTGCGGTTTCGACGACGCACCGGATACGACGCTCGAAATCGTCACCGCCCGAGCCGCGTTCGGGCCGGTGCTGCTACCGGGTGTGACGCTGTTCGTGTTCCGGCACGCCGGCCAGGAGTTCGCCGTGCGCTCGATCCGCGGAAGCCTGCAGACCCACGGCCACTACCGTCCGTGCACCTGGGCGTTCGGCGGCCGGGTGGGGGAGCAGATGATCGAGGGCGAGATCGTCACGGAACCGTCCGACGTCATCGGGCTGACGTACACCGACACGGACGGCGCGGTGAAGTACTGCTACAACTCCGCGATAGCCAACTGCCGAATCCAGGTGGCAGGCAAAGCGTTCGAGCGCACGGAGTTGACGGCCAGCCGGCGCGCGATGTTCGAGATCCTGACGGGCGACCGCGAGGAAACGGTACCGCTGCTGGCGTGACGGCAGCGCACGCCGCGGGTCGCTCCGGCGATTAATTTGCTGAGACCGAATGGGACGCGCATGTCTTCGCTCCGTCATGCGTCGAGGCCTGAAATCAATTCGTATCGCTGCCAGCAACTTTCATTACGCAGTCGTCAAATTGTGACGTAGTGCCCTTGACGCAGCGACATAGGTCCCTGCCGTTGCTGGCCATCGACTCTGCTAATGCTCTCGCTCGGGGCGAAGGCTGGAAAGCGTCGGATAAGTGAAGCAACGATCGAAGGGGGAATCATGAACACCATCGCACGTTTCGACGCAGCCAAGCGACGCCCAACCCGCGGCCCGACCCGGATGCTGGCCGTCCTGTCTGCGGGCCTCGTCCTGATGTTGGGGTTATTCGGCCAAGCGCTGACGACGGCACCGTCGGCGTCGGCAATCACCCAGGACGAGGCGGCGTACATCAGCCTGCTGGCCGACGAGGGGATCGGACCGGCCCCTGGGTATACCTGGAACGACTTGGTCTTCAGTGGCCATGCGATCGCCTATGCCCTCAGGAGCGGCGTGCACCCGGTGGACATGGCGCGGACCGTCTACCTGGAAAGCCCGTATCTGACGAAGGACGAGGCCATCACCGTCGTCGCCACGGCGATGGTGGTCTTCGCTCCGGAACTGGTGCCGATCTACACCGGTGATCCACCGGTCTACACCGATGAGTCCGAGGGAGACATGCTCGCCTGAGCGTTTCCCCATCGGGCAGTGATCGATCGAGGGTGTCGCCGTGAAAAGTCGGCACCCTCGACCGCAGTGCGCACCGGAGGCCTTCCAGGAGCGGTGCTCATCACCGGCTGACGAATTGCACCACGACTTCGGAGAACGCGTCGTTGTCGTCGCCGGCGGCGGTGTGCCCGGCCTCGGAGAGCTCGACGAACTCCGCCCGAGGCACCTTCTCCAGGAAATCCTTGACCCCCGCGGTGCTGACCACGTCGGAAAGTTTCCCGCGGATCAACAGGATCGGGATGGTCAAGCTCATCACCGCCTGCTCGAGCTTCTCCTCGCGGACGAACCGGTCGTCGATCGGCGCGGTGAGGAACGCCGGATCCCAATGCCAGAACCAGCGACCGTCGCGCAACCGCAGGTTCTTTTTCAAACCGTCGGGGTTGCGCGGACGCTTGCGGTACGGCAGATACGCGGCGACCGCGTCGGCCGCCTCGTCGAGCGTCTCGAAACCGTCTATGCCGCTGGACATGAACTCGCGGATGCGGGCGCTGCCGTCCTTCTCGTACCGCGGCACCACGTCGACCAGCACGAGCTTGGTGACCTTCTCCGGTCCCGCGGCCGCGGCGGCCAACATGCCCGTCATCCCGCCCATGCTCGCGCCGATCAGGGCGACGGGACGCCCGATCTGCTCGATGACCGCCAGCGTGTCCGCACTCAGGGCGTCAACGGTGTAGTTGGCGTTGGGCGCCCGGTCGCTGTCGCCGTGTCCCCGGCTGTCCAGCGCGACCACGTGCAGACCGAGACCGGCCAGGACGTGTCCGGTCTGTTTCCAGGAGTAGCGGTTCTGCCCGCCGCCGTGCAGGAGCAGAACAGAGGGCTGCTCGGTCTGCGCGTTGTGGTTCCACTCGTCGGCCACCAGGGTGATGTCCTCCGACCCGCGGAACTTGACGGTCTGCGGTTGGCTGTCAATCGCGCTCACGACCGTCCTCTCCGGCTCCCCCCGGTGGCTCACGTTACCTACCGGGAATTTCCGTCGATCCCGGTGTCCCCGATGAGAGCGTCAATATACTTTGCGCTCGTGCAGCCGGAGTTTGCCGCGCGTGATCGTGAGCGCATCATCGAGGCTGCTTACGCCTGTTTGTCTGAACCGCACACGGGCCCCGTCCCGGTCGCTGCGATTCTGCAGCGGGCACAAGTCTCGACGCGGGCCTTCTACCGTCACTTCGAATCGAAGGACGAGTTGTTCCTTGCCATGTTGCGCGAGGAGACCGACGCGTTGGAACGGCGGCTCGACCGCGTCCTGGAGAAGAAGTCAGGTGCTCCGGCCGAGCAACTCGAAGCCTGGATCGAGGCGATGTTCGGACTGATCCACGACGACGAGATGCGGATGCACTTCACCGTGATCGACTCCGATGAGGTCCGCGCCGCCAAGGGCTATCGTGAGACGCGCGAGAAGGCCCACGCCGACCGCGAACGTTCACTGGTGGAGATCCTGCGGCGGGGCCGCGGCGACGGTTCGTTCCCGCTGGCCGACCCGGAGCAGGACGCGGTCGCGATCAACGCGATCATCAGTCGTGTGCTGATCAGCCAGACCTTCGACGACCACGAGGGTCTGCGGCTGGCCAAGGCCCGGGTGCTCGACTTCGCGCTACGCGCTCTAGGCGCCAGGCAGTGCATCGTCGAAGAACGATGACTCCGGACCTGGCCTGGTCCGCTACGCAGCCAACAAGAAGGTCGGTTACCACCCCAGCGCGTTATACGCAAGAGTCATCGCCGAATTCGCCCAAGCCGTGTGACGAAGTTAGCCAGTGGCCTTTGTAGTGGGGAAACTCGACTGACCGACGTCGGGCGGTTGCTCAACCGCAAAATCCCGATATACGGTTCCCGGACGTCCGGCCGTGTGTACCCTTGCGCCACAGCCATCACGGGCGCGGGTTGTTGGTGTCAGGGAAGGTCGGCGGGCTATATGGCAGTGCAGATGGCAGTGCGAAGCGCGCGGATGAGAGCCGACTGATGGTCGCTGTCAACGCAATTGCCAAGCCGGTACGCGCCTTCGGCGGCTTCTACTCCATGGCGCTCGACACGTTCGTGTGGATGTTCAAGCCGCCCTTCGCCTGGCGAGAGTTCATCTCTCAGTCGTGGTTCGTGGCGCGGGTCTCGATCGTGCCGACCCTGTTGCTGACCATTCCCTACACGGTGTTGCTGACTTTCATCGAAACGATATTGCTTGGCGAGATCGGTGCCGCGGATTTCTCCGGTACGGGAGCCGCCCTGGGCACGGTGCGACAGATCGGGCCCATTGTGACGGTCTTGGTGGTCGCCGGCGCCGGTGCCACCGCGATGTGCGCCGACCTCGGTGCGCGGACGATTCGTGAAGAGCTCGACGCGCTGCGGGTGATGGGCATCAATCCCATTCAGGCGCTTGTAGTTCCCCGCGTGCTCGCCGCCACCATCGTCTCGCTGGCACTGTCGGCCACCGTGATTCTGGTCGGCCTGTCCGGCGCGTACTTCTTCGTCGTATACATCCAGAATGTCTCGCCCGGCGCCTTCGCCGCCGGTCTGACGCTGATCATCGGTGCCACCGACGTAATCATCGCGCTCGTGAAAGCGGCACTGTTCGGGCTCTCTGCCGGCCTGATCGCCTGCTACAAGGGAATTTCCGTGCGTGGCGGCCCGGCCGGCGTCGGTAACGCGGTGAATGAAACCGTGGTGTTCACGTTCATGGCGCTGTTCGCGATCAACATCGTCGCGACCGCGGTAGCGATCAAGATCACGCTATGACCGTCTCGCGGCCCCATTCCCAATTCCCCTGGCTGAAGGCCAGGTTCCGCAGCGTGGCGGACCCGTGGAACCGCATCGGCACCCAGACCAAGTTCTACGGCCGCACGTTGCGGAACATGCACTACGTCTTGATCCATTACCGGATCGAGTTGATTCGCATCATCGCGCAGATGGGGCTTGGCGCAGGCGCGCTGATCATCATCGGCGGCACCGTCGCCATCGTCGGCTTCTTGACCGTGACAACCGGTGCGCTGGTGGCGGTCCAGGGATACAGCGACTTCTCCGAGATCGGCGTGGAGGCCCTGACCGGATTCGTGTCGGCCTACTTCAACGTGCGCCTGATCGCACCGGCGACCACCGCGATCGCACTGTCCGCCACGATCGGCGCCGGGGCCACTGCCCAGCTCGGCGCCATGCGCATCAACGAGGAGATCGACGCGTTGGAGGTGATGGGGATCCGCAGTATCGCGTTCCTCGCATCCACCCGGGTGATCGCCGGCTTCCTCGTGGTGATCCCGCTGTACTGCGTCGGCGTGCTGATGGCGTTCTGGGCGGCGCGGTTCGGTACCACGGTTATCTACGGCCAGTCGACCGGCGTGTACGACCACTACTTCCGAACGTTCCTGAACCCCACCGACCTGATGTGGTCGTTCGGCCAGTGCATCGCGTTGTCGGTGGTGATCATGCTCGTGCACACGTACTACGGCTTCACCGCTCGCGGCGGTCCGGCCGGGGTAGGGGAAGCCGTCGGGCGTGCGGTGCGCACCTCGCTGATCGTCGCCGCCTTCGTCCTGGTCATGCTCTCGCTCGCGGTGTACGGCCAATCCGGCAACTTCAACCTGGCCGGGTGACGATGGAAGCACGAGACGAAGGCCTGCACCCCGCGTGGTGGACGTTGATCCTCGCGGTCGTGATCGCCGTCGCCCTGTGGCTGACCTATGCGCTGTTCGTCGGCTCCTTCAAGCAGACCGAAACCGTCACGCTGAGCTCCGACCGTTCGGGTCTGGTGATGGAGACCAACGCCAAGGTCAAGTTGCGCGGCGTGCAGGTGGGGCGGGTCGCGTCGATCCATGGCGGCAGTGAACCGGTGGCGTTGAAACTCGAGATCGACAGGGACAAGCTCGAATACATCCCCGCCAACGTCGAGGCGCAGATTCGGGCGACCACGGTGTTCGGCGCCAAGTTCGTCGACCTGATCTATCCCAGCGACCCCAGTGCGAAGCGGCTGGAGCCCGGGCAGGTGATCACGTCCCGCAACGTCACCGTCGAAGCCAACACCGTGTTCCAGAACATCGTCGACGTGCTCGAGCAGGTCGACCCCGCCAAACTCAACAGCACGTTGTACGCGCTCGCCGAGGGTGTCCGAGGTCAGGGTGAGCTGATCGGCCAGGCCACCACCGACGCGAATCAGGTTCTGCTCGAACTCAATCCACGCAACGAGACGATCACCGCCGATCTGCGCGCCCTGCGGGATTTCAACGACACGTACAGCGCTGCGGCACAAGACATTCTGAGCACCCTCGACGCGCTCAGCACCACAAGCACCACGATCACCGGCCAGGCCGGTCAACTGGATGCCCTGCTGCTTGCCACCATCGGGCTCTCCAACAGCGGAATCAACCTGCTCGCGCCGAACCAGGCGAACCTGATCAAGTCCATCAACGTGCTCGAGCCGACGACCAACCTGCTGTACAAGTACAGCCCGGAGTACACCTGCCTGCTGACCGGCGCGAAGACCCTGCTCGACACCGGCGGGTACGACGCGCCCGGCGGTAACGGCCGGACGCTGGTGCTGGACGTGGCCCTCGGCGTCGGCGACGACCCGTACCGGTACCCGAACCACCTGCCGATCGTCGGCGCCAAGGGCGGGCCGGGCGGCAAACCCAGCTGCGGCTCGCTGCCCGACGTCGCGCAGAACTGGCCGGTGCGCAACCTGGTCACCAACACCGGGTTCGGCACCGGAATCGACTGGCGCCCCAACCCCGGCATCGGCTTCCCCGGGTACGCCAACTACCTGCCGACCACCCGCGCCGTGCCCGAACCGCCGAGCGTCCGCAACCTGTTCGGCGGACCCGCTATAGGCCCGATCCCGTACCCGGGCGCCCCCGCTTACGGTGCCGACCTGTACGCCGACGACGGCACCCCACTGTGGCCGGGCCTTCCAGCCGCCCCGCCGCCGATGGCACCGCGGGATCCCGGCCCCACACCGGGTTCGGAACCGTTCATCGTCCATTCGCCCGCCCAGGTGCAACCCACGCCCCTACGACCGACACCCCTGCCGACCCCCGCACGACCGGGCCCCCCGTTCGGATGAACCACGACGCCATGAGAGGTGACACGCCATGTCCAGCATGAACGCCAGGGTTCGACGGGACGGTATGCGTCTCGCCGTGTTCCTGGCTGTGTGCCTGCTCGGCGTGTTCGGACTGTTCGCGGTCTTCGGCGAGATGCGCTTCGGAGAGGCCACCAACAGCTATGTCGCCGAGTTCACCAATGTCACCGGTCTGGAGAACGGCGACTTCGTGCGCATCGCCGGCGTCGAGGTCGGCAGCGTGGAAAAGGTTGCCATCCAACCCGATACCACCGCGCGGGTGGAGTTCAACGCGGACCAGTCGGTGGTGCTGACCGAGGGCAGCAGGGCCGTCATCCGATACGACGACCTCATCGGGGGCCGTTACCTGGCACTTGAGGAGGGCGTCGGCGGAGTCAAGAAGCTCGAGCCCGGCGGCACGATTCCCTTCGCCCGCACATCTCCCGCCCTCGACCTCGACGCGCTGATCGGCGGCTTCCGACCGTTGTTCCGTGCGCTGGATCCCGACCAGGTCAACGCGCTGTCGAGTCAGCTGATCCAGGCGCTGCAGGGTCAGGGCGCGACCATCAACTCGTTCCTCGCCCAGACCGCAGCGCTGACAACGACTTTGGCGGACCGCGACCGGCTGATCGGCGACGTCATCGTCAACCTCAACGTGGTGCTGGGATCGCTCGGCGACCAGAACGACCAGTTCGCCAAGGCGGTCGACGCGCTCAGCCAACTGGTCGCGACGCTGGCAGAGCGCAGATCCGACATCAGCAACGGGCTGGCGTACACCAATGAAGCGGCCGGAACCGTCGCGGACCTCTTGGACCAGGCTCGTCCACCGTTCACCAAGGCGATCCAGGAGACGGACCGCGCCGCGGGGATCGTGGTGGCCGACCACGAGTACTTCGACAACCTGCTGAACACTCTGCCGGACGCCCATCAAGCGCTCGCACGGCAAGGGCTGTACGGCGACTTCTTCAACTTCTATCTCTGCGACATCGTGCTCAAACTCAACGGCAAGGGCGGCCAGCCGGTGTACGTGAAAGTCGCCGGGCAGTCCACCGGGAGGTGTGCGCCGCGATGAGGTCCTTCTCGGAACGGAATCAGACCGTCATCGGCGCCATCGGGCTGGCGTTGACGATCGGCATCGTGCTGGGGTCGCTGAACTACGATCGGCTGCCCTTCCTGCAGGGCAGCGAATACTCGGCCTACTTCGCCGAGGTGGGCGGGCTGGAAACCGGTAAGGCGGTGCGGGTCTCGGGATTCGAGGTCGGCAGCGTCAAATCCATCAAGTTGGACGGTCCGCACGCGCTGGTGACGTTCACCGTCGACAGTGACATCCGGTTGGGCGATCGCACCGAGGCGGCGATCAAGACCGAGGGCCTGCTGGGCACGAAGATTCTCGAGGTCACCTCCCGCGGTGACGGCCGGCAGGAGGGCACCATCCCCCTCGATCGCACGACCTCGCCCTATGAGCTTCCGGACGCGCTGGGCGAATTGGCCGCGACGATCAGCGGTTTGAACACCGACCAGTTGTCGGATTCGCTGCGGGTGTTGTCGGAGACCTTCTCCGACACCCCGCCCGAGCTGCGGATCGCGATCGAGGGTGTGGCCCGGTTCTCCGACACGCTGAACGAACGCGACGCGCAGCTGCGGGGGCTGCTCGGCAACGCCGACAAGGCCACCAAGGTGCTGGCCGAACGCAGCAATCAGATCGTGAGCCTGGTCAACAACACCAACGCGCTGTTGGCCGAGCTGGAAAACCAGAGCGCCGCACTGGATCAGGTCTCGGGCAACATTTCGGCGCTCAGCGGTCAGTTGCAGGGTTTCATCGGCGAGAACCGTGAGACCCTGCGACCTGCCCTGGACAAGCTCAACGGCGTGCTGACGATCATCGACAATCGCAAGGAACGCCTGCAGAAGTCGCTCGCGTTGCTGACCGACTATGTGATGTCGCTGGGTGAATCGGTGTCTGGCGGTCCGTTCTTCAAGAACTACGTCGCCAACCTGCTGCCGGGTCAGTTCCTGCAGCCGTTCATCGATGCCGCGTTCTCCGATCTCGGGCTGGATCCCAATGTGAAGCTGCCGTCGGAGCTGAGCGACCCGCAGGTCGGTCAGCCGGGAACGCCGGCGTTGCCGGTGCCGTTCCCCCGCACGGGTCAAGGCGGTGAACCACGGCTGACGATCCCCGACGCCATCACCGGCAATCCCGGCGATCAGGCGTGCGGACCGCCCGGGCTGCCGTTGCCGGGTCCCGGCTGTTATCCCTACCGCGAGCCGTTGCCGGCGCCGCCGCCCGGCGGGCCGCCTCCGGGACCGCCCGCCGAGGCACCGCCGGCTCTGCAGTCGACCGCGGACCCGACGCCGTCTCCGGTCGCGGTGCCCGCTCCGGGCGGGCAGGCCCACCTCTCACCCGCGGAGGCCGGACGATGACGCGGGGTGCGCGCAACATGCTGGCCGTTGCCTTGGTCGTGATACTCGCCGGTGGCGCGATCGTGTTGTTGCGCAACACCGGAGTGATCAACCGCACACACGTGGTCGCCTACTTCGACAACGCCAACGGCATCTATCCCGGTGACGATGTCAACATCGTCGGCGTTCCCGTGGGCAAGATCGAGTCCATCGAACCGCAGCCCGACCGGGTCAAGATCTCGTTCTGGTACGACAGCAAGCACAAGGTGCCGGCAGACGCCAAGGCCGCGATCCTGTCACCGACGTTGGTCACCGCGCGCGCGATCCAACTGACCCCGCCCTACACCGGCGGACCGGTGATGGGCGACGATGCGGTGATCCCGCAGTCGCGCACCGCGGTCCCGGTTGAGTGGGACGAGGTCCGCCAACAATTGCAGAAGCTCGCCGAGACGCTGCAGCCGACCGAACCGGGCGACGTGAGCCCCTTGGGGTCGGTCATCAACACCACTGCCGAGAACCTACGCGGCGAGGGCGCCAACATTCGCGACACCGTCATCAAGCTGTCGCAGGCCGTGACGGCCCTGGGCGATCACAGCACC
This sequence comes from Mycolicibacterium novocastrense, assembly GCF_001570485.1. Classification (GTDB taxonomy): domain Bacteria; phylum Actinomycetota; class Actinomycetes; order Mycobacteriales; family Mycobacteriaceae; genus Mycobacterium; species Mycobacterium novocastrense. Next base: position 178,202 of record NZ_BCTA01000021.1, read on the forward strand.
GACATCTTCTCCACGGTCAAGAATTTGGCGATCCTGGTCTCGGCGCTGCAGGACAGCACCGACGTGATGCGTCAGCTCAACCAGAACCTCGCGTCCGTGACCGGACTGCTCGCCAACGATCCCAACGAAGTCGCCGACGCGCTGCGCGACCTCAACAACGTCGTCGGGGAAGTCCAGACGTTCGTCGCCGACAACCGCGAAGCGCTGGGCACCACGTCGGACAAGTTGGCCGGGGTGACCCAGGCGTTGACCGACAGCCTCGCCGAGGTCAAGCAGTTCCTGCACGTGGCGCCCAACACGTTGCAGAACTACGTCAACATCTGGCAGCCCGCTCAGGGTGCGGTGAGCAGCTTGCCGATGCTCAACAACTTCGCCAACCCGATTTCGTTCCTGTGCGGCGGAATTCAGGCCGCATCCCGGCTCAACGCCGAGCAGTCGGCCAAGCTGTGTGTGCAGTACATGGCGCCGATCCTGAAGAACCGCCAGTACAACTTCCTGCCCATCATGCAGAACGTCTTCTCCGGTGCCACGACGCGGCCGAATGAGCTGACCTACAGCGAGGACTGGTTGCGGCCCGACTACATTCCGCCGCAACCTGTTCCGCCCGCAGCCCCGCCGCAGTCGGCGCAGGCGGCGCCACCCGCGCCGGCCGCCGGCCCGCCGTTGGCGGCTGAGGCGCCGGTCTCGACGAATCCGGCCGATGGTCTGCACGGGATGATGGTGCCCCAGGGGGTCGGGCCATGATGCGGCGCAATCTCATTCGCAGAGCGGCGGTGGTGGCGGTGTCAGCCGCGGTGCTGTCGGGCTGTTCGGACTGGCAGGGGCTGAACTCGCTTCCGTTGCCGGGCGTCGAGGGCACCGGTCCGGGTGCGTTCACGATCCAGGCGCAGATGCCCGACGTCGACAACATCGAGCCCAATTCCCGCGTCCGGGTGGCCGATGTGAACGTCGGCACGGTGCGCAAGATCGAGCGCCAGGGCTGGCATGCGCTGGTGACGATGGAACTCAACGGTGACGTCGAACTGCCCGCGAACGCGACGGCCAAACTCGGGTTGACAAGCCTGTTGGGGTCCTTGCACATCGAGTTGGCCCCGCCGACCGACGCGCCGCCGTCGGGCAAGCTCAAAGAAGGTTCGCTGATTCCGCTGGAGTCGTCGAGCGCCTACCCGAGTACCGAGCAGGCGCTGGCCGCAGTGGCGCTGCTGCTCAACGGCGGTGGGATCGGCAATATCTACGACATCACCGAGGCGTTGAGTGTCGCGTTCACCGGCCGGGAAAGCGACTTGCGCAGCCTCATCGAGCAATTGGATATCGCGATCGGCCATCTCGATGACCAGAAGCAGGACATCATCGAGGCCACCGAGAGCCTGAACAATCTGATGGGTCAGATCGCCGAGCAGAAGCCGGTGGTGGACAAGGCGTTACGGACCATTCCCGATGCTCTGGCCGTGCTGAGGGATCAGCGGCAGAACCTGGCCGAGGTGCTGACTCAGCTGGGCCGGTTCAGCGCGCTGGCCGCCGACTCGGTCAATCAGACCAAAGACGCTCTGGTGCAAGAGCTCAAGGACCTGGGCGTGGTGCTGGAGGAGTTGGCCGACGCCGGTCCCGCGTTGACCCGCGCGCTGAGCTTCTTGCCGACTTTCCCGTTCCCGAAGGAGACGTTGCTCAATTGGATGCGGGGCGACTACGCGAACCTGACGTTGGTCGTCGACCTGACGTTGAGCAGAATCGATTCGAGCTTCTTCACCGGAACACGGTTCGAGTGCAACCTGACCTGGTTGGAGCTGCAGTGGGGACGCACCATCGGCCAGTTCCCGAGCCCGTGCAACCACCACGTGCCGCCACCGGGCGGCAACCCGTTGGTCGCTCCGTATCGCTGGGATCAGGGGCCGTAGCATGCGAATGACCCGACAGATCCTCATTCAGATGGCCATCTTCTCCGTCATCGCGACACTCGCGTTGGGCATCATGGTGTTTGGGTACATGCGGCTGCCGACCCTCCTGGGCGTCGGCCAGTACCGCGTCACCCTCGAGTTGCCGGAGACGGGCGGGTTGTATCCGCGGGGCAACGTCACCTATCGCGGCGTGCAGGTCGGCGAGGTGAAAAGCGTGGATCTCACGGACAGGGGAGTCGAGGCGGTTTTGTCGCTGGACTCCGACGTCAGGATCCCCGCCGACCTCGAAGCCGAGGTGCACAGCGTGTCCGCCGTCGGCGAGCAGTTCGTCCAGTTGCTCCCGCGCAGTGGCGACGGCCCGGAGTTGAGGGACGGTGATGTGATCCCGTTGGACCGCACCACGGTTCCGACGGACATCAACACGGTCCTCGACGACACGGCCAGGGGCCTGCAGGCGATTCCGCAGGAGAACTTGAGGACCGTCGTCGACGAGGCCTATACCGCGGTGGGCGGGCTCGGGCCCGAGCTGCGTCGGCTGGTCCAGGGGAGCGCCACGCTGGCCATCGACGCCCGCGAGAACCTCGACCCGCTGCTCACGCTGATCGACCAGTCCAAGCCGATACTCGACACCCAGACCGACACTGCCGGCTCCATTCAGGCGTGGGCGGCGAACCTGGCGAGCATCAGCGGTCAACTGCAGAGCCAGGATCCGGCGGTGTCGGGAATCCTGGCCAAGGGGCCGGGGGCCGCCGACGAGGTACGCGCCCTGTTCGAACGGTTGCAACCGACGCTGCCGATCGTGCTGGCCAATCTGGTCAGCATCGGAGAGGTCGCGCTCGCCTACCAGCCGAGCCTCGAGCAGCTGCTGGTGTTGTTGCCGCAGGGCACCGCCGTCACCCAGGCCGTGGGTGTGCACAAGCGAAATACCAAGCAGGACTACATGGGCGATTCGCTGATCTTCAACCTCAACGCGATCCTGCCCGCATTGCCCGCGCCGCTGCCGCTGCCGCCGCAGAACCTGCCGCCGCCGTGTACGACGGGGTTCCTGCCCGCGCAGCAGCAGCGCGTCCCGGTCTTCGAGGACTACCCCGACCGGCCGGTGGGCGATCTGTACTGCCGGACGCCGCAGGACGCGCCGTTCAACGTCCGCGGCGCCCGCAACCTGCCGTGTGTCACCGTGCCGGGCAAGCGGGCTCCGACGTGGCAGATGTGCGAGAGCGACGAGCAGTACGTGCCGCTCAACGACGGCTACAACTGGAAGGGCGATCCGAACGCGACCCTGTCCGGGCAACCGATCCCGCATGTGCCCCCGGATGTGCCCGTCGCCATCACGCCGCCTCCTCCGGGTACGCCGCCGTTGCCCGTCGCGGCTGCCGAATACGACCCCGCGTCCGGCGAATACGTCGGACCGGACGGCAAGGTGTACACCCAGTCCAACCTGGCGAACGGTGCGGCCGGCGAGCGGCCGTGGCAGTCGATGCTCGTCCCGCCGGGGAGCTGACGCTGATCGTTGCAGTGTCTGAGCCGGCACGGACGTGGTGCCGTTTCGTGGGCAGGCTCCGACGCTATGGTGTCGGACACGTAAGTTGTAGCCGACCTGTCTACCCGACCCCGACTTGGCCCTTGGGCCGCAGAGGAACCTAGATGGCAGACGAGACCACTCCCGGCAAGGACGCCGCGGCCGAAGGTCCCGAGTCCACGACAGCGGCCGAGACGGCACCGGCTGCTTCGACGACAGATACCCCCGAGACGACGGGGGATGCCGGTGACGTCGAGGATTACGACGCCGCCGACGGCGAAGCCGAACCCACCCCGCCCAAGGCGCCGATGTCGCACGTTCGGCTGGCGACGATCGTCGGGCTCGTGGTCGTGGTGGCTCTCGCGGCGCTGACCGGGTGGCTCGGGTACCGGGCGTACGAGTCGCGGCAGGCCGAGGATCTGCGCAACCTCTTTCTGCAGGTCGGGCGGCAGGGCGCGCTGAACCTCACGACGATCAGCCACGAGCACGCCGAGCAGGATGTGCAACGTGTCCTGGACTCGTCGACCGGGACGTTCTACGACGACTTCCAGGCCCGCGCGCAACCGTTCATCGAGGTCGTCAAGCAGGCGCAGTCGAAGTCGGAGGGCACGATTTCGGAGGCGGGAATCGAGTCGTTGAACGGCGACGAGGCCAAGGTGCTGGTGGCCGTCACCGTCAACACGACGAACGCGGGGGCACCTGAGCAGGCGCCGCGGTCCTGGCGGATGAGGATCTCGGTGCAGAAAACCGGCGAGGACGAGGCCAAGATCTCGAATGTGGAGTTCGTACCGTGAGCAATAGACATCGACTTCCGCGGCGCAAACGAGACGACGCCACCGACGAGTCCGCCGAGAAGGGTACGACGCCGGCGTCTGAGGCGGTCGAGTTGACGGAATCGACGGCCGAGACGACAACGGCCGCCGAGACGACCGAATCGGCCGAGGGCACCGCATCCGCCACGACCTCGGAAGCAGCCGCGACGACCGAGTCGGCGGAGGCCTCGGAGCCCGCCGCAACAACCGAATCAGCGGAGGCCTCGGAGTCCGTCGAGACCACCGAGTCCACCGGCGGGCGAGGCATCAACTGGGCCCGCGTCTTCGCCTTCGGCGTGCTGCCCGCCCTCGCCCTGCTGCTGGCGGGTGCAGCGGGCTACCTGAAGTGGGTCGACAACTCCGTGCGCAACGCGGACGCGGCGCGCGCCGAGTCGGTCCAGGTCGCCAAGGACAGCACCGTGGCGATGCTGTCGTACAAGCCGGACACCGTCGAACAGCAGCTCAACGACGCACGTTCCCTGTTGACCGGCGAGTTCGAGGAGTCCTACACCGGGCTCATCACGGACGTGGTGATCCCCGGCGCGCAGCAGAAGCAGATTTCTGCGGTGGCTTCGGTGCCGGCGGCCGCATCCGTGTCGGCCGGCCCCGACGAGGCCGTGGTGTTGGTGTTCGTCAACCAGACCGTGGTCATGGGCCAGGACGCTCCGACGGATACCGCCTCGAGTGTGCGGGTGACGTTGGAGAAGATCGACGGCCGCTGGCTCATCTCGAAGTTCGACCCGGTGTAGGGCGTAGTGGCCGACCCCGAACTCATCGATGTCGATGCGCCGGGCGTGCGGCTGCGCGCGCTCAGTTGGGGCACTGTCGGTGCGCCGATCGCGTTGTGCCTGCACGGTTTTCCCGATACTGCGCATGGTTGGCGCAACATCGCACCGCGACTGGCCGATGCGGGGTGGCGGGTGGTGGCGCCGTTCATGCGAGGCTATGCCCCGTCGTCGACGGCATCCGACGGCAGCTACCACGTCGGCGCGCTGATGGACGATGCGCTGCGGGTGCTCGACGCGGCCGGGCCGACGGGCCGCGACGTGCTCATCGGGCATGACTGGGGAGCGATCGCCGGTGCCGGCCTCGCCGCAATGCCGGACAGTCCCTTCTCGAAGGCTGTCATCATGTCGGTGCCGCTTGCCGCCGCGTTCCGACCCCTTGGCCGGACGCCGGACGCGGGTCGGCTCGCCGCGCAGTTGTCGCGCCAGTTGCTCCGCAGCTGGTACATCATGTACTTCCAATTGCCCGGCCTACCTGAGCGATCCGCGTCGTGGGTGGTGCCCCGCTTGTGGCGCCAGTGGTCGCCGGGTTACGACGCCACCCAGGACGTCGCCCACGTCCTCGACGCGATCGGCGCGCCCGAGAATTGGCGCGCCGCTCTCGGCTACTACCGGGCCACCGTGCGCAACAGCAAGCCACCCGCGCAGTACGCCGAATTGCACCGGCATTGGCTGTCGGCGCCGCAGCTGCCGACGCTGTACTTGCACGGCACCGACGATGGTTGCGCCTCAGCCGATTACGCTCGATGGGTGCAGCGGGTTCTGCCCGAGGGTAGTGAGATCGCCACCGTCGAGCGGGCCGGTCACTTCCTGCAGCTGGAACAACCCGAGGCCGTCGCGGGCCACATCGTCGACTTCATCGGCGCGGTGCGCGCTTAGCCTGGAGGACATGGGGCGGCGACTGGCTGCGGTGGATGCGCAGACATACTGGATGTCGGCGAAGATCCCCAGCGATCAGTTTCTGCTCTACGGCTTCGCGGGGGCCGTGGACCTCGACGCGGCGGTGGCGCGACTCGGTGCCAGGGCGGGGGGCTGCACCGAGTTGCGCCTGAGGGTGCGTGACGGCAGTCCGCTGACCTATCCGCACTGGGTGACCGCGGACGTGTCGCCGAACCAGTTCGTGATGCACGCCGCGGGGAGCAGTTGGACGGACTGTCTGGCGGTCGTGGCGGGGCAGTTGAGTTCAGACCAACTGGATCCGCGGATCACGGCGTGGCGGATCCACATCTTCCCGGCTGTCGAGAACGTTCCGGGAGCGGGACTCGGCACGGTTGCGGTGGTGCAGGTGGCGCACGCGCTCGGGGACGGTATCCGGTCATCGGCGTTGGCGGCGTGGTTGTTCGAGCGACGAGCGTTCGTACCGAATGTTCCGGCGCCAGAGCCGTTTCCGGGTGTGATGTTGCCATGGCGCGGCTGTGCGGCTGCGCGGGCCCACCGCAGGCTCGTGCGCGATACGTCGGCCGGATCGGTTCCGCCGCCGGCGGATCCGCGTCCGGCGTTGCGCAGCAATGCGCGACCGGAAGGCTTGCGCAGTATTCGGACGGTGGTGATGCGGCGCGCAGAGATGCCAGGACCGACGGTGACGGTCGGTGCGCTGGCCGCGATATCCGAGGCGTTGGCCGGGCACCTGCGCGAGTTCGGTGACGACCCGTCGCTGCTGGGCGCCGAGGTACCGATGGCGAAAGCGGGAGATCGGCTCGCCCACAACCATTTCGGCAATGTAGGTGTCGGGCTGCATCCGGATCTGGCGTTCGATGCGCGAACCTTGCGCATCGCCGAGGACCTCAAGCAACGCCGACGCAGGGCCGCCCATCCGGCGATGGCTGCGGCCAGCCGAGCGTCCGCCGCGGTGCCTGCCTGGTTACTGCGTTATGGGGTAGGGAAATTCGACCCGACACTGCGCTCTCCGACCGTCACGGGGAACACCGTCGTCTCCAGCGTGAACCGCGGGCCCGCCGACCTGCGTTTCGGGAATTCGCCCGTCGTCCTCACCGCCGGATTTCCAGGGCTGTCCCCGATGATGGGCGTGACGCACGGCGTGCACGGCATAGGAGACACCATCGCCGTCAGCGTGCATGCGGCCGAGTCGGCGATCGGCGACATCGACTCTTACATCGAGAGATTGGAAGCGGCGTTGAGGGGCCAGCACCCTTAGAACGGTGGAGGTTTGTTGCGTTCGGCGAGTTGTGCGTCGACGTAGGTTTGATTGTCGCGGCGTTCGTGGTCGATGGCTTGGGCTCGGGCTTGAGCGCGGGTTTGCTTGCGGCGCGGCATTTTCAGGCTGCGCGCCTGGTCGGGCGCGCCCTCGGTGTGGTGGTCGATCACTGTGGGTGAGGTGGGGCGACACAGTTCGGGGAACAGAAGTCGGCTGCCCGGGTGGGTGGTGTAGGTCTGGCCGTGTCGTGACGTCCACTCGATGGTGCCGTCAGGATGTTGTACATCGCGCCAACCGGCGAAAGTTTTCAGCAAGTGGTGTTGTCGGCACAGACATTTGAGGTTGGAGGCCTGGGTGGGCCCGGCGGGGTAGGCGATCGTGTGGTCGACGTCGCAGGCGGTGGCCGGGACGTCGCACCCGGGGAATCGGCACGTCATGTCCCGGCAGCGCACAAACCACGCCAGTTTCTCTGAGGGCCGGTAGCGCGGTTCGGGCCCGGCCTGGCCGGGATGAATGACCGGCTGGATCGTGGCGGTGCGGGCCAGGGTGCCCGCCAGCAGCGGGGCCGGCAGCAAGCCTCCCGTGCCCATCAGGTATCCCGGATCGGTGGCCGCCGGAGCGGTCGGCGCCTCGTCTGGCTGGGGGTGGGCAACGTGCCCGTGCAGCTGGGCGGGGGTGTCATCGGTGAGTGACTCGCCGCGCGCGATCACATGAATGTGCACCGCGTTGGGGGTGGGTGCGGCGGCCTCGCAGTCGGGTCGGGCGCAGGCACAGGCCAACCGGTCGGCGCCGTGGCCCAGGGCGCCCAGGGCATCCGAGCGGCGCTGTTCGGTGGTGCGCGGATCGTGCTCACAGACCGCCGCGGCCATCGCGTCCAGGCGCGCGTCGAGGGCTTCGGCGTCGGCGGCCAACAGGATGCCGTCGATTGCTGCGGTGCCGGACCCGTCGCGCGGATCATGGACGTCGAGGTGGCGTCCGCGCGCGGCGTATTCGGTGCGCCGCACGGCGGCCGGGTCATAGCGGTCCACGCAGGTGTCGATGGCGGTGTGCAGCTTGTCGATCGACAGCGTGGCCCACTGGGTCAGGTGGGCGGCCAGCTCGGCGTCGAGTTTGGCCAGCGCGCCCGCATCGCGCACCAGGCGGCTGCGATGGGCCACTGCGGCCACCGTGCGGTAGGAGATCGCCCCAGTGGCCATGACCTCGGCAACCCGCGGCAGCCGCTGGCGCAGGTCATCGGCGAGCAACAGCTGGTGGGAAGCCACTCCCAGCGACACACCCTGGGCGGCGGCGACCTCAGCGGCCGCCAGGTCCAATTGTCGATGCACCACTGTTCACGATCCACGGCCCCGGCCTCACCGACCAGGCGCTCGAGCACGTCAGCGGCAGCGGCCACCCGACGTGCGCAGGCGGCGTTTTCCAGCCGCGCCCACGCCCCGATCGCGCCCGCACCCCGGGCACTGCTCGCCGCGACCACCAAATCATCGAACACATGACCGAACCTACGTACCTGGAAGCCGCGCAACCATCGGCGTCAATGCATCTGTGGATGAACCCCGACTTGGGGATAACCCCGCCGGAGACACGAGGGCTGGAGATCGGGGCGCCTCGTCCCCCGCGAATGGGTGCTCATGCAAGGGGGGCTGGGCAGCGGCTTAACACATGGCCTAGATTTTGTTGCATGACTGCTTACGACGTCGGAGTGCTGATCCTGCGGGTGGTCCTCGGTCTGACCATGGCCGCCCACGGCTACAACAAGTTCTTCGGACCCGGAGGCCTCAGCGGTACTGCCGGGTGGTTCGACAGCATGGGGATGAAGCCTGGCAAGTTCCACGCCCGAGTCGCCGCGACGACGGAGATGGCGGCCGGCATCGGTCTCGCGGTCGGTCTGCTGACGCCGATACCGGCCGCGGGCTTCGTGGCGCTCATGCTGGTCGCGGCGTGGACCGTGCACCGGGCCAACGGCTTCTTCATCGTCAAGGAAGGCTGGGAGTACAACCTCGTGCTCGCCGCCGCCGCCGTCGGTATCGCGACGATCGGCGCGGGCAAGCTCAGCCTCGACCATCTGCTGTTCAGTTCGACAAGCTTCTACGACCTGCTGCACGGCTGGTGGGGCCTGGTCATCTCGCTCGGTCTGGGCCTTCTCGGCGGCATCGGTCAGCTGGCGATCTTCTACCGGCCGCCAGCTAAGACCGACGCCTGAGGAGAGCCCACGCAGTTCGCGAACCGCACACCAGGGTCGTGAAACCTCGGCGATCGCGACCCTGTTGTAGTTTTCGCGAAGCGGACGTGAGGATCTGGAGCCGCATAGCTAGAACACGTTCTAGTCTGTGTGACCATGGGGTTCTTGAAACAGGACGCGCCCGTCGTCGACTACGAGGAGTGGAGTAAGGGCAGTCGCGCCGAGAAGATCGTGCCGATGGCCCGACACTGGGCCGAGGTCGGGTTCGGGACGCCGGTCGTGCTGCACCTGTTCTACGTCGTTAAGATCCTGCTCTACATCCTCGGCGCATGGCTGGTGGTGCTCACCACCACGGGCATCGACGGTTTCACCAACGTCGCCTCCTGGTACAACGAGCCGATCGTGTTCGAGAAGGTCGTGTTGTACACGATGCTGTTCGAGGTCGTCGGCCTGGGCTGCGGTTTCGGACCACTCAACAACCGGTTCTTCCCGCCGATGGGTTCGATCCTGTACTGGTTGCGACCCAACACGATTCGGCTGCCACCGTGGCCGACCCGCATCCCGCTGACCAGAGGCGACACCCGCACACCGTTCGATGCGCTGCTCTACGGCGCGCTCCTGGTGTTGCTCGTCGTGGCGCTGTTCTCCGACGGCACCGGACCGATACCCGAACTGGGGACGACGGTCGGCGTGCTGCCGGTGTGGCAGATCGCCGCCATCCTCGGCGTCCTCGCCGTGCTCGGTCTGCGCGACAAGGTGATCTTCCTGGCCGCCCGCGGCGAGGTGTACGCCTCGCTTGCGGTCTGCTTCCTGTTCGCGGGGCCCGACATCATCATCGCGGCCAAACTGGTGTGCCTGACGATCTGGCTCGGCGCCGCGACGTCGAAACTCAACAAGCACTTCCCGTTCGTCATCTCCACGATGATGAGCAACAACCCGGTGTTCCGGCCCAAATGGATCAAACGCAAGTTCTTCGAACGCTTTCCAGATGATCTGCGGCCCGGGCGGGCGTCACGGTGGCTGGCGCACTTCAGCACCGCCATCGAGGGTTTGGTCCCGCTGGTGCTGTTCTTCTCCCCCGGGGGTTGGCCGACCTACATCGCCGCGTTCGTGATGCTGGTGTTCCACTTCGGCATCCTGTCCTCGATCCCGATGGGTGTGCCGCTGGAGTGGAACGTCTTCATGATGTTCTCCGTTTTAGCGCTGTTCGTGGGACACCCCGGGATCGGCCTTGGTGATCTGCAGAGCCCGTGGCCGATCCTGTTGTTCGCCGTCGTCGCGGGCACCGTGGTTCTGGGAAACCTGTTCCCGCGCAAGGTGTCCTTCCTGCCCGGTATGCGCTACTACGCGGGCAACTGGGACACCGGGCTGTGGTGTGTGAAACCGTCGGCCTCGGCGAAGATCGAGGAGAACGTCGTCTCGATCGCGAGCATGCCGCAGGCACAGATGGAGCGGTACTACGGCAGCCCGGAGACCGCCCAGATGTATCTCTATATGGGATATGCGTTCCGCGCGTTCAACACTCACGGTCGCGCCATGTTCACGCTCGCGCACCGCGCGATGGCCGGCCACAACGAGGACGACTATGTGCTGACCGACGGTGAGCGCATCTGCAGCACCGCGATCGGCTGGAACTTCGGCGACGGCCATATGCACAACGAGCAGCTCATCGAGGCCCTGCAGAAACGCTGCAATTTCGAACCGGGTGAGGTGATCGTCGTGCTGATCGACGGGCAACCGATCCACAAGCAGCGCCAGGAATACCGATTGGTCGACGCGGCGACCGGGGCGTTCGAGCGGGGCTACATCCGCGTCGCCGACATGGTGACACGCCAACCGTGGGACGACACGGTCCCGGTCCACGTCACGTGGCAGAAGGACAGCGCCGACGCTCCCTAGCCCATGACGTCGCGAACCTTGACATCCTCGAGTCCCTGCAGGAGCAGATCGCGAGCGGTGTCGAGATGCTTGCGCCAATGCGCTTCGGCGGCCGCACCGTCACCGGATCTCAACAGCTGCATCAACTTCCGGTACGAACGCATCAACTTGTCGAAGTCCGCCCGCGAGATCGGTCGACGCTCCTTGAACAGGAACGTGTTGTGGCGCACTGTGATCTCGTGCAGCATGCCGGCGATGATGGACAGCGTTGCGTTGCCCGACAACTCGACGACGCGTCTGTGGAAGTCGCCCGTCGTCTCGGCGAGGGTGTCGTTCTGCCAGCCGGAGGGCACGTGCTCTTCGAGCAGGCCGTCGAGCTCGTCGAACGCCTCGGCCGAACCGGATTCGGCGAGCAGTCGCGCCGCCATCGGCTCGATCCCGGCGCGCGCGGTCATCAGGTCGGCGATCGTCGCGCCGGACAACTCCAGCAAGAGGCCGGCGGGACGGGCCACGATCTCGGGGCCGGGCACGCGAACGCGGGCGCCGGTGCGCGAACCACGCCGCACCTCGACGAGGCGCTCGGACTCCAGGACGCGGACCGCCTCCCGCAAGGTCGGTCGGCTCACCCCGAAGTGGGCCATCAGCTCGGCTTCGTTGGGGAGGAAGTCGCCGTCCTTGAGTTGGCCGTCGACCACCATGCGACGCAGCGTGCCGGCGACCAGTTCGGCCGTCTTCGGTGACCGCACCGTCGTCCCGGCGCCGGCGCCGACGCCGTCCGGGCCGATCATCGGCGCCAGCGGTGTACTTCGAGCCACTCCCACTCCCACGTTGCGGCTGACCCAGCGGCCAGCTGTACAACTCAGTAAACCATGTGCGGGGGTCACGTCGCGCAAAAGCAATGAGCGGCGCCACCCCTGGGGGTCGGAGCTCGGACGGACGAGAACCCTATCCCGAAGGACCTGGCAGGGCGAGCCTCCGCTACCTTCGCGGCACCTCAGAAAATCCGATGGGCACCCCGCCATCAGATCACACCCACCAACCAGTAGGTTGACCTAGTAAACCTTGTTCGTTTACGTTCGGGGGTGGACCCGCGCGTATGCGGGTGAATCCTCGGACTTCGAAGGAGAAGTGTCATGGCTGAAGCCGTCATCGTCGAGGCAGTACGGTCGCCCGTCGGCAAGCGCAACGGAGGACTTTCCGGTGTGCATCCGGCTGAGTTGTCCGCGCAGGTTCTCAACGGTCTGGTGCAGCGCGCCGGCGTCGATCCCGCGCTCGTCGACGACGTCATCTGGGGCTGCGTCATGCAGGCCGGTGAGCAGGCCCTCGACATCGGTCGCACGGCCCTGCTGACGGCCGGCTGGCCGGAGACCGTCCCCGGCGTCACCGTCGACCGCCAGTGCGGTTCGAGCCAGCAGTCGGTGCACTTCGCCGCCGCCGGCGTGGTGGCCGGCCACTACGACGTCGTCGTCGCCGGCGGTGTCGAGTCGATGTCGCGCACCCCGATGGGCGCCTCGCTGGCCAACGGCGGCAACCCGTACTCGGCGAACTTCAAGAACCGCTACAAGCAGACTCCGAACCAGGGCATCGGCGCCGAGATGATCGCCGAGCAGTGGGGCTTCAGCCGCACCGATCTCGACCAGTTCTCGCTCGACTCGCACGAAAAGGCCGCTGCCGCACAGGATGCGGGTGCGTTCGACGATCAGATCGTCGGCATCAAGGACGACGAGGGCAATACCGTTCTCAAGGACGAGGGCATCCGTCGCGGCACCACGCTGGAGAAGATGGGCCAGCTCAAGCCCGCCTTCCGCGAGGACGGCGTGATCCACGCCGGCAACTCGTCGCAGATCTCCGACGGTTCGGCGGCGCTGCTGTTCATGTCGGCGGAGAAGGCCAAGGAACTGGGCCTCAAGCCGCTGGCCCGCGTGCACACCGCGGTGCTGGCCGGCGCCGATCCGGTGATCATGCTGACCGCGCCGATCCCGGCAACCCAGAAGGCGCTCAAGCGTTCCGGCCTGTCCGTCGACGACATCGGGGCATTCGAGGTCAATGAGGCGTTCGCGCCGGTTCCGATGGCGTGGCTCAAGGACATCGGCGCCGACGAGAAGAAGCTGAACCCGAACGGCGGTGCGATCGCGCTGGGCCACCCGCTCGGCGGCTCGGGTGCGCGCATCATGACGACGCTGCTGTACCACATGCGCGACAACGGGATCAAGTACGGTCTGCAGACCATGTGTGAGGGCGGCGGCCAGGCCAACGCCACCATCCTCGAGCTGCTGTGAGTCGCTTGTGTCCGACTCCTCAGCGATCGTCGTCGGACGAGCCATGACGACCCCCGCGGCGCTGACCGAGCGCCGCGGGAACGTCATGCTCATCACGATCAACCGGCCCGAGGCGCGCAACGCCGTCAACTGCGCGGTCAGCACCGCGGTCGGCGATGCGCTGCAGCAGGCACAGGACGACCCCGAGATGCGCGCGGTGGTGATCACCGGCGCCGGTGAATCCTTCTGTGCCGGTGCCGATCTCAAGGCCATCTCGCGGCGGGAGAGCCTGTTCCACCCGGACCACTCCGAGTGGGGTTTCGCCGGTTACGTGCGCCACTACATCGACAAGCCGACCATCGCCGCGGTCAACGGCACCGCGCTGGGCGGAGGAACCGAACTCGCACTCGCCAGTGATCTGGTGATCGCCGAGGAGCGCGCGAAATTCGGTCTGCCCGAAGTGAAGCGGGGCCTCATCGCCGCCGCGGGCGGGGTGTTCCGCATCGTCGACCACCTGCCGCGCAAGGTCGCGATGGAGCTGCTGTTCACCGGCGAGCCGATGTCGTCGGCCGACGCCCTGAAGTGGGGTCTGATCAACCAGGTCGTACCCGACGGCACGGCGGTGGAGGCCGCGCTCGCACTCGCCGAACGCATCACCTGTAATGCGCCGCTTGCCGTGTGGGCGAGCAAGCGGGTGGCGATGGGCGTCGACGACGGCGTCATCGCCGGTGACGAAGGTGGATGGTCGAGGACCATGCGTGAGATCTCGACGGTGCTCCGCTCAGAGGACGCCAAGGAAGGACCGCTGGCATTCGCCGAGAAGCGCCAGCCTGTTTGGAAGGCCAAGTAAGCAAAGTGAAAAGAACTATCTACGACGCCGAACACGAGGCGTTCCGGGAGACTGTCCGGGAGTACATCGAGCGCGAGCTCGTACCCAACCAGGAGAAGTGGGAGACCGAGCGCATCGTCGACCGGTCTGCGTTCACGGCGGCGGGCAAGTACGGGCTGATCGGGTTCAACATGCCCGAGGAGTACGGCGGCGGCGGCTCCGATGACTTCCGGTTCAACGCGATCATCGACGAGGAGATCGCCAGGTCCGGCGTGCACGGACCGGCACTGAGCCTGCACAACGACGTCGTCGGCCCGTACTTCAAGGAGCTGGCCAACGACGAGCAGAAGAAGCGCTGGCTGCCGGGCATCACCAGCGGCGAGCTGATCATCGCGATCGCGATGACCGAGCCGGGTGCCGGTAGCGATCTGGCCGGCATCCGCACCTCCGCGGTGCGCGACGGTGACGACTGGATCATCAACGGCTCCAAGACATTCATCTCGTCGGGTATCAACTGCGACCTGTGTGTGGTCGTCGCGCGCACCGACCCAGAGGCCGGTCACAAGGGCTTCTCGTTGTTCGTGGTGGAGCGCGACATGGAGGGCTTCACGCGGGGCCGCAAGCTCGACAAGATGGGGCTGCACTCGCAGGACACCTCCGAGCTGCACTTCGAAAACGTGCGGGTGCCGAACGCGAACCTGCTCGGCAAGGAGGGTCGCGGCTTCTACCACCTGATGACCAACCTGCCCTCGGAGCGGTTGGGCATCGCGATCTCGGCCATCGCGGGGGCCCGCGGAGTCTTCGACGAGACGCTGCAATATGCCAAGGACCGCAAGGCTTTCGGCCAGCCGATCGGCAGCTTCCAGCACAACCGCTTCCTGCTCGCCGAGATGGAGACCGAGCTGGAGGTCACCGAGAACTACATCGACCGCTGCCTGCAGGGTGTGGTCGACGGTGAGCTGACCGCTGTCGAGGCGGCCAAGGCCAAGTGGTGGGCTACCGAGGTGGCCAAGAAGGTCGTCGACCAGTGCGTGCAGCTGCACGGCGGATACGGCTACATGATGGAGTACCGCGTTGCGCGCGCCTACGTCGACGGGCGCATCCAGACGATCTTCGGTGGCACCACCGAGATCATGAAGGAGATCATCGGCCGCGACCTCGGCGTATAGCCGGCTCGCCGGCGTGGCGTCTAGCCGGGTCTCGCCGGCGTGGCGTCTAGCCACCGTGGCGTCTAGCCACCCCTACGCCAAAGCCCCCGAAACAACGGAGTTTCGGGGGCTTTTGCGTGTCGGGGTGAGATCAGCCGATCGGGGCGTCGGCAGCCGGCGTCGGCTCCGCCGGCTCGGTGGTATCAGTCGTCGTCTGGGTGGTGGTCGTCTCGCTGGTCGACGTCGCGGACGGCGTGACGGCCTCGGGCGCGTTGGCCGGATCGAGCACCGCGTCGATCAGGTAGATACGGGCGTTCGCGGCCTGGATACCACCGCAGACCACCTTGGCGGTGTCGTTGATCGTGACGTCGGCGTTCTCACCGGTCACCTTGATCTCCGCACCCTGCTGGGTGGGCCGCTGCCCCTTGACGTCCTTGGGCCCGAGCATCCCGAGGAACACGTGGTAGTAGTCGAAGTCCGTCAGCGCGGCGGGGTTGGCCTTCAACGCGTCCAGCTGCGCGGGCGCAAGTGCGGCGAACGCCTCGTTCGTCGGCACGAAGACCACGTACGGGCCGTTCTCCAGCACGGGCACCACGTTCACGGCGGGGTTGAACCCGCCCGAGATCGCGGAGTAGAAGGTGCTGGCGTCCGGGATGGCTTGCAGAGCCTGGCCGACGGGCAGGTTGTTCAGCGCCTTCCAGTCGGGCACCGCCTCCTTGAAGGCGTCACAGCCCTTCCCCTCGGGGTTCGGGATCTCGACCACCGCGGTGGTGGTCGGCTCGGCCGGCTGCTCGGGGGCGGGCGCGGGCGGATCGGCGTACGCGGTCACGGCCAGCGGCACCGAAAAGGCGATCGCGGCGATCCCGGCGGTGGCACCAAGGGCTTTGCTGGTGCGAGTCTTCACTTACGGCTCCTCAGCTAGACAGGTCGCAACGCATGTTAAAGGCACTGTTGCGTGGCTGCCAAAGTCACCACCTCGCCAAACGGCCGCTGCAAGCCACCTGACCTGGGCTTTGTCAATCTGCCCACATAGTGCGCCGAACGGCGGTGAAAGGCCGGTGCATACGATGAGCCGCATGCCCGAGCCGCTGATCGTTCCCATTCGTGGTCGCACGCCGTCGCTGCACGCCGAGGCTTGGGCAGCGCCCAACGCGAGCCTGATCGGCCAGGTGACTCTCGCCGCACGGGCCAGCGTCTGGTACGGCGCCACGCTGCGGGCCGAGGCCGAGCCCATCGAGATCGGTTTCGGCACCAACATCCAGGACGGGGTCACCGTCCACGTCGACCCGGAATTTCCCGTCTGCATCGGCGAAGAGGTCAGCGTGGGGCACAACGCCGTCCTGCACGGCTGTGTCGTCGAGGACGGGGCGCTGATCGGTATGGGGGCGGTCATCCTCAACGGCGCGACGGTCGGCCACGGAGCGTTGATCGCCGCGGGCGCGGTCGTGTCGCAGGGTTTCGTGGTGCCGCCGCGGACCTTGGTCGCCGGGGTCCCCGGCAAGGTGCGCCGCGACCTCAGCGACGCAGAGGTCAACCACAACCGCTACAACGCTCAGGTGTACCAGCACCTGATCGATCTGCACCGGGACGCGACGGCCTAGATTCTCCCGGGTCCGATCCGGGTACAGGCCCTACCGTGAAACGTGTTCGCACACTGGTGACCGGCGCGACCGGTTACGTCGGCTCCCGGCTCGTCACCGAGCTGCTCACCGAGGGCCACGAGGTGGTCGCCGCCAGTCGAAATCCCGATCGGCTGGCCGATTTCGGATGGCAGGACCGCGTGGACGCCGTCGCGTTGGACGCCCACGACGAAGCCTCGGTGCGGTCGGCGTTCGCCGACGCCGGTCCCGTCGACGTCGTCTACTACCTCGTGCACGGCATCGGGCAGCCCGATTTCCGCGAGGCGGACAACCGCGCGGCAGCCACCGTGGCCAAGGCGGCCAAGGACGCCGGTGTGCGTCGCATCGTGTATCTCGGCGGGTTCGTGCCCGACGGTGACGAGCTGTCCGAGCACCTGGCAAGCCGCGCCGAGGTCGCCGAGGCGTTGCACGTCGACGGCGGACCCGACGTGGTGTGGCTCGGCGCGGCCATCATCATCGGTGCGGGGTCGACGTCGTTCGAGATGCTGCGCTACGTGGGGGATCGGTTCCTGGTCATTCCGATGCCGTCGTGGTCGGCGAACCCGATCGACCCGATCTCGATCTGCGATGTGCTGCACTACCTCGTCGCCGCCGCAGACGGCGAGCGGGTGCCCGCCGGGGCCTACGACATCACCGGCCCGGAAACCACGTCGTACGCCGAGCTGCTGCGCACGTACGCGCGTATCGCCGGGAAATGGAGGGCCGAGCTGCCGGTCAACGGCGTCGACACCGGTCTGGTGTCGTGGGTGACGGCGGCGGTGCTCCCGGTCCCGGGCGGTCTGGCGGCGGACCTGGTGCAGTCGCTGGACCACCCGATGATCGCTTCCGACTCCCGGCTGCGTGAGTTTGTGCCGGACCCGCCCGCCGGGCTGATCGGCGTCGAGGAGGCGATCACACGGGCGCTGGCAAGTCGTCGGCGTCGACCCGTCGACGAGCTCACCGACCCACACCACCTCGCCGATACCGACCCCGCGTGGGCGGGTGGGGACACGCTGCGTCTGCAACAGGTCGCCGGTGCGGTCACACCGTCGATCGCCCGGCCCGCGCTCGGGCTCATCGGCGGGGTGCCCGGACCCGTTGCCGGGGCGGTACGTACCGGGGTGGACACGCTGCTGCACTTCGTGCCCAAGGTTGTTCCGACGTGACGGAGAAGACTCAGCCTCGCCCCGGGCTGCTTGGTGAGATTCGCGAGATCGTCAGCGCGTGCCCGGTCCCGCATCACGAACCGCCCAGCGTCATACGGCGCAGGCGCATCGTCGTCGCGGTCGTGCTCGTCATCGGCGCTGCGCTACTTGGATATTCGCTGACGCGGCCGCCGGGGGACTCGTCGTTCTACTGGCTGACGTTGGCGCTGGCCGGGGTGTGGGCGCTGGGCGCGTTGCTGTCCGGCCCGCTGCACATGGGATGCATCCGCTTCCGCGGTCGCAATCAACGGCCCGTGATCACCGGCACCACAATCGGTTTGGCGCTGGGCGCGGTGTTCGTCGTCGGCGGCCTGATCGCGCGTGAGATTCCCGGTGTGCGCGAATACATCACTCGCGTACTGGAATACGCCGACTATGGACCTTTGGTCCTGGTGACGTTCATCACCGTGATCAACGGGCTGGCCGAGGAGATGTTCTTCCGCGGTGCGCTCTATACGGCCTTGGGCACGATGAAACCGATACTGATCTCGACGGTCTTCTACGTCATCGCGACCGCGGCCACCACCGGTAATCCGATGCTCGGCTTCGCCGCGATCATCCTGGGCACGATCTGCGCGTTCGAGCGCCGGATGACCGGCGGCATCCTCGCACCGATGCTGACGCACTTCTTCTGGGGTCTGGTGATGGTGCTCGCGCTGCCGCCGATCTTCGGCGTGTGACTCAGCGCAGCGGGTGGGCCAGCTCGTCGCGACGCATCCCCGCCGCCCACACCGCGACCGCGGCGACCAGCATGGGAACGATGCCCGCGACGAGGAAAATCGTCTGTATCGAAACGACTTTCGACAACGGTCCGACGACCGCGAACGACACCGGCATGAACGCCAGCGAGACGAAGAAGTCCAGGCTCGACACGCGGCCCAGCATCGCGGTCGGCACCCGTCGCTGCAGCAGGGTGCCCCAGATGACCATTCCGGTGCCGTCGGTGAACCCGATGATGAACGTCGCGACGGCCATCACCGCGAACGATGAGGTGAAGCCGAACACGATCAGCGGGATGGCGCCGAGACTCCACATCGCCATCATCACCGACAGGTACCGGCGCGGCATGCGGCCCGACGACACCGTCAATGCTCCCAGTGCGCTGCCCAACCCGAAGAACGCGAGGATGAAGCCGTACATCCGTGCGCCGTCGGCGAAGCGGTCCTTGGCGATGAACGGCAGCAGCACCTCGATCGGTCCCAGGACGACCAGCACGAAGATGCTGGCGAACAACAGCGTCCACAACAGCCACGGCGTGCCGAGCACGAATACGAAGCCGTCGCGAAGATCGCGCAGCACATGTGTGGGTTCTTGCGCCGTAGCGGGTTTCAGCGAGGGGCGGGTCGCCACCAGCAGCACCAGGCCGACTGCGAACAAGGCGGCCACCGCCACCGCGCCCAGTGCGGGAAACGTCGCGCCGATGACCACTCCGGCGGCGGCCGGGCCGATCGCGCGTTGGAACACCGGGCGCACCACGCCCTCCACGCCGTTGGCCGCGAGCAGCTGCTCGGGTGGCAGGATGCGCGGAAGGATCGCGCTGTAGGCGGGGAAGAAGAACGCCGCCGCCGCGCCCAGGGCCGCCGCTCCCACCGCCAGATGCCAGATCTGCAGTGCGCCAAGCATTCCCAGTATCGCGATACCCGTCGAGGCGAGCACGTTGACCGTCTCGACCGCGATGATGATTGCCCGCTGAGGGAATCTGTCGGCGGCGATCCCACCGACCAATACGAACGCGACGAGTGCGCCGCCGAAGCAGGTCGTCACGATCGACAGCGATACGGGGTCGTTGTTCAGTTCGATGACCTGCATGGCCAGCACCACCGCGAACATGCCGTCGGCGAAGATCGACAGCGTCACCGCCGCGATCAGCAGGCGGTACTCGCGGTTGCGAAACGGTGCGAGCACGCGCCAACCACCGGCGTTGCGCACCGGCTGTTGTATCTCGAATTGCGTACTCACCTGTCGATGGTCGCGGAGGCGCACCCATCGAGTCCACCGATTTTCCCTGCGCCGAACGTGGGTTACCCGCACGCATTTGCGCGCCGAGTGTGCGGCGACCCCACACTCGGCGCAGGAGGTGCCCTAGAAGCACTCGCGCAGGAGGTGCCCTAGCCTCGATTTTTCGCCCAGGGTGATGCGGGCGAACTCGGGCGTGGGAACTGAGCTGGGACTGGGCTGGGAGGGTTGTGGGCGTGCTTGGTGGTCCCGTGTCGCCGGGTGGGCGGGCTTTCCCAGGGCCAGTGGGTCTTTCGTGGTTGGTCGGATGGGCTTTCGGTCAGTCGAAGGC
>NZ_BCTA01000022.1 GCF_001570485.1 Mycolicibacterium novocastrense
ACCGTAGACAAGTCCAATTATTCCTTGCAGGACAGGCACTTTCGCGTATCTACACCCCGAAACTCACAACATTGCGCGAAAAATCTGGGCTAGTTCGCAGAAATCGAGTCCGAAATGATGTCGACACTGCCCTGTGGTTTCCCGTCCAACGCCAGGATCAGGTCGGCGACCATCTGCACCAGCTCGAGGTCGCGGATGCGCGGTGCGCCGATACCGTTGCCGGCACGGGGTATGGGCACCTGCACCGTCGACGTGGTCGCGCGGTAGCCGGCGCTCGGATACATCCGCTTGAGCCGCAGTTGTTGCGAGTCCATCAGCTGCAGCGGCGAGAGCCGCACCGTCGACTCGGACACCGAGCTGACCTCGGTGACTCCGTACTCCTTCAGCAGCAACCGCAGACGCGCGACGGCCACCAGGCGCCGCGCCGGCTCGGGAAGCGGACCGTAGCGGTCGACGAGCTCTTCGACCACGGCGTCCACCGCCTTCTGGTCGGGGGCTGCGGCCAGCCGGCGGTAACCCTCGAGGCGCAGCCGGTCGCTGCCGATGTAATCCGGAGGCAGGTGTGCATCGACGGGCAGGTCGATCCGCACATCCTTCGGCTCTTCCGGTGCGGCAACGGTTTTGCCGTCCGCAGCCGCGCGATAGGCCTCGACCGCCTCGCCGACCAGGCGCACGTAGAGGTCGAAGCCGACACCGGCGACGTGTCCGGACTGTTCGGCTCCCAGCACGTTGCCTGCGCCGCGAATCTCCAAGTCCTTCATGGCCACGGCCATGCCCGCGCCCAGTTCATTGTTCTGCGCGATGGTGGCCAGCCGGTCATAGGCGGTCTCGGTGAGCGGAACCTCGGGCGGATACAGGAAATACGCGTAACCCCGTTCGCGGCTGCGTCCGACCCGGCCCCTGAGCTGATGCAGCTGCGACAGGCCGAAGGTGTCGGCGCGCTCGACGATCAACGTATTGGCGTTGGAGATGTCCAGGCCGGTCTCGACGATCGTCGTGCAGACCAGGATGTCGTATTCGCGGTTCCAGAACCCCTCGACCGTGCGCTCGAGCTGTTCCTCGGGCATCTGACCGTGCGCGACGACCACGCGCGCCTCGGGCACCAGCGCCGCCACGCGCGCGGCCGCCTGATCGATGGTCCTGACCCGGTTGTGGATGTAGAACGCCTGCCCGTCGCGTAACAGTTCGCGGCGCAGCGCCGCGGCGATCTGCTTGTCGTCGTGGGGTCCGACATACGTCAGGACCGGGTAGCGCTCCTCGGGCGGGGTGAGGATCGTCGACATCTCCCGGATGCCGGCCAGGCTCATCTCCAGCGTGCGCGGAATCGGGGTGGCGCTCATCGTCAGCACGTCGACGTGGGTGCGCATGGACTTGATGTGTTCTTTGTGCTCGACGCCGAAGCGTTGTTCCTCGTCGACCACGATGAGGCCGAGGTCTTTCCAGGTGACGCCGGTCTGCAGCAGCCGGTGCGTCCCGATCACGATGTCGACGCTGCCGTCCTTCATGCCCTCGAGCACCGCGCGCGACTCGGCCGGATCGGTGAAGCGCGACAGGCCTTTGACGGTGACGGGGAACCCGGCCATCCGTTCGGAGAAGGTCTGCAGATGCTGGTCGGCCAGCAGCGTCGTCGGCACCAGCACCGCGACCTGCTTACCGTCCTGCACCGCCTTGAACGCGGCCCGCACCGCGATCTCGGTCTTGCCGTAGCCGACGTCACCACAGATCACCCGGTCCATCGGGACGGGCTTCTCCATGTCGGCCTTGACCTCGGTGATGGCGGTCAACTGATCGACGGTCTCGGTGAAGCCGAACGCGTCCTCCATTTCGGCCTGCCACGGGCTGTCGGGGCCGAACGCGTGCCCGGGCGACGCCTGCCGCTTGGCGTACAGCGACACCAGTTCGGCGGCGATCTCGCGAACTGCGCGGCGCGCCTTGGTCTTTGTGTTCGTCCAGTCGCTGCCGCCCAGCCGGGACAGTGTCGGCGACTCCCCGCCGACGTAGCGGGACAACTGGTCCAGCGAGTCCATCGGCACATAGAGCTTGTCGGTGCCCCCGCCCCGTTTGGACGATGCGTACTCCAGCACCAGATACTCGCGACGCGCACCGCCGACGACGCGTTCGGTCATCTCGACGAACCGTCCGATGCCGTGCTGATCGTGCACCACCAGATCGCCGGCGGACAGGGCCAGCGGGTCAACGACGTTGCGGCGCTTGGCGGCCAGCCGTTTGCCTTCGGTCGCGGTGGCGCGGTTGCCGGTGAGGTCCGTCTCCGTGATGATCACGAGGTTCGCGCCCGGAATCACCACACCGTCGTGCAGCGGTCCCTTGAGCACGTTGACGATTCTGTCCTTCAGACCCTCGCCCGGCTCCAAACAGACTGCGGCTGTGTCTGCTTCGCGTAACTGCTCGACGACACGGTGAGCCGTTCCGGTGCCGGGCGTGACGACGGCAGCATGGCCACCGGTGAGGACGTGCGCACGCAGCATCGCGAAGATCTCGGTGACATTGCTCTGTTGTCCGCGGGCCGACGGCGCCGGGCGGATGTCGATCTCCAGCGCGGCCTCGTCGGACAACTGGCTCAGCGTCCACCAGGGATGTCCGCCCTCGCGGGCCGCGGCGCGGGCGTCGTCGAGTTCGACGAATCCCGACGCGCCCAGCGACTCCAGGTCGATCGGTGCGTCGCCGCCCACGGCCGCCGTGGACCAGGACGCCTCCAGGAACTCGCGGCCGGTCTTGATCAGGTCGGCGGCCCGGGTGCGCACCTTCTCCGGATCGCAGATCAACAGCGGCATGCCCGCGGGCAGCAGATCCGACAGCGTGGACAGCGCGTCGGGACGCAACAGCGGGAGCAGGGCCTCCATGCCGTCGACCGGGATGCCCTCGGCGAGCTTGGCCAGCATGTCGGGCACGGTGCCGGGCAGCGTGTTCTCCTGAACGGGGTGCTCGCGCGCGAGTTCGACGGCGCGCTCGCGGACGTCGTCGGTCAGCAGGACCTCACGGCACGGCACGGCAATGACGGTGTCGACGTCGATCTCGGGGATCGACCGCTGGTCGGCCACCGCGAACATCCGCATCTCGGACACCTCGTCGCCCCAGAACTCGATGCGCACCGGATGCTCGTACGTCGGCGGGAACAGGTCGAGAATGCCGCCGCGCACCGCGAACTCGCCGCGCTTGCCGACCATGTCCACGCGGGTGTACGCGAGTTCGACGAGTCGCTCGATGAGGTTGTCGAATTCCGCTTCGACGCCGACGCTCAGGGTCACCGGTTCGACGTCGGCAACGTCGGGCACCATCGGTTGCAGCAGGGACCGCACGGTGGTCACGACCACTTGCAGCGGCGGTCCGAGACGCGCGTCGTCGGGGTGGGTCAGCCTGCGCAACAACATGAGCCGCGCGCCGACGGTGTCGACACCCGGGGACAGCCGTTCGTGCGGCAGCGTCTCCCAGGAGGGGAACATCGCCACGGTTTCACCGAACACGCCACGCAGTTCGGCGGTCAGATCGTCGGCTTCCCGCCCGGTGGCGGTCACGACGACCAGCGGACAGGCGTGCGCGATCGCCGACGCGACGAACACCCGGGCGGCGGCCGGGCCGACGATGGCCAGATCGGCGGGCTTGTCGGCGGCACGGCGCGAGATCTCGCTGAGGGAGGGATCTCGTAGGGCCAGTTCGACGAGCCCGGCGATCGGGGTTGGGACGGACAGGGTCCCCGATGCGGTCATGATGCCTTCCATCGTATGCGCGCGCCGAAACGCTTGCCGCGGCGAGGGTTTGCACCGATCCCGTGACGAGATCTACGTCACTCGTCGAGCAACGGCGGATCGTTCTCCAGATGCATCAGCCCGTTCCAGCACAGGTTGACCAGATGCGCGGCGACGACCTCTTTCTTGGGCTCACGCACATCGAGCCACCACTGCGCAGTCATCGACACCGAGCCGACCAACGCCTGCGCGTAGAGCGGCGCCATCTCAGGGTCCAGTCCGCGGCGCGAGAAGTCGCCGGCCAGGATCGAGGACACCTGGTTGACGGCCTCGTTGAGCAGTGTCGAATAGGTGCTGCCCGAGGTGATCGACGCCGGGGAGTCGCGGATCAGGATGCGGAAGCCGTCGGTGCGCTCGTCGACGTAGGTCAGCAGGGCGAGTGCGACGCGTTCGATGCGCAGCCGCGAGCGGTTGTTGGTCATCCGGGTCAGCGACGAGGTGATCCCGTCGAGCAACGCCGACATCTCGCGGTCGACGACCACCGCGTACAGGCCCTCCTTACCGCCGAAGTGCTCGTAGACGACGGGCTTGGAGACGTTCGCGCGCTGGGCGATCTCTTCGATCGAGGTGCCCTCGTAGCCTCGCTCGGCGAAGAGTTTGCGCGCGACCTCGATGAGCTGGTGGCGCCGCTCGGCGCCCGTCATCCGCGCCCGCGGTGCCCTGACCTCCTTGTCGGGTGCTGCCACGGTTACCAGGTTAGATGCAGATGTTGGGGTGGGGCGGCGATCACGCGGCGAGGCGGCGGCCGCGGGGAACAAACGAAGAGGGGTCCGGCGATTGGACTAGCATCACGAGTTGTTCGATCCGTCGTGGTGTAATCGGCAGCACCTCTGATTTTGGTTCAGATAGTTCAGGTTCGAGTCCTGGCGACGGAGCGATTTGGCCGCGATAGTGCGCTCACATGCGGCGTGACCGGCGTGTCGCGTATGAAACCGCACATCCGATAGGCAGGAGACCGGATGACGGCAGCCCCTGAAACCGCGGTGGTCGTGCTCGCGGCCGGCGCCGGCACCCGGATGCGATCCGACACCCCCAAAGTGCTGCACACGCTGGCGGGTCGCAGCATGCTCGCGCACGCGCTGCACGCGGTGGGCAAGGCGGCGCCTGCGCATCTGGTCGTCGTGGTCGGCAAGGACCGGGACCGGGTGAGGCCCGAGGTCGAGCGGCTGGCCGCCGAGCTCGGGCGCCCGATCGTGACCGCGACCCAAGAGCAGCAGCTGGGCACCGGACACGCCGTGCAGTGCGGCCTGACGGCACTGCCGCCCGACTTCGCCGGCACGGTGGTGGTCACTTCGGGCGATGTGCCGCTCCTCGACGCCGACACGCTGGCAGAGCTGATCAGCACGCACAACACGCGGCCGACCGCGGCGACCGTGCTGACCACCACGCTGCCCGACCCGACGGGTTACGGACGCATCCTGCGCACCCAGGACGGCGAAGTGATGGGCATCGTCGAACAGGCCGACGCCAGCCCCGAACAGCGCGCGATCACCGAGGTCAACGCCGGGGTGTACGCGTTCGACGCCACCGCGCTGCGGTCCGCGCTGGGCCGGTTGAGCTCGGACAACGCCCAGCAGGAGCAGTATCTGACCGACGTCGTTTCGATCGTGCGCTCCGACGGGCTCGTCGTGCGGGCCAAGCACGTCGACGACTCGATGCTGGTGGCGGGGGTCAACGATCGCGTGCAGCTGGCCGAGCTGGGCACCGAACTGAACCGCCGCATCGTGGCCACGCACCAGCGGGCCGGGGTCACCGTGGTCGATCCCGCCACGACGTGGATCGACGTCGACGTGACCATCGGCCGCGACACCGTCGTCAAGCCTGGCACCCAACTGCTCGGAGGCACCCGCATCGGCGGGCGGTGCGAGGTCGGGCCCGACACGACCTTGGCCGACGTCACGGTGGGTGACGGCGCGACGGTGTGCCGTACGCACGCCAGCTCGTCGGTGATCGGCGACGGCGCGACGGTCGGACCGTTCACCTACCTGCGGCCGGGCACCGTGCTGGGCGCCGACGGCAAGCTCGGCGCGTTCGTCGAGACCAAGAACTCGACCATCGGCACCGGCACCAAGGTGCCGCATCTGACGTACGTCGGCGACGCCGACATCGGCGAGCACAGCAACATCGGGGCGTCCAGCGTTTTCGTCAACTACGACGGCGAGACCAAGAGCCGCACGACGATCGGCTCACACGTCCGGACCGGGTCGGACACGATGTTCGTCGCCCCGGTCACCGTCGGCGACGGCGCCTACACCGGGGCGGGGACCGTCGTGCGCGACGACGTGCCGCCGGGTGCGCTGGCCGTGTCGGCGGGGCCGCAGCGCAACATCGAGGGCTGGGTGACGCGCAAACGGCCGGGGTCGGCGGCGGCGCGGGCCGCGCAACAGGCATCGGCCGACGAGGACGGGTCGGCTACCGATGACACGGAATCGCGGTGACCGGCAGTCAGCGATCTGGCCACCCGGACACGCCCGACGCGTCAAGCTACGTAGGATTACCCGGTATCGATCCCCGACCTTGAAGGCGCACTGTGGGCACCGAGTGGACCGACAATCGAAAAAATTTGATGTTGTTCTCGGGTCGGGCGCACCCCGAACTCGCTGAACAGGTCGCCAAGGAACTCGACGTACCCGTGACGGCGCAGACCGCGCGGGACTTCGCCAACGGCGAGATCTTCGTCCGATTCGACGAATCCGTCCGCGGCTGCGACGCCTTCGTGCTGCAGAGCCATCCCGCGCCGCTGAACCAGCACCTGATGGAACAGCTGATCATGATCGACGCGCTCAAGCGCGGCAGCGCCAAGCGGATCACCGCGATCCTTCCGTTCTATCCGTACGCACGGCAGGACAAGAAGCACCGCGGCCGTGAACCGATCTCGGCGCGGTTGGTCGCCGACCTGCTCAAGACCGCGGGTGCCGACCGGATCGTCACCGTCGACCTGCACACCGACCAGATCCAGGGCTTCTTCGACGGACCCGTCGACCACATGCGGGCGCAGAAGCTGCTCACCGGGTACATCGCCGAGCACTACTCGCATCACGACATGGTGGTCGTCTCGCCCGACTCCGGCCGGGTGCGCGTCGCCGAGAAGTGGGCCGACTCCCTCGGTGGCGTCCCGCTGGCGTTCATCCACAAGACGCGCGACCCCCTCAAACCCAACGAGGTGGTGTCCAACCGCGTCGTCGGCGACGTGCGGGGCAAGACCTGTGTGTTGACCGACGACATGATCGACACCGGCGGCACCATCGCCGGTGCGGTCAAGCTGCTCAAGGCCGACGGTGCGGGCGACGTGATCATCGCGGCGACGCACGGGGTGCTGTCGGATCCGGCCCGCGAGCGGTTGGCCGACTCGGGCGCCTGCGAGGTGATCGTCACCAACACGCTGCCGATCGGCGAGGACAAACAGTTCCCGCAGTTGACCGTGCTGTCGATCGCCCCGCTGCTGGCGAACACGATCCGCGCGGTGTTCGACAACGGCTCGGTCACCAGCCTCTTCGACGGGTCGGCATAGATGTCGAACAGCGTCATCTACCACAACCCCAAGTGCTCGACCTCGCGGAAGACGTTGGACTTGTTGCGGGAGAACGGAATCGAGCCGACGGTGGTGCAGTACCTCAAGACGCCGCCGACCCGCGCCGAGCTGGAGAAGATGATCTCCGACGCCGGTATCGACGTGCGCACCGCCGTACGTAAGAAGGAGGCGTTGTACCGCGAACTGGGGTTGGCCGACGCCTCCGACGACGAGCTCCTCGACGCGATGGCCGCCAACCCGATCCTGATCGAGAGGCCGTTCGTCGTCACGCCGAAGGGCACCCGGCTGGCCCGACCGATCGACGCGGTACGCGAGATTCTGTGAGCCGTCGAGGCTTTCAAGTTCTTGCCGCTGCGGTGACGGTCGTCGGCATCGCCGTCGTGTCCGGTTGCGGCACCGAACCGCCCGACTACCAGTCGGTGTGGTCGACATCGCCGTCGCCGACGTCGACCGCCGCCGCGCCGGATGCCAAGCCGGTGCCCATCGCGGCTTTCCTTGAGCAGGCCGGTGTGACCGGCGATCCGGTGTTCCCCGAGAAGCTCACCGATCTGACGGTCTCGTATCCGACACCGGCCGGGTGGGAGCCGTACTTCAACACCAACTTCGCGCCCGGAACCAGGGTGATCGCCAAGGGCGAGACATACCCGATCGCGATGCTGGTGGTGATGAAGTTGACCGGCGACTTCGATCCGCGCGAGGCGATCAAGCACGGCTACGTCGACGCCGAGATGTCGCAGAACTTCAAGCGCCTCAACGCGTCGATGGACGACTTCAAGGGTTTCCCGTCGGCGATGATCGAGGGCAGCTACGACCTCAACGGCACCCGGATGCACAGCTACAACCGCATCGTGATCGCGACCGGCGCACCGCCCGCCAAGCAGCGCTACCTCATCCAGTTCACGGTGACGGGTTACGCCCAGAAGGCCGCCGAGGAGGCGCCCGACATCGAGAAGATCATCGGCGGGTTCAACGTCGCCGTCCCCAAGCCACCGCCGAAGTAGCCCCCGTTTCTGCGCGAGCATTCCAGCAGGAAAAGTGCGAGTAGCGGCCTGTGCGAATGCCATTTCGCGCCAACTCACTAGGGTGGTCGGCATGAGTTGGACTGCCGCGGATCTGCCCTCCTTCGCCGGACGCACCGTCATCGTCACCGGCGCCAACAGCGGCATCGGTTTGATCACGGCGCGCGAGCTGGCCGGCGCGGGCGCCAAGGTCATCCTCGCCGTGCGCAACACCGCCAAAGGTGACGAGGCCGCGGGCACGATCACCGGCGATGTCGAGGTCCGCAAGCTGGACCTGCAGGACCTGGCGTCGGTGCGCGCGTTCGCCGACGGCGTCGAGGCGGTCGACGTGCTGGTCAACAATGCCGGCATCATGGCTGTCCCCTACGCGTTGACGGTCGACGGGTTCGAGAGCCAGATCGGCACCAACCATCTCGGTCACTTCGCCCTGACGAACCTGCTGCTGCCCAAGATCAGCGACCGGGTGGTAACGGTGTCCTCGGTCATGCATTTCCTCGGCCGGATCAACCTCAAGGACCTCAACTGGAAGGCCCGGCCGTATCTGGCGTGGCCGGCCTACGGTCAGTCGAAGCTCGCGAACCTGCTGTTCACGTCGGATCTGCAGCGTCGACTCGACGAGGTGGGCTCGCAGATCCGGGCGATCGCCGCGCATCCGGGCTATTCCGCGACGAACCTGCAGGGCCAGACGGGCAACCCGATCGGAACGCGCTTCTGGCTCGCCGCCAACCGGCTGTTCGCCACCGAGCCCGAGTTCGGTGCCCGCCAGACCCTGTACGCGGTGGCCGAGGACCTGCCGGGTGACACGTTCGTCGGCCCGCGCTTCGGTAGTCGCGGGCCCACCGGGCCGACGGGCTTCCGCAGCCCGCTGGCTCGCGACGGCCGGACGGCGAGCGCGCTGTGGGAGCTCTCCGAGCAGCTCACCGACACCAAGTTCCCGCTCTGATTTGGGCCTGACCGGCGTTTCCGGCTACCCTGGCCGGTGATCACGGCGAGGGTGGCCCCGCAGGCCACCGTTATCGACGCGAACCTTTGTGGTTGAGCCCCGCCGTGCCGAGCACACGACAGGAGCACCCACATCATGGCGAAGAACGCCCCCAACAACCTGACCGCCGCGGTCCGCACCGAGACCGGCAAGGGCGCATCGCGCCGCGCCCGCCGCAACGGCAAGGTGCCCGCGGTTCTCTACGGTCACGGCGCCGATCCGCAGCACCTCGAACTCGACGGCCATGACTTCGCGGCCGTCCTGCGCCGTGCGGGCACCAACGCGGTGCTGACGCTCGACGTCGACGGCAAGGAGCAGCTCGCACTGACCAAGGCCCTCGACATCCACCCGATCCGGCGCACCATCACGCACGCCGATCTGCTCGTCGTGCGCCGTGGCGAGAAGGTGGTCGTCGAGGTCAACGTCATCATCGAGGGTGAGGCGGTGCCCGGCACGCTGGTCACCCAGGACGCCAGCACCGTCGAGGTCGAGGCCGACGCGCTGTCGATCCCCCAGCAGCTGACGGTGTCCGTCGAGGGTGTCGAGGCCGGCACGCAGTTCACCGCGGGTTCCATCGAGCTGCCCTCGGGCGTCTCGCTGATCTCGGATCCGGAGATGCTGGTGGTCAACGTCGTCGAGGCGCCGTCTGCCGAGGAACTCGAGGCCGAGGGCGGCGGAGAGGCGCCGGAGGAGGCAGCCGCCGAGGTCGCCGAGGCCACCGACGAGGGCGAGGGCGAGTCGGCCGAAGCGGCACCCGCCGAAGAATCCGAGTAGACCGGCATGGCCGAACCACTTCTCGTGGTCGGCCTGGGCAATCCGGGACCGCAATACGCCACCACGCGGCACAACCTCGGGTTCCTCGTCGCCGACATCCTCGCCGACCGCATGGGTTCGGGGTTCAAGGTGCACAAGAAGTCCGGCGCCGAGGTGGTCACCGGCCACCTCGCCGGACGCTCGGTGGTGTTGGCCAAACCGCGTACCTATATGAACGAGTCGGGGCGGCAGGTCGGGCCGCTGGCCAAGTTCTATTCGGTGCCGGTGGCCGACATCGTCGTGATCCACGACGAACTCGACATCGACTTCGGCCGGATACGGCTGAAGTTCGGTGGCGGCGTGGCCGGGCACAACGGCCTACGGTCAGTGGCTTCGTCGTTGGGCAGCAACGACTTTCAACGCGTCCGCATCGGTATCGGCCGCCCGCCCGGCCGCACCGACGGCGCCAAGTTCGTGCTGAGCACCTTCACCTCCGCGGAGTGGAAGGACGTCCCGACGATCTGTGAGCAGGCCGCCGATGCCACGGAGATCCTGGTGGCACAGGGCGTGGAACCGGCGCAGAACATCGTGCACGCCTGGGGCTGACCTCAAGTTCCGGCGTGGCCGGACGGCGTGGTGATTGGCGCCCCGGCACCGAGGCGGTCGGCGGTGAACTGCGCGGCCTGCGCGGCGAGCCCCGTCTCGACGTAGAGGCTGTGCGCCGCGACATCGTTTCCGTTGGAGCACACCGGATCCGCGCCATTGCACAGGTCGATGGTCTTGGCCCCGTAGCCCGGGCTCAGCGCGGTGAGCGGACCGCCGAGCAGACGGATCGACGGATTGCCGAACACCGCCACCGCGGCGACGTGGTCGGCCACCGCGGCCGGCATCGGCTGAGTGAAGCCGAGCGTCGGTGTGTTCGCCAGGGCGATGGCGTCGACGACGGCTGCACCCTGTGAGTAGCCGCCGAGCACGATCCTGGTGTCCGGGCAGGTGGTCGCGATGTTCTGGACGAAGATGCTGGCGTCGTTTGCGCCCTCGGCAGCGCGCAGAAAGTCCCGTGTCGCAGGATAATTGACCGGGTATACGGCGACGGACTTGTCCCCCACGAGCGGTCGCAACGCGTCGACGAACGCCTGGCCGACGCGGCCGACGCCCGCCGGTTCCCCGGTGCCGCGAGCGAACACCACCTGGACATCGGGACACTCGCCGGTGGGCGCCGCGACGGCAGGTGCTGCCGACATCAGCGCTGCACCCGAGATGAGCCCTGCCGCCACCATGACCATCAGCCGACGCAGCGGCAGTCTCGTCTTCATGCATGGCCAAACGCCGAGGCGACGACGATGTATTCCGCGTGCGCCCGGCGGCCCTCGTCACAGTGCTTGGCCGCGGAATCGGGGCAGCGATTCAGAGGAACGAGTTCTCGGCGGTGAGCCCCCGCTCGGGGAACTCCCCCAGTGCGAACGTCTCGGCGTTGCCGAGCCCGGAACCGCCGCCCACCGGATCGTCCACGCGGACCAGGAGATCGCGCAGTTGATGCAGCTTGCGCGCGTTCTCTGCGGAGTCGCAGTCGGTCACGTGGTAACCCTCGACCCGCAGATCGCCCACCCACTGGCCGTAAACCCAGTCGTTCCAGCCGTAATACCCGGCCGTGCCGAGGTGAAAGCCCGTCGGCCCGGCCGCGGTGATCGTCAGCGGCCGGCGCGACCCATCGGAGTCGATCAACGTGACCGTCCCGTGGGTCAGTCGCCGGTTCTCGTCGTTGAAGTGCAGATCCTGCTCCACCGAGGCAAACCGGTGCGTTGTCCCGTCGTCGTTCTGTTGTTCTGCCTGACAACGGATTTCGAGGAATCCGTCGCCGCGCTCCTCCTGGTACATCACGAACAGCGAGTATGCCGAGCCGTCCGGGCGTGTCAGTGTCATCGGCAGCCAGGTCATGAACATCTGCTTGATCTTGCGACCGCCGCGAGGCAGGCCGGGGATGGGTTTGCCGACCCCGGGCCGCAGGCCCCAGGAATGGTCCCGTACCGAAATCCACTCGTCGGGTTGGATCTCGGTACGACGGCCGTCGACCTCGACCCAGCCCGACGCCACCCCGATCTGGTGGTAGCGCAACACATTATGGGTGACGCGGTAGCCGTCCGGGCTGCGGTCGGGCCACGGATCCTCCAGCGCCGCGTCGAAGCTGCCCCGCATGACGACGTCGAAACAGATCGGTGCGTGTTCGGTCGCCTCCAGGCTCACCTGAATAGACCGCAGCGGTTCGAGCACGCGATAGCGGATCGGCCCGACCTCGGTCGAGGAGGGGTCGGCCGACAGGCGGCGTCCGGCGCGCACGGTCCACTGCTCGGTGCCGCGGCACACCCCGGCCGAACCGTCGAACACCCCACGGTTGGTGTACTTTCCGACGCCGAGGACGACCTGCAGCGAATTGTCCCGTGCATGCGCCAGCGTCCAGATCTTCTCCGTCCACGATGGATCCGATTGGCTGACCGTCGCGAACGTGTCGACGATCTGGTGGGTGAGCGACTCGTCTTCGGGTACCAGACCGCCGTAGTTCGTCGTCAACAATCGATGTCACCTTCCCGTGGTACCCGACGACCGGGCGAACGTCGTCATGTCTGCACCGCTGTCGTAGGCGCGCATCCAGGTCTGCGCCCACAGGGGCAGCGGTTGGTCGGCCGGATCGTGGTACGGCATCTGCGAAAGCGCCAGCCGCCACACCATTTTCGCCAAATCGCCGGTGGGCACCGGTTGGAAGATCGTCGGTGCTCCCCCGCCGTCGCGCAGGCGGCGCACGATGGGCAGTCGGTGTTTGAGCTCACCGGTCAAGAAGTCGCCGGACAACATTTCGCGGGTGGAGACGCCGCGATCCTCGATCGGCACCACCTCGTCGAACACTTTCGCGATCGCGTCGGCGATGGCGCCGACGTGGCTGAATGTTCTTTTGATGTGCTTGACGCGCGACCACGGGTGGGGGTTGACGTGGTTGCACAGGATCAGCCCCGAACTGCGGTGCTCGATCTCCTCGACGAAGTGCCACATCATCAGCGAGGCGACCCGGACATCGCCCCCGCCGAACAGCGAATCACGGTGGTCGAGAATCACTTTGAACAGCGGGGTGAAGGTGGCTTCCAGGTTCGCGATGTAGGCGAGGTGGAAGGCGACCGGCTCGTTGTTCAGCAACTCGTCATAGGCCGCGCAGGCGTCGGCGTAGCACTGTTCGAGGTCGGGGTAGCGGTCGATCAGCGCGAGCATGTGCTTGCGATGCGCCGCGGCATGCTGCGCCTCCTGCTTGAGGAATCCCTTGGCCTCGGCCGCGACGTGGGGGCTTTCGGCCAACCGGTCCTCGGCCATCCGCACCGCGCTGACGATGTAGCGTTCGAAGGGCACCGCGATGAACGTGAACGCGTTGCAGAACAGTCCGAAATTCGGGTTGGCCGGCTGCCACATGAACGGCACCGACGCGTCGAACTCCCATCCGATCTTGCGGACGATGAGGTCGGGCACCGTTGCTCTCCTCCGCACCGGATGCGACATTGCTTCAATCCGGTGGCGCTCGGGTTTGATGTAGCGTAAGTGTGACATTCGACCCCGTAGATGTAAAGGTTGGACATGGCCCGCACGGAGGATGCCGAGCAGTCGCGGCGGCGCATCCTCGCCGCGACCTTCGTGGTGCTGGCCCGAGACGGTCGGCGAAAGTTGCAGCTGTCCGATGTCGCCGCCGAGGCAGGTGTGTCTCGCCCGACGCTTTACCGCCACTTCGGTTCGAAGGAGGGGTTGCTCGAGGCGTTCGCCCTCTACGAGCAGGACAACTTCGACGCGGGAATCGCGAGCGCGATGACGGGTCTCGTGGGCCCCGACCGCCTCGACGCGGCGTTGCGCTTCATCGTCGAGTTCCAGAGCACCTACTCACTCGGGTCGCTCGCCGATGTGGAACCCGAACACGTGCTTGCACAGATGAGGCGGGTGTTGCCGATCATGCACGAGCGGGTCGCGCGGATCATTCCCGGCGACAACAAGGATGTCGCCGCGGCGGCCGTGGTTCGCATCGCCGTGTGTCACTACCTGCTCGGTGGCGGCAGCCCCGAGAACTTCCTTGCCGAGCTGCGCCACGCCGCGGGCATCGACGCCGCGCGCAACGGCCGTTCCGCGTCGCTCAGTCAGCGCCCAGCCAGTCGGTGATCTTGGCCGCGATCAGCCCGGGCTGTTCGAGGTGCAGGAAGTGCCCGACACCGTCGAGGACTTCGTACGACGACCCGGCGGTCGGCAGGTACTGATCCAGGTCGCCCAGCAGCTCAGCGCCTATCGCGCCGTCCTGCAGACCGTGCAGGTAGAGCGTCGGGACCGGGGGCGGCACCGCCGTCGCCGCGGCCTCGTCGACGGCGTCCGGGTCGCCGAACTCTGGATTGAACGACGCGCGGTACGGCCCGACGACGTCGGTGATGTTCTCGGCGGTGACATGGCGCCGCAGTTCGGCGATGTCCTGCGCACAGTCGTATCCCGGTGACCAGTCCGCCCACAGGGACTCCCAGAAGCCGGGTGCGAGCAACGCCGCCTCGGCCAACCCGGCCTGCTGGATGAACCAGATGTAGAACGACCGTTTGAGTTGCCGATAGGTGAACAGGCCGGTCGCCAGCGCACCGATCGGCGGTACGGCGAGCGCCACGAAACGCCCGAACACCGGGGACGGGCCCGCGACCACGCCGTAGCCGGCGTGCGCACCCCAATCGTGTCCGATCAGCACGGCGCGGTCGTCGGCTCCGCCGGCCTGGGCCACCTGGCGCACATGACGCACGTAGGTGCCCACGCTGACCGGGCGCCCGACTGGTGCGTCGTATCCGGGGAGCCACGGCGCGACGACGCGGTAACCGTGGCCGACCAGATGCGGCCCGAGGTGGCGCCAGGTGAACGGGGTGTCGGGGAAGCCGTGGACCAGGACCGCCAGTGGCCGGTCGTGGTCGTCGATGTCGCCGAAGGTGACAGCCTGCTGTCGGGTCACGCGGTGAGCGTATTACATACGAACCGCCGGATGTAACGACTTGAGCCTTTACATCGCACCGGCCGCGTGTAAGCCTTTCAGCATGGCGGGCATCGCTCTGGTCAGACGCGACCTCGAGGACACCCGCGCGAGGCTGCGGGACTGGTTCGCCCACCGGCACACCGACGAGGTGGTGGTATCCGAACTGCGGCCTGCGAACCGGGCCGCGGGGTGGTCGAGCGAAACACTGGTGTTCGCGGCCGAAATCGGCGGACGACGCAGCGAACATGTCATCCGGATACCGCCCGCGGGCGGCGGTATCTTTCCCGACTACGACCTCGACGCGCAGGCGGCGACACAGAGACTCCTCCACGACCACGGCGTCGCGACCCCGTCACCGATCGTCTACGAGCCCGACGAGTCGTGGATCGGTTCGAAATTCCTTGTGATGCCGCGGATCCCCGGTCACACCCCGTCGGACACCAGCTATGCGACCCGCGGTTGGCTGCACGACGCCGGCGTGACCGTGCAACGCCGCGTGCACGACTCGTTCCTCGAAACGTTGGTGCGGTTGCATCGGGTGCCGCCCGAACAGGCCCCCTGGCTGGCGCGCCCCGAGGGCGTCGGCGTCAGCGCCGAACTCGAGTGGTGGCGGGAGTACGTCAGATGGGGCACCGAGGACCGGGTTCCCGATGTCATCACCGAGGCGTTCGACTGGTTGACACGTCGCATGCCCGCTGCCACAACCGATTTGAGTATCTGCTGGGGTGATGCGCGGTTGTCCAACGCCATCTTCGACGATTCCGGTCAACTGGTCGGCGCACTCGACTGGGAGCAGGCCTGCGTGTGCCCCGCTGAAGCCGACGTCGCGTGGTGGCTGGCCACCCGCAAGCAGATGCTCGAGGTCAACGGATTGGACCTCGACCCCGAACTGGAAGGCTTCGACAGCCGCGACTCGGTTGTCGGACGCTACGAGGAGATGTTGGGCAGGCCACTGCGAGATCTCGACTGGTACGAGATATTCGCGATGGTCCGCATGGGCTGCTGCATCCTGCGGACGCAGGTGCTGTTGCGGGCGACCGGTCAGTCGGAGCACTTCCTGACCAGGGCGCCGATCCTGCCCGCGTGGACGGTCGCGGCGATTCGCGCCTAGCGGCCAGTGCGGCGGGCGTAGGCGCGCAGGGCGAACGGCGCGAAGACCGCCGTCAGCAGCATTGACCAGATGACGGTTGCCAGCACCGGATGGTGCAGCGGCAGCTGCGCATCGGGCGGGGCGGGTCCGCCGTTGCCCCACAGTTGGCGCATCGCCTGAGCCAGCGATGACACCGGGTTCCACTCGGCGATGACCCGCAGCCAGCGAGGCATCGGCTCTGTCGGGACAAATGTGTTGGCCAGGAACGTGATCGGGAACAAGACGGTGAACATCACCCCGTTGACGGCTTCGACGGTACGCAGCAGTGAGCCGATCAGGATGCCGAACCAGATCATTCCGAACCCGAAGACCAGGACCAGAGCGAAGGCAAGCACCGCCTCGGCGACGCTGCCGCGGATGCGCCAGCCGATCGCCAGGCCCGTCAGCGCCATCACCACCACCCCCAGCGACGAGTGGAGCAAGCTGGCGATGCTGCGACCGATGAGCACCGACGACCGCGAGATCGGCAGCGACCGGAACCGGTCGATGATGCCCTTCTCGATGTCGGCGGTGATACCGGATGCCACGACGAAAGCCGAGAACACGATGGTCTGCGCCTGGATGCCCGGCAGCAGGAACTCGCGGTAGTTGGTGCCTCCCGGGTTGGGTATCGATGCGCCGAACACGAACGCGAACAGCAACACGAACATGATGGGTTGGGTGGTGACGTCGCTGAGCATCTCGGGCATGCGCTTGGTGTGGATCATGTTGCGTTTGACCATGATCCAGGACTGTTGGGCGATGTTGGTGCGCCGAACCGAGACTCGTTGCCTCGCAGCATGCGCCGGCGCCGCCACGGTCGTGGTGTCACCTTCGGCGGTCATGCGCCGTCCTCCTGTTCGCTGCGGTGACCGGTCAGCGAGAGAAAGACGTCGTCGAGGCTCGGACGCGACAACCCGATGTCGTCGACGGCGATGTTGTTGTCCCGCAGCCGACCCGCGACGCGGATCATGTCGTCGAGACCGTCGGCGGCGGCGGTCAATTCACGTGCGCCGACGTTGACGAACACTTCGCTTCCGTCCTCGGCGAGCAGCGCCTCGGCGGCGGGAAGGTCCTCGACGCTGGTCACAGTGACGACCAGGCTGGCGTTGCCTGCCTGCTGTTTGAGCTGAAGTGGCGAACCCTCGGCGATGATGCGCCCCTTGTCGATCACCAGGATGTTGTCCGCGAGCTGATCGGCCTCTTCGAGGTACTGGGTGGTCAGCAGCAGCGTGGTGCCTTGATCGACGAGATCCCGCAGCGTTTCCCATAATTCGCTGCGGCTGCGCGGATCCAGCCCGGTGGTCGGCTCGTCGAGGAACAACACCGGCGGCGAGGCGAGCAGGCTCACCGCGAGATCGAGCCGGCGACGCATGCCGCCCGAGTATGACTTCACCACGCGATCGGCGGCGTCGGCGATCGAAAACTGTTCGAGCAGTTGATCACCCAGCCGGGTGAGGTCTTTGCGGCGGATGCCGTAGAGCCCGCCGATCATCCGGATGTTCTCGCGGCCGGTGAGCAACTCGTCGACGGTGGCGACCTGCCCGGTCAGACCCATGTTGCGGCGCACCTGATCGGGTTCGCGGACGACGTCGTAGCCGGCGACGCGGGCGGTGCCGCTGGTGGGTGCGGTCAACGTCGTCATCATCCGCACCGTGGTGGTCTTGCCGGCGCCGTTGGGGCCCAGCAGGCCGAGCACGGTGCCGGGAGGAACGGTGAAGCTGACATGGTCGACGGCCGGTTCGCCGTCGCCGAAACGCTTTACAAGATCGATCGCTTCGACGGCGGGTGCAGAAGACATGGCACCGACCGTATCGACATCGAGCGACCGCTCGTTACGTGGCGAGCGACCGCAAAGTGCACGCGCTACGCGGCGTGTCGTATGCCAAACACGGTCGCTCGCCCCAACTGGGGGTTTAGGTGACGAGCGAGACGGAGTTGCTGCGGCGCAGCTTGCCCGACGGCGTCTTGGGGATGGTGCCGGGTCCGAGCACGACGACGTTGCGCGGACGCACGTCGACCTCGCCGACCACCTCGTGGGCGACCTGCTGCTCGATCCGGCGCACCTCGACGGGATCCTGCCAGGCGTTGGACTCCACGGCGACGGCGAACGTCTCCCGCGAGTGGCCCGCGTCGAGGCGCACGGCGACGGCGCATCCCGGTCGGACCCCCTCGACACGGCAGGCGGCGCGTTCGATGTCGGTCGGATAGATGTTGCGGCCGGCCATGATGATGACGTCCTTGACCCGGCCGCACACGACGATGTTGCCTTCGTCGGTGATGTAGCCCAGGTCGCCGGTGTCGTACCAGCCGTGCTCGTCCTGCGCCGGGATGAATCCGCCCATGGTGATGTAACCGGGCGTCAGGCATTCGCCGCGAAGCTCGATGACGCCGACGCCGCGCGGGGGCATCACGTTGCCCTGCTCGTCGATGACCCGGGCCTCGAGGTCGCGCAGCAGCGGTCCCAGCGAGGCCAGGCGTCGGGTGTTGCCCTTGGTCGCCGGCACGGCGCGGCGCAGCGCGGCCAGCAGATCGGCGTCGACCTCGTCGACCACCAGACCCGCACCGCACGGGGAGAACGACACCGCGAGCGTGGTCTCGGCCATGCCGTAGGCAGGCAGGATCGCGTCGGGCTTCAGGCCGAACGGCTTGCCGGCATCCAGCAGGTCCTCGACGTCGGCGGGCTCGACGGGCTCGGCGCCCGACAGCGCGAACCGCAGCGTGGACAGGTCGAACTCACCCGGCTTGGCCTGACGGCGCAACCGCTTGGCGAACAGCGCATAGGCGAAGTTCGGCGCCGCGGTCATCGTGCCCTTGTACTTGTCGATGAGCTTGGCCCACAGCAGGGTGTCGCGCAGGAAGTCCATCGGCGTGACCTTGACCAGTTCCGCGCCGAAGTACATCGGGATGGTCAAAAAGCCGACCATGCCCATGTCGTGGAAGCACGGCAGCCAACTGACCATGACGTCCTTCTCGACGTCGTACTCGGCGCCGATGAACATCGCCTCGGCGTTGGAGTAGATGTTGCGGTGCGTGATCTGGACCGCCTTGGGAGATCCAGTCGAGCCGCTGGTCAATTGCATCAGCGCGAGATCGTCCTCGCCGACGTCGATCGGATCGATCGGATCGGAGGCCATCAGGTCCGTCACCGTGAGGACCGTGATGCCCTGCTCCTGAAGCACCGGGATGGCGACCATGAACGGTTCGGAGACGATGACGGCCTTGGCCTCGATCATCCGCACGACGTTCATCGTGTCCTCGGCCCAGACCGCGAGGTCGGTGCGCGGGGTGGGCTGGTGCAGCATGGTCAGGCTGGCGCCGCGCATCCACAGGCCCTGGGCGGTCGGGGCGATCTCGACAGGGAAGCCGGCCAGCACGCCGACCGCGTCGCCGAGGCCGATGCCGGCCTTCTCGAGGCCACCGGCGATGCAGCGCGCGCGCTCGTGCACCTCGCCCCAGGTGTGGCGGACGGGTTCGTACGGTTCACCGGTGACCATGCCCGTCGTCACGGTGCGGGCATTGCGGTACATCTTCTCGGTGAATCGGCTCACGACACCCTCCTCGGTTTCTGGAGCCGCTGCGCCTGCGGCATGGGGCTCAGCGCAAACAACCTCGTCACATGCTCCGCCCGATCGCAGACGCGGTCGCGAAGGCGCGCACACGAATCGGGAGCGGTTGAGTCTCGAAATGGTGATGCACCGCGGCCGTCGCCATATCCGACGAGGCGCCCACCGAGGTGTCCGGCGGGAAAGTAAGTCGTGTCCGATGCATGACAGCTAATCTTCACCATCGGCCATCTTATGCAACTCTTAAGTAGCCGCCAAACTCTCGCGAGTATTGAGGTCTGGGTCACACCCGCTTGTGACCAAATCGCAGCCGAGCGCTCAACCGGGTACAGAAACCCCCGCATCTTTCGTACCGGACTGCGCGAACGGGGTGGTCTCACGCCGACGTCGACGGCGTCGGCACCACCCGCGCGCCCTGGACGGGGCCGCTGGCCACTCGCACGGTGCGGCACACCCCCGCGCCGGCGAGCTGTGCGCCGACGTCGACCGCTTGGCCCGCCGAGGCGCACAGAAACGCGCACGTCGGCCCCGACCCCGACACGATGCCCGCCAACGCGCCGGCCTCGGCGCCCGCGCGCAGCGTGCGGCGCAACCCGGGGTCG
The DNA here is from genome assembly GCF_001570485.1 of Mycolicibacterium novocastrense. GTDB lineage: Bacteria > Actinomycetota > Actinomycetes > Mycobacteriales > Mycobacteriaceae > Mycobacterium > Mycobacterium novocastrense. The sequence continues at coordinate 20,371 of NZ_BCTA01000022.1, forward strand.
AGGCTCAGCGCCGCGGGCTGCAGGTCGTTGCCGAGCAGCGGGGCGAGTTGGGCCGGATCGCCGGAGGCCAGCGCGGCCAGCACCGGTTCGGCGTCGTCGAGCCGTGGCGGTGGTTCGCGGCCGGACCCCGCCGAGTCGCGCAGCCGGTCGATCTCGGCGAAGACCGCCGGCGTCGACAATCCGCCGTCGGCAAAGGCCAGCACCCAGTGGAACGTCGTACGGGCCAGCACTGTCGCCAGCTCCTCACCGCGCCCGGTGCCCAACGCGGTCCCCCCGTGCAGTGCGAACGGCACGTCGCTGCCCAACCGGGCCGCCAGCGTATGCAGATCGCGCCGCGGCACGCCCAACTCCCACAGCGTGTTCATCGCGACCAGCACCGCCGCCGCGTCAGCGCTGCCGCCGGCCATGCCGCCGGCGACCGGTATGGACTTGTCGATCGAGATCGCCACATCCGGCGCCCGCCCCACGTGTTCGGCCATCAGCTCGGCGGCCTGCCAGGCGAGGTTGCGCTCGTCGGCCGGCAGGGATTCGGCCCCTTCGCCGGAGAGCTCCAGCGACAGCATGTCGGCGTTGCTGACGGTGATCTCGTCGAGCAGCGAGACGGCGTGGAACACGGTGGTGAGCTCGTGGTAGCCGTCGTCGCGGCGGTCCCCCACTTCCAGGTACAGGTTGACCTTGCCGGGCACCCGCACGGTGACCGACCCCGTCGGCACCCATTCGGAGGCGGTGTTCCCGTTCCAGCCCGGCACGGCACGACACTATCGAAAGGACAAGTGGCGGGCAGCGTGTCAGAAGGCGCGCGCCGTCGCCGCACTAATCTGAGCTCGTGCTGTCCGCCGGCGACCGGTTCGACGACTACGTGGTCGACGAGGTCCTCGGCCACGGCGGATCGGCCACGGTCTACCGGGTGCACGCCGCCGACAACCCGCGGCGGGTGGTCGCTTTGAAGGTCCTCGACGAACACGCTCGCGATCGAGCGCACGTGGCCCGGCTGCGGCGTGAGTTCGAGTTCGCCGACCGGCTCGACCACCCTCACATCGTCACCGTGTACGAGCGGGGCCCGGGGTGGCTGACGATGCAGTTCGTCGCGGGCGGCGCAGTGCAGAGCCTGCCGACGGTCCCCGAACGCCTCGCCGCCCTCGGCCAGATCGCCGACGCGCTGGACTACATCCACAACCGCGCGATCGTGCACTGCGACGTCAAGCCCGCCAACATCCTGCTCGAAGCCGACCGGTCGCAGGCCGTGCTGATCGATTTCGGGGTGGCGGTCGAGATCACCGACGACATCGGCCGCCGACCGACGCACGTGGAGGCCTCGCTGCCCTACTCGGCGCCGGAGCTGATCGCGGGTCGGGCGCCGACAGAAGCGACCGACGAGTACGCGCTGGCCTGCACGGCGGTGGAGCTGATCACCGGGACGCCGCCGTTTCGGGAGGGTTCCCGCGTCGGATTGGTCGAGGCGCACCTGCATCGCCCGCCACCACGGTTCTCGCGTGAGTTCGACTGGCTGCCACGCGCTTTCGACTCGATTGTGGCCAAAGCCCTGGCGAAGGCGCCCGCGGACCGTTACCAGTCCTGCCGCGAGTTCATCGCGCTGGTCGTGCGCGCCGTCAACGGACGCTGATCGAACCCTTGGCTTCCTGAACCACCGGCTTGTCGACCTCTTCTGACCGCTGCAACAGCCGGACGAAATCGGCGATGGACAGTGTCTCGCCGCGGCGTGACGGATCGATGCTGGCGGCGAGCAGCCTGCGCGCCGACTCGTTACCCGAACCCGCCCATTCGGCGAACGCGTTGCGGGCCGTCTTGCGCCGTTGCGCGAACGCGATGTCGATCAGCGCGAAGACCTGCTCACGGAAGCTCTCGTCGGTCGGCCACGGCGACGTCTCGTAGCGCTCGATGCCGACCAGGCCCGAATACACCCGGGGGATCGGCCAGAACACCGTCGGCGACACCATGCCGTGGCGCCGGACCTTGCCGAAGAAGCGCACCTTGGCGCTGGGCACGCCGTAATCCTTGCCGCCGGGTTCTGCCGCGAGCCGCTCTGCCACCTCGGCCTGCACCATCACCATCACGGTGCGGATCGAGGGAAACTCGGCCAGCAGATGCAGCAGGGCCGGGACCGCGATGTTGTACGGCAGGTTGGCGACCAGGGCCGTGGGCTCCTCGCCGAGTTCCTCGCGTCGCAACCCGAGGATGTCGCGGTTGAGCACGGTGAGCCGGTTGATCTCGCTGTGCGAATGCTCGGCGATGGTGGTCGGCAGTTGCCGCGCCAGCACGGGATCGATCTCGACGGCGGTCACCCGCGCGCCGCGGTCGAGCAGTGCCAGCGTCAGCGAGCCCAGTCCGGGCCCGACCTCGAGAACGTGGTCATGCTTGTGGACACCGGACGCCGAAACGATTCGCCGTACGGTGTTGGCGTCATGGACGAAGTTCTGTCCGAACGATTTGCGCGGCCGGAAGTCGATCGCCTTCGCCAGTTGTCTTATCTCGGTCCGCCCGAGTAGTCGAATGGTCAGCGCGCACCAATCCTCCCGCTACAAGTCGGCCACGCGCCCCACCCTTGTCGCGCCCGAGTGACTTCAGCAATCGCGATCTGTTCTTCTCTTGTTGCCAAATCGGCTCTCGCAGCATAGCGCAGACCGCCGTTGCGCTCCCAGGTGTTTTGGTCGAATTGAACGCCGCCGTAATATCCGTTGCCGGTGTTGATCGCCCAATTACCTCCGGCTTCGCACCGCGCAAGGGCGTCCCAAGTGGCTCCGTTGGACACCGCCGGCACCTCGGTGCCGGGTTTGGTGCCGACTCGCACCACACCTTCGCGGGCGGGCGTTACAACGACATTGGCTACTGGCAACCTGCCGGTCTCCACACCGTTGAGTTTCGCCACCGCAAAGATCACGTCCTGCGTGCCCGGCATTCCCGGGTCCTCGACGACCTGCCGGCTCTGGTTCAGCGTCGGATCCTCGATGCGCTTGAGGGCGGGCGGCAACGGCACGCGCTCGGCGATCTTGTCGATCCGGTTGCGCGTCACCTGCACGTGCATGCCGTCGGTGACGGGAGCCGATGCGGCGGGGACGACGGCGTCACGCTGCTCGAGCGGTGCGCCCGCCTCGGCGAGCAGGGCCGCGATGTTCGGGGCGGCCAGGGTCACGCTGCGCGTCGTTCCGCCGTCATCGATGTGCACGGTCTTGGCGCTGACCACCGGCAGCGACATCCCCGCCAGCGGGACCCGGCTCGCGCGCGAGGCGGCGGCGGGCGCCTTGTCGGTCATCTCCAGCTGGGCGAGAGCCTCGTCGACCGTCGACGCGGTGGTCCACACCTGCTTGCTGTCCTCGCCGTCCAGCGATAGCTGAAGCGGGCGGCTGCGGCGCAGCACGATGGTGTCGGCCTGGTTCACCGGCTGATCGGCGGCCGGAAAGAGGTCGTCGCGGTCGCCGACGTCGAACCCGTTCTCCTCGACCACGTCGATCACGCGCGACTTCATGGTCGCCACCGTTGTCGACGATCCGTCCACGGTCAGCGTGACGGTCTTGTGTGCAGCGACCGCGTAGCCGCCGGCGAAGGTGAGTGCGAGCAAGGTCGCACCGACCAGCAGACGAAGTAGCGGTGAACGCGCCTCGTGGAGCTTTGTGAAAGTGTTCAAAACGTCGTATATCCCCGACTATCGGACGGAGCGCCGCGTCCTTGCGGTGCTTCGCTTTCGGTCACAGCACGGTAACGGAGAGGCCTCGAGTCAGCAACTCGCAAGGCCGTACGCGCGTTCGGCTGTGGTGGTGGTTTCCCGCGCGACGACCTCAGCCGGCTTACCGACAATCTCCGCCAACGCCCGCACAGTGTAGGGAAGGCAGTACGGCTCGTTGGGTGCGCCGCGGTACGGGTGGGGCGTCAGGAACGGCGCGTCGGTCTCGACGAGCATTTGCCCGGCCGGGATCAGTTGCGCGGCTTCTTGCAGGGCTTTGGCGTTCTTGAAGCTGACGGTGCCCGACAGACTCAGTAGCCAGCCCGCCTCGATACACCGACGCGCCATCTGAGGCCCCGAGGAAAAGCAGTGGAAGATCACAGTGTCGGGGGCGCCTTCGGCGGCCAGCACGTCCAGAATCTGGTCGTCGGCCTCGCGGTTGTGGATCATCAGCGGCTTGCCGGTCCGCTTGGCGAGGTCGATGTGCCAGGCGAACGCGTCGCGTTGGATGCCCGGTTCCGCGCAGCCCTCCAGCTTGCCCGGCCAGTACAGGTCGAGGCCCGTCTCGCCGATCGCGACGACGCGCGGATGGCCGGCCAGACGCTCGATGACGGTCTTGGCTTGATCGGTCAGGGCCTCGGTGCGCGTCGGGTGCAGGGCGACCGCGGCGTAGACCCGCTCGTCCGCCTCGGCGGCTTCGGTGACCCAGCGTGCGGAGTCGAGATCGTCGGCGATGGTGACAACGGCCCCGACGCCGACCGCCGCCGCGCGGTCGACGATCGCGGTGACGTCGGCCGCGTCCGAGGCACCACATGCATCGAGATGGGTGTGCGCGTCGATCAGCGGGCTCAGCGGCGTCGGGGCGGGCGGCCGCTCCCGTCTGCCTGAGCGCTTAGCGTTCACCGCCACACCATAAGCTGAGTTGAAATGAGTACTGCTGTCCGCGGGGCGCAAGCGCCGAGCCCAGGCGCGCCCTTCTACATCACCACCGCGATCGCCTACCCGAACGGCGATCCGCACGTCGGCCACGCCTACGAGTACATCGCCACCGACGCCATCGCCCGGTTCAAGCGGCTGGACGGATTCGACGTGCGGTACCTGACCGGCACCGACGTGCACGGCCTGAAGATGGCCGAGGCGGCGAAAACGCTGGGCATCCCCACCGCCGACCTGGCGCGGCAGAACTCCGATGTGTTCGAGCGCCTGCAGCGCAAGCTGAACATCTCCTTCGACCGGTTCATCCGCACCTCGGATGCCGACCATTTCGAGGCCTCAAAGGAGATCTGGCGCCGGATGAACGACGCCGGTGACATCTACCTCGACTCCTACAAGGGCTGGTACTCGGTTCGCGACGAGCGGTTCTTCACCGACGCCGAGACGAACGTCGGTGCCGACGGCGTGCGGGTCGCGGTCGAGACCGGCGCGCCCGTGACATGGACCGAGGAGCAGACCTACTTCTTCCGGCTGTCGGCCTACACGGACCGCTTGCTGGAGCACTATCGGGCGCATCCGGAATTCATCGAGCCCGACGTGCGGCGCAACGAGGTCGTCAGCTTCGTCTCCGGCGGGCTGCGAGATCTGTCGATCTCGCGCACCACGTTCGACTGGGGCGTGCCGGTGCCCGACCATCCCGACCACGTCATGTACGTGTGGGTGGACGCGCTGACCAATTACCTGACCGGCGTCGGTTTCCCGGACACGTCGTCGGAGGCCTTCCAGCGGTACTGGCCCGCCGATCTGCACATGATCGGCAAGGACATCATCCGGTTCCACACCGTCTACTGGCCGGCGTTCCTGATGTCGGCGGGAATCGAGTTGCCGCGCAAGGTCTTCGCGCACGGCTTCGTGCTCAACCGCGGCGAGAAGATGAGCAAGTCCGTCGGCAACATCATCGACCCCGTGAACCTCGTCGACACTTTCGGGCTCGACCAGGTGCGCTACTTCTTCCTGCGCGAGGTGCCGTTCGGTCAGGACGGCAGCTACAGCGAGGACGCGATCATCGGCCGCATCAACGCCGACCTGGCCAACGAGCTGGGCAACCTGGCACAGCGGTCGCTGTCGATGGTCGCCAAGAACCTCGACGGAATCGTCCCTGAGCCAGGAGATTTCACCGATGACGACGCGACACTGCTCGAATCGGCCGACGCGCTGATCGACCGGGTGCGCGGCCACTACGACGCCGTCGCGATGCACCTGGCGCTCGAGGCGATCTGGTCCGTCCTGGGCGCGGCGAACAGGTACTTCTCCGCCCAGGAACCGTGGGTGCTGCGCAAGTCGGAGTCGGCGCAGGATCAGCGCCGATTCGGCACGGTGCTATACACGACGCTCGAGGTCGTGCGGATCGCCGCGCTGCTGACGCAGCCCGTGATGCCCGACTCATCGGCTAAGCTGCTCGACTTGCTCGGGCAGAACCCCGACGAACGAACCTTCGCCGCTGTCAGCATCCGGCTGAAGCCAGGCACCGCCCTACCGGCCCCGACCGGTGTGTTCCCCCGCTACCAGGCTGAGTGATCGAAAAGTGAACGGACTACACGAGAAACTGCACGACCTCTACGAAGAGGTCGCCAAGCGCAACGCAGGCGAGACCGAGTTCCACCAATCCGTCTACGAGGTCCTCAACAGCCTCGGACCGGTGGTGGAGAAGCACCCCGAATACGTCGACTCCGAGGTCATCAGGCGCCTGTGCGAGCCCGAACGCCAGATCATCTTCCGGGTGCCCTGGGTCGACGACCGCGGCACCGTGCAGATCAACCGCGGCTTCCGCGTGGAGTTCAACTCCGCGCTGGGTCCGTTCAAGGGCGGCCTGCGGTTCCACCCGTCGGTCTACCTCGGAATCGTCAAATTCCTCGGCTTCGAGCAGATCTTCAAGAACTCGCTGACCGGCATGCCGATCGGCGGCGGCAAGGGCGGCGCCGACTTCGACCCCAAGGGCCGCTCCGACGAAGAGGTCATGCGGTTCTGTCAGTCGTTCATGACCGAGTTGTACCGCCATCTCGGCGAGTACACCGACGTACCCGCCGGGGACGCCGGCGTGGGCACGCGTGAGATCGGTTACCTGTTCGGGCAATACAAGCGCATCACCAACCGCTACGAGTCCGGCACCCTCACCGGCAAGGGACTGACCTGGGGTGGTTCCCAGGTCCGCACCGAGGCCACGGGCTACGGAACGATCTTCTTCGTCAACGAGATCCTCAAGGCCAACAACGACACGTTCGAAGGCAAGCGCGCCGTGGTGTCGGGTTCGGGCAACGTGGCGATCTATGCGATCGAGAAGATCCACGAACTGGGCGGCACCGTGGTCGCATGTTCGGATTCGAGCGGCTATGTCGTCGACGAGAAGGGCATCGACCTCGACATCCTCAAGGAGGTCAAGGAGGTACGCAGGGCCCGCATCGCCGATTACGTCGAGATTCGTGGTGGCACAGCGGAGTTCGTCGCCGACCGCAATGTGTGGAACGTCCCGTGTGAGATCGCGGTGCCGTGCGCCACGCAGAACGAGATCAACGGCGACGAAGCGCTGGCGCTGATCGAGAACGGGTGCCGCGTCGTCGCCGAGGGTGCGAACATGCCGTGCTCCCCTACCGCGGTCAAACATTTCGCCAACGCGGGTGTGACGTTCGCACCGGGCAAGGCGGCCAACGCCGGCGGCGTCGCCACCAGCGCGCTGGAGATGCAGCAGAACGCCTCGCGGGACTCGTGGACGTTCGCCGAAACCGAGATGCGACTCGAGCAGATCATGCGGCGCATCCACAACCGCTGCCTGGTCACCGCCGACGAGTACGGCCAGCCCGGCAACTACGTGGCCGGCGCTAACATCGCGGGGTTCATCCGGGTGGCCGACGCCATGCTGGCGCTGGGGGTGGTCTGACACCTGATGTGACGCGCGTCACAATCTGTCACGCCCCGGCGCCCGCCGGTGTCTAGAGGGCATGACTGATTTCACCGCACTCACAGACACAGTCCCCACTACCCGGGTCGTCGTCATCGGCGGCGGTTACTCCGGAATTCTGGCGGCCAACCACCTGCGGCTGCGCGACGACGTCGACGTCACGGTGGTCAACCCCAGACCGAAGTTCATCGAGCGGATCCGGCTCCACCAACTGGTCGCCGCCGGTTACGACGCCGGAGTCGACTACGGCACGCTGCTCGGCGAAGGTATCCGGCTCGTCGTCGACACCGCGATGCGCATCGACACCGCCGCGCGCACCGTGCGCCTGGCGTCCGGGCGCGAGCTCGACTACGACTACGTGATCTACGCCGTCGGCAGTACCGGAACGGTGCCGCAAACCATCCCCGGCGCGGCCGAATTCGCCTATCCGATAGCCGAATTCGAGCAGGCGCAGCGGCTGCGCACCGCACTGGAAGCGTTGCATCCGGCGGCTCCCGTCACCGTCGTGGGCGCAGGGCTGACGGGCATCGAGACCGCCTCGGAGCTGGCCGAGCAGGGCCGCAACGTGACGCTGGTCTGCGGCGGGCGCCTGGGCCCGTCGCTGTCCGATCCCGGCCGGCGCTCCACCGCCAAGGCGCTGGCCAAGCTGGGCGTGACGGTCATGGAGGCCAACGTGGTCACCGAGGTACGCGCCGACGCGGTGGTCTTCGCCGACGGAGCGGTGCGGCCGAGCGCGGTCACCGTCTGGACCGCCGGGTTCGGTGTGCCGGAGCTGGCGACAGCGAGCGGACTGCGCACCGACGCGATAGGACGCCTCATCACCGACGAGACGCTGACGAGCGTGGACGACGAGCGTATCGTCGCGGCCGGTGACTGTGCGGCCCCGTCGGATCAACCACTGCGGATGTGCTGTGCCACGGCAACGCAACTCGCTCCGCAGGCGGCGAACACCGTGCTGAGCCGCATCGAGGGCACCACGCCCGCCGCGTTCGAGTACGCGTACGCCGGGTCCTGCATCAGCCTTGGGCGGCGCACCGCGACGCTGCAAGTCACGCGCAAGGACGACACCCCGGTGAACGTCTATCTCGCCGGGCGGGCGGTCGCCACGTTCAAAGAGGCGGTCTGCAGGGGCACCCTGTGGGCGATGCGGCGCTCGGCCCGCAAGCCCGCCTGGACGTTCTGGCTCAAGGGCGGTCCGCGCCCCGCGCAGCCGGTTCCCGGACCGAAGGTGGTCAGCAAGCCGTGACCACCACACCGGGCGAGCATGCCGAGCGGTTCACCGTCCTGCGGCCGCTGCTGTTCACGATCGCTTACGAGATCCTGGGCAGCGCAACCGAATCCGACGATGTGCTGCAGGACAGCTATCTCCGCTGGGCCGAGGTCGAGCTGAGCACGGTGCGCGACACGAAGTCGTATCTGGCGCAGTTGGTGACCCGCGAGGCGCTCAACGCGCTGCGCGCCAGGTCCCGTCGGCGCGAAGACTACATCGGTCCGTGGCTACCGGAACCGCTGCTGCTCGAGTCACGCGATGCGGCCTCCGATGTCGTGCTGGCCGAATCGGTGTCGATGGCGATGCTGGTCCTGCTCGAGACGCTGACCCCCGACGAGCGCGCCGTGTTCGTGCTGCGCGAGGTGTTCGGTTTCGACTACGACGAGATCGCGGGCGCGGTGGGCAGATCCGCGTCGACCGTGCGCCAGATGGCGCACCGCGCCCGTGAACACGTCCACGCGCGGCGCAACCGCTTCGGCCCGGTGGACGAACGGCGCACCGAGCAGATCACCGAACAGTTCCTGGCCGCCGCGTCCACCGGCGACATGGAGGGCCTGATGTCGTTGCTGTCCCCCGGCGTCACCTGGACCGCGGACCACGGCGGGAAGGCCGCCGCCATCCGCAGGCCGGTGGTCGGTGCACGTAGGGTGGCCGCGCTCATGGCACGGCTGTTCGAGGTGGCCAGACAGACGCCGGCGATGCGCTTCGAGACGGCCGTCTACAACAGTGCGCCCGCGGTCGTCGTCTACACCGGCGACCACCTCGAGGGACTGTTCATGTTCGAGGTGATCGAGGACAAGATCACGAACCTGTACGCGATGCGCAACCCGGACAAGCTGGCCGGCATCACGATCCCCCGCAGCATCAGCCGCCAGTGACCTCTGCCACATTCCGGGCCGAGGTGTCACACTGCGGAGATGTCCGGTGTCTCGAGGTCAGACCGGCTCTGAGCCCAACCGCCACCCCCGGCGGCCCACGGCAGGCCGGATGACCGAGGAGATCGACATGACCGAAATGACCAACAACATCGTGGTGATCGGTGGCGGCTACGCGGGGGTGATGGCCGCGAACCGGCTGGCCCCGCACGCCCGCGTGACACTGGTGAATCCGCGCGCCGAGTTCGTCGAGCGAATCCGCTTGCACCAGTTGGTCGTCGGCAACGACGACGCCGTCGCCGACTACTCGGCGGTGCTGTCGGGGGCCGTCCGGCTGGTGGTCGACGGGGCTTCGCGGATCGACGCGGAGGCACGCACCGTCACGCTGACGTCCGGTGCGTCGCTGTCTTACGACTACCTGGTGTACGCCGTCGGCAGCACCGGCACGATTCCGGCAGTGGTACCGGGGGCCGCCGAGTTCGCTTACCCGCTCAGTGAATTGGAGCAGGCGCAGCGACTGACCGCCCGGATGGCCGACGTTCCGCTTTCGGCGCCGGTGGTCGTGGTCGGCGGCGGGTTGACCGGTATCGAGACCGCTACCGAGCTGGCCGAGACCGGCCGTCAGGTCACGTTGGTGACCGACGTGCTCGCGCCCTCCCTGGCGGCCGGCGGCCGCCGATCGGTGACCAAGCGGTTGGCCAAGCTGGGGGTCGTCATCGTCGAGGGCAGCGCGGTCGGCGAAGTCCGAGCCGACCGGGTGGTGCTGGCCGACGGCCGTGAGGTGCCGGCCGCCGTGACGGTGTGGACCGCCGGCTTCGGCGTGCCGGGTCTGGCCGCTGCCAGCGGCCTGGCCACCGACGCGCTCGGACGGCTCCTCACCGACGAGACGCTGACCAGCGTCGACAACGTGCGCATCGTGGGTGCGGGGGATGCGGCGTCACCGTCGGACCTGCCGTGGCGCATGAGTTGCCAGGCGGCCCTGCCGCTCGGCGCGCAGGCCGCGAACACCGTGCTGGCGCGGCTTGCCGGCGATGACCCGGCCGCGGTGAACCACGCGATGGCCGGGCAGTGCATCAGCCTGGGCCGCAAGGCAGGCACGTTCCAGTTCGCCGACGTCGACGACACCCCGCGTCGCTGGTACATCGGTGGCCGCACGGGTGCTCTGGTCAAGGAGCAGGTGTGCCGTTTGACGCTGAAGTGGATTCGCGGCGAGGCCGACAAGCCTGGCTCCTACACCTGGAAGACGAACCCGCGCCGGGAGCAGCAGGTTGTCGCGACCCAGACGGTACCGATCCGATGAGCGGCACGGGTGACGAACACGCCGAACGGTTCACGGTGCTGCGTCCGCTGCTGTTCACGATCGCCTACGAGATCATCGGCAGCGCAACCGAAGCCGACGACGTGCTGCAGGAGAGCTACCTGCGCTGGGCCGAGGTGGACCTTGCCGCGGTGCGCGACACCAAGGCCTACCTCGCCCAGCTCGTCACCCGTCAGTCACTCAACGCGCTGCGGGCACAGTTGCGGAGGCGCGAGGAGTACGTCGGCCCGTGGCTTCCCGAACCGCTGTTGCTCGATGCACACGATCCGGCATCGGATGTCGTTCTGGCCGAGTCGGTTTCGATGGCGATGCTCGTGGTGCTGGAGACCCTGAGCCCGGACGAGCGCGCGGTGTTCGTGCTGCGCGAGGTGTTCGGTTTCGGTCACGACGAGATCGCCGAGGCGGTCGGCAAGTCGGCGGCCGCCGTACGTCAAATGGCGCACCGGGCCCGCGAGCACGTGCAGTCGCGGCGAAAGCGGTTCGAGCCGGTCGATCCCAAGGTGTCGATGGAGATCACCGAGCGGTTCTTCGCGGCCGCGTCCACCGGCGACGTCGATGCGCTGCTGGAGATGTTGACCGACGACGTCGAATGGACAGCCGACTCCGCAGGCAAGGTCAGCGCGGCGCGGCGGCCGGTGGTCGGCGCCGACAAGGTCGCCAGGGTCCTCATCGGGCTGGTGCGGGTCGCGGGCGAGGCCGGCCGGGTGGAACCGGCGATGTACAACAACGCGCCCGCGCTCAAGCTCTACCTGGGCGACCACTTCGAGGGGCTCGTCAGCCTCGAGATCACCGAGGGCCGGATCTCGCACTTCTACGTGATGCGCAACCCGGACAAGTTGGCCGGGGTGGAGATCCCGCGGGAAGTCACGCGCAGCATCTGACAAGCTGAGTCGGTGCGCATCGACCTGCTCGGCGACCTCGGCAGCGCCCCAGCGGTTCTGCGCGCCGTCGGATATGCCGCCGCCGATCGCGGGCTGGCGCCACCTGCGGCGCTGATCGGCGAGTGGTTCGGCTCGGGCGCAGTCATCGCGCCCTCTGTGGACGTCGCGCCGGTCGACACGTCGCGCGCCTTCGAGGCCCCCTGCGTTGCGGGCGATGGGGAGGCGGTCGGGGGCGGCTGGTTCGGCTATCTGTCGTATCCGGATGGGGCGGCCGACGGTCTCGGTCCGCGGATCCCCGAGGCTGCCGGCGGCTGGTCGGACTGCGTATTGCGTCAGGACGGCGACGGGCGATGGTGGTTCGAAAGCCTGTCCGATGCAACGCTTCCCGATTGGGTGGCCGATGCGCTGCGAGTGCCGGTCGCCCCGCGGCCGTCGCACGTCGAGTGGGGTGAGGCCGATCGCGATGCCCACCGCCGGGGGATGCTGGACTGCTTGGAGGCGATCGCCGCAGGGGAGGTCTACCAGGCGTGTGTGTGCACGCAGTTCCGCGGCCGGCTCGAGGGGTCGTCCCTGGATTTCTTCGCCGACGCCGTGCAACGCACGTCGCCCGGGCGTGCGGCGTATCTCGCCGGAAGCTGGGGGGCGGTGGCGTCGTTGTCGCCGGAACTGTTCCTGCGCAGGCGCGGTGACCACATCGCGTCGAGCCCGATCAAGGGCACGCTGCCGCGTTCGGCCGATCCGGAAGCGCTGCGCTGCTCGGTCAAGGATGTCGCCGAGAACATCATGATCGTCGACCTCGTGCGCAACGACCTGGGCCGCGTCGCCGACGTCGGCACCGTCTGCGTGCCCGAATTACTTGTGGTGCAACCGGCGCCCGGAGTATGGCATCTGGTGTCGACGGTATCCGCGCGGGTGCCCGTCGATGTGCCGATGTCGACGGTGCTCGACGCGACGTTCCCACCGGCCTCGGTGACGGGAACGCCGAAGGCGCGGGCACGCCGGCTGCTCGAAGACTGGGAACCAGTCAGGCGCGGAATCTACTGCGGCACAGTCGGGTTGGCGTCTCCGGTGGCGGGGTGCGAACTCAACGTGGCGATCCGGACGGTGGAATTCGACGCTTACGGGAATGCGATCTTGGGCGTCGGTGGCGGTATCACCGCCGACTCCGACCCGGATCGCGAATGGGAGGAGTGCCTGCACAAGGCGGCACCGATCATCGGGTCACTGCCGGGAACGCAGAACCGCATCGTAGAGCTCACGTCGTGACGGCGAGCCCGGGTTCGCCGCAATTACGTCGGCGCAGGCGTCCTTGACCCGTGCGCCGTCGTCGACGAGTTTGTGGACCGCGGCCACCAGCGTTTCGAGGTCCGCTTTCGGGACCGCGCCGGCCAGCACGACGGTGATCTCCCCGAGCACCCCGTCTGCGGCCCAGTCGGCGAGCTCGTCGAGCCGGCCCCGAACGATCTCCTCGTGCGTCTTGGTCAGCTCCCGGCACACCACCGCGCGGCGGTCGGAGCCCAGCACGTCGACCGCGTCTCTGAGCGTGCCCGCGAGGCGGCGCGGCGATTCGAAGAACACACAGGTCCGCTGCTCGGTCGCCAACGTCGTCAACCACGTCTTGCGCGCGGCCTGCTTGCGGGGCGCGAATCCCTCGAAGCAGAACCGCTCGGCCGGTAGCCCCGAGACCGCAAGAGCCGTCGTCACCGCCGAGGGGCCCGGCAGGCAGGCGAGCGGGAGCCCGGCGTCGATGCACGCCGTCACCAGGCGATAGCCAGGATCGCTGATCAACGGCATACCGGCGTCGCTGACCAGCAGCACCGTCGCACCCGACCGGATCCCGTCGAGCAGGCCCGCGATACGCGAGGCCTCGTTCTGGTCGTACAGGCTGACCACCTTCGCCGTCAGCCTCACCTCGAGGGCCTGGGCCAGCGTGCGGACCCGGCGGGTGTCCTCGGCGGCGATGACGTCGGCGCTGCGCAGCGCGCTGACCAGCCGCGCAGAGGCGTCGGAGGGCTGGCCCAGCGGCGTGGCGCCGATGAGCAGTCGTCCGGGGCTCATGCCGACAGCCTACGATCGCACTCGTGACCGCCCCCGCCACCAAAGCGCCGCGCGCGGTCCCGGTCATCAGCCCAGCGCCGCAGCTGCCTGCCGCGGACTTCGGCCCGGTCGACCGGCTGCAGGGCTGGGTGATGACCGCCGTCATCGCCGCGCTGGCGGCGGTGACACGGTTCCTCAATCTCGGATCCCCGACCGACGCCGGCACCCCAGTCTTCGACGAGAAGCATTACGCGCCGCAGGCCTGGCAGATGCTGCACAACCACGGCGTCGAAGACAACCCGGGCTACGGCCTGGTGGTGCACCCGCCGGTGGGCAAGCAGTTGATCGCGATCGGCGAGGCGCTGTTCGGCTACAACGGGCTGGGTTGGCGGTTCTCCGGCGCCGTGTGCGGGGTGATCGTCGTGATCCTGGTCGCGCGGATCACCCGACGCATCAGCCGGTCGACGTTGGTCGGTGGTATCGCGGGACTGTTGGTGATCGCCGACGGGGTCAGCTTCGTCGCTTCGCGGACCGCGCTGCTCGACGGATTCCTGGTGACGTTCGTGGTCGCCGCGTTCGGGTGCCTTATCGTCGACCGCGACCAGGTGCGCGAGCGCATGCATATCGCGCTGCTCGAGGGCCGCATCGGCGAGACGGTGTGGGGACCCAGGCTCGGGGTCCGGTGGTGGCGGTTCGGCGCGGGCGTATTGCTCGGATTGGCCTGCGCCACAAAGTGGTCGGGCGTGTACTTCATCGCGTTCTTCGGCGTCATGACCATGGTCTTCGACATCCTGGCGCGCCGCCAGTACCGGGTTCCGCGGCCGTGGCTCGGCGCGTTCCGCCGCGACCTGGGGCCGTCGCTGTACGCTCTGGTGCTCATCCCGTTCGGTGTGTACCTCGCGTCGTACACGCCGTGGTTCGCCTCGGAGACGGCCATCAACCGGCATGAGGTCGGGCAGTCGATCGGCCCGGACAGCGTGTTGCCGATTCCCGATGCGTTGCGCTCGCTGTGGCATTACACGTATGCCGCGTACCGGTTTCACTCCGGGTTGACCAACGCCGACGGGAACCATCACCCGTGGGAATCGAAACCGTGGACGTGGCCGATGTCCTTGCGTCCGGTGCTCTACGCGATCGACAACCAGGATGTGCCCGGATGCGGGGCGCAGTCGTGTGTGAAGGCCGTCATGCTGGTCGGCACGCCCGCGATGTGGTTCTTGGCGGTGCCGGTACTGGGGTGGGCGGTGTGGCGGGCATTCGTCAAGCGCGACTGGCGATATGCCGTCGCGCTGGTGGGCTACAGCGCGGGCTTTTTGCCGTGGTTCGCCGACATCGACCGCCAGATGTACTTCTTCTACGCAGCGACGATGGCGCCGTTCCTGGTGATGATGATCGCGTTGATCCTCGGCGACATCCTGCACAAGCCGAACCAGAACGCCGAGCGCCGAACGCTCGGGCTGATCGCGGTGAGTTGTTATGTCGCACTGGTGTTGACGAACTTCGCGTGGATGTACCCGATCCTGACCGGCATTCCGATATCGCAGAACACCTGGAACATGCAGATCTGGCTGCCGTCCTGGCGTTGAGGTCGCTGCTGTTCATTCGCGAGACGTACACCAGGGTCGTATGAGCGAGTTATCCACAGCCCTGGTGTACGTCTCGCGAATCGGGGACAGAATTGTCGGCGCTTCCGGCCAGCATCCGTCGCATGGAAGAAGCATTCGTCGGCGGCGAACTACTCGGCAGGGGTCTGACCCGAGGCCAGTTGCGCTCGCGTTACAAGCGCGTCAAGCCACGCGTCTACGTGCCCCGCGGTGCGTCACCGTCGGTTGAACTGGCCGCACATGCTGCCTGGCTGTGGACAGATCGTCGCGGCATCGTGGCCGGGCGTGCTGCGGCTTCACTGCACGGAGCCCAATGGGTAAACCCCGACACACCGATCGACATGATCGGCCCCCGGGAGCGTCCACGGCGTGGAGTGGTCATCCGAAATGAACGGATCGACTGGGACGAGGTCTGTGCGATCGGCGACCTTGCGGTGACGACGCCAGCACGCACGGCGCTGGATCTGGCTCGACACCTCAGTCGCGACGTGGCGGTCAGGCATCTCGACGCACTGGCAGCGGCGACCGGCCTGACCGTTGACGACGTAGCACCGCTTCTCGAGCGGTATCGCGGCTGGCGAGGGATGAAGCGTGCCCGCATCGCACTGGATCTGATGGACGGCGGTGCTCAGTCGCCCAAAGAGACGTGGTTGCGGCTTCTTGTCGTCGACGCAGGGTATCCCCGGCCGCGTACTCAGATCCGCGTCAGCGACGGCGTCGCTGAGGCGATCCTCGACATGGGTTGGGACGAACCGATGATCGCTTTGGATTACGACGGTGAACAGCATCAGACGGAGCGGCGCCGATTCGTTCACGACATTGACCGCAACGCGCTCGTGGAGTGTCTCGGTTGGCTGGACATTCACGTGGTCAAGGAGCACAGCCGCGGGCTCATTTTGCACAGACTGCGGGAGGCCGCCGAGCGTCGCGCGTGGTTTCCGCTCGCGAAACGTACACCAGGGTCGTGATCGCGCGGATTCAGCGACCCTGGTGTACGTCTCGCGAAGTACCCGGCCCGAGCGACGGCGCGCGGCGCTACAGGGGGTCGCGGCCGGCCGGGCATGACATGCACCGTGGTCCGCCGCGGCCGGTGCCCAGCTCGGACGCCTGGATCGGCAACACCTCGATACCCGCATCCGCCAACCGCGCATTGGTTTCGACGTTGCGCTCGTAGGCGACCACCACACCTGGGGCGAGCGCCAGCGTGTTGTTGCCGTCGTCCCACTGTTCACGCTCGGCCGTCACCGGATCCAACCCCGTGGCGATGACCCGCAACCGGTCGATACCCATCGCCGTCGCCGCGGCGTCGACGAACGGCACCTCGTCGTCGATGCAGACTCCGCCGTTCCCGTCGCGATGAATCACGAACGCCGACAACGAGTCCACGACCGGCGGATACATCACGACCGCGTCGACGTCGACCATCGTGCACACCGTGTCGAGGTGCATCTGCGCTCGCGACTGCGCGATCGGCACGGCGAGCACGGTATGGGCCAGGTCGTCGTCGAACAAGCTGCGCGCCAACGCTTCCGCGCCGGCCGGTGTGGTCCTCTCCCCCACCCCCACCGCCACGACACCCGGCGCGAGCAGCAGCACGTCTCCTCCCTCGACGGGTGCCGACCGCGATTCGTAGGCTCGCCGCACCCCGAGGAACCGCGGGTGATGCGCGTAAATCACGTCGGTCAGCGAGGTCTCGCGCACCCTCGCCGGCAGCGCCAGCGACGTGATCGCCACCCTCGGGCCGATCCAGAACGACGAGTCGCGAGTGAACAACAGATTCGGGAGCGGATCGATGACGAAGTCGCCTCCGTGATGCATCCGGCGCACCAGCGACAGCTCCGCACCCGAGAGCGGCAACTCGTTGAACGTCATGCCCGCCATCAGCACGTGGGCCAGCGGTGCGGGCTCCAGCGAGCGAAGATACGCCGAAAGTTCCTGCGCCAGTGGCAGACCCAGCCGCCTCGGATCGACAGCAGCCGCGATCCCGTGCATCCGCGCCGCGCCGCTGTGCGACAGCGCCTCGGTCAACAGATCGGCGAGCAGCATCACCTCGACGCCCCGGTCGACCAACAGCGCGGCGAACGCGTCGTGTTCGGCCTGCGCCCTGGCCACCCAGGGCAGTCCGTCGAACAGCAGCGCATCGTTGTTGCGCGGCGTCAAGCGCTGCAACTCGGCCCCGGGCCGATGCAGGATGGCCGCAGTCAGCCGACCCACCTCGGAGTCGCAGCCCAGCGTCACATCTAGCACCGTAACCCGCGACAGCACCTCAACTATGGTTGATGTTATGGAGTTGATTTCCGAGCTGACTCCCGGCGAGATGTCGGCTCGCAGCGGTGTCGCCGTTTCGGCGCTGCACTTCTACGAACGCGAAGGCCTGATCCACAGCAGACGCACCTCGGGCAACCAGCGGCGCTATGCGCGCGAGACGTTGCGCCGCGTCGCGTTCATCCGGATGTCACAGCGCCTCGGAATCCCCTTGTCCCGCATACGAGAAGCGCTGACCACCCTGCCCACCGACAGGGTGCCGACGAGTAAGGACTGGGCCAGACTGTCGGCGGGCTGGCGCCAAGACCTCGACGACCGCATCCTGCACCTGCAACGCCTGCGCGACAACCTGACCGGCTGCATCGGCTGCGGCTGCCTGAGCCTGAAGACATGCGCACTGACCAATCCCGGAGACGTGCTCGCCGAACACGGACCCGGCGCAGCACGTCTCTGACAGATCGAACGTCTGTGCGATAGAATCGCGGACATGGAGCTGGCGCTGCAGAGCTCGCTGTTCGAGCACGCCGAACGCCGCCATCTCGGCAACGGGGCCTGGATCGACTTTCGCTCCGGGTGGCTGGACGATGCCGACTCACTGTTCGCAGAACTGTCCGAGGTCGTCCCGTGGCGTGCGGAGCGCCGACCGATGTACGACCGCGTCGTCGACGTCCCCCGCCTTGTCAGCTTCCACAACCTGGTCGACGACCCGCCGCCGCATCCGCGCCTCAAGCAACTCCGCCGTCGCCTCAACGACGCCTACGCGGGTGAACTCGGCGAACCGTTCACCACGGCGGGGCTGTGCCTGTACCGCGACGGCAACGACAGCGTCGCCTGGCACGGGGACACCGTCGGGCGCAGCAGCACCGAAGACACCATGGTCGCGATCATCGGGCTCGGCGCGACCAGGACGTTCGCGCTGCGGCCTCGCGGTGGCGGCAAGTCGCTACGCCTGCAGCACGCGCACGGCGACCTACTCGTGATGGGCGGGTCGTGTCAGCGCACCTGGGAGCACGCCATCCCCAAGACGGCGCGTCCCGTGGGCGTTCGGATCAGCATCCAGTTCCGTCCGCACGACGTGCGCTAAGCCCTGACCGCGTTCACCGCCGCGACCAGCAGGTCGCGAGCGCGTTGCGTGTCGACCTTCGCCACCGGCTTGTCGGGCAGCACCAGCGGGTTCGCGGTGACGATCACCAGGAAAGGGCCGAAGCTGGCGAGATAGTTGTAAAGCTCGCCGGTGCGGGGCTTACCGTCCACCGTCGTCTGGACCACGCGGTGAGTTCCGAGCGTCTGCGCACCCTCGATCTGCGGTGCCTCGACGACCTCGACGAGCCCGCGCATCGCACCGCCCGCGAACCCGACCCTGCGGCAGTTGTCGGCCGGCGCGTTGACCGACGCGCTTTCCGAGGTTTCGACGGCGATCGTGATGAACCGGTTGCCCTCGCCCTCGGCCGTCGTCGCCGCCATGTTGCCCTTGGCGCCCGCCGGAACCATCTGCTGATTGGCGAACGACGCACAGTCGGGTGGCTCGAACTTCACGCCCTTGGGCAGTTCCTGGCGCGCCAGCAGTCTCGGGTCGATACCGGTAGGGCCGACGTCGGTCACCTTGAAGTCGGGTCCGAAGCTCGCCCGCACATCCTTGACACGCCCGATGTCGGCAGCCGACAGATCGTCGTCCGGTTGTCCGGTCGCGCACGCGGTCAGCGCAGCGGCGCACACCACCGCGACCA
Organism: Mycolicibacterium novocastrense; assembly: GCF_001570485.1. GTDB lineage: Bacteria > Actinomycetota > Actinomycetes > Mycobacteriales > Mycobacteriaceae > Mycobacterium > Mycobacterium novocastrense. Next base: position 39,916 of record NZ_BCTA01000022.1, read on the forward strand.
AGGCCCTGTTCGACATCGCCGCACAATGTACCGGCCAACGACGGCTCAGCCCCGTAGCGCGGACACCGTTTCGGTCATCAGATGGGCGGTGAAATCCGAACCGAGTTGGGGATTGGGCGAACCGGGGTCGGTGACGACGGCGACGAAGGCGACATGGTCACCCAGGTAGGCCGTGACGGTTTCGGCGTGCGACACCGTTTCGGTGCCACCTTCGACGACGGTTCTGCTCGCCGTCGCCATCGCGATGGTCGGCGCCGCGTCGATGGGCGGGGCGGGTTCGAGCGTGACGGTCCCCGTGGTGCGTCCGCCCGACATGGTCCAGCGCCCGCATTCGTCGATCACCGTCGGGTCGAGATCCCCGGGCGCGGTCGCGACCACGGCGTACACGATGCCGCCGGGCCCCGACGCGGACCAGCCGTCGGCGCGAGTGGCACCCTCGGCGGGGTCGGCCAGCGCCGCACACCTCGCGGGCTCGGCGGTCCACTGCGGACCGTATCCCCACGCGGTGACCGGGCCGAGGGGCGCGACGAGGTCGGTCACCTCGTATCCGGCGGGCAGGACGGTGCGCGCCCGATCGATTCTGGCCGGGTTGACCTGCGGCGGATTCTGGGATGACGACTCGCCGGCCGGCGACGAGCCGGAATCGTTTCCGCATGCCCCGACGCAGATCGTCAGGGCCGTGGCAGCGGCCGCGACGATGCAACGATCGACGGCCCGTCGGCGATCAACAGGTAGTGACATCGACCCTCATGAATGGAGGCTGTCATGCGTGCTCTTCGGAGTGTGGCAGCAACAGCAGCGGTGGCGGGCGCCATTGTGGTGCCCGCGGGGGTCGCCGCCGCACAACCGGTGCAACCGGGTGACGCGCCGCGGACGATCGCCGAGCTCGAGGACCAGGGCTACGACGTCGTCATCGACCGGGTCGGCAGCGGCCCGATCAACGAGTGCATCGTCACCAGCGTGCGCAACCCGCAGGAGGTCACCCAGACGTTCGCGGTCGGCAAGGGTGAGGACCGGGAGTTCATCACGGTCGTGGTGAGCAGGTCGATCACCGTCTCGCTCAACTGCTCGCGCTGATCCCGTCAGGCGGCGGCACCTTCGGCGTCGGAGTCGCCGCCCGTGTCACCGCCGGCAGGCGGGTCGTCGGGCTCCGCATCCGTCTGGTTTGCACCCGTTCCGGTCCGATCCGGCCGGTTCGCGGGTGACGGCCCCAGCCGCACCGGAGAGTCGAAACCGATGGGTCCGCGCAGCTTCGGCAACTTCGGGAGATTCAGCTTGGGCAGCGCGGGTTTGAGGCCGACCCTCGGCGCCTTGCCGGTGAGGGCGCCGTTCCCGGCCTTCTCGGCGCCCGTAGCGTCGATGCGCTCCTCGACCACCACTTCCTCGGGTTGCTTCGTGGTTGCCTCGCTGCGGGGCGGTGTCGGGTTGGCGATGACCTGAATAGGCTGCTGTCCCAATGGATCCTGCTCGACCTGACCTCCGGAGGGCTCGAGCTCACTCGTGGGCGGCAGGTTTTCGACGACGTTCCCCTCGTCCAGGTCGGCGTTTCCTGAACGCGCCCACGACATCGTCCTCGCAGCGGTGTCTTCTGGTGGATCGGGCAATTCGGGTCCACCGACACCGAAGGGGCTGGTGGTCTCCTCGGTACCCAGCGGGCGGTCGCCGGTGATCTCCTCGATCCCATCATCGAGACCGGTCGGGATCGACTGCACCAAGTTGATCGCGGTGCGGATCGGGTTCCGGAACGGAAGCAGGCCCACCTTCGTCGCGACACCCGGGTTCACGTCGCGGGCATAGGCCCCCTCGATCAGCACCCGCAGCGGTGCATCCAGGGCCGTCAGGATCGGCGAGGGCACGAATGCTTCGAACGGCATCAGGATCGGCAGCCGTTCGGCCGGATAGAGGTAGTAGTCGGTGTCGCCGTACGAGCCTTGGTAGACGGCGTCGTCGAAGTTCTCGTTCTGCAGATCGCCGTGCAGGTAGTAGTAACTGGCGAGCGAGTTGGCGATGGCCAACACGTTGGTGAGGCTGGCAGGTGCGTCGCCGCCGAGAAGGTCGTACTGTGCCGCGGCGTCGACGGTCGGCATGCACTCCCCACCGCCCTCGCATGAGTTCGTCGGGGTCGCGCCGTAGAACGTGATGCCGATGATCGGGATCGTGAGGCCTTCGGGGCCACGCGCCAGGATGCCGCCGTTGGGGCGCATCGGATTGGCCAGCAGGAAGAACGACGTTTCGGGAGCGGGGTCGCCGGGATTCTCGGGCTCTCGAGGATCAGCAATCAGTTCCCGCTTCACCAGCGAAGCCACCACGGCGCTCTGCGAGTAGCCGAAGATGACGTAATCCTCATAGGCGGACGGGGCGGCGGGTTCGGGCCCCAGCGGGTTCTCCACGTCGTAACTGGCGTCGTCGTTGTAGACGCAGGACGCGCTCCCGCGAACACAGCCGTTAAGGCTCGTCACGCCTTCGCCGACAGAGTCATCGAAGGTCTGGCTGCCGAACACCGGGAAGAACGCCGCCGGATAGACGACCGCATAGACGTTGTCGTCGACGCCGTCGATGGGGCCGCCGTCGGCATCGGTGGGCTCTCCCGCAGCAGGGTTGATGAATCCGTTGACGGCGTTGCTCAGGTATCCGGAGATGTACATGGGGTCATCCGGCGGGGTGGTCAACGGGTGTTCGGTCCCGCCCATGATCAACGCGCTTGCCGCCAGGTGGACCGCGGTTGCGGTCGTCCATGCCACCGCCACCACGATCGCCGCGAACACCGCCAGGATCATCGCCCCCAGCGAACGCAACGTCGTCGTCAGTCGAGCACTCTGCCCCCGCATCGCGTCTCCCTCTCACCCCTGGCCGCCGCCCCGCCAAAACCTCGTCCCAGCTAACCACGATGAAGCCCCGTAGCAAAATATTGTTCCGAACGGGAACAACTGCGTAACCGCTGTTACGCGCGTTTTCGACTGCAAATGCCGGAGGGCGGCCGTAGGCTACGGCGCAGACCACACCGATGGAGGAGCAAATGGGCACGTCTATGAGGGCCGGCATCGTCGCGGTCGCGGCCGTGGCACTCGGGCTCGGCCTTGCCGGCTGCAGCTCGGACACCGAGGGTGAGGCGGCGTCGGATACAACGACCTCAGAACCCACCACCACATCGGAAACCAGCGCCTCGCCCGCACCAACCACGTCGCCTCAAGCGCAAGGCGCCAACTACACGATCGTCGACTACATCCGCGAGAACGACATCACGGAGACCCCGGTCAAGCGCGGCGACCCCGGTTCGCCCACCATCGACCTGCCGTTCCCACCCGGCTGGAGCGATGCCGGGCCGCGCACACCCGAATGGGCCTGGGGCGCGATAGTTTCCGATGACCCCGCCATGGCCGAGGACCCTCCGACCATCATCGCGCTGGTGTCGAAGCTGACCGGTAACGTCGACCCGGCGAAGATCCTCGAATTCGCTCCCGGCGAGATCAAGAACCTACCCGGATATGATGGGGCACAGGAAGGTTCACCGTCCACGCTCTCCGATTTCGAAGCGGTGCAGATCGGCGGCACCTACACCAAAGACGGTGTGCTACGGGCGATCGCACAGAAGACCGTCGTCATCCCCGGGCAAGACGGGCTGTATGTCCTGCAACTCAACGCCGACGGTCGCGAGGATCAGATGATGGCCCTGATGGACGCGACGTCCGTCATCGACGAACAAACCAAGATCACGCCCTGACTCAAGCGCGCGAGACCGCGGACGCGGCCATGACCTGTTCGTCCGTCGGCCGAACCCCGGTGTAACGCTCGAACTGCTCGGCGGCCTGCAGCGCGATCACCTCAGCTCCGGTGATCACGCCGACGCCCGCCTCGCGCGCGGCCTTGATGAGCGGTGTCTCGGACGGCATCGCGACCACATCGAACACGGTGTGCGCGTTGGCGACAGCCTCTTCGCCGAAGGCGATTCCGGTGGCCTCGGGACCACCGGCCATCCCTACGGGGGTGACGTTGACCAGTACGTCCGCGGTGCGCGCACCGACCTCGGAGCGGTACTCGTAGCCGAGCCTGTCTGCGAGCGAACGTCCGGTCTCGGCATTGCGGGCCGCAATGGTGCCGCGGTCGAATCCGGCGTCGCAGAACGCGGCCGCAACCGCACCGGCCATCCCACCGCTGCCGTACACGAGTACGGACTGCGACGGCTGCAATCCGTGTGCGGCGATGAGAGCCTGCACGGCAAGGTAATCGGTGTTCGATGCGGTGAGCCGACCGTCGTCGTTGACGATCGTGTTCACGGCGCCAATGGAGCGGGCCGACTGCTCGATCTCGTCGACCAGCGCCAGCACATCGTGTTTGAACGGCATCGACACCGAACAGCCGCGGATGCCCAGTGCCCGCACCCCTCCGATCGCCGCCGCGATATCCGTTGTGGTGAAGGCCTTGTAGATGAAGTCGAGGCCCAGCAGATCGTAGAGGTAGTTGTGGAACCGGGTACCGATGTTGCTCGGCCGGCCCGCCAGCGAAATGCACAGCCTGGTGTCCTTGGACAGCGGAACCCGCATCAGCCGACCGCCCGCACGACCTGCGTGGCCATATCGCGGATCTGCTTGGTCAGTTCAGCCGAGAACGGCGGATTGGTCGGGCGCGGCACGTCGATGGTCGTGGTGACCACCCCGGGGTCCTCTCGCTCCCAGTGCGCGCCGTGACGGGTGAGGATGGTGCGCATCGGATAGTTGTCGGTGAGCACTCGCGCGGTGAAGCGTTGGACACCAAGGTATTTCGCTGCGATTGCTAGCGCCCCCATCAGGAATGACCCGATGCCCTTGTTCTGGTAGGCGTCGGCGACGATGAACGCGACCTCGGCGACGGCAGGATCGGTCTCGTCGCGAACGAGACGCGCATCGGCGACCACCGGCCCCTCCGGACCGTCGGTCATCACCCAGACGAAGTGGTGTTCATAGTCGACCTCGAACAGGTACCGCATCAGCGACCTGCTCGGAACGAGCATCGATTGGAAACGCCGGTACAGCGTCTCGCTGGAGAATTCGGCGGGACCCTTGGACGACCGTTCGCTGTCGCCCGGCAGCACCGGCCGCAAGAACAACTCCGTTCCGTCACGCATCCGGACCGGAACGGGATTGACGTACGCGGCGAGGCGCTGTCGGGCGGTACTCAGCAGCCGGTCGAGCATGCCCGGGATCTCGAGCATGGTCGCGAACGCCTCACGCCCCCCGACCCAACCGCGCACCGGTGCGGTGGCGATCACCGTCGCGGTGCGGGTCGTGTCCCGCAGCAATGCGATCTCGCCGACGATCATGCCCGGCGTCAGCCTCGCGACTGTGTCGTGCCCGTCGTCTCCGGTATGCGTGACCTCGGCCGCGCCGGAGCCGATCAACAGGAAGGACAGCGCGAGTTCGCCCTGGTGCATGAGCACCTGTCCGGAGGCGGCGTTCAGAGGCGTCAGCTGGGCCGCGAGCGGAACGAGATCCTCGGCCCGATAGCCACCGAAAACTTCCAGGGCAGTGAGTTCGTCGGCGCGAACGCCGGTCAGGCCGGCCACCTCACGAGGCTACGGGCTGCTTGTCGCCACGAGCAAGAAGCGCAGCGGGTGGCCCGTGGCCCGCACCGCCCGCACGGCAATCACCGAATCGGTCGATCAGCAAATCGTGGAGGTGGGCGCGGGTCGGCCGCGTCGCGCCGCTAACCGTCGGAAGACAAGTCGCTACATGATGTGCTGCATCGATGTACTCCGCGGCCGCCCGCAACCTCAAATTAGCACAACATCTGAACACCTAGACAGATATTGGGCTCGCGCATAGGCTTCGCGGAGGCCCTTCTGCGCGACGCCGAAGCCATCTGTGAGATCCGGCCCAGCACGGGTACACAGCGTCGACCCCCTTCAGAAAGGAAGTTCATGGCCGAGTACACACTGCCTGACCTTGACTACGACTACGGCGCCCTGGAGCCGCACATCTCGGGCCAGATCAACGAGATCCATCACAGTAAGCACCACGCCACCTACGTGAAGGGCGTCAACGACGCGATCGCCAAACTCGAAGAGGCCCGCGCCAACGGCGACCATGCCGCAATCTTCCTCAACGAGAAGAACCTCGCGTTCCACCTCGGTGGGCACGTCAACCACACGATCTGGTGGAAGAACCTCTCACCGAACGGCGGCGACAAGCCGACCGGAGAGCTGGCCGCCGCGATCGACGACCAGTTCGGGTCGTTCGACAAATTCCAGGCGCAGTTCGCCGCTGCCGCCAACGGCCTGCAGGGCTCGGGCTGGGGCGTACTCGGTTATGACAGCCTCGGGCAGCGGCTGCTCACCTTCCAGCTCTATGACCAGCAGGCCAACGTCCCGCTGGGCATCATCCCCCTGCTGCAGGTCGATATGTGGGAGCACGCGTACTACCTGCAGTACAAGAACGTGAAAGCCGATTACGTCAAGGCATTCTGGAACGTGGTCAATTGGGAGGACGTCCAGAACCGGTTCGCCGCGGCCACCAGCAAGGCATCCGGGCTCATCTTCTAGTCTCTAGCGGGGCGGCCTTGCGTGCCGCCACGGCGACGATGGAGGCACTTGCCGATGAGCAACGGTCAGTTCAGCACTCACACAGAGCTTTTCGACCTCACCGGCAAGCGCGCCATCGTGACCGGTGGCACGAGCGGCATCGGGGTGATGATGAGCCGCGGGCTGCTGCAGGCCGGCGCCAGCGTGGTGATCAGCTCGCGAAAGGCCGACGCATGCGAACGCGCGCAGGCCGAACTGTCCCGGTTCGGCGATGTGCGGGCCATTCCCGCCGACCTCTCACGACACGACGAGTGCATCCGGCTGGCCGAGGAGGTGACCGGCGGCGGCGAGCCGCTGCACATCCTCGTCAACAACGCGGGGGCCACATGGGGCGAGCCGCTGGAGAGTTTCCCCGATTCCGCGTGGGACAAGATCCTCAACGTCAACGTCAAGTCGCCGTTCTGGCTCGTTCAGGCGCTGCTGCCCGCACTTCGCGCCGCCGGCACCGCAGATGACCCCGCCCGAGTCATCAACCTCGGCAGCGTCGACGGCATTCGGGTCCCCGAGTTGCCGACGTATTCCTACAGCAGCAGCAAGGCAGCGGTGCATCATCTCACCCGTGTGCTCGCCCGCGAGCTGGGGCCGCAGCACATCACCGTCAATGCCGTTGCACCAGGCGCATTCCCGTCGAAGATGATGGCCGCGACGCTCGACGCGTTCGGCGACCAGATCGCGGCGTCGGCGCCGCTGCGCCGGATCGGGCGCGACGACGACATGGCCGGCATCGCGGTCTTTCTCGCCAGCCGGGCGGGCGCCTTCCTCACCGGCGCGGTCATTCCCGTCGACGGCGGGCTCGCGACGACCGCGAGCAAGTAGCCGAACGCGCGGGCGACGGTGCAGCGAGGCAGAGCTGTCTGCTCAACAAAGAGGTTGACCCCGCCGACCGCCTCGCGGGCGACACCGATGCAACCCTCACCGATCGCCGCCCACTGCCGCGATCTGTGCCCCGCCTCGCGGGAATGTAAACGACGATTCGGCGCGATATCGCTATCGAATTCGCCTCTAGGCCGTGGTTTCCGTCGCCCCGAGGCGTAGATGCTCGATGTGATAGACGGCCTCGTCGAGGAGCTGAGCGACGTGGTTGTCGTAGAGCCGGTAGACAACGCTGCGACCGTTGCGGTCACCCGCGACCAGTCCGAGTGCGCGTAGGAGCCGGAGCTGGTGAGACACCGCCGGCTGCTCCATTCCCACCGCGGTCGATAACTCCCCCACTGAACAGGGCGACTGGCGTAGTCGGGTGAGGATCATCAAGCGGTTGGGCGAAGCGAGGGCTTGCAACGTCTCGGCGATCTTGCCCGCCGAGGCGGGGTCGAGCGTGGCCGGTGGCGTCACCCTGCCGTCGACTCCGTGCCCCATGCTGTCAATTGAAGCATGGCCGTCCGGCCGATGACATACATGTAGAGTTCTACATGTTTAGATGTGGTCATGATACGCGTTTCGGAAGATGCCTCGAGGACCACCGCGACCGTGCCGACCGGACACGCATCGGCCGCCCACCCGACGCCGTTCGGGTTGACCAGCCTGTGGTCGGTGAGTTCGGTGCGGTGGGCGGTGGCCGCCCTCGGGTTGTTTCTGGCGGGGTTGGCAACGCAGTTGGCAGGCGGTCCGGCGTGGCTGTTTTGGGCCATGTATCTGGCCTGCTACCTCACCGGCGGCTGGTTACCGGCGCGGGAAGGCGTGCAAGCGTTGCGGGACCGTACGCTCGATGTGGACCTGCTCATGGTGGTCGCGGCAATCGGCGCGGCGAGTATCGGCCAGATCTTCGACGGTGCACTGCTGATCGTCATCTTCGCCATATCGGGAGCGTTGGAGGACGCCGCGACAAAGCGCACGCAGGACTCGGTCAAGGGACTGGTTGACCTGGCACCCGATCGTGCCGTTCGCATCGACTCCGACGGGTTCGAAGAAGCGGTCAACGCCGAGGACCTTGGCGTCGGTGACATCGTGAGCGTGCGGCCCGGTGAGCGACTCCCGGCCGACGGTGTCGTCGTCCTCGGTGCGTCCGACGTCGACCAGTCATCGGTCACGGGCGAACCGCTGCCGGTGAGCAAGTCGGTCGATGACGAGGTTTTCGCGGGGACGCTCAATGGGTCAGGCGCACTGCGCATCCTGGTCACCAAGGATCCGTCCGACACCGTGGTCGCTCGCATCGTCGCCCTCGTCGCGGAGGCGTCGGCCACCAAAGCCAAAACGCAGCTGTTCATCGAAAAGATCGAACAGCGCTATTCCATCGGAGTCGTCGTCGCGACCCTCGCGCTGTTCACGATCCCGCTGCTGCTCGGTGCCGATCTCGCGTCCACGCTGCTCCGGGCGATGACATTCATGATCGTCGCGTCGCCATGCGCCGTGGTGTTGGCGACCATGCCGCCGCTGTTATCGGCCATCGCCACCGCCGGAAGAAACGGTGTACTGGTCAAATCGGCGATCGCGATGGAACACCTCGCCGACGTCACCCGGGTCGCGATCGACAAGACGGGCACATTGACAACGGGCGCACCGCAACTCACCAATGTCACAACGCTCGACAGCCACTACGCCGAGGACGACGTGCTGCGAATCGCGGCAGGCGCAGAGCAGTTCAGCGAGCACCCGCTCGGTCGCGCGATCGTCGAAGCCGCCCGGATCCGCGGTCTCGTACCGGCCGGCACCACCGACTTCCGGGCGCTACCCGGTCGCGGCGTGCGCGCGCGTCTCTCGGGCCAGACGGTCGAAGTGCTGAGCGCGCAATCACTTTCGGTCACCAGCCCAGTCGTCGATCATCTGGAGAGCCGAGGAACCACCGTCGTCGTGGTCACCGTCGATGGCACGGCGATCGGAGTGCTCGGCCTCGACGACACCGTGCGGCCCGATGCCGACAAAGTTGTGCGCGACATAGCCGGGCTCACATCGAAGCCACCGGTCCTGTTGACCGGCGATTCGAGGCGTGCGGCAGAACACTTGGCGGTCGGAGTCGGCATCATGGATGTACGCGCCGACCTGCTGCCCGATGACAAAGTCGCCGCTGTGCGGGGGTTGCAGGCCGACGGCGAGCGCGTCCTGTTCGTTGGCGACGGGATCAACGACGCACCCGCCATGGTTGCCGCACACGGCTCGATAGCGATGGGGCGCAACGGAGCCGACCTCACCCTGGAAACGGCCGACGTCGTTACGGTCCGTGACGAGCTCGCGACGGTCCCTGCCGTGGTGGCGTTGGCGCGTCGGGCGCGTCGTATCGTGATCGCCAACCTCGCCATCGCAGCGACGTTCATCGCGGTGCTGGTGTTGTGGGATGTGTTCGGCCATCTTCCCCTGCCGCTCGGCGTGGCGGGTCATGAGGGGTCGACGATCATCGTCGCACTGAACGGGCTGCGCCTGCTGAGCAATCGTGCTTGGCGGAAGGCCTCGGCCCTGACCTGATCGAATTTGGTGGAGCTAAGGGGAATCGAACCTCAAAGCCCAGCCACCTCTGGAGAACGTGACTGCGCAAATGCGTCACCGAATCCACTCCGGACATCTCCGTCACCCAAGACAGCCCGAAACCTCTCCTTAAACGCTTCCTTACTGCTGCGGACAAACAAACGATCGACGAGGCGGCAACACCCTATGTGGCGGTGAATCCCTGCCATGCATTATTAGTCGGTAGGGACTCTCGCATCCAACCGTCGTCACCGCCCTTTGCCGCCAGGGTCTTGTTGCGAAGTCGCCCCGGCTGGACCTGACGTTCGGTCGGCAACGACCAGTGGCTTGGTCGCCTAAGCTGACTGCATCGATCAAGTCGCATGTTGCCCCTGCTGGCTACCGCCGTTGTCAAAGCTGAGCAAGATTGCCTGCGCCATAGCACCGACGCGATCTATGCCTCGACCTTCACTTCGGCTGCGATCTGCTGCACGACAGGTGTCCACAGGTCGATTTCGACTTCAGGTGCCTCGATGCTGACGATCAGCGAATAGTCGACTCCCTGATCGCTCTGGTCGAGCGCACGCCGATTCTTCCACCACCCCGCGACGGGATACACCGCAATAGCACCTTTGCTTGCCAGATCAATGGCAGCGCCCGACCAGATATCGGTGTGCACCGAACCGGCACTTTGTTGCTGATTAGCACCGAACAGCCATCCCGTCTCGGTGTCAAGCGATGGCGGTCGCTGCCCTTCCGCCCGTGCTCGAGTGTTAATTCGCTGACGAAATGTATCGACGCTGTCCTCCGGTCGTCGCGTCGCGAATCTCAAGCCGTGAGAGGGATATACGTATCTGCCCGTCCAACCGCGGCTTGAGGGATTGGGTTCTATAAAATAGGACAGCGTGACGCGTAGCCGCACTCGTACTTCGCCCAGCGCCGTCAACGCATCCGTGGGCCACGGGAGCTGATGTAAGTTCATCTCCCGTACCTTTCCGGCACTTCCGGCTTCCTGCTCGTACGGATGTATTCGCGCCTCAGCAATGAGGGTCAGGGCGTCTGCCGCACTGCGCAGGGCCCGTGCAGCGTCGGGCACGCCCATGCCGTATCGACGCAGCAACGTAGCGAGGCCGTACTTGCTGGACTCCAAGCCGAAGCGGCTTCGCATCGCTTCCGTCCACTGCGCGGAGTGGATGATGAGACCTCGTATGGTTTCGGGCTTGAGATCTGGGTAGGCGGCTGAGATATCAGCCGCGATCGCCGCAACCTGTGCCGTCGCGGCCGACGTGTCGCGCGTTGTCGTGAAAAGATTCTGTCCTAATCCTTGAAGTCGTGTCGTGAGTAGCGCGAGGTTCGGAGGCGTATCGACACTAGTACCGTCCGGCGAAGCGGCTACGTTCCCGCCGTCTGCGACAACGTCGGGCTTAAATGGCCATTTCTTCCGGTCGAACACCACTGAAGTACGACTTACAGGGGCGAGCTCACCGCGGGGCGCAATTGGTATGTAACCTTCGAATCCAGTTGGCGCGCCGGCCATGTCGTCATGGGCAGAGTAGGCGCCTACCGTAAGCGCGTTCCATGATTGGGCGGGATCTTCGACGGGTTCTACATCGCTCCGGGCGAGGTGGTCGTCGCTGGCTCTGACATCTCTTATGTTGCCGGCTGAGACAACGAATAGTCGTGGTCGGCGCGGTTCATCACGATCAAGATAGGTGAACTCGGGGTCAGTGTCGTCGATCGCTCTGCCGAAGGCGAGCGCGTCGATGGCTGCTGACCAGGAGGTCGGCCGGCCACCTTCATGTCGTTCGGTCGGTTCGGAGTCGTCGGCGATTGGTTCTGGCCTAGGCGCGGTCACGGCCAGCATGAAGACACGGGTACGGTCGGCCGCCTCGATCTCGGGGCGGTCGACTGAGCGAGCAGTGATGGCGCCATAGAGATCGCGATCGTTGGCACCTGCATCGGGTAAAAACTTCACGGATTCCAAGCGATGCGCAAGTTGGATTGAGTGATTGTCAGAAATAGCAGCTTGAAGATCTCCGTAGAGCGCGAGACCTGCCATTTCGGTGCCGTGCGGATGTACAGGCTGCAGTTGCCAACTTGCGTCAGCGACATGGACATCGGACGCGTCAAGTGACGCGGCTAGCAAGGGATGACTATCTTGCACACCCGTGTCGAGGACGCACACTACCGGGGCGTTCTTACCGGCGGGATGCAGGCGGTTCAGTAGATCTTGCGCCCAGGGCATCTGCTCCGATACTGGCAGCTCCGCAAGAAAACTTGCCACGTCATGCGGTCGACGCAACTCAGCGATGTCATCGAGCGACTCGAACGTCTGCGAAAGCTCATCGGCTGTCGCCTGCAGCAGCACGACGGTCCGATCCCCGAATCCGAGGTAGTGGTGGCTGGTAGGCAACTGTCGATGTGCCGCGAACGCGGTGAATCGGATGCGCTCCTGACCATCGCGGTTACGTAACCACACCTCCCACCATCGCAATTCAGATAGATCATCCGGGAACAAGGTGTCTGGGTCGGTCCACAGCTCCCGAATCGTCGCGCGGCGAATGGACTGGATGCCTTCGACGAGCGCAGCGTGCCGCACCTTATCGCTCGTCGCTGTCTCGGTGTAAGTCGAAAGACGTTTGAGGAAGTACTCCTTCTTGCCGTCGGGTATGTAGACAGTCGCCATTTGAACTGCGCCGTCCTCGGTCTCGACATCGCGTACGGCAAGCAGCTCAGGCTGTTCGCCCGAGGACTGCGGGTCGAGACTCTCCAGTGCAAGGTCGAGACCCGGGAAAGACACGAAAGTTATGTATGTTCCGGCGGTTTCCGGTTCATCGACTGCGGGAGCCAACGCATCCCGCAACTCCTGAGTGAGCCGACGTCCGTGACCTGCCCGGTCTCCGGTGAACGACTCCTTTTCGGTTCCGCCGCCGCCTGCCGCGAGTGTGAATGGCTCGGATGTTGGGAGAGCTCGCACCACGATGTGCGGCCTATCACGTTCAGCCATGCTGCCTATGAAGTCGATTCGCGCCGCGTTCTTGTCCGCGGGCGCTCTTTGAGCGCCGCCACGAGATCCTCAGTCAGGATGCGGTTTCGGCCCGAGAGCACGGTCCGCTTCGCTGCATTTTCGGCAGCGGTCGTAATCTCGGCGTGACTGAGGCCCCGAGCAGCATCTATTACGCGCTTCCAGCTCACGTTGGCATTGAGGAAGGCGGCAAGCCGATTACTGATCACTGCGCGAACCCCCTCGTCATCTGGCAGTGCGAAATCCATGACTGTGTCGAACCGCCGCAAGAGCGCATTGTCAAGCAGTTGCGGATGGTTCGTCGCAGCGATCACAACGCTTTCTGACTGGTCTTCCTCCAAGAATTGAAGAAACGAATTGAGCACGCGACGAATCTCTCCGACGTCGTTTGATGCCGCGCGATCACCAGCGAGCGCATCCACCTCGTCGAAAAGATAGACACCTTTCGTTTCAACAAGCGCATCGAAAATCAGTCGCAGCTTGGCCGCGGTCTCGCCCATGAACTTGGTGATGATCGTGTCCAGTCTGATGGCGAACAGCGGCAGCCCGAGTTCGCCTGCAATGACCCGCGCAGTCGACGTCTTTCCTGTTCCCGGAGGGCCTATCAGAAGGACGCGACTGGCCGGGCGAAGGCCGTGGCGCCGCAGGACGTCACGTTGACGCTGTTCGAGCAGAATCTGTCGCAGTTGTTGGTCAAGGACGGGCGACAGAACAAGGTCACCGACGCGCGCGTCAGGGTAAGTGACAGTGAGCAGCGAGCCGAGCTCGCCGCGCGGTTGCGTCACGGGTACGACTGCGGCGACTCGCGACTGCGTCACTCCCCGCTCGCGCAGCTCATCGATCAGGTCACGAAGCTCCTGTGCAAACTTCGCTTGCCCGGCCCTGGCCGCCTTCGCCGCAACCTGCATAGCTACGGAATAGAACTGGGGATCGTCGCGGTCGGCATGACTCTTAACAAGCGCCTTAAGCTGGTCATTCGTTGCCATCGCCGACCTCCCTCCAGTTCATGGCGCCGTGACTAGGTCGGCAGATCGTATGTGCAGTCTACCCAGGGGCGCAGCGCTATCAGGTGAAACCACGCCCGTGCAGCCCTGACACAGACTGAGACCGACGCGCAGCTTGCTATAGCTGCGGAGCAAAGCATGCTCGTCGTCACCGACAAAAGTCTGGAATTAAGAAACACCGAGGGGTTCGAGTAAGGACACTTGGCTGTCGATTTCTGTGGAGCTAAGGGGAATCGAACCCCTGACCTACTCGATGCGAACGAGTCGCGCTACCAACTGCGCCATAGCCCCTGATACCGGTAGCAGGCTACCAGCCATCGGACGACCGTCGAAAATCGACGGGCTTACTGGCCCGCGGCCCGCGGCAGGTCGAAGTGCCGCGCGAACGGCGCGTAGTCCAGATGCTCGAAGATCGGGTCCTCGTCGTCGATCTCCAGCACCACCGAACCCGGCCGCCGCAAGCGGGCCGGCACCACGTCGAACTCACGGTCATCGGTGTTCTCGACGCCCAGCCGCGAGCGGGCGATGCGCTGCGCCCGCCTGCGACGCAGCCGCTCCTCGATCCGGGTCTGCCGCCGCAGGTAACCCAGGTACAGCACGGTGAACCCGCTGACCGCGCCACACAGCCACCACAACGACGGGCTGAGCGTGAACGCCGCGGCTGCCGACGCCACCAACAGCACGCCCAGCGCCGTCAGCATCCGCTTGCGGAACCGATACTTGCGCTCGCTCACCGCGGCCGCCGTCTTGGACTCATGCCTGCGCCGGCGCGCCTCGGACAGCGAGTCCGCCATCTGCAGGTCGGCCTCGGACGGCGCTTCCAGCCCGGATGAATCGTCGACGGTCTCGTACTCGTCGTCCAGGTCCTCCGGCTCAGCTTCCTGCTCCTCGGCGACCGCGTCGGTCTCGCCCGCCGACTGGTCGAATTGCAGTGTGAGCTCTTCTTTTTCGGCTTCCGGCCGGTCTGACACCCCGACGGGCAAGGCGCCGGAGTCCTCGCCGATGACATCGACGTCGAGGTAGTCGGGTTCGGACTTCTCCTCGACGGTGACCGCGGCGGCGCGCACCACCGCTCGGCTGACGGGTTCCGGTTCGGTCTCCTCGTCGAGGTCTTCTTCGGACGGGCGCCAGTCCGGATCGCTGGCATGACCGGCTGCCGGCCCGCGCCGTTTCAGCAGCCGCGTATTTCGGCCGCTGTTGAGCACGCGCGTCGCCAGCGCCACGTCACTGGTCCGACGCACGGTGTCGCGCTTGCTGATCAGCATCGGCACGAGCACGAAGAGCCAGAGAACGACGAGAGATATCCACAGAAGAGATTGGGGGATGCTTGGCATGTCGCCTGCTCCTTTCCCCTAAAGGCTAGGTCTGTGACCTGCGCATCCGTGGGCGGCGCGCCGAAGCAATTACACACCTGTAATTCGCACAAGACAAGCACCAACAGTCACAAATGTCACATTGGTAACAGTCAAGGGCGTTCGGCTTTCGCGAGACGTACACCAGGGTGGTGCTTCGCCGCGGTTCGCGACCCTGTTGTACGTCTCGCGAAATCACGCCCGCTACGCCCACTCGGCGCGTCCCTGCCGCACCAGCGTGGCGGCCGCCGATCCGGTGACCTCTTCGATCGTGATGGCCACCAGAAGGTGATCGCGCCAGGCGCCGTCGACATCGAGATACCGGCGCAGCAGTCCTTCCTCCCGAAAGCCGACCTTCGCCAAAACCGCACGGCTGGGGGCGTTTTCGGGGCGCACCGTCGCTTCGACGCGATGCAGTCCGACCGGACCGAAACAGTGGTCGACGCCAAGCGCGAGGGCGGCGGTGGCGACGCCGCCGCCGTTGACCCCTTTGGCCACCCAGTACCCGATCCAGGCCGAGCGCAGTGCCCCATGGGTGACGTTGCCGATCGTGAGCTGCCCGCAGAACTGGTCGTCGAGCTCGATTACGAAGGGCAACATCCGCCCCTTGCGGGCCTCGGACCGCAGCCCCGAACACACCGAGGGCCACGACGTGATCGCGTGGCGCGCCTCCCAATCCACACCGGCAGCCGGTTCCCACGGCTCCAGGTGGGCCCGCTCGGCCAGCCGGATGCGGCTCCATTGGCCACCGTCTCGCAGCCGGATGGGCCGCAACCGCACCACGCCGGCGGCCACACGCAGCGGTCCGGCGGCCATCGGCCAACCCGGATGCGCCGAACTGGACCGCCACAGGTTCACATCGCCCCCCGTGCGGATCAGCCGCGCTGAGCCAGGAACGCGACGTCGACGATCTCGCCGGTGCGGACCTGCTCAGCTTCGGTGGGCACGACGACAAGACAGTTCGCCTCGGCCAGCGTCGCCAGCAGATGCGATGCGCCCGGCGCCCCGCCGAGCGCCTGCACGAGGTACTCGCCGGTGTCCTGGTCCCGCATGAGCTGACCGCGCAGATACCCTTTGCGGCCCGCTACCGACTCGATCGGAGACAGCGCGCGCGCCTGCACGATCCGTCGGTGCGCCTGCCGCTTACCCAACGACAGCCGGATCAGCGGACGCACCATCACCTCGAACACCACCAGCGCGCTCACCGGATTGGCGGGCAGCAGGAAGACCGGCACACCGTCGCGGCCGAGTTGGCCGAAGCCCTGCACCGAACCGGGGTGCATCGCGATGCGGGTCACCTCCATCTCGCCCAGCTCGGAGAGCACCGAGCGGACGGCCTCGGCCGCAGCGCCGCCGACCGCACCGGCGATCACCACCACCTCCGCGCGGTTGATCTGGCCCTCGACAACCTCGCGCAACTTCTTGGGGTCGGTGTCGACGATGCCGACCCGGTTCACCTCGGCGCCGGCATCGCGCCCCGCGGCCGCCAACGCGTACGAGTTGACGTCATAAACCTGGCCGTTGCCGGGAGTCCGGGAGATGTCGACGAGCTCGCCACCGACGGACATGACCGAAAGCCGCGGGCGCGGATGCACCAGAACCCGTTCGCGGCCCACGGCGGCCAGCAGTCCGACCTGTGCCGGGCCGATGATGGCGCCCGCGCGCACCGCGACATCACCGGGCTGAACGTCGTCGCCGGTGCGCCGCACGTAGGCGCCCGACCGCACACCGCGCAACACCGTCACCCGCGCGTCGCCGCCGTCGGTCCAGCGCAACGGCAGCACCGCATCGGCGAGCGTCGGCATCGGGGCGCCGGTCTGCACGCGTGCCGCCTGGCGCGGCTGCAGCCGACTTGGCGTCCGGGCGCCTGCCTCGATGACGCCCATCACCGGCAGGCTGACCTCTTGGTCGGCCGCCTCCTCGCCGTCATCGGAGCCGCCGACCCCGAGCACGTCGACGCTGCGCACCGCATAGCCGTCGATCGCGGCCTGGTCGAATCCGGGCAGCGGACGCTCGGTGACCACCTCCTCGGCGCACATCAATCCCTGCGCTTCGGCTATCGCCACCCGAACCGGCCGCGGCGCCACCGCCGCGGCCGCAACCCGTGCCTGCTGTTCCTCGACCGAACGCACTGCACCCCTTATCTATGCGGCAGGGCTCTCAGCAGTCCACCAGCCCCAATCGCTCCACCAACCACCGCCGGAGTTCCGGCCCGTAGTCGTCGCGCTTCAACGCAAAGTCAACCGCAGCCTTAAGGTAGCCGCCGGGATTTCCGAGGTCGTGTCGATCGCCGCGGTGCACGACCACGTGGACCGGGTGGCCCTCGTTGATCAGCAAGGCGACGGCGTCGGTCAGCTGGATCTCCCCGCCCGCGCCGCGCGGGACGCGTCTGAGCGCGTTGAAGATGGCCCGGTCGAGCACGTACCGGCCGGCCGCGGCGTACGGCGACGGCGCATCCTCGGCCTTCGGCTTCTCGAACATGCCCTTCACGCGAAGCACGTTGGGGTTGTTGGTGTCGGCGACGGGCTCGACGTCGAACACGCCGTACGCGCTGATTTCTTCGCGCGGCACCTCGATCGCGCACAGCACCGAACCGCCGCGTTTGGCACGGACTTTCGACATCATCTCCAGGACACCGGTCGGCAACACGAGGTCGTCAGGCAGCAGCACCGCTATCGCGTCCTCATCGGGCGACAGTGAGGGCTCCACGCAGCTGACCGCATGGCCCAAACCCAGCGGCTCGGCCTGCACCACAGACTCGACCTTGATCAGCGCCGGCGCGCGGCGCACCTTTTCCAGCATCGACTTCTTGCCGCGCTCCTCCAGCGTGCCTTCGAGCACGAGGTCCTCGACGAAGTGTGCGACGACGCTGTCCTTGCCCTCGGACGTGACAATGACCAGACGCTGGGCGCCCGCCTCGGCCGCTTCAGCGGCGACCAGCTCGATGCCCGGCGTGTCCACAACGGGCAGCAGTTCCTTGGGAACCGTCTTGGTGGCGGGCAGAAACCGCGTGCCCAGCCCCGCCGCCGGAACCACCGCCGTATGCGGGATCGGTACCTCAGGCCTTGTCATCGTTCACACATTAACCTCCTTGGGCAGGTTGAACCTGTCGAGACCGGGTGGTGTTGGGAGCGATTGAGAAACGATGACGTGAGCGCGACGAAAGCGGATCTGCGCGCCGCGATCCTGTCGGCCCGTCGGGCCCTGGCCACGCAGGTGCACGACGGCGAGGCGCGCGCGCTGGCCGGGCACGCGACGACGCTCGCCGCGACCGATCAGACCGTTTGCGCCTACGTCCCCGTGGGCTCTGAGCCGGGTTCGCTGGAGCTGATCGATTCCCTGTATCGGCACGGTGTCCGGGTGCTGCTACCGGTCGCGCGAGTCGACGCCGCCGGCATTCCCCTGCCGTTGCGATGGGGCGAATACGTTCCAGGCGCATTGACGACGGCCCGGTTCGGCCTTCGCGAACCGGGCGAACCGTGGTCGTCGCCAGAAACGGTCGCGCAGGCGGCGATCATCCTGGTACCCGCCCTCGCGGTCGACAGGGCGGGCGCGCGGCTGGGCCGCGGTGCGGGCTTCTACGACCGCTCGCTGCCGCTGGCGTCGTCATCGGCGTTACTCGTGGCCGTCGTCCGCGATGACGAAATCGTCGACCGACTCCCCGTCGAATCCCACGACGTGGCGATGACCCACGCACTGACTCCTCGGCTCGGGCTGGTCGCCCTCGGTCGGGCGGACGGCCGGGAATGACTCACGCCACGTAGCGGTTCTAGCACTTGAGCCGGTAGAGTGCTAAGCAATTTTGACCACCACGGAGGGTTTTCGTGCCTACCTATTCCTATGCGTGCACTGAGTGCGGCGACAAGTTCGACGCGATTCAGGCGTTCAGCGATGCTTCGCTGACCACGTGCCGCAAGTGCAACGGTCGCCTGCGCAAGCTCTTCGGCAACGTGGGAGTTGTGTTCAAGGGCAGCGGCTTCTACCGCAACGACAGCCGCGACTCCGCCAAGAGCTCGTCGAACGGATCCGCGTCCAGCTCGGAGTCGAGTTCGTCGTCAGACAAGTCGACGGACAAGTCGAGCTCCAGCTCGTCGAGTTCGAGTGACTCCGGCTCGAGTTCGAGCTCGTCGAGCTCCACCGCGGCGGCCGCGGCGTCGAGCTGACCCGAGTTATCCACAGGCCGAACCGGTACTCGGCCTGAACCCTGCTTGCGCTGCCTAACTTGGCGGCATGGGGGATTCACTCAACCCGTCGCCGATCCATCGGCTGACCGAGATGCTGCGGCCGGACTGGACGCGAACACTGTTGGCCCGTCGGATCGTCGCGGGCGGGCTGGTGGTACTCGCCGCCGTCGCGGCATTGCGACCCGATCCCGATGACCAGCGCGTCGCTGCCGTCGTCGCCACCCGAGACCTCAGTCCGGGCAGCGAACTGACTGCCGACGATGTCCGTTTGGAAACCTTCAGTGCCGCAACGCTTCCCGATGGCGCGCAATCAGATGTCACAGCGGTGGTCGGTGCGACGCTGGCCGGTCCGGTGCGCCGCGGCGAGGCGCTGACCGACGTGCGCCTGCTGACCCCGCGGCTCGCCGAGGCGGCGGTGGGCCCGACGGCGCGCATAGTGCCGTTATCTCTCGACGAGACTGCGGTGCTCGACCTGATCCGCCCGGGCGATGTCGTCGACGTGCTGGCCGCCGGTTTCGAATCCGACGCTCAGCCACGCGTTGTCGCGACCGACGCGATCGTCGTGCTGGTATCTGACAAGCCAACGGCAATGGGCGGCGGCACCGACCGAGTGGTTCTGGTGGCGCTGCCGGCTCATGCCGCCAACGAGGTGGCTGCCGCGACGCTGGTGCAGACGGTCACGCTCACCCTGCATTGAGACGCACTGGTGCTCCACAAAGGCATTTCGGACCTGCTCGGTTGCAACGCAACTAACCCGGATTTTTCGTGGAATGTTGACTGTGGGGGTGTGTAGATAAGCGAAAGTGCCTGTCCTGCAAGGAATAATTGGACTTCTCTACGGTTCAA
>NZ_BCTA01000023.1 GCF_001570485.1 Mycolicibacterium novocastrense
TGGGACACGAAGGCCTCCTGGTTGGTGAAGCGGTTCTTAGACAGCTCCACTTCACAACCGGAGGCCTTCCCTGTCACACAGGCTCACCGATAAGGGGAGGGACAACCTCCCTGGGCATCACAGCTAGTCGTCGATATCGATGGCTGCCTGCTGGCCACCGCCAGTCGGTGCGGCGCTGTTGACGGCCGGCAGGGGCGGTTCGGACTTGGCATTCGAGGACGGCTTACCGGTCGCGCCCCGATACGGCGTGCACACGCCGACGAAAGGCACATCCTGACACGGTCCCTGGGGCAGCGCGGCCGCAATCGGGGCGGACGACAGCGCGGCCGCGGCGACCGCGAAAGCGGCAACTGCCGATCGAACCGTCATACCGAGCATCGTGGTTTCCTTCCGCCGATGCATACCTGAACGCCGCTGTGCACCAGGATAATCCCTGCACCTCGTCGAAAACAGCTCGTCTAGCTGGTCTTACAGTTAGCTTGGTTACCGGTCTCGATCGCTGCGGGCATCCCAGATGCGTTCCGTCTGCGGGCCGACGTCCGGGTCGTGGGTTTGCTGAAAGTTGCGTCCGCCGCGTGCGTAGGTCGCGAGAACCGCTGCGGGGACGTCGGGTTCGAGGATGGGCTCGCGCAGCCAGCGGCACGGCCGCACATGCACCAGGTCGACGGCGGCGGCCTCCTCGGCATCGTCCCGGCGGTACGGACCATCGATGCGGCCCAACCAGAAAAGCCCGTCGGCATCGCGGGTCCACACGAAGGACCCGTCTTCGACATCGGTGAATCGGTCCACGCGGCGAGCCAGCCGCTCGCCGAAACCCGCGTCGCCGAAACCGACGACGCCCAGAGCCAATGCCCGGTCGAGCGATTTCTGGGGGTCGATGTCGTCGCGGCGAGATCGCATCGGGGCCCGGTACACGGCGGTCATCCGCGATATTCTGCCTGTGACATGGAGACGTTCAAGCGCTATCTGATGTTTCAAGCCATGATGTTCGTCTTCGGCATCGTCGGCCCGATATTCCTCATCCTGTACTTCGCGTCCCAACCGGACCCCACCATGCGGTGGGCGTATTGGATCGGATTGTTCATCACGGCCGCAGACGTTCTGATTGCGTTGGGGCTCACGGCTTCTACGCAGACGAGTCGGGAACCCGCAGACACCCGCATCGCGGTGAAGCTCCTCGAGCGGCGCCGGCGCGACTAGCTGAACGGCGCCCGTTCGTCGATACGCCGCGACAGGCGACCTGCGCCGCGCCAGATCCGGGCGGTCCAGTCCTCGTCCTCGTCGGTGACGAAGTTGCCCATCACCCGCACCGCGATGTTCATCAGAGTCGCCGACCGCATCGCGAGCGGCCCGGTTGACGGCAGGAATCGCGGGAACGTCAGCAGCAGTGCGAGCCGCCGGGCCACGGAGAACCCGCGCGCATAGTGCGCCGACAGCACCGCGGGCCACGCCTGCGACAGATCACCGGTGCCCAGCAGTTCGGCGGCCAGCCGGCCGGTTTCGAGGCCGTAGTCGATACCTTCGCCGTTGAGCGGGTTCACGCAGGCCGCAGCATCGCCGATCAACATCCAGTTCGGCCCGGCAACACCCGACACCGCTCCGCCCATCGGCAGCAGCGCCGACAGGCCGGCGCGCGGTTCCCCGACGAAGCCCCACTCCTCACGACGTAGCCCGGTGTAATACGACATCAGTGGCCGCAGCGCGGCGTCGGCCGGGCGCTTGATCGTCGCGAGCGCCCCGACGCCGATGTTCACCTCGCCGTTGCCCAGCGGGAAGATCCAGCCGTATCCGGGCAGCACCGCACCTTCTGGCGAGCGCAGCTCCAGGTGCGAGGTGATCCACGGTTCGCTTGCGCGCGGCGTGCCGATGTAGCCCCGGATCGCTACGCCGTACACCGTCTCCTGATGCCATTCGCGGCCCAGCACGCGGCCCAGCGTCGAGCGGGCTCCGTCGGCGACGATCAGCTCGCCGCAACCGATCTCGGCGCCCGAATCGAGTATCACCGCCGCCACGCGTCCGGAGGCGTCATGGCGCACGTCGACGGCTTTGACGCCGAGCATCATCTTCGCGCCGTCGTCGACGGCGACCATGCGGATGCGGTCGTCGAGTTCGGTGCGCGGAACCGCGCTCGAGGTCGACGGAAACGACGGTCCGGGCCACTCGATCTCGACGTCCGCCCCGAAGCCGGACATCCGCAGGCCACGGTGCCGCACCCGACCGTCCAGCCACGGCCCGAGGCCGAGGCGGCGCATCTCCAGCACGGCGCGCGGAGTCAGCCCGTCGCCGCAGGCCTTGTCGCGGGGGAACTGCGCCTTGTCGATGACGAGGACGTCGCGGCCGTTGCGCGCCGCCCACGCGGCGGCGGCCGAACCCGCGGGGCCGGCCCCGACGACGACCACGTCCGCCTTCATCGATCCCCCGGTCGCTTCGCTCTCCCCTGGCCTTCGGCCGTGGGCCCAACCCGCCGGTAAGTCCATGGTTCCCAGTATGTTGGCAGGGTGAGGACGCCAGCGACGGTGGTAGCCGGGGTGGACTTCGGAGATCCCGAATTCGCGCAGGAAGTGCGCGACGGGGTCGCCCGCATCGAAGACCTGATGGCCACTGAGCTCGGCAAAGCCGACGAGTTGATGGCCGAAGCGGTACAACACCTGTTCCAGGCCGGCGGGAAGCGGTTCCGCCCACTGTTCACGGTGCTCTCCGCCCGGCTGGGTCCGGACCCGGATGCCTGGCAGGTCACCGTCGCGGGCGCGGTCATCGAACTGGTGCACCTCGCGACGCTGTACCACGACGACGTGATGGACGAGGCGCAAGTCCGTCGCGGTGCGGACAGCGCCAACGCGCGCTGGGGCAACAACATCGCGATCCTGGCAGGCGACTACCTGTTCGCGACTGCCTCGCGTCTGGTCAGCAGGCTCGGACCCGACGCCGTTCGCATCATCGCCGACACCTTTGCCCAGCTGGTTACCGGCCAGATGCGGGAAACCCGCGGCGCGGCCGAACACGTCGATTCCGTCGAGCACTACCTGAAGGTCGTCTACGAGAAGACCGCATGCCTGATTGCGGCGTCCGGCCGGTTCGGGGCGACATTCTCGGGTGCCGACGAAGAGCAGATCGAGCGGTTGAGCCGGCTGGGCGGCATCGTCGGCACGGCTTTCCAGATCTCCGACGACATCATCGACATCGACAGCGATCCGGACGAGTCCGGCAAGGTGCCGGGCACCGACCTGCGCGAAGGTGTGCACACCCTGCCGGTGCTGTACGCGCTGCGTGACGACGGTCCCGCCGCCGACCGGTTGCGCGAGCTACTGGCCGGACCGGTGGAAAACGACGACGACGTGGCCGAGGCCCTGCGGCTGTTGCGCGGGTCACCGGGTATGACCAGGGCCAAGCAGACCGTCGCGCAGTACGCGGTGCAGGCCCGCGAGGAGCTCTCCCAGCTGCCCGAGGGGCCGGGCCGTCAGGCCCTGGCGACCCTGGTGGATTACACGGTCAACCGGCACGGCTGAGCGCCGGAACTTGCGGAGCCCGCCTAAGCGTTGATTCAGCGAAGTCTTTCTTTCCGAAGGAGGAAGCGATGACCTGGCATCCGCACGCGAACACCGCCAAGACGTTCGCTCTGCTGGTGGGGTTCTCGGCGCTGATCGTGTTCATCGCCGCGCTGTTCCGCAATACGGCGCTCATCGGCCTGGCGGTGCTGTTCGCCGTCGGCATGAACGCCTACATGTATTTCAACAGCGACAAGATCGCGCTGCGGGCGATGCACGCGCAGCCCGTCACCGAAATGCAGGCCCCGGTGATGTACCGGATCGTGCGCGAGCTGGCCACCACGGCTCGCCAGCCGATGCCGCGGCTGTACATCAGCGACACCGACGCGCCGAACGCGTTCGCCACCGGCCGCAATCCGCGCAACGCCGCGGTGTGCTGTACGACCGGCATCCTGCACATCCTCAACGAACGCGAACTACGGGCGGTGCTCGGGCACGAACTCTCACACGTCTACAACCGCGACATCCTGATCTCGAGCGTCGCCGGCGCGATGGCCGCGGTCATCACCGCGCTCGCCAACATCGCCTACTTTGCGACGATCTTCGGCGGTAACCGCGAGGGCGCCAATCCCTTTGCGATCCTATTGGTTTCGCTGCTCGGCCCCATCGCGGCGACAGTGATACGGCTGGCGGTGTCGCGGTCGCGGGAGTACCAGGCCGACCAGTCCGGCGCGGAGCTGACGGGCGATCCGTTGGCGTTGGCCAGCGCGCTGCGCAAGATCAGCGCCGGCGTCGAGCAGGCACCGCTGCCGCCCGACCCCAAGCTGGCCGATCAGGCGCACCTGATGATCGCCAACCCGTTCCGCGCGGGCGAGAAGATCGGCAAGCTGTTCTTGACGCACCCGCCCATCGGGGACCGCATCGCCCGCCTGGAGTCGATGGCCGGTCGGGGCCCTGGCTACTACTGACACCTCACCGGTCAGTGGTCTGTCAGCCGCAGTTCGACCATCGGCAGGGCGGTGTTCTCGGTGGTGATCGGTGCGCCCAGGGTCGATTCGAGGACCGGCTTCATCGTCTCCCACGCCCGGCGGTGCCGGTCGACGTAACGGCGCAGCGCAGCGTCAGCTTCGTCAGTGCTGAGCGGACGCGCGATCGCGGGCCTCGACAACCGGGTACCGACGGACACCTTCACCCTGGGATCGGCCTGGACGTTCTTGTACCACTGCGCGCGGGTGCCGAAGCCGGAGGCGACGATGTAAGCCTCCGGGTCAGTCCGATCGAGCACCTCGAGCACCACTTGCCGGGTCTGCCCCGACTTCCGGCCGATGTGTTCCAGCAACAGGATCCGCGAGCCGAAGATGAACCCGAGGCGTGCCCGATACAGCCCGATCGGGGCACGCATCAGCCGACGTGACCGCAGAGCCTTGGTGCCTGCGCCCACCAACACGTCCGAGGCTCGGTGAACCAGGTTCAAAAGCGCGCACATCGAGATCCTCCTTCGCTGTGCGTATTTGCCACTCCGTGGGCGTGTGGTGTGTGAGTGGCCCACAGAGTCCTTGTCTGAGTGCGTAAAAGGGGAGTAGAACCGACAGTACGGACCAGCCCGACGGACGGCGAACCCCAACGGAAGGGCGGTGGGTCGGTCATGTCGTCAGCGATGTCGTTCGCCTGGCCTGCTCGGTTGGAGCAGCGGGTCGCGCGCATCTGTGCGCGGGCTCAAGATCCGCTCGAACTACTGTCTGCGGTCGCTACCGTCGTCCGGGCAAAGATCCCCTACGCCGCTGCGGGCTGGCTGCTCACCGACCCCGACACTTTGCTCATCACCGGGGTGCATGCCGAGAACGTCACACGTCAGCAGAATCTCGCCCTCATCGAATGCGAATTGACCACCGACGACGTGAACAAGTTCGTCGACCTCGCACGGCGGGAGGTCCCGGCGGCTTCGCTCGGCATCGAGACCGCCGGTGATCTGAGCCGCAGCACGCGTTGGTCGAAGATCTACCAACCCAACGGATACGGCGACGAGATGCGGGGCGTCTTCAGTTCCGGGTCGGCCACCTGGGGGCACTTCTGCCTCACCCGGCGTGCCGAGGACCCGTTCTTCACCGAGGTCGAGGTCGCCACGATGGCGAGGCTCTGCCCGCACGTGGCCAACGGCATCCGGGCGTCCCTTCAGCTCGACGGTAGGCCCGTGCCGTCGGTTCCCACGGCGCCCGCGCTGCTGATACTCGCCGACGACGGCAGCATCGAGTCGATGACACCGCAGGTCAGCGAGTGGCTGGGGCCCGTCGAGGTCGAACGTCTGGAGAGCACCATCGTGCTGCACGAGGTCGCTCACCGGGCGCGCGTTCTCGCCGAAACCGGAGTCGGCGAGCCGGCGATGGCGCGCACCAGGGGCCGCTCCGGTGACTGGCTCGTGGTGCGGGCAGTCCGTCTGGAGCGAGAGGGGGCGGAAACAGGCTGCACCGCAGTGGTTTTGGAGCAAGCGCGCCGTTCGGACATTGCCCCGCTGCTGGTTCACCTGAGCCAGCTGACCCGTCGGGAGAAGGAGGTCACCCAGCTGCTGTTGACCGGCATGTCCACCCGGGAGATCGCCGGCCGGCTGTGGATCACCGCCGAGACGTTGCGCGGTCACATCAAGGCGATCTTCGCCAAGCTGGGTGTGAACAGCCGTCCGGAGCTTGCGGCACTACTCTCGCAAGATCTCGTCCTTCGGCAGTGACTCGCGCAACTTCGAAGCCGCCAGCTGCGCGGCAATGTCGTCGGCTACCCGTCGAGCCAGCGTTCCAACGAATCTCGTCAGCCCCGGCCGGTACACGTAGCCGACGAAGCGAAGACCTGGCAGTACCTCGGTGCCGCGTCCGTCGCGTGGCATGCCCCGCTGGTCGAGGACATCGAGATGGGAGACCATGGCATCCAGTCCGGTTCGGTACCCGGTGGCCGCGATGATGGCATCGACCTGAACAGAGGTGCCGTCCGCAAGGACCGCTCCGTCGGGTTGGAGTCGGTCGACGGCCGCTACCACGCGAAGCGAGCGATCGCGGATCGCATCGATCACTTGACGATCGACGATTGCAGTGCCCGCGCCGCGGCGCTTGAGTCCAGCGATCGGCCCCTCCGGCGGCTTGCCGAACCCGTAATCGCTCAGATCGCCGATCATTCCGCGCTGCACGGCAAGCAGAATCTTGTCGACGAGACCGGCGGGAAGCCGGAGAAAGAGCGGCATCGGCAGGTCGAAGGGCAGCCGACCGACTTGCCGCAGAAGAATGTTCGGCGGAGTGCGCACCGCCAGCAGTACCTCTGGGCAACCCGAGCGGCTCAAGTCGTGGGCGATCTCGAGCCCGCTGGAACCCGCGCCGGCGACCAAGACACGCTGACCGGCGAACCGGTCGGCGTTGCGGTACTCCGCGGTGTGCACGACCCGCCCGACGAAGCCGTTGTCGGCTGCCCAATCGGGGAGAGCAGGCTGATTGAAGATGCCCGTTGCGACCACGACATGGCGTGTCCTGCGTGGACCGCCGTTGGTGGCAACCTTCCAACCTCCCTCGGGGAGCGGGTCGAGTCGCTGCACGTCGACACCGAGTTCGACGGCAACATGGTGGCGGCCGGCGTAGGTCTGCAGATAGTCGACGTACTGGTCGCGGGTCGGAAACTGACCGAAGCGACGCGGGAACGGAGCGCCGGGCAGAGCCGAATTGCGGCGGCATGTGTTGAAACGCAGGGCGTCGTAGCGACCTGACCAGGCGGCGCCGATCTGCCCGCCGCGCTCGACGACGGTCACGTCCACTCCCCGCGCGAGCAATTCGGCGGCGCAGGACAATCCGGCAGGACCGCTGCCGATCACCAGCACGGTGTGCTCGGTTGTCATGGCGGTTCCTCCGTGAGCTTTCGCTGTGGTTACAGCGTCGGTCGAACTCGCGGTTCGCGCCATCCCGCAGGTGGGGGGTCCACTCCTCTGGCCGATGCGGGTAACACCCTGCGGACCTGCGGCGATGTGATTCGTGTGCTGCGAGTATTCCCGCTACCCCTTAGGGTGTGGACCGTGCTGAACAGGGTGTTGATCGGCGTCGTCGGGTCCGCGGGGGCGGCCCTGATCGGCGCGCACGGTATCGCCGCCGCTCAACCCTCCGAACCGCCGGCGCCACCGGCGCCGAACGTCAACGCGCTCGCGCCGGTGAAGCTGTCGGAGTTCGCGAAGATGGACGGCCACTGGTATGCGTTCAAGACCCCCGACGGATTGACGTGCGTCCTGCAGCGCAACGGCGGCTACGGCTGCAGCGGTGCGATCCCCGCGGCACCGAACGGCGCCAACTTCGTCAGCGGCGGCCCGGGTGTCCCGCAGTTCTCGGCGACGACGGCCGACGTGTTCGCCGTCGTCGGCGACGCCAAACCGCTGCCGGCCGGTTCGCGAATCAGCTTCCAGACCGTCAGCTGCGGCAGCGACGGCGGCGTGACCACGTGCTCGGACAGCCGAAACCAGTCCGGCTTCGTGTTGAGCCCCGCGGGCAGCCACATCATCAACGGCGGCAGGGACCCGCTGCTGGAGCGGCCCGAGGGCACGAACCCGTTTTTCAACTGAGCTAGAACCCGGCGCCGTGCACCTCGTGCCCGGGCTTCTCGACCATCAGGCCGCGGTAGGCGTCCTCGACGGAGGAGCCGTGGTTGACCACGGCGTCGACCTCGCGGGCGATCGGCATCGAAATCCCGTACTGGTCGGCGAATTCCATGATGACGCTCGCCGCCTTCACACCCTCGGCGACCTGGTTCATCGACGCGATGATCTCGTCGATCGGCTTGCCCGCACCCAACTGCTCACCGACGTGGCGGTTGCGGCTGCGCTGGCTGGTGCAGGTGACGATGAGGTCGCCGATGCCCGCCAGGCCGGCGAATGTGTCGCGGTGCCCGCCGGTCGCCTCGCCGAGTTTGGACATCTCGCGGATCGCACGGGCCATCACCATCGCGCGGGTGTTCTCGCCGATCCCCAGCGAATAGCCCATCCCGACCGCGATCGCATAGACGTTCTTCAACGCCCCGGCCATCTCCACGCCCACCACGTCGTCGGTGGTGTAGGTGCGAAACCGCTTGGTGCGGAACAGTCGTGCCAGATCCGCGGCGAGTTGCTGGTCGGGCATGGCGAGCACCGCGGCGGCGGCGTACCCCTCGGCCACCTCACGCGCGATGTTCGGCCCGGCCAGGATTCCGGCCGGATGCCCGGGCAGCACCTCGGAGACGACCTGGCTCATCCGGAAGTTGGTGCCCTGCTCGAGGCCCTTGACCAGCGACACCACCGGCACCCATGGCCGCAGCTCCTTGGCGAGCTCGGTCAGTACGCCGCGGAAGCCGTGTGACGGCACGCCCATGACGATGACGTCCGCGCACGCCGCCGCCTCGGTGAAATCCGTCGTCGCCTTGAGGCTGTCCGGAAGCTCGACCTCATTGCCCAGGTACTTCGAGTTGCGGTGGTTGACGTTGATGTCGTCGGCCGTCTCCTGGGAGCGCACCCACTGCAGCGTCGGCCCGCGGCGGGCGCAGATGGACGCCACGGTGGTGCCCCAGGAGCCTCCACCGAGAACGACGACTTTGGGTACACGTTGCTGTGGTGCCATGCCGATCAGGGTAGGTCGGACGGCGGATGTTCAGGGGCATTTCGTGGACCCCGGTCAGCCCAGCACGGGGAACCGTCGCTCCTGCGCAAGGCGGTCGAGGGCCGTCTGCATGACGGACCGGACATGGGCATCGACCGCCTGGGCGTTGCCGCCGAACATCCGGACATCGATCGGTTCGAGCACTTGGTCGACGATCTTGGCAGGCAACGGCATGTTGGCCGGAAAAAACGACGTCACGCCGAATGGAAAGCCGGCAGTCAATGGCAGGATGTCCAGCCGGATCCGGTGCAGGCCCAACCTCTTCGCCAACCGGTCCCCTCGCGTCAGGAACAGTTGAGTCTCCTGCCCTCCGATCGAGACCACGGGCACGATCGGCACGCCGGTGTCGATCGCGAGCCTGGCGTAGCCGGTGCGGCCCTCGAAGTCGATCACGTGCGCGCTCAGCGTCGACCGGTACGCGTCGTAGTCCCCACCGGGATACACCAGTACGACCGCATCCGAGCGCAACGCTTTGGCGGCGTTCTCCGGGTTCGCATGCACGACGCCGATGCGGCTCAGGTAACTCCGCAGTGGAGTGAAGAACACGCCGTAGTGAGCGAGCGTGTACAGCGGGCGGTCATAACCGAACCTCTTGTAGAAGGCCGGCGCGAAGACGAGTACATCCGGTGTCAGCATTCCGCCGGAATGATTGGACACCACCAACACCCCGCCGCTGGACGGGACTGATTCCAGTCCGCGGACTTCGACGCGGAAGTAGCGGTTGATCACCGGCGCAATGAGTTTCGTCGCCAGCTCGGTGAAATCCCGATCCCACTTGGCGAGCTCTGAACCGTCGACATCGCTGGCATTCATCGTTCCTCCGCGCGCTGTGCTTGGAGGTTCGACGGTAATTCGAATCCGCCGGGCTGAAATCGGTTGGCGCTGATTGAGGACCAACGCCTACCGAACCGATGACCAAGGACTCCTAGGAAGGTGGTGGCCCTGTCCTAGCGTCCCTGATAGTCGCGGGACCGGACCGGCGGCACAGATTTGGTGGCGGCGGAAATGTCGGGCGGCAATCTCTAGGGAGGAGTCCCGACAGATGATTTGGCGGATGCTGCGCTGGTCGCCGGAAACGCCGGCGTCCGATCGGGATGTCTCCAACGCGCTCGTGGCGGTCGGCGGTCTCTTCATGATGTCCGTCGATGCGGTGAAATTCATCTTCCACCGTCCCTTCCAGGCGCGAGAGTTCCTGGAACAGTCGGTGTTCATCGTGCGGGTGGCGCTCCTTCCGACGATGCTGGTGGCTGTCCCGTTGACCGTTTTGGTCAACTTCACGCTGAACATCCTGTTGCGCGAACTCGGTGCGGCCGACTTGAGCGGTGCGGGCGCCGCGTTCGGGGCGGTGACGCAGGTCGGACCCATCGTGACCGTGCTCGTGGTGGCCGGTGCGGGAGCGACGGCCATGTGTGCAGACCTGGGTGCGCGCACCGTCCGCGACGAGATCGCCGCATTGGAGGTCTTGGGGATCAACCCGGTCCAGCGGTTGGTGACCCCTCGGATACTCGCCGCCGGACTGGTGGCGCTTCTGCTCAACAGCCTGGTCGTCATCATCGGTGTAGGGGGCGGCTATGTCTTCTCGGTTTTCGTCCAGGACGTGAACCCGGGCGCTTTCGCCGGCGGCATCACGCTGCTCACCGGGGTCCCCGAACTGATCATCTCGGGGATCAAGGCGGCGCTGTTCGGCCTCATCGCGGGCATCGTCGCGTGTTACCGGGGATTGACCGTCCGCAGAGGCGGCGCACAGGCCGTAGGCAACGCGGTCAACGAGACGGTCGTCTACGCGTTCATGGCGTTGTTCGTGGTCAACGTGGTCGTCACCGCGATCGGTATCCAATTCACCGCCAACTGAAACGAGTCCGACATGCCCTCGCACCCGCCGACTGTGCATCCACGGGTCGACAAGGAGATCAGCCGTCCGATCGGGGTTCTGGGCCGACTCGGCGATCAGGCACTGTTCTGGGGGCGGTCGCTGGCCGGTGTGCCGTACGCGGTGAGGTACTACAGGACTGACATCGCTCGGCTCATCGCCGAGATCGGCATGGGCGCAGGGACTTTGGCGATGATCGGCGGCACGGTGGTGATCATCGGATTCCTGACGCTGGCGACGGGCGGAACTCTTGCGGTGCAGGGCTACAGCTCGCTCGGAGACATCGGCATCGAGGCTTTGGTGGGCTTCCTCGCGGCATTCATCAACGTCCGGATCTCGGTTCCGGTCGTCGCCGGAATAGGACTGGCGGCTACCGTCGGCGCAGGCGTGACCGCGCAACTGGGTGCCATGCGCATCAGTGAGGAGATCGACGCGTTGGAGGCGATGGCGATCCGCCCGGTCTCTTTCTTGATCAGCACGAGGCTCGTCGCCGGCATGATCGCGGTCACACCGCTCTACACGATCGCCGTCATCTTGTCATTCCTGGCGAGCCGGTTTACGACGGTGGCCCTGCTGGGGCAGTCGTCGGGGCTCTACGACCACTACTTCTCGACGTTCCTGAGCCCGGTCGACCTGTTGTGGTCATTCCTGCAAGCCGTTCTTGTGGCGCTCACGATCCTGTTGATCCACACGTATTACGGCTACTTCGCCACGGGAGGCCCGGCCGGCGTCGGCGTTGCAACGGGCAACGCGGTGCGGGCATCGCTTGTGGTGGTCGTATCGGTGACCTTGTTGGTGTCGCTGGCTGTCTACGGAACGGCGGGCAACTTCAACCTGTCGGGCTGAGCGCGCCGCGTCAGCGGGTTCTGGTCGGGCGAGCCGATCAGCGGTAGTTGACGAACTGCAGCGCCACGTCGAGGTCAGCGCCCTTGAGCAGTGCAATCACGGCTTGCAGATCGTCGCGCTTCTTGGAGCTGACGCGTATCTCGTCGCCCTGGATCTGCGCCTTGACGCCCTTGGGCCCCTCGTCGCGGATGAGCTTGGTGATCTTCTTGGCCTGCTCGCTGCTGATGCCCTGCTTGATCTGGCCGCTGACCTTGTAGGTCTTGCCAGACGCCTGCGGGTCGCCGGCGTCGAACGCCTTCATCGAGATGTCGCGGCGGACCAGCTTCTCTTTGAAGACGTCGACGGCAGCCTTGGCGCGCTCCTCGGTCGAGCTGGTGATGACCACCGTCTCCTCGCCCTGCCACTCGATGGACGTATCGGTGCCGCGGAAGTCGAAGCGTGTGGCCAGCTCCTTTGCGGCCTGGTTCAGGGCATTGTCCACCTCCTGGCGGTCGACCTTGCTCACGACGTCGAACGATGAATCCGCCATTGGATCCGTCCTCCCTGATGATCTGGTGCCGTTTTCGTCTTGGACCCATCCTCGTTGTACCCTGCAAGTCGCACCAAACCGGGTCGCCCGGGCGGTGCAGCACCCAGGCAGGTTGCCCGAGCGGCCAATGGGAGCGGACTGTAAATCCGTCGGCTTACGCCTACGCAGGTTCGAATCCTGCACCTGCCACGCTGGTCAGGCCCCTTTCGGGCGGGCCTGCGGCTTGCTTACCGGGGCTATGGCAGGGACCGAAGCGCCACGCGGCGTTGCCGAGATCCTTTCAGTGCGGCGAGCGTCTCCTCCGACGGCGGGGCGACGAGCACGGCCACGAAGTCGTCGAGCAGAGAGCTCACGTGTAACGCGTAGGCCGGGACCGGCAGTCCGAAAGCACGGTATCGATGACGGTCGGCGCACGCGTGCACGCACATCGCCGAAACTCGGTGGATCCGTTCGTCACGAATGGGTCGCGGGATGTGCCTCGTGGTGTCGCCGACTCTCCTGACGTACTCCCGATGGGACTTCTGATGCTCTTCGGGCAGGGACGCGAGGGGGCTCGCCGACGAGTCGTAACGCAACAACTGTTCCAAGAACGACACATAGAAGCAGCTCTCGTCCTCGGCCATCTCGATGAGCGGCAGCTGATGCGCCTCGACGATCGCCCGTAGGTCATCGGACGGGGCCCGCGCCGCCAGCAACCGGCGTCGCTGCGTCAGGTGCTCGAGGCGGTGCAACAGAATCGCCTGTATCAGACCCTCTTTCGACCCGAAGTGGTACTGCACCGCCGACTTGTTCGCCATGGCCGCTTCGGTGCCGATCTGGCGCAGCGGAACACCGTCCAGACCTCGTTGCGCGAACAGCCGCTCTGCCGTGAGCACCAGTTGCTGCTTCGCCGACAGCTCCACCGGCACAGACATGGAGCTAGAATCTCACACTGGACGAATTAAGTCTATGGACTTAAAGTTCAGTCGTCCGACTCCAGAGGGGTGCTATGGCCGACCAGCCTTACCAAGATGTGATGCTCGCCGATCCGGTGTTCGGTCCGGTGTGGGAGCGGCCCGGCCTGAGTCGGCGAGACCGCCGGTTCGTCACGCTGACGTGCGTATGCGCGCTCGAGAGCGTCGACCACATGAATCAGCACATGTACGCCGCACTCGCCAGCGGCGACATCGCCTACGACGAAATTCTCGAATTCGTGCTGCATTTCGCCGTATATTGCGGCTGGCCTCGGGCGTCTGAAGCCGAAGGGGCGGCACGCAATCAATGGGCGCGGTTGGCCACCGAACGAGGCGAGGACGTCCCCCCGAGGCCCGATCTCCCGGTGGAGTCCTTGGGGCCGACGGATCATCACGTTCGGCTTGACGAGGGCGAAAGGTGCTTCGTCGACGTGAACTTGCTACCTGCGCCACCCCGGGACTCGCCGTATTTCCAGGCCGGCATCCTGGCGTTTGTTTTCGGCCACCTTTGGCAACGACCCGACCTCGGACGTCGAGAACGCCGGTTGATCACCGTTGCCGCCGTCGGAGTGTCCGGCGCGCTCGGCCCGATCTACTCCCACGTCGGCTCGGCGCTGGAGTCCGGCGATATCACCCGTGCGGAGATGAACGAGGTCATTCTGCAGTTCTCTGCATACAGCGGGTTTCCCAAGGGCCGTCTTCTGCAGACGGCCGCCGACGAATCGTGGCGGCGGATCACCGCCGCCCCGAAAGGAGATTGATGCCGAAGCCACTCGAAGGCAAAGTCGCGTTCATCACCGGCGTAGGTCGAGGGCAGGGCCGCGCCCACGCGGTACGCCTGGCGCGCGACGGGGCCGACATCATCGGAGTCGATATCTGCGAGAACATCGCATCGATGACGTACCCGAATGCTTCACTCGCCGACCTCGAGGAAACCGAACGCCTCGTCGAGAAGGAAGGCCGCCGCATGGTGGCGCGCAAAGGTGATGTCCGCAGCTACCACGACATGCTGGCCGCGGTGGATGCTGGCGTCGAGCAGTTCGGCCGCATCGACATCACCATCGCCAACGCCGGGATCGTCCGTCTTGCAGGTGAATCCGCAGATTTCATGCAGGACTGGCAGGATGTCATCGACACCAACCTCACCGGCGTCTATCACACCATTCGGGCCGCGCTGCCCGTCATGCGCGAGGGCAAGCGGGGCGGGTCGATCGTGATCACCAGTTCCACGGCCGGTTTGAAGGGCACCGCATCGCTCAACGCGAGCGGTAACGCCTACGCGGCGGCCAAGCGAGGCGTGGTCGCCCTGATGCAAAACCTCGCCAACTACCTTGCTCCGGAATGGATCAGGGTGAACACCATCCACCCCACCGGAGTGCTCAGCGGCATGACGCAGAACGACGCGATGAACGCGTTGATGGCACAAGCGGCCGAAGGGGGACAGAACGCGATATCCGGCATGGAGAACGCGCTCCCGCTGCCCATTCTCCAGCCCGAGGACATCGCCAACGCAGTCGCATTCCTCGTCTCGGAGGAGGCCAAGTTCATCACCGGCATCCAGTGGCCGCTCGACGCCGGCTTCACCGTCCGCTGAGGTGGCCGTGGAATCGCTACAGGGTGCCACCGCCGTCATCACGGGAGGCGCCAGCGGCATCGGATTGGCGACGGCGCGTTCACTCGCCCGGAGGGGAGCGCAACTCGTCATCGCCGACATCCACGCCGACAACGCGAACGAGGCCGCCTCGGAACTCCATGAGAGCGGCTATCCGACGGAAGCCTTCGTGTGCGACGTGGGAACCGACGAAACCTTCGCCGATCTCCGCGACTTCACGCTGGACCGCTACGGATCCGTCGACATCGTGATGAACAACGTCGGCGTGCTGACCAGTGGCCGACCCGACCAACTCCCCGTCAGCGAGTGGGAACGGATCATCAACATCAACCTGATGTCCGTCGTCCGCAGCAACGCCGCTTTCCTTCCTGTCCTCATCGCGCAGGGTCGCGGCCACATCGTCAACACCGCCTCGTTCGCCGGTCTTTTCACGTATTCGTACGACCGAATGCCCTACGCGGCGACGAAGGCCGCTATCGTCCAGATCTCTGAGGGGCTCCGGCTCTACCTTCAGCCACAGGGGATCGGCGTCACTGTGCTATGTCCTGGTCCGGTCGCGACCAACATCCTCGCGACGATGCCCCCTACGTTCGGTCCAGAGGTCCAAACCGGCTTGCCCGGCGAGCAATTCGGGGTTCTTCTTCCGGAGGAGGTCGGTGAACAGGTCGCCGAAGCCATTCTCGGCGACACCTTCATGCTCTTCACCGATGATCAGGTCCGTGACGTTCTCGTCGAGCGCGCGTCGGATTGGAACTCGTTCATCGCGAAGCAGACGGAGAAGCTGGCTCAGCACTGAGGCGGGCCCGGGAGGCCCGGTCCGGCGCGCTCACAGGGCGTCGGCCGGAAAGACCTCATCGGCCAACGTGAGCCAATCGATGGTGCCCGCCTCGGTCGTCTCGTCGACGGTCGAGACCTTTGTCGTGACGGTTGTGGTCATGCATCAATCGTCGCCGCGCCCGGGTGCCCGTGGAATCGCCGGGAAGCCAGACTTCACGCCCTCGAGGTCAGCTTTTCCTATCCGCCCGGTAAGGCCGCGTCGTACCGACCATCAGCGCCGCGTGATCGCGCGGCTGACCACCTCGGCCACTTCCTTGTCGGTCAGCGCGCTGTCCTCGATCAGCGTGTGGGACAAGACCATCCGGACGACGACTTCGGCAGCGCCGAGTGGGCTCAAAGCGAGTTGATCTGAACTCGGTATCGCCTGGGCGACCATCGCCGCCACCGTCTGCACCAGGTTCAATCGATCGTTGCCGACAGGCAGCCCGGCATACAGCAGCCAGTGCGGTTCGTGGTCGCGAATGTAGACGAACGCCTTGTGATTGCGGAGGTACCGCAGCGTGGTGGTGACGACAGCCGCCGTCTGCGCGGTGGGGTCGGCCTCGGGGTCGAAGGCCGCGAGCGTCGCGGCGATCATCGCGCCGATCTCCTGCTCAGCGATCGCGCCCAGCAGTCCGTCCTTGTCGCCGAACTCGCGGTAGGCGGTGGCCCGCGAGACGCCGGCCCGTTCTGCGACCTGGCTCAAGGTCAGCCGATCCAGACCGCTTTCGCTGATCATCTCCAGCGCGGCTTGCACCAGTTGTGAGGACGAACGAGTCCTGGCCACGCCCCTTTCTACCGCAGCACCATTGCTTCTCCACGCAAACTGAGACTAGATTGCAAATTAGTCTCAGAAGAGGAGCGTGCCCGGTGACCCAGACTCCGATCATCGCGACCGATGGGCCCGCACTGCCCGAACTCGATCGGTACCTCGCGTCCCTTCCGGTCAGCGAGCGCGACCAGCTGATGGCCCAGCTCGCGACGCTCAGCGATGCCGACGTCAGAAGCCTCGGAGTCAGCGAGCCGCAGCTGGCCGAATACGACTACTCGGTCGACGACATCGACGGAACCATTCCGGCCGACCTCGAAGGCACCCTGTACCGCAACGGGCCCGGCCGCTGGCAGGACCACAGCGGTCGGCCGCTGCACCATCTCTTCGACGGCGATGGCATGCTCTCGGCGTTCACCATCGCCGACGGATCGGTCCACTACAAGAACAGGTACGTGCGGACCAACCACTATCTCGGCAAGACCGGGCTGAACCATATGGGCACCGCCGCGCCCGGTGGCATCAAGTCCAACATCGGTCGCCTTCCGCCGAACCTGGCCAACACCAATGTCGTTGAACACGCCGGTCGGCTGTTCGCGCTGTGGGAAGGCGGACCGCCGCACGAAATCAAACCGCAGACATTGGAAACCATCGGCGTCCGCCGGTTCGGCGGGAAATTGCGTTGGGTGGGATCCTATTCGGCGCATCCGTGCCTCTGCCCGGCAACCCGCGAGATGTTCAACTTCGGCGTCGAGTTCATCCCGCGACCGCACTTACGGATCTATCGCACCGACCCGACGGGCCGGCTGAAGCACTTCCGCTCCGCGCGACTGCCTTACGTCGCCATGGTGCACGACTTCGCGCTGACGGAGACCCATTTGGTGTTCGTCGTCTCACCGATCATCCCCGCGGCCCTGCCGGTGCTGTTGGGGCTCAAACCGATGGGCGACGCCATGCGGTACCGACCCGAGCGGGGCAGCGTATTCGTCTTGGTGCCGAGGGACGGCGGAAAGATTCGCACCATCGAATATGACGCCGTCTTGATGTTCCACCTCAGTAACGCCCACGACGACGGCGGTGACACCGTCATCGACGCGATCACGTACGACGACGGGCGACTCTTGGGGAGGCTCAACCGATTCCACGTCGCGCCGCTCGATGACGCACCATCGACGTTCATGCGATACCGCATCACACGGTCGGGACGTGTCCTGGCCGAACCGCTGTCGGGGCTGCCCTGCGAATTCCCCCGGCACAACGACGCATTCGAGGGTCGCAAGCACCGGTACGCGTACCTCAACACGCGCCACCATCTCGTCTCGTTCTACGACTCGATCACCAGACTCGATCTGAGCGACAATTCCGCGGCGACGTACACCACACCCGAGCCCGGAAACAGCTTCTGCGAGCCGGTATTCGCCGCCAAACCCAACGCGACCGCGGAGGACGACGGTTGGGTGCTCTCCGTCGAGTACCAGGCGGGGACGCATACATCGCGGCTGGTGATCTTCGACGCGGCGGATATCGCCGCCGGCCCGATCGCCGCCGCGAATTTGCGCCACCACATCCCGCAGGGCTTCCACGGCAACTTCGTCCCGCGGCCTCAGTGAGGGTGTGAGGTTTCGGACGGTCCTGACGAACCGGTTATGACGCGGATCGGCGGTCAGGACGCTGCGGGACAGCGACCTTGGCGACCGACTCCATGGCCACCGCAAACCGCGGATAGATGACGGCGGGGCCCACCCAGCGCGCGAGGAAGGTTCGCAGTTCGGTGCCGGTGGGGTGTTTCTTGTTGGTGTCGACGAGATACGAGTACAGGATCCGCAGCAAGAACTCGGCGAGCTCGCCGAGCGCCTCTTCGTCGAACCCGTTTGCGTCCCAGTCCACCTCGTACCGGTGCAGCATCGATCGGCTGAAGGCCAGCGCGGTGTCGGACGACAGCGACGGTGCGAGCTCACCGCGGGACCTTTTACTCAGGATGTAGATGATGCGATCGTCGCGGGACAGGTTCTCGATCGCGAACGCCAGCCCCTCGACTACGGCGGTGACGGCGTCGGTTTCGTCGCCCACGTGATGGGCCAACTGATCGAGGAAGCCGTCGCCGGAGCGCATCACTGTCGCGAGCAGGAGCGCCTCGGTGCCCGGGAAGTAGCGGTACACCGTCTGCCGGGTCACCCCCAGCGAGCGCGCGACGTCGGCGATCCGCATCGCCGAGCCGCGCTCGGCGATGATCTCGTCGGCGGCATCGAGGATGCGGCTGATCGCCTCCTCGTCAGAGGCGGGTGTGTTGCCCGACCAGCCATGGCGTCGCGCCACTAGTCGCCCACCTCCGCGCCCTGCATGTTGAGATCCTAGCGGCGGGGTTCGCCACTACCGGCCATGCCGACCGAGTACCAGTGGGCGGCGCTCTTCGGCTCCTCGTCGTATCTGTCGCACCAGCGTTCCGCGAACGGAGGGAGATTTTCGTGGGTCGGGTCATGGTTCGGCCCCTGTGATCGGACCAGGCCGGTCAGCATTGCGATCATCTCCTTCCTGGGCACGCCGGCGTAGGTGCCCTGCCCGGGCTCGGTCATTTGTCGGGCGGCGCGAGCCGCCGCGAGCAAGGACGGCGGTGTCATTCGTTCGGGCAGCAGGCCGCCGTAGTGGCCGCCGTCGGCTGCCGGGACATGCTTTTGGAACCCGCGAGAGACGATCCCGGCGATCTCGCCGAGGTGCACGGCGACGGAGCCGATCGTCCTGGCGCGATAGAGAAAGTCGCCGTGCACGGCGTTATACACCATCAGCGCGGAGCTGCGATGCTCGATCTCCTCGACGAAATGCCAGAGGAACAGCGATGCGACGCGTTCGTCGCCCGGTGCGAACAGCTTGTCCTCGTGGTCGAGGAACACCTTGAAGTAGGGCGTGAAGGTGTTCTCGATCACCGCGGTGTACGCGAGCCGCCACGCCAAAGGTTTTGTGGCAGTGAGGCGGTCGTAGGAGGCGATCACCTCGTCCATCGTCTCCTGCAGGCCCGGCCAGCGCCGGACCAGCGCACGGAAGTGGCTCATGTGCGCCGCCGAGTGTTGTGCCTCCTGCCGCAGGTAGGCGTTCGCCTCCTCGGCTTGCCGTGGATCGCGCATCAGCGGGATCGCTTCGCGGGTCGCGTCGACGATGAACTTCTCGAAGCCGGGTGCGAAGAAGGTGATCAGATTGCACTGCATCGCGAACGCCGGCCGCTGCGGGTTCCAGTTGAACGGCACGTCGTCGCCGCCGAGATCGAATCGGACGCGCCGCATCTTCAGGTTGGACATCGTCGTCGGACTCCTCGTCGAGTGGGTCGATCAAATCAGACCATACGTCTTGCGAATTGTGTATTCTTCGCGAATGGGCCGATTGGCGGAATGTGATGCTCTGCTCGGTCAGCCCTTCGACGACCCGGACGATGTGATCCGCGCCGCCGTCGCCGACGCGAGCGTCCCCGCGCTGCTGATGTCGATGGTCCACATGACCGGCGACATGGGCGTGCTCGACGAAATGCCCGGCCCGTATGCGCTCATCGCGATGGACCTGCAGGGTGCGATGAGCGAACCCGACAAGCAGAAGGTACGCGACCGCGCCGTCGAGGTGATCCGCGACTACCGAGACCGCGGATGCCCCGCGCCGTTCGTGCCGGACGCCGAGCAGATGCGGGTGATGCTCAACGTGATCTCGGCGGGCACGGTGACCGAGGAGTTCGTCGACTATGTCGCCGCGGACCTGCGTTTCACCGACGCCGATCAGTGTGGACCGGTGCTGGCATCGACCGCGCAGCAGCGCCACGACTTTCCGGTCGTCGTCATCGGCTGCGGTGAAGCCGGACTGCTGGCCGGCATCAAGCTCAAGGCCGCCGGTGTGCCGTTCACGATCGTCGAGAAGCGGTCCGCGGTCGGCGGCACCTGGCTGGCCAACCGGTATCCGGGCTGCCGTGTGGACATCGCCAGCCAGTACTACACCTATTCGTTCGAACCGACCGACCACTGGCGGCACTACTATGCCGAACAACCCGAGATCCTGCAGTATCTGCAGAACGTCGCCGACAAGTACGGCGTCGTGCCGCACGTGCGCTTCGACACCGCGGTCACCGGCGCGACGTGGGACGAGAACTCGGCAACCTGGCGGGTCACCGTCCGGGGCGCCGACGGGCGAACCGAGGAACTGACCTCACGCGCCGTGATCTGCGCCGTCGGCCAGTTCAGCAACCCGGTGATCCCAGACATCAAGGGCGCCAACACCTTCAGCGGACCGTCCTTCCACACCGCCGACTGGCGTGACGACGTCGATCTGAAAGGCAAGCGGGTCGCCGTCATCGGCGCCGGCGCCAGCGGGTTTCAACTCGTGCCCGCGATCGCGGACCTGACTGAGCATGTCGACGTCTATCAGCGCACCCCGCAGTGGATGGCGCCCAACCCGATGTACCACGACGTCGTTCCCGACGGGGCACGGTGGGCGATGCGGCACCTGCCGTATTACGCGCGGTGGCTGCGGTTCGTGTCGTGGTGGCCGATCGCCGACGCGCTCGACGAACAGGTCCGCATCGACCCGCACTGGGACAACGGCGGCTTGTCGTGCAACGCGTCCAACCACGCCATCCGCGAGATGTTCATTGCGTGGATGCGCAACTTCTGCACCGACGAGGACCTGCTGGAGAAGGTCACACCCAAATACCCGCCTATGGGCAAACGGACGTTGCAGGACAACGGAACCTGGCTCACCACGCTGCAGCGCGACGATGTCGAGTTGGTCACCGACGGCATCGCCGAGATCACGTCCCACGGCGTCATCACCGTCGACGGCGTGCACCGCCGCGCCGATGTGCTGGTGTGGGCCACCGGTTTCGATGTCAACCATCAGCTCGGCCCGATCGATGTGCGCGGTCTCGACGGGCTCGCACTCAACACCGCCTGGGGTGATTCGGCGTACGCGTACCTGGGCGTCACGGTGCCGGGATTCCCGAACTTCTACTGCATGTACGGCCCAGGCACCAACGGCGTCAACGGCGCCAGCATCATCTACAACTCGGAGTGCCAGATGCGCTACATCATGGGCTGCATCGACATGCTGCTGGCCGGCGGGTACGACTCGGCGATGCCGCGGGCGGACGTCTGCGCCGACTACGACCGTCGCAACCAGGAACGTCTCAGCCAGATGGTCTACAGCCACCCTGCAATCTCGAGCAGCTACTACAAGAACGCGTCGGGTGGGTTGCCCACTCTGTACGGGTTCCGCATCTTCGACTACTGGCGATGGACGAGCCACCCCGATCCAGACGACTACGAACTGCGGAGCTCGGACAGGACCGCTGAACTCAGCCGACCTTGAGGTACTCGAGGATGGCGCTGCCGACCACTCGGGGCTGATCGACCTGCAAGAAGTGTCCGGCACCGGGAATCGTGCGCACCCGGCTACCCGGCGGGAGCGCGTCGATGACCCCGTCGAAATAACCGGGCTGGACCGCGCCGTCCTGTTCACCCTGGAGTACGAGCACCGGATGGCTGGGCAGCTTGAACCGGAACCGGTGCAGGCCCGCGTATTGCGCTGCGGGACGGGTGAATCGAACCATGGACCGGTAGTACGACACCGCTGCCTTGCGGTGGGCGAGCGAGGGCAGCGCGTCCAGCGTCGCTGCGACACCGTCGCGCACGTCCACCCCTGGTGGCGACCAATCCCTCCAGAGTCGGGGGATCACCCGGTGCAGCACCCGCTCCGGCACGAACGGCAACTGGAAGAACAGCACGTACCAGCTGCGGCGCAGTTGGATCGCGGCCATCCGCAGATTCTGGCCCAGCCCGCGCCGCGAGTTGTCCATCGCCGCGAGCGGGGGCACCGACATCACGATGTGCTCGGCGAACGGGGAGCCCGGGTAAGCGGCGAGCCCGCTGGCGGTGAACGCGCCCCAATCGTGGCCGATCAGCACCGCGTCGGCCGGTCGGCCGAGGTGCGCGTGCAGGTCGACCATGTCGCACATCAGCGCGCCCAGGTGATAGTCACCGTCGGGCGCGGGTTCCGTCGGGTCATAGCCACGCGTGAACGGCGCGATCACGCGAAAGCCGTTGTCCACCAGTATCGGTGCGAGCGTCCGCCAGCTGTACGCACTGTCCGGGAAGCCGTGCACGCAGATGGCCGGCCTTCCGTCCGCGGCTCCCCAGCTGAGCGCGCTCATCCGCAGCCGCGGGAGATCGAACTCGATGAGTTCCGGATCGGTCATTTCGTGACCATACATTAATTCACATCTGTATTGTGTGGGGTGACGATCGGCGATGAGGAGCACAGGCTCGATGAGCTTCGACGTGGTGATCAAGAACGGCCGGTACTTCGACGGAACAGGCGGTCCGTCGGCTATCCGCAACCTCGGCATCCGCGACGGCCATGTCGCCGTGGTAACCGACGAACCGATCGGCGGCGTCGAGGAGATCGACGCGTGGGGGAAGTGGGTTCTGCCCGGGTTCATCGATATTCACACCCATTACGACGTCGAGGTGCTCAACGGTCCGGGCCTGACCGAGTCGCTTCGCCACGGCGTGACCACGGTGGTGGTCGGATCGTGCTCGCTGTCGACGGTGCATGTCGGCGGCGTCGACGCGGGTGATCTGTTCGGCCGGGTGGAGGCGATACCGCGCGAGCACGTCATCGCCGCCATCGATCGGCATAAGACCTGGTCCACCGCCGAGGAGTACGCCCGGGCCCTCGAGGCGCGGCCCCTCGGGCCGAATATCACGGCGTTCATCGGCCACTCCGACATGCGCACCGCCGTCATGGGG
The DNA here is from genome assembly GCF_001570485.1 of Mycolicibacterium novocastrense. Lineage (GTDB taxonomy): Bacteria > Actinomycetota > Actinomycetes > Mycobacteriales > Mycobacteriaceae > Mycobacterium > Mycobacterium novocastrense. The sequence continues at coordinate 23,302 of NZ_BCTA01000023.1, forward strand.
CTCGAGCGCGCGACGACGTACGACGATCAGCCGACGAAGGCAGAACTCGCGCAGATGGAACGGTGGCTCACCGAGGCGCTCGACGCCGGCTTCATCGGCCTGTCCTCCCAACAGCTGCTGTTCGACCGGCTCGACGGCGATGTCTGCCGCTCCCGCACGCTGCCGTCGACCTACGTGAAACGGCGGGAGATGCGTCGGCTCACCCGGCTGGTGCGCCGGCGCGGCCGGGTGCTGCAGAGCGGACCCGACATACAGCATCCGCTGAAGATGGCGGCACAGCTCGTGCGATCGATCGGTGGGGTGCGCCGTCCGTTGAAGATGAGCTTTCTGGCTGCCGCCGACGCCAAGTCGAACCCGATCGGCCACAAGATCCTCACCGGCGCAGCGCGAGTCGTCAACGGGCTCGGCGGCGACTTCCGGTGGCAGCACCTGCCAGTGCCGTTCGAGGTCTACGGCGACGGCATCGATCTGGTGATCTTCGAGGAGCTCGGCGCCGGCGCCGCGGCTCTGCACCTGCGCGACGAGGTGGAACGCGACGAGCTCATACAGGCCGAGGACTATCGACTCCGGTTCCGCAAGGAGTACGACAACAAGTTCAAGATCGGGGCCTGGCACCGGGACTTCTTCGACGCCGACATCGTCGCCTGCCCCGACGAATCATTGGTGGGCAGAACCTTCGGGCAGGTCGGCTTGGACCGCGGTCTGCATCCCGTCGACGCCTTTCTCGACCTCGTGGTCCGGTACGGCAGCGCCCTGCGCTGGCGCACCGTCATCTCCAACCACCGGCCCAGGATCCTGAAGAAACTCGCTGTCGACCCGGGTATTCAGGTCGGTTTTTCCGACGCCGGGGCCCACCTGCGCAACATGGCCTTCTACAACTGCAATCTGCGCCTGCTGCGCCATGTCCAGCAGAGCGCCGAGGCCGGTGCGGAGTTCATGACGGTCGAGTACGCCGTGCACCGACTGACGGGCGAACTGGCCGACTGGTATTCGCTGGACGCGGGCCATCTGCGGGTCGGGGATCGCGCCGACGTGGCCGTGATCGACCCCGCGCACCTGGACGAATCGCTCGACGCCTACGCCGAGGAGACCGTCGATCAGTACGGGGGGCTGAGCCGCATGATCAACCGCAACGACGACGCGGTCACGGCGGTGCTGGTCGCCGGCCGCACGGTCGTGCGCGACGGCGTCCCGACGGAGCTGGTCGGCACGGTCCGGACCGGTAGCTTCCTGCGCGCCGGCCAGACGATCCCGGCACCGGCCGAGGCGGTAGCGGCCAGTGGGTGACATCGACTACGCACAGATCGACCCGGAACTGCGACGGATCGCGCGGATCCTGCCGAAAGGTTATGCGCTGCACCGAGGTTTGGCGGTGCCGCGCGCATTGATGGCGCTCGCCGGGTACACCGGGCGGATGCGCGGCGTCGAAGTGGCCCGCGTGAACAGCGACGTCGCCGTCCGTGTTCACCGTCCGCGCGGTAGCGCGCCGCCCGCTCCGGCGCTGTTGTGGATCCACGGCGGCGGAACCGTGATGGGCTCTGCGGCACAGGAGGATCGGTTCTGCAGGAAGCTGGCCAACTTCACCGACGTGGCGGTCGTCGCGGTGGATCATCGCCTCGCGCCGGAGCATCCATACCCGGCGCCGCTCGAAGACTGTTACACCGCACTGCAATGGCTGACCCGGCAGCCGTGGGTGGATCCGGCGCGGGTCGCCGTCGGCGGGGCCAGCGCGGGCGGCGGATTCGCCGCGGCGGTGGCGCAGCTCGCCCATGACCGCGGCGACGTCGAACTCGCACTGCAGATGCTGGTCTACCCGATGCTCGATGATCGGACCCCTGCGGAGTCCCGGCGCCGGGTGATGTGGACTGCGCGCGACAACCGCACCGCCTGGCAGTGGTACCTCGCCGGTGCCGACCCCGAGGCGGCGGTCCCGGCGCGCCGCGCCGACCTGTCCGGGCTGGCCCCGGCGTGGATCGGCGTCGGGACCCTCGACCTCTTCCACGACGAATGCCGGGCCTACGTGCAGCGGTTACGGGACGCCGGTGTCGACGTCCACGAGGAGATCGCCGATGGCGCGTTCCACGCTTTCGATCTGATCGCCCCGAATACCTCTGTGGCGCAGCGCTTCTTCGCCAGTCAGGTCCGCGCGCTGCGCGCATCCCTTGTCGACGATCCCGTCCGTTACTGAGGTAATCCCGTGCCACGACAAGAAGCTCTCGAGCTCACCCGCCGCGTTCTCAAGCACTTCGAGAACGAAAGCCTCGACATCGCCGATCAGGTGTGGCGCGAACCGCGCAGCGCCTACGTCGACCGCGACCGTTACGAGGCCGACATTCGCATGCTGCGTAGCGTGCCCCACGTGATCGGCTGGGAAGGCGAGGTCGCCGCCCCCGGCTCGTATGTGACGAAGGATGTGATGGGCACACCCGTTCTGGTGACACGGGCGCAGGACGGTGCGCTGCGCGCGTTCATCAATGGCTGCGCACATCGAGGCGCGCAGGTGGCCGACGGCTGCGGTGCAACGCGAACGCTCACCTGTCCCTATCACGGCTGGACCTACGGCCTGGACGGTCGGCTCAAGGGGGCGCCCGCCCGCACGATGTTCGCCGGAGCAGACCTCGAAGACCGCGGCCTGATCTCGTTGCCCATCAGCATGCAGGGTGGGCTTCTGGTCGTGGGACTGTCGGCCGACGTCGATGTGTCGACGGCGCTGGACGGTATCGCGACGCCGTTGTCCGACTACGCCTTTGACCGGGTGTTCCACGTGGAGACCCGGCGCTACGACATCGCATGCAACTGGAAGCTCGCTGTCGACGTGAACTTCGAGGGTTACCACTTTCCCTTCGTCCATGCCGACACCTTGGACCCGTTGGCATCGAACAACTCGGTCTACGACATCTACGGCCGGAATATCCGCTGGGCCTTCCCGTTCCGCGACATCGTGCAGTACCGAGATCTCTCAGAAACCGACTGGCCCGACCAGTTCTTCGGCACCGTGGTGTACGGGCTGTTTCCCAGCTGCGTGCTGATCGAGGCGCCGGGCACGTCGCAGATGCTGCGCGCCTACCCCGGCAGCAATCCGGGCGAGACCGTGCTCTACCTGTCCATCTCGGCACCCGCGGAACCGGTCACCGACGACGAACGCGCCTGGTACAAGATGGGACTCGATGGCGCCGCCCAGGTTCTCGAAGGACAGGACTTTCCGATGGCCGAGGCGTGCCAGCGCGGTCTGACGGCCGGCGTCGACCACGTCGTCTTCGGCCGCAACGAGGCGCTGCTGCACCACCTCGCCGCCGTGCGGAACCAAGCGCTGTTGATCTGAGGGCACTGCGGGCGGCGAGCGCCCGCTCACCGGTGTAGGACAACGCCACAGCGCCGCAGGTCCTTGACCACTGCCCGCGCGAGGTCCAGTGTTTGGGTAGGCCGACCGATACGCAGGGGAGGGCCGCTGATGAGCATCGACGATGACCCGGTCACCACGCTCGATGACCTGCGCAGTGATTTGGCGCGCCGGCACAAATGGACAGCCACCGGCGGCGCCTCGGTCGACCCGGCGGTCGTCGACGCCGATATGGCGGCGCTCGACCGCGACGGCTATCTCATCTGGGAAAACCTGCTCAGCGCCGACGAGTGCGCGCAGATCAAGGAGACGGTCGCGCCGTGGCTCGCGCACACGGGCCGCAACTCGTTCGAAGGACACCGCACCCAGCGCGTCTACAGCCTGCTGAGCAGGACTCGGGTGTGCGACCGGTTGGTCGACCATCCGCGGGTGTTGGCGGTCCTCGATCGGCTGCTGATGGACAACTACCTGCTGTCGGCCCTACAGGCCATCAACATCCAGCCCGGCGAGACCGCGCAGTTGGCCCACCACGACGACGGCTTCTACCCGATCCCGCGACCACGCGAACCCCTTGCCGCCGCGACCATCTGGGCGATCGACGATTTCACCGCCGACAACGGCGCCACGGTGCTCTACCCCGGCAGTCACCGCTGGGGCAGGCGTCGCCCCGAACCGGACGACCCCGCGATACCCGTCGTCATGCCCGCCGGCTCCTGCGTTTTTTTCGTCGGCACCCTCTGGCACGGCGGCGGCGCCAACACCACCGACGCCGCGCGACTGGCCGTCACCGCCCAGTACTGCCAGCCGTGGCTGCGGCCGATGGAGGCCTTCACGCTCTCCATATCGCGCGATACGGCGCGCGAGGTCTCCGATGACATCCGCCGGATGATCGGCTACAGCATCCATCCGCCGTTTGTCGGCGCCGTCGACGGCCTGCACCCCCTGCGGCTGTTGGAGCAGCCGTAGTCGAAGATTGCACACCGGGATCTGGGCGCTAGGACACAATCCGCGCACCGGTTTCCAGCTGGGCGGTTCCCACTCAGAACGCGTCAGGATCTCCGGGCTCGGTCTCGAGCACCTCACGGTTGAAGATCAACATCTTGGCGAAGTACAGCCCGCCCGCCGACACGACGCCGAGGACGATCAGGTCGGGGACCAGGGAATCCGAGGGTGACATCAGCGCGACCAACGAGAACACCACCCAGACGAGGGCGGCGATCGCCACGGGTACCTCGAAGCGGCCTAGTCCGAACGCACCCTCCCTGCTGCCCAACCGCTTTCGCACCGACAGGTACAGCACCGTGATGGCTCCATAGATCAGCGCCGGCAGGATCGTCGACCCGACGATCAGCTGCAGCAGCGCCTGACCGGGCAGCGCCACCATGAGGGCGACACCCACGACGAACATCAGCACGGTCGCGGGAATCGGTGTACGTGTTCTCGGGTTGACCCGCCGGAACAGGGTATAGCCGGGAAAGCGTGAATCGCGTGCCATGGCAAAAACGATGCGTGAGCACGAGGCCAGCATCACCATCGCCGCACCGAACATCGCGAACGCGATACCCGACAACAGGATTCGCTCCGTGACGGGCCCCAGCTGACCGCGAATGATCATGGCGACGGGTGATTCGCTGGTGCTGACCTCGGGGATGCTCTTGATCGCGACGGTGAGAACGAAGATGAAGATGAAGCCCAGGACAGCCGACGCGATCACCGAGGAGACGATCGCCCGGGGGACACTGCGGTACGGATCCTTGGCCTCCTCGGCCAGATTGGCCGCCGAGTCGAATCCGACCAGCGTCACCAGTCCCATCACCATCCCCGCCATCAAGCCGCCACCGATCGCGAAGTAGTCGGATGCGCCGGCGGCGACACCCCGCGAGACGACATTGTCGACGGTTGCGCTGCCGCTGTGCACCATCACCGCCCCCAGGACGATCACCAGCACGACGACGATCGTCAACTCGAGTGCGACCGCGGTCGAAGTGACCACGCCGAGCAGTCGGGTCGATGCGATGACGAGCACCGTTTGCATCGCCAGCAGCGCCAGCGTGATCAGCCGGGCGACATCCTCATCCGGTGCGATGCCCAGCAGCGGCATCAGCGCTTGACTGGCGAGCGCATTGTCCATCGCCACCACTCCGATGGCCAGAAACCAGAACGTCAGCCACCCGAAGAACCAGCCGACCTTCGGGTTCGCCAACCTCGACGCCCACTGATAGGAGGACCCGCTCAGCGCGATACGGGCGGCGAACTGCGCGACCACCAAAGCTACGAGCGTCTGCCCGACCGCCGCAACCAACCACAGCCAGATGCCGACAGGTCCCGAACTCTGAAGCACCGCACCATAACTGGCGAATACGCCGACGGCGACCGAGATGAACGCGAACGAGATCGCGAACACCTGAAACGAGCCGAGACTGCTTCAGCTCAGGCGTGTAGCCGCATTCCCGAGACTCGTCCTCGGCGGACCGACCATGCACGACGTCCTCTGTGGTCATCCGCCCCTCCTGCACTAGATGAACAGTAGGGCACCGAATATTCCATAGACGTCAATTCCGCGCTTATTTTCGCGCCGGTCTGTACGTTCGTTTCACTGTCCTCAGCCTTCGGAAGGTCAATCCATGACAGCGGTCGCACCGGACGACGAACTTGCCGACGAATTTGTGAGGAGTGCGGCTACGAACCGGAGCTCAAACACTCCCTCGGCGCCCGTTCTGACGGTGATCGTGGGCGGGTTGTTCGTCCTCGGTGGGTTGTACTTCGTCAAGCTGCGCATGTTCAACCGTGACGTCCTCGAGACCGTACCCGGAGAACTCAATGTCTTCAAGCACTGAAGGATCGACCGAAACGCTGACGGGAGACGTTGTGCGGCCTGGCGATTCGGGCTACGACGCAGCCCGAATCGGCTACAACCACCTGTTCTCTCCGCAACCCGATGCGGTCGTGTTCTGCACCGGCGCACAGGATGTGGTGAACGCCGTGGCATGGGCGCGACGCAACGGTGTGCCCCTGCGGGTACGTAGCGGACGGCACAGCCTGGAGGGCTGGTCGGCTGTCGACCACGGCCTGGTGATCGATGTGAGCCGGATGAAGTCGACCGCCATCGACGCGGCCTCACAGGTTGCCACCGTCGGCGCCGGACTCACGCAGTTGGAAACGGTCACAGCGCTCGGCGCGGCCGGTTTCGCCGCGCCGACGGGAACCGAAGGTACCGTCGGGCTTGTCGGTGCGACCCTCGGCGGCGGCTTCGGTCTGCTCACCCGCCGATACGGTATGGCGTCCGACAATCTGCTCGCGGCGGAAGTCGTCGTGGCTTCGGGCGACGACGGCGCGACGGCGATCATCACCGACGAGCAGAACAACCCCCATCTGTTGTGGGCATTACGCGGCGCCGGCAACGGCAATTTCGGCATTGTCACATCGCTGACCTACCGCATCCATCCCTTGACGCAAGCCATCCATGTCGTGGCGACGTGGTCGGGGCTCGAGCAGCTGCCGCCGGTCTTCGACGCATGGCAGCACAGCGCCCCACACGTCGACGATCGGCTCACCAGCCAGTTGGAGATCCGCCGCGAGGAGATAGTGCTGGTCGCGGTACTGACCGACGGGTCCGAGACCGATGCCAAGCAGATGCTGGCGCCGATCCTCGCTGTCGGCAAGCCGCACATCTCGACCGCCGACGCGCGGTGGGCGGATGTCTACGCTGGCTTCCAGATACCACCCGCCGACGAAGCCGCGAACTGGAAGTTCCTGTCGCAGTTCATCTATGAGCCGTATCCGCCGGAAGCCATCGACCTCGTCGCATCGTTCATGTCGAGGGCTCCGACACCGGACTGCAACTATTTCACCAATGCCTTCGGTGGCGCAGTGCGGACAAGTGAGCCGCCCGGTGGTTCCGCGTTCGCGCACCGCGATGCGCTGTTCTACGCCGAACCCGGTGCGGGGTGGGGTATCCGCGGCGGGGTCTCGGCCTCCGACGATCCGCTGACGGACGGGTGCCTGACGTGGTGCGCCGAGTTCGCGGAAGCCCTGAAGCCGTATGTAAGTGGCGCCTACGTCAATGTCCCGAACGCCGGTATGCCGGGATGGGAATCGGCGTACTGGGGCGACAATGTGGGGCGGTTGCGCGCGATCAAGGCGAAATACGATCCTCAGAACGTGTTCGACTTCGAGCAGAGCCTTTCGGTCGACGCCGGCTGACCGGGGGGCGAAGGGCAGACATTTCGGTCACGCGGGGCTGAACCGCACTGCAGCGATGCCCTCCCGCCGCACCGCCTCTGCGAAATCCTCGACCGACGGAATGCCTCCGTCGCGGAACTTCAGACCCATGGTCGTCTGCGCACGCCTGGGGCCGTAAGACTGTGCGAGCCGCTGCGCCAAATCGGCCACCACCCCCGGATCGGTGATGAGGTCGCCACGCATCTTCCGCGCCGTGCCTCTGTGCACCACCTCCGCGTCCGCGCCGTCCCGGAAATTGTTCTTCCACACCGTGTTGGCTATCGCGTAGAGCCCGCCGTCGATGTGGTGCGCGGTCACCGGGATCGAGAACTGCCGCCCGGATTTTCGGCCTCTGAAGTTCAGCACCATGAACTGATTACCCAACGGGCCGGCCAGCGGAGTGCGCAACAGGAACCGCAGCGACGGGTTGAGAAAGCGCATCAGTGCGCCGGGTGGATGCCCGGTGCTCACTGCGGGTATCTGATCTGTCATCCGCTCACGGTATGACGAATCGAGCGATCGCCGACCGGAATGCGCGCTAAATGCGGCTTAGGTCGCCGCTGCGCAAACCGGGGGATGCCCCTGCCGCAATTTTCCGGGAGCGAAGATTCGCATCATGGCGACGAAGCACCGGGTGCGGGGGCACCATCGGGGTTGTGCCTTTCCCCCGGGACCGCGTCGCCTGCCGCAATACGCGATGATCAGCACAGCCAACGGAGTGTTCATCCGCGAGCGGCACGGAGGCCGACGAGATGTCTGAAGTCAAGTCTGCACCATCGAGCATCGCCGTCCTGACCAGCGGCGGTGACGCTGCTGGCATGAACGCGGCTGTGCGCGCGGTCGTCCTCACCGCTGCCCACCGGGGCATCGACGTGTTCGCTGTTCATGAGGGATATCACGGCCTCGTCACCGGCGGTGACCTCATTCGGCGCATGGAACCGTCTGCCGCCGATGGGATTTTGCACCTGGGCGGCACCGTCATCGGGACCGCCCGATCGAAGCGGTTCAGGACCCGCGAAGGCCGCCGCGAGGCCGCCCGCAACATGGTCGAGCGCGGAATCGACGCGCTCGTGGTGATCGGCGGCGACGGAAGTCTTGCCGGTGCCAACCTGTTCCGTCAGGAGTGGGCCGAGCTGCTCGCTGAACTGGTTGATGCCGGGACTATTACGCAAGACACGGCGGACAAACATCCCTTCCTGAGGCTTGCTGGTCTGGTCGGATCGATCGACAACGACATGTCGGGCACCGACATGACGGTCGGCGCCGACACCGCCTTGCACCGGATCATCGACGCATTGGACGCCCTGCACAGCACAGCGGCCAGCCACCAGCGCACATTCGTGGTCGAAGTGATGGGACGCAATTGCGGCTACCTCGCGCTGATGTCATCGCTGGCCACGGCGGCGAGTTGGGTCCTCATCCCGGAGCACCCGCCGAGCGCGGACTGGCGTGCGCAGATGTGTCGGGACATCAAGGCCGGCCGCTCCATCGGTCGTCGCCACAGCGTGGTCGTGGTCGCAGAGGGTGCGCGCGACCGCGACGGCATTCCGATCACCGCGGAGCAGGTTCGGACGCTGCTGGAGGACGAGCTCGGTGAGGACGTCAGAGTCACCGTGCTGGGGCATGTGCAACGTGGCGGCGCACCAAGCGCTTTCGACCGATACCTGGCCACGCAGTTCGGCTATCGCGCTGTGGAACGGCTGTTCGCCGACGAGCCACACGGACCCGCCCAGCTGATCGGGTTGCAGGGGAACCGGGTGATCACCTCGCCACTGATGGAATGCGTCGCGCGCACGCAAGAGGTTGCCGAACGCGTGAAGTCACATGACTACGACGGCACGATGAAGCTGCGCGGCGGGAGTTTCGGAGAGTCATACCGGATTCTGCAGACGATCCAGCAGGCCGCGCCGCGAAACGACCCGGACCGAGGCTGTCGGATCGCGGTGGTACACGGCGGCGGACCGGCGCCCGGGATGAACGCTGCCGTGCGCGTCGCCGTTCGGATCGGTCTCGACCGGGGTTACACCATCCTTGCGGCCAACAACGGATTTGTTGGGCTACGCGACGGTGACGTTCACGAGATGGGCTGGATGGACGTCAGCGGCTGGGTGTCGGAGGGAGGCGCCGAGATCGGCACCAATCGCTACGTTCCCGGGGCCGGTGCCATCGCTCAGATCGCCGAACAGATTGCGGCCCAACGAATCAACGGGCTCCTCGTGGCCGGTGGGTGGGCCGGCTACCGGGCCGCGTACGAGCTGCAGCGGCACCGGGACGAATACCCTGCTCTCGACATTCCGATCGTGTGTATGCCGATGACCATCAACAACGATGTGCCCGGAACTGAGTTGAGCATCGGCAGCGACACGGCGCTCAACAGCATTGTCGCCGATGTCGACAAGATACGGGGGTCCGCGGTCGCTACCCGGCGAGTCTTCGTAGTCGAAGTGATGGGCCACGACTGCGGGTTTCTCGCTCTGGTCGGCGGGTTGGCCACCGGCGCCGACCGGATCTACCTACCGGAAGACGGCATCACACTGGACGGCCTCACCGCCGATGTCCACGCCCTCACGGCCAGGTTCCGAGGTGGTAAGAGGGTTGGTTTGATTGTCCGCAGCGAAGGTTCCGATCGCGTCTACACCACGGAGTTCATCACGTCGCTGTTCCAAAAGGAAGGCGGAGGCCTGTTCGACGCCCGGGCGGAAACCCTCGGCCACGCCCAGGAAGGTGGCAACCCCTCGCCGTTCGACCGGATACAGACGACGATCATGACCGCACGCTGTATGGAATTCCTCTCCGAGCAGCTCGAAGCCGGCGGGCGGGCCAGCGCCATGATCGGATTCCAATCCGGCACACTGCGATTCACCGACCTCACTAGTTACCCGACGCTGATCGAGGAGGATGCGCAGCGGCCCGCCGAGCAGCGCTGGATGGACAACCGTGATCTCGCCCTCGTCATGCGCGGCTGAGGTGACCAGACCGGAGGCGGGTATGGGAGAGCGCGACCTGTCGGTGGACTTCTACCGAGTGTCGGCGATAGGCCTTGTCGTGGTGGGGCATTGGCTTGTGGCCAACGCCACCTATTCCGACGGCGAGTTCGGCATGCTCAACGTGCTCGAGGAGATGCCGTGGACCCAGTGGCTGACGCTGTTCACCGTCGGCGCGGCCTTGGTCGCGCTCACACCTGCCGATCGCGAAAGAACCACCGGCGGACGGTGAGTCGACTCGCAGCAAGCACGGCCAAGATCACGGCGAGCACCAAGGCCGGGCCCACGATCCACACGGGTCGGGTGAGCCACCACGCCGCAGTCGGCTCGCTCGACAATACGAATCCCGCTCGCTCATATAGCCACAAGAACACCACGAGCGCGGTCATGTGCCAGGTGAACACGGGCATGGTCACGCCGTTGGCCGCCACCACCGCCCGCCAGGGTCCGCGGCGCTGCAGCCAGGCGTTGAGCCGAGGCCGGCCGAGCATCACAAGCCCGAGCTGGAAGGTGGCTAGCGCCGCGATCGGCGCCGTTGTCGGAAACATGTTGCTGGTGTCCTCGCCCTGCACGGCGACCATCGACCGCGAGTAGGGCCCGAACGTGGTCAGGACGACCAGTCCGGTGAAACCCGCAGCGGCCACCGCGGCCGCGAGTCGGCGGCCGCCGGCAATCAGCGTTCCGTCGCGCCAGAAGTAGCCGAGCTGGTGGCAGAACAGCCACACGCAGGCCGAACCGACCAAACCCGGGGCCGGCCCGCCCCAGTCCAGGCCGAGCCGCAGGAAATCGCAACCGAGGACCAGCGCGGCGAGGACCGCCAATACCCGCCAGCCCCAAGCCTGATGCAGGCGGGCCGTCAGCGGTACGGCGGCGACGACCCCGGCGTAGACGCCGATGAACCACAGGGGGACGAACACGACGATGCCCCACTCGAGTACACCGCGCCGACCGGTGGCCTGCACGATGAGATCGAAGACCAGCCAGACCGCCAGGAACGGTACGAGTGGTGTCAGCAGCCGTCGCATCCGTGCCCCGAGGAACTTCGCCGCACCGCCGCCCGCCCGGGTGACCGCCTCCCAACCCGCGAGGTTGGCGTAGCCGCCGACGAAGAAGAACACGGGCATCACCTGCAGCACCCACGTCGCCATCCATTTGCCCGGTACGTAGCCGATCGGATTGGGCATGACGAGCGCGTAGTCGCCGTCCCAGTGGGTGATCGAAAGCGACCAATGCCACAGGACGACGACGCAGATGCTCGCCGCCCGTAAGAAGTCGACGACTCGATCGCGGCTGGCGGGTGTCGCGTCGACCAGCGCGTCGAGATCGGGCAGACCGCTTCGTCGGTTGTCGATCTTCGCCTCCACTTCCGATGTGACTACAGGCCCAACGACGTCTGCGCCTGCTTCAGGGTTGCCGCAGACGCCCGCAGGCCCGCGAGTTCGGACTCCGAGAGGGACAGCTCGAGTACCTGACCGGCACCCGCGGCGGTCACGACCGTCGGCAGTGACAGGCACACATCGCTGATCCCGTATACGCCGTTCTGCACGGTCGACACCGGCAGCACGCGGTGCTGGTCACCCAGGATCGCCTCGACGATTCGCGCGGTCGACAACCCGATGGCCAGGCTGGTCGCGCCCTTTCCGGCGATGATCTCGTAGGCGGCATTGACGACGTCCGCCGAGATCTGGTTGCGCGTGGCTTCGTCGAACACCGCCGCGCCGCCGATGCGGAAATGCTCGGCAGGCACACCGCCGATCGACACGGTCGACCACAACGAGATCTGCGAGTCGCCGTGTTCGCCGACGATGTATCCGTGCACATTGGCGATGGCCAGATCGGCGCGCTCGGCAATGAGATAGCGAAACCTGCTGGAATCCAACACGGTCCCGGATCCGAAGATCCGTCCCGAGGGGATGTCGACTGAACGAACCGCCGCATAGGTGACGATGTCGACCGGATTGGTGACCAAGATGATGATCGCGTCGGGCGAGTGCTCGAGCAGTTGCGGGGTCAACGCCTGGGCCATCGCTACATTGCTGGTCGCGAGGTCCAGCCGGCTCTGGCCCTCATGCTGTTTGGCGCCGGCCGTGACGATCACGACCTTGGAACCGGCGGTGACGCCGACGTCGTCAGAACCGTTGATCGGGCAGTGCGGAACGAATTGGCTGCCGTGGTTCAGATCGAGCACTTCGGCGCGGAGCTTCTTGGCGTCGATGTCGTAGAGGCTCAGAGATCCCGCAGATCCGCGAATCAGGCAGGCATAGGCGATCGCGGTACCGACACCGCCCATACCGACGATGCTGACCTTGTTGGACCGTCCCCTCAATGACTCCGTCATAGCTCCATAGTTCGACGATGTCGCGTCGCGCGCGACGGTTCGGGCAGATTCGTCACCCAAGTGGCCACCACAACGGGATCACCACCATCGCGACAACGAACCACGCCACCATCGTGACAATGCCGAGCCGCCAGTAGTCGCTGAAACGATAACCACCAGGATGCATCACGATCATATTGGCCGGTGTCGCAATCGGAGTGAGTAAAGATGCCGCCCCCGCGAGCGCCACCAGAATCAGCGTCGCCTGTACCGAGACACCGCTGTCGACCGCGGCCGCCACCGCGATCGGTATCACGACCAACACCGTGGCGACATTCGAGATGAACTGGCCGAGAAGCGCGGTGAGCACGAACAGCAGGCTCAGCAGTAAATATGGGCTGTGGCTTCCCACCACGTCGACGATCGGCGTGGCGATCTGCTCTGCGGCCCCGCTGGTCTGGATCGCCGTGGACAGCGGGATGAGCGCGCCGATGACGATGATCGTCTGCCACGGAATCGCGCGGTACACCAGGTCTGTCCGCACCACGCGCAACGCCACCATGGCCAGTGCAGCCAGCAAGGCCGCCACCGCCGGCGGCACAATCCCGGTCACGAGCAAACCGACCATCGCCGCGAGCACAGCAAGCGCTCGGGGCGCCGAGCGGTCCAGCGCGACGGTCTGCCGCCGTACGTCCTCGGTCGAATCGACGACCAGCATGCCGGAGGCGGTCAACCGGTCGATCGCGGACCATTGGCCACGCACCAGGATGGTGTCACCTTGGGACAGCTCGACGACACGTGGGCCGGCGTCGGCGTTCATTCGATGCACCGACAAAACGGTGACCCCGGCAACGGATAGTCCGGGGAAAGCCTTTACGCCCAACCAGTTTGATCGAGGGGGGATCACCAGCTCCGCGAGACCGCTGTCGCGGCCCAGCAGGTCGTCGTCGGGCCGGGTCACCAGGTGCTCGATCGAGCATCCGGCGTGGTCGGCGAACGCGGCGACGATCTCGTCATCGCCCTCGACGACGAGCACGTCCCCGGGTTCCAGCCGGTGATGGTCGTCGGCGATCCGACCGCCGTGTGTCTGGGTGGTCACCAAGGTCAGCTGGTCACCGGCTGACGAGCCGGTGCCTGCGCCGTGCGCGGCGACGAGATCGCGCGCCGGCACGTTGATCGCCGCCGACCGCTCACCGACCGTCAACCGGAACAGGCGACGGTCCAAACCCCAATGGTCGACGATGCGCGGTAGGTAGTCACTGAAATCGCTGGGCAAGGTCGTCGACTCGCGGTCGGGCAGAAGCCGAGGGCCGAAAGCCACAGCCACTCGGATGGTCACCAGCACCAGCGGGACCCCGACGAGCGCAAACTCGAAATAGCCGAACCCGGGCCCCCCATAGGCGCGTGAGGCGTCGTAAACCAGCACATTGACCGGACTGCCGCCGAGCGTCAGCTCCCGCGCTACAGCCGAATGCCAACGGGATCAACACCTTTGACGGTGGGATCTGGGCGCGGCGCGCCACCGCGGTAGTGACCGGTACCAACGCCGCGGCGGCACCGTTGACGGTGATGATTGCGCTGACCAGTGCACCCAGCGCCAACACGGTGCTCACCAAGCGGGTGTAAGCCCGTCCCGCCAATCGGGCCAGCGTCCCGCTGACCCAGGCCGTGACCCCGGACGCCTCCAGACCCTCGCTGACGACGAACAGTGATGCGATGAACACGATCACCGCGTCGCCGAACCCACTGAAGAGTGTTCTCGTGTCGATCAGTCCGGTGAAGTACAAAGTCAACGCGACACCGATCGCGACCACCTCGACCGGAAGCCGGTTCCAGATGAACAATGCGATCGCGACGCCGACGATCACCAGGCTCAGCGTGGCGTCGGACATGTGATCGTCTGGCTCGTGCCGGTTGTGGGGCGCTGACCGGCGATCGTCTCGGATCCGGCTTCGGTGGTGTCGGGGTCGATCAGTTCGGCGTCAGGCACGATGTGTCGATTATCCCGACAATCACGTCAACGCGCCGCGAATTGCGGGAGCCGCCGGGCCCTCGGAGCTGCATCGACTCCCGAACCGGTCATGCGACGGCCGGGTGGTGACGATAATGGCGCCATGACAACCCCTGCCGACCTTCGGGTTTCTCCCTGGGAATTGCGGTGGTCCGGCTTTGAGCTCGACTCGTTGCCCGACATCGAATCGATATTCGCCTTGTCGAACGGCCACATCGGGTTGCGTGGAACCCTCGACGAGGGCGAGCCGCTGGGTACCCCGGTACCTACTTGAACGGGTTCTACGAGAATCACGAATTGCCCTATGCCGAAGGCGGATACGGCTACCCCGAAGATGGCCAGACCGTCGTGAATGTGACCGACGGGAAGATCATTCAACTGTTCGTTCAGGATTCGCCGATGGACATGCGCTACGGCAGAGTGATCGAACACGAATACAGTCTGGATCTCCGCGCGGGCACACTGCGCCGCAACACCGTATGGGCCTCCCAGACAGGGCGGTGCGTACGGGTCAAGTCGGAGCGGCTGGTCTCCTTCGCCCAACGCGCCGTGGCCGCGATCCGCTACGAGGTCGAGCCGTTGGACTCGATGTTGGAACTGGTCGTGCAATCCGATCTGCTGGCCAACGAGGCGGTTGCGACCCCTGGTGACGACCCTCGGCTGGCGGCGGCACTGGATCGACCCCTGATTGCGAATTTCGCTGCGGCGACCGACAAGTCGGCAGTGCTGGTTCATCACACCAGGCGCTCGGGATTACGTGTGGCCGCCGGAATGGATCATCAGCTCGATGACATCCCGGGAAGTTCATGCGATATTCGGGCCGAAGAAGACCTCGCGCGGATGACCGTTGCCGTCGACCTGCCCAAGGGTCAGGTGCTGCGGATGACGAAGTTCCTCGCGTACGGATGGTCGAGCAGGCGCTCCACGCCGCCATTGCGCGCGCAGGTGGACGCCGGGCTTGCGGCGGCGAAGCAGACCGGATGGGACAACCTGCTCAGACGGCAACGCGAGTACCTCGACTCCTTCTGGTCCCACGCAGACATCGAGATCGACGGGGATCCAGAACTCCAACACGCGATTCGGTTCGCGCTGTTTCAAGTGCTCCAGGCCGGCGCCCGAGGGGAGAGTCGACCCATATCGGCGAAGGGCCTGACGGGTACCGGCTACGGCGGGCACGCGTTCTGGGATACCGAGACCTACGTGCTGCCCGTGCTGACCCACACCATGCCGGAGGCGGCTGCGGCCGCTCTGCGCTGGCGGCATTCGACACTGGAGAAGGCTCAACGGCGCGCTGATGAACTCGCGCACAGCGGAGCCATGTTTCCGTGGCGGACGATCGACGGTGAAGAATGTTCCGGCTACTGGCCGGCAGGCACGGCGGCGGTCCACGTGACGGCCGACATCGCCTACGCGACGGCACAATACATCGCGGCGACCGGAGATCAGCAGTTCGAAAACGATTGCGGTATGGAACTTCTCGTCGAAACCGCCCGCCTGTGGGTGAGCCTCGGGCACCATGATTCCACCGGGCAGTTCCGCATCGACGGCGTCACCGGACCCGACGAATACACGGCGCTGGTCGACAACAACCTGTTCACCAACCTCATGGCGCAGCACAATCTGACCGAAGCCGCCGATGCGTGTGAGCGGTGCCCGGCGGTCGCTCGCAGTCTCGAGGTCAGTGCCGAAGAAACCGCCCAATGGCGGGTCGCGGCGTCCAACATGGTGGTGCCGTTCAATCCCGATCTGGGAGTGCACGAGCAGTCGGAAAGCTTCACCCGGATGGCGCTGTGGGACTATGCCGCGACGTCTGCCACCGACTATCCACTTCTGCTGCACTATCCGTACTTCGAGCTGTATCGCACTCAGGTGATCAAGCAGGCGGACCTCACGCTGGCGATGTATCTGCGGGGTGACGCCTTCACCGAGGAGGAGAAGCTCCGCAACTTCGAGTACTACGAAGCGCTGACCGTCCGTGACTCGTCCTTGTCGGCTTCCGCGCAGGGGGTGATCGCCGCAGAGGTCGGCTACCTGCAGCTCGCCTACGATTACCTCGTCGAAACCGCATTCATCGATCTGCACAATCTGCACGGCAATGTCTCCAGCGGTCTGCATATCGCCGCGCTCGCCGGAACATGGCTGGTCTGCGTGGCCGGGTTCGGTGGAATGCGTTGTCGCGGTAGGGAGTTGACCTTTGCGCCCGCACTTCCGAACGCGCTGAATCGCATGAAGTTCACAATTCTCTGGCGCGGCAGTTGCCTGTCGGTGCAGATGACCGCTTCTGAAGTCACGTACCGACTCCAATCGGGTGACCCGGTTCAACTCACCCACTACGGGCAGGCGTTGACGGTCGGTGACGAACCCGTCAACGTGCCCATCAAGAATCCGG
Organism: Mycolicibacterium novocastrense; assembly: GCF_001570485.1. Taxonomy (GTDB): domain Bacteria; phylum Actinomycetota; class Actinomycetes; order Mycobacteriales; family Mycobacteriaceae; genus Mycobacterium; species Mycobacterium novocastrense. Next base: position 40,564 of record NZ_BCTA01000023.1, read on the forward strand.
CCCAACGGGGAGCAGTGGAATTCCCCGCGAATCGCGCGCCGTACCGACGAGCGTGAGTCGAGCGGTCCCGTTGACCGGATCGCCGCACGAAGTGGCTAGAGAGATCCGAGATCGTCGGGCACGTCGACCGCGTGTTCGCGCAGGGCTTCGAGCGAGATGACCTCGAGCGTGCGTTCATGTGTCGACGCCAGCACCACCGGCGCGGCGAAGCCGTCCTGGTAGGCCTTCAACCAGTTCACCGCGGTGACGCACCAGCGGTCGCCCGGCCGCAGACCGGGAAAGCGGTACTCCGGTCGCGGGGTGGACAGGTCGTTGCCGATGGACCGCTGGTGCCCGAGGAATTCCGCAGTCACCACCGCGCAGATGGTATGGCTCCCCAGATCCTCGGGCCCGGTCGAGCAGCACCCGTCCCGGTAGAAGCCGGTCATCGGGTCAGAACTGCACGGCTGGAGCGGCTCGCCGAGCACATTGAGTTCAGACACAAGTCGTCCATCGTTTTGGAGGGTCTTAATATTCAGTATTACCCGAACGTATTCGAACAACGAGGAGCATCCGGCATGGCCGCGCTCAGGACTGGCGACGGATTTCCCGACATCGTCGTGACCGCTGTCGCCTCGACGACAGCGTTGGCCACCGACGCCGAAGAGACCTGGCAGCTGCTACAGCAGGGTCGAAGCGGCATCCGGGCGCTGGACAAGTGGTTCGTCGACGAGTTCGACTCCCCGGTCCGTATCGGGGGCGCGATCCTCGAGGATCTCGACGAGCACCTGGACCGGGTCGAACGGCGCCGGACGTCATACATGCAGAAGATGTCCACCGTGCTGAGCCGCAGGCTCTGGGAGATCGCGGGCAATCCCGACGTCGACACCCGCAGGCTGGCGGTGTCGGTCGGGCTTGCGCTCGGCAGCACCGAGGAGATCCCGCTCCAGCACGATCTTTGGCGGCAGAAGGGCCTGCGCGCCGTGTCGCCGCTGACCATCCAGATGTACATGCCCAATGGGGCGGCCGCCGCGGTGGGACTGGACAGGAAAGCGAAGGCGGGCATCATCTCGCCGGTGATGGCCGACGCCTCGGGTGCCGCGGCCATCGCGCAGGGCTGGCGACACCTCATCCTCGGCGAGGCCGACATGGTGATTTGCGGCGGGGTGGAGACCCACATCGAGGCGGTGCCGATCGCGGCGTTCAGCCTGCAGGGGCTGCTGTCGACCAGCAACGACGACCCCGCAGGCGCCTGCCGACCCTTCGACAAGGACCGCGACGGCATGGTGTTCGGCGAGGGCGGCGCGTTGATGATCATCGAAACCGAGGAGCACGCCAAGGCGCGCGGTGCGAAACCGCTGGCCCGGCTGATGGGCGCGGCCATGACCTCGGACGCCTATGACTTCACCGAGCCCGATCCCCACGGTGAGCGCGCAAGCGACGCGATCACCCGGGCGATCGAACTGGCCGGCCTGACGGCCACCGACATCGACCACATCAACGCGCACGCCACCGGGACCGTGCACGGGGATCTGGCAGAGGCCAGGGCCATCCGCAACGCGCTGGGCGACCATTCGCCCGCGGTGTACGCGCCGAAGGCGGCGTTGGGGCATTCCCTGGGGTCCGCCGGGGCGATCGAGGCCGTGTTGACGGCTCAGGCGCTGCGCGACGGGGTCGTTCCGCCCACGCTCAACCTCAAGGACCTCGACCCGCAGATCGACCTCGACGTGGTCGCCGAGAGCCCGCGCCGCGGCGACTACCGCTACGCGGTCACTAACTCGTTCGGGCTCGGCGGCTACAACGTCTCGTTGGTTTTCGGCGCCTACTAGCGGCTATTTGGTCAGCGTGAACTGTCCGACGTAGCTGACGTTGCGCGAGAAGAAGTCCGAGCAGCCGCGCAGGTACTTCATGTAGCGGTCGTAGACCTCCTGCGACGTCGCCGCGATCGCCTGATCCTTGGCGGCCTCCAGCTTCTCGGCCCACGTGTCGAGGGTGCGGACGTAGTGCGGGGTCATGTCGTCGAACTCGGCGACGGTGAAGCCGGCATTCCCCGCGAACTCGTAGACGTCCTCGTCGCACGGCACGGCGCCACCGGGGAAGATCTCCTTGGCGATGAACCGCATGAACTTCAGGTCCGACATCACGATCGGGATCCCCAACTCGGGCCAGCGCTTGAGCGGGTGGCCCATGATCGTCTGCAGCACCATCCGGCCGTCGGCGGGCATGACGCGGTGGCAGGTGTCGAAGAACGCCTTGTACTTCGTCTTGGGCCACGCCTCGAACGCCTCGATGGACACGATGCGGTCGACCGGCTCGTCGAACTCCTCCCAGCCCTTGAGCAGCACCCGCCGGGAGCGTTCCGTGTCGACAGCATCGAGGATCTGCTGACCGAGCGCGTGCTGGTTGCGGCTCAGTGTCAGCCCGACCACGTTGACGTCATAGGTCTCGATCGCGCGCTTCATCACCGAAGCCCAGCCGCAGCCGACGTCGAGCAGCGTCATCCCGGGTTGCAGGTCGAGCTTGCGCAGCGCCCGGTCGATCTTGGCGTACTGGGCCTCCTCGAGGGACATGTCGTCACGCTCGTAGAACGCACAGCTGTAGGTCCGCGTCGGATCCTGAAACAGGCCGAAGAAGTCGTTCGAGAGGTCGTAGTGGGCTTGAACGTCCTCGTACGCCACCTTCATCGTCGTCCCCGAACTATCCGACATATTCCTTTGGCCTCCTATGCGGCTACGCGACCCCGACGACCCCGTAACGACCAAGCTTTATATCGCACTTTTCCTCAACCGGCTAAGCAGCCGCCTTCTCGCACGTGAACTGAGCGACGTCGGTGTAGCCGTCCCGGAAAAGGTCGGCACAGCCGGTCAGGTATTTGCGGAAGCGCTCGTAGATCTCCTCGGAGGTGATCTCGATGGCCTCGTCCTTCTTTGCCTCCAGGTTTGCTGCCCAGGTATCGAGCGTCTTGACGTAGTGCGATTGCAGGTGCTGCTCACGGGTGACCGTGTAGCCGGCCTTGTTTGCGTGCTCGCGCACCATCGAGGCCAGTGGCAAACGTCCGCCGGGATAGATCTCGTCCATGATGAACTTGATGAATCTCACTCGCGACATCGTCAGCGGCAGGCCTTTTGCCTTGATCTCCTCGTCCTCGGGAATGATGATCGTGTGTAGCATCATCACGCCGTCGTCGGGCATCCAGTTGAAGGTCTTCTTGAAGTAGTCGTCGTACTTGTTGAAGCCGAAGTGCTCGAATGCGCCGATCGAGACGATCCGGTCGACCTGGCCCTCGAATTCCTCCCACGGCTGCAGCCGGACTTCCATCTTCCGGTCGCTCTTGATGTTGGCGAACCGGTTCTCCTCGATGTGGCGCTTCTGGTTCTCGCTCAGCGTGAGGCCGATGACGTTGACGTCGTACTTCTCCACGGCCCGCTGGATCGTCGAACCCCAACCGCAGCCGATGTCGAGCAGCGTCATTCCGGGCTGCAGGCCCAGCTTGCCCAGTGACAGGTCGACCTTCGCGAGCTGCGCCTGCTCCAGCGTGTAGTCGTCCTTCTCGAAGTAGGCGCAGCTGTAGGTCTGCGACGGGTCCTGCCAGAGCTTGAAGAACTCATTGGAGATGTCGTAGTGGAACTGGACTTCCTTCTTGTCCGACCCGCGGGTCTGCGATGCGGATTTGGACAGCCACTTCGACTGCGCCTGGTCTGTCGAGCTCTGCTGTGTATCTGAGGTTCCCACCACGGTCCACCCTTAGAAACTGATCGAGGGACGAATATTCGACTATCGCGCAGTTTTCTTCGACACGATGGTGAAACAGTACCTCCGACCATTGAGGTGGTGATGGGCGGCACACGACATCGCGGCTAGATTTTCGAGGTCCGCGTCATCCAGCGCATCACCTGCCAACCGACGAACACCGGCAGCCAGATCGTCACCACCCGATAGAGCAGAACCGAGGGCACGGCGACCGCGGCGGGCATGCCGAACGCCGCCAGCCCGCCGATCAGCGCCGCCTCGACCGCCCCGATCCCGCCCGGCGTCGGTGCGGCCGAGGCCAGGGTCCCGCCGACCATCGTCACCACGGTGACGGTGATGAACGACGTGTCACCGCCGAAGGCCTCGATCGCCGCCCACAGTGCGAACGCGTTGCCCAGCGTCGTCGCCGCACAACCGGCCATGATGATCGCCAAGCGACGGGGTTCACGAGCCAGTGCGATGAGGTGACCGACCATCTCCTCCAGCCGCGGCCGCACCGCCGTCGACAGCCACCGTCGCAGCTTCGGCACCAACAGAAACGTCCCGACCAGGCCGAGCAGCACCCCGCCGATCAGGTACAGCAGCGTCACGTTGGGAACGAATCGCGACAGGTCCGCCGATACGCCGGCCGCCGTGGAGAAGAAGATGAGCAACCCCAGGTGGGTGATGACCTGGACCGACTGCTGCAGCGCCACCGCGGTGGTGGCGCGCATCGGGCTCACACCGCCCTTCTGCAGATACCGCGCGGACAGCGCCAGCCCGCCCACTCCCGCGGGCGTCGTGGTGGCGGCGAACTTGTTGGCCACCTGCATGACGATGAGCCCCCACAGGCTGACCAGCCCATCGGCGCACGCCCAAAGTGCCGCCGCGGCACCGAGATACGTCAGGCTCGTGGCGGCCAGCCCGAGTAGTGCCCACCACCAGTTCGCGGTGCGCAGTTCGGTGACGAACGTCGGCACCGAGGACAGGAACGGATATGCGACGTAGACCAGCGCGGCCAGCAGTACCAGCTGGATCACCTGGCTGCGGGTGAAGCGCGTGACGGTCTCGGTGCGGATCTCGTCCACGCGGGTCTGACGCTTCACCTCGTCGCGCACGGTGGAGATGACGGCCTTGGCGTCGGTCACCGAGTTGCGGATGCGCATCGGCATCGCGGCCATGGTCAACCGCCGCGACGCGGTCAGCACCGCCTCGTTGCCGAACGCGTCGATCGCAGCCCGCACCGCTGAACCCGCGTCGTAGAGATGCGTCGTCGTCACCAGAAGCTGGGCGATGTCGCTGCGCAACTGGGCGTCGGTGGCGCCGTACTCGGCGTTGTCGAATCCGCCGAACAGCACCGCATCACCGTCGACGGTGATCTCGCTGCTCCGCAGGTCGCCATGCGAGATCTGGCAGTCGTGCAGGTCGCGCAGCGACTCCCACACCCGGCCGACGGGTATCGAGTCGGTGCACTCGCTGATCGGGATTCCGCGGGGCGGGGTGTGGGCGTACAGCGTCCAGCCCCGGTCCAGCGCGGCGACGGCGATCGTCGAGGCGTTGGCGATCTTGAGCTCGCCGATCGCGATGGCCATCAACGCGCGGTGCTCGACGAGGCGTCGCATCGACGCGTGCAGCGGCGCGGTCTCCCGGTCGCGCAACCGCACTTTGCGCCACAGCTGCAGCAGCACGCCGCCGCCGCGCTGGTGCGGTCCGTACAGTTCCATCACCGCGGCGGCCTGCTGGTCTTGGCAGGTGGCGGTGAGCACGAGCGGTCCGGCGCCGGCGGGGCGCACCACCTGCAGGCCGGTGACGACGCAACCGCGCCGTGCCATCGCCCGCACCGCTCCATCGAGGGGCACCTCCAGCCCCGGGGTCCCGACGACCAGCACCACCAGGGCCCCGACGAACCACCCGGCGGCCAGCCCCATGAGCGAGCGGGCCGGCACCACCGCGCTGACCACCAGGTGAATCGGCACGAACGCCAGCAAAAGCGTCCACCACCAGCGCCGCCATCGGGCAGGCAGCCAGGGCCCGGAGACGGTGAGCACCGCGGCGAGCATCGCGATCCAGCGCGGGTCGTCGACGAATTGGGAGGCGAACGTGTCGAGGCGCCCGGACAGGTCGAAGTGCCAGCGCGGCGCCGTCAGCCCCAGGCCGCTGATCGACAAGGCGGAGCCGGCGATGACGGCCGCGGCCGCATAGGCGCCGAGCAGCTTCCACTGCCGTGACAGGATCAGGCTGACCAGGATGACGAACGGCAGCGCGACGATCGCGATGCCGTAGACGAGATAGACCAGGTTGGCCTGGGTCGGCGTCAGAACCGCGACGATCTCGGAGATCGAGCGTTCCAGCGCCACCCACTCGTTGCGGGTGATCAGCGAGCCGGTGATGACGACCGCGAGGAGCAAGGCGGCCAGCACGACGCGGACGATGTCGTTGGTCCGCCTCGTCAAAGGCTGCAGCAGGCTGCCGGAGACGGCGATATCCCGTCCGTCAACGCGCATGTATCAACGATCTTCTCCGGTCGGGGGCCACGTCGGTAGCGACCCGCCGTCAACTTAGCCGCTGACCCGTGGAAAGCGGCTCATTGGCCGACCGGGACCGCGAAGTCAGATCGCGTACTGCCTCGGCTCGTGCTGCACGGAGATCCAGTGCTCGGTGGTGAATTCGTCGACGGCCCACTGGCCGCCGAAGCGACCGATCCCGGATGCCTTCTCCCCGCCGAACGCCGTGTTGGCGTCGTCGTTGACCGGCGCGTCGTTGACGTGGGTCATCCCGGTGTCGATACGACGGGCGAAGCGCACCGCGCGTTCGACGTCGCGGCTGAAGACCGCCGACGACAGCCCGTATTCGGTGGCGTTGGCCAGCCGAAGCGCTTCCTCGTCGCCATCGGCCCGGACCACCGTCATCACCGGCCCGAAGACCTCCTCGCGGGCGGTCGCCACGTCGTTGGAGCCGGTGAGGATGTGCGGTGGCAGGCACTGGCCGGTCGGGCCGAAGGGATCGCCGCCGGTCAGCAGGGAGGCGCCGTCGCCGCGGGCGCGATCGAGCTTGTCCTGGATCGACTCGACCTGTGAGCTGTTGATGATCGGGCCGAGGTCGGTCTGTGGATCGCGCGGATCGCCGACGCGCAGCTGTTTGGTCCGGTCGACGAAACGGTCGAGAAACTCGTCGAACACGCGGGCGTCGACGATCGTCCGGTTGCCGATCATGCAGATCTGGCCTTGATGGAAGAAGGAGCCGAACACCGCGGCCCGCACGGCGAGGTCGAGATCGGCGTCGTCGAGCACGACGATGGGACCATTGCCGCCGAGTTCGAGCGCGGTGCGCTTGATCCCGGCCTTGGCCGCGATGCCTTCGCCGACGGGTGTGGAGCCGGTGAACGAGACGACGCGCGGGGTCGGGTGCGCCACGATCGCGTCACCGATCTCCGAGCCCGAACCGATGACCACGGACAACAGGCCCGGCGGCAGCCCGGCCTCCTCGAAGATCCGCGCGAGCAGCAGCCCGCCGGTCACCGGGGTGTCGCCCGCGGGTTTGAGCACCACCGCGTTGCCGACGGCGAGCGCGGGCGCCACCGAGCGGTTCGACAGCTGCATCGGGAAGTTCCACGGCGAGATCACCGCCACGACGCCGACGGGCTCGCGGTAGATGCGGCTCTCCTTGCCGGGGATGTCCGAGGGCATGATCTTGCCCTCGACGTGGTGGGGCATCGACGCGGCCTCCCACAGCACCGAGCGCACCAGGCTCCATTCGAGTTCGGCCTTGGCGAGGGTGCCGCCGGTCTCGCGGACCAACCAGCCGGTGATCTCGTCCTTGCGGGCGCCCATCACGTCTGCGGCGTCGCGCATCACCTGAGCGCGGGCCATGGGCGGTTGCGCCGCCCAATCCCGTTGCGCTTCTTCGGCGATCGCGTACGCCTGATCGAGATCGTCGGCGTCGGCCTGGGGGATCTCGGTCAGCACATCGCCGGTGTAGGGGTCGGTGTCCTGCCGGGTCTCGCCGGACGAGCCGGCACGCCACTGCTTGCCGATCGGCATGGTGTCGAAGTCGGGATAGGCGCTCATGAGATTTGGATCGCGATCTTGGTGTGGGGGCTGTCGGCCTGTGCCTGCCATGCGCGCGGAGCCTCGTCGAGGGGGTAGCGCTCGGTGTCGACGCGGATGCGCCCGGCCGCGGCGTGCCCGGTGAGTTCGTCGTATCCCGCGCGCATCACGTCGGCACCCATCAGGTTGTTGTTGTGCCCGATGTGGGTGCGGCCCATCAGCTTGGCAAAGGGGGCGGCGGCGGTCGCTCCCGCGCCCTGCCCGACCGTGATCAGTGTCGCCCCGACGGTGGACGCGTCGAGCGCGGCAAGGAACGGATCGCCGTACACCATGTCGATGACGACGTCGTAGCCGTCGCCGGATTCGTTCATCAGCGCCTCGGGGTCGTCATCCTGTCCGAGTCGGACCACCGCGTCGGCGCCGAGTTCACGCACCTCCTCCAGTGCGTCTGGGTTGCGACCGGCGCCAACGACATGCTTCGCGCCGAGCAGCTTGGCGGCCTGCACCGCGATGCGGCCCACCACGCCGGTGGCGCCGAGCACCAGCACGGACTTGCCGTCGGACACGTCGGCGTGCCGGGTCAGCGGCAGCCAGGCGGCCAGTCCCGCTATCCCGAGCGCCACGGCGAGGTCGTCGTCGAGAGCGTCGGGGATGGGAAACGTCAGCGCGGGATCGACGCGGCACCGCTGGGCCCACGACCCGAACGGTTCAGGTGGCGAGTCGAAATACACGCGGTGACCGTCGGTGGTGGTGCCGATACCTTCTTTGCCCACAACCGAAGGCGTCACGGGTTCGCCCATCGCGCCGGATGCGAGGGCCAGGTCGACCGGATTGCAGCCGGCGAGGCGAACGTCGACGACTTCGGTCTCGGGGCCGTCGGGTTCGTCGAATTCCCTGACCGTCGGTGTCTTGCCGGGCGCTTCGAGCACGGCGGCGCGCATGGGGCTCCTTCCGTTGGGTTCACGATCGGGCTACCCGGTGTAGGCGGTGTTATGCGTGGCGTTCGACCGAACGGTTGGCGGTCGGCTGTTCCATATCGCGCGTCCCGCTCGTACTCTATTAGGCATGAGTATAACAACGACGACGGCGCTGCCGCCGGGTCCTCGGCTCCCGTCGTTCGCACTGCTGTTGCTGATGATGCGGTGGTGGCCGCAGATCGTGTCGATTTGCCAACGCCGCTACGGCAACGTGTTCACGTTGACCAATTCCATGGTGGGCTCGATGGTCTATCTCTCCGATCCCGCCGACATCAAGACGGTGTTCGCCGGAGACCCGCGGATTTACCATGCCGGCGAAGCGAATTCGATGCTGGCGGGACTCTTGGGGGACAGCTCGGTGCTCGTTGTCGACGACGAGGTGCACCGCGAGCGCCGCCGACTGATGATGGCGCCGTTCCACCGTGACGCGGTGGCGCGTCAAGCCGACGTGATGGCCGAGATCGCGGCGGAGAACATCGCCGGCTGGCCGGTCGGCAGGCCGTTCTCGGTGGCGCCGAAGATGTCGGAGATCACCCTCGAGGTGATCCTGCGGACCGTGATCGGCGCCAGCGACCCGCAACGACTGGCGGCGCTGCGCGAGGTGATGCCGCAACTGCTGAACGTCGGGCCGTGGGCGTCGGTGGCGATCGCCAAACCCAAGCTGTTGAGACATCGACTCTGGCAACGGTTGCGCCGCAACATGGATCGCGCCGACCAACTCTTGTATGCCGAGATCGCGGACCGTCGCGCCGATCCGGACCTCGCCGAGCGCACCGATGCACTGGCGATGCTGGTACGTGCGGGGGTCGACGACGGCGCCGGGATGAGCGATCGAGAGTTGCGCGATCAACTGATCACGCTGCTGGTGGCCGGGCATGACACCACCGCGACAGGGTTGTCCTGGGCGCTGGAGCGGTTGACCCGCAATCCGGATGTGTTGTCAAAGGCTGTGCGGGCGGCGGAATCCGGTGACGACGAGTATCTGGACGCGATCGCCAAGGAGACGCTGCGGATCCGCCCGGTCGTTCCCGATGTCGGCCGAATCCTCACCGAGCCGGTTGAGATCGCCGGCTATCGACTACCCGCGGGGGTGATGGTGGTTCCGAGCATCACGCTGGTGCACGACGATGCCGCTATCTATCCCGAGCCTGACCGGTTCGATCCGGATCGCATGGTCGGCGCGACGCTGAGCCCGACGACGTGGTTGCCGTTCGGCGGCGGCAATCGCCGTTGTCTCGGTGCGGGATTCGCGATGGTGGAGATGCGCGTGGTGCTCCGTGAAGTGCTGCGGCGCGTCGAGCTGGCGACGACCACCTCTGCAGGCGAGCGGCAGAAGCTCAAGCACGTGATCATGACACCGCATCGCGGTGCGCGAATCACGGTGTTGGCGAAAAAGATTGACGCGTCGACGGCGGCGGAGCAAGCTGCATCAAGATCCGCCACCGCCGACACGTCACCCGCGACGCAGAACTGATCAGGGGATGTCGGTGGCGGGCACGCTGCCGCAACCGACTCCGGGAATGCACCCGGCGGCGCCTTGTGGTCCGGCGACACCGGACGGTCCGCCGGGGATAGCGCCCGCCGCACCTTCGGGTCCGGCTGTGCCACCTGGGCCGCCGGGGATGGCGCCCGTCGCGCCTTGCGGTCCGGCCGCGCCCGCGGGGCCGCCGGGGATAGCGCCCGCGGCACCTTCGGGTCCGGCCACACCGGCCGGTCCGCCGGGAACAGCACCGGCCGCGGCCGGAGCGCCCGGAGGCGGCGGCGGTGTCCACACACCCGGCGCGGGAGCGGGAGCGGGCGCCGGGGCAGGGGCAGGCGCGACCGCGCAGCCCGTGCCCGCGGGGTCGACGCAGCCCGAGGGGCCACCGGTCGGGAGGAACGACGGCGAAGCAAAGCCTGCAGGTGCGGCCGCAATCGCAGCAGCAGCCGCGCCGGCCACGAAGAGCGGTGAAAACTTCTTCAGGTTGGTCAACATGCCGGTGCTTTTACCACCATCCGCAGAGCTCAAACCTCCAACCCCGGCGCGCACTCACCTCCAACCCCGCGGGCGACCCCTCCAACCCCCGCGAGCTCACCTCCAACCCCCGCGAGCGACCGTGTTTGTGCACCGACACGCCGCGTTCGGCCGTACAACGGCGGCCGCTCGCGCCGATTGAGTGCCCGCAACGGCTCGAGTGCCGCGCCGATTGAGTGCCCGCGACGGCTCGAGTGCCCGCGACGGCTTGAGTGCCGCGACGGAGAGCGCCAACGTTAGGAGCGACGGTTCGCCGTCCCGCCGTCGTCGGCGAGGCTGGCGATCTCGCGGTCCCATGCCGCGTAACGCATCCGCCGCAGGCACGGCCGGCCGACGAGGACGAACATCGCCGCCACCGCAGTCACCGCGAGCCAGAACGAGATGGCCGCGACGGATGCGTCGACCCCGGCGCGCCACCACGGGTCCAGAGGCTGCGTCCGTCGACCGTCCGGATAGACCGAGACGTCGATGGTCTGCCCCGCTTTCACTGGCCGGTCCCACCGGAAACGCTCGGTGTGCTGAACGCCGGCAAACCGCCAATTCGCCTGTACGACGGAGACATCGGTGCCTCGAAGCGTCGCGCTCGTGGCGGTGACCGTAGCGGTGACCGGGTAGCGGTGCTGGGCTTCTGCAACGTAGGCGCGGCCGCGTTCCTCGTGGATGGCCGTCGCCATGGCCCCGGCGACCGGTATGGCGATCAGCGAGGCCGTCACCGCCACCACCATCACGAGGGTCTCGACGCGATCGGTCCTCCGCACGAGCGGATTTCGACCGATGGCGTGGATCATCCGCCAGTGCCACCACCCGCGTTGGACCGTCTGCATCGTGCCTCCCTCGGACGTCAGGGGAATTGACCGAGGCCGCCCATCCAAACCTCTTTTCGCCCCTCCGCGAGCGCGCGCGTCCGCACACGACGCGCCGCCGAAAAGCAACACTTCTCGCACGCTCACCCGAAAGCGAAAGACCGGCATCACTCCTCGCCAGCAACCTGTCGCACCGGACCCCGTCAGCCCGCCAGGAGCATCACCGCGGCAGGCCCGAGGCCGCCGGCCATAAACGGCGCAGATTATTAAGAGATCCTGGCAAACATGATGTAACTTCAATCGACACACGATGCGGGGTTGGCCGCTGTCGAGGGGTTAATAGAGACGGTGGACGCGACACCATTCGGGCACTACCAGCTGCAGGAGTTGATCGGCCGCGGCGGTATGGGCGAGGTCTATCGCGCCTACGACACCAAGACCGACCGCATCGTCGCGCTGAAGGTGTTGCCGCCGTCCATGGCCGCCGACGAGGTCTTCCAACAGCGCTTCCGGCGCGAGTCGCAGGCCGCCGCCGGGCTCAACGACCCGCACGTCGTGCCGATCCACGGATTCGGCGAGATCGACGGCCGCCTCTACCTCGACATGCGCCTCATCGAGGGCCGCAACCTGGGCGCCATCCTCAAGGACGCCGGTAAACGCCCGCTCGATACGACGCTGGCGGTCAAGATCGTCGAACAGGTGGCGACGGCGCTCGACGCCGCGCACGCCCGCGGCCTGATTCACCGCGACATCAAGCCGTCGAACATCTTGGTCACCGAACGCCAATTCGTGTACCTCATCGACTTCGGCTTGGCCCGCAGCGCGGGTGAGAAGGGCTTGACCACCGCGGGCAGCACGCTCGGGACGATGGCCTATATGGCCCCCGAACGCTTCGAGGGCAAACCGGTCGATCAGACCGCCGACATCTACGCACTGGCCTGCGTGCTCTATGAGTGCCTGACCGGCGTTCGCCCGTATCCCGCCGACAGCCTCGAGCAGCAGATCGCCGGCCACATGAACAAGGACGTCCCGAAGCCGTCGGCGGTCGATCCGCGGTTGGCGGCCTTCGACGAGGTCATCGCCAAAGGCATGGCCAAGACGCCGGCCAAGCGCTACCAGAAAGCCGGCGACCTGGCCGACGCCGCCCGCCGAGCGCTCACCGCGCCGGTGCGCACCGCGGGCAGCGGCAGACACCAGGCGCGACGGGCGCCGGCCAACGTCAGACGCGTGCCGCGCCGGGCGTTGGCGGTGGCGGCGTCGGTCGTGCTGGTCGCCGCGCTGGGCACGTTCGGCGTACTGCAGTGGCGGGGAGACGGTAGCGCCCGACCGGCCAGCATCGAAGAGACCACAGCCCCGCCGCCCGCCGCCGACGGCGCGGTGGCATCGATCGCGGCGACGGTGCCCGAGGACATCCGGTCGACGGGCAAGCTCGTCATCGGCGTCAACACCCCTTATGCGCCAAACGAATTCAAGGACGCCGACGGCCAGATCGTCGGCTTCGACGTCGATCTGATGAATGCGGTCGCCCGAACCCTGGGCCTGGTTCCCGAATACCGCGAAACCGCGTTCGAGGCGATCCTGCCGTCGGTGCGGGCCGGCGACTTCAACGTCGGCATGTCATCGGTCACCGACACCAAAGAGCGTGAGGAGGCGGTCGACTTCGTCACCTACTTCCAGGCGGGCACGCTGTGGGCGCAGCGGACCGGGTCCGGGTTCAGTCCGGCCGACGCATGCGGGCTCCGTATCGGCGTGGCGTACGCGACCCTTCAGGAGACCGAGGAGATTCCGGCGAAGAGCAAGGAGTGCGTGGCCGCCGGCTCGGCGCCCATCGACGAAGTCGTCTACGTGACGCAGGACGACCTCACCAAGGCGCTGATCAACGGTGAGGTCGACGTCATGGCCACGGACTCACCGGTCGCGGGATTCGCGATCAAGACCTCGGGCGGTGCGCTGGAGGCCGCCGGGGATGTGTTCAACTCCGCGCCCTACGGCTGGCCGGTGGCCAAGGGCTCCGGGCTGGCGGAGTCGCTGCGTCAGGCATTGGCGCATCTGATCTCCACCGGCGAGTACCGCACCATCGCCCTGATGTGGGGCGTCGAGAAGGGCATGATCTCCACGCCGCAGATCAACGGTGCGACCCGCTGACCGTTGGCCCTCGCAAGCCGGCGTGTAACCTGGAGATAGCCGTCTCCGGTCAGCAGCCGTCTTTTCCACACGATGGATCTGCGTCTTGATACCGCGCGCCAGTCGACATCGGCCGCTGCGGAACGTAACGAAGGACTTGCTACATGCAGTCGAACGACCTGTTCTCACACCCTCAGAAGCCCGAGTTCACCTCGAACGAAGACCACTCCACCGAACCCGTCACCAATCCGGTGTTCTCCGACCGCCCCGAACGCGGTCCGTCCACACCCTCGGCATGAACGGCCTCACGGGGACGCGGCGGCTGGCCCGACCCGTCCGCCTCGTGCTCGCACGCAAACTCGGCTCCGACATCGACGGCGCGTGGTGGCCCCACACCGGATCGGTCGCCGGTGAACTACCCGAGCTGATCGAAACCCTGCACAAGACGCTCGGCGAGATCATCGACATCCGGGTGAACTGGGCGGCCACCGAAGGCACGCTTGACTACAACTCGATCCTGTCGAGCACCAGGACCAAGAGTCCCGGCCCGCGCCGGGCGCATCGACTGATGGTCGTCGCCGGACGCTCGGCTTCGGTGAAACTTCTTGTGATACCGCATATGACGACGCCCGCGCTCGGTGCGATGGTCATGCGGTGCGCGGCCGGCAGATCCTACGACGGCTCACCCGAATGCGCGCAGTGGAGCGAAGCCGCCGACACCGTCATCCGTGACGCGCAGTCCGACAGCGTGGCCTGGACGGCCAACGCCTGATCTTTCAGCGCACGACGATCGTGTGCTCGCCACGAGGCACCAGCTCGCCGATCACGGGCGCGCCCGGAATCTCCCCGGCGATCAGCAGACCACCCGACGTCTGCGCATCGGCGAGCAGCAATGCCTCATCTTCGTCGACGGCGGACAGATCGACATGCGGTGCCACCCAGTCCAGGTTGCGCCGGGTTCCGCCGCTGACAAAGCCCTGCGCCAACGCATCTCGCGCGCCGTCGATGTAGGGCACCGCCGCGCTGTCGATGACCGCGGTGACGCCGCTGGCGCGGGCCAGCTTGTGCAGGTGGCCGAGCAATCCGAAACCCGTTATGTCGGTGGCGCATTCGGCGCCGGCGTCGACGGCGGCCCGCGCGGCGTCGGCGTTCAGCGTGGTCATCACCGCGATCGCCTCCGGGAACGTCTCACCGGTGTTCTTGTGCCGGCTGTTGAGCACCCCGACGCCCAGCGGCTTGGTCAGTGACAACGGCACACCGGGTTTTCCTGCGTCGTTGCGCAGCAACCGGTTGGGATCGGCGACACCGGTGACGGCCAGCCCGTACTTCGGTTCCGGATCGTCGACGCTGTGCCCGCCCGCCAAGTGGCAGCCCGCGGTCCCACACACATCCAGGCCGCCGCGCAACACCTCGCTGACCAACTCGAACGGCAACACATCGCGCGGCCAGCCCAGCAGATTCACCGCGACGACCGGACGCCCGCCCATCGCGTACACATCCGACAGCGCGTTGGTGGCCGCGATCCGGCCCCAGTCGTACGGGTCGTCGACCACCGGGGTGAAGAAGTCCGTCGTGGCGATCAGCGCCAGCCCACCGCCTGAACCGACGCCGTCGATGCGCACCGCCGCCGCGTCATCGCCGTCGTCGAGGCCCACCAGCAGCTCGCCGACCGGATCGCGCGGCGCGGCGCCGGTCAGGCCACGGACGACGTCCTCGAGTTCACCGGGTGGAATCTTGCACGCGCAGCCACCGCCGTGCGCGTACTGGGTCAGTCGGTAGGTCATCTGCTCCGTCACAGCCTCCATGCTGCCTGGCATGATCGGGCCGTGGGTCAGGGAGGCGTATCCGGTCTGGTGACCGGCGCGGTCTTCAAAATCGCTGAGCGGCAGATTCTGTCGCTGGCGGGTTCGATTCCCGTCCGCCTCCGCCACCCATTCCGGTGATCAGCCGTCCCACACCACCAGGCCGTCGTCGCGGATCCGCGCCCCTTCGGACGGCTCGTGCGGCACCAACCGACCGTCGTGCATCAGGTGTTCGACCGGCACCGAGAACCGCAGCACCGCCACGTCGGCGACGATCCGCCGGTGGCAACGCCACCACACCGACTCGCTGCACATCATCGCGGTGCGCCCCTGTTTCGACTGCTCGATGAGCTCGGCCAACGCGTCCTGGAAGTCCTCGGTACGCGTGTACGCGGCGTAGGCGGCGAACTGCTTGACCCGCCACCACGGATCCTCGGGTTCGGAGCCCGCGGGCAGGCTTCGGCGCCCGCCCAGGCGCTGTTCCCAGCGGTAGGACAATCCGGCTTTCCCGGCCCACTCGGTGATCGCGGTCCTCTCGACGTCGGGGTTGTGCCTGCTGTTCGGATAGCGGCGGATGTCGACGAGCGCCTCGACCTCGGCCTCGCCCAGCAACCGCGCGAGGGCCGACCTGTCGAGCGCGCCGTGACCCACCGACATCAACACACCACCGGTGTACCCGATCGACGCCGTTGGGCCATGATGGCTTCATGCGAATTCGGTGCGCTTTGGTGCGCTGGCCGCAACAACGTGCACACAAATCACGGGGGCGACGGTGACCGATCCCCGACGACGGGTGCCGCGCACCGACGCGCTGCTCGCCGATCCGCGCCTGGCCGAGGCCTCGCGGGTGCTCGGTCGAACGCTGGTGAAAACCGTTGTGGGACAGGCCCAACAACGCGCGCGGGCCGGTGAGATCGAGCCGGAGCGGGTTGCCGACGACGCGGTCGCATCGCTGCCGACCAGCGCGGCCACGCTGCGGCCGGTCATCAACGCCACCGGGGTCGTCGTGCACACGAACCTGGGCCGGGCGCCGCTGTCCAAGGCCGCGGTTGACGCGGTCGTCACCGCGAGCGGTGCCACCGACGTGGAGTTCGATCTGGAGACCGGGCGCCGCGCCCGGCGCGGACGCGGGGCGCTCGCCGCGTTGGCCCGTGCGGTTCCGACCGCCGGCGGCGTGCACGTGGTCAACAACAACGCCGCCGCGCTGCTGCTCACCGCGATGACGCTGGCCCCGGGCCAGGAAATCGTCGTCAGCCGCGGTGAGCTGATCGAGATCGGCGACGGCTTCCGGCTGCCCGAACTGATGGAGTCGACGGGTTCGCGCATCCGCGAGGTCGGCACCACCAACCGCACCCATCTGCGCGATTACGCCGACGCGCTGGGCCCCGACACGGGTTTCATCCTCAAGGTGCACCCGTCGAATTACTCGGTCAGTGGCTTCACCTCGACGGTCGGCGTGCCCGAGCTCGCCGAACTCGTCCGGGGCGAGCGAAGCGACGGGAAGAAAGTCGTTCCGCTCGTCGCCGACATCGGCTCGGGCCTGCTCACCCCGCACCCGCTGCTGCCCGAGGAGCCCGACGCCACCACGATGCTGCGCGACGGCGCCGACGTCGTCACCGCCAGCGGGGACAAGCTGCTCGGCGGGCCCCAGGCCGGCCTGCTGTTCGGCTCGGCGGAGCTGATCGAGAGGCTGCGCCGCCACCCCGCGGCGCGGGCGCTGCGGGTCGACAAGCTGACCCTCGCCGCGCTGGAGGCCACACTTGTCGGCCCACCCCCGCCGGTCATGCAGGCGCTCGACGCCGACGTCTCCGACTTACGGATCCGCGCACAGAAACTCGCCGCACAGCTGCCGGGGGCCGAGGCCGTCGACTGCACGGCCGCAGTCGGCGGTGGCGGCGCACCCGACGTCGCGCTGCCCAGCGCCGCGATCAGCCTTCCGGAGTCCTACGCCGCCCCCCTGCGAACCGGCACACCGTCGGTCGTCGGACGGCTGGAGGGCGGTCGGTGCCTGCTGGACCTGCGCACCGTGGCACCCGACGACGACGGCCTGCTCGCCCAGGCGGTGCTGGCGTGTACGTCGTAGCGACCGCGGGCCACGTCGACCACGGCAAGTCCACGCTCGTCGAGCGCCTCACCGGCATGTGGCCCGATCGGCTGGCCGAGGAGCAGCGGCGCGGCCTGACCATCGATCTGGGCTTCGCGTGGACCACGCTCGACGGGCGTGAGGTCGCGTTCGTCGACGTGCCCGGCCACGAGCGGTTCGTCGCGAACATGCTCGCCGGCGTCGGCCCCGTGCCCGCGATCATGTTCGTCGTCGCCGCGACGGAGGGCTGGATGCCCCAGTCCGACGAACATCTCGACGCGCTGCGGGCGCTCGGCGTCCGGCATCTGCTCGTGGTGATCAGCAAGTCCGACCTCGCCGACCCGGCGCCTGCTCTGGCGCAGGTCAGCCAGCGGCTGCCCGACGTTCCGGTGGTGCTCGGCGCGGACCTGGAAGCCGTTCGCGCCGCGGTGGTTTCGCTTGTCGACAGGCTGCCCCCACCCGACCGCGATGCCGACGTGCGGCTGTGGGTGGACCGGTCGTTCACCGTCCGCGGCGCGGGCACCGTGGTGACGGGGACGCTGGCGGCGGGCACATTGCGTGTCGGCGACGAGCTCGAGCACGCGGGACGACGGGTGACGATTCGGGGCCTGCAGTCGCTCGGCCGGGATCGGCGAGAGGTCGGTGCCATCGCGCGGGTCGCGGTGAATGTGCGCGGTGTCGACCGCAGGCACATCGGTCGCGGCGACACCATCCGAACCCCGGGCGCATGGTTGGACACGGCCGAAATCGACGTTCTGCTAAGGCAACCCGGTGAATTACATCGGCAGCTCGTGCTGCACATCGGGTCGGCGGCCGTCCCGGTGCACGTGCGGCCGCTCGGCGCGGCGGGTGCGCGGCTTCGGCTGACGCGTCCGCTGCCGCTGCGAGTGGGCGACATCGGGTTGTTGCGTGACCCCGGCGAGCATCGGATCGCCGCGGGTGTCGAGGTGCTCGACGTGCGGCCACCCGCACTGCGCCGTCGCGGTGCGGCACGCGAGCGCGGTGAGGAACTGGCCACCGGACATGTGCGTCCACCACCGTGTGCCCGGATAACGGAGTTGCGCGCCATGGGATTTGATGCCGACGGCACCCGCATCGGGGAGTGGGTGGTCGACAGCGACTGGTGGACGCAGCGTGGCCACCAGATGACCGTGGCGCTCAACGATTGGACGGCCGGGCACGACATCGCGGCGGGAATGCCGTTGGAAGCTCTACGGCGGCAGGCCGGTCTGCCCGCCGCCGAACTGCTGCTCGCGCTGTTGGAGGGCACCGGGCTTCGGGTGGCCGACGGGGCGGTGCGACGCCCGGACGCCGAGTTGCCCGCACGCGTCGACAAGGCGGTGCGCACGGTGGAGGAGTGGTTGGCGGCCGAGCCGTTTCGAGCACCGGAGGCCGACGAACTCGCCGACCTGAACCTGGGACCGCGCGAACTCGCGGCGGCGATCCGCGCCGGACGGCTCATCAGGATCGCCGACGGCGTGGTCCTCGGCCCCGATGCCGCCGACCGCGCCGCCAAAATCCTCGCGACGCTTCCGCAACCGTTCGCCGTCGCCGAGGCCAAGCGCGCGCTGAACACCACCCGGCGGGTCGCGGTGCCGCTGCTCGAACACCTCGACGCTCGAAAGATCACCCGGCGGGGCGCCGACGGCACCCGAACGCTTCTTCCGCAGGAGCGCTGAATCAGCAATCCCATTGGCTCCACCAGCCCCACTGGCCTCTGGTGGGTTCCCCATCGCAAGTGCCCGCCTCAGAGCGAATTATTCGCTCCGAGCGAATAATTCGCTGATAGCCGGGCAGTCGCGAAGTACCCTCTGCTCGGGGCTCATGAGGCGACTGTGACTGCGGGGACTTGCGCGGGCGAAAGCACGTTTCGTACCTGCGACTGAGCGCTCGTCCCGTCACAACCCCAGTTCGCTCAGACCCGGATGGTCGGCAGGCCGCGGGCCGGAGCGGTCCCAGTGGAACAACCGCTGCTCCTCGCTGATCGGCACATCGTTGATGCTGGCGTGGCGGGTCTTCATCAGCCCGTCGGCGGCGAACTCCCAGTTCTCGTTGCCGTACGCCCGGAACCACCGACCCTGGGCGTCGTGGTATTCGTAGGCGAACCGGACCGCGATGCGGTCGTCGCCGTAGGCCCAGAGTTCCTTGATCAGCCGATACTCGAGTTCTTTCTGCCATTTGTCGGTCAGGAACTCGATGATCTGTTCGCGGCCCTGAAGAAAGGTCGACCGGTTGCGCCATTGACTGTCCGGTGTGTACCCCTTCGCGACGCGTGCGGGATCGCGGGTATTCCAGTTATCCTCTGCACCACGGACTTTCGCAACAGCGGTGTCGTGGCTGAACGGCGGCACCAGCGGCGTTGTGCTCATTCGCGTGTCCTTTCCTGCGCCCGTCCCGTGGCTTACGTACAAAACCGTACGCTCGGCGCCGACATTTCCGCGATCGGCTAGCGTTCGGCCTTGATCACCTGCGCCAAACTGAACTGCCACCGCTCGACCAGCCGGAAGCCCATATCGTGGCTGACCGCGAACGCTCGCGTCCCGCCGAACAACGGGCCCGGGGGAATCGCCACGCCCTCTTCGTGTTCGGGGGCGCCGGGGTCGGCCTGTGTGATGATCCAAACGACGGCGCAGTGTTCGAGCGGTCCGACCGAGGCCTCGGGAATCAGGTTCGTGTCGAACACGTCGCGGCGGTCGGCGGCGCGCTGCCACAGGCTGACGTCGACCAGGCCGGCGTAGGCGTCGGGACGCGCGGCCATCAGCGGTCGCATCGGCGCGGGGTGGAAGGTGACGGTGTCATTGACCAGCAGGCAGTCACCCGCGGCGGCCTTGGTCGAGATCAGGTCGGCAACCGGGCTGTAGTCCATGTTGTACTTCGCGTACGGACCGCGTTGCACGGCAACGAAAGTGGGGGCCGCAACCACGGCGAACACCACCACGACGGCCGTCGCCACCCACCCCGAACGTGCCACCGCCATGACGCAGACGCCCAGCAGCAGTGCCATCGCGGGTGCGGTGAAACACAGATACCGCGGGGTGTAGAGCGGTTCGCGCACCGCCGAGTACGCCACGATCAACGTCGTCGGGATCACCAGCCAGGCGACGGCCAGCACGACGCCCTCCCGTTCCCCGACACTGGGCCGCCTCGCGAAAACCCACACCCCGATCGCCGCGAGCACCACCGCCGCCGACAGCGCCGCGAAGTACGGGTTACGGTCGAAATACTGTTGGACGGCAACGTCTTCGAACGTGCGCGTACCGATCGGCGTGATCCAGCTGATCTGCTGGGCCTGCCCGGCGACCACGGCGACAAACGGAGCCATCACCGCGACGCCCGCACCCGACGCGATCGTAAACGGCAGCACCACCGCCCGGCGGCGCCGGAACGCCAGCACGAACACGGCGTGTGCGGGAACCAGCAGCGCCAGGTAGACGTCGAACAGAATCGACACGGCCAGCACAGCACCGTATGCCGCCCACGCCCAACGTGATTCGCGTCCCGCGGCCCACACCAGCAGCACTGCCAGCCAGACCGCGAGCATCATCGTCAGCGCGTACGGACGCGCCTCGATGCCCGCCCACGTCGCCCGGGGCAGGATGGCGCACAGGACGCCGGCCACCACCCCGACCGCCCGCGACGACAGCTGCCGGCCCAGCACCACCACACCCGCCGCGGCGGCGCCGACAGCCAGGCCGCTGGGCACCCGCGACCAGAACTCGGTCGGCGGCACGAGAGAGAACCAGCCGTGCATCAGCACGTAGTACAGGCCGTGGACGGCGTCGACGTCGCCGAGCATCTGCCACAGCGCAGGCAGCGGCCGGCTGTAAGACGCCGAGATCGTGGCGGCCTCGTCGTACCAGAACGACGGTCTTCCGGCGCCCGCGAGGCTCACCGCAGCGCCGAGAATGCCGACGAGCAGCGGTTCCAGCCGCGCGAGCCGGCCGCGGGCGGAGACGTCTACCAGACGCGGATCCAGTCGATGAGCATCACCGACGGATACGGCGCCCGACGCGGATCGCCACCGCCCGAACCGCCGACCGCCAGATTGAAGATGGCCTGCAGCCAGTAGCCGGGTTTACCGAACGGCCACCGCAGGTCCCCGGGACGGCCGTGGACCGGGATCGGCTTGGCCGGAACGGTGAAGTAGGGCTCGGCGCCATCGACGTAGTCACGCCAGAAGCGGAAACCGTCCTCGCTCCACTCGGTGCGCCAGCTGTGCCATGCGGGATCCACCAGCTGCGGAATCGACATCCCCTCCCACGTCTTGCCGTTGGAGGCGGCGTGGACGGTGGTGCCGGGTGGCCAGGACTCGTTGCCGTAGTACTCGACGATGTCGACCTCGCCGTCCGGCAGCGGATCCTGGTTCAGCAACCAGTAGGCCGGCCACAGACCCGGGTGCATGCAGTCCAACTTGATCCGCGCTTCCCAGGTCGTGCCGATCTGGCCCCGGAAGTGGCTGAGCACCTTGCCGCTGAAGTACTGGTCGCCTTCCTGGGTGGCGCACAGCACGAGGTTGGAGTTGCCGTCGACGAACACGTTGCGCCGGTCGTCGCGGTAGTGGCCCGCGATCGGCGGGTTCACCGGGTCGTCCCAGGACTGGATGATCCACTTGGACGGGTCAGGTGCGGAGCCGGCGGGTCCGTCGAACTCGTCGACGAACAGATAGCCGCCGGTCGCCGCGTCCGGTGGCGGCTGCGCCGGCGGCGACGGCCGTACCGGCGAGGCGTTGGCCAGCGGCGAGGGTAGTGCGGCCGCGCCAACGGCGGCGGCTCCGGTCATCATCATCAGGGTGCGACGGTCGATTTCGGCCACAGCAGCACCATAGAGGGTGCAAACCATGATCGGGTCGAGTTGCCGCCACCGTGGTGCCCGACGCGGACGTCAATTGACGACGCCCACGGGTGACATATCCATCTGACTAGGCGCAACGCCGACGTAAGTCGGCTTCGTGGCAACTGCACCCGCAACGCGGTTTGATGGGAGTCGCGTCGGGTAAGGAGGCACTGTGGACCTCAAGGGGTTGTTCCAGTCGTGGCCGGTGTACCGCCAGCTCACGGGTCCGGACCGGTTGGGGCGCGGCCACGCCGCCCAGTCCAAGCGCTCGGTCGAGTTGACCCCGCGCACCGTCGACGCCGACCGGGTCGCGTACTCCGTATGCCCGTACTGCGCGGTCGGGTGCGCGCAGAAGGTGTACGTCAAGGATGAGAAGGTCATCCAGATCGAGGGCAACCCCGACAGTCCGGTCTCGCGAGGTCGCCTGTGCCCCAAGGGATCTGCGAGCAAGCAGCTCGTCACCGGCCCGCAACGGCTGACCAAGGTGCGCTACCGCCCGCCGTACGCCACCGAGTGGCAGGAGATCAATCTCGACACCGCGATGGACATGGTCGCCGACCGGGTCCTCGACGCGCGGGAGAAGGGCTGGCAGCAGTTCGACGCCGACCGCAACACGCTGCGCCGCACCATGGGCATCGCGAGCCTGGGCGGAGCGACGCTGGACAACGAAGAGAACTACCTGATCAAGAAGCTGTTCACCGCCTTGGGAGCATTACAGATCGAGAACCAGGCGCGTATTTGACACAGCGCCACGGTTCCCGGTCTGGGAGCCTCCTTCGGTCGCGGCGGGGCGACGGATTACCAGCAAGACCTCGCCAACTCGGACTTCATAGTGATCATGGGGTCGAACATGGCCGAGGCCCATCCCGTCGGTTTTCAGTGGGTGGTCGAGGCCAAGGCGCGCGGCGCCAAGGTCGTGCACATCGACCCGCGGTTCACCCGTACCAGCGCGCTGGCCGATCGGCACCTCACGCTGCGGGCGGGCAGTGACATCGCCTTCCTCG
Organism: Mycolicibacterium novocastrense; assembly: GCF_001570485.1. Taxonomy (GTDB): domain Bacteria; phylum Actinomycetota; class Actinomycetes; order Mycobacteriales; family Mycobacteriaceae; genus Mycobacterium; species Mycobacterium novocastrense. The sequence goes on from NZ_BCTA01000023.1 coordinate 63,958, forward strand.
GCGGCGTCATCAACTACATCCTGAGCAACGACCTCGACTTCCGCGAGTACGTCACCGCCTACACCAACGCCTCGTTCATCGTCGACGAGCGGTTCCGCGACGCCGAGGATCTCGACGGGTTGTTCTCCGGCTACGACGACGAAACCGCCTCCTACAACCCGTCGACGTGGCAGTACGAGCGGACGGACCGCGAAGGCGGCGGGTCCGGAGCCAAGGAGGAAGCCGCGTCGGAGCAGCAGGGGTCGGGCGGCGCGCCGATCGACGACACCGCGCAGATGCTGCCGAGCGATCCGACGCTGCAGCATCCGCGCTGCGTGTTCCAGATCCTCAAACGGCACTACGCGCGCTACACCCCGGAGATGGTGGAGCGGATCTGCGGTGTGTCCGCCGAGGATTTCCTGGACATCGCGCGGGCGTGGGCCGAGAACTCCGGGCGCGAGCGCACCGGTGCGCTGGTGTACAGCGTCGGGTGGACCCAGCACACGATGGGCTCGCAGTTCATCCGTGCCGGCGCGATCATCCAACTGCTGCTGGGCAACATCGGCAGACCGGGCGGGGGCGTGTTCGCGCTGCGCGGGCACGCCAGCATCCAGGGTTCGACCGACGTGCCGACGCTGTTCAACCTGCTACCCGGGTATCTCGCGATGCCGCACGCCGGTCAGGAAACCTTGCAGCAGTACGTCGACGACATTCGCGGCCGCAACCAGAAAGGCTTCTGGCACAACGCCGATACCTACATGGTGTCGCTGCTCAAGGAGTACTGGGGCGAACACGCGACCGCTGACAACGACTTCTGCTTCGACTACCTACCCCGCATCAACGGCGACCACGGCACCTACCGCACCGTGATGGACATGGTCGACGGCAACGTGTTCGGTTACTTCCTGCTGGGGCAGAACCCGGCGGTCGGGTCGGCGCACGGACGGTTGCAACGCCTCGGCATGGCCAACCTGGACTGGCTGGTGGTGCGCGACCTCGTCGAGATCGAGAGCGCGACGTTCTGGAAGAACGCCCCGGAGATCGAGACCGGCGAGATCGACCCGGAAACCTGCCGCACCGAGGTGTTCCTGTTCCCCGCCGCCTCGCACGTCGAGAAGTCCGGCACGTTCACCCAGACGCAGCGCAAGCTGCAGTGGCGCGAACAGGCGGTCGAACCGTCCGGCGACGCCCGATCCGAGCTGTGGTTCTTCTACCACCTGGGTCGGATTCTGCGCGAAAAGCTCGCCGGCTCAACCGATGAACGGGACCGGCCGATACTGGACCTGTCGTGGGACTACCGACTCGACGGTGACGAGCCGTCAGCCGACGACGTGCTCCGGCGCATCAGCGGCGTGGATCTGACGACGGGTCGCGCCGTCGACAACTATCTCTCGTTGAAGGCCGACGGCTCGACGATGTGTGGCTGTTGGATCTACAGCGGCGTCTACGCCGACGAGGTCAACCAGGCGGCCCGGCGGGAACCGCAAGACGACTCCCAATGGGGTTGGGTGTGGCCGATGAACCGCCGCGTGCTCTACAACCGCGCATCTGCCGACCCACAGGGCAGGCCGTGGAGCGAGCGCAAGAAGCTGGTCTGGTGGGATGCCGACAAAGAGGAGTGGACGGGCTACGACGTCCCGGACTTCGAGAAGAACAAGCCGCCGGATTACGAACCGCCCTCTGACGCAGTGGGTGTCGACGCGCTGAGTGGCGTCGACGCGTTCGTCATGCAGGCCGACGGCAAGGGATGGCTGTTCGCGCCCAACGGGGTGCTCGACGGTCCGTTGCCGACGCACTACGAACCGCACGAGTCGCCGATGGCCAATGCGCTCTACAGGCAGCAGGGCAACCCGGCGCGCAAGGTCTACGGGCGCGCGGACAACCCGTCGAACCCGTCACCGCCGGAGTTGCACGGCGACGTGTTCCCGTTCGTCTTCACCGCCGCACGGCTCACCGAGCACCACACGGCCGGCGGGATGAGCCGCCAACTGCCGTACCTGTCCGAGCTGCAGCCGGGCCTGTTCGTCGAGGTGTCACCGGAACTGGCGGCCGAACGCGGTCTGGCGCATATGGAATGGGCGCACGTGGTGACCAGCCGCTCGGCGGTCGACGCGCGGGTGTTCGTGACCGACCGGATGCGGCCGCTGCGGGTCGAGGACCGGGTGGTGCATCAGGTGTGGATGCCGTACCACTGGGGCAGCGTCGGGCTGATCGACGGAGACGTCGTCAACGACCTGCTCGGTGTGGTGGCCGATCCCAACGTGTTCATTCAGGAGAGCAAGGTCGCCACGTGTGACATCCAGCCGGGGCGGCGGCCGCGGGGACCGGCGCTGCTGCAGTACATCGCGATGTACCGCGAGCGTGCGCGCATCACGCCCGAGACGGGTACCAACCTGGACACCACTGGGCCGTCGGAAGACCACACCGAGGAGCAGCCATGAGCCACAACAGCTTCTACGGCCCCCTCGACGACGTGGCCGCCGATGCGGGGTACGGCCAACACCCGCCGCGGATGGGCTTTTTCACCGACACGTCGGTGTGCATCGGCTGCAAGGCCTGCGAGGTCGCGTGCAAGGAGTGGAACGAGGTTCCCGTCTCCGGGGATGGGGACGGTTACAACCTGCTGGGCATGTCGTTCGACAACACCGGTGAGCTGGGCGCGAATTCGTGGCGGCACGTTGCGTTCATCGAGCAGCCTTCCCGCGAACGCGTCGACCTGGGCATGCCCGGCTTCGAGCGGCCCGGTGACACGATGAGCGCCGAGACCCGCCAGGACTTCCGTTGGTTGATGAGCAGCGATGTCTGCAAGCACTGCACCCACGCCGGGTGTCTGGATGTGTGCCCGACCGGCGCGCTGTTCCGCACCGAGTTCGGGACCGTCGTTGTGCAGCAGGACATCTGCAACGGATGCGGATACTGCGTGTCGGGCTGCCCGTACGGGGTGATCGAGCGGCGGGAGGGCGACGGCCGGGCCTGGAAATGCACGCTGTGCTACGACCGGCTGCGCGACGGGCTGGAGCCGGCCTGCGCGAAGGCGTGCCCGACGGACTCCATCCAGTTCGGCGTGCTCGACGAACTGCGTGAACGGGCAGCATTGCGCGTCAACGAGTTACACGAACGCGGCATTACCGAGGCACGGCTGTACGGCGAGGATCCCAACGACGGTGTCGGCGGCGACGGCGCGTTCTTCCTGCTGCTCGACGAACCGGAGGTGTACGGGCTGCCACCGGACCCGGTGGTGCCGACACGCGACATGGGCGCGATGTGGCGCTACGCGGGTATGGCGGCGTCGGCGATGGTCGGTATCGCGGTGTCCTCGTTCTTCGGAAGGCGCAACTGATGCCCCGCGAACAACTCGCCGTGCCGAAGGCCGAGTTCCGCTCCTACTACGGCAAGCAGATCCTCAAGAGCCCGGTGTGGGACTGGAGGATCGCGGCGTACCTGTTCTGCGGCGGGCTGTCCGGCGGCTCGGCGATGCTCGCGGCAGGAGCGGACCTGACGGGGCGGACCGAGCTGCGCAAGGTGACCCGAATCGGTTCGCTGGTCAGCATTTTGGCGAGCCTGTACTTTCTGATCGCCGACTTGGGGCGACCGGAGCGGTTTCACCACATGCTGCGGGTGGCCAAGCCGAGCTCGCCGATGAGCATGGGGACCTGGATTCTCTCGGCGTACGGCCCGGGTTCGGGCGTGATCGCGGTCGCCGAGCTGATGCCGCGTCGGCTGCGCCGGACGGCGTTGGGCCGCCTGGTGGAACGGGCGGCGCGACCAGCGGGACTGTGGGCGGCGGGAACGGCCTCTGCAGTGGCGTCGTACACCGCAGTTCTGTTGTCGCAGACGGCGGTTCCGGCATGGCGGGAGGCCCACCCGTATCTGCCGTTCGTGTTCACGGGCTCGGCGGCGGCCAGCGGCGCCGGGCTCGGCTTGTTGCTGGCGCCATACGACGAGACCGGTCCGGCGCGGCGGATGGCGGTGCTGGGCGCGGGTATGGAGGTCGCGGCGTCACGGGTGATGGAGCGGCGGCTGGGCGTGGAAGGCGAGGCGTACACCACGGGGCGGCCGCACCGGATGCGTCAGGTGGCGGAGGTGCTGACCGTAGGGGGAGCCGTCGGGGCGGCGCTCGGGCGCAACCGGGCGGCGATGGTCGCGTCGGGGGCGGCGCTGCTCGTGGGAAGCGCGCTGCAGCGGTTCGGGGTGTTCGAGGCCGGCGTGGCGTCGACGCGTGACCCGAAGTACGTCGTCGTCCCGCAGCGGGAGCGGGTGGATGCCCGCGAGCGCCTACGCACAGTGCGCTGAGGGCTGTTCACGACCGACCACAACCCTGAGTGCAGTCTCGCCCATAGGACCATGAACAACATCCATCCCACCGGCTGCTCGGTCCGATACCGTGTCCGTCCATGACCGTACCGACCACTGAAGCGCAACCGCCGCGGTCGACTCCGGCCCAGACGAGGCGGGCGGTGTGGAACACGATCCGGGGCTCGTCGGGCAACCTCGTGGAGTGGTACGACGTCTACATCTACACGGTGTTCGCCTCGTACTTCGAAGCGCAGTTCTTCGCCGAGTCCGAGAAGAACTCGACGGTGTACGTGTACGCGATCTTCGCGGTCACCTTCGTCATGCGCCCCGTCGGGTCGTGGTTCTTCGGACGGTTCGCCGACCGGCGGGGCCGGCGCGCAGCGCTGACGGTCAGTGTGTCGCTGATGGCGTTCTGTTCCATGGTGATCGCGTTGGTGCCGTCGCAGGCGACGATCGGGATCGCCGCGCCGATCGTGCTCGTGCTCGCCCGCCTCGTGCAGGGGTTCGCGACCGGGGGTGAGTACGGGACATCGGCGACGTACATGTCCGAGGCCGCGACCCGCGAGCGTCGCGGCTTCTTCTCGAGTTTCCAGTACGTCACGCTGGTGGGCGGACATGTGCTGGCGCAGTTCACGTTGTTGGTGCTCGACGCGTTCCTCAGTGAGGACCAGTTGCACGACTTCGGCTGGCGCATCGGTTTCGCGATCGGTGGGGTCGCGGCGGTGGTGGTGTTCTGGTTGCGGCGCACCATGGACGAATCGCTGTCCGAGGACGTCATCGAGGCGACGAAAGCCGGCGAGGACAAGGGCGCCGGCTCCATGCGCGAGTTGTTCACCCGCTACTGGAAACCGCTGCTGCTGTGCTTCCTGATCACCATGGGCGGCACCGTCGCGTTCTACACCTACAGCGTCAACGCGCCGGCGATCGTGAAGACCGCCTACAAGGGCGAGGGTATGACGGGCACGTGGATCAACCTGATCGGCCTGATCTTCCTGATGCTGCTTCAGCCGATCGGCGGGATGATCAGCGACAAGGTCGGACGCAAGCCGCTGCTGCTGTGGTTCGGTTTCGGCGGATTGGTCTACACCTACATCCTGATCACGTATCTGCCCGAAACACGTTCGCCGCTAACCTCTTTCCTGCTGGTGGCGGTTGGATACGTCATCCTCACCGGCTATACCTCGATCAACGCGCTGGTCAAGTCGGAGCTGTTCCCGGTGCACGTTCGGGCACTCGGAGTGGGTGTGGGGTACGCTTTGGCGAACTCGATGTTCGGTGGCACGGCGCCGTTGATCTATCAGGCGCTCAAGGAACGCGACCAGGTGCCGCTGTTCATCGGCTACGTCACCGTGTGCATCGCGATCTCGCTCGTCGTCTATATCTTCTTCTTGAAGAACAAGTCCGAGACGTTCCTGGATCGCGAGCGTGGTCACGCGTTCGTGCGCTGACCTTCAACACTGGCCCTCGATGGAGCGAGGAGACCGGTGTCAACGGAACACGCGGTGATGCAACGCATTTGACTATGAGCCTAGTTATCGCTTGGTGGTGGTTGGGGTTCGTAGGGGTCGTACCATTTCCATTCGGCGCGTTCGCCGCGGGGGCCTGGGCAGGGTGGGACCGTTGGTGGTGGTTGGGTGGGTGGGTGTGCGAGTGATCCGGGGTCCAGGGGTCGGCCGTCGCTGCCGGTGACGCGCAGTTGGTCGGCCGGGCCGGTGATGATGATCTGGCCGCGGTGGTGCATGCGGTGGTGATACGGACACACCAGCACCAGGTTGTGCAGTTCGGTGGGTCCGCCGTCTTCCCAGTGCACGATGTGGTGGGCGTGCAGTCCGCGGGTGGCCCAGCAGCCGGGTACTTGGCAGGTGCGGTCGCGGTGTTCGAGTGCTCGGCGTAGTCGGCGGCTGATCACCCGTGTCGAGCGTCCGGATCCGATGAGTTGGCCGTGACGTTCGAGCCACACCTGGCAGGTGGTGTCGCACAACAGCATGCGCCGCTCGGCTTCGGAGAGCACCGGTCCCAGATGCGGCCAGGCCGCGGGTGTGTCCAGGTTCAGGTGCACGATGGCGGTGGTGTGTTGATCGTGGGGGCGTCGGGCCGCCTCGGTGTCCCAGCCGGTGTGCACGAGGCGCATGAACGCATCGGCCAGGGTGGGAAACGGCGGGCGACACCGCAGATCGCCGAGCTGTCGGCGTTCGTGGGTGTCAGCGCCGGTGTCGGGGCCGTGATCGGCGGTGTGCTCGTTGATCAGCGCGTCGCGGTGCGATTGCAGGGCGGCCTCGAGTGCGGCGGCCTCGAGGTGGGGCAGGGTGATGCGGTAGGTGGTGGCCTGCTCGCCGACGGTTTTGCTGATGCCGCGTGGGGGGTCACGGTGGTCGGGTTGGGGGCGTGGTTCGAGTTTGATCGCGAACCGTAGTTGGTTGACCGTGGCCACCGAAGCCATCTCGGCGTAGTGCTCATCAGAGCCCGCCCCGGCGTACTGGGCGATGACCCCGACCTGATCCAGCGACAGGCGGCCCTCGCGCATCTCGGTGGTGCAGCGCGGAAACTCGTCGAAGCGTTGCGCCACGGCGGCCACGTTTTTGGCGGTGGCATCCGACATGCCCAGTTTCCAGGCCACCAGCGCTTTGACCGAGCGCACACCTTCGGCGGTTGACCACAGACCGTCGCGGTCGATCTCGGCGATGATTTCCACGATGCGCCCATCGATGGCGTTGCGCTGTCCTGACAACTCGGCCAACTGTCCCAACAGGCCCACCAAACGCTCGTGGGGACCGACATCCACCTGGGCATCCGCAGAAGCGATCGACATGACCCAATCATCACAGAAGGGTCCGACAAATCCGGCGCGTCAATCCTCCAGCGCCCGGCCCACGATCAACGGGTCCGGCTCACCGACCACTTCGTCGTCCTTGTCGTCATAGTCGAAGCGCGACAACAGGTATCGCATTGCGTTGATTCGACCCCGCTTCTTGTCGTTGCTCTTCACGACGATCCACGGCGCATAGTCGGTGTCGGTCGCGACGAACATCTCCTCCTTGGCCCTGGTGTAATCCTCCCAGCGGTTGACCGCCTCCATGTCCATCGACGAGAACTTCCATTGCCGCAGCGGATCGACCAGCCGGATCGCGAACCGTGTCCGCTGCTCGGCCGGCGACACCGAGAACCAGAACTTGGTCAGGTGCAGTCCGGAGTTGACCAGCATCTCCTCGAACGCTGGTGCCTGCCGCATGAACTCGGCGTGCTGTTTAGGCGTACAGAAACCCATCACCCTCTCCACGCCGGCGCGGTTGTACCAGGACCGGTCGAACAGCACCATCTCCCCGCCGGTCGGCAGATGCCTGACGTACCGCTGGAAGTACCACTGCGACTTCTCTTCTTCGGTCGGCTTCTCCAGCGCGACGACCCGTGCGCCGCGTGGGTTGAGGTGCTCCATGAACCGCTGGATCGAGCCGCCCTTTCCCGCCGCATCCCGGCCCTCGAACACGATGACGTGCCGCGCTCCGGTGCGCTTGCTCCAGTTCTGCAGCTTCAACAGTTCGATCTGAAGCTGCCGTTTGGTCCGCTCGTATTCGTCGCGACTCATCCGCTCGTCGTACGGGTAGCGTTCACGCCACGTCTCGATCGGCTTGCCGTCACGATCGAGCAGTACCGGGTCGTCTTCGTCCTCGTCGTTGACGGTGTATCCGTGGTCGTCGGTCGACAGCGCGTCGAGGTCGATCTCCGAGTCTGCAGTCGTCATCACCGGCTCCTAACGACGCTCGCCTACCCGCAAGCCTGCGTGGCTAATCGCGCTAATCTCAGCGGGTGCGGCTACTCCGCGCCGTCGCCGGCGCCCCGTTCAGCTTCGCGTGGCTGCTCGTCTTGCTCATCACGACCCGCGTGCAGCGCTCGGCAGGACATGGGGGGTCGCGACGGATCCAGCGCAGGAACTCCACGAATTTGCGCCGGCTGCGCAGCGAGCCCCATCGCGTGCTCACCACCAGCTTGTTCTGGCTCGACGACCACAGGTGGTGGCCCTACGTCCCGGTGTTCGTCGGTGTCGTCGCGCCGGCGGAGCGCCGGTTGGGTTGGTGGCGTTGGCTTCTCGTCGGGATCGGCGCGCACGTCGTCGCCACCTACGTCGGCCAGAGCTATCTGCGGTTCCTGATTCGGAAGGGTCGAGCGCCGCAGCGGCTCGAGAATGCCCGTGACGTCGGGGTGAGTTACTTCGTTCTCGGGGTGGCCGGTGCGCTGTCGGGTTACACCCGCAAGCCGTGGCGCTCCGGCGCTCAGACCGTGGCCGCGCTGGCGCTGGCCGGTAACGCCGCCGCCCGGCCCACGTTCACCGAAGTCGGCCACCTGACCGCGTTCCTCGTCGGCCTCGCGGCGGTTCCGCTCGCGCCCGACCGCGACGACCATCCCTACCCGGACATACAGGGCTGACTTACGACGGCAACCCGCTCAAGCAAGCGGATTCATGCGCCCTGCTCCGCGGTCAGGCCTCCACCGTGGGCAGACGTTCACCGTTGAACCGCGTCACGGGTGCACCGGTATTCGGCGGCGGGTACCGCCCGTAGATGCCCGCCGGATCGCCCTCGGCATAGAGCTTGCTCTCGTAATCGGCGCGCGCGGCCAGGACGTCACGGCGGTATTGCTCGCGTAACTCTTGGGCTTTTCGAGCCTCGGCGGTCTTATGCCTCCAGAACAGGAATCCGCCGGCACCGACCATCGGGACCAGCACGAGGAGCAGCCAGGGGTTCTCGGCAAGGATGCCGAGCACGATGAGTCCCAGAACCACGCCCGCAACAATCAATGGCGTCCGGGACCGCGTATCTACGTTCACACCACCGGGACCTCCGCCAACCGCGATCGATGATCCAGCCGACCCGCTGAAGATGGCGAACAGAATCCAAAACGGGAGCCAGAGGCCGCAGGAGAGAATCGTCAGTATTAAGTGCAGTGCATGGTTCGCTCCGCCGCCTGATGACACCGCCACAGCCACCGCCGTTGGTGGTGCAGCGCTCGGCGGCGGAGTAGGCGCAAAGTGCTGTGTCCACCGCTGACCGTCGTAATAGCGTTGCCCCGGTTGGCCGCTCGGGTCGGGAAACCAGCCCGCGTTCACTGCGCAAATCCTTTGGTGTCACAGCTTCCAGCGCGCCCAGCGCAGCACCGCAAAGCTAGCTTGGGAATCTCTTCTCGGCACACAGCGCCTCCCCTTCGGTTGTCCACGGTCATCGACAATGTGAGCACTGGTCCGGCTCCCGCGCCCACCCGGCACTGTTTGAAGCGCCCCGACAGCACTACATTCCCATGAGCGTTCGCGGACGCGACGCTGATCAGTTGCCCGGCACAGACGCTACGGAATACCGGGGCCCGGGGAATCAGGGGTTTCCCTATGAAGAATTTGCTGGCCCGGTCCGTCCGTCGACTTCACTTCAAGGCTCTGTTGACGATCGGACGCTCTCCGGGCATACCCCGCTGACCTCGGCACATCGACGCGAAGGTTTCACAACCTCCACCTCGGGAACGATGTGGCCATGGATTGGGAATGTGCCGTCGTCGGGGGAGGGGCCGCCGGGTTGAGCGCCGCCCTCGTGCTGGGGCGGGCGAGACGGCGCACGGTCGTCATCGACGCCGACGAACAGAGCAACCGCGCCGCGAAGGTGATGGGCGGCATGCTCGGCTACGACCAGCGTCCGCCCGCCGAGCTGTACGCCCAAGGACGACGCGAGCTGACGGCCTATCCCAGCGTCGAGTACCGGCACGGCCAGATCGTCAGTGGCCGCCCGGTCGACAACGGCTTCATCCTCGAGCCCGATGACGGTGATCCCATTCTTGCCAAGCGGGTGCTGCTCGCGACCGGCATGCAGTACTGCCCGCCGGACCTGCCCGGGCTCGCCGAGCTGTGGGGCACCTCGGTTTTCCAATGTCCGTTCTGCCATGGCTGGGAGATGCGGGACAAGCGGCTCGCCACCATGGCCGCCGGCGAAGAGGCGATGCACTCCGCGCTGATGCTTCGCGGCTGGAGCGACGACGTCGTGCTGCTGACCGACGGGCGCACCGACCTGTCACCCGCGGACAAGCAGGTGCTGAAGGCCGCCGACGTGACCATCGAAGACCGTCGAGTCGTCGAATTGCTCAGCGAGGACGGACAACTGAGCGCGATCGCGTTCGCCGACGGTGACCGGCTGGCCCGCGACGGGCTCCTCGTCGAGGCGCCCCTCAAACAACGCTCAGCGCTCGCCGAGCAGCTGGGTGCCGCGTGCACGCCGGGCCCATTGGCCGCCGACACCATCAGCATCGACCCGATCCATCGCACGGAGGCCAGCGGCGTGTTCGCCGCGGGTGATCTCTGCAGCGAGCAGCCCTACGTGGCAGGCGCGATCGCCGCGGGATCGAAGGCGGCGATGATTGTCGTGCAGAGCCTGCTGGCCGACGAGTTCAGCTTGCCGTACCCCCCGATCTGAGGGCCCCCGCGGCAATGAACTCTCGCAGTTCGTCGGCGAGGCGAGCGGGCTGATCCATCGGTATCAGGGTGTAGCTGTCGCCGATTTCGACCAGGCGGCCACGCGGGAACAGCGATGCCAGACGCCGGCCGTGCTCCGCCGGCATCACCTTGTCTTCGGTCGCCCACACCACAAGTGCCGGCCGGTCGAAGGTCCGAAGCTGATCGGTCAGCTCGCTCAATCGCGCGCGGCTGGGCGTCGAGCCGGCGAAGGTGCGCAGATCGCGCCGCACTCGGCTGTCGACCAGCGCTGGGCGAAACCATTGATCCATCACGTCTTTGGGTATCGGGTGCTTGGCCATCCAACCCCAGCCGCCAGGGGCGCGGCGGAACCAGCCGAACCGTTGAAGCTGCATCGTCAGCCACAGGACACCGGGGATTCTCGCGCTGGAGGCGATGGCCTTCCCCGGTAGTCCTGGCGGGAAGTTGTCGAAAGCTTCGCAGGCGACCAGGGCGAGTGCGGAGATTCGCTCGGCGCCCTCGGCGAGCAGGAACTGCGCACCTCCCCAGTCATTGAGCACCAGCGTCACGTCGCGTAGATCCAACCTGTCGATGAACTCGCCGACCAGTGCCGCGACGCCCGTATGGGTCACCAGCTCCCCACGCCTCATCGGCAGGCGGTGGCTGCCGAGCGGAAGCGTGGGACAGATGCACCGATGCGCCGGTGCTAACCGGGCAACAACGTTGTCCCACAGGGAGTTATCCATGTTGACCCCGTGCAGCAGCACGACGACAGGACCGTCGCCACCGGTATCCGTGTATTCGATGACCCCGCCGCTCAGATCGACCCGGTGTTCGGTTCGAGGAACGCTCCGCATGGCACCTCCTAGACAGACCGACCGTCGGTCTGTAGCGTAGGGCAGGTGCGGGAGATCAAGCAACCCGAAGTGCGAAAGAGCGAGATCGTCGGCGCCGCGCTCAAGCTGTTCACCGAGAACGGTTACGAGAAAACCACCGTCGCAGCGATCATCGGAGAACTCGGCGTCGCGAAAGGCTGCTTCTACCACCACTTCCGATCCAAGGACGAAGTGTTCGAAGCGTGTGTGCTGGCGGCTTCGCAACAGATCGCCGACACCTGGATAGCGGCGCTGACGGACCACTCGCGGACCCCGACCGCCCGCCTGATGGACTTCCACTTCAGCTACCGGGAACTGACCGACGCCGCCACCTCGGGCCTGATCGCCGATCTCTACTCGCGGGCGTTCACCGATATGCACCACCGCGTGACCGCGCAAGTCGTCGCCGACGTGCTACCCGCCGTGACCGCGCTGATCGACGAGGGCGTGCAACAGGGCGAATTCACCGTCAGCGATCCGCAGTTCACCGCTGTCGTCCTGCTCGGCGCCCTTCAGGGACTACATGAGACCTATGCCCCGATCACCGATCTGGACCAGACCGCGCACCGCCGCAAGCTCGTCGAGATGTTCGAGCGACTCCTGGCCGCCAAAATTCCCGCAGAGGAGGGTTCATGAATTCCGCCCACACCGATGTGCTGATCGTCGGTGCGGGGCCCACCGGCCTGACGATGGCCAACGAACTGGCTCGCCGCGGTATCCGCACCCGAATCATCGACGCCGCGACCGGGCCCAACACTGAGACGCGTGCGTTGGGCGTACAGGCTCGCAGCCTCGAACTCTTTGACCGGCAGGGGATCACCGAGCAGCTACTCGCGCGCGGGCTGAAAGCGCGAGTGTTCAACGTGTTCAGTGAAAACCGGCAGATCCTGCGAGCCGACTTCGCTGCTCTGCCGTCACCCTATCCGTTTCTGCTGATGATCCCGCAGAACGAGGTGCAAGAGGTCCTCACCGCGAACCTCGCCGCGCTCGGCACACACGTCGAGCACCGGGTCGAGATGGTCGCACTCACCCAAAACGCCGACCACGTAAGCGCCGAGGTGCGGCGCCCCGACGGCGGCAGCGACACGGTGCGGGCAAGCTGGATCGTCGGTGCGGACGGAGCGCACAGCGCCGTCCGACGACAGCTCGGGCTGCGCTTCCTCGGCTCGGCGTTCGAGGAGAACTTCGCGGTCGCCGATCTACGAATGGACTGGGATCTGCCCGGCGACGAGTTCTTCGCCTTCCTCAACCGGGGCAGATTCGTGGCCTACTTTCCGATGCTGCACGGCTGGCATCGGATTGCTGTCGCACAGAACGAGCGACCCGCCCCAACCGGCGACGTAACGCACGCCGAATTGCAGCGCGCCGTCGACATCTGTGCCCCACCGGGGGCCAAGATCGCGGAGATCAGGCAGGCTGGCCGATTCCGGATCAACCAGCGCAGGGTCGAGTCCCACTCGGCTGGAAGGGTTTCCCTCATCGGTGACGCCGCCCATATTCACTCGGTGGTGGGTGCGCAGGGGATGAACACGGGCATCCAGGACGCCTTCAACCTCGGCTGGAAGCTCGCGGCGGTGGTACGCGGCGAGGCCGACCAGGCGTTGCTGGACAGTTACGCCGCCGAGCGGGCGCCGGTCGCCCGCCGACTCGTCAAAGGAACCCGGCGCGTCACCCGGATGACCCTGCTGCGCAACCCGGTGAGCACGAAGATGCGCCGCACCGTCGCTCCGCGCATTCTGGCGCGTCAACCGGTTCAACGGGCCCTGCTGCGTGCGATCTCACAGATCGACGTGTCCTATCACGACGGATCGGGCAGCGCCCCCCATGGTCGGATCGCCGTCGGCGACCGCGCACCCGACGTGAAACTCAGCGCGCAAGAGGGCACCGCCACAAGACTCTTCGACCTGCTGGACACCACGCGGCACACTCTGCTGATATTGGGCAGAGCCGCGCCCGCCCCGACGGAGTTGCCCGATTGGGTACGCGTTGTCCAGGTAGCCGATGACGCGGTCAGCGCCGCCTATGACCTGCCAGACGGTGGCTACGTGCTCATCCGGCCGGACGGCTACATCGGTTACCGCAGCACCGAGAGCGGCCCCGCATCCGTGGGGGACGACGTGGATCGCGTTCTCGCCCAGCCTGTTCAGGAGGGAAGATGAGAGCCGTCTGGATGACCGAGTTCGGTGGACCGGAGGTGCTGCAAGTCAGCGACAGCGCGGTGCCGGTACCCGGACCGGATGAGGTGCTGATCGAGGTGGAAGCCGCCGGCGTCACCTACGGCGATGTGATGAAGCGGCAGGGCGCGTTCGGGACCTTCGACCTGCCCGCCGGGGTCGGGCAAGAGATCGCAGGGATGGTGCGCAGCTCCGGCCCCGGTGGGCCGGCAGTCGGATCGCGGGTGGCGGCGATGGTTGAGCACGGCTACGCCGAACTCGCCGTAGCCCAATCGGATTCGGTCGTGACGCTGCCCAACACGGTGGACAGCCGTGAGGCGGCCACCCTCTGGATTCACGGAGTGACCGCATACCAGACCTTGCGCCAAGCCGGGAGAATCAGGTCTGGCGATACCGTGCTGGTGCACGCCGCCGCAGGAGGTGTCGGGACCCTCGCGATCCAGCTGGCGAGGTTGCTCGGCGCGGCGGTCGTCATCGGTACGGCGGGAACGCCGCGCAAACTCGACCATATTCGAGCGCACGGCGCCGACTTCGCTGTCGACTACTCCGAAGCCGGATGGGCCAAGACCGTGCTCGAGCTGACCGACGGGCGCGGCGTCGACCTCGTCCTCGACTCCGTCGGCGGTCAAATCTCGCTCGACACCATGGACGTAATGGCTTCGTTCGGTCGGATCGTGACGTTCGGAGCCGCCAGTGGAACCGCATCCACGTACCCCGGAATGGCGCTGATGGCACAGAATCTCTCCGTGAGCGGTTATTCGCTGATGGGTTGGCGCAGTCGCCCGGACACAATCAGTCAGGCCCTCGAGCAGCTCATCGCGTTTGTCGCCGACGACCGCCTCCGCCCGAGTGTTACCGAGTACTGCCTCGACGACGTCGTCGAGGCACACCGCGCCCTCGTCAATCGGCAGACCATGGGCAGCATCGTGTTGGTGCCGGCTCGCTAGCGTCGTCAGCAGGGTCGCCGTCCCGACCTAACCCAGCAGCGCGTCACACATCACGGGTAGGTCGCGCACCCGGATGCCGGTGGCGTGGTAGACGGCGTTGACGACGGCTGCGGCGGAGCCGACGATGCCGATCTCGCCCGCGCCGCGCGAGCCCATCGGGTTCGAGTGCTTGTCGACGTCGTCGAGCCACATCGCCTCGATCGCCGGGACGTCGGCGTGCGAGCTGAAGTGGTACGTCGCCAGGTCCCTCGTGACGATGTGGCCGAAGCGGGGATCACGCACGCTCTCCTCGTGCAGCGCCATCGACAACCCCATCGTCATGCCGCCGATCAGCTGCGAGCGCAGCGTCGCCGGATTGATCACCCGCCCGATGGAGAACACGCCGAGCATCCGAGGCACCCGGATCTCACCTGTGTACCGGTTGACCCGTGCCTCGACGAAATGGGCACCGAAGGAATACATCCCGAAGTTCGGCGCCTCTTCGTTCTCCGGCGCCTCGGCGGTGGTGGTGACGCCGACGTCCGGGTGATCCCCGTGGTCGTGCCGGAACTGTTGTGCCGCAGCGACGATCGCGCGCCCCCACGAGCTGATACCCGACGAGCCGCCCTCGACCGACGCGGCGGGCAGATCGGTGTCGCCGATCTGCAGGTCGATCGCCGAGAGCTCACAGCCCAGCGCATCGGCGGCGATCTGGCTCAACGCCGTCCACGTGCCGGTCCCGATGTCGACGGCGCCGATCGCGACCGTGTAGCGACCCCGAGCGACGCATTCGATGCGGGCGCTGTTACCCGGCTGGATCATCGCGGGATACACCGCGGACGCCACACCGGTGCCGACCAACCACTCACCCTCACAACAGGTTCGCGGCTCGGGATCGCGCGATGCCCAGCCGAACCGCTGCGCACCGGTCTGCAGGCACTCGACAAGGCGGCGGTCCGACCACGGATTGCCGGTCTCGGGGTCGACGGCGGGCTCGTTGCGGATACGCAACTCGATCGGGTCGAGGCCGCACGCGACGGCCAGTTCGTCCATCGCGACCTCGAGAGCGAACATGCCCGGACACTCACCGGGAGCGCGCATCCAGAACGGGACGGGCACGTCGAGGGCCGCCAACCGGTGTGACGTCTTGCGGTTCGCTCCCGCGTACATCATCCGGGTGGGAACCGCGGCCTGCTCGGCGAATTCCTTGACCGTGGCGGTCTGGGCGATCACGTCGTGGCTCACCGACGTCAACACCCCGTCACGCTCGGCACCGAGACGCAGGTGATGAATGGTGGGCGTGCGATATCCGACGAAGTCGAACATCTGCTGCCGGGTCACGGCGAACTTCACCGGTCGACCCGGAACCCGTTGCGCGGCCATCACCGCGAGCACATTGTGCGAGTGCGGGGCGCCCTTGGAGCCGAACCCGCCACCGACATTCTTCGCGATCACGCGCACCTTCTCGGGGTCGAGGCCGAACGTCGTCGCCATCTCCTTGCGAACCACGTGGACGCCCTGCGTGGAATCCCACAGCGTGAGGGTTTCGTTGTCCCACAACGCGATGCATGCGTGTGGCTCCATCGGATTGTTGTGCTCGTGCGGGGTGGAGTAGGTCTGGTCGACGACGACGGGCGCGTCGCGCAGCGCTGCTTCGGCGTCGCCCTCGGCGGTGTCGGTCGGGTGGCCCGCGTTGACCTGCTCGGGTGCGTACAGCTTCGGATGGTCGGCACGCAGTTCGACGTCGTGCGGGGAAGCGTCGTACTCGACCTGCACCAGTGCCGCGGCCTGACGGGCGGTCTCGGCGCTCTCGGCCACCACCGCACCGATCAACTGGCCGCGGTAGTTCACCTGCGGTCCCTGAAGGATCGTGAGGTCGCCGTTCGAGGTGTCGGCCAGCCGGTGCTTGTCGAAAGCGGTGAGCACGGCGAGAACTCCGTCGACCGCCTCGGCCACCGACGAGTCCATCGTCGTGATCCTGCCGTTGGCGATGGTGGCCTGGATCGGATGAAGGTAGGCGGCGTTCTCGACGGCGTACTCGTACGCGTAGTCGGCGGTGCCGGTGACCTTGGCGGGCCCGTCGAGCCGGGTGACACGCGTGCCAATGACGCGGGGTTCGAGGCTGGTCATCGTTGCTCGCTCAGTTCGGTCAGGGTGGCGATGACGGTGCGGCGGGTCAGCTCGACCTTGAACTCGTTGCCCGGCAGCGGTTGTGCATCCTCGAGTTCAGCGTCCGCGGCCCGGCGGAACGAGTCCTCGGTGGCCGGCGCGCCCGTGAGGATCTCTTCGGCACGGCGGGCACGCCACGGTTTGTGGGCGACGCCGCCGAGCGCGATGCGGGCGCTCGTGACTGCGCCGTCGTCGACGACGAGTTCTGCGGCCACCGACGTCAACGCGAACGCGTAGGAGGCGCGGTCGCGCACCTTGCGGTACGTCGATCGAGCGCCGTGCGGGGGCGGAGGGATCTCGACCGCGGTGATGAGCGCGCCGGGCGGTAACTCGGTGTCACGGTCGGGCCGGTCGCCGGGCAGCCGGTGGAACTCCGTCAGCGGCAGGCGGTGTTCGCCATCGCCGTCCACGAACACGACGTACGCGTCGAGCGCGGCCATCGCCACGGCCATGTCCGAAGGATGCACGGCTACACAGTGTTCCGAGGCGCCGAGGATCGCGTGGTAGCGCACGTAGCCGCCGATCGCCGAGCACCCCTCGCCCGGCGTGCGCTTGTTGCACGGTGTGGTGACGTCCTGGAAGTACACGCATCGGGTGCGCTGCAACAGGTTTCCCGCGGTGGTTGCGAGGTTGCGCAGCTGGCCGGAGGCCGCCGACAACAGCGCACGCGCGAGAACCGGGTAGCGGCTGCGGACCACCGGGTGGGTGGCGAGGTCGCTGTTGCGGACGTCGGCGCCGACGCGCAGGGTGCCGTCGGGCAACTGGTCGACATCGGAGAGGGGCAGGTGGCCGACGTCGACAACGAGGGACGGCTCGAGGATGCCGAGCTTCATGTGGTCGACCAGGTTGGTGCCGCCGGCGAGGAACACGGCGTCGGGACGGTCGGCGACCGTGGTGACCGCGTCGGCGACACTGGAGGCGCGGTGGTAGGCGAACGGGATCATCGGGCGGCCTCGCTGATGGCGGCGACGATGTTGGGGTAGGCGGCACACCGGCACAGGTTGCCGCTCATGCGTTCGCGGATCTCCTCGGCGGACAGCTCGGGCGGCTTCTCGAGATCGTCGGTGACGTGGCTGGGCGCGCCGGACTTGACCTCGTCGAGCATGCCGACGGCCGAACAGATCTGGCCGGGCGTGCAGTAGCCGCACTGGAAGCCGTCGTGGTCGAGGAACGCCTGGGCGACGGGATGCAGGGTGTCGCCGTCGCCGAGGCCGGCGGCGGTGACGATCTCGGCGCCGTCGTGGGCGACCGCGAACGCCAGGCAGGTGGTGGCGCGACGGCCGTCGAGCAGAACCGTGCACGACCCGCACTGACCGTGGTCGCAGCCCTTCTTGGGTGCGGTGACGCCGAGGTGTTCGCGGAGCAGGTCGAGCAGGGTCACGCGGTTGTCGACGCGCACGGAGTGCTCGGTGCCATCGACGGACACGGTGATGTCGGTGAAGTGGGCTGACTCCATCGCGTGGAGGTACCCGGGGGAGACGTCACGAAACGGCGCTACTCCTCGTGCAGCTTCTCCTCGAGGATCTTGTCCAGGTCGTCGATGAAGCTGTGGTGGTGGTCGTGGAAATAGCGATGATGGTGAACGGGATCGACCGGCCGCTCCCATACGTGTTCGGGTCCGTAGCTCACGACGCCGTCCTTCCAGGTACCGACCGCCATGTGCTCACAGGGCAGGCGATAGATGATCCCGCCCTCGGCATTGGTCACCCAGTGGACTTCCTGTTCATCGAAGTTCTCGTCGCACTGCGGACACGTGATCGGGGTCATCGCTCACCGGTCCTTCCGTTCACTTCCACTGAAGTGTCGTGTTCGCCCGATATCGACGGGTAGGGACAAAAGGCCTTAGTCGAGGTTGCGACAGTCACGATCACTTTCGGGAGCCGCGACAATGAATGCATGAACGCTCAGACCTGGACCATGGATCAATCCGAGGGCCGCCTCGAGATCCGCACCGGTGTCGAGGGCCGGGCGGCAAAGATGGGTCACCGCCTGACCATCGCCGTGAACTCCTGGCATGCCACGGCCGGATGGTCCGATGGCGAACCCGCCGAGGTGGCGCTCACGGTCGAGGTGGACTCGCTCGAGGTGCTCAGCGGTGAGGGCGGCGTGACGCCGCTGACCGGACCCGAGAAGGCGCTCGCGCGGTCGAACGCGCTGAAAGTGCTGAATGCGAAGCGGTTTCCGCGCATCGAGTTCGAAACCAGGGATATCAAGAAGATCGAAGACGGATACCGTCTCACCGGAACGCTGCAGATCAACGGCAAGACGCGCGACCAGGTCGTCGACGTGCTCGTGCGGGACCTCGACGATGTGTGGCATATGTCATGCGAAACCACCGTGCGGCACTCTGACTTCGGCCTCAAGCCGTACTCCATGCTGATGGGCGCGATGAAGGTCGCCGACGCGGTGACCGTCGCGTTCACCGCCGAGCGAAATAATCGGTAGCCTGGCGCACTGAGGAAATCGCCTGTGCTGCTGCGACATCGGAGTCGGCAGGCCGCCCGCTGCGGGGAGCGGGTTACGTAGGACGGCGTTGCGGGAACACCACTGATTGCTGCGCTGGTGTCGAGAAGAGAAAGGATGGCATGTGAGCTCCCCGAAGGGCGGTTCCCGTCTGGGCACGCGATTCGGGCCGTATGAGCTGAAGTCTCTGATCGGCGTCGGCGGGATGGGCGAGGTCTACCGCGCCTGGGACACCGCGAAGGAACGGACCGTGGCCATCAAGCTGCTGCGTCCGGATATGGCGGCCGATCCCGCCTTCCAGGAACGTTTCCGGCGGGAGTCGCGCGTCGCCGCGCGCCTGCAGGAACCGCACGTCATCCCGGTTCACGACTTCGGCGACATCGACGGTGTGCTCTACATCGACATGCGCCTCGTCGAGGGGGCCAGCCTCAAGGAGTTGATCCGGACCGCCGGTCCGTTGCCGGCGACGCGGGCGGTGTCGATCATTGCCCAGGTCGCGGCCGCGCTGGACGCCGCGCATTCGAATGGGCTGGTACACCGCGACATCAAGCCCGAGAACGTGTTGCTGACCCACGACGATTTCGCCTACATCGTCGACTTCGGCATCGCGCACGGCGGGGGCGAAGCGAACGTCACCAAGACCGGCTTGGTGATCGGCTCGTGTGCGTACATGGCGCCCGAACGCATCAGCGGTGAACGCGGCGGCCCGGCCTCCGACATCTACTCGCTGACCTGCCTGCTCTACGAATGCCTGACCGGCCGGGCGCCGTACGACTCCGGCGACCTGCGCGAGATCATGGGCGCGCATCTGTTCTCGCCGCCGCCGCGGCCGAGCATCATGCGACGCGGCATCAGCCGGGCGTTCGACGAGGTCATCGAGCGCGGCATGGCCAAGAAGCCCACGGACCGCTACACGACGGCCGGCGAGTTGGCCAAGGCGGCCGCCGCTGCGGCCGAGCACCCACCGGTCGCGATGCCGATACAGCCACCGCCGCCGGCCCCCTCGACGCGCCAGTTCTCGGCCGTCGACCCGAACCCGGCGAGCACGCGTTATCAACCGATGTACGCGCCGCAGCCGCCACCACCGACGAATCGCAAGCGTTTCGGCCCCACGCAGGTCGGGCTGGTTGCGGCGACGGTCGTGCTGTTCACCGCGGCGGTGGTGCTGGCCATCGTTCTGGCGTTCAGCAACAACGGCGGCGGGTCGGCCCCGCAGACGCGGCTGGCCGCGCCGCCGTCGACGACGACCCAGACCACGACCCCGTCCGCGACCACTACCACGACACCGTCGACGACAACCACCACGACGACGACGCCCACCACCAGCGGGCCACCGATCGCCGGGGTGTCGGGCACGGACTCGCAGGGCTTCATCGGGCACACCACGCGCTGCGACTCCGGGAGCACGCCGGTCGCGGCGATCCGGACGGCGCAATCGCTGGCGGTGATCTGCCAGACGGGTGCCGGCACGTATCAGTACCGCGGGGAGCGCCTGCGCGACGGTGCAAACGTGCAGCTCAACAACGCGCGACCGGTGGGGGGCGGGTTCGTCGCCACCAACCCGGCCGACGGCGCGCGGTACGACGTGCAGCCCGGCCTGCTGACGATTTCAAGTAACGGCAAGGTCGACTCGGCCGAACCGGCGCTGGAGTACGGCTCAGCGGCCCGCTGACCTGTCCGTTCGCCTACACCTGCGTCGTTATCAACAGCCAACAGCGTTGCTGCAGCGACTCCGGCTGACACGCGGCGATACTGAGAACGATGCCCGACGATACGAACGGCGTTTGCGCCGTGCAGACGCGCAGTGCCAAGAAGCCGCGCCGTCGCATATTGGCGTCACCTCTGCGGCTGGTGGTAATCGGTCTGGCGGCGATGGCAATCGTGGTGGGTGGCGTCGCGGTGGGACGGCACCTCTCCGCCGACTCGCCGCCAGTCGCAGGCAACACTGCCGAGGCACCCAAACCGACTCCGGTTTCGCTACCAGCTGCGCCGTCGCCGATGGTGCTGCCCGACGGTGCCGGCCAATCAGAGAGCGGCCGGTTCGAGGCGGAATTCGCTGCTCTCGAGGCTACGTTGGACGCTGACGTAGGCGTGGTCGTACGTCCAGTCGGGACAGGGCCGGCGCCCGTTGCGGCCGGTGAGCAGGGCGTGGATTCAGCATGGTCGACAATCAAGGTGCCACTTGCGATCGCGGGCTTGCGGGCCGCTGATCCACCGGAGGTGACGGACGTGATGCGGGCGGCGATCACTCGATCTGACAATGCGGCGGCCGAATCGATATGGCAGAGCCTCGGAGATCCGGCCACCGCCGCGCAAAAAGTGCAAGACGTATTGGCTCAGACCGGGGACCCCACGGTCGTCGAGTCCGAGAAGGTCCGGCCAGAATTCACCGCGTTCGGCCAGACGATCTGGTCCCTCGCCAACCAGGCGATGTTCCTCTCGTCCGCAGTCTGTGATGTCCGGAACGAGCCGATCATGTCGCTGATGAGCGAGATCGAGCCGGGCCAGCGCTGGGGGCTTGCCGTGATTCCGGGCGTTCGGTCCAAAGGCGGCTGGGGGCCGTCAGAAAGTGGCGCCTATTTGGTCCGTCAGATGGGCATCGTCCCTCTGCCTGCGGGATCAGCAGTCGTAACTGTGGCGGCGACGCCGAGGTCGGGGTCCTTCGAGGACGGCGCGAGGGTCCTCACTCAGATAGCCGACTGGCTCAGTCAGCATGATGATCTGTTACCGGCAGGCAACTGCCCTAGTCCCTAGTACAAGTACACGACGGCATCTCGTCCCCCGGTACATGTGATGTACGCGTCACCGGGGTGGGCGACACAGTGCACGACGAAATCCGGTCCTGCACAGCGGGGTCCGTTGCCCAGAACGGTTCGGCAATCCACGGCGCCGGGAGCCAATACCTCTCGAGGTTCGCGGGTAGCACTGTCGTACGTCGTCCAATAGGCCTTGAGCACGCTTTGGGTGAATAAGCAGGACGTTTCCCTAGATCCCCGGCGGGAACGGGTGCCCAATCCGGACCGGTCCATGAGGTAGTAATCGTCTTCGCAACTCTGTGGGCTTCTGCTCGTGTCGAGTCCAGCCACAGCCGGCGGCGGTGGTGACCCGACCCCAAGCGGATCCTCGGCAGGCCTTGGAGGTCGAGTCGGTGTGTCGGGCTCGGCGGTTCGGGTGGCGGTCTGTCGTGCCGTCGGGCGAGGTGTGTCGGGTGCCGCAATGGTCGGGCTCTCGGATCCGCGGCTCGCCAGGAGTCCGATGACGATGCCGATGCCACCCAACAGCAGAGCTCCGATAACGGCGATGACGGCGGGCACCAACCACGGTCGTGAAGAGGACGCCGACGCGACCGGTGGCGAAGGAGCGCGAGGAGGTGTCGCACCGGCCGGACGCTCGGCGGTTCGAGCGCCGTGGCCGCCGTCGACGGAGAATGCGTGCATGGTGTCGGCGGACGCCGCGACCATGGCATGGCTCGAGTCAGCGGCTCGTTGCGCCGCGCGCCCCAAGGCTCCGCAGCTTCCGTACCGGTCATCGGGTTCCTTCGCCATGCCTCGAGCAATCACTTCATCGAATGCGGCGGGGATGGCGGAATTGATTGCGCTCGGCCGCGGCGGCGCCGCCATCAGATGCGCCGAAACCTTCTGCTCGAGGCTGCTTTGTTGGAAAGGTGCGCCGCCGGTCAAGCACTCGTAAAGCACGCACGCCAACGAATAGACGTCGGCAGCCGGTGTTATCTCCTGGTCCCGGAATCGTTCTGGGGCCATGTAGTCAAAGGTCCCGATGTGCATCCCGGTCGCGGTCAAGCCGCTATCGCCTTTTGCCTCGGCGATGCCGAAATCGACGAGGTATGGAAAGTCTGAGGGGGTGACGATGATGTTCTGCGGTTTGACGTCTCGGTGGACCATACCGGCAGCGTGAGCGGCGTCTAGCGCTGCCGCTACTCCGCTGATGAGGACCGCCGCGCGCGCTGGATCGAGTGGACCGCGAGCGAGTAGCTGTTGCAGAGTCTGGCCGTCGACCAGACGCATGTCGATGTACAGGTGGCCGTCGATCTCGCCCCAGTCGTGAATGGGGATTACGTGAGGTTCCTGAAGGATCGCCGCGGCGTGAGACTCTCGCTGGAAGCGGCTGCGAAATCTGTCGTCCTGCCAGAACTGCTCGGCAAGGATCTTCAGCGCCACCGTTCGGCCCTTCTTGGTGTCTTCTGCTCGATAGACCTCACCCATTCCGCCTCTGCCGAGCAGCCCGGTGATCCTGTAATGGCCGAACATCTGGCCGACGCGCGGGCCGCCAGTAACCACCAGTCCTCCTCTCTGAACCTCGTGCTAGCGATTGTCGAAATTGCTCACTTGTCGGGTACTTATGCAAGGTCTAGCAAAGCGTCAGCGGTGAGTTGCGTGATTCCTTCGCTTTGAAGCGAATCTCGCGGCAAAGTGGCGGGAGGACCGGGTCGGCGTAAGGGGGCAGCGGTGGGTCCGAGCGCGATCCCCATGTCTGTTCGGTGGACGGTCACGGTTGCCGCGCTCTGCCTTCTGGTCGGCTGTGCACCAGCCAAAGTCGACGGCCGCCCCACGTCGATGCTGTTCAACCCTGGCCGCGTGGGTGGCCTACCGGTGGCGGAGGGGCCGAGCGGTCAGAAGCCGAGCTCGCCGCCGCCGGTGGGCACCGTCGAAAACACTGACCGCGGTGCGGCTGATGAACTGGCTCTGTCGGCGCTGAATGACATCGAAGAGTTCTGGCAGGCGCACTACGCCAAGTACCTACCCGGCGACTTCGAACCGGTGGACAACCTTGTGTCCTACGACTCCGAAGATCCGACCAGCCCAACCGTGTGCCTCAGCGAGACTTATGGGCTGGTGAATGCCATGTATTGCGTCCCAAGGAGATTGATCGCTTGGGATCGGGGTGTCCTGGTGCCTGTGGCGATCGAGTACTTCGGTGAGATGGGAGTTGTCGGCGTCCTCGCGCATGAGTACGGACATGCCTTGCAGTACATGAGCGGCCTGGCCGACTTGGGTACGGACGTCTTGGTGAAGGAGCAGCAAGCGGATTGTTTGGCCGGCGTCTACATGCACTGGGTGGCCGCGGGGAACTCCCCCCGATTTGCGCTGAGTACGGGCGATGGATTGAACCGGGTACTTGCCGGTTTGATCTACCTACGCGATCCGGTTTCAGCGGATTCTGGCGGGGACGCGCACGGTTCTGCACTTGACCGGATCAGCGCCTTTCAGTTGGGGTTCACCGGGGGCGCGGATCAATGTGCCGCGATCGACCTGGCCGAGATCGAGCGACGAAGAGGCGACCTACCGCAGGAACTCACCTACGACTCCTACGGTGAGCCCGTGCTGGACAGCCCCATCGACGAGGACACCCTTTCGCAGCTCATGGCCGTGCTCGAGGACATCTATCAACCCGCCGAAGCGCCCACGCTGTCCACGGAGCAGGTGGATTGTCCTGGTGCTTCGCCGGCGGCGCCGACGTCGTACTGCGCTGCCACCAACGTGATTCAAGCCGATCTTCCCAAGCTGAGTGCGTTGGGCGAGCCCAAGAGCGAGGAGCAGGACGAGGTCCTGATTCAGGGCGACAACACGGCGTTGTCGATGGTGACCTCCCGTTACGCCTTGGCGGTCCAGCATGAGCGCGGCGTCAATCTCGACACCCCGGTTGCGGCGCTGCGGACGGCATGTCTGACAGGGGTGGCGCAGGGGCAGATGACGAGTGAGTCCGGCTTCGACTTCGTGCTGTCACCGGGTGACGCCGACGAGGCGGTGTCCGGTTTGTTGACCCATCCTCTCGTCGCGAGCGATGTGCACGGACGTCCCGCACCGGCCGGGTTCACCCGGATTCTCGCCTACCGGCTCGGCCTGTCCAGTGACATCGACGAGTGCTTCCAACGATTCTCGTAGGACAACGATGCTGAAGACTCGGCTATGAGCGGTCCGCCCGAACAACCCTGGTGGGCGCGCCCCGGAGGGGCGCCGCTACGGGGACGCCCCGTGAATCCACCGACGCCCTACGGGCGGCCTCTAAGCCCCCCAGCACGGCCGTCCTCCGAATTCCCGTTCGCACCCCGCCCTGTCCCGCCGATGCAGCCACCAACGGCGGGATCCCCTCCGCCCGCTGCCTCGAAGCGCTCGCGGCGACGACTACTTCTCTGGGCAGGCACCGCGATCCTCGCATTCGAAGCGGTAGTGCTGGGTGTCGCGCTGTGGCTCTTCGGCTACTTCGACGGCAATACCGTCTTGGACGTTCGTCAAGTTGAAGCCGGAGTGGCTCGCATTCTGAGCGACCCGATCAACGGTTACGGCGCCAACACCGTCACCGACGTCGCATGCAACGGCGGCGAGGACCCAAAGGTCAAGCAAGGCAACAGTTTCTCGTGCCAAGTGACGTTGAACGGCAACCCGCGGCAGGTGCAAGTCGTCTTCCGAGACGACGCTGGGACCTACGAGGTCGACGGACCCCGATAGGACCGTCGCCTCGACATCGAGCGCGTTGGCGAGCAGTGGGTTTGCTGTGCAGCGTTGGGTACGATCCGGACATGTCACTGGGGGAGGGGCAGGTATTCGCCGGCTACACGGTCGTGCGGAGACTGGGTGCCGGCGGAATGGGGGAGGTTTACCTCGTCCAACACCCGCGCTTGCCTCGACGGGACGCCCTCAAATTATTGACTGGCGACGTTACGACCGACCCCAGCTTCCGAGAGCGATTTCTTCGCGAAGCAGACTTGGCTTCGACGTTGTGGCATCCGCATATTGTGGGTGTGCACGACCGCGGTGAGGTCGAGGGTCAATTGTGGATGTCGATGGACTTCGTCGACGGGGAAGACGCATCGAGTCTTCTTCGCCGGAACTACCCGGCGGGCATGCCCGCCGACAAGGTGGCCGCGATCATCACCGCGGTCGCCTCGGCGCTCGATTATGCGCACACCAAGGGCCTGTTGCATCGCGACGTCAAGCCGTCGAACATTTTGCTCGCCCATGGGAGCGGTCACGAAGAGCAACGAATCCTGTTATCGGACTTCGGGATTGCGCGCACTGTGGACGACAACAGCGGTCTGACCGATACGAACATGACGGTTGGGACCGTGGACTACAGCGCACCGGAGCAGTTGACGGGCCACGATATGGACGGTCGCGCCGACCAGTACTCACTCGCCGCTACCGCCTTCCATCTGCTCACAGGCGCACCGCCGTTCCGTGATTCCAACGTCGCGGTCGTAATCGGTCGGCATCTCAACTCCGATCCGCCGAGCCTCAAGGAATTACGGCCCGAACTACAGTCGCTCGACCATGTGCTCGCGGCAGCGCTGGCCAAGGATCCAGACCATCGATTCGCGACGTGCGCCGACTTCGCGGCCGCATTCAGAGAACAGGTCTCCGGGAGCGCGGAGGCCCACGGCGCAGCAGCGCCGACGGCGCTGGCGCCAATCGAGCGCGCGGCCAAGAAGACCGGGCAGCAGGGACCCCCAGAGCCACTTCCGCCCGGCTGGTATCCGGATCCAGGTGGTGGTGGCAGAACGTTGTACTGGGACGGCCGCGGATGGCTCACCGCGCCGTTGCCCAAAACCGATGTGTCTCATGGCAATGGCGAGCCAAGTGACAAGCGTACAAGTCTTTGGCTGGCCGTGGTCGGGATCGCCGTCGCAACCGCCATAGTCGCCGTCACTTTGGTGGCCTTGGGGCGCGACGATTCCGATTCAGCCGAGCCGACTACGCAGCCGACCCCGTCATTAACCGAACCTGCTTTCCCCACGGAGCGGTCCCCGAGGAGGCCCGCCACCACAACACCGCCCACACTCGAGCCCACTACGCACACGCAGACGGTAACCGTAACGCCGACTCGTAGTCCCCTGCCCAGCGCAACGGAGGTCCCTTACTGGCTGGCGACGATCGTTGGGACGTGCGACGAAGGCGGGACCTGTGGCGTCAAGCAGCGTGAGGCGCCATACGTCGAGGCCGAGCGACTCAATCCCAACGACCTCAAGGACGGCGCGACCGTGAGAGCGGTGTGCCACACGGTCGGCGATCCCCGAACAAGCGGAGGCGCAACCAGTTCCGTATGGTTCCGCCTGGTCAACGGCGCCTATGTCAATGCCGTCTACCTGAGCTTGAGATCCCCGATCGGAATGCCGCCGTGCTGATGCCACAGAGGTTGAGACGTGTCGTGTCACTTTCTTTCCTCACGCTCATAGTCGCCGGTGCGCAGGCGTGTGGTGTCGCAGAGCAAGACAGCGCAACGGCATCTCCATCAGAGCAGGCAAGCCAATCATCCACCGCTGCAACGACGGTAACGACCGCTTCCAACCCAGTTCCGCCGCCCGTATCGGGACCGAGAGGTTGGGAGGTTGTGGGCACCTCGGTGCAAGGCGCGCCAATCCGCGCGCTGACCGTGGGCCACGGTCCTCGTAAGGTGTTGTTCATCGGTGGGATTCACGGTGACGAGCCAGAGGGCTCGGTGACAGCTGCCGAGCTGCCGGCGGCGTTCGAAGCGGCAGGACTCGCTCAGGCGGTCACCCTGACCATATTGGAGGATGCCAACCCTGATGGACGCGCCGCTGGTACTCGCGGTAATGCCAACGGAATCGACGTCAACCGCAACTTCCCCGCCCAGAACTTCGACACAGCGGACCCCTCGAACGGGGGTCAACCCCTGAGCGAGCCGGAGACTCGCGCAGTCGTGGCGACGGTCGATCGCATCGGACCGAATTTGATCCTCGTCGCGCATTCGTGGGCCGGACGCCAATTCATCAACTTCGACGGGCCGGCTCGAGAAGCCGCCGAACAGTTCGCGCAAGCCAGTGGCCTGCCAGTCGAGCAGTCGAGTTCGTTCGCCCCGACACCGGGATCGTTGGGGTCCTACTTCGGCCGCGACCGAGGGATTCCGGTCCTGACTATCGAGGTCCTCAAGGGTTCAGACCCGAGGACGGTGTGGGACCAACTGCGACCGGCGCTCATAGAGGCCATTGGTGGATGAGCTACATCCCGGCTTCGATGTTGGACACAATCTGCTGAGCCTCGGGCCCACACAACCTCATAAGTTCGACCGGGCCGTCCGCCAAGTATGTGTCGATGCGCCTTTGGAGGTCACCCGACTGGACATACTGGTAAAGGCTGTCACCCGGGCAGGCGGTGTCCCCGCTCGCATCGCGATGGCCTGCCAGCGTGTCAGTGGGGATCTGCCACTTCGACGCGGCCCACGCGAAGGCAAGGGCCGCTCCGTCCACCTGCTCCTCCGTGACTTGCTCCTCATCGAAGTTCCCTTCACAGACCACGAGGAAGTGGCCGGTCGGGTCGTAACTCGTCGCGGTGTCGCCCACAATCTCTGGATTCCGTAGCTCGTAGAGGTTTCCGTTCCGGTCGACGCTGACGTGGTAGGCGATGTCGATCCAACCTTGCGTGTCTTGGTGATAGCTCTGGTGCTGGCGAAGACGGAAGGGGGCGTTGCTGTTGTCCCCGAGGGTTGCTGCCGTGTGGTGAATCGTCATGCGGACGGGGTTCTGAGGTTTGCCACCGGGACGTGCCGGTTTGGCCTGCCAAGCCTCCCTGCACAACAGGGTGCCGGATGTGGGCGTCACTGGGGGCGCGGTAATCGGCGCTGGGATGGGGGGCGGGGCGGTCGCCGCGGGAGGGACTGGACTGGGCGGAGCTGATGTCGCTGACGTCCCGCGGTAGCCCGGCGGGGCCTCGCAAGCTGCGATAGCCGCTGCTGTCAACCCGGCCGCGCCCGCAAGCTTCATGAGCCGTCGGCGGGTGAATTCTGCTGCCGGTTTGCGTGGGCCGGACGAAGTGCTGTCCACACGGTCACGATACGGAAGCCTGGCGAGCAAGATGGCGGAGTTCGGCGATCAATTCCTGCAGCTGATTCCCGTTCGAGGCCGCTTGTCGACTCCGACTTTGTAAGATTTGGGGCATGCCCATTGCT
This sequence comes from Mycolicibacterium novocastrense, assembly GCF_001570485.1. GTDB lineage: Bacteria > Actinomycetota > Actinomycetes > Mycobacteriales > Mycobacteriaceae > Mycobacterium > Mycobacterium novocastrense. The sequence continues at coordinate 93,206 of NZ_BCTA01000023.1, forward strand.
GATGGGGCGGACTTTGCTGGATATACCATCATCCGCCTGCTGGGTACCGGGGGGATGGGCGAGGTCTACCTTGCGCGGCACCCGCGGTTGCCCCGCCTGGAAGCTCTGAAGATCCTTCCCGAGAATGTGAGTGCCGACCCCGAATTCCGTCAGCGCTTCGCGCGCGAAGCAGACATCGCCTCGTCGCTCTGGCATCCCCATATCGTCGCCGTCCACGATCGCGGCGAGTACGACGGCCAGCTGTGGATCGCGATGGATTATGTGGACGGCACCGATGCCGCAAGGCTGGTGCGGGATCGGTATCCGCACGGGATGCCGCCCAAGGATGCGCTGGACATCGTGTCCGCGATCGCCGATGCACTTGACTACGCCCACGAGCGGTATCTGCTGCACCGCGACGTCAAACCGGCGAACATTCTGGTCACCGATCTTCGATCCGATGATCGGCGAATCCTGCTGGCCGATTTCGGAATCGCCAAGGCGGCGAACGAAACGCATGGGATCACTTCGACGAATATGACCGTCGGTTCTGTGGCGTATGCCGCGCCTGAGCAGCTGACGGGTAAGAAGCTTGACGGGCGAGCGGATCAATACGCACTGGCGTGTACGGCGTTTCACCTCTTGTCGGGCAACCAGCCTTTCTCGCACTCGAGTCCGGCTGCAGTAATCGGCAGCCACTTGTCGGCCCCCCGGCCGCGATTGTCGAGTGTGCGTCCCGACCTCCCCGCGATGGATGAGGTGCTGGCAAAGGGTATGGCTACAGAGCCGTATCAGCGTTTCGAAACATGCGAACAGTTCGCAGCTGCTCTACGACATGGCGATACGGCGTGGGCAAGGTCCGCAGCTGAAACACAGTTCGCGTTCAGCACTGCACCATCACCGCCAGCTGTTCCTGAGCGGAGTGATCCTGTACCCCCGACGCCGACGCCGAAGACAGCCGAGCTGCTGTCGTCGAAGAGCACCGCACTGATCGCGATAGGTGTCGCGGCTGTACTGGCGGTGGTGATCGTCGTCCTTCTCGCAGCGGTCATCGACGGAGACTCGCCACCCCCACCCACGACCGCAGCGCCGACATCACCGCCATGGGACGAACGAGAGCCAACGCAGACGTCTCGGCCTCCGCGTGAAACGGTGACCGAGACGGCCACCGTGACACCCCCTCCGCCGCCGCCCGTCCCGCGCCCACAACCACCTCAGCGGCCCGCGCCTACCCGGCCGCCCGGCGATCTCGGCCTTCCGACGCCCATCAGCACTCCACTGTGTAATGGCCAGGGCATCGTGGTGTTAGGGAATGTGACGACCCCGGGGATGTATGCCGGCGGCATTCAAAGGCTCTTGAACCAGTACCCGGGCTCGTCCTACCTGCGCACCGACCAGTCCTGTCCCTCCCTGCGCCAGGCGGATGACGAAGGCGACCCGATCTATGCGGTGTACCGCTATGCAGGCAGGACCTTGAGCGAAGTCCGTTCCGCAGTTTGCGCCACGGGCGGCGACGCCTACGGGAAATGGCTGGACTACGTCACGCCGCCGGACAGAATGATCACCTGCTGAGCCGCCGCATCAGTTTCCCTTCAGTGACACCGACCGTTCGCTAGGCTCTCAAGATCAGCGGTTCGCAGATCGGGGGACCTCATGGACAACCGCAAGTACTCGCGCGAGAGCGAACAGGCCCGCAGACAGGAAATCGAGCAGGATGCCCGTCGGCTCCGGGAGTTCGAAACCTTCTCAAAATTCTCCGACAAGGACCTGAAGCGCCTGGTCGAAGCCGCGCATCGCACCTCCACGTCGGGGCCGTGGCCACTGATCCAGGAGCAGACCCCGTCGGACGCCTGCTACATCCTGCTCAGCGGCGAGGTCGGCGTATACGTCGGCCACGACCGCATCGCCGTCGTCGGCCCGGGTGAGGTGATCGGCGAATCGGTATTGCGCCGCGGCGCACTGCGCAACGCGACCGTGACGACGACGGGTCGGGCCGAAGTACTGCACATCAACCCCGACGACCTCTCCCGGTTGATCGACGAGATGCCGGCGCTGCGCGAGGCCATGGACGCGACCGTCGCTCGCCATGCCCCACAGGCCACCAAGCAGGGCTGATTGGAGTACCCGTTTTCGTTCCACCTCGCCCCGAGGAAAACCGTATTGTTGAGCCACACCGAAGGAATATGAACGTAATGCGGGGTGGCGAAAAAATCAGGACCGTCGCTTAGGTTTGCGATATGGATCGGTCGTCAAACGATTGACTACGCTCCCCAACCGGTATGGGTCGAGAGTCGCGCGAGGCGGACGGCGGAGTCTTGGTGGTGGGTTCAAGACGTTCCGTGCTAAGTGCGATGCGCTAAAGCTCGCACTGAGATCGTGGGGTCATCGCGCGCGGGACGCGGACCGCGTGGATTCCTGCTGCAGTGCTAAACGTCCGCGAGCTTAGTGAGGCAAGCTGCGCGTCCGACCTAATCGCTGCGGTCACCGCCGAAGAGCCGAATTCCTGGGTGATTCCATTTCACCGTCCTCTAACCTTTCGGCATGGCCAGCGTGTCCAGCCGGATGGCATATGTGATGCTCGCCTCGATTGAGGACGAGTTTCGAGCGATTGTCGAACACTACGCGGGCGAAGAGGATGCCGCATCTTTACTGAGCCCTGAGCTTCTCGAGATTGCGGCAAGCCGCAGGCGCCGAGACGGCGCCACAACTGCAATACATACGGTCGGTCCGCTGCTGCCTTACCTAGATTTCCAGAACAGCTACGATCTGGCTAATCGCATGAGCGCCAGATTGCCGGCGTCCCTCGCCGCAGGGCTCAACGACCTCTCCCTCGCTGTTAGGAAGACGGTCGCAGTTCGCAACAGAGTTGCTCATAACCGGCCTCTCGATATCGATGACCTTCCAACGGTGATCGATCTGACAAGCGATCTCTTACAGATTGGCGGGTGGGACTGGCAGAAGCTACGTCAGACACGGACGGAGATAAAACAAGATGCAGGATTTATCTTCCGCGCTGCTGCGAATCTGATTGTCGATCCCGACACAGCTGTTGCCAACAATCTCCCCGCGCCCGACTTCGATGAGACCTCGCTTCTCGGAAGAAAGGAGGAGAGAAGGAAGATACTTCGTGCACTCCAAGGGGCATGGCCAGTCATCTCAATCTTGGGCGACGGGGGTATCGGGAAAACTGCTCTCGCGCTCCAAGTGTGTTACGACCTTGTGGAGATGCCGGATTGTGCTTTCGAAGCCGTGGTCTGGGTATCGGCAAAGAATGCACAACTTACATCGACAGAAATTGTTCGTATAGAGAGTGCGGTTGAGGACTCTCTTGGCTTATTCGCTTCCGCCGCAGCCGAGCTCGGTGGTAGCGGGGCTTCAGATACAGCCATAGATGAACTGATAAACGTGTTGGAGAGCTTCCCGACCCTTCTTGTCCTGGATAACGTCGAAACTGTGCTCGATGAGTCTTTTCCTCGCTTCCTCAAAGAGATCCCGCCGGGCAGCAAAGTGCTAATCACCAGCCGGATTGGAGTGAAGACCGAAAATCCATTCAAACTCAGTGGCCTTTCTGAGTCTGACGCAGTTGTACTGATGCGTTCCCTGGCTAAAGCCCGTGGGTTCGACCTATCCTCAATTGCTACAGCCGAGGATCTTGCAAAGTGGGTAATTCGCATGGGGTGTCGGCCGGCCTATATCAAGTGGTTCGTCTCGGGTTTGCAGGCGGGCCAGTTGCCGGAGAAGCTCCTGGATGACGATGGACTCATTCTAGATTTCTGCATGTCGAATGTGTTTGACTACTTGACGCAAACTGCGAAGAGTGCACTTCGCGCAATGCTAGTTGTGCCAGGCGCTCACACTATGGCCGAGCTCGCTTTTCTCACCGACCTCGGTTCATCATCTATTCAAGAAGTGATACTCGAACTTACGACTACAAACTTCGTAACCCAAGTGCGAAGCGGGGCCTCGGGAACCGCATTGGACTTGAGCGACTTCGCGCGTTCCTACCTCCGGCGGACCCTGCAGATAGATGTAAGTGAGCGGCGCGCGCTGACGGAAAAGCAGAAGCAACTTTATGCGCTCGGCGGTGGGCTTCAAGCCGCACACGACCTGGATCCTTATGCGGTCGAAACGATTGATGTTCGGGGCGTTGGTGATTATTCTGCGGCAAAATTACTACGCGATGCGCTCGACCTAGCGATGCGGGGAAAGGTCGATGATGGTCTGCAGCTCCTTGCAGAGGCGGTGGAGTTGGCCCCCGGATATCACGAGGTCGCGCGTGTAGAGGCGTACTTGCACGAAGTCTCGACCAATTTTCCGGAAGCGTTCGAGGGGTATTCTCGTGCGAAAGACCTTGCGCCGAACGATCCGTACGTCGCCTACTTCTTTGGACGCTTCCTAATCGACTCAGGATTCGATCCGTCGCAGGGTATTCGTGAGCTCCAGCGAGCAGCGACGCTAGATCCGGAGTCTTCGCACTTGCACATGTCCATCGCTATGGCGTTTCTGAACATGTCTAAGCTCCGAGAAGCGCTGGATGCCGCAAGTTATGCAGTAGGCGCTGCGCGGCCTGGAGGCGAAGATCAGCGGAACAGCATCTACCTTCTATGGCAGGCTTGTGCCCTCAGTATTCGATCTCTTAGCGCGCAGACGGATTGGGGCGGTGTTGCTGAGGTAGTCGAGGCCGCACTTAACGTATCTGAATCTGTTCAAAACGAAGTATTCGAGATCGCGACTCTCGACCTGTTGCTGTGGTGCGAGGGGATGTTAACGGAAGCGCACCACGAGGCGTCAGACGAATTTATTGCGAAGAAGATTTCCGTCTCACTCCGGAAGCTACAGTTTCGTCGGCTGTCCGTCGACAGCGACCATTCTGCAAGAGTGGTCGGTTGTGTCAAATTACTGGTTCCCGAGCGTGGGTTCGGGTTCGTGAGATGTGCTACCGAGGAATACTTTCTACACGCGAATGAGCTTTGGACCCGGGAGAAGTTTCAACAGTTGGCGCCGGGTTCTGTGCTCGTGTTCACCCCGGGTAAGAAGGCGAGCTCAGGAAAGCCGCCAGCAGAATCTGTCCATTGGGTCGGCTAACAACGCCGCTGAAGAGCTGGCGACGACCTAACCTTGGTCATGGTTTGACGCGGGTGTCAACCCGGGTACGCCGCGTCAATGGAACGGCTCAGTGCGTTCGACGCGACGATGCTCTACAGCGAATCATCCAGTGTCCCACTGAATATCTGTTCAATCGCGTGCCTTGACACCTCGACCATCCCCGGTGGCTACGACTTCGAGCGGGTTCGCGAGCACCTGGCCATGCGGTTGAAGGCACTGCCCGAATTGCGGGCAAAGCTCGCCAACAGTCAACTGAACCTCGACCATCCGGTCTGGGTCGACGATGACGGCCTGGACCTGGAGTATCACCTGCATCGCATCGCGCTGCCCGCGCCGGGAGGGCGCAACGAACTGGTCAATGTCTGCTCGCGCATCGCGGCGGCGCCGCTGGACCGCAGCAAGCCGCTGTGGGAGATGTGGGTGATCGAGGGCATCTCCGAAACCGACCCGTTCAACGCCGGGGACGTCGCGCTGATGATCAAGGTGCACCACGCCGCGGTGGACGGGGTGTCGGCGGCCAACCTGATCAGCAAGCTGTGCGACGTCGCACCCGACGGTCCACCACCCGAGCCCGTCGAGGGTTTCGGCGGCGCGAGGCCACTGGAGATCGCCGCCGATGGTTTGATCCGCGCGTTCATGCGTCCGCTGCAACTGACCAGGGCGGTGCCCGCGACGATGTCCACCATCGTCAGCACCATCACCCGCGCGCGCAGCGGCAAGGCCATGGCTGCCCCGTTCTCGGCTCCCACGACCGTGTTCAACGCCGAGATCACCTCCGACCGCACCATCGCGCTGGCGCAACTCGAGTTCGACGACGTCAAGAAGGTGAAGAACGCGTTCGACGTCACGGTCAACGACGTGGTGATGGCGCTGTGCGCCGGCGCCCTGCGTCAGTACCTGCTCAAGCGGGGAGAGCTGCCGGACAAGCCGCTGATCGCGGTGGTTCCGGCGTCGGTGCACGACAAGTCCGACCGCCCGGGCCGTAATCAGCTGTCAGGCTTCTTCAACAACCTGCAGACGCATATCGAGGACCCCGCCGAGCGGTTACGTACCATCGCCGAATCCAGCTCGCGCGCAAAGGCTCACAGCGCCGACATCGCTCCCACGCTGTTGGCCGACGTGACTCAGGCACTGCCACCCGCATTGTTCGGTGTGGCGATGGAGGTGCTGTCGCACACCCCGCTGAAGCGGGCCGCGATCCACAACGTGGTGATCTCGAATGTGCCGGGGCCGCAGGAGAAGTTGTACGCGATGGGCGCGGAGATGAAAGCGCTCTACCCGCTCGGCCCGATCTTCCACGGTTCCGGGCTCAACATCACCGTGATGTCGTTGACCGGTAAGCTGAACGTCGGAATCATCGCGTGCCGCAAACTGGTCAACGATCTGTGGGATCTTGCCGACGGTTTCGAAGGCGCGTTGGACGATCTACTGGCCGCTTGCTGAGCGCTTCGCGGGCTTGATCAACCACAGCGCCAGGATGATCGCGGCGACCGGACCGACGGCCATGATCAGGCTCAGGGTGTGGATGGCGTCGACGGCGTTGTGCGGGGCCTGCTCCACCACCAGCCGCGCCTGGTCGGGGTTGACCATCTGGGCTCCGTGACCGCCGTGCACCGTCAGCAGCGCCTCGCGTGTCTCGGCGCGCGTGATGCCGGACTGGGACAGGTCGTGCGCGCTGTCGGTGAGGAACAGATTGATGCCGACGAGCGCGAAAAGTGCGGGCCCGAGCGAGTATCCGCCCTCGTTGACCGCGCTCTTGACCGCAGACACCGCGCCGCCGAGATCGGTTGGCGCACTGCTCATCATGATCATCGCCTGCGGGGTGGTGACGAGGGCACCGCCGACCACGATCAGCGCGGTGGTGATGAACACCGTCGTACGCGTCGTGTCGAGGTCGTAGAGCCGCATCGTCAGCAGCCCGCCGAGCATGACGATGAGCCCGGTGATCATCACCGTGCGGGGACTGAACCGGTTCGCGGTGGGGCCGGCGGAGGTGGCGGCGACGGCGGCCAACGCGGTCGCGGGGATCAGCAGCAGGCCGAACAGTTCATGGGACTCCTTGCGGACCGTGACGAGATAGAACGACAGCAACACCATCGACCCGCCGAGCACGATATTGAACAACACACCGGCGGTCACCGCGGCGTTGAACCGGCCCGACCGGAACACCCGCATGTCGAGCGCCGGATCGGTGGCGCGCAACTCCTGCATGACGAATGCGCATCCGGCCACCAGGCCGACGCCGATCGCCACCAGTCCGACCGTGTTGATGCCGGTTTCGATGCGCGAGACGCCGAAGATCAGCCCCAGCAGCGCGACGGCGAACAACACCATGCCGAGCACGTCGAGCCGACGCCCCGCGCGCACCGTCTCGGGTACGAACCGCCACGTGACGAGCAACCCGAGGACACCGATGACCGGCGCCACGAAAAAGCAGGCGCGCCAACCGATCGCGTGACCCAGCATGCCGCTGATCGCGGGCATCGGGGTGGCGACGGCGTACCCGACGCCGAAGTAGGCGGCGATCGCCGCAGCCCGCCGGCCCGGCGGGAACACCGCGTTGGTGATCGCCAGCGACAGGCCGATCAGGAACGCCAGCATCACGCCGGCGCCCGCGCGGGCGATGATCAACACCGCCGGGGCGGGCGCGGCGGCGGCGAGCACGCTGAACGCGATGGCCCCGGTCAATCCGAGCAGGTACATCCGCCGCATGCCGTACAGGTCGCCGAGCGCGCCGGCGCTCAGGACCGCCGCCGCCATGGTCAGCGTGGCCAGGCTGGCGACGAAGGTCGCGGTGGATCCGGTGATGCCCACGCCGCTCGAGACCAGTTGCAGGTTGGCCGAGAAGGTGGTCGGGTCGCCGATCGCGATGGCATAGCCCAGGCCCATCGCGAGCACCGTCATGACAGCGGCGAACCCCGATACCTGACGCTGCTCGGCGTCGACGCGAGTACCGTCCGGCACGCGCGGGATGTTACCGGTGGAAAGGGCGCCCCATCATCCCTTTTGAAGCAGAGGTGACCGACTCAGCAGGGCGCTTTGATCTCGAAGGGCATCGTGCGGGCCTGGGCGGGGTTGCGCCCGTCGGCGCCTACGACGGTGCCCGAGATGGTGTAGACGTTGCCCTTGGTGGTGGCCTCGGCATCACCGGTCTCACCGCCTGCGGCGCCGTTGATCTCGTTGACGTTCTCGATGTTGACGGTCCGCACGACGGGCGTATCACCGCCGAGCTCGAGGAACACCTGCGCGCTGCCCGTCTTCGCCTTGGCGTCGATCTGCATCGACCACTCGTGCTGGGTGCACTCGACGGACTGGGTGTCCACACCGGTTCCGTCGATGACGATCCGGCCGGACTGGGCGGGTTCCTCGCTCGGTGTCGGCCCGACCAGGCCGCACCCCGAAACGACGGCCACCGTCAACACCGGTAAACAGTTGGACCGGAATTGCATCTGACACCTCCTGGCGTGGGGAGGTTACCCCGGCGGGGGGTCGGCGAGGGTGGTCATCGGCCGTTTTGCCGGAAAAGGGCCGGGGTAATAAAGCCGGGTGTCAGGCGGTCCGGCGGGAGCATGAGCTTCAAGGGCGCGGTCAACGATGCCACCGGAAGTCGCGTGGTCCAGTTCTTCGCGCGTGCGGGATATCCCGTCAGCGGGACGTTGCACCTGCTCGTGGGCTACACGATCCTGCGGATCGCGCTGGGCCTCGGCGGTGACGCCGACCAGTCCGGTGCGCTGGCGACGCTGGCCACCGAGGGCGGCGGGACGTTCTCGCTGTGGATCGTCGCCGGTGGGCTCATCGCGCTGGCGATGTGGCGGTTCGCCGAAACGGTGTTGGGGCTGCATCCGGGTGAAAGCACCGAGGCGCACAAACGCGACTCGCCAGTCATGAACCGGCTCAGGGCTTTTGGGTTGGCGTTGGTGTACTGCGCGGTGGCTTTCACCGCGATCCAGTTCGCGCTGGGCGCCAGGACCAAGGGCAGCGAGCAGACGTCCGGTCTGAGCGCGCGGTTGATGCAGTCCGACGGCGGCAAGGCGGTTCTGGTGCTCGCGGGGCTGTCGATCGCGGTGATCGGCGCCTACTTCGTCCACAAGGGCGCGTCGCGGAAGTTCCTGAAAGACCTCACCGTCCCGGGTGGCCGGCTGATCACGGTGCTGGGTATCTGTGGGCACGTCGCCGAGGGTTTGGTGCTGTTCGCGGCGGGCCTTTCCGTCGTCGTCGCGACCTACGTGAGCGATCCGGCCAAGTCCACCGGACTCGACGGAGCGGTCAAGGCGCTCGGACGCGCACACTACGGTGAGGCGATCTTGATCGTCGCGGCAACGGGTTTCGCGGCCTACGGGTTGTACAGCTTCGCGCTGGCGCGGTACTCCCGCATGTGAGGTTTTCGTCCGTCGCCGTCGAGGTATCCGAGGGGCAATCGACTTCGAGGAGGAACGGTGAGCGCAACGGACAAAGCCAGGAACAAGGTCGACAACCTCGCCGGCAAGGCCAAGGAGGCCGTCGGCAACATGACCGGCGACCCGCGCACCCGCGACGAGGGCCGTGGGCGTCAGGCGAAGGCCAACTTCAAGGATGCCGGCGAGAAGATCAAGGACGCCTTCAAGAAGTAGTCATTGGCTCAGTCGTAGATGACGGCCAGTCCTCGGCGCCGCAGGTCTTCCAAGCCGTCGAGCATGGCCTGTATCTGCTCGGGGGGATGGCCCACCCAGTCAATGATCTCGCCGACGATTCTGACCGGTTCGCGGGTGCGGTACGAGCGCGTCGGGTTGCCGGGGAACTTCTTGTCGGTGACGTTCGGGTCGTCTTCCACGGCGCCGAGTGGTTCGACGAGGTAGATGCGGCCGCGTCCCTCGCCTGGCGCCAGCTCGGCTCCCCAGGTTGCCGCGTCCAGCGTTTGGGTCACATAGACGTGATTGGAGATGCGCCCGTCCTCGAAGTTCGAGGGGCGCCCTGGCACCAGCAGGTCGCCCACGGCGAGGTCGGCCTTCGTGCCGTGAAGGTAGGCACCAGAGTCGTGGACTTCGAACGGTTTTGGCGGGTTCGACACACTGCTCCTTTGTTCGTCGTGTGCGTGGCCGGACGATTGTGCAGCACGTCAGGGGCCTTGCCGCAAGCCCCACCCCCTGTCGTAAAGTGAGAGTGGGAGAAAGCCTGTCAGCTCGTGAATTCCTCGAGCGGAAGCCGGTGCGCGTAGATGTCCGGGTCTGGGCAGTCGAATCCGGCGGGCAGGCTCGGCGAAGTGGCGGTCATGGAGCGGAGTCGAGCTCGGACCGCAGATAACCGAGCACCTCGTCCGCGGTGGCGAAGCCGCCGAGGTGGCTTTCCTGGCGTCGCAGAACGAGTTCGGCGTTGGGCAACAGGTCGATGGCGGCCTCCGCGCACCGCAGGGGCACGATGTTGTCCGCATCGCCATGCCACCACCGCACCGGTGCGCTGACGTCGCCGAGCCGAAATCCCCAGTCGCGGCCGAAGAGTCGGGCGTCATCGACGATCGCCTGGAAGCGACCCTTGGAGATGAGGACGAGGTCCTCGATGAACATGCCCTCCATCTCGGAATCCTTGAGCACCCGCCGGTCGCCCTCGGGCACCACACTGGCGTAGGCCTGGCAGACGTAGTGCGCGAGCGGCAACACCGGCAACAGCAGCACGTGGACCGTTTCGGCGATGGGCCGGCGAAACCCGTGCAGGACTGGTGCAAAACGGCGGGCCAGGTCGATGGCGCCCGTAGCGAGGGCGTCGGGTCCCACCGACGGGACGACGCCACCGAGCACCGCCACCGCGGCGACTCGGCTGGAAAGCGGCGGCACGGCGGCGCAGGCCAGGGCGTAGGGGCCGCCGCCGGACAGGCCCGCCACCGCGAGGCGTTCGGCGCCGAGGTCGTCGGCGACGTGCGTCATGTCCGCCGCCCAGTCCGCCACCGACTCGTAGGGGTGGGGGTCGGAGAGGCCGGTTCCCGGGCGGCCGATGACGATCACGCGCAGGTTGAGCTTCTCGGCGGCGCGGCGACCGAGGAGTGGGAACTGGCGACGGCCGCCCGGCGTGCCGTGAAACCACAACACCGGGTCACCATCCGGGGCTCCGAACTCCGCGAAACCGAGGCGGCGGCCGCCGGGCAGGTAGAAGCGCCCCTCGGCGCGGGGCTTCTCGACCCGAGGGACGCGAACCGGGTGGCGGACCAGGTTGACCATTCCGGCTGAATCCTAAGCACGCCCAGTCGGCGTCCGGTCGGAAATGGGCTATTCGGTGACCGGTGGAAGAGGCTCCTCCGGAGGGGCGAGATCGCTTGGCTGACAGCGCTGATCGGGATAAGTCTCGTGATGGTAGGGGTACTCGGAATTCAATTCCCAGGGAAACGGCATACGCTCTCCATCGGCGTGGGCAACAGCCCATGACGCTACGCACCTCTTAGCAGTGCCGGGTAACTATCCGATATGGAATGGGTCGCGAATGCAGAACATGAATTCTTTTGTGCCTGAGTTCATTCGGGCCGCTCGAAGTGCTGGTAATCCTTGGGCGTGCGCCAGTTACCGCCCCACGTCCAGCCGCGGTCGGTGAAGATCCGCACCGCGGGATCGCCGTCGTGCAGTAGGCCCGAGTCGATGCGGGTGCGGTCGAGATAGGGTCCGGCGTTGGCGGGCTGGAGATCACCCGCATCGTCGATGTAGGGGTTGAGAAGGGGATTGATGTCGATGGCCCGGCCGTAGGCGTGGTGGGACCAGTTGCCGGAGCCGGGGATGTCGCGGCAGTTGAACGCCGAGGTGTTGTTGTCGCGCATGGACAGTTCGTCTTCGGCGCCCGGGTAATGATCGGGCGTCTGCATCTTCTCGATCGGATACTGCGCTTGGCGGAGTTCTTCGAAGATTTCGATCACCTCGGGCACGAGGGTTTCGTGCACAATCAACTCGCCGCGGTGTGTCTGGAGATCCGTTCCGAGGTAGTCGATCTCGACTCGTCGCAGTCGCTCAGGCTCCAGAGGGCAACCGGGACGCCAACTTTCGCCGAGTTCGGCGGCCGTGACCGGCAGAACGCGGGCAGGTGTCGGCTGCGTGGTTGTCGCCGACGCGGGAGGAGGCGCGGCGGCTGTGGTCTGCGTAGTGGTGGTTGTGCTGGGTGGCGGCGTGGACTCGGCCGGCGGTGCGGGGGAACCGCACTGCACGAGCAGGGCGGCCGCCGCCATCACGACGACTATCCGACGACGGCGGTGGGCCACCACTGGATCGTATCCGCGTGGGGCGGCGATCAGTTGTAGTCCGTGCTGCCCTCGACGGCGTGAGTGGTGCTGATCAGCTTCGCGAAGCAGTGATCACGGTCGAAGTCGTGGCTTCTGCACCACGCCAAGGCACCGTCGGCGGTCGGGAACGTCGCCCCGGCGACCGTCACCCAGAAATCTGAATGGGAGAAGGTCGACCATTCTCCGGACCACAGCAACCGAGCACCGGGGTAGGCCTGGCGAAGCCGCTGGTGTTCGGCCAGGATCGCCGCGTGTGTCCACGTGCGTCCCTCGGCGACTAGTCCGAGCCGCTTGGAACTCAGTTGCGGCACCCAGGTATCGGCGATGGTTGCCAGGACCATCGGGCGATCGCTCGCGGCAATCGCGCGCAGTTGATTTCCGCTTGCGGTTTCGGCGTCGGGCTGTGAGGCCGGGTACGTCGAGGGCGCGGGCCGTGTCGTGGGACGGCTGGTGCTCTCGATGATGTGGGCCATCAGCGACGGTACGGTCGTCGATCCGCCGATCTGGGTCTCGTAGGTCGTCGCCCCCTGCACCTCGACGTACATCGTCACCCTGTCCTTCTGGACGAAGTCGGCGACCATGTCCGCGTCATGAGCGGTGACCAAGGTGTTCTGGTCGTAGTCGTACACATTCGTCATCGGCGCTGGCCCGGTGTCCGCGCGGAACAGCGTCGTGCCCGTGGCCGAGTCGAACTGAGTGATCACCCCGTATACGACGATCTTCCGGCCGGCCCATGCGTCGGGATCCTTGGCCATGAGCGCGAACTCGCGCGCGGTCAACGATTGGTATGTCGACCGGTCCAGGCGTGTCGGGTCGTGGGCAGGCCGCGGCCCGGCGGGCTCTTGCGGGACCGTGGGCGCCGGCGCGCTCGCGACGACGGTCGGGGACGGATCCGTCGAGTCGGTGTCGGTGGGCCCGTTTCCGCTGAGCTGAAGACCGACCAGGACGCCGACCGCCAGCACGAGGACCGCGACGCCTCCGGATAGTGAGGCGGCGACGACGGGATTTCGCTTGGCGCGCTTGGGGTCTGAATCGTCATAGCCATCGGGCCATGGGACGGTCGGCTGCTGATGGTCGTAGTACGGGTTGGGGTAGACCATGGCGGTGTCCTTTGGGAGTGTCGGATTGGCGCGCGGCTAGCAGAGGTACGTGTTGGCGGCGATCACCACTGCCTGGGCTTCGGTGTAGGTGACGTTGTTGTACGGATTCCAGACGAGCTTGTCGACGGTGGTGTCCAGCGGGACCCACATCGACTTGTCCGCACATATGGCGTAACCCAGGCGCAGCAGTGTGACGTAGTTGCCGTCGTTGGACGTGACGCCGAGTCGGGACATGGCGTTCAGGTAGCTCAACTCGTCGGCGGATGCCGGGGCGGCGGTTGCGATCGTGGTGGCGATGCTCAGGGTCAGTGCCAGCGTGAGGCCGGTCAGCAGTTTCTTCATGGCTGTACTTCTTGGTCGTACGGGTTCGTGCGCCGGATGCGTCGACTTCGGGCGAGACGTGATCGCGTAGCGGTGCGACGTCGTGTCGGGCCGTGCTCGTGCTCGGCGCGACACGACGAAGACGGTCGCGCTGAACGTTGCTGCGGCGAATCGTGGCGCCAGTCTTAGCCGGCGCATCATTTGTCTGTTCACTTGTGCTTGATTGCGGAAACTGTGACGAGCAGGCCGTTTCAGGTTCCTCTGAGGTAAACGGTACGGAGATAGCCTGGCCGAGGAATCAGGGATTTCCCTATCATTAGTTTGCTGGAGGCCGACGATATGGGAGTCGACGACAGTCGTACCTCATGCGCCACAGGCGTAACGCCGGCTCGGACGAACCCGCCTGGATCGTGACGACGCTCAGGTGTGCGCGGCAACGCCCGGGTGTCGATCGGCGGGTCTGCAGTCGCCGTCGCAGCGGCGCGCGGTCAGCGGAGGCCGGACTCGATGTCTGCGACTGCTTCTGATGCCTCGGGCCCGCAGATGGTGCGGAGGTCGACCGCTCCGGCGGCGAGGAGGGCATCGACGCGGTTCTTGAGATCACCGTCGACGACGTGCGCGTAGAGGTTCGCACCTGGACACGAGGTGTCGTGGCTGGCGTCGCGGTGCCCGGCGAGCGTGTCGGTCGGGATGTCGAATCGCTGTGCTCCCCAGGCGAAGGCGAGCGCAGCGCCGTGGAGCTGCTCCTCGGTGATCTCCTCCTTGTCGAAGTCGCCTTCGCAGACGACCAGGAAGTGACCGGTCGGGTCGTAGTTCGTGGCGGTGTCGCCGACGAGTTCGGGCTTTCGCAGTTCGTAGATGTTGCCGTTGCGGTCGACGCTGAGGTGATAGGCGATGTCGATCCAGCCCTGGGTGTCCTGGTGATAGTGCTGATGCTGGCGCAGGCGTGCCGGCGCGTTGGCGTTGTCGCCGAGGGTGACCGCGGTGTGGTGGATCGTCATGCGGACGGGGGTGTGTTCCGTGCCGCCGGCGTGGGGCGGCTGGGCGCCCCAGGCGGTGCGGCACAAGATGTTTGGGGCGTTCGGCGGAGCCGCCGTTGCGAAGGGTGGCGGTACGACGGTGGCAGCGGCTGCCAGGCCGGACAGTTGCAGGAGTCGTCGGCGGCTGAGTGCGAAGCGGTCGTCGGCGAGCACGTCAGCCCATCAACGAGATGACAGCGGCGATCAGCACAGCGACGCCGAGTGCCGTCATCACCAATGACGAAGGGGCACTTCGGCGTAGCGCCGAGTTCATCGGGTTCTTCGGGTCAACCCAGACGTCGACGGTTTGGCCGGGTGCGTATCGAGAGGCTTGTGCGGAGGCGATACCGCCCAAGCCCATGCCGAATCCGAGGGGTGTGCCGAACGCGGCGCGCTGCCCGACGAAGGTCTGGCCGTTGACTTGGTATTGGTAGGCGACAACGGAGCGCTGCACGTTGGCGCCCATGCGTCCGGCTCCGGCTTGGGTCTGGTAGCCGGCGACACCCGAGCCCAGCATGGTTCCCGGGACGCGCTGCCAGCCGAGGGCGCCGAGCAGCTGCAGCACGCCGGGCAGCCCGCGAAACAGCAGGAAGATCCCGATGATCAACAGGCCGATCTCGGTGACGTAGTTGGCCACCGCCGGAGCCTAACGCGCTGATCAGCGACGTGCGGTCGTTCAGTTGAGCCGAAGGGAAAAGCGCGGCTCTCGATGTCGTCCGGACGGCAGTTCGGGCTGCGTCACATTGCCGTGCGGTACATGATCTGGACCACGAGCAAACTGTCGCCGGGCTTTGCTCTAGTCCGCAATGCTTACCCCTAAAGCGTCTGTGACGTTTGCTTTCGGCGACACCAGGGGCGGCGCCTTCGATTGCTGAAAGACTCGTGAGCGATTGGTCAGCGTATAGGGGTGGTGGGTATCGTCCGCCGTCGATGGGACGACATTCATTCGCCAAGATGCGGCGGCGGCGTCCGCGCTTGGCGGTGGTCGCAGGCGTGATTACTGCCGCCACATTATTTGTGGTCGGCGCAGACAGTTATCCGCACGTCCGTGATGCGGTTGCGTGCTGCGACGTCGCCGCGGCGCCACAACCACCGCCACCGGCGGTGAACCTGATGGCAGCACAACCGCCCGCCCCGAGTCTCCCGCCCGTGCTGCCACAGGGCAGGGCGCCGGAAACTGGACTGCAGGTCGACACGATCTTGGCGGCGCGTGCGGTCAGCGCGGAGTTCCCCGAGATCCTCACCATCGGCGGCGTGCGCTCCGATTCTTTGAAATGGCATCCGCACGGGTTGGCGATCGACGTGATGATCCCGAATGCTCGCTCGGCGGCGGGGATCGAGCTCGGAGATAAGGTCCTGGCCTACGTCATGGCGAACGCGGAACGCTTCGGCCTCGAGCACGCCATCTGGCGGCAGACCATCTACCGTCCCAACGGCTCGAAGAACGTCATGTCGGACCGTGGCTCAGACACCGCCAACCACTACGACCATGTGCACATCGCCACGGCCGGCGGCGGATATCCGCAAGAGGGCCAGGTCTACCTCCGCTGAACGCACTGTGGTTGAAGTCATCAATCGCCCAGCGCGTCAGCATCTTTCGTGTGGAGTGGCGAATCGGCGCTCTCGTGACACCGGTGTCGTTCGCGGAGGCGTCAGACGAGCGACCTTGTCGCTTCGCGCGAACAGAGATGGGCGTGTTGGGTTCTCGTTGTGCCCCAACCTCTCTGCGACCAGATAATCGTTGTGCCTGGCGTCCGCATTGGTGATCTGCGGGTCTCGGGGTAGATGGGCGGAACGCGAACGTACGCTGAAGTGTGTGAGCGAGCAGGATCGCATCCGCTGGGAAGAGCGATACCGGAACCGTACGACGCCGGGCGTATCCGCAGCGGATATTCCTGCGGTGGTCGCTCCCTTCGAGGCCGAGTTCCCCGCTCGGGGTCGGGCACTGGATCTGGCATGCGGTCAGGGGGTCGCCAGTGTGTGGCTTGCCCGCCGTGGGCTCGATGTCCTGGGTCTCGACATCTCGGCGACAGCCATCGATCAGGCACGGGAACTGGCGGTGCAGGCCGGCGTGGGGGAGCGGTGTCAGTTCGATGTTGTCGATCTCGACGATGGCCTGCCGGCGGGCCCGGCTATCGACGTCGTCATGTGTCACCGGTTCCGCGATAGTCGGCTCGATCAGTCCATCGTCGATCGGTTGGCACCCGGTGGGCTGCTGGCGATTTCAGCGCTGAGCGTGGTCGGTGCGGGCGCAGGGCGCTTCAGGGTACAGCCGGGCGAGTTGACTGCAGCGTTCGCTCAGCTCGAGGTCATCGCCGCGGGGGAAGGCGACGGCGAAGCGTGGCTGCTGGCAAGGAAACCGGCACGATAGCGGTACGGTTCGTCCGGTCTGTCTCACGCGGAGTGACCCGGGCATCGACTAGATGCAGGTTGGCGTGAGCCATACAGGTCAGTCGTCGGCGAAGTGTCGCGGAGCGGTCTGGAGGGCCGGCTGATCGGCTTCTCGCGCGACGTAGGGGAGGCGCCGCTAGACGTCCGATCTGCGACGAAATCGGCGAAGGAGTGGGGGTCGATAACGCCTCCAGGGAGAGCGCGACAACGATTGCATTTCCGTCGATTCGGTCCCAGATAGAAAGCCGGCAGAGTCGGCGGGTTTGCAACTGCAGCGCTGCAATGTCTTTGACCGATCGAAGTGCGCGCACTGCTTCCATCGAGGCGAGCCAATCCTGTCCAGGACACGGGACGCGGCACGCCGATGTGCGGAATACGTGCTGAAGGCTGAGGTGGTGGGTGGTCCTGACTGTCGCTTGCCAGGGTGATGGGACCACCTGATTGCCAGGGGGATGGGACCACCGTGGCGCGTTACTGAGGATGCTCGTCGGCGGGGTCTGGGTCAAGCTGGGGCCGGGTCCGTTGGCGGTAGGACGGTCCTTCGATGACCAGGGTGTGCGCGGCGGAGGTCAGCCGGTCGATGGCTGATTGAGCCAGCAGGGTGTCGGCGGTCATGGTCAGCCATTCAGCGGGCTCGCGGTTCGACGTCACGATCGTGGTCTTGGCGCGATGGCGCTCGACGACGATCTCGTAGAAGTCGCTGGTTTCGGTGGCATCGAGCGGGCGTAGCGCGAAGTCGTCGATGATCAGGACGTCCACGGCGGCCAGGCGGCGGATCTCGGCGTCGACGGTGTGGTCGAGGCGGGCGGCGCGCAGCCGGGTGAACAGTTTGTCGGCCCGGCCGAACACGACGGTGTGTCTGCGTCGAATGGCCATGTGTCCCAATGCTGTTGCCAGATGCGTCTTGCCAACACCAACGGGCCCGAGGACGATCGCGGACTGGCCGGCGTCGAGGAACCGCAGTGAGGTCAGATCCCCCAGCAGGGTGCGGTCATAGCGCAGGTCCTCGTGTGCGGTCCAGGTATCAAACCGCATGGTGGGGTCGAGTCCGGCTTTGGTCGCCCGCAACGCCGCGGAGCGGGATTCGCGTCGGGAGACCTCGTCGGCCAGCAGCGTTTCCAGGAACCCGATGTGACTGAGTTTGTGTTGGCGGGCCAGAGCGGCGCGTTCGGGCAGGGTGTCGGCCATCGCGCCGAGTTTGAGGGTCTTGAGCAGTCGGAGCAGGTCAGCGCCGATCGGGTCGGTGGCGCCACGGGCGGTGGTGGTCATGTCAGCGGTTCTCCTCGGCGACGGTGGTCGTGATGATGGTCAATGGTGTTGGGGTGGAGCCGAATTCGGATGGATCGCGGGCGAAGCGGGTGGCGGTGTGGCCGACGGCCTTCGGCAGCGCGGGTGTGCTGGTCTCGGTGGCACGCTCGAGCATGGAGGCGATCTTGTTCACCGAGACGACATCAAGATCCAGCGACAGTGCGCAGGCCTGTTCGACCCGGTCGGCGCCGTAGCGGCGCACCAGGCCCAGCAGCCGGTAGACGGTGCGCATCTTCGTCCAGGGCAGCCGGTCATCGAGGATGCGTTCGGCGTAGATCCCGACGTTGGGGCCGTGCGCGGCGCAGGTGGCGATCAATGTCGTCACATCGCGCAGCGCGTAGCCGGTCTTGTGTTCGGGCAGATCAGCGGGGTCGGTGCTGCGCCCACCGGCCGGCTGGCGAGGATGGACCTTGACCAGCACGCCGCGGCGATAGAACTTCACCAACTCGGTGTCGGCCCGCACGTCCAGGTACTGACCGATCCAGCACTCGGGCAGCGAATACAGCGCCTTGGCGACCTCGGCGTGGAAATCGCGGTGCACCTTGACCGTCTTGAACACCGGCACGTCATAAACCCCTGGCACCGGCAACAGCCGGGACTGTTCCCCGGCGGTGAACACCTCCAGCGGACGAGCGCAGATGGTGCCGTGTGTGCGGGTGCCCGCGGTGTCACGACACCACACCGTCGCCGCCTGCTGCGCATGGGCCAGGCTGGTGAATGTTTCACCGTCCCAGAAGTTTCGGCGCACGTACTGCACGGCGCGTTCCACTCGCGGCTTGTCCTTCGGCGAGGCCACCCGCGCCGGGTCGGTCAGGAACCCGACATGCCCGGCGTAGTCCAGCCAGCCCTGGCTGAACTGCGGGTTGACCGCATCGGCGGCGGCGATCACCGGTTTGAGGTTGTCGGGGATCAGCACGGCGAACACGCCGCCGAAGAACTCCCAGGCCGCCTCGCAGCCGGCGATCACCGCGGCCAGAGTCTGCGAGTAGGACAGCCACACAAACATGTGCCGGGAGTACACCGCGGTGAAGATCAGCGCATGCACCTTGCGGCGGCGCCCATCATCGACGTCAGTGAGCATCCCCAGATAGCCGAAGTCGACCTGGCACTCCACCCCGGGATCACCATCAGCGACCCGCACCGTGAGATCTTTGCGGCCGAAACCGCAACGCTGGCTGGCGAATCGGTGCAACGTCCGATACGGCACCACACAGCCCTGCCTTCCCAGCAGAGTGTGGATCTTGGTCACTGTCAACGGCCGCTGCTCACCAGAGCCGGCCACCCACTTGGTGATCTGATCCTCGAACCCCAATAACTGCTCCCACGCCGCGCCGTGACCATCGGGGCGAACCGGGCGCACCGCTTCGGCGACCATCCCGATCAGACCGTCGTCGATCGCGCCGGCGTCGTCGCCGCGGCGCAGACCGGCCGCGTGGGCGGCCTCGACGTAACGGCGCACCGTTTTGCGATCCACACCGCAATGCGCGGCGATCGTCCGGTACCCCGGCGCCGGTAACCCCGCCACGCCCAGCCACACCCGCAGAACTTCCCTGATCTCGTTCACACTGACCTCCCGAAAAGCCATGCCGGCGACCTCCGTGACTTGAGCTGTCACGGCGATCGAACGAACAAATGAAAAGACCACCGACGCGACGCGCCGGTGGTCCCATAACTGGCAATCCAGGTGGTCCCATCACCCTGGCAAAAATCAGGTCACACTGGTCCCATCCTCATGGCAGGCGACACTGACGGCGTTCTTAGTTGTCGCCATCGAGCACTGTGGATGAGATGATTGCGTTGGGACCTGGACAGATTGACGTGGAATTGCTGAAGTGGGGACTGGCGCCAGTTGTTCACAGTGGCCTGATGTAGGCATAGTTCGCGCAGCAGTGTGAAGTCAAAACCATAGCGTCGACCCACGGACTGGCAGCTACGTCGGCGTTGAGTTCGAGATATGTGTAGCGGTAGATGCTGTGGCGGTAGGCGGCCTCGGCCAGAGGCTGATTCGGACGTGAGGGAGAATGCGGGCGCACTAAGAAACCCTCGACTCAGCTAATTCGAAAATGCGTACTTATCGGCTAGCGTCCCGGTGCGTCGATTCCGCGCCTAGCGGGTCGGCTTAACCCCTTCAGTTCGGCA
Source organism: Mycolicibacterium novocastrense (assembly GCF_001570485.1). Lineage (GTDB taxonomy): Bacteria > Actinomycetota > Actinomycetes > Mycobacteriales > Mycobacteriaceae > Mycobacterium > Mycobacterium novocastrense. Next base: position 113,800 of record NZ_BCTA01000023.1, read on the forward strand.
ATGTCACTACTCGTGCCACGAAGACACGAAGAAGCGAATCAACGAGTGCACGAGGACACCTCAGAAGCGTCACACACTGCACATGCGCGTATAGCCTCCTCTGTAAACCAGCAACACCGGCGGAATCTGGCACCGCTCGGACATTACCCCGTGCGTCGGCGTGATGGTATGCCCAACAAGGGCGAAAGAGGCCCCATCAGATGGGCTTTTGAGCACATGAACGCGATTGCTGGCTAGACTCGGTATATGGAGTTCGCAGTAGGCTTCGACGACTTAGCAAATTCTGATCTGATAATGGGCGCGATCTACAAGGGCGGCACGCAGGGCACAGTAGCTGATGATCCGATCGGAAAGCTCGTGCCAGTTGGAAACCAGGGGGGATTCCGATACAAGGGATCGCCGATCAAAGAATCCGTTCGAATCGCAGTTGTATACACCAGCGGCGCGGAGGAAGAGTGGCCGGACCACTTAGACGACAAGACTGGAATCCTCACGTACTACGGCGACAATCGCAGCCCTGGACAAGACCTCCTTGGCACACGTCGTAAAGGGAATCTGCTACTCAAGAAGGTGTTTGCCGCGATCGCTGCGACGCCTGCTGACCGTGCCAATGTCCCGCCGTTCCTTTTCCTCGAGAAGGTTGGCACCGGGCGAGATGTCCGTTTCCGCGGGCTGCTCGCACCGGGCGCCACGAATCATTCTGCTGATGAAGCCCTGAAGGCGGTTTGGAAGGAATCGGCCGACGGGCCATACGAGAATTACGAGTCGCTATTCACGGTCTTGAATGCCGATCCTGTGAGAAGAGTATGGATCGACGCCGTCGTTGAGGGCGTCCCGCCGATTGAAGCGCCCAATTGCCCCACGGCTTGGCGCTCATGGGTGGAGGGGCTGGAGTACGACGTGCTCCCAAAATACGCCGTAGGCAGCTAGATTCGCTTTCGATTGGCTCGTACCAGTTGCTAATTGTCTATTGGCATAGTGCGGAAGTCGGATCGATCAGTGGCGTACCAAATCTCACGATCTTGGAGGTCGTGAAGTTTACGACGGCTTCTCCTCAGGCGCACTGCACGTGTCATCGTACCTATCAGTAGCCCTGATGCTGTCCCGGAAGGGACACCGGATATCCACGCTTTGCCCCGATTCGAGCGCAGAACAAGTGAGGACTTGCCGTTCGCTGCATACTCCACTCCTTCGAGGATACCCTCGATGGCGTCTGGATCCTCCCATTCGTCAACGATGTTCCAGTGCGCGGTGCATTCGAAGCGGCGAGCGCAGTAGCGGCAGCCTCGCGTTGAGGGTATCGCCGGACGATGTCCGGAGGCCCAGGCATCCCGCGTCGATTGCAATCTTGTCAACAGGGTATGCAGTTCGAGCTCCGTGACCGCAATCGTTCGTAAGCCAGTTCGGAGGCTGAAAATAGCAAGCGTGGCGGGCCAGCTGCGTCGGTTAGCGAAGACCAACATTGCGTACACCATCAATTGGGTAAGAATCGCCTCCGGAAGTGAACCGTCTGCCGCGTCGGCTCCAGACTTCAAATCGATTACGGTGGCACCATTGTCGCCCTCCAGTAGCAGGTCGACCTTCCCCCAGAGAAGATTGTCATCGTCATACATCAATTTCTCCGCGGAAGCAGTTCCGTTGACGCCAACATAAGAGTCGATGGCCTCGGCTAGTAGTGGCTCTTGAACTCTCAGCCGGGATTCGGTTGTACGGCCATCATCGAGCAGTTCCAGGGTTACACCGCCGTCCTCAGCCTCTTGCCTGTAGGTCTCCGCTAGTGAGGGATAAGATGCCGCGCGGCGCCAGCCACCCGTCTCAACCCATCGCTGGACCGCGAGATGCGCAAGCGATCCAGCATTGTTGGGCACAGACTCGTTCGGTACGGGTCGAGTGCCAAATGGTAAGCGTGACACCGCGGCTGGACAGGCGAGTAGTTTGGCTGCCGAGGTTGGTGATAACCACGCCTTACTGATGCCGCTGGTGGCCTGAATCGTCATGGTCGGGGGCTCTGCGCCTCGCCGAAGAGCTGTAGTACGTGGCTCGGGTCGCGGTCTAGAACGAATGTGTCGGCGAAAACCACGGCTACGCCGGAGCGCCTGCCTTCGAGCGCGGCCATCGAATCGGACAGCCGTGGAGCGATAAGCGCCTTCTCCGATGCCTCAAGCGGGTGCTTGGCGATCACAGCCGATTCGCCATAAATGGGCGACTCGAATATCGCTGCTGCGCACTCGAGGTCATCGCAAACTTCTGCGCCGTAAGCCTCCGCCCAGCGTTCAATAGACTGTCGTTCACGATCGACATCTGGAGCCAGGGTACCGTCGATCATGACATTGAGAAGATCGCCTGCTAATCGCCAGTCGAGAAGAGCGTGATAGGCCATATTGCCGTAGTCACGCAGGCAGCGGTAGCAGGAAGCAGTGCACTCAAGGGCATGGTCGGGTGCCCTAAGCGATTCCAGGTACTTAAGGATCCCCCTGTCGAGGAACTCTTCGAAGATCTCGGGCTTACCCAAATGAGTGCTGAAACCGGCCCCGTTCTCGAGAGTGTCAGCGAGAAATGCCATCGTCGTTGGGGTCCCGCGGAGCACGCCGCTGTAGATGCCGGCTGCAAGCTCTAGTGATTGAACGTCAAGGTAAGCCGCCGCGGCCGTACGGAGAAGAAATGCCAGCGAGTACCAAGCAGCTCGGCGACCTTCGCCAGTTTCGCGGGCGCCACCAGGTTGAAGGCCTAGCGAATCAAGGCTCAGGCGAATGCCCGCACTTGGTCGTACCGGTCGCTCGGTCCCTACAAAAAGAAAGTCGGTGGGTTGAACCGAACCTAGTGCGACCGACATGACGTCGCCCGACCCGGCCATGCCGGGAAGGAGGCCGTGCTCAATCGCTTCGACGGACACATATCCGCCCCAATCTGCTGTATGACCTGGAGCGTTGTGCTGGAACCGGTGTAGTCGACCGCCGTTATCGTTGATAACGAACCTCGTTCCGGCACCACTTAGGGCTAGTGCATCGCCGTGGCGAGCCTCGTCGAGCTTCGAGAGATCAGTAAGCGCTCGAGCGGCCATCGCTCGCGCGGTCCACGCGAAGTTGCCGTCAAAGTCCTTGGGACTCCCGGCACGGAAGCCTAGCGGCTGACGAAGTGGAATCCATTGATACACGCCCGGGGGCTCGCTGCATTGAGGACATGATTCGTTCTCATCGCCGCTTCTGTTGTCAGGTGCCTCATGCAAATATGAGCATGAACGACATACGGCAACGTAACGGAGTGGTCCGAGCGGGTCGTCCTCCGATCGGACTGGTCGAGTGGGACGGAAGGCTGCCACGCCGACGACAGGAAATACCTCGCCGTCTCTCACCACCTCGCTCAGCGGTGCGAACGTGGAAACTGCCATTGAAAGGTCGCGGTCGATCGCCCCGCGGGGCGGCCAGGGGTACGGGTGTTTCGGCCGGCTCAGGTACAGGTACCGCGTCTGAGACGGGAAGCCAAACATCGGAAGGATGCCGGCCTCTGCGAGTCTTTGGCTTAGGTCGGGGTGTCCAGTAGGTGCCGCAGCGCACTCAGTTACTGCGGAGACCAGCGTTTCTCGGAGCCATTGCGCCCAATCAACATCCGAGACATGTTTGGGCGCAAAACGTGTCAGCGCACGAGCTGTATCACGCAACGTATCCGCATTGGCTTCAATCCAAGTCTGAACCGCGGAGCTCACTGCGTCCCATTCAGCGGCGAGCCCAAAAGGACCGTGCGAATTGTTCGTGAGATCGCTAAGAACGCGCGATTCGATTGCCGTCGGCCACACAGCTTCAAAGGCCAGCCGCATCGCCTCGGAGGTCAGGGTCCGCCTGAGGATCTCTTGACGGCCAAGCGCAAGATATGGTTTCGGAGTAGGCTCGTTAGTTATCAATTCTGGGCGAGCAAAGTAGTACTCATCATGGGAACGCCCTCGACACACGGTAAGTGCCGTCGCAAGCGGCGACGTGCGTCGGCCAGCGCGTCCGACCCTTTGCTGGTAATTGAAACGGGTCGGCGGCATGTTTCCTAGGACAACGACTTCTAGAGAACCGATGTCGACGCCGGCTTCCATCGTCGTTGTCACCGACAAAAGATCCAGACCATCGGCGCGGCTATTCTCATCGCCGTCTAGGAAGACATTCTGGAAACGGGATTGGCGCGATTGAGCTTCTACGCGGTCTGTCTGGCCTGTCAGTTCAGCCACCCCTAGGCGGAAGCGTCCCTGTCCCGTTGACGCCTTCCAGGAGTAGTAATCCTGTGCCGCACCTACGGACCCAGGATCAGCGGGCAATTGGCGTCGGCAGCGAGTGCATACCTTTGTGCCGCGATGCAAATGCTGGCGACGGCAGTTCGTGCAAGTCCAGCCTTGCTGGCCTGCTCGTCTCAATGTGACCTGTTCTGGTGAAATCAGATAGTCGCGAACTGCGTCGCCCCAGTGCGTCAGCACCGCTTCTTGGATCTCGCTGTAGTCAAGATTGTGTTCGTCGGCGACGGCTTCCCAGAACAGACGTAGCTTCACCGGTGGCTTATCTCGGGGGTCCCGCAACCCGAAGAACCGCCGGGCATCTCCCAGTACTCGGAGACTCGAGCGCGCCAACGCTGCTGCCGATGTGGGTTCGATGGTGATGTCCGACGTGTCGGTCGTCAATGCGAGCCATCCGAGACCAAGTGACTCGAAATCGCGGCCTGCTCCTGAGAAAAGACCGTCGATTACTTCTTTATGAAGGTTCTCTTGAACTTCTCTCCACCACTGCTTCTCCGACTCATCTAACCCACCCCGCGCGGACACGGGCTCGATCTCCCAGTTGACTAAAGTCGACCACCCGACGCGGCGTCCTCTCGCCCTGTCGTACCGCGACTGAAGGGAGGCATGAGTACCGCCCGGATTCACCCCAAGCTGAAGTGCTTTCGCTCCAACGTCGTCGGCGAGCAGCTTAAGCGTCTGAGGCGCCGACAGCTGCTTCTCGAGCTGGAGAGTCTCGCCAGAATAAGCCTCGTCTTCCTCTCCACGCCATAGGTCGGTCAACCTGTTGTACAGAGCGTTGTCGCGCGCACGGAGCCGGTCGCGGGCCTGTTTGTTTTCTGCAGATTTCTCGCCTTGTCTGACTAGCCTGCGTGCCAGATCAACAATGGATGGCCAGTCTTCGGCCTCCGCCAAGCTGTCATAGAGCAGAGTTCGCAGCAAGTCCTGGTAATGACGAAGCCCCATGCCGGCTGCCAACTTCGCAGCATCCTGCCGACTGTCGGTGAAAACGATAGCCTTGCGTTCGGGCTCTGGGAGTTGAGACATTAGCTCAGTGACCAGAACCTGATTAATCTTTTCGAAACCGGTCCGCATGCCCCGGATGGGGCTTCGTTGCCTCCATGGGTCAGTATGAGGGAGTAGCTTCCCGCCCTTGTACTTAATCTCCCAGTCGTCTCCGCAGTTTGGACATTGAGTTGGGAACGGAGACAGTGATTTTGGATCGCGCTTCGGTTTTCCGCTTCTGTCCATCCTTGATCGAGTATGGAAGGTCCATCCCGTATGGTTCTTACCCTGCTTCGCATTCTTGACTTCGCCGTTTGCTGAGTTCAAGATGCTGCGCCGAAACTCGTATCTAACGTTTCCGCTGTCCGCGTTCCATGCGAGCTCGTCGAGCTCGGGGCGATTGGTCCGAGGCCAATAGACGATGTAATTGTCCGCTGTTCGCTCCAGGGAGACTTGGTCTGGGAGCTTCGAAAGTTCTGGCACGTCGGCGAGCATCATCGCGCTCAAACTTTCGGACTGGGTGATCCCGGCTTGGACGAATCCGCCGAGCATGACGTCGCCACAGTTCTGGCAGTAGAGAAGTTCGAGGACCCGGGACCCGCAACCGCATCTCGTGACTGGCTCGTCAAATAGCGGCCCTACTGAGCGTGTTTCGTCTTCAGTCGACTCGCTGTGCCGACGCGAGTCCGTACAGGCCCATATCCCGGGGACGTTTCTAAAGAAGAGGTGGGCGCGCAGTCGTGGCCAGCCGGGGCGCCCCTCGCTGTGTGCGAGGGCTCGAAGGAGACTAGATAGCGCATCTGAAGCCACCGCACCTTCGGTTCGTGGAAAGAGCTTCTCGGCAAGGTCGGCCTGGGTCAACGCCTTGGGCGCCTCAGTAGCCCCTTCCTCGAAAAACGCTGCGTGCAAAGCGTCCTGAGCGCCTACAGATTCAGCTGCTTCGAGAGCTGAATGCCCGTTGTGCGCTTCAGCGAGAATCTTAGCTGCCTCACTCATGTCGGAGTGCTGCCTCTGCGGCTTTATGAGTTCCCCTGGAAGGAAGTCGAAGCTCTCTTCGGGAAGACCGAAGAACTGCTCAATATACGCGCGGTCTCGAACGGGATCGAGGCTCGCCGAGGCGGCAAGTACGCGCAGCTTTTCCGGCTGATCAATTAGGCCGAGGCGGTTCCTTAAGTTCCTTATGAGCAATGCTACTTCTGTGCCCGCTGTTCCGCGGTACGTGTGAAGCTCGTCTATCACCAGTGTGAACCGGTTGGAGGCGTCCTCATCGAGCCATGCTCGCGTACGCTCGAAAAACTGCTGATCTCGAGATCGTAGAAGCATGACATTCAACATGCTGTAGTTTGTGATAACAACGTCTGGCGGGGCGTCGCTCATGTCCCAGCGGCTACGCATTTCCGAACCATCGAGCCGGGGCACAAAGTATTGAGTGTCGCCGCCGATCTCTTGAGCTCGTCGCGAGCGCTGCTCAGTCGCACGCAAGTATCGTCGGAGGTCGCCTACGGCACGGGAATCGTTAGGGCTTCCCGTAACAGGTGTCGCTCCTGTGTAGCGTCCAAAGTAGAAGCGATGCCCCAGCCGATTCTGGTCTAGCCAAGCGCGTGATTCGTTACTGTCGAATGCTTTTCGAAGCCGGATGAGTTGGTCATCAACAAGCGCGTTCATTGGGTAGAGGATCATCGCTCGGACCGCCGCCGTCCGGCCGACCTCTCCGCTGCGCTGCGAAATGAAGTCGTCTTCGCCAGTCCACCAGTTTACGAAGCTTCCCCGATGCCCCGTCCATCGCTTCGATTCTTCGAGAAGTGACGCGAGAATGGGAAGGAGAAACGATTCGGTCTTTCCTGATCCTGTGCCAGCGGTGATGACGATGTTTCGGTTTGAGCCCGCTGCATGCCTCAGCGATAGCTCTTGATGAGTATAAAGCTGTCGACCAGCTGGAATCAGGCCCGTAGCAGCGAAATCGGCGATGTCCGTGCTCAAGCCAGCTTCGACCGCCGAGTCGCGCAAGTTCCGGCCAGTCGTCCTGTACTCGGGCCGCAGCTCGAGAAGTGGCATGCGGTAGATGCCGTTGTCACGGTCGAGAAGCGCTTGGCGTTCACGCTGTAGCTCTTCGCTAGCGAGTCCAAAGGGCGTGTTGTAGTAGCGAAAGAACGCCTCGCGCAAGTTCTCGAAACTAGATGCCAGATCTGGCTTCTGATCAGACAGCATGATTTCCTTTCGGTATTTGCCTGCTAAGCAGGCGAAGTCGATTAGGCGGGCTGAAGGACATGACTTCGCTGACCGAGCGTCTGCCAGATGTCGTCTGCAACGGCGCGGGGCACGTTGCCATATCGGGCGGTGCCTGCATTGAAGCTGATCTGAGGACTCGTCCCGCTACACAACACCAGGCATCTGCGGTGAAGTGCCGGGAGGGGTGCACCAAGGTCGGCAAATAGCTCTCCTTGACCCGTTTCCGGCGGATGACCATAGTAAGGCCGCCATCGGATCGCACTGGTACCAGTGCGCGCCAAGGCCGTCCAAACGCCGGTCGGCATATCGCAGTGCCACCACGAATTATGCTCGTGCCATAAGAAGTTTCGACGTCCGTTACCCTCGTACCGATAGAGCCCAGGTTTCGACAAATCCGGCGGTGGTGACGTCCAACCGAGCCGCGCTCCGTCGAAAAAGACAATCGTGTCGTTCTGCCTGTTTGGGGGTGCGCTTTCCTTACCGAGTTCGACGGGTAAAAGCTTGGCTGCTAATTGCAGGGCGCTGCATGGGACGTATGTCGCATTGATTGCGTCTGCCGCTTCCTTTAGGTCTGCGATCGCTCCAAATTGAAGTAGCTTCGCCTTCGGGCGGTTCAACGCGCCGGCACCGGGATCAGAGTCCACTAAATGGAGATCGATGTTCAGATCGTTCAACGGTTCGAGCGAAACCGGGGCGACGAACCCGGCAATCACGGCGAGTCCGTCGGCACTGGGTAATTTGGTGACAACCGTTGGGCTACAAACCCATCGACCTTGCTGCCAATCCAGTTCAAGGTAGGCGCGGTCGGAAAGATCGCGGAGCCAACGGCCCGGCTCTCCTTGGCGGAGACGCAGGTTCGTTGTGCCTGCGAGCCAGATGGCCTTCTGCCTATATTGAGTTATCGATCCCTCGCCGGTCAGGCGCATCCACTCTCCGAGTAGCTCACCGAGCATGCGCACTACTCCTATCCCACGCCCGCAGATATATGTCTAGCAATGGGTTTGTGCCCCGCAGTTGCTCCGAGACGCGGGTCCAAAGGTGACGTGAATACGAGTCAAGATCTCTGATTAAAGGTTCCGCGTATCGGAGCCGACGCGCTGCTACCTCACCGTTGTGGCGTTCTTCAAAGAGCCAAACGGCGTCGTCTGGCGCCAAAAGTTCCCATACGGCTGAATTCGGAATCCCCGCTTGTTCGAAGAGGGGATTTGGTGGCGGAGGAGAGACCGCGCTGGCGGTGCCGCGGCGGTCGACGACAAAGTACTGCCGCCCAGCGCGACGCAGGAAGTGTGGTTCGGCAGCCGAGCCATTAACGATGGCTCCTGAAATCGCTGTTACGCCAACAGCATCAATACCAACCCTCCGAAGCTCGTGTAACCGGCCTACTTGCAGCCAGCCGAGCGTGCTCGACGGGCTAACCGGCTCTGTTCCAGACGTGTGGACGTTGAAGGTAAGTGTCTCGCCGTCGACTTCGAGTACATGCTTGCCCACATTGAGAGGGCCTATAACACGTAAAGGAATCGGGAGCCCCGTTGCCTGGAAGGGGTGCTCTTGATGCATACCATCGAGAGCTGCTGGAACCGTTCTTGGGATGTCGCCGGCGGGAAGGAAGAGGTCGGGCTCGCCGCCTTGCAGATAGTGTCTATTTCCCAAATCGGTGAAGACGTGTAGTCCGTTCACTAATCGCGGACGCAAACATGCGGATGATCGGAATAGTCGCGCGAGCGATGGATCAATCTGCGTGAGAGCGTTTTTGAAGGCATCGAGGTTCTCTATTTCTACCCTGATGTAGATAAGGCGCCCAACGACTAGTTGAGCGCCAGGCTGTTGTCCCAAGCGACGCCAGCCCCGACGAGCCGCAGCATCTAGCACCTTCTCGATTTGGTTCTGCCACACTGGCGCGACTAACAGAATGTGGGGCGTATATGGTTCTACGTCGTCCTCAGACAGCCAACCCACGTCGGGATGTGATCGCATGGGCTGCAGCGGTGGAAAGGCGAATCGCCCTGCGACACCTGTGCCCTTCACTACCACGGACGGCTTCGAGGGCCAGGCGACGACAGCTGGCATCGGGCCTTGCCAATTGTAGAAGGCGCCGTAATCGCCTGATGTCAGCTCCACCAGTTCGTCATTCACTTCTAGACTGACTTGCGACTTCTGCGGATGCTTGAAGATCACCCACTGCGACGTAAAGTCGTCGAGATCGACGGCAAGCCGGATATCTAGTTGCGTTGCGCCCTCAGGAGTAAGGACGACGCCATCCCACTCCCGCGCCAGCCTGTGGAGATACGACGCGAGCACTCGGCGACGAGCCGGATCTGTCAGCGCCGAGAGGAGGGTCGGTGACAAATCTCGGGGGGTTGCTGCCCAGAGCTCAAGCTTGGATAGGAGAACGCCTTCCTCTGGAACGTCAAGGCTCCTGAGATCGAGTCTGTCGAAAAACCGCGTCAGTCTCATGCGGTCAGAGCGGCGAAGTAGAGCTTGCGAAAGGGGGTACCCGATTCGCGTCAAGCGATCATGCTTGCGGATAGTGTTCACACCGACCTGTGGATTGGCGTCGACCCAATCGCTCAGCTCGGACCACCAATGAGCTACGAGGTCGAAACTTTCCGCTAGCCGCTGACGCAGCGCCTCCAAGCTCTCGTGGGACTCGTCGGGGGCAACCAGCTGGGCTAGGCGGTAGTAGTAGGCATGACTGACGGCGGATTCGTCCCGATGCATCTCACTGGCGGCTGCGACGGTGAGCGCCAGGACCGCAAGGTTTGGCGGAGGGTTCCTGCGGTCGCCGACTGCCCATTTCCGCCAGACCGACCGAAGCGGGCCGAAGACATCAAGCGGATTATCAAGGTCGACGTACCTGGCTACCACCCTGCCGAGTTGGGCACTAGGGTTTTGTTCGGCGGTCCACTGCCTGATCTCGTCCGACAACTCGAGGTCCAGGATGAAGGGGCCGGAGGGGTCGCGCTCACGAAAGAAGGCGCGCTCGAGCAACTCCTGCCAGCGAACAAGATCGTCTGGCAGCTCCGTCTGACCCGATGGCTCTCTCTCCCCCATTGCGAAGGCAGGCTAGCAACTAGCACCGACGACTCGCACCGTGTTCAGCAACTTGTCGTTTGGCGGATAGGCCGCGGTCGCAGCTCTACGCCGAGCGGGGCTCGGCGAGTGTGGAAGCGGATGTGCGGCCCTCCATCGCCGAGAAAATGGCTCGACCGAGGGCGGCAGCGACAGGCGGTGGTAGCGCGTTTCCAATTTGGCGATAAGCCGCAGTTTTTCTGCCGCAGAACGACCATTCGGGAGGGAATCCTTGCAGCACGGCGACCATCTGTAGCGTCAGCCGCGGAACATGGTCGTGGGAGGAATCCCTTGAGGGCCCCGCATCAGCGATGCCTCCGCCGTCTACGCCGAGCTTAAGCCATGCTGCTCGGGCACGGGTGGGACCCAGATCTGCCCCACCGTGCTTCTTCGACCCGCCAACCAACGTCGGGCCGATGGAGTTCGCACGACGTGCCCAGTCTGCAGCTCCCGGCCAACCGTCCCGCGCCATAAGCGGATATAGCACTTCCCCTACTGTTGTGGCTTTGGGCGACGGATCCGGCCATTGAAATCGAGCAAAGGTGCGCTTTCTCGCTGCATAGAGAATGAATCGGGGTCGGAGCTGTGGTACGCCGAAATCACTGGACGTTATGAGCTTCCATTCTGACTCATAACCGAGCCGCGCGAGCTGGGCTTGTATCGCCGCCCGATAAGGAGCAAATCGCTTAGTCGATAGTCCGCGTACGTTTTCTAACAGAACACTAGCGGGTCGCGCTTCCGCGACTAGGCGGAGCGCCTCGGGAAAGAGATCTCGCTCATCCGCAGGCCCTAGCTGTCTGCCGGCGACAGAGAACGGGGGGCACGGGACACCTCCCGCCAAGAGATCAACTCCCCGGTAAAGCCGTCCGTCGAGCTCTCGAATGTCTCCTTCGCGCACGCTCCACTGAGGCCGGTTGAGCCGTAGGGTATCGCATGCCTCAGGCGCGATCTCGACAGCTAGCTCGTGCGTGAACCCGCCAAGCTCCAGCCCCAATGACTGGCCGCCGGCTCCGGCGCAAATCTCCAGACAGCTCAGTTGGCTCGCCATCCTGCCTCTCCCGTGTCAATCGAACATACATTCGATAAGTTCAGCATAGCGCTCTGCTGCCCCGGCCGGAGCCTGCTCATGACGAGAGATGCGCTGGCTCGTACCGTAATGGTGTGAACGATCGTGTACGTGTCACCACGCCGACTGGTTCGGCACCCAACTACGTGACGTCGCCGGGCCGTTCGCGCAACATGGCGGGTATCCGTCGCTGCGACACGAGGCCGGAAATTGTCCTGCGGCGTGCGCTCCATCGCTTGGGTCTTCGATTCCGCAAAGACTTTCCGGTGCGGATCGGTTCGAAAACAATCCGGCCGGACATCGTCTTCACTAAGCGCCGGGTTGCAGTGTTCGTTGATGGTTGCTTCTGGCATTCGTGTCCAGAGCACGGTCGACGGCCGACGGTCAACGACGAGTACTGGGGGCCGAAGCTGGCACGGAATATGGCACGCGACCAAGAACAGACATTTTTACTTAAACAGGAGGGTTGGTCAGTACTCCGGTTCTGGGAGCACGAAGACCCACTCTCTGCTGCTGATCGCGTCGCGCAGTACGCCCGGAAGGCCTACCGGGCGGATGAGGCGCCGGGATGATGCAGCGCGACGCGCAACTACCTACACGCGGATCGGACGAGTGTTGACGTATTGCGGTGGGTTTGGGTTTGATTGACCGGTTGATCGCCGATGCGCGGTCGGCATCATAGTCCGGCATCGTTATGGGTCTGTTTTCGCGACGGCGCACACCGTGACGCGGAGGATCATCTGGAGGCAGACCACGATCGTCAGTGACGGCTGCTCTCTCGGTTCCCGGGCGTCGACTCCAGCCCGAAGCAATTCGGCGCCGGTGTTGCGCGTGCGATGATCTTTGCAAGCAAAGGAGCTTGAGATGGGGTTTGAGCGAATCGACGACCTACTGAACAGCGTGACCGCGGACGGGTCGCTACACGGAGTTGCTGCCACAGTCGTTGGCCGCGACGGCGTCCTCTACGAAGGCGTGGCCGGTGATGCGAAGCCCGACAGCATGTTCCGCAACGCATCCATGACCAAGGCCGTCGCCACCACCACCGCGCTGCAGCTCGTCGAACAGGGACGCATCGACCTCGATGCGCCCGTCGCTTCGATCCTTCCCGAGTTCGGCGAGCTCCAGGTGCTCGGCGGTTTCGAGAGCGGGGAACCCGTCCTGCGTGCACCCAGGGCGCAGGCGACCGTCCGCCAGCTGATGAACCACACGGCCGGCTGCGGCTACCACTTCATGAACCAGAAGCTCTTCACCTACTGCACCGAGCAAGGCTTTCCCACCCCGCTCGACGGACTCAAGCAGGGCATCCACGCGCCGCTGGTCAACGATCCCGGCACGGTCTGGGAGTACGGCGTCAGCACCGACTGGCTCGGCATGGTCGTGGAGGCCGTGAGTGGCCAGACGCTCGCCGACTACCTCGCCGAGCACGTCTACGGCCCGCTCGGGATGACGGACTCGACATTCGCCCCGACCGAGGAGCAGCGTGCCCGGTTGCTGCCCATCCGTTTTCGCGCGCCGGACGGCAGCCTTGTACCGACCGAGCTCGACCTGCCCGCCAACCCCGAGTGGGACGCCGCCGGCCACGGCTCCTACGGCACGGTCGCCGACTACGGACGATTCGTCCGGGCCTGGCTCAACGGCGGCGAACTCGAGGGAACGCGCATCCTCAAACAGGAGACCGTGGAACTCGCCCTGCGCGACCATCTCGACGGGGCGCCGCTACCGAAGAAGATGGAACCGACGGTCCCCGAGCTGGCCAACCCGGTCGAGCTGCTCGACGTGCCGCAGGGGTGGGGCCTCGGGTTCCACCTGTACCTGGTCGACCTGCCCGGTATGCGCAGCGCCGGCTCGGCCGACTGGTCAGGACTGTTCAACAGCTTCTTCTGGATCGACCGCAAGGCGGGGATCGGCGCCGTCATCGCCACGCAGCTGCTGCCGTTCTTCGACGCCAAGGTGGTCGAGACGATCCTCGGCTTCGAAGCCGCCGTCTACGCAGAACTCGGCGCGAACGTCTCCTGAGCACCGCCGTCCGACGCCGCTACCGACGACACGAGGTTGTCGAATCAGATAGTTGTAAATGCGGCAATCACAGCCGCGGGGTTTGGCGACAGCCCATGTCTGACGCCAACTTAGCAACGGCACCGAGCCGTAGGCGCCGCGATGCTATGAGCCAGCGGTGAATCGGTTGTCGTTGAGGCGCTTGAGGGCTCGGCCGTCGGTTAGTTCGTCGCGGTGCTCGGGATATCGCCAATAGAAGCGCACCAATTCGCGGAGGTCTCGCCCGTCCGGAGTGAATGAGGCTGCCGGGAGGGTCGGCGCGCTGCCGTCGGACATCACAAAGACTATTGCGTTCGGTGTCGCCGCAGTCTGGTTCGGCGCCACATCCGTGATGTCTGTTACCTGTGTCCAGTCGCCGCTCTGAGGTCGCCAGCCCTGCACGATCACGAATCCGGTGGGTGTGAGGCGCAGATGGTGGAGGCTGCCTCGGCGGAGCGTCCGCCACAAGATCGGTACTCCCATGATTGCGGCTACCGCGCTGACAAACGGAATGGCATAGCGCATCTGCTCGGGCACCGGAATGTCCACCATCCCGAGGGGTCCGAAAATCGCGAACAATCCGCCGGCCACGGTTAGTCCAAGTACGGCAATCTTGATCGGGATGTCTATGCCGCGATCCGGCCGAATGGTGGTTCCCTGCTCGTCGAATTCCCCAACGGGAGACACCTTCCCGGGGACGACCTTCGCAAACGGAACAATGAAGCCGAGGCAGAACATCGAGAACCCAAGTGACACCAGCGCCGTCAAATATTCACCGCGACCAACGCTGATGACCGCCCAAGCCGCCGCCAGAATGCCCACAGTGCCGGCAAGCAGCGCGCAGAGTATCGCGATCGGAAGGATCTTCATTTGGGACACACGATATTGCCGATGATGCCGCCGACATAACCGAATGTGCACACTTACAGCGTTTCCTCGATCACGTCACCGGGTGACTGGTCGCGAGCGTGGCGCACTGCTGGCCGAGCACCGAACTGCGCGCACTTGGTGATGAACGCTTGCCGACGTCGAGTACTTCGGCCATCAATCGAGCGCGAATCGTCCGTCACGAAACCGCTCGGCCGCACGGTGATCCACCAACTCCATTCGATCCTCGGGGTGTTTCCAGTAGTGGCGCACCATCCAATAGAGCGGCACACCGGTCGGCACGTACAAGTTCAGTCCGCCTATGACTTCCTCGGTGCCATCGCGCAAGCACAGCACCACTGACCTACCGGCCTTCCTTCCGTCCTTGGTGTCTGAGTGGTCCTTGACATCGACAACGTCGTCCCACTCCAAAACCCTCGTCTTCAGAACGTCGGCGATCTCGACCATCGCCGGGGTGAACTTGAGGTAGCCGATGCCGCCACGCCGCACCCACGCGACGAGAGCGATGACGGAGAACAAAGCTGTTAGGGCAAAGAGCGGTGGTGAGAAGATCTGCAACCCACGGGACATCGGGATATCGATTGCTCCTCGCGGCAGATAGAACGCCAGAAGGGCACCCGATGGGGCCATGACAATCAGCCCCACGACGTACAGCACGCCCACCCGCTTGTCCGGCCAGACGGTGAATCCCGTTGGATCGTTGGATGTTCGGGTCTGCGCCTTGCCTGTGGCGGCCAGCAGTAGGCCCGCCATCATCAACACTGGAAACGTGACGAAGCCGATCAGTAGTACGGTCGTCAAGTAGTTGCCTCGGAGGCCGGCCAAGATACCGCGAACGACAAAATAGAGCAGGCCCGCCGATACGCCCATGACTAGCCAATACAGGCGTCGGTTGACCTTGGCCCAGTTCGCGGGTTCGGGAAGATTCAGTACGGACACACGACCTCACCAATGAACTTGCCCATTTCCACGCCGCCTACAGTTCCGGCGACGGCCCCGATAATGGTAAGAAGCGGCACGGCTCCTACCGCCAGGGGACCAGTCGCTGCGCCAGCTGCCGCACCGAACTCAGCGAGGCCCCCGCCTCCACCACCGCCGGCCACCCCGGCCACCAGTGCGATGCACCGATCTTTGTCCGACTCAGCCATCACCATGTCAAAGACCGTTGTCGCGACTGTCACTGCCGGTCCACCGAACTTCATTGTCTTTCCGATATTTTCGGCCGTTTCCGCGGTGACCATCGGCAAGGATCCGCCACGCGCGATGTGCTTCTCCAGGCCCGACATTGCAGCTGTGGTACCCGTCGATATGTTGTCGATCAGCTCGACGGGCACCGCACTGTGCCGACCGTCTGCGGTAGTGAAGCCGGCCTGTCGGTAACCGGTGGGGTCCATCGACATCGTCCAGTTCGAGCCGTCGGCGAAAGTGATTGAGGTGTAGTCACAGTCGTTGGACAGGTCATGCCACGAACTGGTGCGCGCTACAAAGTCACCATTCTTGTCGAACTCCTCGAGTTCGTAGAAGTTCTGCTTGCTGGGCCACTCGAACGGATCCATGCGGGTGGTGACGGCCTTGCTGCCGTCCTGTTTGATCACCGTCGTCACCTCCTCGCCGTACGCGTTCGTGGACTCGACGACCTCCCGGACGTTCTGCTGCTGATCGGCGGAACGAATCGCCTCCTGCGCCACCGCGCCGATGGCTGTTCGGGGGTCGGCCACCTCATCGGGTGGTCGCTGCGCCGTGGGTAGCAGGATCCCGCCCAGATCGGCTGGCAGTCCCGCCTCAACGAACCCGAACTGGCTGCCTAGGGCCGTCACCGCGTTCGCGGTCGCGTTGTCCGCCTCACCGACAGCGATCAGCATCGTGTTGACGGTGGCCTGCTCCTGCAAGGCCAACGCCTGCAGCTTGGCCATGTCCTCCTCGGACATGTAGACCGGGTCGACGAGCACGACCCATTGATCGCTGACGTTCAACGGGCCCGCGTCGAGTTCGTCGGCCTTGGCCAACAACGCTTTACGCGCACTACCGATCGACTCGGCACCGCCACTCAACGCCGCTGAGACCGCTTTGGCGTAGTCCGAGAACATCGACGCTTGGCGCGCCGCTCGACCGAACATTGCGTTCGCCGCGGCGTGCGACTTGCCTGACCATGCCCGCGTTTCCGGCATCCGCGTGCAGGCGTCGTCGATGCCCGACACGCCGTCGACGACTGTCTGCGCTGCCGTGATAATCGCCGCGGCCGACGTCGCCAACGACTCTGGATTCCAACTCTGGAGAGTCGGGCGAGAGGGCAGCATCGGTCAGAACAGCCCGTCGAATTCGCCGGCCAAGGCCTCGTCAGTTACCTCGAAGGTGTCGCCGACGCCGCGCACGGCCTGGCCCATCCGAGCCACGTTCTGCGCCAGGCCCTCGGCCACCTTGGTGAAATGTTCGCCGACCGACCTCGCCGCCCACTGCGTTGTGGATCCGGGCAATCCGTCGGCCGCCGAAGTGGTCGTCGGGCCCACCGCGGCTCCCGTGATGCGACCGCTGACGGCGTCGACGTGCGCGGCGAAGGCCCGCAGGACCTCCGGATCGACCAGCACAGACATACCCCGCCTCGAATTGATGGTGTGTCTAGATTCTTAACACGCCCCCGGCGCACCGGGACGCACCAATTTCGTCTCTGGGACCGCCCCGGAGGTCTCGCACCGAGGCTCGGTATGTGAACTGCCCGGGTGCATCGCGATCAGCGTGTCACCCGGGCGCAGCGTGCCAAGCGTCAGGCGGCTTGCCGTTCGAGCTCCCTCGTCGGCTCAGCGGGCATGGACGTGGCGACGTCCAACAACTGCTCGTGGTTATCGCGCACACCGCGGTACGTCGACAGATAGTGGTCGATCTGCTCGCGGCGCAGTGGTCGCGCCCAGATGTTCTCGCTGGGGATCTCGATACCGCTGTCGTTGGATTCTGCGCGCTTGCGGGCACCAGCGCGGAATCCCGCCACTGCCGCCACCATCAACACGACCATGCCGGCCCCGATGATCCCCGCCACCGCACTTTGAGCGGCCAGCGCGTAAACGAACGTCCCGAGCGCCGCGAAACTCAGCAGCAGGGACACATACCCAACCGCAGTCGGTGGAATTCGTCCTATCGCCTTCAACATCAAAAGCACCTCTCGTAAGCTTCAACGAAACGCTACGCGCATCGTAGCGCTACGCTTAGTGTAGCGTTTTTGCAGCCGGAGATATTCCCGGCCAGAGGAGGTGCGATGGCACAGCGACGCGACGTCGACGACGGCATCACCGAGGCCACCCTGGCGCTCCTGCGCACCAAAGGGCCCAGCTCCGTGACCGTCGAAGCGGTGGCGGCGCGCTCCGGCATCGCCAAGACCACCATCTACCGGCGACATCGCGACCGCCGCGACATGCTTGCCGCCGCGCTGACGCGGGTGACCTCTCCCGAACCCCTCGCCGCATCAACCGCGGCACCGGATCGGTTCCGCTGGCTCATCGCAGAGGCGGTCAAGGCCATCGAGGTCGGCATCGGCTTTGGCGGTCTCGCCGCCATGCTCACCGACGACGACCCCGACTTCACCAAGCTCTTCCGCCGCATCCTGGCCAAGGAGCGGGCCGAACTGACATCAGTGATCGACGCGGCCAAGGCCGATGGATCGTTCCGCGCCGACATCGACAGTGCCACCCTCATCGACGCGGTGGTCGGCGCAGTCATCGCCGAGCGCGCTCGCACGGGCCGCCTTGCGAACGGCTGGGAAGATCGACTGTTCGACCTCCTCTGGCCGACGGTGCGGGCCTGAACCCACCGCTGCCTCACGGCGCACGCTGCCGCCTGCCTGGCGCGGGACGGTACGACCGTCGACTCCGGCATGTCCAGCTGGCAGGATGGCGACCGTTGGCCGCGCAGATCCGAGGTTCCGATGTGACTAATCGTCCTGTTGCCGTTGATTTTCACTTCGACGTCATGTGCCCGTTCGCATATCAGACATCGCGGTGGATCCGCGAGGTGCGCGCTCTGAGCGGCCTGGAGGTGAACTGGCGCTTCTTCAGCCTCGAGGAAATCAACCGGCAGGACGGCAAGAAGCATCCGTGGGAGCGCGAGTGGTCGTACGGCTGGTCGATGATGCGCATCGGCGCGCTGTTGCGCCGGCAGTCGATGGCCGACCTCGACGCATGGTACGAACGCGCAGCACGAGCGCTCCACGTCGAAGGACATAAACCACACGAAAAGGCCGTTGCCCGAGCCCTTTTGGAGGAACTCGGCTTCGAACCCGGGCTCGTCGACCAGGCCATCGCCGACCCGACCACCAACGACGAGGTGATGGCCGACCACCAGCGCGTCGTCGACGCCGGCGGCTACGGCGTGCCGACGCTGTTCTTTCCCGACGGGCAGTGCCTGTTCGGGCCGGTGCTCATTGACCCGCCGGCGGGGGAGGCGGCGCTGCGGCTGTGGGACTCCGTCGTCGCCTGGACTGAGTTCCCGCACCTTTACGAGCTGCAGCGGCCGAAAACGCCCGCCGACCAGCAGGCCATCACCGAGACCTTCCGCCCGTATCTGGAGGCCAGGGACTGGGTGTCGATCAATCGGGGCGAGGTCGTCACGTTCGACCCGCCGGGTTGATACGGCGCCCTAGGCGCGTCGTCCTACGCCGCGACCAATGACCCGAGCATGATGTCGGGGTTGTCGCGCTGGAAGCCGTCGAGCCGCCACGGGGTGGAGAACAGCACGAGCATGATGCCGTCGCTGCGGGTGAGCACTTCGGCCGACACCTGCTTGTCCATGAACTCGGCGTCGGCGGGGTCGACGACCCGCGCCACTTGATACGGCAGCGACTCCAACGCAATCGGGGTGCTGAACTCGGCCGCCATCCGGTGCACCGCCACCTCGAACTGCATGGGGCCGACCGCAGCCAGCACCGGCGCCTGATCGCCGCGACGGTCTGAGCGCAGCACCTGCACAACGCCTTCTTGCTCGAGTTGCTCGATCCCGCGGCGAAACTGCTTGTGCTTACTCGGATCGGTGCCGCGCGCTACCGCGAAGTGCTCGGGGGAGAAGCTCGGGATCGGCGGATACTGCACGGGCACATCGCGATAGAGCGTGTCACCCGGGCGCAGCGCGGCGGCGTTCGCCAAGCCGATGACATCACCGGGCCACGCGGTGTCCAGCGTGGCGCGCTGCTGGCCGAACACCGACTGCGCATACTTCGTCACGAACGGCTTGCCCGTCGCCGCGTGGGTCAGGACATCTCCACGCTCGAAGGTGCCCGACACCACCCGTGCGTACGCGATGCGGTCGCGGTGTGCCGAATCCATGCCCGCTTGCACCTTGAAAACGAAGGCGCTGAACGGTGATTCGACCGCGCGACGTGCGCCCTCGATGTCGACGGCTCCGCTGGGCGCCGGCGCGAGTCCGACCAGCACGTCGAGAAGCTGATTTACGCCGAAGTTCAACGCCGCCGACGTGAACAGCACCGGTGAGGCCTCGCCGCTGAGGAACTGCTCGCGGTCGTAATCGGCGCCGTCGGCCGACAGTAGTTCACTCTCCTCGACGGCGGTGTCCCAGTCGTCGTCGGCAGCAGCGTGGGCATCGGCCGCTGCGATGTGCTCCTCGGGGGCCGCGGTGGCACCGCCCGCGGTGCGGGTGAACCGGATGAAGTTTCCGCTCCGTCGGTCGAGCACACCCTTGAAATCGCCGGCGATACCGACCGGCCACGTCAAAGGCGTGGGGCGCAACCCGATTCGCTCCTGGATCTCGTCCATCAATTCCAGGGCGTGGCGTCCGGGCCGGTCCCACTTGTTGATCACCGTGATGATCGGAATCCCTCGGTGCTTACACACCTGAAAAAGCTTCAGGGTCTGGGGCTCAAGACCTTTGGCCGCGTCGATGAGCATCACCGCCGAGTCGACGGCCGTCAGCACCCGGTAGGTGTCTTCGGAGAAGTCGGCGTGGCCGGGGGTGTCGAGCAGGTTGATGACGCAGTCGCGGTACGGGAACTGCAACGCGGTCGAGGTGATCGAGATGCCCCTGGCCTTCTCCATCTCCATCCAGTCCGACACGGTCGCACGCCGACCCGCCTTGCCGTGTACCGCGCCGGCCTCGGTGATCGCCCGCGCGTGTAGCGCCAGCGCCTCGGTCAACGTCGATTTGCCGGCGTCGGGGTGGCTGATGACGGCGAAGGTCCTGCGGCGGCCGGCCTCAGCGGAGATGCGGCCAGGTGGCGCGGCGTCGGCGCTCGGCGCAGCCGTCAGAGCAGTGTCGGTCATAGCGGTAGCCATGGTATTGGCTCCGTGGCGCAAACCAGTAATCAGACGTTGCATGGCAGACGGCGTGTTTGGCCGGCTCGCCGAGCGTCAGCCCTGATCGCCGATGAGCCTTTCCAAGAGGTCAACGATGTGCTGTTGGCCTGCGGCCGCTACCTCGAGTTTTCCGCGCATTTCGCTGCGCAAATCAGTCATGTCATCGCGCAAGGCGTTGAAGCCGGAGACAGTGGCCCGACGAAAGTCGCGAAGCTCTGTGTGGAATTCGGTGACGTCGCGGTCGGCCGCGCCGGCGAGGACACGGGCCGCTGCGGCGTCCTGCTCACTCGCCTGTACCCGCTGCGCAAGCCCACGCACCTGGGTTTCCAGCGCCGACACGCGGGCTTCAAGATTGTCAGGCTCCACGCTCGAGAGCCTACCGCCGGCCCAGCCCTGTTTGACACATAAAATCGTGGCCGTTTCGTCACGGCAATAGCGGCGGCACCTGCCTCACGACGAGCGGAGGTTTTTCGATTGCGTCGCCTGCTGCCGGTTCGCGTAGACCTCGGCGAGGAACTGCTCGACGGCGACGGCCGCGTGCGCGGCGCGCGCCGACCCGAACATGTCGAAAGCGTGCTGGGCGAACGGCAATTCGGCGTACACGACCGGCTGGGTGCTGACATCCCGCAGCTTGGTGACGAACGCCCGCGCCTGCTCGACGGGCACCAGCGAGTCGTTAGTCCCGTGCAGGACGAAGAACGGCGGCGCGTCGGCGGTGATGTGGTTCACCGGTGAGGCCTCGAAGTAGGTCTCGAAGGCCGACTTCTGCGGCTGCTTGATGACCATCTGCTCGAGCAGCTCGGGCATCGAGGGATGCATCGCGTCGTCGAAGCGGGTGAAGTCGTAGACACCGTAGAACGGCACCGCGGCCTGCACCCGGGTGTCGACGTCTTCGAAGCCCGGCTGGTACCGCGGGTCGTTGGGCGTCAGCGCCGCCAGCGACGACAGATGCCCGCCGGCCGAGCCGCCGGTGATCGCGATGAAGTCCGGGTCACCGCCGTACTCGGCGATGTGCGTCTTGACCCACGCCAGCGCGCGCTTGACGTCGACGATGTGGTCGGGCCAGGTGTTGCGCGGGCTGTGCCGGTAGTTGATCGCCACGCAGATCCAGCCCAGCTCGGCGAGATGGCTCATCAACGGATGTGCTTGTCCGCGTTTGTTTCCCGTCACCCAGGCACCGCCCGGAATCTGAAACAGAACCGGCGCCTTGCCGTTCCGGTCAAGGTCGGGACGCCGCCAGATGTCGAGCTGGTTGGCGCGGCTGTATTCGCCGTAGCTGATGTCGCCGTCGTGGGCGTAGTCGCGGTAGATGCGCATCATCCGCAGCGCGCCGGGGGTCTTGGCGGTACCGCCGCCCGCCGGCTGGCGCCACAGGCCCGACGAGTCGGTGCGGCGATCGGTGCCCAGGCCGCGGTCCAACGCCTCGGTCAGTGGGGCAGCCGCCTTGTGTCCCGCGCGGTTGAAGTTCAGCAGCCCGATCGCCGAGATAGCGGCCACCACCCACGCGACCACGCGCACCGGACGGCTCAGGCGCCGAGTGGTCAACGCCAGCCCGCCGATCTGGCTCGCCAGCGTCTGCAGTGGGAATTCGCTCACCACCAAACCGAACCCGAACGAGAAGATCGACGGGTAGCCCTTGCGCACCAGCGGTCGGTAGCCGTTGAGCGTCGAGGCCGCGGTGACTGCCGTGACAACTATTGCCGCGACCTGCTGGGCGATGCGGCCGATTCGCGCCTTCTTCATGCGGTCACCATACGAGCCGGCGCCGGTGCGGTGACACGGCCATACGTGCGCGACCCGCTGTCCGCGGAGAACGGCCGACACCCCGCTGTGGGAGAATTCCCGCATTCGCACGGCGTGATGGTGCGATCCGCGGGGGGTTCCGCCTGGCACATCGCCGACAAGGCCGTCGGTAGCGCTCTGTCACGCCTTGACCTGCACGTTTGGAGTTTTCATGGGCGTCCACAGGAATTCTGAGGCCGGCACTGGCGCCTCGCCGACCGCGTCGGGCCTCATCTGGCTCTCTGGCGGCGAGCCGCGCGACGTGTCTGCCCGCCACGAGCTGTCCACTTTGGTCAGCGCCGGTGTGGTGGTGCTGGTCACGGCGCTGCTGGCATGGCTGGTGGCCGCCTCCGCCCTGGCTCAGTCGACATCCTGGCCGTTGGCGACCGTCATCGCGGTGACCTCGGTGTTCGGGCTGCTGATCGGTGCCCTGAGCCGGGCGATCGCCGCGCGGCCCGTACGTGGCTCTGGTGTCGCGGGACGCGCTGCCGTCGCGGTCGCGGTCGGGCTTGTGATCGGTGAGCTTGCCGCCGTAGTCGTGTTCTCCGGATCGGTCGATCGGCTGCTCGACGAGCGGGCGGCGCGGGCCGCCGATTCCAGCCCGGCTGTCGCGCAGGCCGCAGCCGACGTGGACCGCAGCCGGGCCGCGCGCAGCGAGCTCGACGCCGCTGTCGAGCGGGCCGTGCAGCGCCGGCAGGACGCGCTGGTGGTGGCGCGCTGCGAGTTCAATCCCCGGCCCGAGTGCCCGCAGACCGTCATCACCGGCGTGCCGGGCGCCGGGCCCGAGAACCGGACGGCAAACGACTTCCTCGCCGACGCCCAGGGGAGCCTCGACGCCGCGCTGGCCGACCGCGATCTTCGCGCGCCTGCGCTCGATGCGCAGATCGCCGACGCCGAGCAGGCGCTGGCGCAAGCCCGGCAGGCCGCGACGACAGATGCGGATCGGGGACTCGGCGCGCAGTGGGTCGCGATGAACGACCACACGCTGGCGAACCCGGGGGCGCTGGTGTTGCGGATCCTTGTCGACGGCTTCTTCGTCCTGCTGAGCCTCCTGCCGTTGATTCTTCGGCGGTGGCGCGGTGAGACGTCGCAGGATCGCGGGATCGCCGCCGACGTCGCGCGGGATCGCGCCGAGCTGGAGGCCGACACGGCGGTCGCGGTGAAGCGGGCCGAGGTGCGTGCGGCCATCGACACCATGTGGGCCGAGCAGCAGCTGGCGAGCGCCCGCATGGCTGTCGAGGCGCAGCTGGAGATCGATCGCGAGCAGCAGCGCCGCCGAGTGATAGAAGCGGTCGACACCGCGATTCCCACACGTGCGGAACGTATTTCGGAGCCCGAGGATGTGTACCTGCCGATAGCTGCGGAGGCCGAGGCGGCGAGCCTCGTTGCGGCCGAGGCGCCGGCGCCTGATGTGAAGGTGGCGGAGAACCTGCCCGCACCCGTCGAGGAAGACCGCGCGGTAGAGCCCGCCAAGGAGTCCGGACGTCCGCTGATCCCGGGCATCCCGGATGTCACGCGTGCCGCCGCGCGCTGGATACGTCCACTGGTGCCGCCGATCATCGTCAACGCGATCGACACCACCACAAGACCGTTGCGGAGCGCACGGCAGGTCCTCGAGGAGACCGAGGAGATCCACTTCTCGATGCGACGCACGCGCAAGGTGACGACGCACGTCGAGGAGGGCGAAGACGTTGCGCGAGAACGCGGTTCTGATGCGACGGCTCGCGCACGGACGACCTCGACGGTATGGGGGGACGTTGACCGACAGGGCTACGGCCGGCTTGGCGGCGGTGCGGAGCACTCGTCGCCAGCAGTGGCGAAAGGCGACCACCGCGCCGAACTCACCGGGGGCGGCCCTCGTGAACTGAACGCACGCAGCGGCCTCCGGGAGCTGCCTCCCGGCGCTTAATCTTTGGCGGCTGCGCGCACCTGTCTGTCGATTCGGTCGATGAGGTCATCATCGACGACGACCTCTAGCACGACCGTGCCGTGATCGACATCGCCTGGCGCGTAACGCGCTACCGTGGGCATCTCCTCGACCAGCTCGACGAGTTCGTCGATGAACGCATGGAAGCCGTCGAGCGGGACATCCATCAGCAGCTTGCAGTCGGCGAGCAGCCCGGTGTACGCCGAGGGCACGCGGACATCACGGCACCGCTCGGCCAGCTCGAGGAACCGCTCGTGGAAGTCCATCAGCCGGCTGGCCGCGTGCACGATGCCCTCGGCGTCGGCGGTGCTCTCGCTATCACCGAACACGTCCATGAGCGCCGGTGCGCGGATGAATGATTCGACCTGATGGGCGAGTTCGTAGAGGTCGTCAAGGCAGTCTTCGACGAAAGCAGCCACCTGCGGGCCGTTGCGTGCGTAGGGACCCCGCGCCGTTGTGTAGCCCAGGTCGAGATCGCGTAGCCGCGGCCGCACGTCCGCGAGACGTTGGACGAGAACGGACACGAACGCCGCCCACCGCCACTCCGTCCGCTTCTCAGCCAACAGCCTGTCGAGTTCGGCTGAGGTATGGACGATCTCGGCGAAGTCATGGTTCTCGTCGGGCGCATCGGCCGACGGTACTGAGGGCTGTGGCGAGAGCGAGCCCATCAACTTCGCCCCCTCGACGCCGTAGATCCCCCTGGCGTCGCCGCGACGCGCCCAACGGTGCTGACGGTCGGCACGGTGGGCCAGGATTTCGGCCTCGCGTGCGGCGGCGAGCCGGCGCTCCTGCTCGCGACGGACAAGCGCCCGGATCGCGAAGAACAGCCCGATCGCGGCGCCGACGCCGATGATGATCCAGTAGTAGGTGACGACGACCCAGATCAGGAGCAGCAGGCCGAAGACACCGGCCACTCCACCGGAATCCGAACCGCGGCTTGCCATCACGACCGCCCGTAGACCTTGGCGAACATCTCGAGTACCTACCTACAGTGGCTGCGTGTAGCCGATCTCGCGTGCCCATTCGACGACCGCCGGCTTGGCGTCCAGGCACATCGTGTTCACTGCCGACAGCAGCACGATCGCCGACTCGGCCGGAGCGAACCCCGTTCGTTGCAGCTTGCCCAGGACCGCCGGCGGCGGCGCCCCGAAGCGAAGCTCGTGACAGAGCTCCTTGCCGATGTCGATCATGTCGACCATCGAGCTGTAGTAGACGCCCATGTTGTCGAGCTGCGCGATGAAGTCGTACTGATCGGCGTGCGCCGGAGTCGACGACAGCACCGATCCGCAGACCGCGAGCGCACCCGCGATTACCCCACGTCCGCGCATGATCCCCCCTTGATTTAGCGCTTGAGGAAGACGGTAAACCGGCCCTCCGACAAATCCGCGGCACCGGCCTCACCCGGAGTGACGGACCCCGTGGCTAACATCGAGACCAAGCTCATGGGGGAGGGGTTCGACATGCGGTGGTGGCATCGACGCACGGCACGGACGCGCCGATGACGATCACCCCCACCGACACACCGCGGCTGGCCAACCGTGCCGAGCGACGCGTCTACCAGGCTCTCGTCGAGCAACTCCAACCAAACGACCTCGTCATCGCCGGCCAGCGCGTCACCGACCACCTCAAGGATCACGAGGTCGACTTCGTCGTCGCCATCGAAGGCGCCGGCATCGCGTGCCTGGAGGTCAAGGGTGGCGAGGTCTGGCACGACGGCGTGAACTGGCGCCAGAAGCGCGGCGGGCGCGAGTGCACCATCGAACCCGTCCGCCAGGCTCGCGAGGCCTGCTACGCCCTGCGCGACTACATCGAGAAGGACCCCCGCTGGACGCAGGGCCGACTGCGCTGGGACCACGTCGTGGTGTTGCCGAACACCGAACTGACCGCTGACTTCGCCTTGTCGGACTGCCCGCGCTGGAAGGTCATCGACCGCAACGATCTCAGGGACATCGACGGCAAACTGCGCCACATCCTCGTCAGCCAGGAACTCAACCGTCCGCTGCTCAACCGGGACGGCATCGACCAGATCATCACCGCGCTGAGCGGGCGGGGACTGCCGCAACGCGACGTCGTCGCTCGGGCGCTGGACAACGAGGATGCGGCCGACGCGCTCACCGAGCATCAGGCCGTCATCCTCGACGCCACCCGCTTGCTCAACCGCATCGAGGTCCGCGGCGGTGCGGGCAGCGGCAAGACATTCCTCGCGATGGAGCAGGCTCGCCGGCTGGCGCAGCGAGGTCAACGTGTCGCCCTGGTCTGCTACTCCCACGGCCTCGCGTCGTACCTCGAACGCATCACCGCTACCTGGCCGCGGCGCCAACAACCGGGCTACGTCGGCGAATTCCACGCGCTCGGCGTGCAGTGGGGCGCACCGGAAGGACCGGACGAGTCGCTGCGTACTGAGGAGACGGTCAAGTTCTGGGAGCAGGATCTACCGGAGCAAATGGCCGTGCTGGCAACCCAACTCGAGATTGGACACCGGTTCGACTCCATCGTCGTCGATGAGGCGCAGGACTTCGCCGACTCCTGGTGGGAGCCGTTGCTGATCGCACTGAAGGATCCCGACGAGGGCGGCCTGTACGTGTTCACCGATGAGGGGCAGCGCGTCTTCAACCGCTACGGGTCACCGCCGGTTCCGTTGGTGCCGTTGATTCTGGACCACAATCTGCGCAACACCCGCCAGATCGCGAACGCGTTCCAGCCGCTCGTCGACCACCCGATGCGGTTCCTCGGCGGGGAGGGGCCAGCGGTCGAGTTCGTCGCCTGCAGCCGTGAGGACGCGCTCGACGTCGGCGACGATCAGATCGAGGCACTCCTCGAAGAGGGTTGGCGGCCCGAGGATCTCGCGTTGTTGACGACGGGCAGCCGGCATCCCGAGCAGGCCGAGCGTCAGAAGGCCGGCCACAAGGCGTACTGGGACAGCTTCTGGGACAGCGACCAAGTGTTCTACGGCCATGTGCTCGGCTTCAAAGGTCTCGAGCGGCGCGCGGTCGTCCTGGTGGTCAACGATTCCGGCCAGTTCGAACGGTCCCGCGAACGCCTCTACGTCGGACTGTCGCGAGCCCGCGACCGACTCGTGGTGTGCGGCGATCCCGAGTTCATCCGCGAGGTGGGTGGCCCGGATTTGGCGCGTCGGCTGAACATCGCAGAAACGAGATCCCGATAGGCCCCGTCGGCTCGGTCATCGACACGAGGTTGAAGTCGACCACAGGCGACTCATGAGATGAGCACTGCGAAAAGTAGTCGCCGTGATGCTAATCGCTTCTAGGCGTGAGAATGACTGGACTGGCAGTCAATGGTTCGATGACAACACCGACGTCCTTCATGGGCTCGATCGAGCGATTGGTGTCCATCACGGTCTGCACGTCGCCCTCGAGGATCGTGTATGCGGCGCGGTTCATCCGACCGTAAAACTCTTTCATCGAATCCACGCTGCGGAAGACCGGCATGTACCGGACACCCTCGCGCTCCAGTAAGAACAGCCTCTGCTCGCCGTCGTTGGTGTCCCCGAACGGAGTGGAGTAGAAGACCTTGACCTCGCCGTTCCCACCAAAGCGAGTCGCCGTGCCGTCGGAAGTATCCATGTCTGCTCACGACGCGACCTTTCGACCATCTGTCGTCGGTCCAAGACGTCGTAGCGCCTCGCGGAACGCCGGATTCGGATATGCACCTGGCAACACCGCGACGACATCTCGCAGTGCTTCTTCGACTCCGACGCCCTTCAGCCGCGCCCCGTACAAGGCGCCGATGGTCGGCGTGCGGCTGTACGCGAGGGTCTCCTGGTTAACCGTGTTAGGACAGCCCGCGTCAATCCCCGGTTCCGAATCGCCTCCCGTCGCCGGTCGACAGCCACGCTCGGAAGAGTCGCGTAACACTTCGATCGGCGATTCACCGTGGCGCGGATCAAATTCGACAATGCGGGCCGCTATCCGATGCCTTGCCGAATCATCTGATCCAGTTCATGGAGAGGCATATCCAGTACGTGGCTGAACACTGGAACCTTCGAGGCCGGCAGGATCGCGACTCCGTCACGCAGACGCAGTTCCATTACGTACTCACGGTCCGTTGGGAGTACTTCGACTCCTGCTTTTACTCCGAGTGAGTGAAGTTGTCGGCCAAGCTGTTCCGCGCCTAACCGGGAGCGCGCCACCGACGCCCACGTCCATATCAGATAGCGTTCGACTAATTCGAACGTCGAGAACCTGGCTGTACCCGGGTACCGTTTCCCGCGGTCATCGACTTCGTCAAGCACCCACCAGCCATCCTCGAGTCTCAGAAAGAAGGACGCGTCGTCGGAGGTGAAGGCCATGTCACCGTCGTCACGACTGTCGGAAGCGCCGACATGAGTCAATTGCGCTCGATTAGCCCACTCATCCCAGCTCGTAGCTAGCCTCGAAAAGTCTGGCTGCATTATCCAATCTCCTTGAGAAACCCAGAATCAACCAAGTCTTGTGTCGTGGCTCGCTCACCTGGCGGAGCGATGATCCGAAACTGCGTACCCCCGCCCGGTTGGTGAAACCATGGTGCCACCTGTGATTGTTCAATGCTCCAGCCAGGCGGAAGCGCGGTGGGGTCGTCGACAACGTAACGGTAGTACGGCTTCGCGGCGCTCTCCATAGGCAGCGATAGTTCGGCGAAAGGCGTTCCTTCTGGGGCCAGGTAAGCGCCGAACGGGGAACCGAAGCGCCCGAGCTCGGTGCCTGCCGGGAGCTGTGCCTCCGGGATCACCGTGCCCGGGACTGCGTAAGGCTTGCTTTCTAGATCCTCATCGGGATAGATGAGGCTGCCGTCCGCATTGGTGAATTGCGGCCCCGGGGGTATCGGCTCATAGCCGTCGAACAGCGGAGAGTCTGGCGGTAGCGGTCTAGCCGCGGGAATATCCGGCGGCAGGCTTCCCGGGTGCTCGCTCGTCACGGGGCCCAGCGGAGTCGAGTGCTCGACTGTGCCTGTGTGGCTTGGCATGTCGATGACATCGTCGGGTATGGCGCGTGCGGCGAGAGCGGCTTCGCCACCGAACATCGCGCTCGGCGCGGTGAGGGCCGTACTGCCGGCTACCTCACCCAAGTAGTGCCCCGGGTATTTCGTCAGGTGCTCGATATCCTCCTTCATCGAGTCGATCGGGTTCGTCACCCGTTCCCATGTGCCCTTGGCCAAGTCCGTCCACGACTCTTTCAAGTCCTCCAACCCGTTGGCCCCGATGAGATTCTTGATGCTCTCTTCGGTTCCGAACCAGCCGTCGGCGAAACCGTCCTCGAAGCTGGGTTTCGGCATTGCATCGCGTACGGGTGTCTTGGCTGGCGTCAGCGGTTTCTGCGCTGCGGCGACCATCGCGTCGAGCCGCTGTTCGATCTGCTCGGGCGGCACCCCGCTGTGCAACATCGTTTCGCGCGCGAGGTCCTTGAACTGCTCGACCGCGGCCGGGTCCAACCGCACCGGCTGCGCTGGTTGGCCAGGTTCGGCGATCCGGTCCAGTGCTTCATCGAGATTCTTCGGCGTTGACGACTGCTCGTCCGGCTTCGGTTCGTCACGCCGCCCGCCAGTGGCAGGCAGCAGCATGTCCTCCAGCGACCCCGCCGTCTTCACCACCCGTTCACCGCTGGCCGCGGTGATCGCACCCGCCAATTCGGTGTCGATGCGCTCGCCGTCGGCGAGCGCATCCGCGATGCGCTCCCTGAGGTCGGTGACCTTGGCCGCCACTTGTGCGGCGTACTCGTCTGTCATGTGGCTGGTATCGGGCGGGATCACCTGATTGGTGGACTCATCGATGCCCACTGCCGGTTGGGCGGCGGCATCGTCGAGGATGCCCTTGATCGTCTCGGCGAGGGCCTCCGCGTCGCGGTGGACGTTTTCCATCCTCTGGGCCGCCGCGCCGAGATTGTCGGCCACCGCTTCGTGGTCTGCGGCCGTGGCCGTCATCGCCGACTTCGCGGCCTCTGCGCCCTGGCCCTCCCAGGTCGATACCGTGATCAGCGAACGATAGAACTCAGCCGAGCCGGTGTGATTGTCCGCGGCCTCGCGTGCTGCCTGGGCCACGTCGGCGATCTCGGGAGGCCACTGTTTGAGCTCCCCAAGGCTCAGCGCCATGCCCGCACCTCACATCGCAGAGCCGGCGCCTTCTACCGCCTCGGCGCCACCGGCGTCGGTGCGCACGTAACTGTCTGCCGCCTCGCGATGTCCCCGCGCGTGTTTGGCGAAATCGCCCGCGAACCGTGCGCCGTCGGCCTCCCACGCCTCCAGCATCTTTGGCAACGCGGCGGCCGCCGACCCCGGTCCGAGAGCGGCGTTCCCCGCTCGTGAATGCGCCGCCTGATGCGCTGATTGAAACCCGCTGGCCTGGCCGTCGAGCCGGTCTGCGGCCATGCGCAGCTCGGTCGGATCGACCTTCAGCGGTTCGTTCGAGTCAGACACCACGGCCCCCTTTTTTCCAGCATCAGCCGCACACTAACACCGCCCGAGGGACCGCCAATGCAGCAAATTCGTCACCGGAAATCTCCGACCAGGCGTTAAGCTCAACCCATGGAACTACTACGCAACGTAGTTGTACTTCTGCACATCGTCGGCTTCGCGATCACGTTCGGCGGCTGGGCCGCCGAGGCCCTGGCCCGGCGCTTCCGCACCACCCGCGCCATGGACTACGGCCTTCTGCTCTCGCTGCTCACCGGCCTCGCGCTCGCCGCGCCCTGGCCCGTCGGGATCGAACTCAACTATCCGAAGATCGGGATCAAGCTCGTCATCCTCGTGATCCTGGGCGGGGTCCTCGGCATGGGCAGCGCTCGCCAGAAGCGCACCGGCAACCCCATACCGCGCCCGATGTTCTGGTCGATCGGCGTCTTGTCGTTGACAGCAGCAGCCATCGCCGTGCTGTGGTGACTTAGCCAGTACAGCAAACGTGTGAATCAGTGAAATGTCATATACACCTGGAATAATGGTGTAGTGACGCAAACTGCAATCGAACATCTTCACATCGTCGAGGGAGCCGACTGGAAGGACGCGGTGATCACTCTGCTGGAGGATCGCTCGTCCTACCGGCCTTGGCGCTACGGCTTCGGCGAAGCCCACATCGGCGACCCGGTGGCCATCGTGTTGAACACCGATCCGCCGTCGGTCATGACGCGACTCGGCCGCATCGGTCCCGACGGCCGCTTCGACCGCGCCGAGATCACCTGGGGCCTACCGAGCCCCGGTCTGGTGGACCTCGGCACCCTGGCACGGGTGGTCAGGTTCGCCGGCGACGAGGACCCTCGCAAGGTGTGGCAGCTTCGCGGCGACGCGGCCACGCGCATGGTCCTCGCGCTGACCGACTGCGACGCCGACGGCAAGCGTTCGACGCGGTTCGGCCATTCGACGATGGCCGCGGCGGCCACCCTCCTGCACTCCTGCGGCCGGTGCACCGGATGCGGAGCCGTCCTCGACCTGCTCGGCGCGCGTGCCCGCGACGTCTTCCGCATCCGCACGGTCGACTTTCCCGAGCGGCCGCAGCCGCAGCCGGTGATCATGGAAGCCACCAACGTGCCCAGCTACTTCTATGGCCCGATACCCGACAAGTGTTGGCTGCCAGAACTTCCCGCCGATTGGCCCGGCGTACTGTGCCTGCGCTGCGACACCGCCATGCGCGACGGCGGCTTCACAAGCCTGATCGACTATCTGTTCTCCCAGCATCCGCGGTGTCCCTACTGCGGCGCCCAACGCACGCAGAGCGCGCAGTTCGGACAGGTCTTCCATCTGGACTTCCCGCCGTGGGACGACTACCGCGGCTGCGCCCGTCGAAAGGACAACTGGACCTGCACCGTATGCGGCAGCCAATGGTGACCCGGTCAAGGCGAGTCCGCTGGCCGCCTCACTCATCGCGCCCGAATGCTTTGCGCCACCTCGCCGTAACGCTCGAACCGCGCCGGATCGGCCAGCGCGTTGTAGAGCACCACGCGTGATGCCACCCCGCCGTACCGTGAGATCAACGCGTCCGCCAGACCGTCCCACGTCGACTCCGTGGCGAACACCGCGATGTGCTCGTCGGTGATCTGCTCGGCCATGCCCTTGTAGTCGCCGGCCTTCTGCTTCTCCCGGATCCGCGCCGTCGTGCCCTCAAACCCCGCCTCGTCCCAGATGAACGCGTAGTTCGGCGTGCTGCCGTAGAAGCTCATGCTCGTGCGCACCAGCTCCCGCTCGCGATCGCGTTCCGCGTCGGTGTCGCCGACGATCGTCATCACCGGCACGATCACCGCGATGTCATCGACCGAGCGTCCCGACTTCGCCGCGCCCTGCGCCAGATTCGGCAGCACATGCCGCCCGATGTATCCCGGCTCGCCGAGCGGATGCACGTGGATTCCGTCGGCCACTTCGCCGGCCATCCGCAGCATCCACGGGTTCACGGCCGCCACATCCACTTTCGGATCAGGCGCGTCGATCGGTCCCGCGCTCCACTGCGGTGTGATGAAGTCCAGGCTGTAGAAGTCGCCGCGATGCTCGAGCTTGCCCGTCCGGAACGCATGGAAGCACGCCTTCACCGCCAGCACGTAGTCCCGCAGCCGCGGGCCCGGTCGCTCGAACTCCATCCCGTAGCGCCGCACCACGTGCGTGCGGACCTGCGTACCCAACCCCAGACGAAAACGGCCGCCGGTCGCCTCCTGCAACTCCCACGCCGTCGCCGCCGTGACGAACGGGCTGCGCGGAAACGCCACCGCGACGCCCGTCGACAACTCCAGCCCCGGCGCGGCCTGCGCTGCCACCGCCGCATTCAAGTACGGCGTGCGCCCGGTCTCGGTGAACAGCAACCCGGAGAAGCCGGCCGTCTGCGTCCGTCGGGCCAACTCGCCGATGTCCTGAAGCGGTTGCGGGGTCGTCATCACGTCGACGTGCACAGTCGCACCCTAGCCCGACCATCGGTCTGCCACGCCAACTTTGGCTAGCCTTTGCTTAACAACCGCCAAGGCCGACGCGAACTCTTGGAACCTCCACCACTTTCGCGGTGCCTTTTGTTACCTTGGCTACACGCTGCGATCGTGAATCCGATGTCGTCGGAAGGGATAGCCGTGACAGACCAGTTCTTGGAGCCCGCGCCGAGCAAGGCGGAACTCGCCATCTCCAAAGGCTGGGTCCAGGGCGTCGCCCTGGTCATGGTGTTCGGCTTCCTGATCATGGGCATGCTGGCCGCCCGGACCTACTCCGACTCGATGCCGCAGCCGCAGCGCGTCGTCGGCCCCGACGGCCAGACGCTCTACACCGCGCAGGACATCACCGCCGGACAGCAGATCTTCCTGCGCCGCGGGTTGCAGCAGTACGGGTCGGTGATGGGCCACGGCGGCTATCTCGGGCCCGACTACACCGCCGAATACCTTCGCCTGTCGGCCGACCATGTCGGCCAGGAGCTGCGCGACGCGGGAGTGCAGGATCCGACCGCCGCAGTCGTCGAGATGATGCGGACCAACCGCTACGACGAGGCCACCGGAACGCTGCAGTTCACCGCCGAGCAGGTGAGCGCCTTCGAGAAGATCCGCGATTACTACGCCGACTTCTTCGGCACCGACTCCACCGAGTACGGCCTCATCCCGCAGGTCATCACCGACCCGCAGGAAATCAAGGAGCTGACAGCGTTTTTCAGCTGGACGGCCTGGGCCAGTGCGGCCCAACGTGACGGCCACTCCTACTCCTACACCAACAACTGGCCGCCCGAACAGCGGGTCAACAACACGCCCACGGCCGACATCCTGGTCTGGTCGGCGATGTCGCTGATCGCGCTGCTCGCCGGGCTCGGCGCGCTGTTCGCCCTCTACGGCCGGTGGAGCCGCAAGATCGGTTGGCACGCAACCGAAACCCCGTCGCTGAAGTTCCGCCAGCCCGGTGAGGTCGCGATCACCCCGTCGCAGAAGGCAACCGCGTGGTTCTTCCTCGTCGTCGCGGTGCTCTTCCTCGGCCAGGCGATACTGGGCGGCGCGATCGAGCACTACCGCGCCGAGCTGAGCAACTTCTTCGGTCTGGACCTGGCCCAGATTCTGCCGTTCAACCTGGCGCGGACCTGGCACGTCCAGCTGTCGTTGCTGTGGACAGCGGCGTCCTTCCTCGCCGCGGGAATCTTCCTGGCGCCGATCATCTCCGGCCGCGAACCCCGCCGCCAGTCCTGGCTGACCTACGGGCTGCTCGGCGCGTTGTTCGTCGTCGTCGCCGGCACCCTGATCGGCACCGCGCTGAGCACCTTCGGCGTCGACTGGGCCAAGGGCTCGATCTTCTTCGACCAGCAGTGGGAATACCTTGACCTGCCGCGCTTCTGGCAAGCGCTGCTCGTGATCGGGCTGTTCCTGTGGATGGCGATCATCTTCCGCGCGATCCGCTCGCGGCTGAAGACCGAGAGCAAGCTGAACATGCCGTGGCTGTTCTTCTACGCCGGTCTGGCCATCCCGGCGTTCTACGCCGTCGGCATGCTCGCCGGTACCGAAACCCATCTGACCGTCGCCGAATTCTGGCGGTTCTGGGTGGTGCACCTGTGGGTCGAGGACTTCCTCGAGCTGTTCACCACGGTCATGGTCGCCTACATCTTCGTGATGCTGGGCGTGGTACGACGCAAGATCGCGATCCAGCTGATCTTCCTCGACGTCATCCTGTACTCGATGGGCGGTGTGATCGGCACGATGCACCACCTGTACTTCTCCGGAACTCCGGTGGAGCACATGGCTCTTGGCGCGTTCTTCTCCGCGCTGGAGGTCATCCCGCTGACGTTCCTGACCGTCGAGGCGTGGACATTCCTGCAGCTGGGTTCGCGGCAGCAGTCGCGCAGCAGCGCGCCGTTCCCGCACCGGTGGGCAGTGATGTTCCTGGTCGCCGTCGGCTTCTGGAACTTCGTCGGCGCAGGCATTTTCGGCTTCCTGATCAACCTGCCGATCGTGTCGTACTACCAGATCGGCACCGCGCTCACAGCCAACCACGCGCACGGCGCGATGATGGGCGTCTACGGCATGCTCGCCGTCGGGTTGGCGCTGTTCGCGCTGCGCTACATCATCCCGCCGCAACGCTGGCCGGAGAAGCTGGCGAAGCTGTCGTTCTGGTCGCTCAACATCGGGCTGGCGTGGATGGTGTTCGCCACGCTGCTGCCGCTCGGCGTTCTTCAGCTGTGGCACTCGGTGAACGACGGCTACTACGAGGCCCGCACGTTGAACTACATCACCCAGTCGGGCAACGTCGTGCTCGAGTGGCTGCGCATGCCCGGTGACTTCCTGTTCATCCTCGGCGGTGTCCTGCCGTTCCTCTGGATCGCTTGGCTCGGTGTGCGATACGGCATCAAGGCGACCACGCACACGCTGCCCGCCGAGACGTTGTTCGTGGAGGAACACGCCCACGCCGAGGAGGACCGCACGGGAATGGCGGTACCGGGACGCAGCCGTTATGCCTCGGACCGACGGGTGACGCCCGACGAAAGCGGTGAGGGTCCGTGATCGCCGGCATCGGGATCGCCGCGTGGCTGACGATCGGCTACGCGGTGGTTCTCGTCGCCATCGCCTACGGCATCGACACGTTCGCCCGCCGCGCCGCGGCCAAGGTCGAGGGGCACCGCACGGGCGCGTTTGTCTACCACGAAGACCACGATGCCTGGCAGTGTCCGGAGGATCAGTGGTTGTGGCCCACGTCCTTTGACCCCGACAACCGGGTCATGCGTTACCGGGGGACCCCGTCGATCTGCAACGCCTGCCCGGTCAAGCACACCTGTACCTCGTCGCACGACGGTCGCGAGGTGAGCCGCGCTATCGACAGTTGGCCGGCGTCGGAGGCCGCGCGCTTCCACCGCGGAATCGCCTGCGCCGTCAGCGCCATCGCGGTGATCCTGCCGTTGGCGACGGCCCTGGCGGCCGACACCGCACCGGAGGCGCTGCTGTTACTGGGGGCGGCCGTGGCTGTCGGTGTGTTGACATTGCCGCTGTGGTCGCATCTGCGCCGCACCCGTGCGGTGCCCGACGGAGTGGTGTTCCACAGTCTCGACGAAAACCTCGAGGAGCGAAAGCGCCTGGCCGAAGCGGAGACTCGTCGTCGCAGCTCGTATGCATCGGACCGACGGAACGAGCCGCGGGAGGTGCTCTGATGGACGCCTGGATGGTGGTTGTGGTGTTCTTCGCGATCGTGCTGCTGGCGGCGGCAGTCGCAACGATCCGCATCATCAAGGAGTACGAACGCGGGGTGGCGTTTCGCCTCGGTCGACTTCGCGGACCGCTCGGTCCCGGCATCGTGGTCGTGTTGCCGGGCATCGACAAACTCGTGCGGGTGGACCTGCGGACCGTGACGCTGACGATCCCGCCGCAAGAGGTGATCACCCGCGACAACGTCACGGCACGCGTCAACGCCGTCGTGCTGTTCCGGGTCACCGACCCGACGAATTCGGTGATGGCCGTGGAGAATTTCGCGGTCGCCACATCGCAGATCGCCCAGACGACTCTGCGCTCGGTGGTGGGGCGCGCCGACCTCGACACGCTGCTCGCGCACCGCGCCGACCTCAACGAGGATCTCGCCGCCTCGATCGCGAAACAGACCGAACCATGGGGGATCGTCGTCGAGGTCGTCGAGATCAAGGACGTCGAGATCCCCGAGATGATGCAGCGCGCGATGGCCCGCGAGGCCGAGGCCGAACGGGAACGGCGCGCCAAGGTGATCAGCGCGCACGGCGAACTGCAGGCGTCGACCGAACTGCGCGACGCCGCGATCACGCTCAGCGAGAGCCCGGCGTCGTTGCAACTGCGCTATCTGCAGACTCTGCTGGAGCTCGGCGCCGACCAGAATTCCACGGTCGTCTTCCCGATTCCCTTGGACATCGTGCGTCCGTTCCTCGAAAGTTCACGGTCCGACCCGGACAGCGGCGCCGGCGGCACGGTACCCCACATCAGGAGAGTGAAATCTGATGACTGACAGCGTATCCGGCCCCGCCAGGCTCGATGAGCCCGGCGAGGGCATCGACGACGGTCGGCCCGTCGTGCTCGAGCCGACTCCGCCCGGCATGTGGCGGGCGTTGCTGGGCACGGCGGTCGCGGTGCTGGCGCCGCTGTTCGGTTTCCTTGTCGGCGGTATGTTCGGCGCGGGGATGGTGGGGGAGTCGGTCGACCCGATGTTCCTGTCGTTGTTCACCGGCATCGTGATCGGCGGCATCGGCGTATTGGTGGCGATCTCCGGAGGTGCGCGATTGTGGCGGCACTTCCACCGGCAGGAGGCGCTCCCGGAGGCCGACGGCGTATAACAGACCGATCGAAATCTACGGTGTGACAGTCGAAATTGCATCGCTCGCCGACGTGATCCGTGCGGAGCAGGCCGCCAACCGGCCGAAGGATCAACGGGTATTGCCGACGCTGCGGGAGCCGCTCGCCCGCCGCGACGAACGGCGATAGTCAGGTGTCGAGCAGCGTGACACCCTCGCGCCAGGCGGTGAGGACATCCTCGACGCGGTCGTACACCCGCGCCCTGGCGGTGTCGCGGTCGACACCCGACATCAGCAGGTCGTCGTATTCGGTGTCGATATGGCGGATCGACGCGGCGACGGCGAGTCGGACCGCTTCGGGGTCCAAACTCCGTGCCGCGGCGCTGCGGCCCACCCTGCCGCTGCCGCGCGCCGCGGTGTGCATCGCGATCGCTTCCGCGCGGTCCGGGGGACACCCGGGGAACTGCTCACGGATCGCGGCGGCGAACTCGCCCTGGAAGCGCACGTCCTCATCGGCGCGACGAATCCTGTCGCGATCGCGGCGCCTTGCCCGTAAGTCCGTGTCCGACAGGCATTCTCGCGCGGCGTGTTCGATCGCTGCCGACTCCACCAGGACGCCCTGTCGTTCGTAGCGATGACGTCGCCTGGCCCAGCGCACCACGACCGCGGACAACCGGCTGGCCTTCTTGGAGCGACGGGTGAGCGCGGCGTCACCGGACGGCAGGAATTCGAGATGGCCGAGGTCGGCGCAGTCGAGGCACAGGGTGCCGATCGTGCCCTGGACCAGCAGATCGCCGGGGTCATGAGCGTCGCCGCACGACGAACAGTCCCAGGGGTTGTGCGGCGAGATCACGACGAGGTCGCGGGGACGCGGCTGTTCGCGCACCGGCTCGACGTGACCCGCCGTCGCCCAATACGTGCGGTAGGCCTGTTCGACGTCGGGGTTGCCTTCGGCGGTGAAGACCAGATCGCCATAGGTGGCCTCACGCTGTTCGAGCCCGCGCTCTTCGGCCCAGCGCCGCGATGCCTCCGCGGCTTCGACGACCTTGTCGCCGCCGACCTGTACGCACATCTCCAGCCGCGGAACTCGGCCCCGCTCCCACCGCTCGACGTTCGGTTGCGCAAGCCAGCCCAGTTCCAGGAGAACGTCGATGGTTCGGACCGCTCCTCGTTCGGCCAACACCGCATCTGCCGCGCGGGCGACGCGCGTCTTCACGTTCGCCATGAGCCGACGTTACTTCCCGTGGGTGACATCGCCGAACCGACGGGTGGTATCAAAGTGGTATCGTCACGCGCATGGGCATGACATTGCGGACCAGTGAGAAGCAGGCGGAAGCGCTTCGCCGACAGGCCGAGGCCGAGGGGCGTTCCATGCAAGCGGTGGCACTGTCAGCCATCGACGAGTATATCGAGCGCCGCGCGCATCAAAACGACGTAAAGACAGTGTTAGACAAGGTAATCGAACGTGAACAAGGTGTGCTGCGGCGACTAGCAGACACATGACCGTCTACCTGGACCTCGATGACTTGTTGCTGATCGCGGCGCGGGCGATCTCCAGTGAGGTGGTGGTCGGGGACTACGGCTTGCTGGAATCGGCGGTTGCGCGGCCCAAGACCACCGTCGCCGGGGCCGACGCCTATCCCGACATCCACACCAAGGCGGCTGCCGTGCTGCATTCCCTCTGCCGCAATCATGCACTCGTCGACGGCAACAAGCGGCTGGCGTGGACGGCGTGTCAGGTGTTTCTCGGCCTCAACGGTGAGTGGGTGACGGCAGGCGAGGACGCTCGTTTCGACTTCATGATCGCCATCGCTTCGGGTGTGATCGACGACGTACCAGAGATCGCGAACCAGTTGAGGACATGGTGCGCCTGAAACCCGGTTAGCGATCGGCCAGCCAGGCAAAGAACTCCTCGGCGGTGAACACCGGCTTGCCGTACTCCTGCGCCTTGCGCGCCTTACCCGACTGCGTGCCCGCCTCGGCCGTGACCAGCACCTCGCAGCGCGTCTTGGTCACTGACCGCACCGGCTTCAGGCCCGCCTTCGCAGCCATCCGCTCGATCTCGTCA
The DNA here is from genome assembly GCF_001570485.1 of Mycolicibacterium novocastrense. GTDB lineage: Bacteria > Actinomycetota > Actinomycetes > Mycobacteriales > Mycobacteriaceae > Mycobacterium > Mycobacterium novocastrense. Next base: position 153,572 of record NZ_BCTA01000023.1, read on the forward strand.
CGTTCCACCACACGGCCGTTCGGGCCCAAAGCCGTTCCGGTGAAACAGATTCGCGCGCCGGGCGCCAGTGCTTCTCCGATGTCGTGGCGGGTGACCAATTCCGCGTCGCTCACCACATCGACGCCCAGCAGCTCCGACACCGCGTGCAGGCGCGCCACCACCTCGTCGGGCAGGAGTGTCCGGGAGGCCGCCGCGCGCAATTGATCAGCGACCGTCGACCGAGCCGCCGCGTCCCACGACGAGTCCAGGTCTCGCTGCACCGATGCGCCCAGCAGCACCGCTCCGACGTCGCGGCTGATGCGTAACAGCGCCGACAACCCGGGTAGATGCTCGGCCGTCGGCGTCGGCACGTCCGGGTCGCGGCTGACCAGGAGACCCGAAACCGATTCCGCCGGTTCGGGTTCCTCGAACGGCGACGAACCCTTCTCGACGTCCGCGGTAGCCAACGCCGCCAGCGCCGACCGCGCACGTTCCAACGCCGTCCGCCCTGTCACCCGCGCTCCGCGCAGTTCGACACCCAGCGGCATCGGCGTGACGTGGCCGAGGCGTTTGAGCTCGAAGTCGATCAGCCCCAACGTCTCGTCCACTCCCGGCCCGACGGGCGTGCAGCCTGCCAGCATCGGCGCGATCACCGCCCAGGCTTCGCGCAGCGTGGGCGCCAGCAGCACATCAGACACGCTGATGCCGTAGGCGTTTCGCGCGTCGGCCAGATCACGCTGAGGGTTGACCAGCGTCGAGACGGCGGTCCCGTCGTCGAAGGCCACCGCCAGCTCCACAGGCCGCGGCCGCGACATCCGCCCTTCGTCGCCGACGGTGAGCATGCCGATCGCGCAGTACTTGCGCGCCGTGACACCGCTGATCGAGCCCCGTAGGAAGCGCGCGATGCGGCGGTCGGTCTTCAAATCCTTCGGCAGCACAGGTCGTTTGAGCACCAGGCCGCCGAGCGAGGTGCACCGGCTCAATGCCACGTACAGCTGTCCCGTGGAGAACATGCCACCGGTGAGGTCGACGACGACCCGCTCCAGCGTCTGCCCCTGGCTCTTGTGGATGGTAATCGCCCACGCCAGCTTGAACGGCACCTGCGTGAACGTGCCGATCACCTCACGACGCAGCGTGCCGCCGTCGACCACCGGGCGCGTCGCCTCCCACGTGAACGGCGTGACCTCCGCGCATGATCCGTCGGCGAACTCGACCTCGACGACGACGCCGTAGCGGTCGTAGCCGACGCCGACGACACGGCCGATCGAGCCGTTGACCCACCGGTCGCCCTGGTCGTTGTTGAGCATCATCACCTGCGCGCCGACCTTGAAGCGCAGTTCGTCCTCGATCGGCTTGTCGAACAGCGACAGGTCGCCGGACTCGCGGGCGCGGTGCGTCATCTCGTCGCCGTCGAGGCGCTCGAGATGCTGGCGGTTGCGTGCGGTCACGAGTCGATTGGTCGGCGCGAGCGTCAGCCAGAATTCGTCGTCGGGCGGGATGAAGTCCTTGTCGGCGCGGGCGTTGAGCTGCTCCTGGGCGTGGCCGAGTAGGACGCCTTCGCGAATCTCGTTCAGAATCGCGGTCATCCGGTCGTCACCGAGCTGACGGAACACCGTCGTCAACGAGATCGTGGGGAAGTCCTCGCGGGCGAACTTGCGGGCGGAGAAGAAGTAGGGCGTCTCGTAGACCGTCGAGAAGTAGGTTTCTTCGCCGTCGCCGACCACCGGCGGAAGCTGGTAGAGGTCGCCGACGAGCACGATCTGCACTCCGCCGAACGGCGCGCCCGGCTCCGGTCCGTAGCGCTCCAGCGCCGTGGCGACCATGTCGAAGACGTCGGCGCGGACCATGGACGCCTCATCGATGATCAATGTCTGCAGCGACGCCAGCGTCCTGGCGAATCGGCCCGGCCGGTAGTGACCGCCGGTGACGTCGCTCAGCGTCGTCGTCGTACGGAAGCCGAACAGCCGGTGAATGGTGTAGCCGTCGACGTTGAGCGCTGCGATCCCCGTCGGCGCGACCACCACGACGTTGCGGTCCGTCTCCGCCATGAAGCGACGGATCAGCGTCGACTTGCCGGTGCCCGCCTTGCCCGTGAGAAACAGATGCTTGCCGCCGGCGAGCAGCGCCAAGGCCTCCCGGAACTCGTCGGTGAGGATCAGATCCCCGCTCACGGGTCGCACAGTACCCCGTGGCTTCAGGGCCCCAGGAAGTTGTCCACAGCCGACGTAGGCGACACCGTCGGGCTTGTTGTGTGCATCAACGCACCATGATGATCTGATGCTATGGTCGGGTATGCGCACGACCGTGGATCTACCAGAGGACCTGCATAAACAGGCGCTAGCGATCGCCCGCGACACGGGCCGCTCCTTGAGTCAGACCGTTGCAGATCTGATGAGACGGGGACTGGGTGCCCACAGCGTGGCGCCGGTTTCGACCGATCCCAGGACGGGCCTGCCGGTCATCAGCGTCGGCACGGTGGTGACATCCGAGGACGTGCGGTCGTTGGAGGATGAGTAGGTGACCGTGCTGCTCGACGCGAATGCGCTTGTGGCGCTCGTCGTGACGGACCATGTACACCACGACATTTCTGCCGAGTGGTTGTCGAAATCGAAGACGCCGTTCGCGACATGTCCGATCACCCAGGGCAGCTTGATGAGGTTCTTGATCCGTGCCGGTCAGCCGGCCAGCGCCGCTCGCGAGGTCATCATCGGCTTAGGAGCCGCGGCGCGCCACGAGTTTTGGCCCGACGAGGTGCCGTATGCCGAGATCGACCCCACGGGGATCATCGGACACCGGCAGGTGACCGACGCCTACCTCGCTCAACTCGCGCGTAGCCGGGGTGCACAGTTGGCGACGCTCGACTCTGGCCTGGCGCATCTGCACAGCGACGTGGCAGTCCTCATCGCCTGATCTACGCGGCGGATGAGCGTCGGTTCTGCCGGATCCCACCCACACCGGGCAGACTGGAGCGCGTGGCGGAATTGCTGATCGCGGCGAACCCGCAGCCCGACTCCCGGCTGCGGTATCTGTTGCGACTCCCGCAACCGGGCGGGGATCTGGTCTTCCGGACCTCGGGCACGTGGCCGCGTGTCAAAGCGCTGTACTGCCACCCCATGAGTCTTGACGATTGGCCCGCCGACGCCGAGGTCATCGAACGGCTTCCATTGCAATCGTGTCAGCGTCGGGGCGCGGCCATCGATGTGATTCTGCAGCGGGGACGCGAGAACCGCTCCCAGATCGTGTTCACCACTGCCCGGGGCCGCGAGGTGGTGTTCTGGCAGTCGCCGCGCACCCGTAAACAAGCACGCCCCAACGTGCGAACGCCGACCGCGCGCGCTCAAGGCATCGAAGAGTTGCAGGTGCTGGTGGATGCGCATGAGCGGTACGCCTACACCTTCAGCTCGCAACAGGTCAGCATCGTGAAGCGGGCACTGCCATGCGGTGATTACGGCGTCACCGTGGACGGATCGCTGGTGGCCAGCGTGGAACGCAAATCACTACCCGATCTCGTGTCCGGCCTGACCAGCGGCAAGCTTCGCTTTCAGGTCGCCCATCTCTCGGCGCTCCCGCGCGCAGCGGTCGTGGTCGAAGACCGCTACTCGCAACTGTTCCGGCACAACTTCGTCCGCCCCGCGGTGGTCGCCGACGCCCTCGCCGAGTTGCAGATTCGGTGGCCCAGTGTGCCGATCGTGTTCTGCGAGACTCGCCAGCTCGCCGAGGAATGGACTTACCGCTTCCTTGCTGCCGCGCACACTTGGGCGCTCACCGAAGAAGCTGCGCAACAGCGCATCTCGGGGGAGCGAATCGACATTGCAATACCTGCACCGGCGGGTGCGGAGTCCGAACCGAGCACCGCCGAAGTCCGCGCGTGGGCGCGCGACGCGGGCCTGCCGGTACCCGACCGCGGTCGGCTGCGCCCCGAAATACGGCAGGCGTGGCGCGACGCGCACGACCCCTCGGTCAAGCCATAGCCATCGCTTCGCGGGCCATCACCTCGGCCGCGGCGCGCTCGCCGGAGCGCACGGCGCCGTCGATGAATCCGTACATCACCGCCGAGGTCTCGGTGCCGGCCCAGTGGATGCGTCCGCACGGCTCACGCAGCGCGGGTCCGAACTCGGTGAGCACACCCGGCGGGGCGTGCGCGATCATCCCGCCGCCGGAGTACCGCTCGATGGTCCAGTTCTGTTCGACATAATCGACCGGTTTGAGTGCCCTGTCGCCGAACCGTTCCGCGACAGCGTCCAGTACCGCGCGCCTGCGCTCGTCATCGCCGAGGTTGGTCAACCGGCGCGCTTCGGGGCCCTCCGTGATCACCGTGAGCATCCCGGGAGTGCCGGTGTCGGTGCACGAGTCGATCGTCAGGTTCGCCGGCGATCCTGGTCCGAACGACTGCCCCGAAAGACCTTCGGCCCGCCAGAACGGCTCGTCGAACACGAGCGCGATCTTGTAGACCGCCCCACTGGGCATCCGCTGGTGCAAGAACGATCGATCTGCGGGAAGCATTGGCTCATAGGAGATCTGGCTCGCAATCGAGATCGGCACCGCGACGATCGCTCGGCGTGCGTTGACCACCATATCGTCGGAGCGCACGATCACCCCGTCGGGATTCTGCTCAACGCTGCGCACCGGCTGCGACAGGTGGATGACGTCACCGAGCTCGGCTGCGACCGCACGGTGGATGGCGCCCATGCCGCCGACCGGCCGCGCGTCCTCGGCTGCGTCCTTGACGCCCAGCACGAAGCTCGGGCCGCCGGCCGACGCCATCTGATACAGCACGAACAGCAGTGAGATCTCCGATGCCGCAGACGTATACAGCCCCGCAACAGCGCTTTCCAGCAGTTCGCGGGCGGGTTTGGACAGCGTGTTCCTGTCCAGCCACGCCGCCCAGCTGGTCTGGTCCCACTTCTGCGCCTTGCGTGCGGTCCACGGCGCCTCCACCGGAATGGCCTTGCACATCTGCGTGAGCTCGAGAAACACCGTGCCGATGTTGGCGACCGCCCACGGACTCATCGACAGCGGAATGGTTCCGGTGTACCGATACTTCTTGCCGTCGACGAACATCATCGCGTCGCCGTCGGTGTACTGCTTGTAGCTCGGCACCCCAAATTCCTTCATGAGCGCGTAGATCGCGTCCTGCCCGGGACCGATCCAGGCGCCACCGCGGTCGATCCACGCCCCGGCGTCGCGTACTTCCGTGAAGGTGCGACCGCCGACACGGTCGCGGGCTTCCAGCAGCGCCACCGAATGACCCGCTTGTTTCAAGCGCAGTGCCGCGGTCAGTCCGGCGAACCCGGCACCCACGACGCAATAATCCACCTCTGCCATGACAGCCCCTTCGGTTGAATTGCGCGGGGCCGGGCGGCCGGGTGCAAGCCTCGGCGCGCCCTCATGCGGACGCGAAGGCACCTAGACTCAACGCCTGATTGCCGCTTGTGTCAATAAACTGTTGCGTCGGGAAGGTTCTCGTGAGGGTGGGAAGCGGGGTTATGGTGACACTTCACTGCTGTCGCAGAGGTCCCTAGCCAACGCCAGCTTCGCTGTGTTTGGCGTGTTCAGATCCCGGAGGATCTCAACCTTGCTCATGTACAAGACGTCACCGGTGAGAGCGCTCGGCGCACCTGGGCTCGGCGGTGACGAAGCCCAGGTGCTGCGTCGTGCCGGTGTAGGCGACGGGCTGCCGTTCCTACTCGGCCCCGACGGCTCGTACGACCTGGAGTTGAACCGGTTCGTGCGCGAGTTGGACGGGTGGGGTGTGCGCTCGGAACACACGAGAGAGGCGTACGCGCGTGATCTGATGTTGTTCGGCCGCTTCCTCCACGAGCACCGTGGTGGACGGTCCATCTGGGACGCCGGCCAGGACGATCTGCGCGCCTACAAGCGGGCGCGGCGGCGGACCAAGGGCTTCACGGTGTCCGCGTCGACCTGGAACAGGTTCATCGCGGCGCTAGACAAGTGGGTCAAGTGGGCGATACACGAGGAGCTGATCGAGGCCCAGCCGTTCCGCATGGTGGAGAAGACGGTGTTGACGCCCCGCGGGCTGGTACGGGTGCTGTTCAATGCCGAGCGCGAGGTCGAGGACAGCGCCGGGCCGGTGCGGTTCCTGGCCTACGAGGACTACCTGGTGTGGCGGGACGTCGGGTTGCGTGGCCAACTACCCGACGGCTCGCCGGACCCGAGTTGGCGCGGTCGGCACGGCGAGCGCAACGCGGTGTTCGCCGACCTGTTGGTCTGCACCGGGATGCGGCTGAGAGAGGCGTCGAGCCTCCTGGTCACCGAGGTACCGCCGCTGGCGCAGCGGCGGCTGACCGGAGACCTGAACCTGCCCGCGACGATCACCAAGCGCAGCCGGCCGAGGACGGTTTTCGTGTCGCGCCGCGTGCTGCGCGACCTGCACCACTACGTCGACATCGAACGCGACGAACTGGTCGAGCGCCGCCGGGCGGCCGGGGCTTACGGGTGTACGGACGCCTGGATGGGAGTTCGCTCCGCCGGCAAGACTGCGCTGACGCTCGTCGAGGATGGCCGCTCGCGGCCGTACTCGCGGGTGACGATCGAGGAACGGCAGCGACTGTGCCGGGTCGGCGACGACGGTCCGGGTGGTCCGTTGTGGCTGTGGCTCGGTGAGGACGGCTTGCCGCTGTCGCGGTCGACGTGGCAGGCGGTGTTTCGGCGAGCCAACGAACGGTGCGCCCGGTTCGGCCTGGACCTGGTGGTCCATCCGCACGCCCTGCGTCACACATTCGCCGTGCACATGCTCGGGCTGCTGCTGCGCCAGACCGTCCGCGCGTTGCGCATGGAGCCCGGCGAGACCCTGATGAGCCAGCAGGTGAAACGGCTGCTGGTCGGCGACCCGCTGCGCAAGTTGCAGCTACTGCTCGGCCATCGCCAGCGCGAGACGGTCTTCGTCTACCTCGACGTCCTGGACGAGGCGCAGGAGATCGTGCTGTCCGCGCTGCGCGAATGGGATGAACAAGCCGAAGCGCTGAGCAGGGTCCGGCTTGAGGATGGTGCTGCCGCGTGAACCGCACCGAGGGTGCCGGCTCCGGTCGCCGTGGCCGCTGGGCGGCTTTCCCGACCGAGGAGCAGATGCCCGCGCAACCCGCTCCTGTCCCGGACATCGGTCCGCTGGTGCTCCGGCTGCACCTGGATGGCGCCGACCGCACGTTCGACATGTCCGCGTGGCCATGCCCGCGGTTGACCCGCCAGCTTGCCGCGACGCTGCGCACGGTGGCCGCCGACGGACCCGAATCGAGTTACCAGGCGTTCAAGGTGAACCTGTTCTCGGTGCGGAAGTTCGTGCGGTTCATCACTGGAGCCGAACCGCAGAACGCCACCGAGGTCGAGTTCAGTGACCTGGAGGCCGAGCACATCGACGCGTTCGAGCAGGCGCTGATCGCCGAGTACGGACCGGACAGTGACCAGCCGCGCATCAGCATCGGTGTGGTGGTCCGGCTGCTCCGCGTGGCGTTCGACGCCAGCCCCACGACGTTCGATCCCGACCTGGCTATCCGGCTGAGGTTCCTCGGACGGGAAACCCGTGCCCGTCAGACGAGACCCTTGGATGCCTACCCGCAGAACGTGTTCGAGGCGATCAGGAACGCCGCGCTGGCGGATGTCCGCGCGATCGCGCGCCGAATACAGGATGGCGAAGCCCGAGCCGCGACGGGCCAGGACCCGAACGTCGGCGGTTGGGATGTGATCGAGAACGTGCTGTGGCACATCGCCCGTCACGGGCCTGTCACGATGCAGTTCCTGCGGCCCCTGGTCGGCAAGAGGCTGGGCAACGGGCGCCCGCTCAACGCGGCGCTCATCCTCACTCGGGAGGACAACGTCGTGTTCCTGATCCTGCTGATCTGCATGACCGGGCTTGAGCCGGAGTGCGCCAAGCGGTTGCAGGCCGACTGCTTGACCAACCCGGCCCGCGGGTTCGTGAGTGTCAACTATGTCAAGCGGCGCGCGCACGGTCGCCGGATCTCTAAGTCCATGCGGGTCAGCGATGGCGGTGCCCTGCACCATCCCGGCGGTCTGATCCGACTGGCGCTGCGGCTCACCGCGCGAGCCCGCGAGTTTAGTGGCAGCACCGATTTGTGGGTCGACTACGGAGACAAGGGCCTGCGGGACTCCTTCCCGCTCGGCGGGCAGGGTCCTTGGGGTCACGTGGACAACTGGCAGAAACGACACGGCATCGACCAGATGACCGACGCTGACGGAACGCCGGTGCGGCTGGATCTGCGGCGGCTGCGCAAGACCTACAAGTCCCAGCAATACCTCAAAGCCACCGGCGTGCTCGCCGACTTCACCCAGGGCCACACCGCCGACGTCGCCGCAAACCACTACGCAAACATCCCCGCCCACGACGAGCTGCACGACCAAGCCGTGGAGAACGGCCTGCGCGAAGCGCTGGACGTCGCGCTGCCGCCGCCGGTGGTACTCGACGAGGACGGCACCCGCCTCGATGCCGGAGAAGGGGACCTGCCACCCGAGCAGGTGCAGGCGCTGCTGTCGCGCGAGAGCGACGTGTTCCTGGCCTCCTGCCGCGACTTCTACGACTCGCCTTTCGGGGCGAAGGGCAAGCCGTGCCCGGTGTCGTTGTGGGGCTGCCTGGAGTGCCCGAACGCGGTGTTCACCACCCGGCACCTGCCGCAGGTTCTGACCTTCCTGGACTTCATCGAGCGCCAGCGGGAGGAGTACCCCGTCAGCGAGTGGAACGTGCGCTACGGCCTGGCGTGGGACCGGATCGTGCGCGGCATCCGGGCCAAGTTCCGAGACGAGCAGATCACCACCGCCCAGACGATCGCCGAAAGCGGTGGGGCACGGTTGCTGCTGCCGCCCGAGTTCTGGGAGGCCGTCGCGTGACCCGCGCCCCCGCACCGCGCCCGTCCGCCGCGCCGGAGCCATCGGCCGATCCCTGGGTGCTGCCCGAGTCCTTGACCACCGAGACAACTGGCCGCGGCCCCCGGTTCAGCGACGACATCTGGGATTTCCGACCGTTCGCGCCCCGCAGCAACGGCTACCTCCGGCTGGACTTCACCGAGCTGCCCGACGAGATCGCGATGCTCACGGCCAAGGAGTTCATCTACTCCCGCATCCACCGCGTGGTCCCGCTGTCCTACGGATCGCGGACCGCCCGACCGATGAAAATCACCAACACCTACAAGGACTTCATCATCGTGCGTCAACTGTTTACCGAGCTCGGCAAGCAGGGCGTGACGCGCTTGGCGCAGGCCCGCCAATCCCACCTGGACGCGACCGCACGCGTCTGGCGTGAGACCTGTGTGCCAAACACGCTGGCTGTCCGGATCGGCGTCATCCAGCACCTGGAGGCGCACAGCCCGTACCTGACCGCGGACCGCCTCACCGTCGTGCCCTGGAAGGGCCGCCCGGCCACCCAGGTCGCCGGGCGGCGACCGGACGAGGAGAACAGCACCCCGCGCATCCCCGAGCCGATCATGGCTCCACTGCTGCGCGCCGCCCTGTTCTACGTCCAGACCGCCAGCCGGGACCTCCTGGCCGCCCAGCGGGAAATCGCCGACCTGGAGCAGGCCCGAGCAGGCGGCCGGTGCCGGCATGGCGAGGCTGTCACCAAGATCGAGGCGTTCCTGGACCGCCGCCGTCAGGAGGGGCGAGGTGTTCCCGCACTGCCGCTGTACTGCCTGGCCCAGCGCCCGACCGCGCCGGTTGTCGACGGCGTCGTGCAAGCCCCGAACGCCGCTCTCGTCGCCCTGATGAGCGGAACCAACAGCTTCCAGGGGCATCCGACACGGCTGATGGAGCAGATCGGCGCCGAGATCGGCTACGAAGAGGGTGGTCTGGACACGCCGATCTCGACGTGGCCGGACACCGGGCGACCCTGGCGAGGGCGGCTGAATCACCGCAGCCTGCATGACGAACTGCACCACCTGCGCACCGCCTGCTGGGTGCTGGTGGCTTACTTGTCAGGACTTCGGGACATGGAAGTCCTGGAGCTGGCGCGGGACTGCGCTGTCACCACCACCACCGCCGTTGACGGCCGGACCCGCTACAAGCTGCGCGGCCGGGTCTTCAAGGGCCGCAAGCTCACCGGTGACGAGGCCGAGTGGGTCGTGCTCGACGCCGTTCACGAGGCGATCGACGTCCTGCTGCAGATCAACGACGACCCCACGCATCTGTTCGGTTACCGGCTCTGGCCCGCCAGCAAGCCACGGCTGGCGAACAAGCTCACCGAGCGCCTCGGTGGTTTCCGGGACCACGTCAACGAGCTGTTCGGTACCCAATCGTCCGACGGGGTGGCCGAACCGTTCGTCCCCGCCGACGGGGAACAGCAGTGGGTGTTCACCACCCGGCAGTTCCGGCGGAGTCTGGCCTGGCATATCGCACACCAGCCCTTCGGTGTGGTCGCCGGTGCCCGGCAGTACCACCACGCCAAGGTGACCATGTTCGAGGGCTATGCCGGGACCTCAGCCTCTGGGTTCGCCGCCGAGGTCGCCGCCGAGGAGGCGGTCGCCATGCTCGACTACGTGGAGGATCTTTACCGGGATTGGAACACCGGCGCCCAGTCCGGCGGTGGGGCGGCCGAGCGGATCAACGCCGAGTTCCAGCGCATTCGGCGCGAGCTGGGTGATCTCCCCGGCGTCGTGTCCGACGAGCTGCGGCTGCGGACGATGCTTCGGCATCTCACCAAGACGCTGCATCCCGGCGTGCTCAACGACTGCTTCTTCAACGCGGCGACCGCGGTCTGTGTCAAGCGAGCCAAGGTCGTCGGGCAGCCCGTTCCGCAGCACAACATGTGCCTGCGCTGTCCGAACGCCCGACGGTCCACAGTGCACCGGCCCCGGCTGGCCGCCGCCCGCAATCAGGCCCTGGATCTCCAGGCGTCCTGCGAGAAAGCCGGTCCGGTCCCGAAACTCCAGCAGGTCGCGCTCACCGGCTACATCACCGAGCTCGACCAGCTCATCGGTGATCTCGACAGCGAGGAGGCGCAGGCGTGACCCGCGTCGCTACCCAAGTCCGCCTGGAGCAGGCGCTGACCCGGCTGCTCGCCGGTCAGCCGACTGTGACCGACGGCGAGCTGACGGTCTCCAACCTGTGCCGGGAAGCCGGTGTGGGCCGCGACTCGTTCTACCGCTCGCCTCCGGAGTTCAAGGACGCCGTTGTTGCGGCACAAGCGAATCGAGAAGCCCAGCAACCTGAACTCGTCGCGCTGCGCGAGGAGATCACCGCCCTCAAGCGGGAACGCAAACAGACCGCCAGCGACCACGCCGCCACCGTGCGGGAACTGGAGGAGACGATCAGGGTCTACGCCAACCAGATCCAGGTCCTCGCCCTGCGCAACTCGGAGTTGGAGGACCAGATCCGACATCTGGCGCACCACGATCCCGACGTGATCTCGCTTCACACCCGGAGGTGACCCCCGTCCACCGACGCTGTGACACCGAGAGCGGCCGGGCGGTTTCTAGATGGCGAGCTGTTCGAGGGCGGCGAGGTACGCCTCGGTGTAGGTCGGGAATTGGGCGACGCCGTCGAGCAGGGTGTCGATGGAGATCTGGGCGCGGATGGCGAGGGCGGCGGTGTGGATCCATTCCCCGGCTTGGGGTGCGATGGCCCAGGCCCCGATGAGCGTCCGCTGGGTGCGGTCGGCGATGAGACCGAGGGTGCCGTCGGGGTCGGTTTCGTAAGTCCAGGGTCGCGCGATCGAGTCGGCGAGGTCGAGTTCGGTGGTGGCGATGTCGAGGCCACGCTGGCGGGCTTGGTCGGTGGTCAGGCCGACAGCGGCGATCTCGGGTTGGGCGAACACGACGCGGGGGATGCCGCTGTAGGTGGTTTGGCGGGGTGTGCCGAGGATGTTGTCGGCCACGACCCGTCCTTGGTACATGGCGACGTGGGTGAACAGCGCGACCCCGGTGACGTCGCCGAGCGCCCAGAGGCCGGCGGTGACGCGGCAGTGCTCGTCGACCTCCAGCGCGCCGCGCGGGTCCGGTGTGACCCCGACAGTCTCCAGGCCGAGCCCGTGGGTGCGGGGGCGGCGTCCGGTGCCGAGCACGACGACGTCGGTGCGCACGGTGGTGCCGTCGTCGAGGTCGATCACCGTATCGGCGCCGTCGCGGCGCGCGGCGGTGGCCTGCCGGCCGAGACGGACGTCGATGCCGTCGGCGCGCAGGTGGGTGGCGACGATGTCCCCGACACGGGGGTCTTCCCGGTCCAGCAGCCGGTCGCCGCGCTGGATCAGGGTGACCCGAGCGCCCATGCGAGCGAGGAATTGGCCGAGTTCGATCCCGACGGCGCTGCCGCCGATCATCACGATCCGCTCGGGGATCTCGCGCAGGGTGGTAGCTTCCCGGTTGGTCCATACGCTGACCTCGTCCAGGCCCTCGATGGGTGGGTGGATCGCGTCGGAGCCGGTGGCGATCACCACGTGCTCGGCGGTGAGTTCCCGGCCACCGGCCCGTACCCGCCACGGGTCCCGGCCCACCAGGGCTGCGGTGGCCTTGATAACCGTGACGCCCTGCTTCTCGTATCCGGTGACCTGCTCTGTGTCGTCGAGGTGGCGGATCATGTAGTCGCGGTAGTCTCGCAGTGCCGCCCAGTTCTGCGCCGGAGTGGACAGGCCGGCCGCGTGGGCGGCTTCGGCGCGGGCCTCGGGTGGGCGCAGCAAGGTTTTGGACGGGATACACGCCCAGTAGGCGCACTCCCCGCCGATCAGTTCCTGCTCGATCAACGCGACCCGCCGTCCGCCCGCGTGCAGGCGCGAGGCGGCGGTCTCGCCGCCCGGTCCGGCGCCGATCACGATTACATCGAAGTCCGTACTCACAGTGGCTGTCCCTTCTCGGTGATGGCGGTTCGGGCGGCGCAGGTGGGCGTCAGCAGCACCCGCCGGGCTCGGGCTCCTCGGATTGAGCGGCGTCCAGCTGCCGGCCGAGTTGATAAGCGTCGGCGACTGGGAGGACCGATCCGCCGGGGTGCTCAGCGAGCCAGGGCGCCGCGGCGTCGGCGTCGGCGAAGAAGTGCACGTGGTTGCAGAAGGAAGCCCGTACGGAGACCAAGTCGTCAGGCGTGACGATGGAGACCATCGCGGTCTGGGGCTCGACATCCCTGACTCGGTCGGGCTCGACGGTGAGCCGTATCGGGGCACCGGTGCTGTGGCAGGGGGATTCAACCTGGGCGGATTGGCCGAGGGTGGCGGGGAAGATGAGGGTGTCCAGGGCACACCAGGTGTAGAGCTGGTGGCCGTCGACGGTGAAACGGTGCGGGGTCGGGCGCAGCGTGATGCCGTAGCCGACGATCCGTCCGGCGTCGTCGTATTCGGTGTCGCGCAGTCGGCCCACCGCCTGCGCAACCTCGTCACCGGCGCGGCCGGTGGCGGCCGCGAGGTCGGCAATCGTGAGGGGTTCGCCGCGGGCCAGTTGCCGCAACAGCGGCTGCCATAGCCATCCGGCCGGGCTGTCCTGGCGGGAGAAGACACTATCCATAGTGGACACCACGGTGTCCAGGTCATTCGTCATCGGGATTGTCCTTCCGAGAGCAGGGTTTCAGGAGGCGCAGCAGGAGAGTTTGGACACGTCGCGGGTGAAGGTTTGGGCGGCGAGTTTGATGCCCTCCGCCATCGTCAGATAGGGGCACCACAGGTCGGCCATCTCGTGCACCGTCATCTGGTTTGCCAGCGCATAGACAGCGGTGGCGATGACGTCCCCGGCGCCCGCGGCGAGCACGTGCGCGCCGAGCAGCCGCCCGGAGCCTTGTTCGGCGACGAGCTTGATCGCGCCGCGGGTGTCGCGGTTGACCAGCGCCCGCGGCACGTACTCCAGCGGCAGCACCCGGCACTTACAGGCGTAGCCCTGCTCCACCGCTTGGACGTCGGTCAGCCCGGCGGAGGCGAGACTGGGCGTGGTGAAGGTGACCGCGGGCAGGTGATGGTAGTCCAGGGTGCGCCCGGCGTCGCCGAAGGCGTTGTCGACCACGACGCTGCCATGGGCCCCGGCGACGTAGACGTACTGCGGGTGCCCGGTGACGTCCCCGGCCGCCCAGACGCGCGGGTTGTCGGTGCGCAGATACTCGTCGACGACCACCTCCCCGCGATGCCCGGTCTTCACGCCCACCGCGTCGAGATTGAGCCCGGCGGTGACCGGGTTCCGCCCAGTCGCGAGCAGCAGCCGCTGCCCAGTCACCCGCTGCCCACCGGCGGTGACGACGACGCCCGAACCATCGGCCTCAACCTCAGTGGCGCGCTCGGCGATCACGGCGATGCCGTCGTCAGCGAACACCCCGGCCAGCAGGCCGGCGAGTTCCGGTTCGGTGTGCGGGGCGAATCGGCCCACGATGCTCACTCGGACGCCGAGGTGGGCGAACAGTTGCGCCTGCTCCAGCCCGACGTAGCCGCCGCCGACGACGACCAACGACTCGGGCAGTTCGGTCTGCTCCATCGCGGTGGTCGAGGTCAGGTAGTCCACCCGGTCGGCTCCGTCGAGGCCGTCGGTACGCGGGGTGGAGCCGGTGGCGATCAGGTAGTGCTCGGCCTCGACCCGGACGTGGCCGCCGTCATGCAGGTTCACCTCCAGCGCCGGTCCCTCGATGAACCGGGCCTCGCCGGGCAGGATCTCCCACCCGTACTCGGCGGCCAGGTCGACGTACTTCTCCGCCCGCAACCCTGCCACCAGCGTGTCCTTGCCACCGATCAGCGCGGCGGCGTCCACCGGGCCCGCGCTGGTGGAAATCCCCGGAAAGTGCTGGTCCAGCGCCACATGGCGGGCCTCGGCCGCGGCCAGCAGTGCCTTCGACGGCACACAGCCGACGTTGACGCACGTCCCGCCAACGGTGCCGCGCTCGATCATCACCACGCTCTTGCCCTTGCCGCGGGCCGCGATCGCCGCCGCGAACGCACCCCCACCCGAACCGATCACCGCCAAGTCGTACCGCACCAGCGATCTCCTCCCACTGACATATTCGTCTTCCCGGATGCATAGATGCTAACCTAAGATTCGTACATCCGGATACGACAGACACTCGATGTGAGGACGGCGACCGTGGCCGACGCTTCCGAACGCAGCAGCACGCTGCTGCCCACCGAGCCGAACGGGGTGGAGATGATGGCGAAATTCTTCCGCGCCCTCGGCGACCCCGCCCGGCTGCGGCTGCTGGAGTTCCTGCTGCACGAGGAACACGCCGTGGGCGAATGCGTCACGCACATCGGCCTGTCCCAGGGCCGGGTGTCCAGTCACTTGGCCTGCCTGTCCGACTGCGGCTACGTGCAGCTGCGCCGCCAAGGCCGCTTCGCCTACTACCGGGTCACCGACCCCCGCGTCGCGGAACTGGTGCTGCTGGCGCGCTCGCTGGCCGCGGACAACGCCGCCGCCCTCGCCGCGTGCATGCGCATCACCGCCCCGAACGCCTGACCAGCCGAGGAGACCGCCTCCATGTCGACCAACCCCGGCTCCGAGAGCAAGCGCACCGCGCTCGCCGCCGCCGGTTTCCTCCTGGTCCCCATCGTGTGTTGCGGCCTGCCGGTGCTGATCGCCGCCGGAGCCCTTGGCGCGGTGGGCTCGGTACTGGGCAACCCCTGGGTCATCGGCACCGCCGTCGTGGTGGTCCTCGCCGCGGTGACGCGGTTCGCGCGCCGGCGCGTCACCCGACACGGCGCCACCCGAGACAACTCGTGCTGCCCGCCCGTGCCACCCGCCCGCGACCAGCCCGATCGGCCACACGAGTCCTCCCACCCCAACCAGGAGTCCTGACCCATGCCTGACGCACCCGCCCCGACCGGACCTGCCGCGCCGCGCTCTCGTCGACGACTCGTCACGATCGCGCTGACCGTTATCGCCGTCGTCGGGATCTCCGTCGTGCTGTATTCGGCGTTTTCCCCGTCGAGCAAGCAGACCGCGTCCCCACCCGCTGCCGACGGCAGCGCAAAGGCCGGGACCACTGCCGCTGCGGGAGCGTTCACCGCCCGAACCCTGCAGGGCGTGCAGGTCGCGGTGCCCGGCTCGCGGCCCAGCGTGCTGTTCTTCTTCTCCGTCGGGTGCGGCGGTTGCGGTCCGGCCACCCACACCCTCGCCCAGGTCCAGCAGGCGGTCGGCACGAAGGCGAACTTCGTCGCCGTCGACATCGGCCCCGGCGAAACCGAGCAGGACATCACAGACTTCCTCACCGCCAACCAGGCCACCAGCCTTGCCTACGCCAGCGACAGCAACGCCACCCTGATCAGCGCCTACCAGGTCACTCAGCTGTCCACCGCCGTCGTGCTGGACGCCTCCGGCAAACCGGTGTTCCGCGCTGTCGAGCCCACCGCCGATCAGATCCGTGCCGAACTGGCCAAGGTGAGCGCGTGATCGGCCCGCTGTTGGCGCTCGCCTTCGGCGCCGGGATGCTCGCCCCGGTCAACCCCTGCGGCTTCGCCGTACTGCCCGCCTTCCTCGCCTACGCCGTCGACACCGGCGACGGCCAGGCGGACGCGCGGCCCGGCGCTTTGTCCCGGCTGGCCGGTGGCCTGCGCGCCGGGCTCGCGCTGACCGCCGGGTTCGCCGGCACCTTCACCGCCATCGGACTACTACTCGCCCTCGGCTTGCGTTCCCTGACCGGTGTCATCCCGTGGCTGGCCGCCGCGCTCGGCGCGATCCTGGCCGTGGGCGGCCTGGCCATGGTCGCCGGCGGACACCTGCCGCTGCGGCTACCCACCCGCCGTTCCGGCACCCCGCGGCAGGGGCCCAGAGGCATGGTGGCCTTCGGCGCCGGGTACGCACTGGCCTCCGCCTCCTGCACGCTCGCGGTGCTGCTCGCGGTCGTCACCCAAGCCCTGGCCAGCACCAACATCTCCGGCGTCCTGGTCGTATTCGCCGCCTACGCCGCCGGCTCCGCCACCCTGCTGCTGTCCCTCGCGCTATTCGCCGCATTCGCCAGCGGCCTGATCAACCGGTTCCTCCGACGGCTGCTGCCCCACATGAACCGCATCACCGGCGCCGTGCTTGCCCTTTCCGGCGGCTACCTACTCCTTTACTGGCTGCCACAACTACTCGGCGGGCACCCCGGCATCGGCGCACTCACCGGCGTCGTCGGCACCGTGTCAGCCTGGATCACCGGACACCAACTTGCGATCGCCATCACCGCACTCGGCCTCATCCTCGTCACCGCGATCGCCACCCTCACCCGCCGCGAACGCCGCCACACCACCACCGACACCGCCGACGACTGCTGCGCACCCAGGCCACAGCCCGAAGAAAATGCGGACCAGGTAGGAGGACCCGGCAGCAGGTGACCTGCCTGCCGGGATCCAACTGGCACGCGGGCCTCTACGATGCGAGCCCGAGGCGGCCGGATTGTCCCCATGGGAGTCCGGCAGGCGGCAAAGCCTTGCTGTAGAAGCAAACCACCACAGTCGACGACGCAGGGCTGCGGACTCTGCATGCCTCCATCTTCACGGAGAATCGCGCAAGCATCGCCCCGCACCACGCCGCCGGTTGCTGAACCGTCGGCATCCGCGAACGCATCGCCCAGCGGGGCGGCGTCTGGCACAACACAGTCTTTTATCGAACGCCGCTCAGCCGTCCGATGATCGGTCGGCCCAGTCTGACTGGACATTTGCCGCAACGAGTGGCCATTCCGCAAAGGCTCGGCTACCGCCAGTTCGCAACGCGGCCATCAAGAGTTCAGTGAGACATGAGGGTCCTTGAGCGGCTACTTCACCGTTCGATGATCGGGCAGATCGATCTGTTCGGTTCCGACTCGGTATCGGCTGCCACGGCGGTGTCCCGACTGGCGGTGAGGCTCGCACGCAGCGCCAGCAATTCGGTAATGGTGTTGTCGATCTCCGCGATCCGGGCGTCGAGTAGATCCCGTACGGCTCCGCACGGGGTGGGACCGGCGCGGCGGAGGGTGAGGATGGTGCCGATGTCGTCCAGGGGGAGGTCCAGGGCGCGGGCGCGGCGGATGAAGGTGAGGGTGTCGACGTCGTCCTGGTTGTAAAGGCGGTACCCGGCCGCAGTGCGCTGGGCGGGCGGCAGCAGGCCGCGCTCCTCATACAAGCGCACGGCCTTACGGGTGAGCCCGGCCGCCTGGGCGGCCCGCCCGACGGTCATCGCCTGGGCCATCGTCTGCCTCCTTCGCGTCCCGGCCGCTCGCCTTGACCTTCACCTGGGGTGAAGGTTTTAGCGTCTCCAGTGTAGGACCGGAAACCGAAGGGAGGCGCAGGTCATGGCAATAGTCGAGTGCGAGGTGTACCGGCGCCCGGACCCGGAGCGCGGATGTGAGATGACCGTCACCAAGGGCGCCGTCCCAGGCCACGGTCGCGACCGCAACCCCACCTGTTGCTGCGGGCACACCATGGAGAAAGTCCGCTGAGCCGCGGCCAGCCAGGACGTGCGGGCACCGGGCTGCGCCAGGTGTTCTCCCATCCTGGTTACCGCCGGTTGTGGGCGGCGCGCACCGCTTCTGCCTGGGGTGACGCGTTCGCCACCGTGGCGTTGGGCCTGCTGGTGTGGGACCGCACCGGCTCCGGGCTCGGTGTGGCCGGGGTGATCGTCGCGGAGATCGTCCCGGTGCTGCTGCTGGCACCGTTCGCTGGGGTGGCAGTCGACTGGTTCTCGCCGGTGCGGGTCATGGTGGTTGCCGACTTGGCGCGCGTGCTGGTGGCTGCGGGGCTAGCGCTGGTCGCCGGCTCGGTGCCGGGCATCTACGCGGTGGCGTTCGCCATGTCCGCAGCGTCGGCGTTGTTCAATCCGGCCGCCAGTGCCGCGCTGCCCGCGCTCGTGAACGAGGAGGAGTTGATCGCCGGGAACTCGGGGATCTGGACCGCCGCGGTGCTCTCCCAGATCGTGCTCGCCCCGGCTGCGGGTGCCGTGGTCGCGACCGTCGGCTATGGCCTGGCGTTCTGGGTGAACGCAGCGAGCTTCGCCGTCTCGGCGCTGCTGCTGTCCCGCCTGCACCTGCTGCGCCCGGCAGCCGATGCGGCCCGTGCCGCCTGGTGGCATCAGGCCCGAGACGGCATCAGGGTGCTGGCCGGGCACCGGGTGCTGCGAGCCTTGGCCGCTGGTCAGGCCCTGGCGGCGTTGTCGGCCGGAGCGACCAGTGCCCTGCTGGTTGTGTTGATCCGCGAGCGCCTGGGCAGGGGCCCCGCCGGATACGGAATCGCGCTGGCCTGCATCGGCGTGGGCGCCGCAGCAGGCCCGTTACTGCTGACCCGGCTGATCACCGATCCTCGCAAACCCGCGTTCATTTTCGGACCCTATCTGTTGCGCGCCGCCGTAGATGCCGTCCTTGCGAGTGTCCGCGTCCCGGTGGTGGCGTTGGGCAGCCTGGCCGGCTACGGCGGGGGCACCTCTGCCGGCGCAGTCACCTTCAACTCGCTGCTGCAGGCCGAAACCCCACCCGCCGCACGCGGCCGGGTCTTCGCCGCCTTCGATCTGATCTGGCAACTCGGCCGCCTGGCCTCCCTCGGGCTGGGTGGGTGGCTGGCTGATGCGGCAGGGATCACCGCCGTCTACGCCGCAGGGGCTGCACTGCTCGTCGCTGCCGCTCTGATCGGCCGAGCCGGTCTGACCGACCATCGCCACCACCAAGAGAAGAGGCGCTGACGCGAGGACTTCGGCGCCGGCGACGACGCTCGGCCACTGGCATCAGTCCGACGAACAGAGCTCCGACTCCGCAGCGATCACCAGGGGCCGGCTGGAAAATCGCCATTCACACCAGGCCCGCCCTTGGAGAATCCCGAGGTAGGTTCCACCGAGGCGCCGCCGCCCTGCGACACCGTTCCTTCTGCGACAGCTTGACTGTTTACATAAGCACGGCACCGATGTGCGGTTGGACGTCCTATGCGTCAAAATTGTTGTCGCTCAGCGGATCCTGCTGCCGTTGTGAACGGTACGACGCGCAGTCCTTCATACGCCGCGCGCACCAACTGTTCGTCGGTGAAGCGCGGACGGTCGAGGTGCGCACCGGGTATCAACAGGGCGATCTCGTCGCGCAGCGCCCACAACACGCTCCGCGGCGGTGCCTGTACAAGGAACCGCAGCCGCTCAGTCTCGGACTCCTCGCGGACGCGTCGCACGACGTCGAGGATCGCCGTCTCGACCGAATCCGCCTGCACGCTTCCGGTCCAGCGTTGTATGCCCGAGCAGGCCGAGTAGCGGATCGCGGACCCGCGTGGACGGGCCAGAGCGACGGCGACCGTAGTAGTCATGGCTGGCACTGTATGTGCGGGGTACGACAGGTCGACCTGTCAGGCGATACAGCGGAACCCGATGTGCGTGGTGGCGCTGTCCTGCGACTGGGACGACCGGGCGGCCGGGCGGTAGCGATGGCAGTACTCGGGGGCGCACAGGTGTGAGCCGCCCTTGAGCGTCTGGAATTTCGACGGGTCACCGGTCGGCGGCGCACAGCAGCCCGACTTCTGGGGGCTGTGGCGCGGCGAGTACGTCGTCGTCGTCCATTCCCAGACGTTGCCGATCATGTCGACCACACCGAATGCGTTGGGCGGGAACGTGCCCACCGGCGAGGTGCCGACCCAGCCGAGCGTGCCGTCGTTGCGGTAGGGGAAGCGGCCCTGCCAGGTGTTGGCCATCAGGCGTCCGTCGGGCTGCACGTCGTCGCCCCAGGCGTAGCGGGCTTGGGATCCGGCCCGCGCGGCGTACTCCCACTGCGCTTCGGTCGGCAGTCGGCGGCCCGCCCACGCCGCGTAGGCCGCCGCGTCCGGATACGCCACCTGCACCACGGGATGGTCGGCGCGGTCGTCGATCGACGATCCTGGCCCGAACGGGTGGCGCCAACTGGCGCCGGGCACCCAGGTCCACCACTGGCGCCAATCTCGGAGGTTGACCGGGCCGCGGGTCGGCCTGAACACCAGCGCGCCTGGAACCAGGTCGTCGGGCGAGGCTCCCGGGTAGGCGGCGGGGTCCAGTTCCCGCTCGGCGATCGTGACGTAACCGGTCTCGGCGACGAACTCGGCGAACTGCGCGGTGGTGACCGGATGGCGCTCGATCGAGAACGCCTCGACCGTCACCTCGTAAACGGGCGCCTCTTCCGGATAGAAGTCTTCCGATCCCATCCGGAAGGTGCCCGCGGGCAACTCGATCAGTTCGGTCAGCACCACATCAGGCTAGGCGCTGCGGCCGATCTCGCGACCGGAAGGCCTCCGCACGTGCCACGATGAACCGATGACCGATGACAAGGCCGCCGAGCGCGACTTCAACGAGCGCAACATTGAGGAGTTTCGCCGCAACGGCGGCAAGGTCGGCGGCCAGTTCGAGGGTTTTCCGCTGCTGCTGCTCACCTCGACCGGCGCCAAGAGCGGGCAGCAGCGCGTCAACCCGGTCGCGTACTTCGACATCGACGGCCGCATCTACGTCGTCGGCTCGTCCGCGGGTCGCCCGGCGAGCCCGGGCTGGGTGTTCAACCTGCGCGCCAACCCGACCGCCTGGGTGGAGATCGGCGCCGATCCGCCCCGGCAGGTGACAGCCCGCGAGCTTCCGCGCGACGAGCGCGACCGCATCTACCGCATCGTCGTCGAACGCGCGCCGGGGTTCGGCGAGTACCAGCAGCGCACCGACCGCGTCATCCCGGTGTTCGAACTCGCCTAGCCGCGAATGCGGTAGGTCCGCTTCAGCGGCGGGAATGTGCTCGGCGTCGCAGCGGTTGGGCCAGACATGGCCAAGATGACGACTGGTGAGCGCGAAAAGTTCCTGTCCGACGTCCACGTGGGCGTCATCGCCGTCGAGCGCCCCGACCGGGCGCCGTTGAGCGTGCCGATCTGGTACGGCTACACACCGGGCGGCGAGGTGCTGCTGTGGACAGAGTCTGAGTCTCTCAAGCACCGGCTCATCAAGGAGGCCGGCCGGTTTTCGATCACCGCGCAGGACGAGGCGCCGCCGTATCGATACGTCACCGCGGAGGGCGATGTGACCGGTATCGGACCGGCTGAGGATGCGATCGTGCGGGAGATCGCCATTCGCTATCTGGGCGAAGAGGAAGGCAATGCGTTCACCGATCAGAACCTCACGCCGACGTCGGTGATCATCCGGATGCGCCCGCAGCGCTGGCTGAGCTTCGACTACTCGACGGAGTAACCGCTTCTTGTGCACCGTCGCGGGCGGTGAGCGTCCGCGAAATGCCGGCTATGCGCGGCGTGTTGGGGGGCAAACACGGTCGCTCGCGGCAGTTAGAGGTAGGGGGCGTCAGATCTGGCCGTGGCGCGGCGGGGCTGTGCCCGTCAGGGTGTAGCGGCCGATGTGCTGGATCTTCCACCGCGTCGGGTCGTGCAATGTATGAGTTCGGGCGTCGCGCCAGTATCGCGACAGGTTCCCCGACGCCGAAGCGCTTCTGGTTCCGCCCAATTCGAACAACACGTTCGACGCGGCCAGCGCCGCCCGTACCGCGGCGACCTTCGCCGCCGCGACGGCGATCGACGCCTCGGCCGCCGTCTCGTCGGACAGATGGGCCTCGGCGTGGTCGACTGCTCGTGCCGCCTCCACCAGCAACGCTTGCGCCGCCCGCACCGTGACGGCCAACTCTCCCGCGACGGTGATCAGTGTTGGGTCGTCGACCGCGGCGGCTACGCCGGCCTCGAAGTGTGGCCTCGCCCGTTCGGCCTGGCGCACACCGGCCGCCAGTGCCCCGGTCGCGATGCCGACGTCGATCGCGCTGTGCAGCAACTGTGCTCGCGCACCGTACACGGACGGCCCCGCGAAGATCGGCGAGAACGGCACCACGTGTTCGACGGGCACCGCGACGTCGTCGAGCGTCACCGTGCCCGACGCCGTCGTGCGTTGCCCCATGCCGTCCCAGTCGTCGACCACCGACAACCCCTCGGCGTCGCGCGCGACGAACGCCACTGCCTTCGGCGTCTGCGCGGTCGGCACCTCAGAACCGTCGGCCAGCGACGCACGCACCAGTATCCAGTCGGCGAACAGCGCACCGGTCGAATAGAATTTGCGCCCCGACAACACATAGTCGCCCGATGGCTGCCGCACCAACGTGGTCGTGTCGACGTCGACGGTGTGCGGGCCGCGCTCGGACTGAGCATTTGCCAGCAGGGCCCCGTTGCGCACCCGGTCGTAGAAGTACGACTTCTGCGTATAGCTGCCCTGTAACCGCAGCGCCTCGAGAAACACGAAGTGCGAGTGGGGAATCTGGGCTAGCGAGGGGTCGGCGTGGGCGATCCGGCGAAACACCTCGGCCAGCACCGTCGCTGGCGCCGCGATGCCGCCGTAGTCGGAGGGCACCGTCAACGCCAGCAGCCCGGACTCCTTGAGCGCCTGCACCTGATCGTGTGGCAACCGCCGGTCGGCGTCGCGCGCGGAGGCCTGGGCGTCGAATTCGGCGGCCAGTTTCGCCGCGACCTCGAGCGCTTCGTCCGGCGACGCGATCGGGCTCATCGCGAACCGCTCACGAATGGGATCGACGCCGCGGCGGCCGTCGTCGCCGCGCCCTTGTACAGCCCGCGCTCACGCAGGATGGGCACCACACCCTCGCCGAACCAGTACAGCTCCTCGAGGTGCGGGTAGCCGGAGAAGATGAACTCGTCGATGCCGATGTCGGCGTATTCGGCGATGCGGTCGGCGACGTCGACGTGGCTGCCGACCAGTGCGGTGCCCGCGCCGCCGCGGACCAGGCCGACGCCCGCCCACAGGTTCGGCGCGATCTCCAGCGAGCGCGCGTCGGTCCAAGTGCCGTTGCGCCGATGCTCCTCGTGCAGGGCCAGCATCCGCTTCTGACCCTCGGAGTCGCTGCGGTGCAACCCTTTCTGCGCATTGCGCACCGTCTCCTCGTCGAGCGCCGCGACCAGCCGGTCGGCCTGCGCCCACGCCTCGTCGGAGCTGTCCCGCGAGATCGTGTGCAACCGGATACCGAACCGCACCTGCCGGTCCTCCTTGGCGGCCAGCCCGCGGATCCACTCGATCTTCTCGCGCACCGCCGACGGCGGTTCGCCCCACGTCAGATACACGTCGGCGTGCCGCGCCGCGACCGGCCCCGCGGCCGCCGAGCTCCCGCCGAAGTACAACGGAGGCACGGGATTCGGCAGTGTCGGCAGCGCCGCCTCCTCGACACGGATGTGCTCGCCCTGCAGAGAGACGGTCTCGCCGGCCCACAGACGGCGGACCACTTCGAGGAACTCGTCGCAGCGCCGGTAGCGGCCGTCCTTGTCGAGATAGTCGCCGAACGAACGCTGTTCGTGCGCCTCACCGCCGACCACCACGTTGAGCAGGATGCGGCCGGGCGCGTGCCGCGCGAACGTCGCGGCCATCTGCGCCGACAGCGTCGGGCTGACCAAGCCGGGCCGGAACGCGACCAAGAACGCCAACGACGTCGTCTCGCGGGCCAGCAGCGACGCGGTGATGAACGCATCCTCGCACCACGCGCCCGTCGGGATGAGCGCGCCGGTGAAACCGAACGACTCGGCGGCCCGCACGATCGAGCCCAGGTAGTCGATCGACGCGTCGCGATCGCCGTGCGCCGCGCCGGCGGGCATACCGTGGCCGCCCCCGACGATCAGCCGGCTGTCGCCGTAAGTGGGTAGAAACCAGTGCAATTGGATCGTCACGTGCTAACTCCTCAACGTCCGCGGGTCGGCTGGGACGCCACCGATGCCGAAGACGACGGCACCGTGGACGGCCGGTCGATGATCGTCGACAGCGGGAGCCGCGATGGTCCTCCGGCAACCGGTCTCCGTTGCCGAGCAGCTTGTGCCGCAACGTACCCGGCGTGTACGAGGACTGGTATGCGCCCCGCTCGGTGAGTACCGGCACCACATGATCGACGAACTCGGCGAACGAGCCGGGGGTGATGGCGTACGCGAGGTTGAACCCGTCGACGTCGGTCTCCTCGACCCACTCCTGCAACGTATCCGCCACGCGCGCACCGGAACCCACGAAGCGCGGGCCCATGCCGCCGATCTTTCCCCATTCGGCGATGTCGCGGATGGCCCACTCGCGCCCGTCGGGGTCGGCGGACTGGAACGCCGCGACGGCCGACAGGATCGCGTTGGAGTCGACGTTGCCGACCGGTTCGTCGAGGCCGTAGCGCGCCAGGTCGACGCCCATCCACCCGGACATGAACGTCAGCGCGCCCTCCGGGTCGCCGTAGGACAGGTACTCGGCATGTCTGGCGTGGGCCTCCTCGTCGGTGGCGGCGGTGACGATCGTCGACAGGTTGAAGATCTTCACGCTGTACGGGTCGCGGCCGGCGATCTCGAGTTCCTGGCGGATGGTACTCACCGTTTGGCGCAGAAGCTCTTTCGTCGGTGAGGCGGTGAAGATCGCCTCGGCGTTCTCGGCGGCGAACCGCACACCGCGGGGCGACGAGCCGGCCTGGTAGATCACCGGGGTGCGTTGCGGTGACGGTTCCGACAAGTGCACACCCGGAACGCTGAAATGCGTTCCCTGATGGCCGATGTGGTGCACCTTGTGCGGTTCGGTGAACACCCCGCGTTCGGCGTCGCGAACGACCGCGTCGTCCTCCCAGGACCCTTCCCACAGCTTGTAGAGCACTTCGAGGTACTCGTCGGCGTGGTCGTAGCGGGCGTCGTGGGCGGGCTGGTCGGTCTGGCCCATGTTGCGGGCGGCCGCCGGGAGGTAGCCCGTGACGACGTTCCAGCCGATGCGGCCCTTGGTGAGGTGGTCGAGGGTCGACATGCGGCGGGCGAACGGATAGGGGTGCTCGAAGCCGGTGCCGGTCGTGATGCCGAAGCCGAGGTCCTGGGTCACCAGCGCCATCGCGGACACGAGCAGCATCGGGTCGTTGACCGGGATCTGCGCGGCCTGCCTTATGGCGGCCTCATCGTTGGCGCCGTAGACGTCGTAGGTCCCTAGCACGTCGGCGATGAACAGCCCGTCGAAGCGGCCCCGTTCGAGCAGCTTGGCCAACTCGGTCCAGTACTCCAGGTCCTTGTAGTGCCACGACTGGTCGTCGGGGTGCTTCCAGAGCCCGGGGGACTGGTGAGCGACGCAGTTCATGTCGAAGGCGTTGAAGCGGATCACACGAGTCACCCCGAAATGCTGCCCATCGTGCGCGGCGCAGTCACCGGTTAGGTTCAGCGCGATCAGAACCACCGCTCGGGGGGACGCTCGGCCGTGGCGAGCGTCCGCATAAGGGCGAAATTTTGGGGCGTGCCGCGTGCAAACACGGGCGCTCGCGCAAGAAGGGGGGCCTGCTCGCGGAAAATGGATGGCCTGCGGCGTGATAGCCTCGACGCGGATGTTTTCCTACATCCGTTCAGAATGAGAGAAGTTGAAAAGTATGGCACAGGGAACTGTGAAGTGGTTCAACGGCGATAAGGGCTTCGGCTTCATCGCTCCCGACGGCGGCGAGAAGGACGTTTTCGTTCATTTCTCGGAGATCCAGGGAAATGGATACCGTTCGCTGGAGGAGAACCAACGCGTTCAGTTCGAGGTCGAACAGGGCGCCAAAGGACCTCAGGCAATCGGCGTGACCGCCGTCTAGCTTGCACGACGACTGTGGGCTGGTGGGAATTCCCACCGGCCCACATTTCGTTTATGGGTTCATTGGGGAATCTAATCGTTATGGTGCACAACAGGTTCGATGCCGAAACCAACGTCGCGGCCTGACTAGCGTAGGCTGGCGTCATATCGGGGATATTTCGTACGCGACCGTTTGAGATCGCGTCGTCACCGATGTGAGTGATTGAGCCGTTGGACGGTTCAGACGGGACCACCCCATGGCAGTACAAGAAGCACCTCCAGTTCCAGGCCGACGACACGACGGACCCGAAAACACCCCGCGGTTGCGCTTGAAGCGCAAGGGGCCGGCGAGTGGCTATGTCGACGGGGCCTGGTGGCCGCACAGCGAGGATCTTCAGCGGGAACTCCCCGATCTGCTGAGCGTCCTGTCGGTCCGCTTGGGTCCCGTGGCGCGGGTGATGTACAACCTCGCCGAGTGGGCGGAGGCGCCGCGGAAGACGGTCGTGGACGGGCGAGTCGTCCGCCTCGACGGATACCACCGCCAGCCCGCCAACACGATTGCGGTGTTGGACGGCAGCGGTAGTCGGATCACCCTGATGGTGGTTCCCGCCGCCACCGAAGCCGACTTCGCGCACACGATCGCGATGGCCGCCGCCACGCCCGGCAACGTGTCCACCGTTGACTCTCTTCTGACGACCGGCGCGTGACGTCGCTCGAGCCTCGACAGGCATTGGAACAGCGCTGATGGGCACCACCCGATTGTCTGTCAACGATGCCTTCGCGCTGCACACGCAGACCCCGACGACACCCGCTGACACCGTTGCTCTGCTCGTCATCGAGGCGTCGGATCGGCTGAGCCATGAGCGACTAAAAAAGCTGGTTTCGTCGGCCCTGCCACAGATGGCTCGCTTCCGAAGCCAGCTCGTAAGCAAGCCGATGGGGATCGGACAGCCCGTCTGGGCCGAGATCGCCGACTACGACCCCACACCGCAGATTGACAGCGCGACAGTGCCGGCACCCGGTGGCCGCCGCGAGCTGGCCGACCTCGTGGGGGAGCTGAGCGCCAAGCGGCAGACCTCGCCACGACCGCTATGGGAGGCTTGGACGATCGACGGATTAGCCTCTGGCCGTTGGGCGTTGGCGGTGAAGATGTCTCCGGTGCTCGCCGATGGAGGACACGGACTCACATCGATGTGGCGGCGCCTGACAACCGTCGAGCCGAACGGTGACAACCGTTTACCAACCGAGGCAGGTCTGGGCCCAACACCGTCCACCGGAGAGTTGCTGACCGATTGGCTGGCCGAGGTCATCGAGGGTCACGTCACGGGTATCTGGATGGCGGCCGGGGCGGTGACCAGCGGACTGCTGGCGGTGCGTCGTCGGCTGCGTGATGTCGTCGACTCGCAGATGGATCCCGAGACCGTCTCGTCGATGCGCGACGCCGTGCCGGACACGGTGCTCAATGCGACGCTGACGAAGCGGCGGTCGATGGGACTGGCGTCGATTCCGTTGGCCGACGTGCGAGCGATCAGCGACGCCTTCGGTGGTTCCACCGCCAATGTCGTGTTCGCCGCCTGCGCGATGTCGCTGAGGACATGGCTACAGCGCCACGAAGCGGTACCCGATGACCCGCTACTGGTGACCGTCCCACTATCGAGACCGACCGGCGACGCCGCGGAGGACGCGCATCCGGTGGGCGTCGGCCATGTGCGACTTCCGGTTCATCTCGATGACCCGGTGCAGGTATTGACCGACCTCCACACCGCGACCGAGAGGTTGAACATCGCGCACTGTTATCGTGACGAATCGACGGATCCCCCAGTCGATCTCGCGACCGTGGTATTGTTGTTTCCACCTTGGTTGGTCCGCGCAGGCCTGCAGCTGTTGGGCGGTGTCGGGCTGAGGGGACGCTCGTCAAGCTCACAAGCAACGGTTTCATTCTCATCGGAGGATTCCGGCCGCGCGTACTGCGCCGGCGCCAGGGTCGTCGCCATGTATTCCGCTGAGCCGCTTGCCGAGGGCTGCGGACTGAACATCGGCGTCACCACACACGGCGAAGTGATGAGCGTGTGCGTTTCCGCCTGTCCCGACAACGTGCCGCGCGTCGAGGACATCGCCGGCGGCGTCGCGGAGGCGATGGGCGTGCTACTTGCCGCCGCCGAAGACTCACCTCGCGGTGAGGGGAGGTCTGTGGTGACCGAGTTGACGTCGCACAGGTCTCGACAGGCAGAACCCATGCGCTCATGAGGCGACAGGTCGGGGTAGAACTCCAGGTCGAGATCACCGATCCGACCGAGTTGGAGTTCCAGATCGCGGTCGCTCCGCATCCGAGCACCGAAGTGTACGAAAATCTTTCGTTCCTCCTGGACGGAAAACCCGTCGAAGCCGTGGAGATCAGCGGCGCGCACGGTAACCGGATACACACGCTGTGCGTGCCGACGGGCACCTTGATGGTCGAGTACGCCGCGACGATCGTCGGCCGGACCGATCGTGCGCCGGTCGCCGTCTACGACCGGTTGATGTACCTACGTCCCAGCCGCTACGCCGAAGCCGACAAGTTCTACGGTTTCGCCGCGACGGAATTCGGCAGCTACCTGGATTCCACGACTCTGCTCGAGAATGTGTCCTCCTGGGTCGGCACCCGCCTCAAGTACGTCCCCGGCTCCAGCGACCCGATCGACGGTGCGGCCGAGACCCTGCTCGCCGGCGAGGGGGTGTGTCGTGACTTCGCGCACTTGGTCGTGGCCCTGCTGCGGGCCGTGAACGTCCCCGCGAGGGTGGTGTCGGTCTACGCGCCCGGGCTGTATCCGATGGACTTTCATGCCGTGGCGGAAGCATTCGTCGAGGGCGGTTGGCGCGTGGTCGACGCGACGCTGCTGGCGCCCCGTCAATCGCTGGTGCGTATTGCCACCGGACGCGATGCCGCCGACATCGCTTTCCTCACCAACCACAAGGGCGCCATCACGCTGGACAAGCTGCTGGTGACGGCGGTCGTCGACGGCGAGATGCCCAACGACTCGATCGACCAACTGGTCTCCATCGGCTGACTAGCACCGGCGATGTCGGGTCCGCGGGGATTTCTCTAGACTGGTGGCTACGCCGACGTGCTGCCGTTGTCTTTCGTCGATTCCGGCTGGTGGTCCGCAATCGCTGATGGTTCGCAGACGAGCCAGCCCCACCCGCACGAACACAGGACAAATCTTGGCAATCACCGACATCGGTGCCTACACCCATCTGACCAAAGCAGACATCGAGGCCCTCGGCGTCGAACTGGACGCCATCCGCAGCGATATCGAGGAGTCGCTCGGCGAACGCGACGCGGCCTACATCCGGCGCACCATCAAGTTCCAGCGGGCACTCGAAGTGACGGGGCGGCTGCTCATCGGCGTCAGCCGGTCCCGCGGCGGTTGCGTCCTCGGTACGGCATCGCTGGCCTTCGCCAAATGCGTCGAGAACATGGAGATCGGACACAACGTGTCCCACGGGCAGTGGGACTGGATGAACGACCCGGAGATCCACTCGACCACCTGGGAGTGGGACATGGTCGCCGTCTCGGCGCAATGGAGATACTCGCACAACTACCGCCATCACGTGTTCAGCAACGTGGTCGGTGTGGACGACGATCTGGGGTTCGGCATCATGCGGATTACCCGAGACGAACCGTGGCAACCGGTCCATCTGCTCCAACCACTACGAAACCTGTTGCTGGCGAGCATCTTCGAGTGGGGTATTGCGCTGCACGGTGTTCACTCCGAACGCGACCGCGCCGCGGGTGACACCGAGCGGGTGAGCAGGGAGAGAAGGAAGCTCGTCCGCAAGATCGCGCGCCAGGGCATCAAGGACTACGTGCTCTTCCCGGCTCTGAGCGGACGACGCTGGCGCCGTGCCCTGGCCGCGAACGTGCTGGCCAACCTCGTGCGCAACCTCTGGACGTATGTCGTGATTTTCTGCGGCCACTTTCCCGACGGGGCCGAGAAGTTCACCGCCGAGGCTATCGACGAGGAGAGCCGTGCCGACTGGTACCTCCGACAGATGCTTGGGGCCGCCAACATCAACGCCGGCCCGGTGCTGGCCTTCTCGACCGGCAACCTGTGCTACCAGATCGAACATCACCTGTTCCCCGACCTTCCGAGCAATCGCTTGGCGGAAATCGCCGTGCGGGTTCGTGCCGTCTGTGAGAAGTACGACCTGCCCTACACCAGCGGTTCGCTTGTGCGCCAGTATCTTCTGACGTTGCGAACGATCCACAAGCTGGCTCTGCCCGACCGGTTCCTCACGGCGACGAGCGATGACGCCCCCGAGACGGCTTCGGAACGAAAATTCGCCTGACCGGCGTACTGTGGTGAACATCGGGCAGCTTGCTCCGCAAGCCGAGATGTCCGATTGAAAAGGACCCAGCGAATATGACCGTCACCGTCACGCTCCCCAACGGGACAACAGACAAATACATGCGGTTCGGCGATGCCTACATCAAGCACGGCGACGGCACGCTCGACGTCGTCCGCGGTGGCGCCAGGGAGCCGCACAGATATGCGGCGGGCCAGTGGACCGACGTCGAAGGCGACGAAAGCCGTTGGAAGAAGCGGCGGTTCTGGGGTTAGGCGGCGATCACGAGTAGCCTCAGGGCTTCCTGAGATCGCCGACCGCATCGGCAGAGGCGGATTTGGCTGCGGCCTTGGCGTGCTTGTCGGCCCGTTTCTCCTTCAAAGACTTACCGGACTTCTTGGCATCGACTGCCGAGGAGACTTGTCAGACATTGCTGGCCCCTTGATTGCGGGGGCCTGGATGGTCCCGATGACATGACAGTACTCCACGTGTCGACCGCGGGGCCTCTTCCCGCCGTAGTCCGCCGATCCGCCGCGGTGTAGCCTCGAAGAGTTGGGAGCCCAGCCATTCCGGAACGTGTCAGCCGACCTCCGCTGATCGCGCCGAGCAACCGCTCATGCCGGACACGCCGGTACCAATCCTTCAGTTGGGACCGCCTTGAACGCATCGCCCACATCTGTTTTTCATTCGAATTCCGCTCAGCACCAACGCAATCCACGCCGCATACGTATCAGCATCCTCGGTACACCTGCACCGGAATCCTGCGTGTTGGCCCGGTTCACGGCGGGTCTGTCCCGTGCGCTGACTGGCCAGGGGGTCGACGTCAGCGTCGTGGCGGATCCGGCGAGCCCGCATTCCAGCGATCAGCCGCTCGACCAGGCCGACGTCGCGATCGTCCACCACGACTTCTGCGCCGGCGCCGACGATGTACTCGACATCGTCGACGAGTTGTCGATACCGTCGATCGTCATCGTCGGACCCGTCCCGAAAACGCCGACAACACAGCAACGTTCGGCGCTGGAGGCGATCGCCGAGTCCGCCGGTCTGATAGTCGTGATGTCCGAAGCGGCACGGCAACGGCTGTGCGGCGACTACGGAGTCAACCGTCGTATTGTCAGGATGATCCCGCACGGCGCGACCGTTCCCGCCACGGTCCGTATGAAGCGCCCCAGTAGGCCCACCATCTTGACCTGGGGCTGGTTGGCGCCGGGTGACGGCGTCGAGCGTGTCATCGAGGTGATGGCCTCACTGAACGACGTTCCCGGTCGGCCGCGGTATCTCGTCGCCGGCCCCACGCATCCGCAGGTCCTGGCCATCGATGGTGAGGCTTACCGGGAAGCAAGGATCGAGCAGGCGCACGATTGCGGTGTCGCCGGCTCGGTGTCGTTCGACCCCGGTTACTACGATGGAGCCATGCTGGCCACACTGTTCCAGCAGTCCTCCGTCGTCGTACTGCCCTACGACTCCACGGAGCAAGTAGCTTCCAGCGTGCTGGTCGAGGCGATCGCGCACGGCAGGCCGGTCGTGGCAACCGCATTTCCGCACGCCTCAGAACTGCTCACAGGCGGCGCCGGCGCCGTCGTCGACCACGACGACTCCACCGGGCTGGCGGCGGCGCTCCGCCAAATCCTCACCCAGCCCAGGCTCTCTGGCGCGATGGCCGCAGAAGCGCGGAGAATCGCCCCTGACATGGCATGGCAGGCCATTGCGGGTGCCTACATGCGACTCGCCCAGAGTCTGCTGACCCCCGAACCGGTGCGGGTATGACATTTCGTCCAATTCGTGGCCGGCGCGGTTGATGGGGCCATGCACGACCAGCTGTTCGCCGCCGTGGACGGTCGACGTGGAGTAGATGCCGCCGACCGGCTCTGTGAGGCGTGCGTAGCGCTACTGAACGTCGATGCGGTGGCCATCTCGCTGGTCTTCGACGGCATCAACGCCGGAACACTGGGGTCCAGCGGTGACCCGGCGCGTCGATACGACGAGCTGCAATTCATCCTCGGAGAAGGACCCTGCCTGGATTCCGTCACCGGCCGTGCGCCGGTTCTGGTGGACGACCTCGACGACCCGGACGAGCGCCGCTGGCCGGTCTACGGGCCGGCGATGGTCGATCTCGAGATCAGGGGCGTCTTCGCGATGCCCGTCGTCATCGCCGGGGAATACGTCGGCGCCTTGGACCTGTTCCGGGCCCAGCCCGGGCCGCTCGACCGCGACGGCCTCGGCGGTGCCGTCCTCGCCGCCGAGATGGCCGGCGTCCCACTGCTCGACGTGCTCGACAGCGACCTCCGAGCCGCCGTCACCGATCCGGGCAGCAACGCATGGGCGGAACTGCACTCGTTGGCCCGCGCCGAGGTCAGCCAGGCCACCGGCATGGTGGTCGCACAGCTCGGCGTCGAACCGGCCGAAGCCCTGGTCCGCCTGCGCGCCCACGCCTACGCGACCGGACGCAGCGCCACCGATGTGGCCCGCGACATCCTCAATCGCGGGTTGCGGCTGGAGCCGGACTGATGTCCGCCTTGACCACGACAGATAATGGAGGGCAACGTGACCGACACCCCTCGTGAGACCCGCGTGCTGGAAGCGGTGGTATCCCTCGTCGACACTCTCCTCGAGGACTTCGACGTGGTCGACCTGCTGACCGAGCTCACCGAGCGGTGCGCCGAACTGCTCGACATCTCCGCCGCCGGTTTTCTCTTGGCAGACCCCTTCGATCAACTGCGGCTGCTGGCGGCGACCTCCGAGCAGGCACGCGAACTCGAACTGTTCCAACTTCAGGCCGACGAGGGCCCGTGCGTCGACTGCTACGCCACCGCCCGGCCCGTCTCGGTCGCCGATCTGAGCGCGGCCGCCGGGCGCTGGCCGAGGTTCGTTCCCGCTGCGCTGCAGGCAGGCTTCGCCTCCGTTCACGCCGTTCCGATGCGCGCCGCCGGGCTTGTGCTCGGCGCACTCGGCCTGTTCGGCGAACGGGCGGGCGAGCTCAACGACGCCGATCTTCTCGCGGCTCAGACACTGGCCCACATAGCATGCGTCGCACTGCTTCAGGAGACTGCGCCCACGCCGATGACCGTGCTGCCGCAGCTGCGCGTCGCGTTGGCCAGCCGGGTGGTCGTCGAGCAAGCCAAAGGCCTCCTGCGCGAGCTGCTCGACGTGTCGGTCGAAGACGCCTTCGCCCTGATGCGCTCGTATGCGCGCACCAACGGTGAGCACCTGACCGACGTGGCCCGCCGGCTGATGACCGATCGCCAAACCCGGCCCGCTCTGGTGGCTGCGATCTCTGAATTCGCCGAGCGCACAACAGGTTAGGGTCGGTTCCGGGCCTTCGCCCGGCGTACCGCCTCGACCACCAGCCGCTCCGCGACGGTGTGTAGCTTGACGTTCTGCGTCTGACTCAGCCGCGTCAACCGGTCGAACGCCTCCTCCGCGCTCGCGCCGGATCGGCTGCGGATGATCCCGATCGCCTGATCGATCACCGCACGAGTGCCCAACGCGCGCTGCAGTTGCTGTGTCCGCTCGCGGGCATCGTCGAGTAGTTGGCCGTTGTACACCGAAACCGCTGCGGGTCCGGCAAATTGCGTACCCAATTGCACCGCATGTTCGCTGAAGGCGTCACGGGCGCGGGCATACGCGTTGATCGCACCCACGACCGTCTCGTCGACCAGCAGCGGTAAGGACAGCGCTGAATGCACCGCCATCCGCGCCACCCGGCCCCCGAAGTGTGGCCACCTACTGTCACAGCCCAGTGACCCGCTGACGGTCGGTCGCCCCGACTGCATGGCGGTCAGGCACGGTCCTTCGTGCAGCTGTTCGTACTGGACGCTGTCGATCTCGTTGACGAACGGTGCGGTGGCGGCCCACGCCTCGATGCGCGGTGCACCGTCGCGGAGCTGCTTCAGCGCGATGCCGGCGCCGTCGACGCCGGGTATCGCCCGCGCGGCGAACTGTGCCACGTCGGCGAGGAGATCGGTCATCTGGCGTGAGCCCGCGACCAACCCGGCCACGCCCGTGAGCCCGGCGTACAGGTCGGCCTCGTCGGCGTCGCGCTGTGCGGCCGACAGATCGGCTTCAGTAGCCGATCGCCGTCCGGGTTGCGCGTCGTAAACCGCCATGGTTGGTTCCGAACTTACCGGTCGCGCCGCGGCGATATCAGCTCACGAGCGCCAACGCGTGTGCACGCCGCAACTTGCCGGACGGTGTCTTCGGAATCATGCCCGGAGCGAGCACCACGACGTTGCGGGGTCGCACGTCGACCTCGGCGAAGACCTCATGCGTGACCTGCCGCTCCACGCGGCGGACCTCGCTGGAGTCCTCGAAGTTCTTGCATTCGACGGCCACCGCGAACGATTCCCGCGACAAACCGGCATCCAACCGCACAGCCACTGCACAGCCGGGCCGCACCCCGTCGACGCGACCGGCCGCACGTTCGATGTCGGTCGGGTAGATGTTGCGACCGGCCATGATGATCACGTCCTTTACGCGTCCGCATACCACGATCTCGCCGTCCTCGGTGAGGTAGCCGAGGTCGCCGGTGTCGTACCAACCGCGGTTGTCCTGGGCGGGGATGAACCCCGCCGCGGTGGTGTAGCCCCTGGTCACCGGATCGCCGCGCATTTCGAGGACGCCGACGCCGCGCGGTGGCAGCTCCGCACCGTCCTCGTCGATGACCCGTACCTCCAGACCGTCCAGGGGCCGGCCGAGCCTGACCAGCCGGCGGGTGTGGCCCTTGCTCGCGGGGACCGCGCGGTGCAGTACGGCGAGCAGGTCCGCGTCGACCTCGTCGACTGCCATCCCGCGGCCGCACTCCGAAAACGACGCGGCCACAGTGGTTTCCGCCATTCCGTATGCCGGCACGATCGCCTCGGGTCGTAACCCGAAGGGCTTGCCCGCCTCGCAGAGATCCTCGACGTCCTGCGGGTCCACCTGTTCGGCGCCCGACAACGCCCAACGCAGCGACGACAGGTCGTATTCGCCAGGCGTGGCCTGCCGTCGAAGCCGCTTCGCGAACAGTGTGTAGGCGAAGTTGGGGGCAGCCGTCATGGTGCCCTTGTACTTGTGAATCAGCTTGGCCCACAACAGCGTATCGTTCAGGAAGTCGACCGGTGTGATCTTGACCAGCTCGGCGCCGAAGTACATCGGTACGGTCAGATAGCCCGTCATCCCCATATCGTGGAAGCAGGGCAGCCAACTGATGATCACGTCATTGTCGATGTCGAAATCGCAGCCGACCGTCATGGCGTCCGCATTGGCGACGATGTTGGCGTGCGTGATCTGAACGGCTTTCGGCGAACCCGTGGACCCCGACGTCAGTTGCATCAGTGCGACATCGTCGTCGGTCGTCGCCACCGGGTCGACGGCAGTGCCTGCCAGCAGCGACTCGACGGTCAGCACCGTCATGCCCAGATCCTCGAGCAACGGCGCGGCGGCCATGAACGGATCGCTGATCACCACGGCCTTCGCGGAGATCATGTTGATGACGGCGGTGGTCTCGTCGGCCCAACGCAGCAGATCGGTGCGGGGCGTGGGTTGATGCAGCATGGTCAGGCTGGCGCCGCGCATCCAGGTGCCCTGCGCGGTCGGCGCGATCTCGACCGGGGCGCCCGCCAGCACGGCGATCGCGTCGCCGTGTCCGATACCCGCGGCCGCCAGCCCGCCCGAGATTCGGCTGGCCCGTGCGTTGACTTCGGCCCAGGTATGCCGCACCGGGGCGACCGGCTCACCGGTGACCATTCCCCTGGTGCTCCACCGGGCATTCCGGTACATCGTCTCGGTAAATTGACTCACTGAAGTCCTTCAGCCCCCGGCGTGACGACGCCGTATGTAGGTGTTGCGGTGGCCCGGCAGCGGCTGCCGGACGATTTCGTCTACCTAGGTGATCCTTCGCTTCGGTCGAAGCGAGGTGCGGAGCTTGTCAGGCATCCCGACTGTACTCACCTCGAGAGCGCTGATGGTGGCAGCGCGCCGGGTTACGGCTGAGGTTGTCGCTGGTCATGTCGGCGGGGAAGTCAGATCGCCGCCGTGACGGTTTCCGCGAGGCTGGGATATCAACCCAAGAGAACCGTACAGCCTCGGCTTGGCGGTCAGCAAACATCTGGCCGGGAGACTCGACTGCGGCTCAACGAAACCAGTCGCCGAATGTGAACGCATGGCGAGATACCGGCGGCCCGAATTCGCCGGAGAGTCACATTCGAGAGCGGCGTGAGGTGTACGGCCAGGGACTGTTCCGTTCCGGGACCGATTCCGCGCGGGACTGTTTGAGCTGCATGCGCAGGTGCTGACGCAGGTCGTGCAGATCCGGATCCGTCCACCGGTTACGGGCCTCGGCCGGGTCGTCGGTCAGGTCGTACAGCTCCCACTGGTCGTCGAGCGGGGACGTCCGATAGGCCTCACCGCCCAGACCGTTGGCCGCGAGGTGACGCACTCCCGGCTCCGTCCACGTCGCTGGATCGTCGAATGTCCGCACCAGCTTCCACAGATGCCCCTGGCCGCCGGCCTGATCGACGCGCACAACCAGCCCCTCGAAGTTCGACGCGACGTGTGCCGGTACCCGGATCCGCAGGGGCGCAGGGGGTTTCGTCGACATCTTCAGTTTGCGGGCCATACCTGACGCGCCGGTGTCGCCCTCGAGCACGTTATCGCGGGTCATCAGATACACCGCTCGCGATTCGTCTGCCGGGCCGCCGTCGACCACCGGCATCAGATCGCGGCCGGGCAGGTCGTGCACCTCGGAGAAGGTCTCGGCCAGTTTCGCCGCCGCCGCCTCGACGTCGACACCGGCGGCGCCCAACAACGTCGGGACGATGTCCACATGCGACGTCGGCGCCGTCACCGTCCGCGCCTTCGTGGCCTGCTCACCGATCCGCGCCACCACGAACGGCACCCGCGTTGCCTCGTCGTACAGGTTGAACCACTTCTGGTGCAGGCCGCCGTGGGCGCCGAGCAGATCACCGTGGTCCGAGGTGCGGACCAGCACCGCGTTCTGCGAGCCGTCCTCGGTGACCGCGCGTCGCACACGATCGATCGGGGCGTCGACCTCGGCATGCAGCCGGTAGTACAGGTCCCGGTATCGCTGGGCCTGGCGGGTGTAGGTGCGGTCGATGGCCGGCGCCGGTCCATAGCCGGAGTAATAGGCCTCCCGGTAGGCGATCTGTGCGGCGGGCTTGCTCGACAAATCCTCGTCGGCCGTCGGCGCGGGCGGGACCGGCGGCGGGTCCAGCGGCGACGGCCGCACGGGGCTGCGGCGCTGCCACGCCGGGAACAGCACGATGTCGTGCGGGTTGACGAAGCTGGCCACCAGGAGGAACGGCCGCATGGCGTCGACGTCTCCGGCGCGACGTCGGTCGTAGCGGTCTCTGAGCCACGCCACCACGCGGTCAGCGATCAGCGGATCGCGCCGGATTCCCGCGTTGGCCAGTGGCGCGCCGTGCGGTTCCGGGCCGACCCAGCCCGAAAACCCGTACGGCTCAAGCGGATCGGCGTCGAGGTAGCGCTGCACCGCCTTCGGGTCGACGACACCGTCGGCGTCGTTGGTGGCCAGCGGCTCACCGGTGGCGGGGTCGGTCAGGTCGGCGTGCGAGATGTGCCACTTGCCGTCGTAGTGCGTGTCGTAGCCGGCCGCGCGGAACCAATTGCCCAGCGTCGGTACCTCGTTCGGGCGCAGCCAGCGCATCCGGGAGTCGTCGTGGACCTTGCCGATGCCGTCGGTCTGGGTGACGCCGTGCAGGTCGGGGTACTGGCCGGTGAAGATCGTCGGGCGGCTGGGCACGCAGGCAAGCGACCCCGTGTAGTGCCGTTGAAAGCTCACGCCGTGCTGGTCGAACCAGGCGCGGCCGGCGAGCGTGTCTCGGCGCCAAGCCAGGACGTTCGGCGCCTCGTAGGGCGGCACCGCGCGCTCCTCGTCGGTCATCACGATGATGATGTCGGGCCGATCTGTCATGTGGTGTTCTCCAATCGCTTGGCCAGCGCGGCGAGCATGGTGTCGGATCCGCGGGCCAGCGCCCGGCTGGCCAACCGTTCGACGAGTTGCTGCGTTCTGCCGCGGCCCTTGCGCACGGTGCTGGTGATCGTCACGACGGTCTCGCCGCCGCTGGTCGGTTCGAGCTTCCAGCGGTTGCTGACCGTGCCCAAGAATTTGGGCAGGCCCTCGATCTCGTAGGCCAGGACGTACTGCGGATCGCATTCTGTGACGGTTTCGACGAGGGTGTTGCGCCCGATCTGCACGCGCCGCGCGGTTCCGACCAAGCCGCCGTCGGGCCCCCGCGTCAGGATGCAGGAGTGGTCGACGTCGAGCCATGTCGCGATGGCGCCGAAATCGGCGAGTACATCCCAGATCTGCGTCGGGCTCGCCGCGACGACGCGACTGCGGTCGAATTCGGCCACGGCCCCACCGTACGTGAAACTGACGACGCCGTCAGGCGAACCTTGGTTGGTGATGTGCCGAGAGTACGGTTGTTGCACGTATATCACGGATTTCGGTGCAACAACCGTACTCTCGGCGGCGGCGACGCCGTCAGGCGAACCGCCCGGACACCCCCCAATGCACGAATTTCGGGGGCGTCGCAGCGGTGTATCCGCGGATACCGGGAGTTAGCTGGGCCGGTTACTGCAGCCGCGCGACGAGCGCATCGGTCACGACGGCGGTCGACGCCCGCCCGCCCAGGTCCCCGGTCCGGGTCTCCGGTGCGGCCAGCGTCGACTCGACGGCGGCCATCACCTCGCCGGCGGCCGCCGCGTATCCGAGGTGCTCGAGCATCAGCGCCGCCGACCACACCGCGCCGATCGGGTTGGCGATGCCCTGTCCGGCGATGTCGGGGGCCGAACCGTGTACAGGTTCGAACATCGACGGGTACTGCTTGCTGGGGTCGAGGTTGGCCGACGGGGCTATCCCGATCGAGCCCGCCACCGCTGCCGCGAGGTCGCTGAGGATGTCACCGAACAGGTTCGAGCCGACGACGACGTCGAATCGCTGCGGCTGCAGCACGAACTTGGCGGCCAACGCGTCGATGTGCTCGCTGTCGAGCCGCACGTCCGGGTAGTGCGACGCCCGTTCGGCGACCACCTCGTCCCAGAACGGCAACGTGTGCACGATGCCGTTGGACTTGGTCGCCGACGTGACGTAACCGCGGCGGGTGCGGGCGAGCTCGAACGCGAAATCGGCGATGCGGCCGACGCCGTTGCGCGTGAAAACCGATTCCTGCACGGCCATTTCATCGGGAAAGCCCCGGTTGAGCCGTCCGCCGATCTCGCTGTACTCGCCTTCGACGTTCTCGCGCACCACGACGAAGTCGACGTCGTGCGCCGTCCGCAGCGGGCTATCGACACCGTCGAACACCCGGATCGGCCGCATATTCACGTACTGGCGGAACGCGCGGCGGATCGGGATGAGCAGCCCCCACAGGGACACATGGTCGGGTACACCGGGCCACCCGACTGCGCCCAGTAGGATGGCATCGAACCCGCGCAGCGTCTCGATTCCGTCGTCGGGCATCATCGCGCCCTCGTCCGCGTAGCGTTGACACGACCAGTCGAACTCGGTGTAGGACAAGGTGATTGCGTGCTTACGCGCCACGGCGTCGAGCACCGCGCGCGCCGATGCGATCACCTCGGTACCGATTCCGTCACCGGGAATGACGGCAATGGACGATGAGCCGCTTGCGCGAAGAGCATCCGACTCGGTCATGTCCCCAATCCCAGGAGGCTGATCATCAACGGCAACAGAACGATGATCAGGATAGCGCCCGCGATGTCGAACGTGATGCCCGAGCGGATCATCTTCGTGATCGGCACGACGCCCGAACCGTAGACGATCGCGTTCTGCGGTGTGGACACCGGCAGCATGAAGCCGAACGATGCCGCGAACGTCGCCGCCAGCGCGGGCACGAACGGATTGACGCCCGCGGCCAGCGCGACCGGGATGATGATCGGCACCACCACCGCGGCCGAGGCGGTGTTGGAGGTTGTCTCGGAGACGATGATCGCCAGCACCACCGCGAAGATGGTGATCGCGACGCCGCTCGTCAGGCCGAGTGCGTCGTTGACGGAGGTGCCGATGGTCTCGGCCAGTCCCGTCGACGAGATCAGCGAACCGAAGATGATGCCGGTACCGAAGAGTATGATTGTGCCCCAGTCGATTTCGGCGGCGTCCTTCCAGCGCAGGGTGAACTCGCGCTCCTGCCAGTCGGTGGGCAACAGGAACAGCAGCGACGCGCCGAACACCGCGACCACGCCCTCGTCGAGGCGGTCGCTGACGAATTCGTAGGTGGTGGACTCGGTTCCGGTGATCACGGCGACCACACCGGGCAGGATCCACAGCGTCACCGTGATGCCGAATGCGATCAGCGTGTTCTTCTCGGCCCGCGACAGCGAGCCCAGCTTCTCGCGCTCGCTGGCGACGTAATCGGCCACGCCGTCGATGCGTTTGATCTCGGGTTTGTTGAGCCGCAGCAGGATCAGCGCCAGCAGCAGGAACATCACGAAGCAGATGGGGATGGCCATCGCCATCCACTGGCCGAAGCTGATCCGCTCGCCGGTGGCCTCTTCGATCAGCCCGCGCCCGATCAGGTTCGGCGGGCTGCCGACGGGGGTGAGCAGGCCACCGACGCTGGCGCCGTAGGCGAGCATCAGCATGAGGGCGGCGCCCACCCGCAACCGTTGTGGGTCGAAGTCGGGTTCGACGTCGCCGCGCTGCTGCAGCAGTTTGGCGATGACCGACAGGATGCCGATCGCGGTCGGCAGCAACATCGCCACCGTCGCGGTGTTCGAAACGAACGCCGACAGCAGGCACGTGATGGCGCCGAACGCGATGATGACGCCGGTGGTCGAGCGGCCGGCGCGCGGCAACGCCAGGATGCGGAACGCGAAGCGCCGCGCCACACCGTGTTTGAGCATCGCCTGGGCCAGAATGAACGCCCCGATGAACGTGAAGATGGTCGAGGAGCCGAACGGGCCCAGCACATCGTCGACCGGTGCCACTCCGAGGAACACCGCGACCGCGACGCCGAGCAGGCCGCCGATCGGAATGGGCACCGCCTCGCTGATCCACAGCGCGATCACGCCGAGCAGGACCGCACCGAGCACCTGTTGTTCGCGCGGGATGTCCAGCGGCAGGACGAGGAAGACGACGGTCAGCAGCGGGGCGAGGAACAGGCCGACCGTGCGGCGGCCTTTCTCGAACCGTTCCTCTCGCGGCGAGAGCTTCTGTTCGCCCAGGCTTCGGTAGGTCGCGCTGCCGAGCAGTGCCTTGTCGACGTCGGTCGGTGTGACCTGGTTTTCCGTGCTCATTGCCGGCTCCGTCCACCCGGTGTGTGTGCAACGCCACAATCGCCGGGAAGGAGTGCCCTGTACTCCGGTGCGGCTAAACATCAGACCCCTCGCCGAACGTGGGTTACCCGCACGTTCCGGCGCCCGCAGATTCATACGGTCAGTGCAACATCCCTGGATTTGGAGGTTGCACATGCCAAGTGGTTATCCGCATCCGCGGTCGACGCGTCGGGAGTTGTTTGATCGGGTGTGTCAGGGCGTGGGAGTCGAGCGAGCAGCCCAGGAGATGGGTGTGTCAACGACTGCGGCGACGCTGTGGTGGCGTCAAGCTGGAGCGATGCAGCTATTGAGGGGTAACAATCGTGCTGGCCATGGCGTCGTGGATCCGGGTGATCCCGATCGACCTGGCGGTAAGGGACATCGCCTGAGTTTGGATGAGCGCATCGCGATCATGCGTGGTCTTGATGCCGGGCTCAGCGATGCTGCCATCGCCGAGCAGATCGGGCGTGATCGCAGCACTGTCTGGCGCGAAAAGCGCCGCAACCGTAATGCTGA
>NZ_BCTA01000024.1 GCF_001570485.1 Mycolicibacterium novocastrense
TCACCGCAGGACTTCAACAGTCAACTCGACCAATGGCTTGCGACTGCCAACGCGCGTCGGGTGCGGGTCCTCGATGGTCGCCCGGTCGACTTCATCGATGCCGATCGAGCTCACATGTTGGCGCTGCCGCCGGTGCCGCCGGTCGTGCAGTCGGTTTCCTCGGTGCGGCTGGGACGTGACTACTACGTGCGGGTGGCCGGTAACGACTACTCCGTGGACCCGGGCGCGATCGGCCAACTCGTCGACGTGACCACCACCCTTGCCCAGGTGACGGTGGCCCGAGCCGGCCGCCTCCTGGCGGCTCATGACCGCTGTTGGGCGGCGCGACAAACGCTGACCGATCCCGCCCACGTCGCCAGCGCCGCAGCGCTGCGACAGCAGTTCCAAACCGGCCAGCCACCCGCCGCAGGTGATCACCTGGTTCGTGATCTGGCCGACTACGACCGCGCATTCGGCGTCGAATTCACCACTGGCACAGCGACCTCCGATGGTGAGGTGGCATGAGCATGGCCGAAGAACCGATCAAAGCCGTCCTGCACTACGCCCAAGCACTCAAAGCACCCCGCATCCGCGACTCGGCGGCCCGGCTGGCCGAGCAAGCCCGCGACGCCAACTGGACTCACGAAGAGTATTTGGCGGCAGTGCTGTCGCGGGAGGTTTCGGCCCGTGAGGCCTCGGGTGCGGCGACTCGTATCCGCTCGGCCGGGTTCCCGACTCGCAAGTCGTTGGAGGACTTCAACTTCGATCATCAGCCAGCATTGAATCGGGACATGATCGCCCACTTGGGCACCGGTGCTTTTCTGACCAAGGCATCAAATGTGGTGCTGCTCGGGCCGCCCGGAACTGGCAAGACACACCTGGCCATCGGGTTGGCGG
>NZ_BCTA01000025.1 GCF_001570485.1 Mycolicibacterium novocastrense
TCACCGCAGGACTTCAACAGTCAACTCGACCAATGGCTTGCGACTGCCAACGCGCGTCGGGTGCGGGTCCTCGATGGTCGCCCGGTCGACTTCCTCGATGCCGATCGAGCT
This sequence comes from Mycolicibacterium novocastrense, assembly GCF_001570485.1. Lineage (GTDB taxonomy): Bacteria > Actinomycetota > Actinomycetes > Mycobacteriales > Mycobacteriaceae > Mycobacterium > Mycobacterium novocastrense. Next base: position 112 of record NZ_BCTA01000025.1, read on the forward strand.
CACATGTTGGCGCTGCCGCCGGTGCCGCCGGTCGTGCAGTCGGTTTCCTCGGTGCGGCTGGGACGTGACTACTACGTGCGGGTGGCCGGTAACGACTACTCCGTGGACCCGGGTGCGATCGGCCAACTCGTCGACGTGACCACCACCCTTGCCCAGGTGACGGTGGCCCGAGCCGGCCGCCTCCTGGCGGCTCATGACCGCTGTTGGGCGGCGCGACAAACGCTGACCGATCCCGCCCACGTCGCCACCGCCGCAGCGCTGCGACAGCAGTTCCAAACCGGCCAGCCACCCACCGCAGGTGATCACCTGGTTCGCGATCTGGCCGACTACGACCGCGCATTCGGCGTCGAATTCACCACTGGCACAGCCACCTCCGATGGTGAGGTGGCATGAGCATGGCCGACGAACCGATCAAAGCCGTCCTGCACTACGCCCAAG
>NZ_BCTA01000026.1 GCF_001570485.1 Mycolicibacterium novocastrense
GTCGGCGGGCAGACGCGGTCGCTCGCGGGGGTGGGTGGGCGGGGTTGGGCGGGCGGGGTTCGGCGGGGTTACTGTCCGCCCCGGGCGTTCCACCACGCCAGCAATTCCTCGACGGCCTCCTCGCGCGACAGCGGGCCGCGGTCGAGGCGCAACTCCTTGAGGTACTGCCACGCCTGACCGACCTCGGGGCCGGCGGGGATGCCGAGGATGTCCATGATCTCGTTGCCGTTGAGGTCGGGGCGCACCCGCGCGAGGTCCTCCTTCTCGGCGAGTTCGGCGATCCGCTGTTCGAGGTCGTCGTAGTTGGCCTGCAGCCGCGCGGCGCGACGCTTGTTGCGGGTCGTGCAGTCCGCGCGCACCAACTTGTGCAGCCGCGACAGCAGTGGACCGGCGTCGGTCACGTACCGGCGCACCGCCGAGTCCGTCCACTTGCCGCCGCCGTAGCCGTGGAACCGCAGATGCAGGTACACCAGCTGCGAGACGTCGTCGACCATCTGCTTGGAGTACTTCAGCGCGCGCAGCCGTTTGCGCGCCATTTTCGCGCCGACCACCTCGTGGTGGTGAAAGCTGACTCCGCCGTCGGGTTCATGCTTGCGGGTCGCGGGCTTGCCGATGTCGTGCAGCAGCGCCGCCCAGCGCAACACCAGATCGGGTCCGGAGTCCTCGAGCGCGATCGCCTGCCGCAGCACGGTCAGCGAATGCCAGTAGACGTCCTTGTGCTGGTGGTGCTCGTCGATCGCCATGCGCATCGCGCCCACCTCGGGCAGCACCACATCGCCCAGCCCGGTCTGCACGATCAGATCCACACCGGCGACCGGGTCCGCGCCCAGCAGGAGCTTGTCCAGTTCGGCGGCCACCCGCTCGGCGGTGATCCGGCCCAGCTGCGGCGCCATGGCCACCAACGCCGACACCACACGCGGCGCGACGGTGAACTCCAGCTGCGAGACGAAGCGCGCGGCGCGCAGCATGCGCAGCGGGTCGTCGCCGAACGACACCTCGGGTGCGGCGGGGGTGTCGAGCACCTTCCCGCGCAGCGCCGCCAGCCCGTTGAGCGGGTCGTGGAATTCGGCGGGGCCGCCGGCGGTGATGCGCACGGCCATCGCGTTGGCGGTGAAGTCGCGTCGCACGAGGTCGTCGTCGAGGTTGTCACCGAACCGCACCTCCGGATTGCGGGACACCTGGTCGTAGGTGTCGGCGCGATACGTGGTGATCTCGAGACGCTTGTCGCCCTTCCCGACGCCGAGGGTGCCGAATTCGATGCCGGTGTCCCACAGCGAGTCGGCCCACGGCCGCAGCAACTTCTGCATCTGCTCGGGACGGGCGTCGGTGGTGAAGTCGAGATCGGTCAGCGGGCGACCCAGCAGCGCGTCACGGACGCTACCGCCGACGAGATACAACTCGTGTCCGGCGCCGGCGAAGAGCCGGCCGAGTTCGCGCAGCACCTCGCCGTGGCGGTTGAGCTCCACTTGCGCGGTGGCAAGGAGTTCGGCGTCGGTGGAGGAGGCGGACACGTTCGGACAGCCTAGTCAGGCGACGATTAAGCGGCCCCCAGGCCGCGTTGAGAAGCCTGACGATTCGGCACAGTCAGGCGACGATCAAGCGGCCCCCGCGCCGCGGAGTCACACAAATGTGCAACGGCTCTATCACGACCGGTGAGTGCGGCGGGGGCCAATATGCGTGGCAGCTACTATCGCTTGGGTGTCGGACGGCGAACAGGCCAAACCACGACGGCGCCGGGGGCGACGTCGCGGCCGACGCGCGGCAGGTCCGCCCGAGGCCGCACCCGACCCGTCCGCGCAGCCCCGCCGCCCCGTTCCGCAGCCCCCTCCGAGCCACACCAACGCCGCGCCCAAGAACGGCGCCACCGTCGACGGACACAAGGACGGCAAGGGCGGGCAGCCCAAGAAGTCGCGCCCGAGGCGCCCACCCGACCGGCTGCGCACTGTCCACGAAACCTCGGCCGGCGGGCTGGTCATCGACGGTATCGACGGCCCCAAGGAAACTCAGGTCGCCGCACTGATCGGACGCATCGACCGGCGGGGCCGCATGCTGTGGTCGCTGCCCAAGGGCCACATCGAAATGGGTGAGACCGCCGAGCAGACCGCGGTCCGCGAGGTCGCCGAGGAGACCGGTGTCCAGGGCAGCGTGCTCGCCGCGCTGGGCAGCATCGACTACTGGTTCGTCACCGAGGGCCGCCGCGTCCACAAGACCGTGCACCACTACTTGATGCGCTTCCTGGGCGGCGAACTCTCCGACGAGGACCTCGAAGTGACCGAGGTGGCGTGGGTGCCGCTCAAGGAACTGCCCAAGCGGCTGGCCTACGCCGACGAACGCCGGCTCGCCGAGGTCGCCGGCGAGCTGATCGACAAGCTGCATGCCCACGGCCCGTCCGCGCTACCGCCGCTGCCCCACTCGTCGCCGCGGCGCCGCCCCCAGACGCACTCGCACACCCGCAACCGTCGTCCCGACGAACGAGCCCAAGCGTCCCCGGGGGGCGAGCGGTGGGGGCACCATCCGCCCGAAGGGCAGGGGGACGAGTCCGGGAAGACGCAGCCCGGCCGCCGGACGAACGGCTGCGGACAGGGCTCGTGACCGCCGCAGCGCTGCCCCGCGCGCTGGCCGCGCTGATCGTGCTCGCGCTGAGCGTCCTGCCGCTCGTGCTACCGCGGGCCGCCGCCGCCCAGCCCGATTCGACGCCGTTTCTTCGAGTCCGCGTCGACCGCGTCACTCCCGACGTGGTCACCACCACCAGCGAACCGGTGGTCACCGTTGCGGGTGCCGTCCTCAACGTCGGCGACCGGCCGGTGCGCGATGTGGTCGTGCGGCTGGAGGACGCCGCAGCGGTGCGGACGTCGACCGGCCTGCGCACCAACCTCACCGGCGACGTCGACCAGTTCGAGCCGATCGGCGATTTCGTCCCACTCGCGCCGGAACTTGCTCGGGGACAAGAGGTTCCGTTCACCCTGTCGTACCCCCTGAGGTCGGCCGACCGGCCGTCGCTCAGCATCGACGAACCGGGCGTGTACCCGGTGATGGTCAACGTCAACGGCACGCCCGACTACGGCGCGCCCGCCCGCCTCGACGACGCCCGCTTCCTGCTGCCGGTGCTCGGCGTCCCCCCCGACCCGGGCACCGAATCGGGTGACCCGGTCACCGCGATCGCCACCCCCGACACGTCCAAGCCGGTCCGGATGACGTTGCTGTGGCCGATCGCCGACCGGCCCCGGCTGGCCGCGGGCGCGCCGGGCGGCGCCACCCCGGTACGGCTCGTCGACGACGACCTGGCGACCTCCCTGGCGCCCGGCGGACGCCTCGACACGCTGCTGTCGGCCGCCGAGTTCGCCACCAGTCCCCAGGTCGATCCCGACGGGCGGGTGCGTGCCGCGACATGTCTGGCGGTCGACCCGGATCTGCTCGTCACCGTCAACGCGATGACGGGCGGCTACGTCGTCAACGACGGACCCGACGCGGGACCCGGCACCCCCACCCGCCCCGGCACCGGGCAGGACGCGGCGGTGACCTGGCTGAACCGGCTCAAGAACCTGGCCAAGGGCATGTGCGTCGCCTCCACCGTCTACGCGCAGGCCGACCTCGACGCGCTGCGTCGTGTCCGCGATCCCGGGCTCAGCCGGATAGCGACCACGTCGGCGGGCGACATCGTGGACCAGATTCTGGGCGTGCCCTCGGTGCGCGGGGCCAGCCTGGTCGGCGACGGTCCGCTGACCGGGCCCGCGGTGCGGCTGCTGTCGGACCAGGGGGGCCAGACGGTGGCCGTGGCGGCCGCCGAATCGGGGTCGGACGACGGGACCGACGTCGCGGACTCCGGGGTCGCCGACACCGCGCCGGTGCGCTACACGCCGCAGGTCGTCGCGGCGCCCTTCGATCCGGCCGTCGGGGCGGCGCTGGCCGGCGCGGGCACCGATCCCGTGGCCCCGGGATACCTCGACCCGTCCCTCGACATCCCGCTGCAACACGATTCGGCGGTGGCGCGGCGCCAGGACGCCCTCGGGGCCATGCTGTGGCGCGCCCTGAATCCGGACATCGGCCCGCGCACCCAGATCCTGATGCCGCCGATGGCGTGGAGCCTCGGACCCGACGACGCCCGGGCACTGTTTCGGGCGGTCACCACCGCGATCAACGCCGGACTCGCCGAGCCGCGACCGCTGACCGCGGTGATCGGTGAAGGCAGCGCCATCGCACCCGACGACATGGCCCCGCTGCCCAGCAACGAGCTGGGTGACCCCGACGCCCGGTTCGACGACGCCGTCGTGTCGGGCATCGCGGCGGTCACCGGGCGGCTGTGGGGGCTGACCGCGGCGCTGACCACCGACGAACGCACCGGGCTGACCGGATACGGCTACACCGCCCCGCTGCGCGAGGACATGCTGCGCGCGCTGAGCCAGTCGGTGCCGCCCGACACCCGCAATGGCCTTGCGCAGCAACGACTCACGACGGTCGGGCACACCGTTGACGACATCTTCGGGGCGGTCACGATCGTCAACCCGGGTGGGGCCTACACGCTGGCGACCGAACGCAGCCCGCTGCCGCTGGCGTTGCGCAACGACCTGCCTGTGCCGATCCGGGTCCGCCTCGACGTCGACGCGCCACCAGGGATGACGGTCACCGACATGGGCGAGATCGTGCTGCCGCCGGGCTACCTTCCGCTGCGGGTCCCCATCGAGGTGCACTTCACCCAGCGGGTCGCCGTCGACGTCGCGCTGCGCACCGTCGACGGCCTGCCGCTGGGGGAACCGGTGCGGTTGTCGGTGCACTCGAACGCCTACGGCAAGGTGCTGTTCTTCATCACGCTCTCGGCGGGCGCCGTCCTGGTGCTGCTGGCCGGCCGTCGGCTCTGGCACCGGTTCCGCGGCCAGCCCGATCCCGCCGACCTCGACCGCCCCGACCCGCTCGAGGTGGCGTTGCACTACGACGACGACACCGACGCACCCCTGAGCCGAGCCGGGCGCCGGGGCTCGGGCACCCGCGGCGGTGCCGGGTGAGCGCCCCCGGGCCGCCGCCCCGACCCCATCCGCCGGCACCGCCCCGAACTTGGCCCGGCCACACGCCTGCCCCTCCCCCACCGCCGAGCATTCCTCGGCGCGAACCTCCGCCCCGGCTCAGCCGCGGCCCGGCCCCACGCCGCCGCGCCGGCCGCGAAGAACTGTCCGACGCGGCGGTGGTCTCGCGTTCGTGGGGTATGGCGGTCGCGACGCTGGTCAGCCGGCTCACCGGGTTCGCCCGCATCGTCTTACTCGCGACCATCCTGGGCGCCGCGCTGACCAGTGCGTTCTCGGTGGCCTACCAGCTGCCGAACCTGATCGCGGCGCTCGTCCTCGAAGCCACGTTCACCGCGATCTTCGTGCCGGTGCTCGCGCGCGCCGAGCGCGACGATCCCGACAACGGCACCGCGTTCATCCGCCGCCTCGTCACGCTGACGACGACGCTGCTGCTAATCATCACCGCGCTGTCGGTGGCGTCGGCGCCGATGCTCGTCGACCTCATGCTCGGCAGCGATCCCGAAGTCAACCGCGACCTGACCACCGCGTTCGCCTACCTGTTGCTGCCGCAGGTGCTGTTCTACGGGTTGTCGTCGGTGTTCATGGCAATCCTGAACACCCGCAACGTATTCGGGCCGCCCGCCTGGGCGCCGGTGTGCAACAACATCGTCGCCATAGCGACGCTCGGCGTGTATCTCATTGTCCCCGGCGAACTCTCGGTCGACCCGGTGAAGATGGGCAACGCGAAACTCCTCGTGCTGGGTATCGGCATGACCCTCGGAACCGTCACCCAGGTCATGGTGCTTCTGGTGGCGATCCGCCGCGAACGCATCAGCCTTCGCCCGTTGTGGGGCATCGACGAACGGATGAAGCAGTTCGGCGCCATGGCCTCGGCGATGGTGCTGTACGTGCTGATCAGCCAGATCGGGTTGATCGTCGGCAACCGAATCGCCAGTGGCGCCGCGGCTTCCGGGCCCGCGATCTACAACTACACGTGGCTGGTGCTGCAGTTGCCGTTCGGCATGATCGGGGTGACGGTGCTGACCGTCGTGATGCCGCGGTTGAGCCGCAACGCCGCCTCCAACGACCAGCGCGCGGTGCTCGCCGACCTTTCGCTGGCCACCCGGCTGACGATGGTGACGCTCATCCCGATCGTCGCGCTGATGACGGTCGGCGGACCCGCCATCGGCAGCGCGCTGTTCGCCTACGGCAATTTCGGCGAGGTCGACGCCAACTACCTCGGTATGGCGATCACGCTGTCGGCGTTCACGCTGATCCCCTACGCGCTTGTGCTGCTGCAACTTCGGGTGTTCTACGCGCGGCAACAACCGTGGACCCCGATCCTGCTGATCGTCGTGATCACGACGGTCAAGATCATCGCGTCGCTGATCGCGCCCCACCTCACCGACGACCCCGACCTGGTGGCCGGCTACCTCGGGACGGCCAACGGCCTGGGCTTCGTGGCGGGTGCGGTGGTCGGCTACTTCCTGTTGCGGGCCAATCTCGACCCGCCGGGCAGCCGGCTCATCAACCTGCAAGTCGTGCGCACGGTGCTGGTCACGATCGCCGCCTCACTGCTGGCCGCGATGGCGGGCCAGGTCGCCGACAAATTGTTCAGCCTGGAGTCGCTGACCCGCACCTGGGGCGGCGCCGGCTCCCTGCTGCGTCTGGTCGTGCTCGGCGTGGTCATGGTGCCGATCATCGTCGGCGTCCTCCTCGGCGCGCGCGTCCCGGACGCCCAGGCGGCCCTCGATGCCGTCCGGCGCCGACTCGGCGCTCGCACCGGGCGCGACGGGGTAGCTGTCGCGGCCGCCGACCGGCCACGGGCGCGCACCCCTCTCCCGTACCCTGAACAGAGGAATTCGTCCGCACCAGGGCGTCGGCACAGCCCGCCGGCCGTCCGGCGCGGACCACCTGCCCCCGTTGCCGGGGATTGGATGCGGAAAGGACCAGCGGTGACCGACGAACCCGCAGGCGGCTCCGCGCCCACACCCGAAACCGCGACCAGGAAGCTCCCGACCGGGCAGTCCGACGTCGTCGCCGACGACCTGCGGCCCGACGTGCCCGACCCCGGTCAGACCACCGAGTTCGCCGCCGAGAACGGCACGACCCGGTTACCCGCGTCGGGTCGGCCGCCCTCGGATTACGGTGGCGACCCCACCCGTGAGCCCCTCGCGTTCGACCCTCCGCGCGAACCGGCCATCGAGGCTGCGACGTCCGACGAGGACATCCACCTCATCCCGGGCGCAATGGTCGGTGGCGGCCGCTATCGCCTGCTGGTGTTCCACGGCGGTCCGCCCACGCTGCAGTTCTGGCAGGCACTCGACACGGCCCTGGATCGCCAGGTGGCGCTCACCTTCGTCGACCCGGACAACACCCTGTCCGATGAGACGCTGCGCGAGATCCTCACCCGCACCCGCAAACTGAGCAGCATCGACATGCCCGGTATCGCGAGGGTGCTCGATGTGGTCAACACCGGATCGGGCGGGCTGGTGGTCTCGGAGTGGATCCGGGGCGGCTCGTTGACCGAGGTGGCCGACACCTCGCCGTCCCCGATCGGCGGCGCCAGGGCGATGCAGTCGCTGGCGGCGGCCGCCGAAGCCGCGCACCGGGCCGGAGTCGCCCTCTCGCTCGACCATCCGGGTCGCGTCCGGGTCAGCATCGAGGGTGACGTCGCGCTGGCCTTCCCGGCGACGCTGCCCGACGCGACCCCCGAGGACGACATCCGCGGAATCGGGGCGGCGCTGTACGCGCTGCTGATCAACCGGTGGCCACTGCCCGAGCACGGGGTCCGCAGCGGCCTGGCCCCCGCCGACCTGGACTCCGCGGGACAACCGATCGAACCCCGCGCCGTCGACCGCCAGATCCCCTTCCAGATCTCGGCCGCCGCGGCGCGCGCGGTACAGGAAGGCGGCGGTATCCGCAGCGCACCGACCCTGCTGAACCTGCTGCAACAGGCCACCGCCATCGCCGATCGCACCGAGCTGATCTCTCCGGTCGATGAAGCCGACCGCCCCGCGACTCCGGGAGTCGCCGGCGGTACCGACCCGGAGACCGAGGCGCGTCGCCGCAAAGCCCTCATGATCGGGCTCGGCGTCGGCGGCGCCATCGTCGTGATCGCGCTCGTGGTGCTGGCGACGGTGCTGAGCTCGATCTTCGGTGACGTCGGCGACGGTCTCGGCGGCGACCGGCTCGGGCTCAACGACCCGACCACCAGCGAGTCGGCCGAAGGCAGCGCCGACAGCGGCAACGTCGTCAAACCGACTGCGGTGACGGTCTTTTCACCCGAAGGCGAGGCCGATGCCCCGGCCGATGCGCCCAAGGCGATCGACGGCGACAAGTCCACGGTGTGGCCGATCGACACCTACACCGACTCCGTGCCCTTCCCGAACTTCAAGAACGGCGTCGGGCTGATGCTGCAACTGCCGCAGTCCACCACGGTCGGCGAGGTCGACATCGACCTCAACAGCACCGGTACGGCCGTCGAGATCCGCTCCGCGCAGACACCGACGCCGTCCTCGCTGGCCGACACCACCGTGCTGACACCGGCCACCCAGCTCAAGCCGGGCTCCAACACCATCAAGGTCGAGAACGCCTCGCCGACCTCCAATCTGCTGGTCTGGGTGTCGACCCTCGGCCAGGTCAACGGCCAGAGCCGGTCCGACATCGCCGAGGTCACGGTCCGGTCGGCGTCCTGATCCGATTCATCCCCAGCCCGGCAAAGATGTGTCGGGAGGCACCCGCGTAGCCGTTTAGTGTTCGGCTGTGGGGACCTTCGGGGGGCAGGCCCGGGAACGCAGCGACGCGGAGTTGCTCGCCGCGCATGTGGCCGGTGACCGCTATGCGTTCGAGGAGCTGTTCTACCGCCACCACCGGCAGCTGTACCGGATCGCGCGCATCACCAGCCGCAACCCCGACGACGCCGCCGACGCGCTGCAGGACGCGATGCTCAAGGCGCACCGACGCGCGCCCGCCTTCCGCTACGACGCGGCCGTGAGCAGCTGGCTGTACCGCATCGTGGTGAACTCCTGTCTGGATCGGTTGCGGCGCAACAAAACCCGTACCGCCGAAACGTTGTCCGACGACCAGGGCCACATCGGTGACCCGGCCTCGCGCGTGGACACCGCGATCGTCGTCGAGCGGGCGTTGATGCGATTGCCCGTCGAACAGCGCGCCGCGGTGGTGGCCGTCGACATGCAGGGATACTCGGTGGCCGAGACCGCGCGCATGCTGGGTGTGCCCGAAGGCACCGTCAAGAGTCGGTGCTCGCGCGCCAGGGCCAAACTGGCCGAGGCGCTCGAGTACTTCGCCGCGGAAGCCGCCGCCCGCGCCGACTGAGGGGAACCGCGGGCATATCCGTCGCGTCGAACATGTCGTGGTGGAGACTGGCTAGCGATGCAGACCGGAACGGACGACGATTCGGATCCGGCGGTCGAGCGGGTGCGCCGCGGGCTCGCCGAATTGGCGCACGACGAGGACTCGGCGCCGGAGGTGCCCGCGGCCGTGACCGCACGCATCGGTGCCGCCTTACGGACCGCCGGTGAACCTCGTCACACGGTCGAACGGCCCCGGCTCCGCCGACTGCAGGTCCTCGGCCTCGTCACCGGCCTGGCCGCCGTGACCGCCGGGGTGGTCATCGGCACCTCGATGCTGGGCCGCGAGCCCACCCCGCGGTTCTCCGAGCCCGGGCCGACCGCCGAGCGCATCACCGTGTCGCAGCGCCCGCCCGCCTTCCCGCTGACCGGTCCGCAGCTCACCGCCCTGCTGTCGGCGCCACCCGAGTACGGGCCGCTGTCCGATCCGCGCCGCCGCACCGCCTGCCTCGAGGGGTTGGGCCACGCGGCGACCACGCCCATCCTGGGAGCGTTGGCCGTCGAGATGGCCGGCCGGCCGGCCGTGGTGCTGCTCCTGCCGACACGCGCGACAACCGACGTCCTCGCCGTGGCCGTCGACGCCGCATGCCCTGCGGCTCACGGTGGGCTACTCGCCGAGACCGTGGTCAAACGACCGTAGTCTGTCCCCCGAGGTTGTTCGGAAACTCCGGGAACACCAGCGCCTACGCTGATGTTCATACCGGTGTCGCGAACACGCGGCAGAAAGGCGCTCATGACCACCACATCCACGGTTCACGATCTGATCATCATCGGATCCGGCCCGGCCGGCTACACCGCAGCGATCTACGCGGCGCGTGCGCAGCTCAAGCCCCTGGTGTTCGAAGGCGTCCAGTTCGGCGGTGCGCTGATGACCACCACCGAGGTGGAGAACTATCCCGGCTTCCGCAACGGCATCACCGGTCCGGAGCTGATGGACGAGATGCGCGAACAGGCGCTGCGCTTCGGCGCCGACCTGCGCATGGACGACGTCGACGCCGTCTCACTGGACGGCCCGATCAAGAGCGTCACCGTCGGCGACGACACCTACCGGGCGCGCGCGGTCATCCTCGCGATGGGCGCGGCGGCGCGGCACCTGGGCGTGCCGGGCGAGGAGGCCCTGATGGGCATGGGCGTGAGCACATGCGCGACGTGTGACGGCTTCTTCTTCCGCGACGAGGACATCATCGTCGTCGGCGGTGGCGACTCGGCGATGGAAGAGGCGATCTTCTTGACCAAGTTCGCCCGCAGCGTCACGTTGGTGCACCGTCGCGACGAGTTCCGCGCTTCGCGGATCATGCTGGACCGGGCCCGCGCGAACGAGAAGATCACGTTCCTGACCAATACCGACGTCCTCGAGGTCGAGGGCAGCCCGAAGGTCAGCGGAGTCCGCTTGCGCAACAAGGTGACCGGCGAGGAGTCGAAGCTGGCCGTCACCGGTGTGTTCGTCGCGATCGGCCACGACCCGCGTTCGGATCTGGTTCGCGGTCAGGTCGACCTCGACGAGGACGGTTACGTCTTGACGCAGCAGGGTTCGACGAGCACTTCGATCGAAGGCGTCTTTGCCGCAGGCGATCTCGTCGACCGCACCTACCGCCAGGCGATCACCGCCGCGGGCACCGGCTGCTCGGCGTCCATCGACGCCGAACGCTGGCTCGCCGAAATCGGTTCTGGCCCAAGCGATGAAACCATCGAAACACCAGTTTGATAGGAGCATCCCAATGACCGAGAGCACCGGATCCACGGTAGCGGTGACCGACGACTCGTTCTCCGCCGATGTGTTGTCCAGCAGCACACCGGTGCTGGTGGACTTCTGGGCGACCTGGTGCGGTCCATGCAAGATGATCGCCCCCGTGCTCGAGGAGATCGCCGCCGAGAAGGCCGGCGCATTGACGGTCGCCAAGCTCGACGTGGATTCCAACCCCGTCACGGCCCGCGATTTCCAGGTGGTGTCGATCCCGACGCTCATCGTGTTCAAAGACGGCTCCCCGGTGAAGCGGATCGTCGGTGCAAAAGGCAAGGCTGCGCTGCTGCGCGAGCTCAGCGACGTGGTCTAACCGTGCTCTGACGGCCGTGTAGCGCCGCAATCCGGGGCGCGGACACCGGCCTGGGGTTTTCTTGAATCGGCGAAGTGTCTGCGACAATCGTGCCTAGCCCGTCAACTTGGTCGGCGCCCTCGCGCAGCTGACAACCGTGACTGAAAGGCCGCATATGTCCAGTCTGCGTCGCGGTGACCGCGGGTCCGCGGTCACCGAGATCAGGGCTGCGTTGACGGCACTGGGCATGCTCGAGAACTCCGATGAGGAGATCACCACCGGCAGGCACATCGCGCTGGACCTGTTCGACGCCGAGCTCGACCACGCCGTGCGCGCCTTCCAGCAGCATCGCGGTCTGCTGGTCGACGGGATCGTCGGCGAAGCGACTTACCGTGCGCTCAAAGAGGCCTCGTACCGTCTTGGTGCCCGCACGCTCAGCCACCAGTTCGGCGCCCCGATGTTCGGCGACGACGTCGCGACACTGCAGGCCCGACTCCAGGACCTCGGCTTCTACACCGGTCTTGTCGACGGGCACTTCGGTCTGAGTACGCACAACGCGTTGATGTCATATCAGCGCGAATACGGACTGTATCCCGACGGGATCTGCGGCCCGGAGACGTTGCGCTCCTTGTACTTTCTGGGATCGCGCGTCACCGGCGGCTCTCCGCATGCGATCCGCGAGGAGGAGCTGGTCCGCCGCTCCGGTCCACGGCTCTCGGGTAAGCGCATCATCATCGACCCGGGCCGCGGCGGTGACGATCACGGTCAGATCATGCAGGGACCGGGCGGACCGATCAGCGAGTCAGACATCCTGTGGGACTTGGCGAGTCGGCTCGAGGGCCGGATGACCGCGATCGGTATGGAGACGTTCCTGTCGCGGCCGGCCAACCGTGCACCCTCGGACGCCGAACGCGCAGCGACGGCCAACGCCGTCGGCGCCGACCTGATGATCAGCCTGCGCTGCGCCACCCAGCCCAGCCCCGCCGCCAACGGTGTCGCCTCGTTCCACTTCGGAAACTCACACGGTTCGGTGTCCACCATCGGACGCAACCTCGCCGACTTCATTCAACGAGAAGTGGTCGCCCGCACCGGGTTACGTGACTGCCGCACCCATGGGCGGACGTGGGACCTGTTGCGTCTGACCCGGATGCCGACGGTGCAGGTCGACGTCGGCTACATCACCAATCCGCAAGACCGGGCCATGCTGGTGTCCTCCCAGGCGCGCGACGCGATCGCCGAGGGCATGCTCGCCGCCGTGAAACGGCTCTACCTACTCGGCAAGAACGACCGTCCCACAGGCACTTTCACGTTCGCCGAACTGCTCGCCCATGAGCTCTCGGTCGAGCAGGCCGGGCGCGTCAGCCCCTCTTGACCCGCGCGCGGTCAAGCCCACCGAACCGGCGCCCGCCCCGACCGGCTGGCGTATCTGCGCGAACTCGAACAGCCGCTCCAACGCCGCCTCGACGTCGGCCTTCCAGCCCAGCCCCTGCTCCAACTCGAGGCGTAACCGCGGGAAGTAGCGGTGCTGGGCGACGACGACGAAGCCCGCATCCAGAAGTAGGTCGGCGTCGAGCACGCACTGTTCGACCGAGCAGTCGCCGAGGACCTCGATGACCGGGCGTAGCGCCGGCGTCACCGCACCCGGTTCGGCAAGCTCGCTGACTTCGGCGGTGTGCGCGAACGCTTCGAGCGCACGGGCCCCGCGTCGAACCAGGTCCCCCACCACCGCCGCGATCAGCGCGCGCGACAATCCCTCGGAGTCCTCGCCGGATTCGATGCCCAGCGATGTGAGCAGTACCGCGTCGGCGCTGACCGGGGCGGTCGGGAAACGGTGTGCGCGCGGGACGGCACCGGGCGGCGCGTAGAACGCGTATCCCAGGCATGCCTCGTCCCCGCGTAGCGGAGCAGGGCCGTCGTCGGTCTCGCCGTCGGCGCACTGCACCGCGACCTGACCGCACGATCCCCATTCGAGCATGACCATCGACAGCCATGCCTCCTTCTCGAATTCGGGATCAGACAGGTGATCGTCGACGCCGGGGACCGCGGCGCCGGTCGCGTCCCGGCCGAGGGTCTGGGGATCGACCTCCCAATACACGCAGCGGCGGGCGTGCTTGGGCAACTGCTCGAACGCTTCGAGCCGTAGAGGCGTGATGCGTGCCGACACTAGACTCCCCGAGTCCTACGCGGTGCAGAGGTGCACAGCTGCCCCTCCAGGATAGAAGGGTGCGCACACCTCGACGCTCCGTTTTTCCGGCCTCTCGCGTCGAGCGACGAAACGTGTTGTGTCACAGGTGGTTTCCTTCGAAGGGCAGCGGTCACGCCGATGAGACCCGGGTTGTGTCACAGTGACGTAATTACCCGGTGTGGTAGGTCACCGCTCCGATGCGCTCATCAGTTCGACTATGCGCTGCAAGTCGTCCACCGAGCCGAATTCGACCACGATCTTGCCCTTGCGTTTGCCGAGGCTGACGGTGACGCGCGTATCGAAGGCCGTGGACAGCCGCTCGGCAACGTCCTGGAGGCCGGGCATGTTGATCGGCTTGCGCTTGGGCGCCGCCGGCGCTGGCGGGCCCGCGCTGTTGGCCAGTGTCACCGCTTCCTCGGTGGCTCGCACCGACAGTCCCTCGGCGACGATGCGCGCGGCCAGCTCCTCCTGCTTGTCCGGGCCTCCCTCGAGCGACAGCAGCGCACGCGCATGTCCGGCTGAGAGCACCCCGGCGGCTACCCGGCGCTGCACGGCGATGGGCAAACGCAGCAATCGGATCATGTTGGTGATCACCGGCCGTGAGCGCCCGATCCGCGAGGCCAGTTCATCGTGGGTGACCTCGAATTCGTCGAGCAGCTGCTGGTAGGCGGCCGCCTCCTCGAGCGGGTTCAGCTGGGCGCGGTGAATGTTCTCCAACAGCGCGTCGCGCAGCATGCTGTCGTCGGTGGTCTCGCGGACGATCGCCGGAATCGTGGCGAGGCCGGCCTGCTGGGCCGCGCGCCAGCGCCGCTCCCCCATCACGAGTTGGTAGCGGGGCGCCCCCGGTTCGGGCCGCTGAAGCGTACGCACGACGATCGGCTGCATGAGACCGAACTCGCGGATCGAGTGGACGAGCTCGGCGAGCGCCTCCTCGTCGAAGACCTGGCGCGGCTGGCGCGGATTCGGCTCGATCGACGCGGGGTCGATTTCGCGGTACACCGCGCCCACCTCGTTGGTCACGCCCCCGTTCGACGGCCCGCCGATCACGACATCGGCCGCCGCGTCGCCCATTCGCGGACCGAGTTCGGAGTGGTCACCGTCGGCGGGTCCGGTGGGTATGAGCGAAGCCAGGCCGCGGCCGAGTCCGCTGCGCTTGCGGGTGGGTTGGCTCATCATCTACTCCTCTTCGCGCAAGCGTTCATCGGTACGTTCTGCCTTTCTACGCAACCGCTCATCGGTTGTTCCGGTTTTGGCCCGGTCTGTGCTGTGGCGCAGGCGCTCATCGGTGCTCCGCGATCTCGCGGCTCGCATCCAGGTAGCTCATCGCTCCGCGCGAGCCCGGGTCGTAGCCGAGGATCGTCATCCCGTAACCGGGCGCCTCGGACACTTTGACGCTGCGCGGGATGACGGTGCGTAGCACCTTGTCCCCGAAGTGCGCCCGCACATCGGAAGCGACTTGGTCGGCGAGCTTGGTGCGCCCGTCGTACATCGTCAGGATCACCGTGGTCACATCGAGTTGCGGATTGAGGTGTGCCTTGACCATCTCGATGGTCCGCATCAGCTGGCCGACGCCTTCCAGTGCGTAGTACTCACACTGGATCGGGATCAGCACCTCCGGCGCGGCGACGAACGCGTTGATGGTCAGCAGGCCGAGCGACGGCGGACAGTCGATGAACACATAATCGAAGTTGAACTCCGTGAGCGACGCCAGCGCCGCGCGCAGGCGGCCTTCGCGGGCCACCATGCTGACCAACTCGATCTCGGCGCCGGCCAGGTCGATGGTCGCGGGCACACAGTAGAGCCGCTCGTTGTGGGGGCTGCGCTGCAGAGCATCGCGTAACGGGATCTCCCCGATCAACACCTCGTACGACGACGGCGTTCCCGGTCGGTGCTCGATGCCCAGTGCCGTGCTCGCGTTGCCCTGCGGATCGAGGTCGATGACGAGCGTCTGCAGTCCCTGGAGAGCGAGCGCCGCCGCGATGTTGACGGCCGTGGTCGTCTTGCCGACCCCGCCCTTCTGGTTCGCGATCGTGAACACGCGCTGCCGATCGGGTCGGGGAAGGCTGCCCTTTGACGCGGCGTGAAGCAGTCGCACGGCGCGTTCGGCCTCGGCGCCGATCGGGGTGTCGATGCCGACGGGATCCTCCCACCGGTCCTGCGCCGGCTTCTCCGGCCACTTCTCTTTGGGGGCGCTGGCGGCGCCGGGCGTGGTTTCACGTGAAACATCGGCCGGAGCGCCGTTGGCTGCCTGAGCGGCGGCGCCGGTTTCACGTGAAACATTGGTTGCCCGGCCGGCGGGTTCGGCGGGTCCCCGGGCCCCGTTCCGTGGCGCCGTCATCCTCGTCGCCTGCCCGTTGGCCGGTGCGTTACCGCCTTCTCCCGCCGTGCCACGACGACGGTCGCGGGTGGATCCAAGTAGTTCGCGCCACACCTCATCACCCTTACATCGGCCGCGCCGAGCGACGCCATCACACGCCGATGGTCGCGGATCTCCTCTTCGGCACGCTCACCCTTGAGGGCAAGCATGTGGCCGTCGACGCGAAGGAGCGGCATGCTCCATCGAGTCAGTTTGTCCAGGGAGGCCACCGCCCTGGACACCACTACGTCCGTCTCCCCCAATTGCTTCCTTACCCCCGGCTCCTCGGCCCGTCCACGCACGACCGCCACGTCGATCCCGAGTTCGTCGACTATCGCGCGCAGGAAGTCGCTGCGCCGCAGAAGTGGTTCGATGAGCGTCACCTGGAGGTCGGGTCGGGCCAACGCCAACGGTATCCCGGGAAGGCCCGCGCCACTACCGATGTCGGCGACTCGGGCGTCGGCCCCGACGAGCTCGGACAGCGCCGCACTGTTGAGGATGTGGCGGTCCCAGATCCGGTCGACTTCCCGCGGACCGATGAGGCCGCGTTCGACGCCCGCGCCGGCCAGCGTCGCCGCGTATCGCTCGATCAGGTCGAGGCGCTCTTTGAACAAGGAGGCGGCCGCGTCCGGCGGCGCCGACACCTCCCCATGTTTCACGTGAAACATCCTCCGGATCGTCGCGTCGGACCGACGACGCCAATGAACTACACAGTTGTAACTCTGAATCAGTCGGCGAGGACGACCACGCGCCGCGACGGCTCGACGCCCTCGCTCTCGCTGTGGACGCCGTCCACCGCCGCCACCGCATCGTGCACGATCTTGCGTTCGAACGGCGTCATCGGGGCGAGCTCTTCGCGCTCCCCGGTCTCGAGCACACGGCGCGCCACCTTGTCGCCCAGTGTGGCCAACTCGTCGCGGCGGCGGCGCCGCCACCGCGCGATGTCGAGCATCAGCCGGCTGCGCTCCCCCGTCTTCTGGTGCACAGCGAGCCGCGTCAGTTCCTGCAACGCGTCGAGAACCTCGCCCTTGCGCCCCACCAACTTGTTGAGGTCGGCGCCGCCGTCGATGCTCACGACCGCGCGGTCCCCCTCGACGTCGAGGTCGATGTCACCGTCGAAGTCCAGTAGGTCCAACAACTCCTCGAGGTAGTCGCCCGCGATCTCGCCCTCGGCGACCAGCTTCTCTTCCAGATCGTCCTCGGCTACCGGCGCGGCGGCGCCGCTGTCCTCATCAACGAGTTCGTCGCGCTCGGTCGTCTCGGCGTCAGTCATGTCGTTCCCTCCTCATCCCACCGGGCTGGTCCGGTCACCGTTTACGTTTCTTGGGCCGCGATCCGGGGCGCGGGCTCGCGCCGGGCCGCGGCGTGCGGTTCGTCGCTCCGCTGGCCGCCTTGCCCGGACTGCTGCCCGTCGGCTTCTTGCCCGGCGCGCCGTTCTCCGACGCGGGCTCGCTGCTGTCGGCCTCGTCGCCCTCAACCGGCTCCGCCGTCTCGGGAGACTTCGCGGCCTGGGCCTTGCGATTCCGGTTCGGCTTGACCCCCGGCGGCGGTGCATTCTTCGCCTGCCGCTCTTGGGCCTCGAGCTTCTTCGCCTCTTCTTCCTTCTCGATCTTGCCGAACACGTAGTGCTGCTGACCGAAGGTCCAGATGTTGTTCGCGAGCCAGTACATGATGATGGCCAGCGGCAGGAACGGCCCGCCGACGACGACGCCGAGTGGGAAGACGTAGAGCGCCAACTTGTTCATCATCGCCGTCTGCGGGTTGGCGGCGGCCTCCGGGCTCTGGCGCGAGATCGAGGCGCGGCTGTTGAAGTACGTGGCGATCCCGGCGAGGATCATGATCGGCACGCCGACCCCGATGACCGCCGCCCGGTTGAACTCGGTGAAGGCATCCAGGCCGGTGGTCTGAATCATGGTCGCGCCCAACGGCGCTCCGAACAGGTGCGCGTCGAGGAAGTTCGCGACGTCGGTCGGGCTGAAGACGTAGTTCCCGGTCGCCCGGTTCTGCTCCACCGACAACTGGATCTGACCGAATCCGCCCTGCGTCCGGTTGAAGGACCGCAACACGTGGAACAGTCCGAGGAACACCGGCACCTGAGCCAGCATCGGCAGGCACCCCAGGATCGGGTTGAAGCCGTGCTCGCGCTGCAACTTCTGCATCTCCAGCGCCATGCGCTGACGGTCCTTGCCGTACTTCTTCTGCAGCGCCTTGATCTGGGGCTGCAACTCCTGCATCTGGCGCGTCGTCCGGATCTGCTTCACGAACGGCTTGTAGAGGATCGCGCGCAGGGTGAACACCAGGAACATCACCGAGAGCGCCCAAGCGAAGAAGTTCGACGGCCCCAGCAGGAAGGCGAACAGTTTGTACCAGACCCACATGATCGCCGACACCGGGTAGTAGATGATGTCGAGGCTGAACCAGTTAAACACGCGTCTCGCTTCCTGCTCGCAATGCTGGATGGCCGCCAGTGACGTCGGCAGCGGTGTCCCGATCCTGTGAAGACTCGTCCGCGGGAGCGCCCGCCACGTCTGCGTCGCCGTGTCCGCCGGCTGCCGGGCGGTCCGGGATCGGATCCCATCCTCCCCTATGCCATGGCCCGCATTTCAACAGCCGTACCGTCGCGAGCCAACCGCCGCGCACCAGCCCGTACTCGGTCAGTGCATCCACCGCGTACTGGCTACAGGTCGGGGTGAATCGACACGTCGGCAGCCGTAGCGGCGAGATGGTGTGCCGGTACAGCTGGATCACGTAGATGACCGCGCGGGCCGTCCACGCGCCGACGGACCTCACCCTCGTCCTCACCGGGATGCCTCGGTCTTGGGTCTGGCTCGGCGAAGCGCTGTGCGCAGTTCTTGTTCGAGCCGCGCCGAGATCGCGTGCCGGCTGCTGGGGAGCGCGCGGATCACCACCCGATCGGCGGGGTCCAGCTCCTCGATGACGGTTCGTGCGACATGACGCAGTCGCCGGGCCACGCGATGGCGTTGCACCGCGGTGCCGACCGCTTTGGAAACCACCAGACCAATCCGGGGCCCCGGCTCGGAGCCTTCGTCGGACCGCAGCGCGTGCACGACGAGATCGGGCTGCACTGCGCGCACCCCTCGGCTGACCGTGTTCCCGAACTCCGTCGAACGCGTCATGCGGTACCGCGCCGGAAGCACCAGCGTCAACTCCCGCTCGAAGTCACGTGGGAGTCACGCGGTCAGCTTGCGCCGACCCTTGCTCCGCCGGTTCGTGACGATCGCACGACCTGCCCGCGTGCGCATCCGCAGCCGGAAGCCATGCACACGCGCCCGGCGCCGGTTGTTCGGCTGGAAGGTCCGCTTGCCCTTGGCCACGGCTGTCTCCTTGTTGCGTCTGGCACCCGCATCCCCCACCGACGACGTACGAATCGGTTTGGACGCAGTTGCCGTTGGTAAGCTCGTCCATCTTGCTAGCCGGCGCGGTCCCCGGTCGATGCCCGGGTCGCAGCCGTATCGCCTCGTACGGGCGACTGTTCGAGGGTACTGAGGAGATTTCGCTGGGTCAAACCTGGCCGAATGACCGTGTGGACAGCCACATTTGCAACACGCGTCACCGCCGACCAACAGCGGAAAATATCCGTCCACGCAATGTGGCAGAACGGTTGGCACCCGCGAAGAAAACTGTTAGCTTCTGCCAATGCCGCTTCGATAACGAAACGGCGACGGACAACGAAGCGAGGATGCCCGACCAGTCGTGAGCCCACACATCTGTGATGTGGCCCGACCCGCGGCCTCCCCGCCGGTGGAAAACAGAACGACGACGACTGTCCAGTCTCCACAGCCTGTGGATAACTTTGTGGACAGATCGTCATCGTTCCTTTTGGTCGTCTCTGGGCCGGCCGCAAGGGGGTAGTCGTCGTTGACAGCTGACCCCGACCCCCCGTTCGTAGCCGTGTGGAACACGGTGGTCGCCGAACTCAACGGCAGCCCCGCGGGAGCGGGTGGCGACATGGCGGGCCCGGGCCTGACTCCTCAGCAAAGAGCCTGGTTGAAGCTGGTCAAACCCCTGGTGATCACCGAGGGCTTCGCCCTGCTGTCGGTGCCCACCCCGTTCGTGCAGAACGAGATCGAACGTCACCTGCGGGAGCCGATCATCACCGCGTTGAGCCGCCAGCTCGGCCAGCGCGTTGAACTGGGTGTGCGTATCGCCGACCCGGGGCCCGACGACACCGACGGTCCGTTGAGCGGACTGGCGGCCGTCGGCGAACCCGACGAAGTCGACGACGACCTCGAAGCCCGGGCCAGCGCCGAGGAAAGTTGGCCGACCTACTTCACCAGCCGACCTCCCAGCACGCTGACCGATGACGCCACCGCGGTCAATCTCAACCGGCGCTACACCTTCGACACGTTCGTCATCGGCGCCTCGAATCGCTTTGCTCACGCGGCGACGCTCGCGATCGCCGAGGCACCGGCCCGCGCGTACAACCCGTTGTTCATCTGGGGCGAATCCGGGCTGGGCAAGACGCACCTGCTGCACGCGGCCGGCAACTACGCCCAGCGGCTGTTTCCCGGCATGCGCGTCAAGTACGTGTCGACCGAGGAATTCACCAACGACTTCATCAACTCCCTGCGCGACGATCGCAAGGCGTCGTTCAAGCGTAGCTACCGCGACATCGACGTGTTGCTGGTCGACGACATCCAGTTCATCGAGGGCAAGGAAGGCATCCAGGAGGAGTTCTTCCACACCTTCAACACCCTGCACAACGCGAACAAGCAGATCGTTATCTCCTCAGATCGGCCCCCCAAGCAGTTGGCCACCCTCGAGGACCGGCTGCGCACCCGTTTCGAGTGGGGACTGATCACCGACGTCCAGCCGCCGGAGCTGGAGACGCGGATCGCCATCCTGCGCAAAAAGGCTCAGATGGACCGTCTCGATGTTCCCGATGACGTCCTCGAGCTCATCGCCAGCAGCATCGAGCGCAACATCCGCGAACTCGAGGGCGCCCTCATCCGCGTCACCGCGTTCGCGTCGTTGAACAAGACGGCGATCGACAAGTCGCTGGCCGAGATCGTGCTGCGCGATCTGATCTCCGACGCCAGCACCATGCAGATCAGCACCGCGGCGATCATGGCCGCCACCGCCGAGTACTTCGAGACCACCGTCGAGGAGTTGCGCGGCCCCGGTAAGACCCGTGCGCTCGCCCAGTCACGACAGATCGCGATGTACCTGTGCCGCGAGCTGACCGATCTGTCCCTGCCGAAGATCGGGCAGGCGTTCGGCCGCGACCACACCACCGTGATGTACGCGGAGAAGAAGATTCGCGGTGAGATGGCCGAGCGCCGTGAGGTATTCGATCACGTGAAAGAACTCACCACGCGTATCCGTCAGCGCTCCAAGCGCTGAATCCGCCCGCACCCCCTCCCCTTCCGTCGCGATCGATCGCGCCCGGATGTGGCCGTCCCGACAAAATTTCTTCAAAAATCTTCTGTAACGCCGGCATCACCAGTCACAGCGCGGCGTTGTGCACACCGATGTGGAGAACCTGGGATCAACCCGCGGACTATCAGCCGATTGCTACACAACCCCCGGCGTCTCCACAGTTTGTCCCGCCCGGCGCCGCCTTCATCCACAGTTACCTCACAGGCGCCTGTGCCCGTAAGCAGCACCGACATGTATTCATCCCCAGCATTCACAGGCCCTAATACTGTTGCTTGTATATCTCTGAAGAATCTCCTTCGAAGAAGGCCCTTGGGGAAGCTCGGAACCACCGACGGTCACACCGGCCGGACGGCGGCGATGTCACCGCGATCGATTAGCTTTCAAGTTGGGGCGGAAAGCTCTACGGTGATTCAGCACAGCCGTTACGGTCGTCGGGGACGCATCGTTGAGACGCGTGGTGAGACACCGGGAAACCGCTGCTCGAGGCTTGTCGTGATTGTGATCGAAGGGACCCTATGGACGTGGCGACGACAACGGTTGGTGTCACCGATCTGAAGTTCCGCCTGGTACGTGAAGACTTCGCCGAAGCCGTGGCATGGGTGGCCCGCAATCTGCCCACCAGGCCCACGGTCCCGGTGCTCGCCGGCGTCTTGCTCACCGGCTCCGAGGACGGGTTGACGATTTCGGGATTCGACTACGAGGTTTCCGCCGAGGTGCGGGTGCCTGCCGAGATCGCTTCACCGGGCAGCGTTTTGGTTTCCGGTCGGTTGTTGTCCGACATCACCCGGGCGCTGCCGGCCAAACCGATCGATGTGAGCGTCGACGGCACGCGGGTTTTGCTGACGTGTGGTAGTTCGCGCTTCTCGTTGCCGACGATGGCCGTCGAGGACTACCCCACGCTGCCCGCGCTTCCCGACGAGACCGGTGTCATATCCGCTGAGCTGTTCTCCGAAGCGATCGGCCAGGTCGCCGTCGCGGCCGGCCGCGATGACACGCTGCCGATGTTGACCGGCATCCGTGTCGAAATCGCCGGGGAGAAAGTGGTTTTGGCCGCAACCGACCGGTTCCGCCTGGCGGTTCGCGAGCTGACATGGTCGACGGCCGGTCCCGACCTGGAGGCGGCGGTGTTGGTGCCGGCCAAGACACTTTCGGAAGCGGCCAAAGCCGGCTCCGACGGCGGTGACGTGCATCTGGCGCTGGGCGCGGGATCGGCGGTCGGTAAGGAGGGGCTGCTCGGTATCAGCAGTGGGGGCAAGCGCAGTACCACCCGTCTGCTCGATGCGGAGTTCCCGAAGTTCCGGCAGTTGCTGCCCACCGAGCACACCGCGATGGCGACGATCGGGGTCGGTGAACTCACCGAGGCCATCAAGCGTGTGGCGCTGGTGGCCGATCGCGGCGCCCAGGTGCGGATGGAATTCTCTGAGGACTCGTTGCACCTGTCGGCGGGCGCCGACGACGTAGGCCGCGCCGAGGAGGACCTTCCGGTCAGTTTCGCCGGTGATCCGCTGACCATCGCGTTCAACCCCACGTATCTCACGGACGGTCTGAGCTCGTTGCATTCGGAGCGAGTCACCTTCGGTTTCACCACACCCAGCCGTCCCGCGGTGTTGCGTCCGGCCAACGACGACGACACGGATGTCGGTGCGGCGGGACCGTTCCCCGCGCAACAGACCGACTACGTCTACCTGCTGATGCCGGTGCGCCTACCCGGCTGAACCGGCTGACGCCAAAGAACGCCGGAGAAGGGGCGCACATGCAACTCGGCCTGGTCGGTCTCGGCAAAATGGGCTTCAACATGCGCGAGCGCCTGCGCAAAGGAGGTCATGAGGTCGTCGGATACGACCCGAGACCGGAAGTCACCGACGTGCCCACGCTCGCGGCCCTGGCCGACGCCCTCGATGCCCCGCGGGTGGTGTGGGTGATGGTGCCCTCAGGACCGATCACCCGCGACACCATCACCGCTCTGGCCGATGAGCTCGACGCGGGCGATCTGGTCATCGACGGCGGAAATTCCCGTTACACCGAGGACGGCCCGCATGCGAAACTGTTGGGCGAGAAGGGAATTGCGTTCATCGATGCCGGTGTTTCCGGCGGGGTGTGGGGATTGACGGAAGGCTATGGCCTGATGGTTGGCGGCAGCGACGCCGACGTCGAACGCGTGATGCCGATCTTCGACACCTTGCGGCCGCCGGGGCCGCGGGAAGACGGTTTCGTGCACGCCGGGCCGGTCGGTGCGGGCCATTACGCGAAGATGGTGCACAACGGTATCGAGTACGGCCTGATGATGGCTTACGCCGAGGGCTACGAGCTGTTGGCCGCCGAGGACCTGATCACCGACACCCAAGCCGTCATCCAGGCGTGGAGCAACGGCACCGTCGTGCGGTCCTGGTTGCAGCAGTTGCTCGCCAAGGCGTTGAAGGAGGACCCGGAATTCGGTGAGATCAGCGGATACACCGAGGATTCCGGCGAGGGTCGGTGGACCGTCGAGGAGGCCATCCATCACCGAGTGCCGATGCCGGTGATCGCGGCGTCGCTGTTTGCCCGGTTCGCCTCCCGCCAGGAGGATTCCCCCGCGATGAAGGCGGTTTCTGCTCTGCGCAACCAGTTCGGTGGGCACGCGGTCAAACGGGTCAGCGAGTCGGGGTAGGCGGTCGCGTCGTGTACGTCCGCCGCCTGGCGTTGACCGACTTCCGATCGTGGCCGAGCGTCGAATTGGATCTCGAGCCCGGCCGGACCGTGTTCGTCGGGCCGAACGGCTTCGGTAAGACGAATATCGTTGAGGCACTCTGGTATTCGTCGACCCTCGGATCGCATCGGGTCGCCACGGACGCACCGCTGATCCGGACCGGCGCCGGACGTGCGGTGGTGTCGACCATCGTCGTCAACGAAGGCCGGGAACTGGCGGTGGATCTGGAGATCACGGCCGGGCGGGCCAACAAGGCCCGCATCAACCGCTCCCCCGTGCGCTCCGCTCGCGAGATTCTCGGCGTGCTGCGGGCCGTGCTGTTCGCCCCGGAGGACCTGGCCCTGGTGCGTGGCGATCCCGGTGAGCGGCGCCGCTTTCTCGACGAACTCGCCACCACCCGGCGCCCGCAGGTCGCCGCGATCCGCGCGGATTACGACAAGGTGCTGCGCCAGCGGACCGCGCTGCTCAAGACGGCCTCCGGTGCTCGATTCCGTGGTGATCGAAGTGTTTTCGACACCCTCGACGTGTGGGACGGCCACCTCGCCGAGACGGGGGCGAAGCTCATCGCCGCACGGGTGGATCTGGTCAATCAGCTGGCACCGGAGGTGGAGAAGGCATACCAGCTGCTGGCGCCGTCGTCGCGGCCTGCGGCGATCCGCTACCGCAGCGGCGTGGAGGTGGTCGAGGCAGAGGCGGCGGCGGGCACCGCCGATGCCGAGATGTTCGAGGCGGCCCTGCTGGATGCCTTGGCGCGCCGGCGCGATTCCGAACTGGAACGCGGGGTGTGCCTGGTGGGGCCTCACCGCGACGACCTCGAACTGCGGTTGGGCGATCAGGTCGCGAAAGGCTTTGCCAGCCATGGGGAATCATGGTCGATGGCGCTGTCGCTGCGGCTGGCTGCCTATGAACTACTCCGTGCGGAAGGGGGCGATCCGGTGTTGCTGCTCGACGATGTGTTCGCTGAGCTGGACAAGGCGCGCAGGCAGGCGCTGGCCGCGGTGGCGGCCTCGGCCGAGCAGGTCTTGGTCACCGCGGCCGTACCTGAGGACGTCCCAGCCGATTGGGACGCGCGCAGGATTGGAGTGACGATGCGCGACGAGGATCTCGGACGAATCTCGGTGGTGGAGCCATGACCTCGCCTGACGATGCAGCGGGACCGCCCGAACACCTGGCGCACCTGCGCGGGATGGATCTGGTCCGGCGCACGCTAGAGGAAGCGCGCGGTGCGGCGCGCAGCCAGGGTAAGGAGGTCGGTCGCGGCCGCGGCGCGGCGCCGCGAAAGATCGCCGGTAATGCGCGTCGGCGCTGGTCGGGTCCCGGCCCGGACTCCCGCGATCCGCAGCCGTTCGGCCCCGCCGCAAGCGAACTGGCCCGCAGCCGCGGATGGTCCGGACGCGTCGCCGAGGGCGCGGTGTTCGGCCGCTGGCCCGGCGTCGTCGGTGAGGGTATCGCCGCACACGCGACGCCGACCTCCCTCAACGAGGGTGTGTTGACCATCTCGGCGGAGTCCACGGCATGGGCCACGCAGTTGCGGATGGTGCAGGCGCAGGTGTTGGCCAAGATCGCGGACGCGGTGGGCGACGGCGTCGTCAGATCGCTGAAGATCGTCGGACCGGTCGCGCCGTCGTGGCGCAAGGGCCGCTATCACATCGCGGGCCGAGGCCCCCGCGACACGTACGGATAGCGACCGGACGGCAGTTGCCTCAAAGGCGCGAGAACGCCGCAATCCTAGTTCTCAAGCGTCTTCAGGCACCCGAGATCGAGAAATTCCACAGGCGGCCCAAATAGGTGTGCAGAAACGCCGCCTCAGAGTCGGTGCTGTCAAGCTCTGCCGGTAGGATGGAAGCAGATCCGCAGGCGGTGGTCCACCGCCGCGCCAGCCGTCCCCGGCAAGAGACCAAGGAGACCCGTCCAACGTGGCTGCCCAGAAGAAGAGTGCTCCCAAGGAGTACGGCGCCGATGCAATCACCATTCTCGAGGGTCTCGAAGCCGTCCGCAAACGTCCGGGCATGTATATCGGGTCCACCGGCGAGCGTGGTCTGCATCACCTGATCTGGGAGGTCGTCGACAACGCGATCGACGAGGCGATGGCCGGCTACGCCACCCGGGTGGACGTGAAGATCCTCGGCGACGGCAGCGTCAGCGTGACCGATGACGGCCGCGGCATCCCCGTCGAGAAGCACAAGCAGGCGGGCATCCCGACCGTCGACGTGGTCATGACCCAGCTGCACGCCGGCGGCAAGTTCGGCGGCGAGAACAGCGGGTATGCGGTGTCGGGCGGTCTGCACGGCGTCGGTGTCTCGGTGGTCAACGCCCTGTCCTCGCGGGTCGAGGTGACGATCCTGCGTGACGGTTACGAGTGGTTCCAGTACTACGACCGTTCGGTGCCCGGTGAGCTCAAGCAGGGCGGCAAGACCAAGGAGACCGGGACGACGGTGCGGTTCTGGGCCGATCCGGACATCTTCGAGACCACCGAATACGACTTCGAGACCGTGGCCCGGCGCTTGCAGGAGCAGGCGTTCCTGAACAAGGGCTTGACCATCGAGCTGACCGACGAGCGGGTGACCGCCGAAGAGGTCGTCGACGAGGTGGTCAGCGATACCGCCGAGGCGCCGAAGACCGCCGACGAGAAGGCGGCCGAGGACAAGGGTGCGCACAAGGTCAAGCACCGGGTGTTCCACTACCCCGGCGGTCTGGTGGATTTCGTCAAGCACATCAACCGCACGAAGACGGCGATCCAACAGAGCATCATCGATTTCGACGGCAAGGGTCCCGGTCATGAGGTCGAGATCGCGATGCAGTGGAACGCCGGGTATTCCGAGTCGGTGCACACCTTCGCCAACACCATCAACACCCACGAGGGCGGCACCCACGAGGAAGGTTTCCGCGCCGCGCTGACGTCGGTGGTCAACAAGTACGCCAAGGACAAGAAGCTCCTCAAGGAGAAGGACCCCAACCTCACCGGTGACGACATCCGCGAGGGGCTGGCCGCGGTGATCTCGGTGAAGGTCGCCGAACCGCAGTTCGAAGGCCAGACCAAGACGAAACTCGGCAACACCGAGGTCAAGTCGTTTGTGCAGAAGATCTGCAACGAGGAGCTGACGCACTGGTTCGACGCCAACCCCGCCGAGGCCAAGACCGTTGTCAACAAAGCGGTTTCGTCGGCGCAGGCCCGCATCGCCGCACGTAAGGCGCGTGAGTTGGTGCGCCGTAAGAGCGCCACCGACATCGGCGGTCTGCCCGGCAAGTTGGCCGACTGCCGTTCCACCGACCCACGCAAGTCCGAACTGTATGTGGTCGAGGGTGATTCGGCCGGCGGCTCGGCCAAGAGCGG
Organism: Mycolicibacterium novocastrense; assembly: GCF_001570485.1. Lineage (GTDB taxonomy): Bacteria > Actinomycetota > Actinomycetes > Mycobacteriales > Mycobacteriaceae > Mycobacterium > Mycobacterium novocastrense. The sequence continues at coordinate 27,365 of NZ_BCTA01000026.1, forward strand.
GCGCGACTCGATGTTTCAGGCGATCCTGCCGTTGCGCGGCAAGATCATCAACGTCGAAAAGGCCCGCATCGACCGGGTGCTCAAGAACACCGAGGTCCAGGCCATCATCACCGCGCTGGGCACCGGCATCCACGACGAATTCGACATCTCCAAACTGCGCTACCACAAGATCGTGCTGATGGCCGATGCCGACGTCGACGGCCAGCACATCTCCACCCTGCTGCTGACGCTGTTGTTCCGGTTCATGAAGCCGCTCATCGAAAACGGCCACGTGTTTTTGGCCCAACCCCCGCTCTACAAGCTCAAGTGGCAGCGCAGCGAACCGGAGTTCGCCTACTCCGACCGCGAACGCGACGGGCTGCTCGAAGCCGGTCGCAAGGCGGGCAAGAAGATCAACACCGACGACGGTATCCAGCGCTACAAGGGTCTGGGCGAGATGGATGCCAAGGAGCTGTGGGAGACCACGATGGACCCCTCGGTGCGGGTGCTGCGCCAGGTCACCCTCGACGACGCCGCGGCCGCCGACGAACTGTTCTCCATCCTGATGGGCGAAGACGTCGAAGCCCGCCGCAGCTTCATCACCCGCAACGCCAAAGACGTTCGCTTCCTTGATGTTTAGCGGCGATGTTGCCGGCGCAAATTCAACCCGATACTAAAGGCTGATTGATGACTGATACGACGTTGCCCCCCGGCGACGAAGCAGGCGACCGCATCGAGCCGGTCGACATCCAGCAGGAGATGCAGCGCAGCTACATCGACTACGCGATGAGCGTGATCGTCGGGCGCGCGCTGCCCGAGGTGCGCGACGGGCTCAAGCCCGTGCACCGCCGTGTGCTCTACGCGATGTTCGACTCCGGTTTCCGCCCGGACCGCAGCCACGCGAAATCCGCACGCTCCGTAGCCGAGACGATGGGTAACTACCACCCGCACGGTGACGCCTCGATCTACGACACCCTCGTGCGTATGGCCCAGCCGTGGTCGCTGCGCTACCCGCTGGTCGACGGGCAGGGCAACTTCGGTTCGCCGGGCAACGACCCGCCGGCCGCCATGAGGTACTGCGTCACAGGTGATGCGCTGGTGCGCTTGCCATTCGGGCAATCCGTACGGATCCGTGATGTCGTAGCGGGCGCGCGGTCGAGCTCGGACAACGCCATTGATCTCAAGGTCCTCGACCGGCACGGGGACCCTGTGGTTGCCGACAAATTGTTCCATTCCGGCGAACATGAGACATACACCGTTCGCACCGCAGAAGGCTATGAGGTCACGGGCACTGCCAACCACCCGTTGCTATGCCTGGTTGACGTGGGTGGTGTGCCGACGCTGCTGTGGAAGCTGACCGAAGAAATTCGACCAGGCGACCACGTGGTTCTCCAGCGCACCCCGCCGACGGAGTTCGGTCCCGCGGACTGGCAGGATGCTTTCGAGGCGCTACTACTCGGAGCCTTCATCAGCGAGGGTTTCGTATCGGAAAACCGTGCTGGCTTCAACAATCTGGACCGCGAGTTCTTCAACGCCGTCCTGACTGCTTACGACACAATTGTCGGCGGCCCCCGCTACGTATCGTCGCGCACCATCGCCTCGGGCTCCCTACTCCACGAACTCGACGTACATAATTTGACGGCGCTGAAGAAGTCTCGACTCGGCGAGTTGGTTGGGCAGCGCTCAGCCGACAAGGCGGTGCCGGAATGGTTGTGGAAGGCACCGGCTGCCGTCAAGCGAGTGTTCCTGCAGGCGCTGTTCGAGGGAGACGGATCGTGTTCTGCGTTGCCGAGGAACACGATTCAGGTCTCGTATTCGACCCGCAGCGGACGTCTTGCCAAGGACATCCAGCAGATGCTGTTGGAATTCGGGGTGATCTCGCGCCGCTACGTGCACGCCACCGGGGAGCACAAGGTCGTGCTGACAAGCAGGGCCCAGGCTGAACTGTTCGCTGCGCAGATCGGATTCGGCGGAATAAAGCAGGCGAAGCTGCAGGGTCTATTGGACGCACTTCCCCAGGCGGCGGCCGGCCGGGACGGCGACTACGTGCCGGGTCTCGCCCAATTCGTTCGTAAGCACAGCGGCAGCCGCTGGGTCGACAAGGACTGGCTGAACAGACACAACATCGACCGGCTGTCTCGCTGGCAACGCGATGGTGCTGAGATTCTCGGCCGCATCGCCGATCCCGACGTCCGGGCAATCGCTCAGGAACTCACCGACGGCCGGTTCTACTACGCGCGTGTGGCATCCGTGACTGATAGCGGTGTGCAGCCGGTGTACAGCCTGAGGGTCGACACCGATGACCACTCGTTCATCACAAACGGCTTCGTCAGCCACAACACGGAGGCGCGGCTCACTCCCCTGGCGATGGAGATGCTGCGCGAAATCGACGAGGAGACAGTCGATTTCATCCCGAACTACGACGGGCGGGTGCAGGAACCCACCGTCCTGCCGAGCCGGTTCCCCAACCTGTTGGCCAACGGTTCGGGCGGTATCGCCGTCGGTATGGCCACCAACATTCCGCCGCACAACCTGCGTGAGCTGGCCGACGCGGTGTACTGGTGCCTGGAGAATTTCGAGGCCGACGAGGAGGCCACGCTGGCCGCCGTCACCGAACGCGTCAAAGGCCCGGACTTTCCCACCTCCGGCCTGATCGTCGGATCCCAGGGCATCTCCGACATGTACACCACCGGCCGCGGGTCGGTGCGCATGCGTGGTGTGGTGGAGATCGAAGAGGACAGCCGCGGCCGCACCGGCATCGTCATCACCGAGCTGCCGTATCAGGTCAACCACGACAACTTCATCACCTCGGTCGCCGAGCAGGTCCGCGACGGCAAGCTGGCCGGCATCTCCAACATCGAGGACCAGTCCAGCGACCGGGTCGGGCTGCGCATCGTCATCGAGATCAAGCGCGATGCGGTGGCCAAGGTGGTGCTCAACAACCTCTACAAGCACACCCAGCTGCAGACCAGCTTCGGGGCCAACATGCTGGCCATCGTCGACGGTGTTCCGCGCACGCTGCGCCTCGACCAGCTGATCCGCCACTACGTCAACCACCAACTCGACGTGATCGTGCGTCGCACCCGGTACCGGTTGCGCAAGGCCAACGAGCGGGCCCACATCCTGCGCGGTCTGGTCAAGGCGCTCGACGCACTCGACGAGGTGATCGCGTTGATCCGGGCGTCGGAGACCGTCGACGTGGCGCGCCAGGGCCTGATCGAGCTGCTCGACATCGACGACATCCAGGCCCAGGCGATCCTGGACATGCAGCTGCGCCGCCTGGCCGCCCTGGAACGCCAGCGCATCGTCGACGACCTGGCCAAGATCGAGGCCGAGATCGCCGACCTCGAGGACATCCTGGCCAAGCCCGAACGGCAGCGCGCGATCGTTCGCGATGAACTCAAAGAGATCGTCGACAAGTACGGCGACGACCGGCGCACCAGGATCGTGGCCGCCGACGGGGAGGTCGCCGACGAGGACCTCATCGCTCGCGAGGACGTCGTCGTCACCATCACCGAGACCGGTTACGCCAAGCGCACCAAGACCGACCTATACCGCAGCCAGAAGCGCGGTGGTAAGGGCGTGCAGGGCGCCGGGCTCAAACAGGACGACATCGTCAACCACTTCTTCGTCTGCTCGACGCACGACTGGATCCTGTTCTTCACCACCCAGGGTCGGGTCTACCGCGCCAAGGCATACGAACTGCCCGAGGCGTCGCGCACCGCGCGGGGCCAGCATGTGGCGAACCTGCTGGCGTTCCAGCCGGAAGAACGGATCGCACAGGTCATCCAGCTCAAGACCTACGAGGATGCGCCGTACCTCGTGTTGGCCACCCGCAAGGGGCTGGTGAAGAAGTCGCGGCTGGTGGACTTCGACTCCAACCGCTCCGGCGGCATCGTCGCGGTGAACCTGCGCGACGGCGACGAGCTCGTCGGCGCGGTCTTGTGTTCGGCCGACGACGACCTGCTGCTGGTCTCGGCCAAGGGGCAGTCGATCCGGTTCTCGGCAACCGATGAGGCGCTGCGGCCGATGGGTCGTGCGACCTCCGGCGTGCAGGGCATGCGATTCAACACCGACGACGAGCTGTTGTCGCTCAACGTCGTGCGACCGGATACGTATCTGCTGGTCGCCACGTCCGGCGGATACGCCAAGCGCACCGCGATCGACGAGTACCCGGTACAGGGACGCGGCGGTAAAGGGGTCCTGACGATCCAATTCGACAAGCGCCGTGGCAATCTTGTGGGAGCGTTGATCGTCGATGACGACACAGAGTTGTACGCCATCACCTCCGGTGGGGGCGTCATCCGGACGGCGGCTCGCCAGGTTCGCAAGGCCGGGCGGCAAACCAAGGGTGTTCGGTTGATGAACCTGGGTGAGGGCACGACACTGATAGCCATCGCACGCAACGCGGAGGAAGGCGACAGCACCGACGAGGTCAACACCGACCCCGGTGCCTGATCCGGGGACGGGACCAGTGAGGAGCCGTAGGTGAGTTCACCGAACGAGCCGGGACACCCCCGCGGGGGCGACGGTCCAGGCGGCGCCAACGGCTCCGCGACCAACCAGGACGCCCCCGGCGCCCGATCCGAGGTCCCGGACCGCGCCGAGGTGCCGCCATGGCAGCGGGGCCCCGCGGCGCGGACCCCGCACCCGGGCCAGCGCCCCCCGGAGCCGCCGAGGCGGGCTCCAGCACCCGGACCGCGCGGCGAGGGCCCCGGTGACGACGGCCATCCCCCCGAGCGTGCGGTCGAGGACCAGCGCGGTACTCCGAACAACTCGCCCGCGGCCGGCGCCCGGCCGAATCGGTTCATCGTCGGCGCTGGGACGCCCACCGAGGAGGTCCCGGCGCGCAGCGAGCGGCCCGAGCAACCGCGTCCCGAGGCGTACGCCAGCGAGTTACCGGACCTGTCCGGGCCGATGCCGCGCCCGGCCCAGCAGCGCAAGCCCGCCGACCGTCCGCACCCGGAGGCCGGAAGCCGGCCCGCGTCCGGGGCGCGCGTCCAGGTCGGCACCCGGCACAAGGGCCCGGTGCGGGCCAGCATGCAGATCCGCCGGATCGACCCCTGGAGCACGCTCAAGGTGTCGGCGGTGCTGTCGGTCGCGCTGTTCTTCGTGTGGATGATCGCCGTCGCGTTCCTGTACCTCGTGCTCGGCGGCATGGGCGTGTGGAGCAAGCTCAACACCAACGTCGGCGACCTGCTCACCAGCGCCGGCGGGGGTTCCGGCGGTGAATTGGTGTCCAGCGGAACCATCTTCGGCGGTGCGACGCTGATCGGGTTGGTCAACATCGTGCTGCTGACCGCGATGGCGACCATCGGCGCCTTCATCTACAACTTGACCACGGACTTGGTCGGGGGCGTGGAAGTCACGCTCGCCGACCGGGATTGATTGCTGGCTCGCCGACGGATCGATTGTCGGTTCGCCGACGGGGATTGAGGCGTAGACCGCGGTTTGGGCGCGAGCCCACGATTGCGGTAATCTCGTCGCTCGGCCATCCCGGCGGTAACGGGGCTATAGCTCAGGCGGTTAGAGCGCTTCGCTGATAACGAAGAGGTCGGAGGTTCGAGTCCTCCTAGCCCCACGGAAAGGTTCACACCATGAGACGGGTGCTGCTGATCGTCACGGCGATCGCCGCGGCAGCCACCGTCGCGGTCTGGCGCTCGCGCCACGGCATCGAGGTGTGGCACGCGGCGCCCGATGCGCCGCCTGCAAACCAGGGGCCTTAGCTCAGTTGGTAGAGCGCTACCTTTGCAAGGTAGATGTCAGGAGTTCGATTCTCCTAGGCTCCACAAGTTGAACCGCCTGAGGCGGTGGATCGAGTTTCTTCCGACGCTGTCTGCGTGCCAACACCGGCGCACACATTCGCGTGTCACTTTTCAAGGTTAAGCCGTTAACCTTGAAATTACAGACCTGGTTTTCAAGGTTGTGGCACTGCGACAGGTGGGACCTGTGATGGATGTAGAAAAGCTGCGTGCCAGCCCGATAGGACAACTCGTTCACATATCGGGCTACGACCCACGGTTCAAAGAAGATTACGACTGCGTCGCGTTCGTACCTGATCCGCTCCCCGTTGAACTACAGCTCGAGGCGGCGACGTACAACGCGGTTGTCGATGCCACTGCAGCGATGGCGCGCGCTGACCAGGCGGCGTCGCTCCTGCCGAACCCCGCATTACTCGCGCGTCCAGCCACACGTCGAGAAGCTGTCAGCACGTCGGCGCTCGAGGGCACCTACGCGGCCCTATCCGATGTTTTCGAAGCAGACTTCCTAGACGCTGACGAGATAACCGCCTCGGTGAGTGAAGTCCGCAATTACGTGACCGCCGCAGAGCGTGCCTACGAACTGGTGGCCCGAGGCCAACCCATATCAATACGCATGCTGGAAGATTTGCAGCAAGAGTTGTTGCGCGGCACGGCGAGTGATGGGCCGCACGCCGGGAGCGTACGCACAACCCAGGTGTTCATCGGCGTGGGCAATCGTCGGGTCACTTCGGCGCGGTTTGTCCCGCCGCCCGCCGACCATCGGCTCCTGGATGGGCTCGATGCTTGGCAAGCCTGGATCCGGGACGCCAGAAGTCCGATACCGACGATCATTCGTGTTGCCGCCGCGCACTACCAGTTTGAGACGTTGCACCCCTTCCACGATGGCAACGGCCGATTAGGGCGGCTGGTGATGGCGCTTCAGTTGATGGCTTCGGGAGATCTCCGCTACCCGGTCTTGAACATCTCCCCCTGGCTTGAGCAGAACAGAACCGAGTATCAGGACGGTCTGCTTCGCGTATCTCAAACCGGTGAGTGGGATCCCTGGATCTGCTTCATCTCAGCGGCCATTCACGCCGAGGCGCTCGAAGTGATCGCACGCGTCGACAAACTCCTCGCTCTTAGGGAGAGCTTTCAGATGACGTTGCAGGGTTCCAAGGGCGTCTCGCTTCGAATTGCCGACGACCTGATCGGCTATCCGATGATCACCGCCTCGCTGGCGGCGAAGTTATACGGCGTCTCGTATCAGGCGGCCAACACCGCCATCTCGAAGTTGGTTGAACGGGGGATTCTCAGGCAGCGCACAACTGGCAGATATGACCGAATCTTCCAATGTGATGAGGTTCTGGCGGCGCTCGAGTACTGACGGTGCGCACGGCCATGCAGCTTTCCCAGTGCCCTCCGTTCCGGAACTTTTAGTGCAACCCGGATTGGCCGGTCCGGTGACGGCACGCACGTGACTCAGGAGGGGCTCGTCAAACTGCAGCGGTGACAGCGCTCAGGGTTTCGGCGTCACTTCCACACTGGGCGGCAGCGGCGACGGCTCCGGCTGTGTCGACCTGCGCACGATAGAGAACGCCACCGCTCCCCCGGCCACCACGACGACACCGGCCGCTGCGAACACCAGCCGGCGCCTGCGCTGCCGGGCCTTCGCCGCACGCGCCGGGGCCGCTCCCTGCAAAACCTGGGACACGACTTCCTGCGCCGCGGCGAGCTCCTGCGCGATCGCCTCCTGCGCGGCGGCCAGATCCTCGCTCAGCTGAGCCTTGATGCGGCCGCGGCGATACCGCTCCCCCACCCACGCCGCCGACGACTGCGCGCCGTTGACCCCGAGGCCCAATGCGCCGCGCGTGACATCGACCGGCCCGACCGCCGTGTACTTCAGGCCGCGGCTCAAGCGCTGGCCGGGGGTCAACCGGGTCTCGGTCCTGGTGGTCATGGGGGTGCCTTTCTCGCGGCCGGGGGTGCGACCACAACAGCCTGCCATTTACCCGAACCCAACGGTGCCGGAAGGGCGTCGAACGCGGCGTGGCACACTGGCAACCCGTGACGAGCCCCATTCAGACAGCGACCGCGACACTGCACACCAACCGCGGCGACATCAAGATCGCACTCTTCGGAAACCATGCGCCCAAGACCGTGGCCAACTTCGTCGGCCTGGCGCAGGGCACCAAGGACTACAGCGGTGAGAACGCATCGGGAGGCACGTCCGGACCCTTCTACGACGGCGTGGTCTTTCACCGCGTCATCGACGGCTTCATGATCCAGGGCGGCGACCCGACCGGTACGGGTCGCGGCGGACCGGGTTACAAGTTCGAAGACGAATTCCACCCCGAGTTGCAGTTCGACCGGCCCTACCTGCTGGCGATGGCCAACGCCGGCCCGGGCACCAACGGGTCGCAGTTCTTCATCACGGTCACCAAGACCCCGCATCTGAATCGCAAGCACACGATCTTCGGCGAGGTTGTCGACCCCGAGTCCCAGAAGGTCGTCGACGCGATCGCGACCACTGCGACCGACCGCAGCGACCGGCCGACCGACCCGGTGGTCGTCGACTCGATCACGATCGCCTGACGCGCGACCGCCGAAGGTTTACCGCACCGAGACGACGGTTTCTGACAAAGTTCGCGCCGTACGCATCAGTAACCGCAGTCTCGGCGCCGGCAACGTAATCGCTCAGGAGGAACCCGGGCCGGCGTAGCCGGCCTGGGTCAGCGCGTCGAGCACGTGCAACGGGTCGGTGCCCAGATCCCACCGGGTGAACACGATCAGGTCCCCGCTGTTGGTGTCGATCTCAAGAAGCCGGACTTTGCGGGCCAACCGCCGGAACTCGGTGATCCGGATCAGTTTGATCTCGGTGCGCGGCAAAACCTTCGTGCCGAACCACCCGCGACTGACGAGGGCGTCATTTTTGATTGCCAGCTTCGGCCGCGCGCGCCACGAGAAGATTGCGAACACGAGCAAACTCACCCCGGCAACACCGCCGAGAAGGCGCCCCGGCGGGTCTGTGATCAGGCTCACAGCGACCGCAGCCAAGATAATTCCGCCTACGGCACACGCCGCGATGCCACCGGTAGCTGGGCTCCATTGAGTTTGCTGCACGAGTTCTACACACCCTTCCACCGGGATGTATGCGGTTATCCACAAGTGCTATCCCCAATGGGGATGAATCACATCCGTGTGATCCGGTTACCGGATGGTTGCTGGCACGGTAACGCGAAGCGACAGGGATGAATTCAATTCAAGGCAGGCTGTCTCAGCGCCACCGCATGGTGAGCAACAGCCCGGTGATCATGAAGGCAAAGGCGATCGCGTAGTTCCACGGGCCGAGCTCCGCGAGGAACGGGATGGCCGAGGACGCCAACTGGAAGACCAGCAGCCAGACCAGGCCGATCAGCATCAAGCTGACGAACAGCACGACGAACCAGGTGCTCGACGGCCCGGCTTTGACCTTGACGGGCGTCCGGCTCACCGGGTTCGTGGCGAAGTCGTTCTTCTTGCGGACCTTGGACTTGGGCATGGGTACCTTCGGGACAACTGAATGCGACGATGTACGTACGAGCCTAACCCAGGCCCGGCACTTCAGATTCAGGGAAGCCAGTTGCAGCGGTCGCATCATCGAAAGCCGACGCCCAAAACGGTCGGCCGGTGGTCGTCGGCGTGGCGGTACGGGGTGCCGGTGGTCTGTCTGCTCGCCGGCCTGTTGCTTGCCGCCACCCACGGTGTCTCCGGTGGTGACGAGATCCGCCGCAGCGACGCCCCGCGTCTTGTCGACCTGGTCCGCGAGACTCAACAGTCCGTGGACCGGCTCAGCGCAGAACGCGACGCGTTGGTGTCGTCCGTCGACAGCCATCACGGGGGCAGTCCGGGTGCGGATGCGGCCCTGACCGCGATCACCGCGCGCTCGGCGCGGTTGGCCTCCGAGGCGGGCCTGGAGCCACTGCGCGGACCCGGCCTGGTCGTCACGCTCAACGACGCGCAACGCGACGCCGAGGGCCGCTTCCCCCGCGACGCCACGCCCGACGACCTCGTGGTGCACCAGCAGGACATCGACGCCGTCCTCAACGCGTTGTGGAGCGCCGGGGCCGAGGGCATCCAGATGCAGGACCAACGCATCATCGGCACCTCCGCGCCCAGGTGCGTCGGCAACACCCTGCTGCTCAACGGGCGCACGTACAGCCCGCCCTATGTCATCACCGCGATCGGTGATGCGCGCGCGATGCAGGCCGCGTTGGCGGCCGCTCCCCTGGTCACCCTCTATCGCCAGTACGTGGTGCGGTTCGGCCTGGGCTATTCGGAAGAGCCGCGGGCGTCGGTCGAACTGGTCGGCCACAAGGAGCCGCTGCGCATGCAGTTCGCCAAGCCCGCGGGCCCGATCGGATATTGATCGCGGCCTCGCCCGGTGTGGCACGTCGCACCCGCCACGACCCGGTGGGCCGAGCGGGCACCCAGTAACCTGGGCTGATGCAGGTCTTGGTCGTCGACAACTACGACAGCTTCGTGTTCAACCTCGTGCAGTACCTCGGTCAGCTCGGGGTTCAGGCGCAGGTATGGCGCAACGACGACGACCGGCTGGCCACCGACGCCGATATCGCCAAGGCCGCCGCTGATTTCGACGGTGTGCTGCTGTCCCCCGGCCCGGGTACGCCCGAGCGGGCCGGCGCCTCGATCCCGCTCGTCAAGGCGTGCGCGGCGGCGCGAACCCCGCTTCTGGGCGTGTGCCTCGGGCACCAGGCGATCGGGGTCGCGTTCGGCGGCACCGTGGACCGCGCACCCGAACTGCTGCACGGTAAGACCAGCGTCGTCCATCACACCGATTCCGGTGTGATGCAAGGACTTCCGAATCCCTTCACCGCCACCAGGTACCACTCGCTGACCATCCTGCCCGAAACGGTGCCCGACGAACTCGAGGTGACCGCACGCACCGAGGGGGGCGTCATCATGGCGGTGCGCCACGTCGGGCTGCCGATCCACGGCGTGCAATTCCACCCCGAGTCGATCCTGACCGAGGGTGGTCACCGGATGCTGGCGAACTGGCTCGGCTACTGCGGCGCCGCGCCCGCCGAGTCGCTGGTGCGGCAATTGGAGGACGAGGTCGCCGGCGCCATCGCCGCCGGCCGACAAGCCGCTACGACGCGAAGTTCAGCGTGACCGTGTCCCCGAAGTTGACCCCGCTGCCGGGCGCCGGGTTCTGAGTCACCACCGCATTGGTGCGCTGACCGCTGTTCTGCACGTCGGCGCCCTTGTCCAGGAAACCCGTCCAGCCCAGCGCGCGCAGCCGCGGCTCCGCGTCCACCCAGAACATGCCCCGCAGGTCGGGCATCACGAACTGGTTGCACGCCGACAGCTGCAGCTGGATGGGGGAGTCGACCGCGGAGTCCTGTCCGGCCGCAGGCAGCGTGCCGATGACCTGTCCGCAGGGTTCGGGGCTGTCGACCTGGACCGACACCACATTGGTGAACCCGGCGGCGGTCAGGATCTCGCGCGCCGGCGCCTCCGGCTGGTTCTCGACGTTCGGCACGGGACGGCTCTGGGGACCGGAGCCGACGATGACGGTGATCTCGTTGGTGATCGCGGACGTCTGATTGGCCGGGGGATTGGTGCCGAGCACCTTGTCCTTCAGCTCGGGTGTCGACGGTGAGGATGACGATTTGAACCTCTCGAAGCCGGCCTCTTTCAACCGTTCCGTCGCCTGGGTGTAGGTCAGGTTCCTGACGTCGGGGATCTCGCGCTGCTCAGGGCCGGTGGAGACGTTGAGGGTGATCTCCTCGCCCGCTCCGACCGACGTGTCGGCGCTGGGGTCGGTGCTGATGACGTGGTCGGGGGGGACCGTCGAGTCGGGCCGCTGCTGGGTCCGGGTCTTGAATCCGCGGTTCTGCAGCTCGGCGATCGCGTCCGCCGACGGCTGACCGCTGACGTCGGGCACTTCGACGTTGCGGGTGGTTCCGCCGAACATGTTGATCGCGACGGTGACCACGACAGTTAGAACGGCCAGCACCGCGACCGCTGCCAGCCACCGGGCGACCGAGCCGCGGCGGTCGCGGTCGGAGTCGTCGGGGGCCGGCACCGGTGGCATCGGGTCGATCGGCTCGGTGCGCTCATGGCCCGTCGGCGCCGACAGCAGCGAGCTGCGTTCGGCGTCGGTGAACACCTTGGGCGCCTCCGGCTGCTCCCCGCTGTGCACCCGGACCAGATCGGCGCGCATCTCGGCGGCGGTCTGATACCGGTTGTCGGGGTTTTTGGCCAACGACTTGAGCACCACCGCGTCCAGTTCGGGGCCGATCGCGGGATTGCGCTGCGACGGCGGTACCGGATCCTCACGGACGTGCTGGTAGGCCACCGCCACCGGTGAGTCACCGATGAAAGGTGGCTCGCCGGTGAGGATTTCGTAGAGCACGCAGCCCAGCGAGTAGACGTCGGAACGGGCGTCGACCTTCTCGCCGCGGGCCTGTTCGGGCGAGAGGTACTGCGCGGTGCCGATCACCGCCGCGGTCTGGGTGACGCTGTTGGCGTCGGCCAGTGCCCGGGCGATGCCGAAGTCCATCACCTTCACCGCACCGGTCTTGCTGATCATGATGTTGGCCGGTTTGACGTCGCGGTGGATGATGCCGTGCTGGTGGCTGAAGTTCAGCGCCTGGCAGGCGTCGGCGATCACCTCGATGGCCCGCCGCGGCTCCATGGGGCCGTCGTTGTGGACGATGTCGCGCAGCGTCACGCCGTCGACGTACTCCATGACGATGTAGGGCAGCGGGCCTTGCGGGGTCTCGGCCTCGCCGGTGTCGTAGACCGCGACGATCGCCGGGTGGTTGAGGGCCGCGGCGTTCTGGGCCTCGCGGCGGAACCTCAGATAGAAACTCGGGTCGCGGGCGAGGTCGGCGCGCAGCACCTTGATCGCGACGTCGCGGTGCAGCCGTACGTCGCGCGCGAGGTGGACCTCGGACATACCCCCGAAGCCGAGGATCTCGCCGAGCTCATAGCGGTCGGACAGGTGTTGCGGGGTCGTCATTGCAATGTCTGTTCTGGAGCCGAACGCCACTGGTAGGGCTCCTGTGCCGGGGCTGACGGCAATACCGGCGGCATTGCCGGTGACGCCATCGCCTGCGGTGTGGTTACCCCTGATTGTCCCTCACGACCGCCACCGCTTTCTTCGACGGCCCCGTCGGGAAGCGCCGCGGGTGACTCGAACGGGGTGGTCTCGGTGATCGTGTTGGTGATCGTGGGCGGTGGGGTCTGGCGGTCCTGGCGGTCCTGGGCGTTGAGCACGATCAGAATCGCGATGATGATCGCCAGCGCTCCCAGCACGCCGGCGGCCCACAACAGCGCGCGCTGGCCCGAGGAGAACGTCCGCCGCGGCGGGGGAGGCCGATGGCTGCCGGTCGCCGAGCGGGGGCGGGCGGCGGTGGCCGGGGCGCGGCCGGTCATGTCGGCGGCGGCGCGGGCCTGGGTGGCCGACGGCACAGCGGTGGGCGCGGCCCGACCGATCGAGGGCGCGGCGTTCGGCCGCGGCGGGCGCCGACCGGAGCGCACCGCGGCCACCGCGTCGGCGAACGCCCCGCCGGAGCGGTATCGCATGCCGGGGTTCTTGACCAACGTGATCTCGATCAGCTCGCGCACGTTGGGTGGAAGGTCGGCGGGCAGCGGCGGCGGTGTCTCCTTGATGTGCTTCATCGCCACCGTCAGAGCACCGTCACCGGTGAACGGCCGCTTGCCCGAAACCGATTCGTAGCCAACGACTCCCAGCGCGTAGACATCGCTGGCGGCGGTGGCGTCGTGCCCGAGGGCCTGCTCGGGGGCGATGTACTGGGCGGTGCCCATCACCATGCCGGTCTGCGTCACCGGCGCGGCGTCGACGGCCTTGGCGATGCCGAAGTCGGTGAGCTTGACCTGGCCCGTCGGCGTGATGAGGATGTTGCCCGGCTTCACGTCGCGGTGCACCAGCCCCGCACTGTGGGCGACCTGCAGGGCGCGGCCCGTCTGCTCGAGCATGTCGAGGGCATGGCGCAGCGACAGCCTGCCGGTGCGTTTCAGCACCGAGTTCAGCGGTTCACCGTTGACGAGCTCCATCACCAGGTAGGCGGTGCGCCCCTCGCCGTCCATATCGGTCTCGCCGTAGTCGTACACGCTGGCGATGCCGGGGTGGTTGAGCATGGCGACGGTGCGCGCCTCGGCGCGGAACCGCTCGACGAACTCGGGGTCGGTGGAGTACTCCGCCTTGAGCACCTTGACCGCGACCCGACGGCCCAGCCGGGAGTCCACGGCCTCCCAGACCTGTCCCATGCCGCCGGTGGCGATCAGCCGCTGCAACCGGTAGCGCCCCGACAGCGTCACCCCTACGCGAGCCGTCATACGGCCCCCTGGTCACATGCTGTGCCGACTGCGTGCTGGGGGGCTGTCATGAGCCCTCCCGCAGGGCCGCGGCGATGGTGGCCCGCCCGATCGGAGCGGCCAACGCGCCGCCGGTTGCCGACAGCCGGTTACCGCCGTTCTCGACCAGGACCGCGACCGCCACCTTGGGGGCCTGGGCCGGGGCGAAGGCGATGTACCAGGCATGCGGAGGGGTGTTGCGTGGATCGGTACCGTGCTCCGCTGTGCCGGTCTTGGATGCGATCTGCACGCCGGCGATGGCTCCCTTCTGCTGAGTCACCTGCTCGGCGGCGACCATCAAGTCCGTTAGTGTATCGGCGACCTGCTCCGACACCGCCCGGCGCTCTTCCTGCGGGGCCGTCGTGGCGATGTTCGAGAGGTCCGGTCCCTTCAGGTTATCGACCAGGTACGGCTTCATCGCCACCCCTTTGTTGGCGATGGCCGCGGCGATCTGGGCGTTCTGCAAGGGGGTCAGCGCGACGTCCTTCTGCCCGATGCTCGACATGCCCAGCGCGGCGGCGTCGGGGATGGGACCGACGCGGGACTCGACCACCTGCAGTGGGATCGCCGGGGCCGATGCGTCGAGCCCGAACCCGCGCGCGGCCGAACGCAGCGCGTCGGCGCCGGTGTCGATCCCCAACTCGACGAACGCGGTGTTGCAGGACCGGGCGAACGCCTCCTGCAGCGACGTGGTGGGGCCGCCGCCGCAGGCCGAGCCGCCAAAGTTCTCCAGCGTTGCGGTGCTGTCCGGCAACGGGATTCGCGGTGCCGCGGTGAGCTGCGTGTTCACCGTCGCACCCCGCTGCAGTGCCGCCGCGGTGGTGATCACCTTGAACGTCGACCCCGGCGGGTAGGTCTCGGAGATCGCCCGGTTCAGCAGCGGCGACTCGGGGTCGTCGCGCAGCCGCTGCCAAGCCTCGGTCTGGGCGGCCATGTCGTGGGTGGCCAACAGGTTGGGGTCGTAGGACGGCGACGACACCATTGCCAGGATCTTGCCGGTCGACGGCTCGATGGCCACCACCGAACCCTTGCACGGACCGTCGCAGCCCTCTTCCATCGCGTCCCAGGCCGCCTGCTGGACCTGCGGCCTGATTGTGGTGTCGACGTTGCCGCCGCGCGGGTCGCGGCCGGTGAAGAAGTCGGCGAGCCTGCGGCCGAACAACCGCTCGTCGGAGCCGTTGAGGATGGAGTCCTCCGCGCGTTCCAAGCCGCTGCTCGAATACTGCAGCGAGTAGAAGCCGGTGACCGGGGCGTAGGCCAGCGGATTGGGATACACCCGCAGGAAGCGGAATCGGCCGTTGGTGGACACCGAGTACGCCAGCAGTTGGCCGCCCGCGGAGATCTGCCCGCGCTGGCGGGAGTACTCGTCGAGCAGCACCCGCTGGTTGCGGGGATCCGAGCGCAGCCCGTCGGCCGTCAACACCTGCGTCAGCGTGGCATTGCCCAACAACAGCACGATCAGGGCCATGACCGTGACGGCGATGCGGCGCAGCGAGGTGTTCATACTTTCTCGATCACCTCGGTGCTGGCCGCCGCGATCGGCGTGGGTGTCTGGGGGCCGGCGATGATCGGACGCCGCGCAGCGTGCGAGATTCGCACCAGGATCGCCAGCAGGGCGTAGTTCGCCAGCAGCGAGGAGCCGCCGTAGGACATCCACGGTGTGGTCAGCCCGGTCAGCGGAATGAGCTTGGTGACCCCGCCGACGACGATGAACAGCTGCAGCGCCAGCGTCGAGGCCAGGCCCGCGGCGAGGAGCTTTCCGAAGCTGTCCCGCACGGCGATCGCGGTACGCAGGCCGCGGATGATCACGATCGTGTAGAGCATCAGCACCGCGGCCAGCCCCACCAGACCGAGTTCCTCACCGACGGCCGCGATGATGAAGTCCGTCGACGCGGCGGGCACCGTACCGGGCTGACCGTTGCCCAGGCCGGTGCCGAAGATCCCTCCGGTGGCGAAGCTGAACAACGACTGCACCATCTGATAACCCGCGCCGTCGGGATCGGCGAACGGGTCGAGCCACGTCTGCACGCGCACCTGCACGTGGTCGAACATGTGATACGCCGCAACGCTTCCCGCGGCGAACAAGGCCAGCCCGATGACCACCCAGCTGAGTCGGTCGGTCGCCGCGTACACCAGCACCAGAAACGACGCGTACAGCAGCAGCGAGGTGCCGAGGTCCTTCTCGAAGATCATCACGCCGACCGACGCGATCCATGCGGCCAGCAGCGGCGCGAGGTCACGGGGGCGGGGGAGATCCATGCCCAGGACGTGTTTGCCGGCACTGGTGAAGACGCTGCGCTTGGACACCAGGACCGCGGCGAAGAAGATCAGCAGCAGAATCTTGGAGAACTCGGCGGGCTGAATCGAGAAGCCCGGCAAGCGAATCCAGATCTTGGCGCCGTTCTGTTCGGACAACGCGCGCGGTAGCACGGCGGGGATGGCGAGCAGCACCAGGCCGGTGAGCCCGCAGACGTAGCCGTAGCGGGCCAGCAGCCGGTGGTCGCGAAGAAAGATCACGATGAGCGAGAACCCGACGACGCCGAGCAGGGTCCACAGCATCTGCTGGTTCGCCGTACCGCCCAGGCCGTCCTGGGACAGTTCGCCGGCGGCGAGGTCGAGGCGGTGAATCATCACCAGCCCCAAGCCGTTCAGCAGCGCGACGACCGGTAGCAGCAGAGGGTCGGCGTACGGGGCGAAACGTCGTATCGCCAGGTGCGCACCGCTGAAGAGCGCCATGTACGCCACGGTGTAGCGCGCGAGGTCCCAGTGCAGACCCTGCTCCTGGTTCGCCTCGACGAGCAGGAGCGCAAGGGTGGTGATGACGGTGGCGAAACCCAGCAGGAGCAGTTCGGCGTTGCGCCGGTTGGGAAGTGGTGGCGCGACGGAGACGGCGGACTGCGGTTGGGTCGTCATGACACTTCCCGGCAGTTGACTCCCGGCTCGGGTGGCGGGGGCGGCAGCGCGGTGACGGTCGGGGGCGGCGGCGGTTTGGGCGTCGGCGACTCCGGGGACTCCGGCGGCGGCGGTGTGCCCGGTTCGGCCCGAGGGGATTCCGGTGGTGGCGGCGCCGGCTTCGGTGTCGGCGGCGGTGGGGTCACCGTTCGCGGAGTCTCCGGTGCCGGCGTGCCCTGCTCGCCGCGAGGCGGCGGATTGTTCGGCAGGCCAGGCGCATTCGACGGCCCCGGACTGTGCGGCGCAGTCGTGCGCGGGGCCGGTGGCGGTGGCGGTGCGCAGATCGGCAGCAGCGAATCGCGCGCGAGCTGGTTGATCTGGGTGATCGCCTGATCCTCCGACCCCGTCGGCAATCCGGCGATGACCTGTCGCTGTTCGGAGGGTTTGAGGTCGCTCACCCGAAGTGGTTGACAATCGCGCGGTTCCTGGCCCGGACTGATCAGGGTGAGCCCGTTGCGTTCGGTCAGGCAGCCCCGTCGGTACGGCTCCTGCAGCGGGTAGCCGAGGATGGATCCGGGCACACCTCGCATGATCGAGACGACGCCGTCGTGGGCGGTGACGTAGAAGTTGCTGCGGATGATCTCGCGGCCGACGGCCAGTCCGGCCAGGACGACCAGAACGACGAGGGCGGCGGCGATGAACATTCGCCGCCGCGACTTGGGCGGTCGCGGCGGTTCCTCCGGTTCCGGTAGCGCGCGCTTGGCTTCGTTGCGTCGCGGGTTGAAGGCCGACGCGCGACCGGCGGCGGTGTTGGGCGGCGGCTGGTCGTCATCACCGGATACCGCACCGGCGATGATCGGTTGGGTCTGGCCGTAGTCGTAGGCATTGTTGTCGATGACGTCGGCCACCACGACGGTGACGTTGTCGGGACCGCCGCCGCGAAGCGCCAATTCGATGAGCCGGTCGGCACTTTCGGCGACATCGGGGATCTGCAACGCCTCGAGGATGGTCTCCTGGCTGACCGGGTCGGACAGGCCGTCAGAGCACAGCAGGTAACGGTCACCTGCCCGCGCCTCGCGCATGATGAGGGTCGGTTCGACCTCGTGGCCGGTCAGTGCGCGCATGATCAACGACCGCTGCGGATGGCTGTGAGCCTCCTCGGCGGTGATGCGGCCCTCGTCGACGAGCGTCTGGACGAACGTGTCGTCCTTGGTGATCTGGGTCAGCTCCCCGTCGCGCAGCATGTAGCCGCGCGAGTCGCCGATGTGCACCAAGCCAAGTCGATTGCCCGCGAACAGAATTGCGGTCAACGTGGTGCCCATGCCCTCGAGCTCGGGGTCGGCCTCCACGTGGGCGGCGATCGCGGAGTTGCCCTCGCGCACCGCGGCGTCCAGCTTGCTCAGCAGGTCGCCGCCGGGTTCATCGTCGTCGAGGTGGGCCAGCGCGGCGATCACCAGTTGAGAGGCCACCTCGCCCGCGGCGTGCCCGCCCATACCGTCGGCCAGCGCGAGCAGGCGGGCGCCGGCGTACACCGAGTCCTCGTTGTTCGCCCTGACCAGGCCGCGGTCGCTGCGCGCGGCATATCGAAGCACCAGGGTCACGGGCGCAGCTCGATTACCGTCTTGCCGATCCGAACCGGCGTGCCTATCGGAACGCGTACCGCCGTCGTCACCTTCGCCCTGTCGAGGTATGTGCCGTTGGTCGATCCTAGGTCCTCGACGTACCATTCCGAACCTCGAGGCGACAGCCTCGCGTGGCGCGTCGAGGCGTAGTCGTCGGTGAGGACCAACGTCGAGTCGTCGGCCCGCCCGATCAGCACCGGCTGACTGCCGAGCGTGATGCGGGTGCCGGCCAGCGCACCCTCGATGACCACCAGATGCCGGGCCACGTTACGGCGGGCCCGGTTGGGCAGCAGCGAAGCGCGCAGCGGCAGCCCGCGGCGGACCATGACAGCACCGGTCGGGGCGTAGAGATCGGTCCGCAGGATTCTCAGCACCGACCAGATGAACAGCCATAGCAGCAACAGGAATCCGACGCGCGTCAGTTGCAGTACCAACCCCTGCATCTGACGTCCTCTCCGTCTCCATCCCGTTGCACCGCCTCGGCAACGCAGCCAGCCTCGGCACCGTCACGATACTTGGACGGTTACCGACATGAGGGGGAAGCGACAGCTTCTCCGCCCCGCCAGGCGCTCAGTGCACGCGGACGATGATCTCGGAGTGGCCCAGCCGGATCACGTCGCCGTCCGCGAGCTGCCACTCCTGGACGGGCGCGTTGTTGACGGTGGTGCCGTTGGTGGAGTTCAGGTCGGACAACAGCGCGACCTGGCCGTCCCACCGGATCTCCAGATGCCGCCGGGACACCCCGGTGTCGGGCAGCCGGAACTGCGCGTCCTGACCCCGACCGATCACGTTGGTGCCCTCACGCAGCTGATAGGTGCGGCCGCTGCCGTCGTCGAGCTGCAGCGTGACGGTCGCGCCACTCGTGCCGTAGTCGGCCTGGCCGTAGCCACCGCCGTAACCGGCCGGCTGACCGTAGTCGTAGCCGCCGCCTGCGGGCTCGGAGTAGCCCGGTTCGGCGTAGCCGGCGGGCGCGTCACCGTAGCGGCCGTAGTCCGGCGGGGCGCCGTAGCCCTGGTCCTGGCGACCGTACGGTTGGCCGCCGTAGCCGCCCTGGTCGGGGTAGCCACCCTGATCCGGGTAGCCGCCCTGATCCGGATAGGCGGGCCGGGGTTCGGGACGGCCCTCGGGACGGCCGTAGCCACCCTCCTCGTGGCGGCCGGGGGCCGGGGGACGACCGTAGTCGTAGTCGGGTGCGCCGTAGCCGGGCTGCCCGCCGGGTGGGGGACCGTAGCCGCCCGGGGCCTGGCGGTAACCCTGGTCGGGATAGCCGCCCTGCGGCGGGCCGTAACCGGCCGGGGGGCGCTGCTCGTATGACGGCGGCGGATAGCCCTGGTCGGGGTAGCCGCCCTGGTCCGGGTAACCACCTTGGTCGGGATAACCGCCCTGGTCGGGGTAACCGCCCTGGTCGGGGTAACCACCCTGGCGCGGGCCGTAGGGGTCGCCCTGCGGCGGGTAGCCGCCCTGCTCGGGCGGGGGGTACGGGCCGCGGTCATCGGGGCGGCCGTAGCGATCATCTTGCGGGCGGTCCTGCGGACGGTCGTAGTACTCGTCGCCGGGCCTTCCCGGCCCCTGGCCGCCGCGGTAGGTCGGGTTGTCGCTCATCGGTGGTACTCCTGATTCTGCGCTGGACGCACGTACATGGGGTGGTGGTGCGGATTGGCCAGTGGTCGTGTCGGGATTGACCGCTCCACGCGCGCGAAACTGTCCGGTGTGCAGGGTGGGTGATTGTTCGAACCTGACGACCACATCACCATATGTTTGCCACCCCTGCTCACGGATGTATCCCTCCAAGTGCTTGGCAAAAGTCGCTGACGTGAGGTCTGGATCGGCGCTCACCTTCTGATAGTCAGGCACACTGAGGGTAATGACGTAGTCGTTCGGTGCCAAAACCTGACCGCCGAGCACTTCGCGCGCTCCGGTGTCGGCCTCCCGCCGAAGCACCGCCTCGACCTCCTGCGGGACGATCGAACCGCCGAACACCCGGGCGAAGGCATCACCGACCGTCGACTCGAGCTTGCGCTCGAAGCGGTCGACTAGACCCATGTCACCGCCCGCCTCACTCGGTCGTCATCCGTCGGCCCTGCTCACCGCGACGGGAGCCAGCGTGTCGGCTGGCCACATTGTTCACGTGCATGGTATCGGCCGAGCGCCCGACAGCGGGACCAACAGAACTCTGAGAATCGGATCGCCGCAGCTCAGGACCCCGGATCACGATCGGCCGAACGCCGCCAGGAGGCAGCCGGTACGGTTGGGGAGCCGGGTGTTGTGCGTGATAGGCTCCCCCGGTTGTTGGGGCGAGTGGCGGAATGGCAGACGCGCTGGCTTCAGGTGCCAGTGTCCTTCGGGACGTGGGGGTTCAAGTCCCCCTTCGCCCACAAAATGAAGACGAGCCACCGGATTTCGGTGGCTCGTCTCATTTCTATGACGTCCGCCGCGGCGTCGGCACGCCTGAATCTCCGGCCGACCCGGCGCGGGTACTTTCCACAGACATGCGGAACGCGATCCTTGCGCTCATCTCTGTCGTCGCGCTGCTTGCCACGGCGTGCACATCGACCATCGAGGGATCCGCGGTCAGGGCCGTCGGTGGGCCCGCGCTGGATTTCGACCGGTTGGACCCGGGCCGGTTTCCCACGGCGCCGCGGGATCCGCTGGGCGTCGCGGGTGACCCGATGCTCGGCGTCGTGCTCGAGGGCCAGCGACTGGCCAACCACGTCATCGGCCCGTGGGAGGTCGACGAGGCGCTGACGGAGTGGTTCGGCCTGGGCGCGATGGTGCTGCCCCGCGCCGAGGCGCTGGCCATGATCGGCCCGATGAACATCGCCGCGGCCGCGGCCCGGCACGACTTCGTCACCGGCTTCGCCACGACGCGCACCGAGAAGAACAAGCAGATACTGCTCAACGCGGTGCTGCGCTTCGCCGACGATCGCGCTGCCCAAGCCGCGGCCGACGACATGGGCGACGCGGTATCGCAGCCGCAGGGCACCGACGGGCCGTCACCGAAGCTGGAAATCCCCGGCCATCCCGAGGCGCGCGCCAGCAGTCACACCGGCACCGATCGCAACATCGGGAAATTCGGTGCGGTGCGGTCGTTCACCGCCCACGGACCCTACGTACTGATGCAGTTGGCCCAGGCGACCGCCGGCATCGACGCCGCCGCCCGGCTGGTGACCGAGAGCCTCGACCTGCAGGCGCCGCAGATCGACAAGTTCCGCGCCACCGACCCCAGCGAGCTGGCCGACATCTCGATCGATCCGACCGGCCTGTTGGCCCGCACGCTCCCACTCGACGGCCGCGATCCGACGTTCACCAAGGGCGGGACTTACGAACGGCGGGGCGCGCTGCACTTCCAGTCCGACCCGGTGCGCTCGGCCAAGCTGTTCTCGGACACCGGCGTCGACCTGGTCGCGATGGCGGGGACGACCGTCTACGAAACCAAGGACGGCGCAGGCGCCGAAGGTGTGGTCGAGGAGTTCGCCGAGGAGGTGTCGGCGACGGCCAAACCGGCCAACCCGGTTCCGGACATGCCCGGCAGCCGCTGCCTGCGGACGAACGAGGGCGCCTTCTACTGCCTGGCCACCGCCGACCAATACACCATCGAGACCAGTGCCCCGACTCTGCTTGCGGCCCAACAGATGACGGCCGCGCAGTACATCATGCTGATGAGCTAGCCACGCTCAACCCCATCCCGGTGGCGGTCGTCGCCCCCGCGACCTGACAAGATCGGGCCGTGGGCAAGAACGAACGCGCGAAGATCGTCATGTCCGACGACGAGGTCGCCGAATTCATCGAACGCAGTCGCACCGCCACGATGGCCACGGTGCTGCCCGACGGGCGGCCCCACCTGGTCGCGATGTGGTACGCCGTGCTCGACGGCGAGATCTGGTTCGAGACGAAGGCCAAGTCGCAGAAGGCGGTCAACCTGCGGCGCAACCCGACGGTCACGGTGATGATCGAGGACGGCCACACCTACGACACGCTGCGCGGCGTGTCCATCGACGGCAGGGCCGAGATCGTCGACGATCCGGAAACCGTTCTGCGCGTAGGTATCAGCGTCTGGGAGCGCTACACCGGACCGTACTCCGAGGACATGCGCCCGTTCGTCGACCAGATGATGAACAACCGCATCTGTGTACGGGTGGTGCCGCTGCGCACCCGCAGCTGGGACCATCGCAAGCTCGGTATGCCCGCGATGCCGCTGGGTGGCAGCACGGCGCAGTACCTAGGTTGATCCCATGGACCCGAACAACAAGCCCAAGCAGCTGAACTCGCCCGTCGTCACGAAGATCATGAAGTACGCCGGCAAAGCCCACGTGTGGGTGTACCGCCGCTCGGGCGGGAAGATCGGCGCGACATGGCGGGTGGGCGCGGGTTTCAAGAAGCCCGTACCGACGCTGCTGCTCGAGCACATCGGGCGCAAATCCGGCAGACGGCTGGTGTCGCCGCTGGTGTACATCCACGACGGTGACGACGTGATCGTCGTGGCGTCCCAGGGCGGCCGCGACACCGATCCGCAGTGGTACCGCAACCTGGTGGCCAACCCCGAGGCCTACATCGAGATCGGTTCGGACCGCCGGGCCGTGCGCGCCGTGACCGCGACGCCCGAGCAAAAGGCGCGGTTGTGGCCGAAGCTGGTCGAGGCCTACGCCGACTTCGACACCTACCAGTCGTGGGCCGACCGCGAGATTCCGGTGGTCATCCTGCAGCCGCGCTGACGACACGCCGACTGCGATCCATCTCACACCCCGAAGGCGTTCGGCTTCCCCCGCACACCGGGTAGCCAACTGGACAGGTGCACCCCAGCGCCGACCCAAACCGTCAACGCTTAAGGGGCGAAAATCTATGACTACCACCAAAACCACACTGATCGCGCAGTTGCGCACGATCCTTGACCTGACGCATACCGAGATCCAGGTCGCCGAGACCCGGATCGCACAGGCCCGTACCGAGGCGGTGCGTCGCGAACTGACGCAGAACGCCGAGAACGGCCGGATTCGCGCCGAGGCGATCGAGAAGGCGATCCGCGATCTGGGTGGCTTCCCCGACACGATCGGCCCGTTCCTGGGCCGCGCCGCCGCCGCGGTGAAGGCGCTCACCGAACAGGCACAGCCGTTCGATGAGGCGCTGCTGGGCGACCTGGCGCTCGAGGATCAGCTGCTCGACCGCGCCCGTTACGTCAAGGCGCTCGCGGTCGCTGCCAAGGAACCGGCTGTCCAGGACCTCGCCGATCGCCTGATCACCGCGCATTCGGCGACGGTGAACTGGCTGACCACGGTGCTGGCCGAGGATGCACTCGGCGGCCCGGCCGCGCTGCAGCGCACGCCGCTGCAGGCCGCTGCGGGTACCGCGGTGAAGCTGGTCAACCTGCCCGGACAGTGGTCGGCGCAGTCGGTCGAGCGGCTCGCGGAGCTGCTGCGGTCGGCCGGCCCGGCCGTCGATGACCTGCGCGAGCGCGCCCAGCGCGCCAGCGAGATCACCCTCAAGGCGCTCGGGGCGTCGCGCGACGGTGCCCTGCGCAGCGCGGAGAGGGTTGTCCGCCGCGAAGGTGCCGACGACGCGGCCGATGCGCTGCACAAGGCGCGTGCCCAGAGCGGTGTGGTCGACGCCGACGAGCTGCCGATCGCCGGGTACGACGACCTCAACCTCAGCGACGCGGTGGCCGCGGTGAAGGATCTCGACGATCCGTCCGACATCCGCACGATCATCGCCTACGAGGAGATGCACAAGAACCGCCAGCGGCTGGTGTCGGCGGCGCAGACACGCCTGGCCGACATCGCTCAGGAGGTCGTTGGCATCAGCTGACCTTTTGGATGGCACCGGAAGCACCCCGCGGGAAACCGCGGGGTGTTTCTCGTTGGCGGACTACATGCGGGGCGGGGTGAAGCCGGGGTTCGCCAGCGCGTTGGCCACGCCGCTGCCGATCGGCCCGAACTCGTCGACGATGGTCGCGGTGCCGGTGGCCACACCCGCGTCGCTGAATTGCGTCAGCGCGGCCAGCCCGAGATAGGGCCCCTTCGGCAGGCGCGACAACGTCAGGGTGTAGTCGGCGTTGATCCACTGCAGGCCGCTGGGCCCGAAATGTGTCAACGAGCTGACCATGTCGCCTGCCATTGCGGCGCGGGTGAACGGCGTCAGGTCCACGCCGGCCACCAGCGGCCGAAAGTCGCGGACCCACAAGTGTTTCGGACCCGAATGCTGCCAGTTGGCCAGGCCCTCGCCGGGCCCGGGTTCGCGCTCGTCCCGCCCATAGGTCCACACCAGCGTCGACAGTTCGCGGGGGATGGGATCCGGTGTGGGTGGCGGCGCAGGCATGCTGACCGGCGACGTCCAGACGTCGTCGGCGGGCTGCTCTCCGCGGCGAAGGAACAGCGCGGTTGCCCGGGCGACGGCCGTGTCGCCCTGCGTCATCAGTGCATCGACCAGCTTGAGGCGGCGGCCCTGCCGGACGACGGCGGTCTCCACCCGGACCGCTGCCAGTGCGGCCGGGCGGAACAGGTCGACGGTCAGGCGGGCCGGCTGGAAATCCGGGTCGCCGGCATCGCGTTCGAGCACGTGCCCGAGCAGACCGCCGGCGTAGTTGCCGCTGATCGTCTGTCCCCACGGGCCCCGCGCCATCGGCGTGGGCACGAACGCATCACCATCCGGGGTGAAGAACGCCGTCGCCATCGCGAAGACGATAGCGGGGTAGTCGAACTAACGATTCGCCAGCCACTGCTCGACGTCGTCGGAAACCGGATCGACGACGTCGGAGAACTCGTCGTGCTTCTCGACGTAGGACGCCACCATCTTGCAGACGGGCACGATGCGCAGCCCGTCGTCGCGGGTCTTCTGCAACGCCTCCCCGATCAGGATCGTCGCCAGGCCGCGGCCCTCGAAGTCGCTGTCGACCTCGGTGTGGGTGAACACCCGCTGACAGTCTCGGTCGGCGAACTCGGCGATTCCGACGCTCTTGCCGTCGACGGAGATGGTGTAGCGGTCGGCTTCGGCGGTGACCTCGGTGGGCGCGCCGGTTTTGTCGGTCGTCATGGTGTCTCTATACCCCCGGGTTCCGCCGCGGACGCAATGTCGCGTTGGGCAGCGGGGGAGCGGGTAGCCGCGTCACGGCGCCGCGGTAGCCCTGCACGGCGCCGAACCGCTCGTCGCCGTCCTCCCACTGTCTGCGGTACGTCGCGATGTCGTCGTGGCTGCGGCCGACGAAGTTCCACCACATGACCAGTTCTTCGGGAAACGGCGGCCCGCCGAGCAGCACCAGCCGCGCGGGCCCGCTGCCGCGGTTTGCCAGATGCAACCTCTCGGCCCCGGCCGCCTGGAACGCCAGATCGGCGACCTCGAGCGCGGTGCCGTTGACGGCGACGTCGCCGTGATCGAGCAGGACGCCGTGCTCGAAAGTCGAATCGACCTCCAGCGTCACGTCCGCCCCGGGTTCGAGGTCGACCTGTGCGCCGAGCAGCGGTGTGAACGTCTCGACGGGGGAGCGCTGGGCCTCGAGCTCGCCGATGAACACCCTCAGCGTCGCGTCCCCGACTGCGTGCGGCGCAGGGACGAAGTGTTCGAAGCCGCGCGCGGTGTCGCGCGCCTCGTCGGGCAGAGCCACCCACAGCTGCACACCGTGCAGGATCGTGGTGGCGCTCGTCGACACCTCCGAGTGGCAGATACCCGCTCCGGCCGTCATCAGGTTGAGCTCGCCGGGCCGCACCAGCGCGTGAGCGCCGCCGCTGTCGCGGTGTTCGACCTCGCCGCTGAACAACCAGCTGACGGTCTGCAGCCCGGTGTGCGGATGGGGCGGCACATCCATTCCCGTCCCGCCGCGCACGTCGTGCGGACCGTAGTGGTCGGCGAAGCACCACGCACCGATCAGCGATCGCTCCCGCTGTGGCAGCGTCCGCCGCACCCGGATCCCCCGCGGCCCACCCAGCGGCACCTCCCGCGGATGCAGCACACCCGCGAACGGGACTGCCGCACAGGTGACTTCGGCAGGCGCCGGGTCGGTGTTGCTCATCACCTCACAGTAGGCCTCAACACGATCCCGTCATCGCCGAACGGATCACCTCCAGGTCGGCGTCGCCGATCTTGAACAACCCGAAGCGGAACTTGTACCCCCACCGCGACTTGTCCTCGATGAAGTCCAAGTGCTCGATGAGCGGACGGATCGGGGTTTGGGTGCACTCGAGGAAGTCGACGTTGCGCCGCCACCGTTCGGCCTCCGGTGCCGCGTCGAGGTAGGGCTCGTCGTCGGCGATCTGTCCGATCGCGGTGAACGCCTGCAGCGGCTCGCCGTCGGGGTAGATGGTGCGTGGGGAGTAGAAGACGACCCAATCGCCGCGCGCCATCCTGCGCAGCATCGTCGGTTTGCCGTGATTCGCCTGTGTGAAGCGGCCGCGGACGCCGAGTTCGACGTGGTCACGGCTCACTGTGTTGATCCAGTTCGTCATACCGGCACGCTAAGCGCGGCGGGCGACAGTTCTCGGTGCTGCGGGAAGCGCCTGTGGATAACTCGGGTCGACGGCTCGTGATTAGCATCGGACGCCGTGGGTGACGAGTCGGTGCGCGACGACCATGCCGAGCTCTTGCGGCGCCGCGAACTCACCGCGGACGCGTCGCGGCCGGATGCCGTCGCCAGGCGACACGAGGCGAACGCCAGGACCGCTCGGGAGAACATCGCCGACCTCGTCGACGAGGGCTCGTTCGTGGAGTACGGACGGTTCGCGATCGCGGCGCAGCGTCGCCGGCGCGATCTCGAGGACCTGATCGCGCGCACCCCCGCCGACGGTCTGGTCGCCGGGACGGCGCGGATCAACGGCGATCTGTTCGGTCCCGAGCGCAGCGCGTGCGCGGTGCTGTCCTACGACTACACGGTGTTGGCCGGCACGCAGGGCGCGCTGGGGCACCGCAAGAAGGACCGGTTGTTCGAGCTGATCGAGCGGATGCGGCTGCCGACGGTGTTCTTCGCCGAGGGCGGCGGCGGGCGGCCCGGCGACACCGACTATCCGGCGGTGTCCTCGCTCGATGCGCGTGCGTTCAAGCTGTGGGCGGCGCTGTCGGGCGTGGTGCCGCGCATCGCCGTCGTCCATGGCCGCTGCTTCGCGGGCAACGCCGTCATCGCCGGATGTTCGGACCTCATCGTGGCGACGGAGAACACGTCGATCGGTATGGGCGGGCCCGCGATGATCGCGGGCGGCGGGCTCGGTGAGGTGCCGCCCGACGAGGTGGGACCGATCAGCGTGCAGTCCCCCAACGGTGTGGTCGACGTCGTCGTTGCCGATGAGGCCGAAGCGGTCGCGGTGACAAAGCGGCTGCTCGGCTACTTTCAAGGCCCGACCGAACCGGGTCCGGTCGCGGACCAAACACGTTTGCGCACAGTCGTTCCCGAGCGTGCCCGCCGCGCTTACCAGGTTGCCCCGATCATCGAGACGCTGGCCGATGAGGGCACGGTGACGTTCCTGCGCACGAAGTTCGCACCCGAGATGGTGACGGCACTGGGCCGCATCGGCGGCCGCGCAGTCGGGATCATCGCGAACAACACGATGGTGATGGCGGGCGCGATCAGGGCCGCCGCCGCCGACAAGGCGGCCCGCTTCCTGCAGTTGTGCGATGCGTTCGGGCTACCCGTGCTCTCCCTGGTCGACTGCCCGGGCTACATGGTCGGTCCGGCGGCCGAGTCCGAGGCGCTGGTGCGCCGCGCGTCGCGGATGCTGGTGGCGGGCGCGGCGCTCGAGGTGCCGCTGATCGCGGTGATCCTGCGGCGGGGTTACGGACTGGGCGCGCAGGCCATGACCGGCGGCAGCCTGCACGAACCGGCGCTGACGGTGGCGTGGCCGGGGGCGCACCTGGGACCGATGGGACTGGAGGGCGCGGTCCGGCTGGGAATGCGCAAGGAACTGGAAGCGATCGCCGACGAGGACGAGCGTGAGGAACGGGTCCGGCAGGCGACGGCGGCCGCGCAGGATAACGCCAAGGCGCTCAACGCCGCTGCGCTGTTCGAGATCGACGACGTGATCGACCCGGCCGAAACCCGCGACGTCGTGATCAATGCGCTGACCGCGGCCACGGCGCACGCGCCCCGCGGTCAGGGCCGACGGTTCGTCGACACCTGGTAGGGCAGAAGAAGGGGACGGTGCCGCCTGCGCCTCTCGGCGAGTGGTCGCTCGAAGCGACGATTGCGATTGGGGCCCGGGGCATGCCCGGCACCGTCGCATCCATCAACCGCGCGCTCACCAGAGATATTCCGGTTGACGGTCGAACCCGCCGCCGACCCCCCGATCCGGCGGCGGGCCGATCCGCCCTCAGGCCGATTCCGCGTAGAACCGGCGAGCCCGCACGGGGTGGCCGTGCTGTTCTGCCAACGACCGCAGCTGCCGCAGAGCAAACGTGCGGCCACGTCCCGCCTCGGGTACGAAGATCCCGGCCCACAGGCCCTCGGCGCGCGGTAGCTCGCAGGCCTCACGGGCGCAGAGCCAGCGGCGGGGGCATGCGCGGCAAATGGCCTTCGCCTGCTCGTCGGCCGATGTGGTCCACCGCTCCGGATCCCGGGTGCAGGCACCGACGGGCGTCTCGTCCCATTCAGTCGTGTTCATTCGTGATGCTCCTCTGCGCTGTGTGCGGCCCGTCGGCTGCGATGCCGAAAACGTAGCGCACAAACCGTAGCGACGCAACAGTTAAAGTCGGCCGCGCTGCGCCACGGTGCATAGACGATGCGCTGACCAGCCAATAACGCGGCAGAACGCCACTGGAAAGACGTAGCGCGGGCCGCCGCAGACAGGCTGGAACCGCAGCGTCGATACGATTTTCCAGCCGCCACGCCGCCCCAAGCCGTAGCGCGCAACATAACGGGGGATACGATTACGGCGACTTCTCATCCCCGCCATCGAGGACCCGCCGCGCCCATGACCAATCCGGAGTCGATCGACGGATCGACCGAGGCGCTCGATCCCGGCATGGTTCGAGCGGGCGCGGCCGCCGCGGCCCGACGTCGCGAACTCAACATCAGCCAACGCAGCCTCGCGGCGGACGGCATCATCAACGCCGGTGCCCTGATCGCCTTCGAGAAGGGCCGAAGCTGGCCGCGGCAGCGGACTCGAGCAAAGCTCGAAGAAGTGCTGCGGTGGCCGCCCGGCACGATCGCCGGGCTCCGCCGGGGAGAACCGGTCGGCGAGGGGCAGCGGCCCGCGGGGACGCCGCGCAGCGACGAGGTGCCGTTGATCGCCGAGGCGGTGATCACCGCCGCGAGGACGTTCGACTCGGCCATCGCGGCGCTACCGGAATCCTCGGATCCCGAGTTCGGCGCCAAGGCGGCGAAGATCCTGGCCGACCTGCGTCAGCTGGAGGCAGTGGCGGCGCGGGCGGCGCGGATCGGCAGGGTGACTCCGCCGCTGATCAAGGCGTTGAGCGCGGTGCGGACGCGCTACGACGAGCTGATGCTGCGCGCGGCGCGATCCGCGGGCGCGACACTCGGTCAGCGCCTCTACGCCGCCCGACGCCGGGCGAACCTCACCATCGCCGAAACCGCCCAGGCGGCAGGGGTTTCCGACGACGACATCGCGCACGCCGAGGCAGGAGAGCAGATTCCCGCGGTGGCCGCCGAGGCGATCGCCGCACTGGTCGACGAGCTCAGTTGAGCCGGCGAATCAGAAGCGTTCGCGGCTGCGGTCGTCGCTGGTGGGGAAGTGCTCGGCCAGCGCTGCGGCGATCTCGAGAAACCGCCGCCGGGTCTTGACAGACATCTCCGATGTGCCGTTGATGACACCGCCTGGTCGAAGATGCCCGTCGAACGGAACCTCGATGACTCTTTGACCCTGACCCGAAAACTGTTGGGCCAGAATCGAACGCGTGCGCTTGTCGGCGTGCCCGTCGGAGTCGTTGAGCACGATCACCGTGCGCTGCAGGAGTCGCGTCAGCCCCCGCGCGGCCAACCAGTCCAGTGTCTGGCCTGCCACGGCCGCGCCGTCGACCCACGGTGAGGACACCACGACCATGGCGTCCAGATCGCGAAGCACCTCCTGGGTGACCGGGGAGTCCATCGTCGAACTGCAGTCGATGATCGAGATCGTGAAGTAGCGGTCCAGCCGAGAGGTGGCTTCCCGGTAGATCGCCGGGTCGAGCACGCGGCGGCGCGCGGGCGTGCCTTCACCGGCGAGCACGAACAGCCCGGCGGCGTTGTTTCCGACTCGGCTGCGGACGTCGGCGAAGGTCTCCAGATGCTGGTCGGAGGCCAGTTCCCAGTACGAGCCCGGCGCCTTGGGGTCGACGCGACTGCCCAGCTTGCCGAACGCGGTGTCGGCGTCGATCGCGACGACCCGGTCGTCCTGGCGTATCTCGGCGAATACGGAGCCGATGCTCGCCGAGACGGTCGTCTTACCGACCCCGCCCTTGCCCATCACACCGATCTTGTAGTGACCCCGCAGCGCGCCGCGAATCTTCGCCTCCAACTCGGCCTGGCGCACCTCGTCCGGCCCCGGCCCGAGGTTCAGGTGTCCGAAGGTGGCGCGGTAGAGGGCGAACCGCCACCCACGGGTGGGCGCGGGCTTACGCGGAGGCACCAGTTCGTCGGGCCTGATCCGTTCGGCGTAGGAGCCCGTCGGTTGCGGGACTGCGGCCTGGCCTTGCGGGCCGGGTCCCGGCCAACCGGCAGTGGTCGGCTGGCCGGGCTGCTGCGGAGGGCGAGGCGGCGGCTGCTGCTGTCTGGTCGGATGGCCCCACATCCGTGGGTCGGGGCGCGGCGCGGCAGGCACCGGCCCGGTGTCGCGGAGAGAGTCCGGAGGCGGGCCGAATTGGGACGGCTGTTCGCGGAAACTGGCGCGCGGCGCCTCCGGATCCGGAAAACCCGGTGGCGGCGGCTGCGCCGGCTCGGGTTCGGACGCCGGTGGCGGCGGCTCCGGCTCGGACTCATCGGGGCTCGCCCAGCCGAGTTCTTTCCGCAATGCGTCATCGCGCTCGCTCAATGCGATCTCCTCAAAGAAGTTGTCGGTCGGTCCCCGGGCTCAAGTATCAACCACGGTCCCAGATACCCCTCGTCTGCTCTCTCAGCTAACACCGGCCGAGATTCGCGGTGACCCCTCGCGAGCCGACGTTTGAGCGACCGAGCTGCCGTCGCACGCGCTTGCCGGGGGAAGCGGCTGCTCGCGGCTTCAGCACGGCTGAACGGTGACCAAGCGCATCAACACAGTTAGCTGTAACCGGCATAGGCACGCTTATGCCGCTGGGATGGAACCCTGCACATTAACTGGGATGCGCTGTGCGCGACCGTGGACGGACCCCGAGGAGCCGAAAATTGGTGACTTTGGGGGTGCTCAACCGCTGGTACGCTAGCTCGCGGCGACGGGGCCTGCGTATTCGGTTCCGGCCTTGTGACGGGGTTCGCGGCAAAAGGCTCTCGGTCTGTGCGCAAACGGGCGGTGCCGGCAGATGCTTGTCACCGCACGACGAAGGGAAGGGGTGAACGGCGATGTCCGATGACGATCTGCGGGTCTCCGCCGCGCACCTCGACGATCTGGCCGCCCGGCATGACCGCACGGCCACCGACACGCTGGCGATGAGTCGTATCGCCGACGACCTGCCGGCGGCGATCGCGAACACCCACGGCACGATCGCGGCGCCGACCGCCGGTGCGCTCGATGCCGTCCTGACCTCGCGAGACCACGCGGGCGTCGCGGCCGCGGAATCGTCGACCGCGCTGTCTGACGAGCTGACCGACGCCGCCGCCCGCTACGACCGGGCCGATGAGGCGGCGGCCTCGACGCTGAGCACCCAAATGCGGACGGATCAGCCGTGAGCGCGGAAGCCACGCACATCGACGACGTCGTGGGCGTCGAGGTGACCATCGACGGCATGCTGGTCATCGCCGACCGGCTTGGCCTGATGGAATTCCCCACCGCGTTGGGCATCCGTCCCAACATCCCCCAGCCCGAACTGCGCGACCGCGTGTGGGACCAAGTCGCCCGCGACCTGTCCGCGCAGGGTGTGCTCGACGTGTTCGGTCATCCGCACCCGGAGGTGGCGGCGATGGTCGACACGTTGAGCCGGGCGGACCGCACGTTGGAAGCTCGCTGGTGGCGCCGCGACGTCGGCGGCAAGCTGATCAGGTTCGTGGTCTGTCGCAAGGGAGACCGCCATGTCGTCGCGGCCCGTGACGGCGACATGCTTGTGTTGCAGCGAGTGGCTCCCCAGGTCGGTTTGGCCGGCATGGTAGCGACGGTGCTGGGCACCGCGACACCAGCCGACGTCGAACCGCTGACGGGCGTGGCAAGCAAACTCGCCGCGTGCCGCGACGCAAACCAGATCGCCGCCTACGGAATCGGGCCCTCGTCGGCCCGCGCGTACGCCGAGATCATCGCCGACCCGGCGAGCTGGGCGGAGATCACCGCGATCGAGCGCCATCCCGGCGGCACGTTCACCGCAGCCGGCGTCGCGGCGGGCGTGCTCGACTCCAAGTACGGGCGGATCGTGTCGATTCCCCGGCGGGTCAGCGGTGAACTGTACGGCAGCTTACTGCCCGGCAGCACCGACAACCTGCAGCGCGCACTTGACGGATTGATCGAATTCCTGCCGTCGCGAACGTGGTTCGAGCACGCCACGCTCGATCCCGCGGAGGCTTCGCACGGTGGATGAGACGTCCGAACGCCATCCCGACGACGAGCGCGACGACTTGGCCGCGCTCGATTTCAGCCCGCCGGTCGTATCCGATGACTCCGTGCTCGATGCACTGGATGTCTACGGCCCGGCCGGAACCGGCGGCGCCGAACCCCCGGTGCCCGTCGTCACCGTGACCAATCCGCCGGGAACCGTCTCCGTCAGCGCCTTCCTCGACGGCCGGATCAGTCGAATCGAGCTGTCGCCGAAGGCAAGCGGGCTGACGGAAGCCAAGCTCGCCGAAGAGGTCGTCGTCATCGCGGGGTTCGCCAGTCAAGACGCGAAGAGCGCGCAGTACGTCAGCATGCTCGAGGGCATGCGCCAACAGGGCCACGACGACGCGGCGACCCGCGACTTCCTCACCCGTGATCTCGGCCTTCCGAGCCCGGAACAAGCCCGCGCCGAGCGCACCCGCGTGTTCACGACAAGATATGCCGGTGACCATGACTGAGCACCTCTCCAGCCTGTTCGGAAGCGCGGTCGGCATGTTGGCCAGCACCCCCGCGCGCGCATTCGAGATCTTCACGGAGATCACCACTTTCGACGAATCGGCCTGTGATGCGTGGGTGGGTCGCATCCGTTGCGGCGACACCGACCGGGTCACGTTGTTCCGCGCGTGGTACTCGCGGGCCAACTTCGGTCAGCTCGCCGGCTCGGCCGAGATCTCGATGAACAGCCTCAACGCGCGGGTGCCGATCGGCGGGCCGTTCGGCGACATCACCTACCCGGTGAATTCGCCGCTGGCCATCACCATGGGTTTCGCCGCCAACGAGGCGTCGATCGGCAACTACGCCGACGCGATGGAGGCTCTCGAAGACGCCCCGGCCGCCGGGGCCGAGCACCTGGTGTCCTGGATCAGGGCCGTGATCTACGCCGCCGCCGCGCGCTGGACCGATGTGATCGAACAGGTCCGCGGCGCCGCGGCGTGGCCGGACAAGTTCCTCGCCGCGGCCGCCGGCGTGGCGCACGGCGTCGCGGCGGCCAACCTCGGGCTGTTCACCGAGGCCGAACGACGGCTCACCGAGTCCAACTCCTCACCGGCGGGGGAGGCGTGTGCACCGGCCATCGCGTGGTTCCTGGCGATGACCCGCCGGAGCCAGGGCAACGAAGAGTCGGCGGTCGCGCTGCTGGAGTGGTTGCAGGCCACCCATCCCGACCCCAAAGTCGTTGAAGCGCTCCGTGATCCGTCATACCGGCTCACCACGACGACCGCGGAGCTGATCGCGGCGCGCAGGGATCCGTGGGATCCGGGCAGCGTCGAGGCCGACACGACCGGTCGGGACCGGTTGCTCGCCGACGCGCAAGCCGAACTCGATCGCCAGATCGGGTTGACGCGGGTGAAGGAGCAGATCGAGGCCTACCGCGCCGCGACGCAGATGGCCAAGATCCGCGCGGCGCGCGGTATGAAGGTCGCGCAGACGTCGAAGCACATGATCTTCGCGGGACCGCCCGGCACGGGGAAGACAACGATCGCTCGCGTCGTCGCCAATATCCTGGCGGGGCTTGGCGTCACCGCCGAACCCAAACTCGTGGAATCCTCCCGCAAGGACTTCGTCGCCGAGTACGAAGGGCAGTCGGCCGTCAAGACCAGCCGCACCATCGACCGCGCCCTCGGCGGCGTGTTGTTCATCGACGAGGCCTACACCCTGGTGCAGGAACGCGACGGCCGTGCCGACCCGTTCGGCAC
The DNA here is from genome assembly GCF_001570485.1 of Mycolicibacterium novocastrense. Lineage (GTDB taxonomy): Bacteria > Actinomycetota > Actinomycetes > Mycobacteriales > Mycobacteriaceae > Mycobacterium > Mycobacterium novocastrense. Next base: position 62,290 of record NZ_BCTA01000026.1, read on the forward strand.
CGAGGCGCTGGACACGCTGCTCGCCCGGATGGAGAACGACCGGGACAGGCTGGTGGTGATCATTGCCGGCTACAGCGCCGACATCGACCGCCTTCTGGAATCGAACGACGGTCTGCGCTCGAGATTCGCCACCCGTATCGAGTTCGACTCGTACACCCCCGACGAGATCGTCGAGATCGCCGAAGTCATTGCCCGCGCGAATGATTCGTCGTTGGATGAGCAGGCCGCCAAGCAGGTGCTCGAGGCCGCCACCCTGCTGAGCAGCCGCACACTGAACGGCAAACCCGCGCTCGACATCGCGGGCAACGGCCGCTACGCCCGCCAGCTGGTCGAGGCCGGCGAACAGAACCGTGACATGCGGCTGGCCCGTTCGCTCGACATCGACAGCCTCGGCGACGAACAACTCAGCGAGATCAACGGTGAGGACATGGCCGCCGCCATCGGCGCGGTGCACGCACGTCTGAGCATCGGCGACTAGACATGGCGGGATTCCGGCTCACCACCAAGGTGCAGGTCAGCGGTTGGCGCTTCCTGCTGCGCCGCGTCGAGCACGCGATCGTGCGCCGGGACACCCGGATGTTCGACGACCCGTTGCAGTTCTACAGCCGCGCCGTGTCCGCGGGCGTGGTCATCGCGGTGCTCATCTGCCTGGGCGCCGCCCTGCTGGCGTACTTCAAACCGCTCGGGAAGCAAGGGAACGACACGCTTCTCGTCGATCGCAGCACCAACCAGCTCTACGTGATGCTCCCGGGTAGCGGTCAGTTGCGGCCGGTGTACAACCTGACGTCGGCGCGACTCGTCCTCGGCAACGCCGGAACCCCGGTGGCGGTGAAATCCGACGAGTTGAACCGCATGCCGAAGGGGCAGTCGATCGGGATCCCCGGCGCGCCCTACGCAACGCCGGTCGGCGCCGCGAACTCGATGTGGACACTGTGCGACACCGTCACCAAGCCGCAGAGCGTGGCGCCGAACCTGGAGTCGTCGATCATCGTGCGGCCCCTGGTCGCCGATGCCTCGGTCGCCCCGATGCGCCCCGACCAGGGCATGTTGGTCTCCTACGAGAACGACACGTGGCTGGTGACCGAAAGCGGCAGACACGACATCGATCTCGCTGATCGCGCGCTCACCTCGGCGGTCGGCATCCCGGTGACGGCGAGGGCGACGCCGATCTCGCGGGGCCTGTTCAACGCGCTTCCCAACGCGGGTCCGTGGCGTCTTCCCGACATCCCGTCCTTCGGGGCCCCCAATTCGGTCGGGCTGCCGCCCAACCTCGTGGTGGGCGCGGTGTTCAAGGCGTTGACCGAGGACGGTGAACAGCATTTCGTGGTGCTGCCCGACGGTGTCGCGCAGATCAACGACACCACCGCCGCTGCGCTGCGCGCGACGAATTCGTTCGGGCTCGTCACACCGCCGTCGGTGGAGGCCAGTGTGGTCGCGCGGATCCCCGAACACGTCTTCGCCTCACCACTACCCGACAGACCCTTGGAGATCCTGCTGCGCGATGACGCCCCGACGTTGTGCTGGGCGTGGCAGCGGGAGCCCGGTGATCAGGCGCCGAAGACGACGGTGATCGCGGGGCGGCGACTGCCCATCCCACCATCGGCGATGGGCACCGGGATCAAGCAGATCGGCGGTGATGCAACGGTTTACATCGATGGCGGTCAGTATATCCAGTTGCAGTCGCCCGATCCGCGGTACGGCGAGAGCCTCTACTACATCGACCCCCAAGGTGTGCGGTACGGGCTGCCGAACGAGGACACCGGCAAGACGCTCGGGCTGACCGGTCCGACCACCGCGCCGTGGCAGGTGGTGGGACGTCTGGTGGACGGTCCGGTGCTGTCGCAAGAGGCGGCACTGATCGAACACGACACCCTGCCCCCGAACCCCAACCCGCGAAAGATCGGTGGCGACTCAACTGCGCAACCGGCCGCGGCCCCGTCCGGAGGCGGCGGATGACCACCAAGAAGTTCACCCCGATCATCAAGCGCGGACCGCGGCTGACACCGGGTGAGATCAACGTCGCACCGCCCGAAGACCTGGGCGTCGAGATCCCGCCATCGGGCATCCAGAAGGCGCTGCCGTGGGTGATGGGCGGCGGCATGCTCGGCATGATCGCGATCATGATCTTCACCGGCATCCGGCAGCTCTCGCCGTACATGCTGATGATGCCGTTGATGATGATCATGGCGACCGTCGGGTTCATGGCAGGGGGCGGCCCCGGCGGCAAACGCGTTCCCGAAATCAATGCCGACCGTAAGGAATATCTCCGCTACCTGGCCGGGCTCCGCACGCGGGTCACCTCGTCGGCGGCCGCTCAGGTGACGTTCTTCAACTATCACGCGCCGCACCCAGAGGATCTGCTGTCGCTCATCGGTGGCAACCGCCAGTGGTCCCGGCAGACCAACGCCGACTTCTTCGCCGCGACCCGAATCGGACTGGGCACGGAGCCTGCGGTCGACCGACTGCTCAAGCCCGCCGTCGGCGGAGAACTGGCGGGTCCGCAGGGCGCGCCGCAGCCGCACCTGGAACCCGTGAGCCACATGTGGGTGACGAAGTTCCTGCGCACCCACGGACTCATCCATGACTGCCCGAAACTCCTGCAGCTGCGCACGTTTCCGACCATCGCCATCGGCGGCGATCCCGACGGCGCGGCGGGTCTGCTCACGGCCATGGTCTGTCACCTCGCGGTGTTCCACCCGCCGGACCTCCTGCAGATGCGGGTGCTCATCGACAATCCCGAAGACCCGAACTGGTCCTGGCTCAAGTGGTTACCGCATCTGCAGCATCAGACCGACACGGACGCCGCGGGTCCCACCCGCATGATCTTCACCCGGCCCGACGGCCTGAGCGACCTGACCGCACGCGGCCCCCACACCGCCGATGCGGCGCCGAGCGGACCCTATGTCGTCGTCTTCGACCTCACGGGCGGCAAGGCCGGCTTCCCGGTCGACGGCCGGGCCGGCGTCACCGTCATCACGCTCGGCAACCACCGAGGATCGGCGTACCGCATCCGCGTGGCGGCCGACGGCACCGCCGACGATCGGCTGCCCAATCAGACCTTCCGGCCGATCACCTCGAGGGTCGACCACTTGACGTCGGACCAGGCCGCCCGCATCGCGCGCAAGCTGGCGGGTTGGTCGATCACCGGCACGATCATCGACAAGAGCGTCCGCGTGCACAAGAAGGTCGCCACCGAGTGGCATCAACTGGTCGGGGCACAGTCGATCGAGGAGGTGACCCCGGCACGGTGGCGCATGTTCAGCGACACCGACCGCGACCGGTTGCGCATCCCGTTCGGCCATGAACTCAAGACCGGCGACATCATGTACCTCGACATCAAGGAGGGCGCCGAGTTCGGCGCCGGCCCGCACGGGATGCTCATCGGCACAACGGGTTCCGGGAAGTCGGAGTTCCTTCGCACCCTGATCCTCTCGCTGGCCGCCACCCACCACCCCGACCAGGTGAACCTGCTGCTCACCGACTTCAAGGGCGGCTCGACATTCCTGGGTATGGAAAAGCTGCCGCACACCGCCGCCGTCGTGACGAACATGGAAGAGGAAGCCGAGCTGGTCAGCCGCATGGGCGAGGTGCTCAGCGGAGAGCTGGACCGCAGGCAGTCCATCCTGCGCCAGGCCGGTATGCAGGTCGGCGCGGCCGGTGCGCTGTCCGGCGTCGCCGAGTACGAGAAGCATCGCGAACGCGGCGCCGACCTACCGCCGCTGCCAACCCTTTTCGTCGTCGTCGACGAGTTCGCCGAGCTGCTGCAGAACCATCCCGACTTCATCGCACTGTTCGACCGGATCTGCCGGGTGGGCCGCTCGCTGCGGGTGCACCTGCTGCTGGCGACGCAGTCGCTGAACACCGGCGGTGTGCGCATCGACAAGCTCGAACCCAACCTCACGTACCGGATCGCGTTGCGCACGACCAGTTCCGCCGAATCGAAAGCCGTGATCGGCACGCCGGAGGCGCAGTACATCACGAACAAAGAGAGCGGCGTGGGCTTCCTTCGCGTCGGCATGGAGGACCCCGTCAAGTTCCACAGCGTCTACACCGGTGTCAACTATGTCCCCACATCGGGGCGACAGGACGACGGGGAAGTGAGGCCGCAGGCCAGACGGCCGAGCCGGCCGCGGATCCGTCCTTTCACCGCGGCGCCGATCCCGGAGACGGCGGTGAGGTCATGAGCATCGAACCGGACCAGCGGGTGCTCCGCGAGGTGGTGCTGGACCAGCTCACCACCGGCGAAGCCCGCGCCTATCGGATGTGGTTGCCGCCGTTGGCCGATCCGACACCGGTCAACGAACTGATCGCCAACGACCACCAGCGCCAGCCGCTGCGCTTCGGCCTGGGCATCATGGACGAACCGCGCCGGCACCGCCAGGAGGTGTGGGGCATCGACACCTCGTCGGCCGGCGGCAACATCGCCGTCGGCGGTGCACCACAGACCGGCAAGTCCACCTTCCTGCAGACGCTGATCCTGTCGGCGGCCGCGACGCATACGCCCCGGCAGGTCCAGTTCTACTGTGTCGACCTCGGCGGCGGCGGGCTGCTCTACCTCGAGGACCTGCCGCATGTCGGCGGCGTCGCGACACGCTCGGAGCCCGACCGGGTCAACCGGGTCGTCGCCGAGATGAAAGGCGTTCTGCGGCAACGCGAAGCGATGTTCAAACAGTACCGCGTCGGATCGATGGCGGCGTATCGCGAGATGCGCGACGATGCGAACCACCCGTTGGCGGCCGATCCGTTCGGCGACGTGTTCCTGGTCATCGACGGGTGGCCGGCGTTCGTCGCGGAGTTCGGCGACCTCGAGGCCGTCGTGCAGGATCTCGCCGGCCAGGGCCTGCAATTCGGTGTGCACACGGTGATCTCCACGCCGCGCTGGACGGAGCTCAAAGCACGCGTGCGCGACTACCTGGGCACGAAGATCGAGTTCCGGTTGGGCGATGTCAATGAGACCCAGATCGACCGCATCACCCGCGAGATACCGGCCAACCGACCGGGCCGTGCGGTGTCGATGGAGAAGCACCACTTGATGATCGGGGTGCCCCGCCTCGACGGTGTGCACAGCGCCGACAACCTCGTCACCGCCATGTCCGACGCGGTTCAGGTGATCGCAGCGCGGCACACCGACCAGGCGCCCAAGGTGCGCGTCCTGCCCGAGCGCATCTACCTGCACCACCTGGATCCCAACCCGCCCGGCCCGGACGCCGACTACCGCACCCGGTGGACGATCCCGCTGGGACTGCGCGAATCCGACATGGGTGTCGCCTACAACCAGATGCACACCACTCCGCACATGTTGATCTTCGGTGGCCCCAAGTCGGGTAAAACCCGGATCGCACATGCTGTCGCACAAGCGATTTGCGCTCGCAACAGCCCGGACCAAGTTCGGTTCATGCTGGCCGACTACCGGTCCGGTCTGCTCGACGCGGTGCCGCAGTCGCATCTGCTGGCAGCGGGCGCCATCAACCGCAACAACGCGAGCCTGGAAGAGGCGATCAAGGCGTTCGCCATCAACCTGCAGCGCCGCCTTCCGCCTGCGGACCTCACCACGGCCCAGTTGCGCGCCCGGTCCTGGTGGAGCGGGCCGGATGTCGTGCTGCTGGTCGACGACTGGCACATGATCGTCGCCGCCAGCGGTGTGGTGCCGCCGATGGCTCCGTTGTTCCCGCTGTTGCCCGCGGCCGCCGATATCGGCCTGCACATCATCGTCACCTGCCAGATGAGTCAGGCGCACCGCGCCACCATGGACAAGTTCGTCGGAGCCGCGTACGGCGCCGGATCTCCGACGCTGTTCTTGTCGGGGGAGAAACAGGAGTTTCCCTCGAGTGAGGTCCGGCTCAAGCGCCGTCCCCCCGGCCAGGGATTTCTGGTCTCACCGGATGGGAAGGAGGTCATCCAGGCGGCTTATGTGGACCCCCCAGAAGAAGTTGTGTAACGAGCACCCCCGGACCGCCCTTAAGATGATTCGAGACGCGCCAGCAAATTCAGTGGCGATGCGATAGCAAAGAGGTCGGGGGACCGGTTCCTGGCTGGCGGACAGCGGTGTCCGAGTGTGCACAAGTTCATACGCATTGAATTCATGACCGACGAGGAGATCTGCAAATGGAACCGTTGATGCACAATCCTGGCGCCGTGGGAGTCGGGGCACAGGTGGTGGCTAACGGCACCCGGGGCCTCGCCGCGGGCACGACGGCGGGTGCTGCGGTGACCGCGCTGGTGCCGGCCGGTGCCGACGAAGTGTCGGCGCAGGCGGCGGTCGCGTTCGCCGCCGAGGGCGTGGAAACGCTGGCAATGAACACGTTCGCCCAGGAAGAGTTGGCTCGAATGGGCGCGGCCGTGATCGAGAGCGCCGGAATCTACACCGCCGTGGACGGCGCCAACGCCGCGACGTTCTGATCGCGGCAGCCACCCTTTTATTCGACGGACCAGGGAAGACCTAGACGATGTTCTGGCATGCCATGCCGCCAGAATTCAACACCGCCCGGTTGATGGCCGGCGCCGGAGCGGCGCCGATGCTGCAGGCCGCCGCGGGGTGGGAGGCGTTGGCGATCTCGCTGGAGACGCAGGCCGACGAACTGGCCGCGAGCCTGGTTTCCCTGACCTCGGTATGGAGCGGTGCGGCCAGTGAGCGGGTCGTGGCCGCCACGATGCCGATGGTCGCGTGGCTGCGGACCGTGTCCGCCCAGGCCCAGAAGCGCGCGCTGCAGGCGACCGCGCAGGCAAACTCCTACAGCCTCGCGATGGCCACCACGCCACCGCTCGCCGAGATCGAGCAGAACCACATCACCCACGCGGTGCTCGAAGCCACCAACTTCCTCGGCGTCAACACGGTCCCGATCGGCATCAACGAGTTCGACTACTTCGTCAGGATGTGGAACCAGGCAGCCGGGGCGATGGACGTCTACCAGGCCGAGACCGCCCTGAACCTGCTCTTCGAACCGATCATGCCACCGAAGCCGATCGTCATTCCCGGTGTGGCCGCCGCAGGCGCGGCCGCCGCGGTCGGGCACGCGGCGGCGTCGGCGCCGATGACCGCCATGCGGAACGCCGTGATCACCCAGGTGGGTGTGCAGGCCTCGATGGAGTCGGCGGTGCTGCAGGGAGGACGCGCGACCGCGCAGATCGGCATGTCGGCCCAGCAGGCCCAGGGTCAGGTCCAGAAATCGGAGAACCTCGCCCAGCGGGCGGCGAGCCCCAATCAGATGACACAGCAGGGCATGCAGATGGGCGTGCAGATGGCGTCGCAGCTGGGCTCGACGCTGGCGCAGGTGCCGCAGCAGGGCATGCAGATGGTCATGCAACCGGTGCAGCAGATGACCCAGCCGTTGCAGCAGGTCACGTCGCTGTTCACCCAGCTCGGCAGCAGTCTGGGCAGCGAGAAGACGCAGGTGGGTCTGGTCGGGGCCAGCCCGCTGTCGAATCATCCGCTCGCGGGCGGTTCCGGTGCGACCTCCGGCGCCGGCCTCGTGCGTGCCGCGTCGCTGCCCGGTGCCGGCGGGACGATGGCCCGCACCCCGTTGATGGCCGAACTCATCGGCCAGCCGACCACGGCGTCCGGCGGCGCGGGCGGCGCGGCAGGCGGAAACGGCGCGGGTCTCGCACCGGTCGGCGCAGGCGGTGGCGGTACCGGACCGATGGGGCACATGGGCCAGCGGGCAAGCAGCGGTGGCAGCAGGAACGGGTTGACGGCGCCGCGGGTCCTACCCCAGGACCTCGGCGAAGACGAGGACGACGACTGGTGATCGTCCACCAAGACTTCCCGGTCACCCGACCGGAAAGACTCGCCATCGATGGTGAGGACAGAGGAAGAGAGAAAGAGTATCCAGCATGGCAATGAATACCGACGTTGCTGTCCTCGCCAAGGAGGCAGCGAACTTCGAACGGATCAGTGGGGAACTGCAGGCCGTGATCCGCTACGTGGAGGCGACGGCCGGCTCCCTGCATGTCCAGATGCAGGGTGACGCCGGTACGGCAGCCCAGCACGCCCTGTTGCGTTTCCAGGAGGCGGCCGATCGTCAGGTCCAGACGCTGACCGACATCTCGGCCAACATCCACACCGCCGGCGTTCAGTATGCCGCGACCGACGACGACGGGGCATCCACGCTGTCGACGGCAATGCAGTTCTGACCCACTGACACGAACGGAGTACATGACATGACTGAGAAGGTTTACAACTACGCCGCGATCGACGGTTCGTCATCCGAGTTGAGCGCCGCCGTCGCCCAGACCGAAGGTCTGCTCACAGAGGGCAAGGGGTCCCTCACCGCACTGGCGGCCGTCTGGGGCGGCGCCAGCTCCGAGGCTTACCAGGCCGTCCAAATGCGTTGGGATACCGCATCGGCGGAGCTCAACGCCGCACTGAAGAATCTTGCCGCCACCATCCAGGAGGCCGGCGGCACCGGGGGAACCATGTTCCAGGCGGACAGGCTCATCGAGAGCTCGTTCGGAGCTTGACGCTGCACGCGGGTGGGCAAGCTCGTCCTTCGGGGGGTCTTGCCCACCTCGTGCGTTGAATCACTGACTGAAGAGAGGTACCCATGTCGGCAGACTATGACCGGCTTTTCCACTCCGCGGGAGACGCTGTCCAGACAGCCGACGACGACGTAGTGGATCGCGACGATGCCACCGGATCGAAGCCGTCCGCACCGGCGCCCGCAGCGACACCGCCGCCCATCGGCCAGGCTCCCGTCGAGATGACGGGGCCCACGGTGCCCGTCACACAGACCAAGGTGGGTCAGGCGCCGCCGCCGCAGCCGAACGAGATCACCACGCAGATGCCGGCCGCACGGTCGGCAACGCCTCCGCCACAACCGAATTCGATGATGAGGGTGCCGATGAGCGGTGCGCCGGCGGGCGCGCGGTTCGAGCAGGCGCGCTCGGCGCCGCCACAGATGCCGCGGCCGGCGACCGCCCCTGCACCCAGCCAGCATTTCGCAGAGCCCCAGCCCGAGACGAGCGGAGCCTTCGTAGCGCCGGCTCAGACATCGGCTGCCACCATCGGCAATCACCGCGCGATCGACGCCCTCTCCCATGTGGGGGTGAAGTCGGCGGTGAAGATGCCGTCACAGCGGGGCTGGCGGCACCTGCTCTACTTGCTGACGCGTATCAATCTCGGCCTGTCGCCGGATGAGCTCTACGAGATGGAGCTACACAGCCGAATACGGCGGAATGCCAGGGATTCCTACCAAATCGGGGTGTTCGGGCTCAAGGGTGGCGTCGGCAAGACCGCCGTGACCGTCGCCCTGGGTTCGGCGATGAGCAAGGTGCGGGGGGACCGGATCCTGGCCGTCGACGCCGATCCCGACGGCGGCAACCTCGCCGACCGTGCCGGACGCCAGTCCGCGGCCACCGTGGCGGATCTTCTCTCCGACAAGGATCTGGCGCGCTACAACGACATCCGCGCTTACACCAGCATGAACGCGGCGAACCTCGAGGTGCTCTCCAGCGAGGAGTACAGCGGAGCGCGTCGCGAGTTCAACGACGAGGACTGGAAGGGCGTGACGAACATCGTGTCGCGCTATTACAACCTCGTTCTCGCCGACTGCGGCGCGGGGCTGTTTCAGCCCGCTGCCCGCGGTGTCCTGTCGACGGTCTCGGGGTTGGTCATCGTCGCGAGTGCCTCCATCGACGGTGCGCGGCAGGCTGCGATGACCATGGACTGGTTGCGGCAGAACGGATACCAGGATCTGCTGAGCCGGTCGTGCGTGGTGATCAACCACACCGTGCCGGGTAAGCCGAACATCGACGTCGAAGACCTCGTCGCACAGTTCGAGCGCCATGTTCCACCGGGGCGGGTGGTCGTGTTGCCGTACGACAAGCACATCGCGGCGGGAACCGAGATTCAGCTGGACTTGCTGGGCAAGGCATTCCGTCGGCGCACCATCGAGTTGGCCGCCGCCCTGTCCGACGACTTCGACAGGCTCGAACGGCGGTGACCTCCACGGCCGCAGCACCATCCGCGTCGGGCGTCACGCCCGGGCGGCCGTCTACCACACGGGTCACGATCCTGACCGGCCGTCGCATGACCGATCTGGTGCTGCCCGCGGCGGCGCCCATCGAGACCTACATCGACGAGACGGTGGCCGTGTTGGCCGACCTTCTCGAGGACACCCCGAAGGACGTGCTCGGCGGCTTCGACTTCAAGGCGCAGGGGGTATGGGCCTTCGCGAGGCCCGGCGCTCCACCGTTGAAGTTCAACGAATCCCTGGACGACGCCGGGGTTGTCGACGGGTCGCTGCTGACGTTGGTGTCGGTCAGCCGCACCGAGCGTTATCGGCCCCTCGTCGAGGACGTCATCGACGCGATCGCCGTTCTGGACGAGTCGCCGGAGTTCGACCGGTCCGCGTTGAACCGCTTTGTCGGGGTGGCGATTCCGCTCGTGTCGATCGTCATGACCGTGATGGTGTTGCTGGCGTGGTCGCGGGCCGGACACGACTGGTGGTGGGCGGTCGCGCTCGGTGTGCTGGGGTTGGGTCTGCTCGGCGGCAGTGCGCTGGCGACCAACCGCTACCGCAACATCGACCTCGCGGAGAGCCTGCTGATTGCGGCGCTACCTACCCTTGCGGGGGCGGTGGCCCTGGCGGTGCCGTTACCGCGCGGCGCCGCCGGACTGGGTGCGCCGCAGATCGCGGGCGCCGCCGCGGTGGTGTTGTTGCTGACGCTGGCCACCCGGGGTGGGCCGCGCCGACGCGCGGAGTTGGCGTCGTTTCTGGCGGTGACGTCGATCGCGGCGACGGGGGCGGCGATCGCGTTCGGCTACGGCTGGCAGCACTGGGTGCCCGCTGGAGCGCTCGCGTTCGGTTTGATCGTGGTCACCAACGCGGCCAAACTGACCGTCGCGGTTGCCCGCATCGCGCTGCCACCGATACCCGCACCGGGTGAGACCGTTTCCAACGACGAACTGCTCGACCCGGTCGCGGCGTCCGGGAGCGAGGAGGAGTCGCCGACCTGGCAGGCCATCATCGCGTCGGTTCCCGATTCCGCTGCGCGCCTGCACGAGCGCAGCCAGTTGGCCAGGCGGCTGCTCATCGGGTTCATCGCGGCGGGAGCGCTGGTGCTGTCGGTCGGCGCGATCACCGTTGTGACACAAGGCCACTTCTTCGTGCACAGTATGATCGTCGCTGGGCTGACCGCGGTGATCTGTGGCTTCCGGTCTCGTCTCTACGCCGAAAGATGGTGTGCCTGGGCGTTGTTGACGGCTGTCGTGGCCATTCCGACTGGTGTGATGGTTCGGTTGTGCCTCTGGTATCCGGACAAGTCGTGGCTGGTGCTGGCCGTCTACGCGCTCGCGGGGACCATCGCGCTGATCGTCGTCGGGGCCACCGCGGGCGTGCACCGGATCTCGCCGGTCACCAAACGCATTCTCGAACTGCTCGACGGCGCGGCGATCGCGGCCGTGATCCCGATGCTGCTGTGGATCGCGGGCGTGTACGACCTGCTGCGCAATCTGCGCTTCTAGAAGCGCGAGATCATTGCACTTCGCGGGCCAGTGCCGGTGCGAAGTTGGCGTCGAGATACCGGCTTGCGAGGTAACCCCCGGCGCCGGTGAGCGCGGCGATGGTGTCGGCTTCATCCACCACGACCATCTTTCCCTGATAGCCGAGGAAAGGCCTGGGTAAGCCCTCGAACCCGCCTCCGCCGGCCCGGTTGTCGGTGCGGATGACCACGAGTACGTCGGTTTCGATGCGGTAGACACCGGTGGGGTCGGGCATGGGCCGCGTGTCGCCGGTGTCGGTTCCGGCGCGGACGAGCTCCTGGCTGTAGCGCAGTCCGAGCGCCTCGAGGTAGTCGGCGGCTGTGGACGGGGTCAGCATCTGCGACACCCCCGTATCCGCGTTGATCACTGCTGCGACGGATTTGCCGATCCACGATGGGTTCTGATTCTTCAGATCGTCCTGCTGCGAACGGATGTCGTTGATGAGTTCTCTGGCCTTCGCCTCGTAGCCGAGGATCTCACTGATCCAGACCAGCCGGTTCTGCCACGTCCATTGTTCGGCCGCTTGGTCTTTCGGCCTGGTCACCGTTGGCGCGATGGCGGCGAGTTTGTCGTAGGTGGCCTGGTCGATGGGGCCGGTGGCAATGATGGCGTCGGGCGCCGCGTCGGCGACCGCGGCGGTGTTGGTGAATCCGGTCAGCACGGTCGGATCACCGGTCAGTGCCGACTTCTCCCAGCTCGGCAGCGCGCTGGTCGAAGAGCCGATCACCACGGGTTGCACACCCAGGGACAGCACGGCATCGCCGTCACCGGGGCTCACCGCTGCCACCCGTTGCGGACGAGAGGTGAGTTCGGTGGCGCCGTATTGGTGGGTGAATGTCTGTGCCTGGTAGGCCGGTTCGTCCGGCCCGCGATCCCACAGCACCACACCGGTGACGCTTGCGGCGACAACGAGCACCGCGACGGCGGCGGCGATGAAAGCCCTTTTTCGGCGGCGACTGAGTCGGCCGCCTCCACGTCCGCGCTGCGCGGGGTGTATCGGTGGTGGGTGCTGTGGTGGCGCCCAACCGCTCGGATAGGTGATCGCATCCGAAGCGCGCGGCGGCCCACCGGGCGTCGGGTACCCCGGCGGTGGGCCGATCGGCTGACCACCGGTGGGGACCGGTGGCCCCCACTCGGCCGGCGGTCGCGTGGGGGCTGGTGTGGTCCTCAATTGCACGGTTGTGTCGTCGAGGGCCGCGGCGGCGGCCGCTGCGAGGTCGCCGGCGTTCTGGAAGCGGTGGTTCGGATCCTTGGCCATCGCTTTGGCGATGACCGCGTCGATCGCCGGCGGCGCGTGGGGTATCCGGTCGGTGACCTTCGGAGGCGGCGCCGACAGGTGGCCGGCCACCGTCGCCCCGACGTCGGCGCCCGGGCGGGCGAACGGGGTTTGACCGGTGAGCATCGTGTACAGGCTGCAACCCAGGGCGTAGATGTCGGCGCGGTGGTCGGCGCGTTCGCCGGTGAGGGTTTCAGGTGCGGCGTAGGCGATCGAGGCCATCACCATACCGGTCTGCGTCAGCCCCGCCGCCTCATCGCTACGCTTGGCTATTCCGAAGTCTGCCAGGAAGATTCGTTGATCGTTGGCCGCCAGCAGAAAGTTCGCGGGCTTGACGTCACGGTGGAGTAAGCCGCGCTGGTGGGCATAGTCGAGCGCGTCGGCCACCGCTGCGGTGATGCGCAGCGCGCGCGCCGGCGTCATGCGTCCGGCCTTCAGCTCGCGGTGCGCATCGCTGCCATCGACGTACTGCATGGCGATCCACAGGTGTCCATCGGGGGTTTCGCCACGGTTGTAGACCGACACGATGTGGGGGTGATCCAGTGTTGCGGCCAACTCGGCCTCGCGAAGAAACCGGTCGCGAAAGTGCTTGTCCAAAGACAGGTCTGACGACAACACCTTGAGAGCGTCCGAGCGTGGCAGGGTGGGGTGGGCGGCGCGATATACCGTGCCCATACCGCCCCTGCCGAGAACCGCTTCGATACGGTAACCGGCCACTGTTGAGCCCACGCCGAGCGCCATCTGTATGTTCCCTCGCTATGTTCGGTTCAGCGTATTCTCCGGCCGTGGACCGGTCGCTGGAGCCGGCCCGCTCACGCGGCCGTCAGCATGACGTATTGCGCGGCGGTCAACTGATGAGCATCGGTCGGCTGCGGTGAGGCCGCTTCGATGACATACCGGTCGGCGACTGCGAAGCACGTGACGTAGGTGCTGAGTTGCGCCTCGCGCCGGATGCAGCGCGAATCGGGCATGTTCGGGACGGATGCGACCGCCTGGCCTTTCGCGTCTGTCAACTCGGTCGCGAACTGCTCGAGCATGTTGGCAGCCGATTGCTCGTCGCGGACGCGGTACACCGCGGCTCTACCCCTGGACCACACATCCATTCCGGTGTCGGCGAACAACTCCGCCGAAGTCTGCGGGAACGTCTGGAAGTGCGGAGCGGCGTGCGGACCGTAGGTCTGGTTCACACCGGGAGGCGGGTTCTCCTTGATTTCTGGAACCGTACGCGCCAAGACTCCGCTCGCATCCACCGGGAGATTGGCGAGCTCCGATACTGCGGTAGGTGTGAACGCGTCGATCGCTGCGATCTGCTGATCCAGCGTCTTGGCGACCATGTCGGCGGTCGGGTCCACCCCGTCAGGGGATTCCGCCGACTGAACGAGCACGAACGGCCCGTGCGCCGTATAGGCGTTGACGTTGGTTTCCATGATGGGTGAACCCAATTGAGGGAGGTCGTACGTGGAGGCGCGAGTCTCGGGGTGCTCGCGCACGGAGACGGGTCGGGCTTGGGGCACGTAGTCCATGAGGTCGGGCTGCAATGTGATGTCGCCGAACTCGGCGGCCGCGGCTGCGGCTGCCTGGGGATCGGGGAACCGCAACACCGCGTTGACGAGGCTTGCGCGGTCGGGCTCGGTGCGCCGGGCCGAGCTGAAACCCGTGACGAAGTTGTGCTTTGCCGCGGCCGCCGCGACCTTTTCGGGCAGCAGCATCTTGAGCGCCGCAACGTCTTTCACGATGCTGGTCGGCATGACAAAGTGCGAGAGTTCGGGGTTGACCTCCCACGGCCCGACGACGTGGTCGGCCATCCGCCCGGCCTCGATCAGCCCGCCCTTTGCCGGACTGCCTGCGACACCCATGGGAGGGACGGGTAGCGTGGCGTAATTGCCGGTGTCGAGCAGAGCCACGTCGACCGAGGGCCCCGATGATTCCCCCGGTGGCCGCTGCGCCGTTCCGTCCACCACGGCGGTGCACGCTGTGGCGGTCAGCAGCGCAGCCACCAGGCCCGCGCCGAACGCCGCACGGCGCGACCGATGCGCCAGTAGCGCGCTGAAGGTGGCACTGGATGGGCCCGCTGTCGGTCGGTGCGGGAAGAACCTCATAAGCCGTACATTAGCGGCACATGTGCCGTACGACGCGCTCGATCGCCTCACTGCGACCGACCGCTGCGGTATGCGGTGACGAGGCTACGACGGCACTTTGGCCAGTATGCGATCGGTGAGCGTGTTGGCCGGGGCCGTGCTGTCACCGTCGGTGCAGACGACGACATCGACAAGCACGTTGGCCCGGTGTGCGACCACGTGGTGACAGTTGCGTGGCAGCCCGTCGCGCTGGAAGGTCGTGCCGATGCGGTCGGGCCCGGTGGTGACCGGATAGGGCACCCAACGCTGGACGTTGTCGGGGCCGAGCTCGATGAAGAAGATGTCGCCGTCGGGGCAGTTGCGCCATTCGTGTTCGATGATCCACATCGCCTCACCTTGACCCGTGATGTCGGCGGGGTTTTCGAAGACGGCAACCATCTGTGTGACCGCCTGTCCCTGCGTACCGCGATTGGCATTGCCCACCACGGTCGGCTTCTTCGCCCAGACCCCGGTCTCGCCGGCCAACGCGCGCGATCGGCACGGCCACGGCTCGATGTCCACGTTCGACCGCTGCGCCTCGGTGTAGGCCTGCGTTTCGACGAGATCGGTGTCGCCGATGATGGCGCCGAGTTCGCTGCGTTTGAGCAGCAAGTCGCCTCCCGCTGCCGCCGGCACCAGCGTCGGTGTCGGCGTGGCGGTAGTCGTCGAGGGGGTCGCTGGCGCCGATTGCGTTGTCGGCACGGGGCTTTCGGCCCGTCCGGCATCCCCGTCGACGGTAGCCGAGCACCCGGCCAACACCACGACCGCACACACGGCCACACCGGCGTGGATGGATCCCATTGCTGCGTTCCCTTCAGATCATCGGTCGGGTTATGGCGCCGGGGCGATCTTGTCTGCGATCGCTCTTGCGATCGAGAGCCCCGCGCTGCCGACGGTCGGCGAGCACGCACGGACATCGACGACCACGTTGCCCCGCACGGTCATATCGCGCTCACACTGCTGACCGGCGGTCTTCGAGGTCGTGGGAATGATCATCACCGACAGGATGTCGCCGGTGAACGCCGGGACGCCGATGTCGGCCTCGGTGACACCGCCGTACTCGTACCTGATGTGTTCGGATTTGCAGACATTCCACGCAACACCTTGTGCGATGTAGAACTCCTTGGCCGAGGTCGTATCGGGGAACGAGACGACGGCCTGCACGACCTTGTGCGTCGGGTCGGCGTTTATCCCCTGCACGGCCACGCCGGTGAAACCCGATCCGCGGTAGGTGACCTCGTAGGCGGGACCCCATGCGCCGGTGCAGCGTTCAGGCGTGGCGGCGCCGGGCAGCAGTCGGTGTACGACCGGCCCGGCTGCCATGCCGGGGGCGTTCATCCGTTGGCTCACCTGCTCGGGGGGCAGCAGCAGTCCGGGCAGCGCTTCCACGGCGAGGACCGGCCCGGGTGGCGGTGGTGGCGGCGCAGCCGGGGGCTGCGGCGGCGCGGCGGTCGGGGTGGCAGGCACGGTGGTGGTGGGACCAGCGGGCACCTGCGCCGGACTGGTCGGGGGCCCGTCGTCGGAGGAGCTGTCGTTCCCGCCGCTGACCGCGACGAGCACGATGACCAGAACGACGACGAGGGCTGCGGCACCGCCGATGACCCACCAGCGATGCTTCGAAACCCGTTCCGCCAGTGTGGGTTTCACCACGGGATTGATGGCCGGCGGGCGCTGAAATGCGGCGGGTCCGGGCACCGGCTGCTGGTAGGGCGCAGCGTACCCGCCCGGTCCGGGCTGGTGGGGTGGCGCGGCCCAAGGCGTAGGCCCGGCCGGGCCCGACGAAACCGGCGGAGGACCGCTCGGAGGAGCGGACGACGGGGGTCGCTGCTGTGAGCGGAGGAATTGCGCTGCGTCCAAGGTGGTTTCCTCGTGGAAGCCGCGTGGCCTCGCCGGGGTGGGCCGGGTGGCCTCCTCCTCCGGCGGCGTCTGTGCCGGCGGGTTCTGACCGATCGGCCAGTCCGTCGTCTCCTCACCGCGAGGCCCGCTGTCCGGGTCGTTCGCGTTCATATCCGCCCCTCACCATTCGGTGTTCTGCGCCCACTACGTCGGTCGGTCCACACGGGCTGGGCCAACCCAAAAATCATCGCATGAACCATCGCACCGCCAGTGCACAAATTTCTCCGGCTCGGGTGCCCACTGCGAAGAATGGCGGCTTCAGCAGCGTGAACAGCGGGATACGATGGGCACACATCGTTGCTGGATTCGCGGCGAAACCATAGCGTCGAGGCGTCAAACGATCGCATTGGCGTCCCTTCGCTGACCACCCCCAGCGAGCTGTGCGAGGAGGCTTCATGGATGAGGGAAGACCAACGGTCCTCGGCGCGACAACCGGGGATCTGCCCTCCCTGGTGATCACGGTCGCCGGCAGCGACTACACCGCACACCCCGGTGATGGAGTGGTCACGATCGGGCGCGAATTACCCGCGCAGATCCGCGTCAGCGAGCCGGGGATCTCCCGCACGCATGTCCGGATCGAACCCGCAGGCGACCACTGGAACCTTGTCGACTGCGGTAGCAGAAACGGCACATATGTCGGAGGACAGCGCGTCGATTCCGTCGTCCTCGACCGCGAGGTCAGCGCATATCTGGGCAACCCCGAAGGCATCTTGGTTCGGGTGAGCCCTCGGCCGCGCACGCCAGCCGCCGGGACCGAGACGTTCGAAGGCCCGCCCACCGACGAGCAGGAACGCGACGACGCGGACGCCACCGAGCGCTCCACTGACGACCCAGCCGACGATCCCGGCGATCAACCCGATCCCGACATCGCGCGCGCAGGGGCCGCCGTGGCAGCGCGGCGTGAGGAACTGGGGCTGTCTCAGCGCAAACTCACCGACGACCACGTCATCAGCCAAAGCGTGCTGGTCAAGTTCGAGCGCGGCAGGCATTGGCCACGCGAACGCACTCGCGCCAAGATCGAGGAGTACTTGCATTGGGCGCCGGGGACACTCGCGCGGATCAGGGCGGGGGAGCCGGTTCCCGAGGAAGACACCACCGAGGCGATCACGCCGACCGTTCAGGTGGCGATTGCCATCGACGCGGCCGACATCGCGCTGCGCGGAATCTATGCGCGGGCCGCGCTGCTGCCCATGGGCGACGACCCGCGTTTCGCCGGTGAAGCGGCCGCGCTGCTGGCCGAACTGCGCCGCCTGGAGACATCGCTGACCAACGCCGCGCGGACCGCCACCGGCCGGCCCGAGCTGGCGATCACGCTGGGTGAGGTTCGGCGGGCGTACACCGATCTCGTGCGGCGCGCCGCGGCCGCCCCGACGGCGACACTCGGTCAGCGGCTCTACATGGCCCGCCACCATCGCCAGCTGACGGTGCAGGAAGCCGCCAATGCCGCCGGCGTATCGGCATCCGACGTCACCAATGCAGAGTCCGAAAGCGCGGTGCCTGATCCGGTCGCGGCGACCCTGCAGCGGTTCGTCGACATGCTCGAGCGGCCCGCAGAGCGGTGACGGGGCGTAGGCCGCCCAAATTGGTGTCGGGAGGCCCCTTCCAGCGCCGTTAGCATCAGATCGACAAGGCTGCAGGCCGAAAGGGAGGCCATGAGGGTTACCGGTGAAGCGCGGCGCGGTCGCCGTGGGTGGTTGCCGGCCGCGGTATTGGCCGCGGTCAGCGCCGTGGTGCTCTCCGGCTGCTCGGAGGTGAAGGGGCAGGCGGTGTCGAGCCTGTACAACCCCAACACCGTGGGCGGACTGACCGTCGCCGACGGCCCGAGCGGCCTGCGACCCGATGCGGGTGAGCCCACCGGTGAGGTCCGCTACAGCGATGACGGACCCGTGGACCGGATGGCGCTGTTGGCGGTCAACGATCTCGTCGAGTACTGGGAGAAGCACTACAGCGAGGCGCTGGACGGGACGTTCGAACCGGTCGAGAACCTCGCCTCTTACGACTCCGAGGACCCGCTCGGCCCGGTGTTGTGCGGTCAGATCCTCTACGAGTCACCCAACGCGTTCTTCTGCCCCCGCAGCGACCTGATCGCTTGGGACCGAGGGGTTTTGGTGCCCACCGGCCAGAAGTTCTTCGGCGACATGTCGGTTGCGGCGCTGATCGCCCACGAGTACGGCCACGCAGTGCAGAACATGGCAGGCCTGGTCGACCGCACCGTCCCCACCATTGTTCGCGAACAGCAAGCCGACTGCTTCGCCGGCAGCTACACCCGCTGGGTCGCCGAGGGATCGTCGCCACGCTTCCAGATGAACACGGGCGACGGGCTGAACAGGGTGCTCGCCGGCGTCATCACCATCCGCGACCCGATCCTGACCCCCGAGGACGTCGAGATGATCGAAGGCGGACACGGCACCGCGCTGGATCGTGTCAGCGCATTCCAAACGGGGTTCGTCGATGGCCTCTCAGCCTGCGCGGCAATCGATTTGGACTCGATCGAACAAAGTAGAGCCGGCCTGCCGATCGTTCTCGATGTCGATGACAGCGGCGCGCTGCAGACCGGTGAGGCTCCGCTCGACGAGGAGCTGATCAAGACGGTGATCGAGGCCCTCAACCTGCAGTTCACCCCCGCGCAGCCGCCCACGTTGTCGATGCAGCCGGCGCAGTCGTGTGCGGATGCCAAGGTGACCGAGCCGGTGTCGTATTGCCCTGCGACCAACACCATTTCGGTGGATCTGCCGAAACTGCAGGCATTGGGCACTCAAGCAGATACCGCGGAGGGCGTGCTCGTCCAGGGTGACAACACCGCGATCTCGGTGCTCACCTCTCGCTATGCGCTCGCGTTGCAACACCAGCGACAGGCCGACCTTGACTCGGCTGCGTCCGCCTTGAGGACCGCCTGCCTGACCGGGGTGGCGCAGCACGGGATGATCTCCGAGGTCGAGCTGCCGTCGGGCGCCACCATCATGTTGACCGCGGGCGACCTCGACGAGGCGGTCGCCGGGCTGTTGAACAACGGCTTGGCGGCAAGCGATGTCAACGGCAACACCGTCATGGCTGGCTTCACGCGCATCATGGCCTTCCGGTCGGGTCTGACGAAGCCAGACGCCGACGCCTGTTACACCCGCTTCCCGTGAATCGCTCGGCGCTCAACTCCACTGGGTTGTGGGGCGTTCCCGGCGCACACCATCCACGGTGACGTCGACGCGCTCGTCGAAAAAGCAGATGCGGTCGCGGACGCGTTCGCCGTCGGGCAGCGGATCGCGGTACGTCCACGCGGCGTCGGGCGGCCCGTCGGGAACCGAGAAGTACGACGCCCGGCCCTTGTACGCGCAGTAGGAGATGGTGTCGCTGTCGACGAGGTCGGCGACGACGTCCTCGCGCGGCAGGTAGTACCGCACCGGCAGATGCGTCTCGAACAGCAGCAGCGGGCGCGTGGACTCCGCGAGCAGCTGGCCGTGCGATTCGATGCGGACGTGGCGGCTGCTCGTCAGGATGTCGATGCGGTGGTACGGGTCGTGCGGATGGCTGACGATCGGCTCGTCCTCCTCGTGCCACTCGAACGCGCCGAAGTCCAGCACCGCATAGCCGGCGAGGTCGGGATCCTCGGGTTGGAAGGCCGCTGCGGGTGCCGTCTCCTCGCCGGCGATGACGTCGAACTCGGCGCCGGGACACGAATGGGTGCCGAACGGAACCGTCGGATCGAGCACGGCGCGGTCGATGCCGGGACGATCCGCGTCGTCGTCGCCGGACTCGGCGCCCGCGGGCACCAACTGCCCGGCGAGGTCGGTGAGCGGGACCGCGTACGTCGGCAGGATCCGGCGTGGTTCCCACACCAGCAGGGCGTCACACGTGTCGACGAGGGGTTCACCGGCCAGGGCTACGCGAATCCGCTTCGGCGTCGGTTCGTATCGCAGGGCGTCGAGGCTTCCGCGCAGGAGGTCGGCCATCCGAACGGCCATCGGGCACCTCTTGTCTGCTTATCTGCGAGTCATTTACGCGGCGGGCGCAATACGTTCATCGCCAACCGCATTATCGGCGCGGGCACCCGATCCTTGGCCGACAGCGCGGCGTCGGCGGCCCGGCCCCGCAGCGGCGTGCCGCGACCGAACATCCTGTTGAACGGGCCGCCGGTGGGTTCGAGGTCGAAGTGCAGCGGAGGCTTTCCGTCGGCGGCGCCGAGCGCATTGGCGATGACGACCCGCTGAATCTCGCTGGTGCCCTCGAAGATGGTGTACAGCTTGGCATCCCGATACCACTTCTCGACGGGATGATCCTTGATGTAGCCCCAGCCGCCCATTGTCTGAATGGCGCGCTCGGTGGCGCGGACCGCGACCTCGCTGGCCGCCAGCTTGGACATCGAGCCCTCGCCGCGTTCAAACGGGACACCGCTGGCAGCCATCCACGACGCCCGCCAGGTGAGCAGGCGGGCGCCGTCGAGCGTGGTCGCCAGTTCGGCGAGCGGGAACGCGATGCCCTGATTGTCGATGATCGGGGCGCCGAACGCCTCCCGCCGGTTGGCGTACTCCGTGGCGTATTCCAGTGCCGCCCGGGCGATTCCGAGCGCCTGAGCGGCGACCATCGGCCGCGTCTGCTCAAAAGTGCCGAGCGTCGCCGAACCCGAGTGCTTGGCCCCTTCGACGGCCTCGCGGGCCTTGCCGAGCTTGTAGTCGAGTTTCTCCTGGCCGCCGAGCAGGTTCTCGCCGGGGATGCGCACGCTGTTGAACTTCAACTCCGCGGTGTGCGAGGCACGGCAGCCGAGCTTGTCGAGTTTGCGGACCATTTCCAGTCCCGGGGTACCGCCGGGGACGATGAACAGCGCCTGGCCCTTGTGGCCGAGCTCCTGGTCGACGACGGCGTTGACGACGTGGACGTTGGCGATGCCCCCGTTGCCGATCCACATCTTGTGTCCGTCGATGATCCAGTCTTCACCGTCGCGGCGGGCCGTGGTGCGCAGGTTGCGAACGTCGCTCCCGCCCTCGGGCTCCGAGATCGCCAGCGCCGCCAACTTGAGATCACCTGGCGTGCCGAAGCATTCGGGTGCCCACTGCAGCATCTGTTCGGGTGAGGCGGCCTGGCCGATGGCCGACAGCGCGAGCGCCGGCATCACCACGGCCAGGCCGATGCCCGCGCATCCCCAGAACAGCTCCTCCATGAACATCGGCAGGGAGAGCCCGGTCGGGTCGCCGATCAGGTCGCGGTAGAACAGGGGACTGTAGAAGCCGCGGGCGGCGGCCTCCTCGAGAACCGGCCAGGGGAACTCCTGGCGCTGGTCGTAGTCAAGCGCTACGGGACGGATGCACTGCTCGGCGAATTCGTGGGTCCGTCGCGCCAGGTCGTGCTGCGCCTCCGTGGGCGTCAGGTCGAAAGCCACGACAGTGTGTTAGCCGCGCTTCGGCAATCCGAAACACTTGTTCGCTGAAATGGACGGCCCCCGGATGCCAGGGGGTGCATCCGGGGGCCTGTCTCGCGGGGTGGCTACTTGACGTCCAGGTAGATCGTCTTGTTGATCACCCGGGTGTTGCGGTCACCGCCGACGCCCAGGCTGTCGGTCTGGGTGTAGGTCTGACCGGGGCGCACCGCCACCACCGACGCCTTGTCCAGCGGGGCGTTGCCGATGCGGTTCACGACCACGTGGTAGCCCTGCGATTCCAGCTCGCTGATGGTCTGCTGCGCGTTTCCGGGTCCGGACGGTGCGGCCGCGACGGGCGAGGCCAGTCCGATCAGGGCGGCGGCAAAGGCGCTAGCGGCGACGGTAGCGATACCAAACTTCTTCATTTGGGAGCCTTCTTCGGTTGTTCGTTTCGTATCCGAGCCGTGGCATGTGTCGCGGTTCGTAGCTGCAGCTGATCTTGGAAACCGCGTGGTCAAAGGTTTTAATTCCGATGGCAGAAATTGATTGCCGGATGGCAGGAATCGTGCCGAGGGACCGCCGATCGCCCAGGTTCGGGTGTCCGAATTGGCCCGCCGCGGACGCGTGTGAGCGGTGGTGTCGGCGGTCGCGGACAACCCGCATTCAGCGGCGGCGCTTCGAACGTATGATCGAACAATGGGTGAGCTGAAGGGCATCGGGTACAACGGGCAACCCGTTCAGCAAGCCTTCCGGCGGGTCGATCCGCCGATCGCCGTGCTCGTCGACCTGGCCGCGGTCTTTCCCCGCGAGCCGCACGCCGTCGGCGGCTACAACCCGGCCGGTCTGCAGATGCATGCGGTGGTCGAAGGGCGACTGACGTGCTGGGGGTTGTGCGAGCAGGGCTGCTGGTGGGGGTGGGTCACCTACGAGATCGCCTACGGCGCGCGCCGCAAACCCGTCACGCACTGGATCCCCGCTTGGACGCTCAAGCCCAAGGCGGAGTAGCGGCGGCGTCGATGGGCAACGCGTCGAGGGCCTTCGCACCCTCCCACGATCGGTAGACCCAGCTCATCGCTACGACGCGGCCTGACCGAGCCGCCGCTGCGCCTCTCCGGGGGAGATTCGCAAACGCCGAGCCACGTCCCGAGGCGTCGCGCCCCGATCG
Source organism: Mycolicibacterium novocastrense (assembly GCF_001570485.1). Classification (GTDB taxonomy): domain Bacteria; phylum Actinomycetota; class Actinomycetes; order Mycobacteriales; family Mycobacteriaceae; genus Mycobacterium; species Mycobacterium novocastrense. The sequence continues at coordinate 85,570 of NZ_BCTA01000026.1, forward strand.
AGGAGCAGCCGGCCGAACAGCCGTTGTTCGAGTGCCGCCGCTTGGTGGTCGAGCTTGTCGAGCTGGTCGATCAGCGCGTACAGCTCGGTACGTGTCAGACCGTCGAGCCGGAGGGCCGCGAGCTCTCGGTACAGCGACTCCAGCGCGGTGAGCACTTCGGAGATTGGATTCGAACGCATGTACGAAAGGCTAGCGCGCGGGTACGACAAGCCGCCCTGGCGACAGGTCCGATGCGCCGGCCGGGGAATGAATCGGACCTCAGTCCGGTTAACCAGAGTATGCCTGCGATTACCGCCGATACGCTCACGCTTCCCCGCATCGCCGCGGCCGGACCGTCCGACACCGACCGCCCCGTTCGGTCGATCACCACGGGCCCGCGCGGCTTCGAAGGCGAGGGTTTCCCCGTCGTCCGCGCCTTCGCCGGAGTCTCGGCCGCCGAGCTCGATCCGTTCGTTCACATGGACCAGATGGGTGAGGTGGAGTACGAACCGGGAGAGCCGCGAGGCACCGACTGGCATCCGCACCGCGGGTTCGAAACCGTCACCTACATGATCGACGGCCGATTCGCGCACCAGGACTCCCACGGCGGCGGCGGGCTGATCACCGACGGCGCCACCCAATGGATGACCGCCGGCTCGGGAATCCTGCACATCGAGACGCCACCCGCCGAGCTCGTCGAGAGCGGCGGCATGTTCCACGGCATCCAGCTGTGGGTCAACCTGCCCCGCAAGGACAAGTTCGCGACGCCGAGATACCAGGCGATCGAAGGCGGCCAGGTCACGCTGTTGTCGTCCGACGACGGCGGCGCGCTGGTGAGGGTCGTTGCCGGTGACATCGGCGGCCACGTCGGCCCCGGGGCGACGCATACTCCGATCACGTTGGCGCACAGCTCGATTCAGCCCGGAGCCCGGCTTGACCTGCCGTGGAGGCGCGACTTCAACGCGCTGGTCTACGTGTTGTCCGGGCGCGGAACGGTCGGCCCCGTGGCACACCCGATCCAGCAGGGGCAGCTGGCGGTGCTCGGCCCCGGTGACCGGATCCGAGTGCAAGCAGACCGGAGCCAGGACGCTCACCGTCCCGCCCTTGAAGTGCTGATCCTGGGCGGTCTTCCGATTCGCGAACCCGTGTTCCAGTACGGACCTTTCGTGATGAACAGCAAGTCCGAGCTGATCGAGGCGCTCGAGGATTACCAGGCCGGCAAGTTCGGCCAGATCCCTCCGAACGCCCTCATGCCTCACCGCCCTTAGTCGAGGGAGCGGGGGCGGGCTTGGGATAGAGCAGGTTCAACGCCCCGAGATGGGCGGCGACGGCCACCAACGGCATTGCCGCGGATACCGCGAGATCGTCGTCGGTGGCCTCGGCCCGCAGGGACGTCACGAAGTCGTCGCTGAGCGGCGGTGGGGAATGGACCGTACCGCCGGTGACCCTCGCGCAGATCGCCTCGGCGTGGGTTTCGAGCACCTGCCTGGTCTGCGGATAAATCCCGTGCGGCGGGGGAACGACGTCGGCGATCAGTTCGGCGGCGGCGCGGAGCCTGACGGCCCGGTTTGCCGATCGCACCGCGGGCCCGCGGATATCGGTCGGGCCGCTACTCTCTGAAAGGAACTGTCGCACTGCGTCATCCACGGTCCGCGTCGCCCGTAGCGCCTGCTGGCTCAGCGCGAGCACCCGATCGGTGGCCTCCTCCGACGCCCCGCGGGTCACCCTCAGCACCGCCGCCTTGAGGAATGTCGCGCCAACGGCGAACGCGTCGTCGATGGCCCGCCCCAGCCGGTTACCCACACCCCGTGGCCACAACAGGACCGACACGACCACTCCCACGAGCGCGCCGACCACGACGTCCTCGACGCGTATGAGGCCGACGCTCCAACCCGTCGGCGCAATCAGGTTGAAGATGATCAGCACCATCATCGTGAAGGCGGCCTGCCCGGCGATGAAGGACGCGACCTCCGGAACGAAGGCCGATCCGAAAGCCACCAACGGCAACAGCATCCACATGACGACCGGATCGACGCCGACGAGCTCGATGAGCCCGACACCCAACAGAAATCCGAGCGCGGTACCGGCGACGGCCCGTAGCATCCGTGTTCCGGTGGTCAGCGCGCTGCTGCGCAGTACCGACATCGCTCCGAGTACGACCCAGAATCCGTGCTCGAGGGGGAACAGGTGGGTGACGGCGACGGCCAGCGCCAACCCGAGGCCCGTGCGGATGCTGTTGCGCAACACCACCGCCCGGGTGGCCAGGAACCCACGGGTGATCGCAGCGACGGCGGTGGTCTCGGGCATCACCCAGTCCGCGGTCCCCGTCTTGGGAAGGCCACGGCCCAGCACCCGGGCCCACACGGGGCGGGCGTCGGCGGCCGCGGCATTGCGGATGATGCGGCCGGTGACCCCGACCGTCGCCGAGAACGTGCGTCGCCCAAGGAGGTTGCGGCCCACGGCGATCGCGTCCGCGTCGTCGGAGGATGCGAGGATCTCGAGGATGTCCTCCCGGTAGCGGCCCTGGGCGATCTCGCGGAGTTCGGTGAGCGCCGCGTCCAGGTCGGCGGTGCGGGCGGCGCGGGTCGAGACGTCGGAGATCTGCAGTACGGCAGCCGAATCCCGCAACACCCGAATCAGCGGGTATTTCATCTCGCCGAGGAGTCGCCCCGTCCCGTCGGTGATCCGGTCCGACAGCCAACCGAGGTCGTCGACCACCCGGACCAGGGCGCGGCTGCCCGCGGTGAGCGCGACGGGTCGGTAGTCGGCACCCAGGAACGTCTCCCACAGATGGTTCATCGCCCGGGTCACGTTCTTGGCCGGAGTGGTGCCCTGCAGACAGTCGGCCAGCCGGTCGCACACGCGCGCGGCGCCGCTGCGCAGCTCGTCGTGATGGCGCGGCGGCAGCAGGAACAGGGCGGCGGGCACACAGAACACGAGCGCGATGAACCAGCCGAGCAGCCGATCGGGGATGGGCCCGGCGGGAGTACACGCGGGCAGCACGAACGTCATCAGCGTGGCGCGCTGCCCGGCGGCGATGATCTCGCTGAGCACCCCCGAGAACGTGACCACCACCCCGAGGACGAACATCGCCGCGACGCTGAGCCACGGATGCGGTGCCACCAGGGTGCCGAGCGTGATCAGGACGGCGCCGTTGACGGCCAGCCCGAGGTAGGCCAGCGCGCGCGCCGGCCGGTTTCCCGGGAAGTCGACCAGGATCAGCAGCGCGACCGAACCGAAGATCGTGATCATCGGCGTCTGGGTCCCACCGCCGACCGCGAAGCTCACCGCGGCCGCGATCGGCAACACGATGGCTGCCCGGATCGCACGGCGCAGCGCGTCGAGTTCGGGATCGCGCCGTCGCAGGCGGTCCTCCGCGTGGCGCCACACCGGGGCGACGACTTCAGTGAGCGACAACCCCGCTGCCCGCGCTAATCGACGTCGGGGACCGACGCGAACCGACCGTCGTCGAGCGCCTCGCGCAATTCCCCGGAGATCCACCGCAACCCCTCGGGGTCGCGCGGCAACGTCGTCTGCTCATAACCGACGAAGACGTAGCTCGCGCATTCGGCGAACAGCTGCGCCTGCCTCTTGTGCTGCAGGATTTCGAACGCCGATTCGTACAAGATGTCGAAGCGCTGCTGATCGACCGCGACCTGCACCTCGTGCACGTGCGGGTCCAGCGCACTCCACACCCGGATGGCGGATTCCGCGCTGTGCGGCACGTCGAGGGCGGATTCGAACAGGGCGTCGATGCGCCGCCGCGGGTCGGGCTCGGCGCGCACCGCTTCGATCACCCGCACGGTGCGCTCCTGCGTCCAGTGCGCGAGCAGCTCCCTGGTGTAGGCGGGCCAGTTCGGGAAGTAGTGGTAGAACGACCCGGTCGTCACGCCGAGGCGTTGACAGACCTCCGCGAGCTTCAGACCGCCGTATCCCAGATCGGACAGGATCTCGATACCCACGTCGAAGTAACCGTCCCGCGATACGACGCTCCCCATTACCTGGACATTAGTTCTAAGGTGGGCCGATTCTCTACGTCGAATTTCTCGGCGGCGAAAACCGCAATTTGCTGATAAAAGGCAGGTCGGAACCCCGGGGAAGCTGACGACTGAAGGACCACGTGACGTGTGGCACAATTTGACCGTGCCGCATACGGCGAGTAGAGGTCCGGGTCGTCCTCCCGCAGCGAAGGCTGCCGAGACGCGTGAGCGCATCATAGGAGCCGCGCGCGAGGTTTTCAGCGAACTCGGATACGACGCCGCCACCTTCCAGGCGATCGCGATTCGCGCGGATCTGACCCGCCCCGCGATCAACCACTATTTCGCCAACAAGCAGGTTCTATGGCGCGAAGTCGTGCAGCAGACCAACGCCGCGATAGTCAGCGCGGGGAAAGCGCGCGCACAAGACGAAACCAGTCTGCTCGCCAGATTGTCGGCCTACTTCACCGCAGCGATGCAGGCTGACTCCGAAGATCGTTCGGCCGCAGCATTTTTGGTGACGTCGGTGCTGGAGGCGCAGCGCCATCCGGAGCTCAGCGACGAGGAGCACGATTCGCTCAAGCACTCGCGCGAGTTCGTGGCCTGGGCGGTCAACGACGCGATCGCGCGCGGCGAGCTCACCACCGACACCGAGGTCGACTCGCTCGTCGAGATGCTGGTCGCGGTCATGTGGGGCATGGGTTTCTACGCCGGATTCGTCGGCAGCCACGACGAGCTCAAAGCGGTGGTCCGCCAGTTCGAGCTGCTGATGTCCAACAACCTGTGGCGTCTGCAGACCTGACGGCGGGGTGACCTGCCCCACTGCTCGATAGCCTGCCTAAGTTCTTCGGTATCCTGGCGTCCGATGAGTTCGCTGCGCACTGAAGACGACACCTGGGACATCGCCACCAGCGTGGGCACCACCGCGGTCATGGTGGCATCCGCGCGGGCCGCCGAGACCGACCGAGACGACGCGCTGATCCGTGATCCGTTCGCCAAAGTGCTGGTCGCGGGTGCCGGTGGCGGTGTCTGGGACGTCATGCTCGACCCGCAGACCCGCGTGAAGGTCGCCGAGGCGGATGAAGACGTCGCGGCGATCTTCGAGCACATGGGCAACTACCAGGCGGTGCGGACGCACTTCTTCGACGAGTACTTCACCGATGCGGTCGAGGCGGGTATCCGGCAGGTCGTCATCCTGGCGTCGGGGCTCGACTCCCGCGCGTACCGCCTGCAGTGGCCCGCGGGTACGACGGTGTACGAGATCGACCAGCCCAAGGTGCTCGAGTACAAGGCCGCCCGGTTGGCCGAGCAGGGCGCGTTGCCGACCGCCAAGCGCGTCGCGGTCGCCGTCGACCTGCGCCAGGACTGGCCGGCCGCGCTGCAGGAGGCGGGCCTCGACCCCGACGCCCCGACCGCGTGGCTGGCCGAGGGCCTGCTGATGTACCTGCCCGCCGACGCGCAGGATCGGCTCTTCGAGCAGATCACCGCGCTCAGCGCGACCGGTAGCCGCGTCTCGGTGGAGACGGTCGGAGTGCAGGCCGAGGAGCGGCGCGAGCAGATGCGGGAACGTTTCGAGCGGGTCCGGGCGCAGCTCGGCATGGAGGAATCCGTCGACGTCGCGGAGCTGATGTACAACGATCCCGACCGCGCGGACGTCTCCGAATGGCTCGACGCGCACGGCTGGCGCTCGACCGCGGTGACCTCGCAACAGGAGATGCGCCGGTTGGACCGCTGGGTGCTTCCCGAGGAATACACGAACGACGACGGGTTCTCCGAGTTCGTCATCGCGTACAAGGTCTGATCTACCGCGCGTCGGGCACCGAAGCTCGCGCGAGCGACCGCGTTTGTACGCTGATTCGCGGCGTGTCGAGGGACGAACACGGTCGCTCGCCCGATTGCGCGGGGTCCACGTACAAGGAGTGAGAGAGGCCTTCTGGGCGGCCCAACCGGTTGGTTAGGATCGGGGCATTCCTCGGGTCAGGAAGGACTCCCCATGACCACCGATATCGCCACGTCGGCACAAGCCACCGAAGACATCCCCAGCATCGTGCGCCGCCTGCGCGACACCTTCAAAACCGGCCGCACGCGGGATATCGAGTGGCGCATACGCCAGCTCAAGGCGATCGAACGCCTCGCCGTCGAGAACGAGGAGGCCATCGCCGCCGCGCTCGAACAGGATCTGGGGCGCAACCGCTTCGAGGCGTGGCTGGCCGACATCGCGAGCACCGCGGGTGAGGCCAAGGACGCCGCGAAGAACGTCAAGAAGTGGACCAAGCGCCGCTACCGGCTGCTGGAGATGTCGCAGCTGCCCGGCCGCGGCTGGGTCGAGTACGAGCCGTTCGGCACGGTGCTGGTCATCGGCGCGTGGAACTTCCCGTTCGTGTTGACGCTCGGCCCGGCGATCGGGGCGATCGCGGCGGGCAACACCGTGGTCCTCAAGCCCTCGGAGGTCTGTCCGGCATCGTCGGCGCTGATGGCCGAACTGGTGCCGCGCTACCTCGATTCCGACGCGGTCGCGGTGGTCGAGGGCGACGGCTCGGTCAGCCAGGAGCTCATCGCGCAGGGGTTCGACCACATCTGCTTCACCGGCGGCACCGAGATCGGCCGCAAGGTCTACGAGGGCGCCGCACCGCATCTGACGCCGGTCACGCTCGAACTCGGCGGCAAGAGCCCGGTGATCGTCTCCGCCGATGCCGACATCGACGTCGCGGCCAAGCGCATCGCGTGGACCAAGCTGATCAACTCCGGGCAGATCTGCATCGCGCCCGATTACGTGCTGGCCGACGCGAAGATCCGCGACAAGCTGGTCGACAAGATCAAAGAGGCGGTGACGACGTTCGAGTCGGAAAACCCCGACGGCAAGCGCATTGTCAACGAACGGCACTTCGGGCGGCTGACCGAAGCGTTGGCCGCGACCAAGGGTGAGGTGGTCGTCGGTGGCGGTTCGGACGCATCGAAGATCAGCATCCAGCCGACCGTCGTCGTCGATCCCGACCCGGCGGAACCGTTGATGACCGACGAGATCTTCGGCCCGATCCTGCCGGTGGTGACGGTCCAATCACTCGACGACGCAATCAGTTTCGTCAATTCCCGGCCCAAGCCGCTGGCGGCCTACCTGTTCACCAAGACCAAGAGCATCAGGGAACGGGTGATCAAGGAGGTGCCCGCGGGCGGGATGGTGGTCAACCACCTGCTGTTCCACTTCGCCACCAACAAGCTGCCCTTCGGCGGCGTCGGCCCCTCGGGTATGGGCGCCTACCACGGCAAGTACGGCTTCGAGCAGTTCAGTCACAAGAAGACCGTGATGACCAAGCCGACCCGACCCGATGTCGGTGCGTTCATCTATCCCCCGTATACAGAGAAGGCGCTGAAGCTCGCCAAACGCCTGTTCTAGCGGTTCCGGTGGCGCCCGGCGCATCTGATCCGAAACCGCAGAATGTTCAGAAAGGAACCCCATGCCAGGAGTGCAGGATCGCGTCATCGTCGTCACCGGGGCCGGAGGTGGGCTCGGGCGCGAATACGCGTTGACGCTCGCCAAGGAAGGCGCCAGCGTCGTCGTCAACGACCTCGGCGGTGCTCGTGACGGCACCGGCGCCGGCCACAACATGGCCGACCAGGTCGTCGCGGAGATCAAGGACGCCGGTGGCCGGGCGGTGGCCAATTACGACTCGGTCGCCGAGTCCGAGGGTGCCGAGAACATCATCAAGACCGCTCTCGACGAGTTCGGCAAGATCGACGGCGTGGTCTCCAATGCGGGCATCCTGCGCGACGGCACGTTCCACAAGATGACGTTCGAGAACTGGGACGCGGTGCTCAAGGTGCACCTCTACGGCGGCTACAACGTGATCCGCGCGGCCTGGCCGCATTTCCGGGAGAACAGCTTCGGGCGCATCGTCGTGGCCACCTCGACCAGCGGCCTGTTCGGCAACTTCGGCCAGGCCAACTACGGCGCCGCCAAGCTCGGCCTCGTCGGCCTGATCAACACGCTGGCCCAGGAGGGCGCGAAGTACAACATCAAGGCCAACGCGGTCGCCCCGATCGCGGCCACCCGGATGACGCAGGACATCCTGCCGCCGGAGGTGTTCGAGAAACTGACGCCGGAATATGTTGCGCCGGTGGTGGCCTACCTGATGACCGAGGAACTGCCCGACACCGCCTCGGTGTTCATCGTCGGCGGCGGCAAGGTCCAGCGCACCGCGCTGTTCCAGAACGAGGGCATCACCTTCTCCGAGGTTCCCTCTGTCGACGACATCGCCGCGAAGTGGGGCGAGATCACCGATCTGTCGGCGGCGCAGCGGGCGACGTTCAGCCTCGGCTGAGTTCGATGAAAGCGCTTGTCGCGCAGGAACTCACCGGCCCCGCCGGACTGGTCTACACCGACGTCGATGATGTCGGCGGCGAGGATGTTGTTGTCGTCGACGTCGGTGCGGCCGGGGTCAGCTTCCCCGACCTGTTGCTGCTGCGCGGCGAATACCAGCTGCGGCTCGAGCCACCGTTCGTCCCCGGCATGGAGGTCGCCGGGGTGGTGCGCTCGGCGCCGTACGAGTCGGAATACCAGCCCGGGCAACGGGTGACGGCGCTGTCCATGCTCGGCGGATGGGCCGAGCAGGTGGCGGTCTCGCCCGACAACCTGACGCCCACCCCGGACGGCCTCGACGACGCGCAAGCCGTTGCGCTGCTGGGTAACTACCAGACGATGTACTTCGCGCTGGCCAAGCGCGGTGCGCTGCGGCCAGGTGAGACGGTGCTGGTGCTCGGATCGGCGGGCGGCATCGGGGTGGCGAGCATCCATCGCGAAGGCGTTGGGCGCCAGGGTTATCGCGTTGGTGCACCGGCCGCATGCCATGGAGTTCGTCGAGTCGCTCGGCGCCGACGTCGTGCTGCCGTTGACCGACGGGTGGTTGAAGGCGGTCAAGGAGGCGACCGACGGCCGCGGCGTCGATCTGGTGGTCGACCCGATCGGCGGTGACGCGTTCGACGATGCGATCCGCGCGCTCGCCGTGGAGGGTCGGCTGCTGGTGATCGGCTTTGCCGCGGGCGGTATTCCGACGGTGAAGGTGAACCGGTTGTTGCTGCGCAACGTCGCGGTGATCGGTGTGGGCTACGGCGAGTACGTGAACCGCAAGCCCGGTTCGCAGTCGGTGTTCGAGTTCGGCGTGGCACAACTCGTCGAGGCCGGTCTTCGCCCGCCGCCGCCCATGCGCTATCCGCTGTCGAAGGGCACCGACGCGTTGCAGGCACTCGCCGACGGCGGGGTGCTGGGCAAGGTCGTGCTGGAGCCGTAGTGGCGCCGCGCGCGTTGGCGTTCGACACGTTCGGCACGGTGGTCGACTGGCGGTCGAGCATCATCCGCGAGCTCGAGGAGTTCGGCAGCGACCTTGGCGTGCACCGGGACTGGGCCGGGATCGCCGACGATTGGCGGGCCGGCTATCCGCCCGCCATGGATCGGGTGCGCCGCGGCGAGCTGCCGTGGACCAACATCGACGGCCTGCACCGCATGATCCTCGTCGAGCTGCTGGAGGCGGCGGGCATCGAGGGCGTCGACGATGCCGCCGTCGACCATCTCAACCGGGCCTGGCACCGCCTGGACCCGTGGCCCGACGCTGTCGAGGGTCTCACCCGATTGAAGGCCCGCTACCTCATCACGACGCTGTCCAACGGCAACGTCTCGCTGCTGACGAACATGGCCAAGCGGGCGGGACTGCCGTGGGACTGCGTGATCTCCGCCGAGCTGTTCCGCCATTACAAACCCGATCCCGAGGCGTACCTCGGATGCGCCGAGCTGCTCGACGTCGCGCCCGGCGAGCTGATGCTGGTGGCCGCGCACGCCAGCGATCTGCGCGGGGCCAAGCGCGCGGGCCTGATGACGGCCTACGTGGATCGGCCGCTGGAATACGGAGCCGGCCGACGCCGCCCGTCGAAGATCGAAGACGGTGAATTCGACGTCATGGCAGCAGATTTCGTCGATCTGGCCGACCAGCTCGGGGCGTAGCGCAGTGGGGATTTGTGAGTGAAAACGCTCGCACAGCGAACGGAATCACTCACAAGTCGCGGGGGTAGCGTGGAAGCGTGACCGATGCATCCTCGCTGCCGCCGGCGCTGCGCCGGGCGGTCGAGCTGTTCGCCGAACCGCCGACGCGCCTCGATCTGCGCGACGGCTACCTTGACCTGCTCGACGACGCGGCATCGCCGAACCAGGCTCCGCCCGAGAACAAGGGTCTGATCCAGGCCGTGTGGGCCTCTGGTCCGGGGTCGATGTTCTACGACTACGCGCAGGGCTTCGCCCGCAGATTCGTGGGCGCATGGCAGTTGCCGATCGAGTGGCTCGACATCCCGAAGGGCGGTGTCGCGCTCGACATCGGAAGCGGGCCGGGCAACGTGACCGCCTCGCTGGCCCGCGCGGCCGGATCCGACGGGCTGGCGCTGGGCATCGACATTTCCAGACCGATGCTGGCGCGGGCCGTCAGCGCACAGGCCGGGCCCAACGTCGGATTCCTGCGCGCGGACGCCCAGCGGTTGCCGTTCCGGGACGCGACCGTCGACGCGGTGACATCGCTGGCGGTGGTGCAGCTGATCCCCGAGCCCGCCTCGGCGGTGGCCGAGATGCACCGGGTGCTGCGGCCCGGCGGACGGATCGCCATCATGGTGCCGACCGTCGGCAGCGTGCCCCCGCCGTTGCGATGGTTGTCGCGGGGCGGGGCGCGCTTCTTCGCCGAGGACGAACTGGGCGACCTGTTCGAACAACGCGGATTCGAGCGCGTGCGCACCAAGACCATCGGCAACATGCAGTGGGTGCGGGCCCAGCACCCGTAAATTCGACGCATGAGCGCCGGTGGGATCGTGCTTGTCGCGTTGGCCATCGCGGTCGGCATCGTCGGCATCGTGGTGCCGCTGCTTCCCGGCACGCTGCTGGTGTTCGGGGCGATCGCGGTGTGGGCCGTCGTCGAGAGCGAGCCCACCGCGTGGGTGACGCTGGCCGTGGCGACGGTGCTGCTCGGCGCAGCGGCGCTGATCAAGTACACGTGGCCGGTGCGGCGGATGCGCGAGGCCGATGTGCGCACCCCGAGCCTGTTGGCGGGCGGGGTGCTCGGCGTGATCGGTTTCTTCGTGATTCCCGTTCTGGGGCTGGCGATCGGTTTCGTACTGGGTGTCTATCTCGCCGAACTCACCAACCGCCACGACCGGCGCGCGGCGTGGACGTCGACGAAGCACGCGCTCAAGGGCGTCGCCCTGTCGGTCGGCGTCGAAATGGCCGGAGCGCTGCTCGCCACCGTCGTTTGGGTCATCGGGGTGTACCTGACGCAGTAGCTTGCAGGCATGGCCAAGCTGCGTTTCGGATACTTCATCGCACCGTTCCACCGCGCCGGCACCAACCCGACGCTCGCGTTGCAGCGCGACCTCGAGCTCATCGAGCACCTCGACGCGCTGGGCTTCGACGAGGCGTGGATCGGCGAACACCATTCGGCGGGAAGCGAGATCATCAGTTCGCCCGAAGTGTTCATTGCGGCGGCCGCGCAGCGTGCCAAGCGGATCCGGTTCGGCACCGGGGTCATCTCGCTGGCGTATCACAATCCGCTGTGGGCGGCCGACCGGCTGATGCTGCTCGACCACCTCACCCACGGCCGCATCATCGGCGGCATGGGGCCCGGTTCGCTGCCCACCGACTCGGCGATGATCGGCCTGACGCCCACCGACACCCGCGAACTCCTGGAGACCAACCTCGACATCGTGGTGCGGTTGCTCAAGGGCGAAACGGTCTCGGCCAAGACCGCCACCCACGAACTCCACGACGCCAGGCTGCAACTGGCGCCTTATGCGGAGGACGGCATCCCACTGGCCGTCGCGGCGGTGGCCTCGCCGACCGGTGCGCGGCTGGCCGGCAAGCACGGGATCGGGCTGCTGTCGATCGGGGCGACGCTGGTCGTCGAGGGATTCGACGCGCTCGCGCACCACTGGGGCATCGCCGAGGAACGCGCGGCCGCGTTCGGCACCACGGTCGATCGCCGCAACTGGTCGCTGGTGTGCCCCATGCACATCGCCGAAACCGAGGAGCAGGCACGCGCCGACGTCCGCTTCGGCATCGAGCACTGGTACCGATACTTCCAGAAGGTCGCGGCGTTCCCGCAGATGGAGGTGCCCGGCGAGAACATCGACGAGGTCGTCGACATCATCAACGGCGCAGGCGCCGGCGTCATCGGAACGCCGGAACAAGCCCGCGCCCAGGTGCAGCGGCTGTGGGACCAGTCCGGCGGCTTCGGGTGCATGCTGCAGATGGGGCATGAATGGGCCAACCCGGCCGCCACCAAGCGCTCGGCGGAGCTGTTCGCCGCCGAGGTCATACCGCACTTCCAGGGTCAGGCCCAGCCGACGCTCGACGCCGCGGAGCGCGCCCGCGATGTGCGCCAGGAGCTGGCCCAGACGCAGCTGTCCGCGATCGAGCACATGAATCAGAAGTACGAGGCCGAAAAAGGCGGGAAGTGACGGCGTTTCAGCCGAGCAGGACGGCGCGCAGGCGCACGACCTCGTCGTCGGTGACGCCGGCGGCTTCGAGGTAGCCCCGCACCGAGCCGTAGTTCTCGACGATCGAACGTCGCGCGGTCTCGAGGTAGTCCTCGCGCACACCGAGGACCTCTTCTGTGAGTCGCGCCTCGGCGAAGGTGACGATCTCGTCGGTGGCGTCCTCGGACCGGTTGCGGATGGACTCGAGGATGCTCTCGCGCAGCTGCGACACCGCCTCGTTGCTGCGAAGGAAGTCGGCCACGATGGCGTCGCGCTCCACACCGACCGCCTCGAGCACCGTCGCGACCGTGAAGCCCGTGCGGTCCTTACCCGCGAAGCAGTGCGCGATGACCGGGCGTTGCCCGGCGAGCATCGAAATCACCTGGCGCACGGCCAGGTGCGCACCGGGCAGCGTGGGGAACTTCTGGTACTCCTCGGTCATGAACCGCCCCGCGGCCACCGCCACGTCCTCGTCATCGGGTTTCTCGGTCATCATGCGCTGGAAGCTCTGCTCATGTGGGGCCTCGGCGCCGGGCTTGGCCAGCTCGTGAAACGGCAGCCGGTGTATCGCGACGCCATCGGGCACCCGTCCGGGCCCGCGCCGCTCGACCTCACGATCCGAGCGCAGATCGGCGACATCGGTGATGTTCAAGCGGCGCAACAGCTCCCGGCCGGTCTCGTCCAGACCGCTCAGCTCGCTCGACCGGAAGAACTGCCCGGGTCTGATGCCGGTCTCCTCGGCGATGTCGCGGAAGTTCCACGCCCCTGACAGGGCGTCGGGGTTGCCCGCCACCTACCGAGCCCCGCCCGTCGCCGCGGGGCCGCCAGTCGCCGCCGTCGCGAAAGCGCTTTTCTCCCTGCCCAGTTCGGCGCGGGCGATGGTCCGCATGTGCACCTCGTCGGGCCCGTCGAACAGCCGCATCGCGCGGTGCCAGGCGTAGAGCCGCGCCAACGGCACATCGTCACAGATTCCCATGCCTCCGTGCACCTGAATGGCGCGGTCGATGACGTCGCACGCCATCTGCGGGGCCACCGCCTTGATCTGCGCGACCAGGACCTGCGCGTCCTTGCTCTTGTTGCCCTGCTGATCGATGGTCCACGCCGCCTTGTGGCACAACAGGCGGGCCTGGTCGATCTGGTTGCGCGACTTGGCAATCGACTCGCGCACCACACCCTGCTCGGACAGCGGCTTGCCGAACGCCACCCGCTTCTGCACCCGGTCGATCATCAGCGCCAGCGCCCGCTCGGCGGCGCCGATCGCGCGCATGCAGTGGTGGATCCGGCCGGGGCCCAGGCGGGCCTGGGCGATCGCGAACCCGCTGCCCTCTTCGTGGAGCAGGTTCTCGGCGGGCACCCGCGCGTTGTCGAAGACGATCTCGCAATGCCCGTGCTGATCCTGCCAGCCGAACACCGGCAGCGAACGCTGGATGTCGACGCCCGGGGTGTCGGTGGGCACCAGGATCATCGACTGCTGCTGGTGGCTGGCCGCATCCGGATTGGTCCGGCCCATCACGATCATGATCTTGCAGCGCGGATCGGCCGCGCCGGTGATCCACCACTTGCGACCGTTGATGACGTAGTCGTCCCCGTCGCGCAGCATCGTCGTCTCGATGTTGCGGGCATCGCTGGAGGCGACCGCGGGTTCGGTCATCGCGAACGCGCTGCGGATCTCGCCGGCCAGCAGCGGTTCGAGCCACTGCTTGCGCTGCTGCTCATTGGCGAACAGGTGCAGCGTCTCCATGTTGCCGGTGTCGGGGGCCGCGCAGTTGGTGACCTCGGGCGCGATCTCCATGCTCCAGCCGGTCAGCTCGGCCAGTTGCGCGTACTCGAGGTTGGTCAGACCGGACTCGGCGGGCAAAAACAGGTTCCACAGCCCGCGTTCCTTGGCGAGCTTCTTGAGCTCCTCGACGATCGGCGGGACGGTGTGGTCCTTCGGACCCGCCTCTTCGCGGTAGCGGTGGTACTCGGCTTCGGCGGGGAAGACGAATTCCGTCATGAAATCGCCCAGGCGCTGGTGGTAGTCGGAGGCCTTGGCCGACATCGCGAAGTCCATGCCCGCCACGATATGTCACCTCCTCAGACGGGTTTGTGCTGCGTCGGGCTTTGCCCGGACTCCCACTTGGCCTCCAGGCTGCGGGTCACCCGGGCGCCCGCGGCGTACTCGAGCTGAAACGTCGTACCGTCGTCGAGCTCGTAGGTGATGACGGCAGTGCCGTCGTTGACGTCCTTGTGCACCACCTTGCAGGGGACGGATTCGGCGCCCCGGTCGACGAGGACGATGTCGCCGGGCGTGACGTCCTCGATGCGGTCGTTCTCGGAGATGTTCGACATCCATCGACCGTAGCAACGTCGTAGTCGCGACGGTGCGCGCGCTCTTCGATGACTGCGTCCCACCGGGCCCCGAAATACGCTGACAGCGAACCTATTTCAGGGTGGCGGTGTGGCCACAATCACGTTCGTTTAGCTTGCCTTCGCATCGAGAAAGGTCGAGTACCGAGTAGGTAATCTGGACTGAATCCAAACTAAGCGATAAGGATGGTGCTCGCGATGGCATTGTTGACAATCGGTGACCAGTTCCCCCGGTACGACATGGCGGCGGTGGTCGGCGGTGACCTCTCTGAGGTCGATGCCAAGCAGCCCGACGACAATTTCACCCGCGTGACCAGCGAGGACCACGAGGGCAAGTGGCGGATCGTCTTCTTCTGGCCGAAGGACTTCACCTTCGTGTGCCCGACGGAGATCGCCACGTTCGGCAAGCTCAACGACGACTTCGAGGACCGCGACGCGAAGGTCATCGGCGTGTCGGTCGACAACGAGTTCGTCCACTTCCAGTGGCGCGCCCAGCACGAGGACCTCAAGAAGCTGCCGTCCCCGATGGCTTCGGACCTCAAGCGTGAGCTCTCGCTGGCGACCGGTGTGCTCAACGCCGACGGCGTGGCCGACCGGGCGACGTTCATCATCGACCCGAACAACGAGATCCAGTTCGTGTCGGTGACCGCCGGGTCCGTGGGCCGCAACGTCGACGAGGTGCTGCGGGTGCTCGACGCGCTGCAGTCCGACGAGCTGTGCGCCTGCAACTGGAAGAAGGGCGATCCCACGATCAAGCCGGCCGAGCTGCTGGCAGAGGCGGTGTGACCATGAGCATCGACAACATCAAGGAAGCGCTGCCGGAGTACGCCAAGGATCTGAAGCTGAACTTCGGCAGCATCGTCAAGAGCACCGAGCTGTCCGAGGAGCAGCTGTGGGGCGCCCTGGTGGCGACCGCCGCGGCGACCAAGAACGAGCGACTCCTGCGCGAGATCGCCGAGGACGCCCTGGACATCCTCAGCCAGGAGGCCTACAACGCCGCTCTCGGCGCGGCCGCGATCATGGGGATGAACAACTTCTTCTACCGCACGAAGGGCCAGCTCGACGGCGCCTATGACGACCTGCGTGCCGGGTTGCGGATGAACATCATCGGCAACCCCGGTGTCGCCAAGGAGGATTTCGAGCTGTGGTCGCTGGCGGTGTCGGCGATCAACGGATGCGGCCACTGTGTCGCCGCGCACGAGAAGACCCTGCGCGATGCCGACGTGTCGCGCACGGTGATCTTCGAGGCGATCCGGTTGGCCTCGATCGTCTCCGGCGTCGGCCAGGCGTTGCAGACCGCCGAGGTGCTGACCTCGGTCTGATCGCATACATGAAGCGGGGGCACCGAATCGGTGCCCCCGCTCTTGTGTCTGGACTCAGCGGTAGTAGCCCGGCTCCTCGACGTGGATGTGGTCGATGCGGTGGCCGTGGGTCCCCGACTGAACCGACGGAGCGTGGACGTTGGGCGTCGCGACGATGCCCGGTCGCGGGGTGTTGTCGGGGGTGTAGGTCCCTGCGCTGGCGGCTCCGGCGAAACCGAGTGCCCCGCCGAGGATCCCGGCTGCGAGGACCGGCAGCGCGACGAAACGGGCGAGGCGGCGATTGGTGTTGGTGGTCATTTCGAATCTCCTTTGATTCCTGGTTCTGTGTTCTTGACCACCGGGATGTTCCGGCGATGACTCAAGAGTGCTGCAACACCAGCTCGCTGTATGTGGGGCGACCGGCCCTCGGACGGGATGAATCTCATGTCCTCCAAATGGAGGAGGCGGTCGGCCCGCTGTGCCAAGCTGACACCCGTGGTGAGCGGCACGGCCGGTGAGAAGGTCCGGGTGGTGGTGGGCGACGACCACCCGATGTTTCGCGACGGCGTGGTCCGCGCGCTGGTCTCCAGCGGACAGATCGAGGTGGTGGCCGAGGCAGACGACGGCGTCGCCGCGCTCGAAGCGATCCGCTCGCATACCCCCCAGGTGGCGCTGCTGGACTATCGCATGCCGGGCATGGACGGGTCGGAGGTGGCGGCCGCGGTCATTCGGGACGAACTGCCCACCCGGGTGTTGCTCATCTCGGCGCACGACGAGTCCGCGATCGTCTACCAGGCGCTGCAGAACGGCGCGGCGGGATTCCTGCCCAAGGAGTCCACTCGATCGGAACTCGTCACTGCGGTGCTCGACTGCGCCAAGGGCCGAGATGTCGTCGCACCCAGTCTGGCCGCCGGCCTGGCCGGTGAGATTCGCAAGCGCTCCGAACCCAGCGGGCCGACGCTGAGCCCGAGGGAACGCGAGGTGCTCAGGCTGATCGCGTCCGGTACCAGCATCCCGGCGATGGCCAAGCAGTTGTTCCTCGCGCCGTCGACGGTGAAGACCCACGTGCAGCGGCTCTACGAGAAGCTCGGGGTCAACGACCGCGGCGCAGCCGTCGCCGAGGCGATGCGCCGCAAGCTGCTGGACTGACGCCGTCGTGTTGGACCGGATCGCGAGCTTCTTCGCCGAGGAACCCGTGCGCGTTTCGGCGGTGCTGAGGCTGCCGCTGCTCGCGCTGATCGGTGTGCTGGTGGCGATCTGGGAGGTCGACCACTGGCTGCCGGGCCTGTACGCGGCGGTGCTCGGGGTATGGGCGGTCGCGGCGGTGCTCTGGCTTGTCGCGGTCCTGCGCGGCCCGGTGCCCTGGTGGGGCGGCTGGGCCTCCACCGGCGTCGACGTCCTGATGATCCTGGTGCTGTGTCTGGTGTCGGGTGGCGCCACCGCCGCTCTGCTTCCGGTCTTCTTCCTCCTGCCCATCGCGGTGGCGTTCCAGGACCGGCCGCTGTTGACCGCGCTGCTCGGAATCGGCACGGCGACGGCCTATCTCGGTGCGTGGGTGGTGTACTCGAAACGCGACGACACGGTCGGGTTGCCGAACGTCGTCTACACCCATTTCGGCTTCCTGCTGTGGGGGTCGCTGGCGATGACCGCACTGTGCGTGGTGCTGGTCCGTCGCCAGGCCCGGGTGGCGAAGCTGCAGGCGGTACGGCGGCAACTGGTTTCCGAGGCGATGCAGGCCGACGAGCGCCACAACCGGGAGGTCGCCGAGAATCTGCACGACGGTCCGCTGCAGACGCTGCTCGCGGCGCGTCTCGACCTCGACGAACTTCAGGAGAACAACGGCGATCCCGCGCTGGAGGCGGTCCGCGACGCGTTACAGCAGACCGCCGCGGCGCTGCGCTCGACGGTGACCCAGCTGCACCCTCAGGTGCTGGCCCAACTGGGTCTCACCCCGGCGGTACGAGAGCTGTTGCGGCAGTTCGAATCCCGCGGTCACTATGAGATCGAGGTGGATCTCGACGACGTCGGCAAACCCGAATCGCAGCAGTTGCTCTACCGGGCGGCCCGGGAACTGCTCGCCAACATCCACAAGCACGCGGACGCGACAACCGTGCGGGTCGGTTTGGCGCGCCGAGGGGACCGGGTCGTGCTGACGGTCTCCGACGACGGCAAGGGCTTCGCCCCGGCGATCGTCGAGCAGTACGTCGCCGACGGTCATATCGGCCTGGGCTCACTGCTGGCCCGGTTCGACGCGATGGGCGGGTCGCTGCAGGTGAATTCGGCGGAGGGTTACGGCACGCAGGTCACGGTCACCTCACCGCCCGAACCACGCGCCGACTAAGCGGTGAGCCCGCGGGCGATGACCAGGCGCTGAATCTGGTTGGTGCCCTCGAAGATCTGGGTGATCTTGGCTTCGCGCATGTAGCGCTCGACGCGGTAGTCGCGGGTGTAGCCGGCACCGCCGAAGACCTGCACCGCGTCGGTGGTCACCTTCATCGCGGCGTCGGTGGCGATCAGCTTGGCGACGCTGGCCTGCTGCGAGTACGGCCGCTCCTGATCGCGCCGCCGCGCGGCGTCGACGTAGGTCGCCCGCGCGCTGGCGACCGCGGCGGCCATGTCGGCCAACAGGAACCCGAGGCCCTGATGGTCGATGATCTTGCGCCCGAAGGTCGTTCGCTCGTTGGCGTAGGCGACGGCCTCGTCGAGCGCGGCCTGGGCCAGCCCGGTGGCGACCGCGGCGATGCCCAACCGCCCGGAATCCAGTGCGGAGAACGCGATCTGCAGGCCTTGGCCCTCGGCCCCGATCAGCCGTTCGGAGTCGATGGGGGCGTCGGAGTAGAACGCCGACGTGGTCGGGATCGCGTGCAGGCCCATCTTCTCCTCGGGCTGGCCGAAGCTCAGCCCGGGCAGGTCACCGGGGACCAGGAAGCACGAAATGCCCCGTGACCCCTCGCCCGTTCGCGCGAACAACGTGTAGAAGTCGGCACGCCCGCCGTGGGTGATCCACGACTTGGAGCCGTTGAGGACGTACCCGTCGGCCGTTTTGGTGGCCGCGCAGCGCAGCGCCGCCGCGTCCGAACCGGCCTGCGGCTCCGACAGGCTGTAGGCGCCGATCTGCTCACCCGACAGCATGCCGGGCAGCCAGCGACGCCGCTGCTCGTCGGAGCCGAACATCAACAGGGGATGCGACGACAAGCTGTGCACGCTGACCGCCACCGCGACGGCCGCCCACCGCGCCGCCAACTCCTCGAGCACCTGGAGGTAGACCTCGTAGGGCTGGCCCCCACCACCCCACTCCTCGGGCTGGGGCAGGCTCAGCAGCCCGGCCGCACCCAGCTGCGCCATCACGCCTTCGGGATAGCGCTCGGCCTTCTCGTGATCGTCAACGATCGGGTCGAGCACCTTGTCGGCGATGTCGCGGGTCAGCGCGATGAGATCTTCGGCGTCCGGGGTGGGCAGCAGCCGGTCGACAGCCATCCGATGGCCTCCTGGTTGTGCGGAATCGACACAACGATAGGCGGGCCCCGTCACGTGGCAGACGCGACGTCAGTCGCTGCGTCTCCACCAGGCGGCGAAGTACAGCACCATCGCGCCGGTCAGCGCCAGCAGCACCCACAACACCAGGACCTGATCGATCCACGCGCCCGGCGGAGGAGCGCCGGGCATGAAGTTGCGGATCGGGATGATCGCGAACAGCGACGCGGCGTACCAGGTGCCGAACGGCGGCAGGAAGTTACGCCGCCCCCGCAGCATCTCGATCGACACGAAGAGGGCCAGCGCGGGCAGGGTGATCAACACCAGGCACAGGCCGACATCGAAGGCGAGCGGTCCCTTCGCGCGCTTCAACGTCACCGTCTCGTAGTCGCCGTCGCGGGCGGACTGGGTGGCCGGTCCGCTGCGCGTGCTGGTGATGTCCCACCCGTCGAGCCCGCCGGTCACCACGACCCGTGCGGGCTCGAACGTGCGGTCGTCACCGCTTCCGATGAGCACGTCGGCTCCCAGAGCCCCGACGGTGTACGAGTCGAACGGCCACTTGTCCGGGTCGCCCTTCGCGGACAGCGTGGCGCTGATTTCGGCGGGCAGCTGGCCCTTGGGGGTCTGCAGGTCCTGGATGTCGATGTTGACCTCATTGATGAACAGCCGCACCGCGATATCGGTGTTGACCACGTTGAGGTCGTTGTTCATGTGGTCGTCGGACGGGAAGACGACGACCTTGACGTCGATCTCGTTGGCGACCGTGTGCAGTTCCGACAGGGTGACCTGGACGATGTTGTCGTCACTGGTGCCGAGATCGGGAGGCCCCAGGGATACGGGCTCGCCGGAGAGATAGTGATACCCGACCAGCGACGCGATGTAGACGACCAGGATGATCAGCACGGTGGCGATGTCGTTGATCCGTGTGCGTCTGCGACTGGGGGACCTCGGCGCCCGGTCTGCTGGCCCGGTCGAGGCTTCGGGCACCGTCGAGTGTTCGGGCACCTTCGAGTCTTCCGGCACCTTCGGGATGCTAGTTCGCGCGGCAGCCGTTTCCGGTGCGCCGTGCCGGTGGAAATCCGCGACTGGCCGTACCGATTTAGATGTGACCAGCGGTTGCGGTTAAGGTGTTCCGTCATGACAGAGCAGACGCATGCTGATGTCGCCGAGGGGACGGGCCCGACGGTCGGGGTGGTGCGCGAATCAGGAGCCGACGAGCGCCGTGTCGCGCTGGTGCCCAAGGCCGTCGCCTCGCTGGTGAAAAGTGGTGTCGCCGTCGTCGTGGAATCCGGCGCGGGCGAGCGGGCGCTTCTGCCCGACGACCTCTACACCGGCGCGGGCG
This sequence comes from Mycolicibacterium novocastrense, assembly GCF_001570485.1. Classification (GTDB taxonomy): domain Bacteria; phylum Actinomycetota; class Actinomycetes; order Mycobacteriales; family Mycobacteriaceae; genus Mycobacterium; species Mycobacterium novocastrense. The sequence goes on from NZ_BCTA01000026.1 coordinate 106,491, forward strand.
CGACGATCGGTGACGCCTGGGCCGCCGACGTCGTGGTCAAGGTCGCGCCGCCGACCGCCGCGGAGGTCGCCCGGCTCACGAGCGGCCAGACGTTGATCGGCTTCCTCGCTCCGCGCAACGACGACAACCAGATCGCCGCCCTGAAGTCGGCGGGTGTGCGAGCCTTCGCCGTCGAGGCGATCCCGCGCATCTCGCGCGCCCAGGTGATGGACGCGCTGTCGTCACAAGCCAACGTCGCGGGCTACAAGGCCGTGCTGCTGGCAGCCTCGGAGTCGACGCGGTTCTTCCCGATGCTCACCACCGCCGCCGGCACCGTGAAGCCGGCGTCCGTGCTCGTGCTCGGCGTCGGCGTGGCCGGCCTGCAGGCGCTGGCCACCGCCAAGCGGCTCGGCGCGCGCACCACCGGCTACGACGTGCGCCCCGAGGTGGCCGATCAGGTCCGCTCGGTCGGCGCGCAGTGGCTCGAGCTGGGTATCGAGGCCGCCGGTGAGGGCGGCTACGCCCGCGAGCTGTCCGAAGAGGAACGCGCGCAACAGCAGAAGGAACTCGAGCAGGCGATCACCGGCTTCGACGTCGTGATCACCACCGCGCTGGTGCCCGGTCGGCCGGCGCCCCGGTTGGTGACCGCGGCCGCGGTCGAGGGGATGAAGCCGGGCAGCGTGGTCGTCGACCTCGCCGGCGAGACGGGCGGCAACTGCGAGCTCACCGAGCCGGGGCAGACCGTGGTCCGCCACGGCGTCACGATCGCCTCACCGCTGAACCTTCCCGCCACCATGCCCGAACACGCCAGCGAGCTGTATTCCAAGAACCTCACCTCGCTGCTGGACCTGCTGATCAGCGACGGCAAGCTGATGCCCGATTTCGACGACGAGGTGGTGGCGGCCTCCTGCGTCACCCGGGGAGAGAACTGATGTACGACAATCTGCTGGCCAACCTCGCGATCCTGGTGCTCGCCGGGTTCGTCGGGTTCGCCGTGATCTCCAAGGTGCCCAACACCTTGCACACACCGTTGATGTCGGGCACCAACGCCATCCACGGCATCGTGGTGCTCGGTGCGCTGATCGTGCTGGGCGATCTGCCCGCCGACGCGCCCTGGGGTGTGCGCACCATCGCGTTCGTGGCGTTGATCTTCGGCACGCTCAACGTGATCGGCGGCTTCCTGGTCACCGACCGGATGCTGGGGATGTTCAAGGGGCGAAGGCCCGATCCCAAGGCAGTCGAGACGACGGAAGCGGCGGCTGACAAGTGAACTATCTCGTCACAGTCCTCTATATCGTCGCGTTCTCACTGTTCATTCTCGGCCTGTCCGGGCTGACCGGGCCCAAGACCGCGGTGCGGGGCAACTGGATCGCCGCCACCGGTATGGCCATCGCCGTGATCGCCACGCTGATCAAGGTGCGCGACACCGCGCCGATCAACTGGGTGCTGATCGTGGCCGGATTGGCGCTCGGCGTGATTCTCGGTGTGCCGCCGGCCAAGAAGACCAAGATGACGGCGATGCCGCAGTTGGTGGCGCTGTTCAACGGCGTCGGCGGCGGCACCGTTGCGTTGATCGCGTGGGCGGAGTTCATCGAGACCGACGGCTTCGCGCATTTCACGCCCGACCAGCATCCGACGGTGGCGCTGGTGGGCGGGTCGCTGCTCGCCGCGATCATCGGCTCGGTGTCGTTCTGGGGTTCGCTGGTGGCCTTCCTCAAACTGCAGGAGTCGATCCCGAAGAACGTCGAGAAGCGACTTGTCGCCTCGGCGAAGCTGTTTCAGGCCGCCAATGTGCTGCTGCTGCTCGGTGCGACCGCCGCAGCCATCTACATCGGGCTCAACGCGGGAACCGGCAGCCCGGGCTGGACGATCGCGCTTGTCCTCGTGTTCGCCGGCCTGATGGGCCTGTTCGTGGTGTTCCCGATCGGCGGCGCGGACATGCCGGTCGTCATCTCCTTGCTCAACGCGCTGACCGGATTGTCGGCTGCCGCAGCGGGTCTGGCGTTGGACAACACCGCGATGATCGTCGCGGGCATGATCGTCGGCGCATCCGGTTCGATCCTGACCAACCTGATGGCCGTGGCGATGAACCGGTCGATCCCGGCGATCGTGTTCGGTTCCTTCGGCGGCGGCGCCGACGCGGTGGCGGGTCCGGGGGGCGACCAGGGCACCGTGAAGGCGACCTCGGCCGCGGACGCGGCGATTCAGATGGCGTATGCCAACCAGGTGATCGTCGTCCCCGGTTATGGGCTGGCTGTCGCGCAGGCCCAGCACACCGTCAAGGAGATGGCCGACCTGCTGGAGAGCAAAGGCGTCGAGGTGAAGTACGCCATCCATCCCGTCGCCGGCCGCATGCCGGGGCACATGAACGTGCTGCTGGCGGAGGCCGACGTCGAGTACGACTCGATGAAGGAGATGGACGACATCAACGGCGAATTCGGCCGCACCGACGTCACTTTGGTCATCGGCGCCAACGACGTCACCAATCCGGCCGCGCGCAACGACCCCTCGAGTCCGATTCACGGCATGCCGATCCTCAACGTCGACGAGTCCCGGTCGGTGATCGTGCTCAAGCGGTCGATGAACGCGGGCTACGCGGGCATCGAGAACCCGCTGTTCTTCCTCGACCAGACCTCGATGCTGTTCGGGGACGCCAAGAAGTCGGTCACCTCGGTGATCGAGGAACTCAAGGCGCTCTAGTCGACCGGCCGGCCGTAAGCTCGGGCGGGTGACGCAGGGACGTTCGCCGGTCGAGGTCTTGCTGGCCCGTGCGGGTGGCGTCCGCGGGCTGATCTGCTCCGCGCTGCCGGTCGCGGTGTTCGCCGTGTCGTCGCCGACGCTCGGCCTTCCGGTGGCCACCGGGGCCGCCGTGGGCGCCGCGGCGCTCATAGCGGCTTGGCAGCTGCTGCAACGAGGTTCGATACGGCCCGCCCTGTTCGGCTTCGCCGGGGTGGCGGTTTGTGCCGCCCTGGCATTGATGACCGGCCGCGCCAAGGACTTCTATCTTCCGGGCATCTGGATGTACCTGGGCCTGGCGATCGCGTTCACGATGTCGCTGGTGGTGCGGCGTCCGCTGGTGGGAGTGGTGTGGGCGTGGATCACCGGACGTGACGGCGCCTGGCGGCGGGTGCGGCGCGTGCGCCTGGCCTTCGACATCGCCACCGCGGTGATGGCCGCCGCCTCGTGGTCGCGCTTCGCGGTGCAGTTCTACCTCTACGACACCGACCGGGAGGGACTGCTCGCGGTGGCGCGCGTCGCGATGGGTTGGCCGATCTTCGTGGTCACCTCCTCGGTGATCTACCTCGCGATCCGTACGGCGCTGCGTACGCTGTCGCGCGCCGCTTGACGCCGAGCGGTTCAGCCGGCGACGCGCGGGTAATCCGGACGGCATGGACATGCACGCCCTTCTTCAGATCCCCGAATCGGCCGACTCTCTCGACGCGGTCGCGGACCGGATGGCCGATGCCGTCGACCGGGTGCTCGGCGACGGCGCGCTGGCACAGGGTCTGCGCGGTTCGTGGCTGGGCCACCCCACACATCCGCTGATGATCACCCTGCCCATCGGCGCGTGGATGTCGTCGATGGTGCTGGATCTGGTGTTCAAGGACCGCGACGCCGCGCGGCAGCTCATCGCGATCGGGTTGGCCGCCACACCGCCCGCTGTGCTGGCCGGGCTCGCGGAATTCCCGACGCTGGGCAAGCGGCAGCGACGGGTCGGACTCCTGCACGCGGCGGGCAACACGGTCGCGGCGGTGTCGTTCTGGGTGGCCTATCGGAAGTACAAGCGAGGCAAGGTGGGTGCGGCGCGCGCGTTCAGCGTGCTGGGGTTGACCGCGGTCTCAGTGGGCGGCGCGCTCGGCGGACATCTGTCCTACGCCCAGGGTGCGGGTGTGCACCGCTGGCAGTTGACGGCTTAAACCGGAGGGTAGGCCGGTGGGGGGTAGACGCCGCGAAGAATCCAGGCGAACCAGTTCGCTCCGTACTCCAGCTCGTCGCTCGCGTCATAGTCCGGATTCGGATCCATGGGGTCACCTCTCGAGTACGGGCCGGTTATGAGGGAAGTCTAGACCCGCCTTGCGGCCGGCGACACCCCCAACACCTACACTGCCAACCAGTTGATTGACACCCGGACGAGGTTCCGGCCTGCATATAGTGAGTCGCCATGCCCTCTTCGGACGCCGCCACCACGAACGGGAGGACCCGTCGCGACGAATTGCTGGCCGTCGCGACCAAGCTCTTCGCCGCGCGCGGCTACCACGGCACCCGGATGGACGATGTCGCCGATGCGGTCGGCCTGAACAAGGCGACGGTTTACCACTACTACGCCAGCAAGTCGCTGATCCTCTACGACATCTACAAGGGCGCGGCCGACTTCACCGTCGATGCGCTGCACGACGACCCCTCGGCGTCGGCCCGCGAGACGATCTATCACTTCACCCGCCGGCTGCTGGTCGGCATCGCCAGCGACATCGAACGCGCGGCCGTCTACTTCCAGGAGGGCCCCTACATCGGTGAGTGGTTCACCGAGGACCAGGTGGCCTATATCCGGGAGAAGGAGGCGCAGGTCTACGAACACGTGCGCGACGTCATCGACCGCGGCATCGCCAGCGGCGAGTTCTACGACTGCGATTCGCACGTGCTCGCCCTCGGCTACATCGGCATGACGTTGGGTGCCTACCGCTGGCTGCGGCCGCACGGCAGGCGCACCGCACAGGAGATCGCGGTCGAGTTCAGCACGGCGCTGTTGCGCGGCCTGATCCGCGACGAGTCGGTGCGGGCGGAGTCGCCATTGGGTATCGAGGTCGATGCGCTGCCCGGTGAACCCGACACCGCCACCGCACCGTGAAATCGCTACTGCTGTCGCGTCGCGACCTCGATTTCCTGCTCTACGAGTGGTTGCGGGTCGAGGAGCTGACCGAGCGCGAGCGGTTCGCCGAGCACTCCCGCGAGACCTTCGACGCGGTGCTGGAGCTGTGTGAGCAATTGGCGACGCGGTACTTCGCTCCGCACAACAAGAAGAGCGACGCCAACGAACCCACCTTCGACGGTGAGAAGGTCACCGTCATCCCCGAGGTCAAGGAGGCCTGGGACGCGTTCGCCGAGGCCGACCTGATCGCGATGTCGATGGAGCACCGGCTCGGCGGCGCGCAGCTTCCCGCGACCGTGGCGCAGGCCGCCTTCGCCTGGTTCTCGGCGGCCAACCTCAGTACGACTGGTTATCTCATGCTGACGATGGCCAACGCCAACCTGCTGGCCCGGTTCGGGACCGGCGAGCAGGTCGAGCGGTTCGTCAAACCGATGCTCGCAGGCCGCTTCTCGGGCACCATGGCGTTGTCGGAGACTCAGGCGGGTTCGTCGTTGGCCGACATCGTCACCCGCGCCGAACCGCAGGAGGACGGCACCTTCCGGCTGTTCGGGTCCAAGATGTGGATTTCGGGCGCCGAACACGAACTGACCGACAACATCGTCAACCTGGTGCTCGCCAAGATTCCGGGCGGACCACCGGGAACCAAGGGCATCTCGTTGTTCATCGTGCCCAAGTACCTGCCCACCGGCGACGGTGCGGTCGGTGAGCGCAACGACGTCGTACTGGCCGGGTTGAACCACAAGATGGGCCAACGCGGCATCACGAACACGGTGCTGAACCTCGGCGAGGGTGCGTACACACCCGGCGGGAAGCCGGGCGCGGTCGGATACCTGGTCGGTGAACCGCACCGCGGCATCGCCTACATGTTCACGATGATGAACGAGGCGCGCCTCGGCGTGGGGATGGGTGCGGTGGCGCTCGGTTACACCGGCTATCTGAAGTCGGTGCAGTACGCCCGCGAGCGCCCACAGGGGCGCCCGATCAGCGGCAAGGACCCGTCGACGCCTCAGGTGCCGATCATCGAACACGCCGATGTCAAGCGGATGTTGTTGGCGCAGAAGGCCTATGCCGAAGGCGGGCTTGCGCTGCTGCTGTACTGCGCCAAGCTCGTCGACCTCCAGCACAGCTCGGCCTCCGATGAGGAGCGGGACAGCGTCACCCTGCTTCTCGAGATGCTGACACCGGTCGGCAAGAGCTGGCCGTCGCAATGGTGTCTGGAGGCCAACAGCCTGGCGATCCAGGTGCACGGCGGGTATGGCTACACCCGCGAATACGACGTCGAGCAGCATTACCGCGACAACCGGCTCAATCCGATCCACGAGGGGACGCACGGCATCCAGAGCCTGGACCTGTTGGGCCGCAAGGTCCCCGCGCGCGGTGGTGCGGGGTTGGCGGCTTTGGGTGCGGCGATCGGGCGCACCGTCGCCGAGGCGGGCCCGCTGGGCGGCCGGATCGCCGAACACGCAGGACTGTTGGACGCGGCATGGCAGCGCCTCACCGCGGTCACCGCTGAGATGTTCGGCTCCGGGGACGTCGAGGCCGCGATGGCCAACAGCGTGATCTACCTCGAGGCGTTCGGCCACATCGTCGTCGCCTGGATCTGGCTGCAGCAGGAGATCGCCGCGCACGGACGCAGCGGGGACTTCTATGAGGGCAAGCGCCAAGCCGGCCGCTACTTCTTCCGGTACGAACTGCCCAAGACCGCACCACAACTCGACCTGCTCGCCAGCTTGGACCGCACCACGATGGACATGCGCGACAGGTGGTTCTGACGTTCAGTCGAAGCGGATGACCTGACGCACGGCTCGGCCGTCGGCCAATTCGTCCATGCCGGAATTGATTTCGTCGAGTGCGATCGTCGACGACACCAAAGACTCCACCGGCAACCGTCGCGCGCGCCACAGCTCGACGAAGTGGGGGATCTCTCGGGCGGGCACCGCTGAACCGAGGTAGCTGCCGATCAGTGAGCGTCCCTCGGCGACGAAACCCAACGGCGACAACGACACCCGTGCATCCGGCCGGGGCAGGCCGACCGTCACCGTGCGCCCGCCCGGCGCGGTGAGCTCCACCGCGGTCTCCAGGGCGCTCGGATGACCGACGGCCTCGATCACGACGGCGGCTTTGAACCCGCTGTCCCGGGCCTCTTGCGGGGTGTAGGCGTCGTGCACCCCGAGGCGGCGGGCCCGCTCGAGTTTGTCGGGTAGCTGGTCGATGCCCACCACGCGGACGTCCTCGGCGGCCAGTGCGGTCAGCGCAGCGGCCATCCCGACACCGCCGAGCCCGACGATGGCCACGGTGTCGCCCGGGCGTGGCCGGCCGGCGTTGATCACCGCGCCGCCGCCGGTGAGCACCGCACAGCCCAGCAGCGACGCCACCACCGCGGGAACGTCGTCGGGCACCGGCACGACGGAACGCCGGTCGACGACCGCGTGGGTGGCGAAACCGGAGACGCCGAGGTGGTGGTGGACCGGTTCGCCGTCCCGCGACAACCGGCGTTGGCCGGTCATCAGCGTGCCCGCCCCGTTCGCTGCCGAGCCCGGCTCGCAGGGGGTCAGACCGTCCGTCGCGCAGGCCCGACATTCACCGCACCGGGGCAGGAAGGTCATCACCACCCGTGTCCCGGTTGCGACGTCGGATCCGCCCGCGCCGATCTCTTCGACGACGCCGGCCGCCTCGTGGCCGAGGAGCATGGGCACGGGCCGCACGCGGTTGCCGTCGACGACCGACAGGTCGGAGTGGCACAGACCCGCGGCCTCCACCCGCACCAGCAGTTCGCCCGGTCCGGGCGCGGCGAGGTCGAGTTCGCCGACCGTCAGGGGTTTGGACGCGGCGTACGGCCGCGGACGGCCGATCTCTTCCAGAACGGCGCCGCGGATCCTCATGGATGCAGTCTGCCGCGAGCCGACGATCCCCGAGTCGATTCGGATTACGCTGCTCGAGTGCTGGCACGGTCCGAGATCCGGTTTCTGCCTGTGGGCGAACGCCGCATCGCCTACGAAGTGCGCGGCAGTGGCCCACCGCTGATCGCTCCGGCGTGGTGGGTCAGCCATCTCGAACTCGACTGGCAGAACAGCGACTTTCGTCGCTTCTGGGAGGGAATCGCCGACGGATACACGTTGATCCGCTACGACCGGCTCGGAGTCGGCATGTCCGACCGCACGTTGCACGATGCCGATCTGAATCTCGACAACGAGGTCGCGACGCTGCGCTCACTCATCGACGAGCTGGGGCTCGAGCACGTTTCGCTCATCGGGGGCTCATCGGGGAGTTGCACGGCAATCGCGTTTGCCGCGACGTTCCCCGAGTGTGTCGAGCGGTTGGTGTTGTACGGGTCGTATTCGGATGGAACGCAACTCACGGCGCCGGGCGTCGGTGAGGCGATATCGGCTGCGATACAGGCACATTGGGGCCTGGGATCACGTCTTCTGGGTGACATCTTCCTCGGCAGGGCCGACGCTGACGAGCACGAGCGTTTCGTCCGGCTACAGCGCGAGGCGGCGACGGCCGAGACCGCCGCTGCCGTGTTGGCCCTCGTCTATCGCCTCGATGTTCGAGCCCATCTCGCGCGTGTCCACGCGCCAACGGTGGTGGTGCATCGCCGAGACGACCGTGCGGTGCCGTACCGGCTCGGGCGCGAGGTGGCCGCCGCAATTCCGGGTGCCACGTTCATTCCGCTCAAAGGAAGCGCGCACTTCCCGTGGCACGGGGATGCCGAATCCGTCGTTCGCGCGTGCCGCGAAACACTGGCCACGACACCGCATCCGCCAGCGCGTCACGCGAGTAGCCAGGAGCAGGTGTTGTCGTCTCGCGAGCGCGAGATTCTGGCTTGCATCGCGCGCGGTCTCAGCGACCGCGAGATCGCCGAAGATCTCGTCCTGAGCCCGCACACCGTGCACCGCCACGTCGCGAACATCCGCCGCAAGCTGGGCCGCACCTCACGCACTGCCGCCGTCGCGGAAGCCGCGCGACTGGGACTGCTGTGAGGTAGCCGAAAGGGGCCATCTGCAGAAGATGGCCGCATCGGGCGATGCGTGCGTGACGTTCCCACTCCTACGTTTGCGCCATGACCGAAGTCGCCGATATCCAGTCGAGCAGCGAACTCCGCGGAAAGCCGCAATCCGCCGCGTGGCTGCGGATCTTCGCTCTGGCGTACGACCCCTTGCTGTGGCTGGGTGAGACCGCAGGCATGCGTCGCAGGCGCGCCGCGCTGCTGGCCGATGCCTACGGCCGCGTCGTCGAGATCGGCGCCGGAACCGGACTGAACGTTGCGCACTATCCGGCGGCGGTCACCGAGCTGGTGCTCACCGAACCCGAGCCGGGGATGCGCAGGAAGCTCTCGCGTCGTATACGCCGGCACGGTTCTGCCACAAGGGTTGTCGACGCCAAAGCAGAGCACCTACCATTCGCCGACGCGTCGGTGCACACCGTCGTCTCCACGCTCGCCCTGTGCACGGTCGACGAGCCTGAGCGTGTGTTGCGCGAGATTGCACGCGTGCTCCGGCCCGACGGGCAGCTGCTGTTCATCGAGCACGTGCGCGCAAGCTCGCGATTTCTGGCCGCGTGCCAGGACAGACTCGCCGAACCGTGGCGTCACTTCGCCGGTGGCTGCCGTTGCAACCGCGACACCGTCGGGCACCTACGCGCCTGCGGCTTCACGGTGTCGGCCCAACACGCCGTCTGGCGCGCCATGCCGGCGATCGTCCACCCCCTGGCCATGGGACGTGCGACACGAACCGATCTCGTCCAGGAATAGGGATGCGTTTGCGAGCGCACCCTGCAAGTAGCGGCCCTGCAAGACTGGTGGCATGGCCGAACAGGCGCACACCGGTGCCGACTTTCCGGTGCACTGGCCGGTGACCACCAGGTGGGCCGACAACGACATGTTCGGGCATCTCAACAACGCGGTGTACTACGCGTTGTTCGACTCGGCGATCAACGGCTGGATCAACACCAGCGTCGGGATCGACCCGCTGACCGTGCCGTGGTTGGGTGTGGTCGCCGAATCGGGGTGCCGATATCTGGCGGAGCTGCGGTTCCCCGAACCGCTCACGGTCGGCCTTGCGGTCAGTCGTCTGGGCACCAGCAGCGTCACCTACCGGTTGGGGCTCTGGCAGCACGACGGCCCGACCGCCGCGGTGGGGCACTGGGTCCATGTCTATGTCGACCGGGAAAATCGGCGGCCGGTACCGATCCCGGGGCCGATCCGCGAGCTGCTGGAATCGGCGCGCGTGGACCATCAGGCGTAGTAGATATGCTCGTCGGATGCCGCTCGTGAGCAAAACCGTCGAGGTGGCGGCCTCCGCCGACGCGATCATGGGAATCGTCGCCGACTTCGAGGCCTACCCCCAGTGGAACGAAGAGATCAAAGGGTGCTGGGTGCTGGCCCGGTACAACGACGGCCGGCCCAGCCAGTTGCGCCTCGACGTCGTCGTGCAGGGACAGGCGGGCACCTTCATCACCGCGGTCTACTACCCGGGCGAGAACCAGATCTTCACCGTCCTGCAGCAGGGCGATCACTTCGAGAAGCAGGAGCAGAAGTTCTCGGTCGTAGCCCTCGGGGCGACATCGCTGCTGACCGTCGACCTCGACGTCGAGACCAAGCTGCCCATTCCGAAGCCGATGGTGAAGAAGGCGATCGGGGACACGCTGGACTACCTGGCCGACAACCTCAAGGCCCGCGCCGAACAGCTGGCCTCCACGTAGGGCCGGTTCGTCAATCGGGCAGCGCATCCAGCCACTTCTCGAAGTCGCGGCCGGCGAGCATGTCGGCTTCCGCCCGCAGATCCATCACTCGTTTGCGAATCCGGTCCGCGGTCGAGCGCGGCGTGTGGCCCGGTCCGTAGAGTCCGCGCCGCAGCCGCCGCACCCGGCCGTGGGCAATCTCCCAGCGCAAGGCATCGGAGATCCACTTGGGAGCCGGTCCGGGTAGCGCGAAGTTGTAGTAGTCGATCGCGTCGATCAGGTCCGTGATGGTCGTCGGGCCGTGCTGGGACAGATAGAACGTCAGCACGTACCGCAGTTCGACGCCGTAGATGTGCCGTTTCCTGGTCATGGCCACGAATGTGCCGCGGGCGACCGACAGTTTCCGTCCACCGCGTCACATCATCCCCAGGCAGTCACGGGCGTTTGCGCCACCGACCATTCGCGAAGGTGCCCACCTCACAGCGAAAAACTCGCTGGCAGCGAATTATTCGCTGATAGCCGGGCACTGGATGAAGTGGTGGGCAGCAGCTCGACGAAGTGGTGGGCAGCGGGCCGTATTAACGGACGGGTGCCCGGCGCCAGGGGGCGGAAGCCTCAGCTCCACAACCCCGTCTCGTCGAGCCGCGCGATCAGCCGCTGGGCCCCGTCGGTGAACTCGCCGGCGGTCAGCGCGACGACGGTATCGACGTCGCGTCGGCGTAGCGCCGCAGTGAGCTCGCGGTGGGTCGCCACCGCCGAAACTCCCCACTGCGGATCGCCCGCGTAGATCTTTCCGGGCAGATAGCGCGCGACGTGGAGAAGAAACCAGGCCAGCTTGATCCGGCCGGTCGCCCGGTTGAAGGCACGGTGGAAGACGAACTCCGCGGCGGCGATCTCCTCGACGTCGTGGCGCGCGACCGCCAGCTCCAACTCGTCGTTGAGCCGGTCCAACTCGTCGATCTCGTCGATGGTGATGCGCTCTGCGGCCGTGGCCGCCAGCTCCCGCGCGATGGTCGCCTGCAGCCAAAAAATGTCCTCGACGTCGGAACGTGACAGCGGCACCACCACGTGACCGCGGTGCGGTTCGAGCGCAACCATGCCTTCGCCCCGCAGCGTGCGCAGCGCCTCGCGTACCGGGGTGATGCTCACCCCGAGCGCGGCGGCGGTCTCATCGAGCCTGATGAAGGTGCCCGGCCGCAGCACGCCGGTCATGATGTCGGCACGCAGACGCGCCGCGACCTCGTCGGACAGTTGTTCACGCCGTACCCTCCGCCGCGGCCTCGTGGGCCGTGCGGTCGGTGCGTTCACTGTGTTCTCCGGTGCGATCTGGCCATGGTTGACGAGGGCTTGTACCCGAGCGGCCGAGGCCATAGTGTGACCGGGGCAACACCATGTTTGATCAAATGTCAAACGCGCGCAACCCCGAGATCTGGAGCAAGCAGCAGTTGAGTTCCCTCCCGCCGCCGGACCCCGACCCCACCACGCAGCCGTACCTCGCTCGCAGGCAGAACTGGACGAATCAGCTGGCCCGCCACGCGTTGATGCAGCCGGACGCCACCGCGCTGCGCCACCTCGGCAAGACCACGACCTGGCGTGAGCTCGACGAGCGGGTGAACGCGCTGGCCGGCGCGTTGAGTCGCCGCGGGGTGAGCTTCGGTGACCGGGTGCTGATCCTGATGCTCAACCGCACCGAGTACGTCGAGGCCTTCCTGGCGGTCAACAAGCTCGGCGCGGTCGCGGTTCCGGTCAACTTCCGCATGACCCCGCCCGAGATCGCGTTCCTGGTCGGTGACTGCCAGGCCAAGGTCGTCATCACCGAGGCGGTGTTGGCCAACGTCGCCACCGCGGTGCGAGACATCGACTCGACGCTGACCACCGTCATCGTCGCCGGCGGCGCCACCGAGAACGACGTGATCGGCTACGACGACCTGATCGCCGAGTCCGGTGCGCCGGCGCCGGTCGTCGACATCCCCAACGACTCCCCGGCGCTGATCATGTACACCTCCGGCACCACGGGTCGGCCCAAGGGCGCGGTGCTCACCCACACCAACATCGCCGGGCAGGCGCTGACGTTCCTGTTCACCAACGGCGCCGACATCAACCACGACGTCGGGTTCATCGGCGTGCCGATGTTCCACATCGCCGGCATCGGCAACATGATCCCGGGCCTGCTGCTGGGCAGACCGACGGTCATCTACCCGTTGGGCGCGTTCAACCCGGACGAGCTGCTCGACGTCCTCGAAGCCGAGCAGGTGACCGGGATCTTTTTGGTGCCCGCACAGTGGCAGGCGGTGTGCGCCGCCCAGCGGGCACGGCCCCGTCAGCTGCGGCTGCGGGTGCTGTCCTGGGGCGCCGCGCCGGCGTCGGACACCCTGCTGCGCCAGATGGCCGAGACCTTCCCCGGCACGCAGATCCTGGCCGCGTTCGGCCAGACGGAGATGTCGCCGGTGACCTGCATGCTGTTGGGTGAGGATGCGATCCGCAAACTCGGATCGGTCGGCAAGGTGATCCCGACGGTGGCGGCGCGTGTCGTCGACGAGGACATGAACGATGTTCCGGTCGGTCAGGTCGGCGAGATCGTCTATCGTGCACCGACTCTCATGGCCGGCTACTGGAACAATCCCCAGGCCACCGCGGAAGCGTTCGCCGGCGGCTGGTTCCACTCCGGCGATCTCGTCCGTCAGGACGAGGAGGGCTATGTCTGGGTGGTCGACCGCAAGAAGGACATGATCATCTCGGGCGGAGAGAACATCTACTGTGCCGAGGTGGAGAACGCGCTCGCCGCGCACCCCGCGATCGCGGAGGTCGCCGTCATCGGCCGCCCGGATGAGAAGTGGGGCGAGGTCCCCGTGGCCGTTGTCGCGCTGGATGCCGCTCTCAGCGCGGCCGAGCAGACCCATCTCGACCTGCGCGAGCTCGACACGTTCCTCGACGAGCGCCTCGCCCGGTACAAGCACCCGAAGGCCGTCGAGGTCGTTGATGCGTTGCCGCGCAACCCCGCCGGCAAAGTCCTGAAAACCGAACTCCGCGCACGGTTTGGGGCCGCGAAGCCGGTTGACGCCGCTGAAAGCAGCTCCGAAGGTACGGTTTCTGCTGCGCCACAGCCGAATTAGAGAACGGAATCGGGTTTGCTAACGGTTACAGGCACAATCCGGCCGATGCCCTGCACGGCGGGAATCGCATCGGGTACATTCCTGTGGTCTGTCTTACTACCGACCGGTAGCGAGACGGGGATAACAACAATCAGGTCGGGGCAAGGAGGGGTCGTGCGACAGGGGCTGCCGGTGCACCGCGACAGTCGCCGTTGCGCCACGGGAGCACACTGGTGACGGCGTCGACCGGCGTTGTCGGTTACGTACGCGATCAGGTCAGACCCGGCCTGGAAGCGGTCGGCGGCTTCGTGCGCATGTGCGTTCTCGTCGGTAAAGCACTGCTCAGGCCGCCGTTCCAGTGGCGCGAGTTCATCCTGCAGAGCTGGTTTCTGATGCGGGTGGCGTTCCTGCCGACGCTGGCGGTCTCCATCCCGCTGACCGTGCTCCTGATCTTCACGCTCAACATCCTGCTGGCCGAGTTCGGCGCCGCCGACGTCTCCGGTGCGGGGGCGGCCATCGGCGCCGTCACGCAGCTCGGGCCATTGGTCACGGTGCTCGTGGTCGCCGGCGCGGGCTCGACCGCCATCTGCGCAGACCTGGGAGCACGCACCATCCGCGAGGAGATCGACGCGCTCGAGGTCCTCGGCATCGACCCGATCCACCGCCTGGTGGTGCCCCGCGTCGTCGCCTCCACCTTCGTCGCGCTGCTGCTCAACGGCGCGGTGATCACGGTCGGCCTCGTCGGTGGCTTCATCTTCGGCGTATACCTGCAGAACGTATCGGCAGGCGCGTACGTCTCGACGCTGACCCTGATCACCGGACTGCCCGAGGTCGTCATCTCGATCATCAAAGCCATGACGTTCGGCCTGATCGCCGGCCTGGTCGGCTGCTACCGCGGCCTGACCGTCGCCGGCGGCGCGAAGGGCGTCGGCACCGCGGTCAACGAGACCCTGGTGCTCTGCGTCATCGCGCTGTTCGCGGTCAACGTGGTCCTGACCACGATCGGTGTCCGGTTCGGAACAGGGAGCTGACGTGTCGACGACAACGGTCCTGCGTTCTCGGTTTCCGCGGGCGTACGAGCGCACCAAAGGTGTGGCCAGCGCACCCGCACGGTTCCTAGACAGCGTCGGGCACGTCGCGTGGTTCGTCATCACCTCTGTCGGGTCGATCGGCCACGCACTGCGCTACTACCGCAAGGAGACACTGCGCCTGATCGCCGAGATCGGCATGGGCACGGGCGCGATGGCCGTGATCGGCGGCACGGTCGCCATCGTCGGCTTCGTGACACTGTCCGGTTCGTCGCTGGTCGCGATCCAGGGCTTCGCCTCGCTCGGCAACATCGGTGTCGAGGCGTTCACCGGCTTCTTCGCCGCGCTGATCAATGTGCGCATCGCCGCTCCGGTCGTCGCGGGTCAGGCGCTGGCCGCCACCGTCGGCGCGGGCGCCACCGCCGAGCTGGGCGCCATGCGCATCAGCGAGGAGATCGACGCGCTCGAGGTGATGGGCATCAAGTCGATCTCGTACCTGGTGTCGACCCGGATCATGGCGGGCTTCATCGTGATCATCCCGCTGTACGCGATGGCGATCATCATGAGCTTCCTGTCCGCACAGGTGACCACCACGTTCTTCTACGGCCAGTCGATCGGCACCTACGAGCACTACTTCCGAACGTTCCTGCGTCCCGACGACGTCTTCTGGTCGTTCATCCAGGCAGTGATCATCTCGGTCATCGTGATGCTCAACCACTGCTACTACGGCTACTTCGCCAGCGGCGGCCCGGTCGGCGTCGGCGAGGCCGTCGGTCGCTCGATGCGCGCCTCGCTGGTGGCGATCGTCTGCGTGGTCCTGTTCGCCTCGTTGGCGCTCTACGGCGTCGACCCGAACTTCAACCTGACGGTGTAGCGCCATGACCGCCCCACTGAACAATCCCCGCACCCCGCCGTACAAGCTGGCCGGTTTGGTGCTGAGCCTGCTGGCAGTCGTCGGGCTGGTGCTGGTGTACATGCAGTTCCGCGGCGACTTCCTGCCGCGCGAACAGCTGACGATCATCTCCGCGCGGTCGGGCCTGTCCATGGATCCCGGCGCCAAGGTCACCTACAACGGCGTCGAGATCGGCCGGGTGGCGGACGTGGAAGCGGTCAACGTCGGCGGTGAGCCGAGGGCCAAGATCCTCCTCGACGTGGATCCGAAGTACCTCGAGCTGATCCCGAAGAACGTCGATGCCAGCATCGATGCGACCACCGTCTTCGGCAACAAGTACATCAACTTCTCGTCACCGGAAAACCCGACACCGCAACGCATCACGTCGTCGGACGTGATCGACGTGACCACGGTGACAACGGAGTTCAACACCTTGTTCGAAACGGTCGTGTCGCTCTCCGAGCAGGTCGACCCGATCAAGCTGAACCAGACTCTGAGCGCAACGGCGGAGGCGCTCGACGGGCTGGGCGATCGCTTCGGCCAGTCGATCATCAACGGCAACGAGATCCTCACCGACGTCAACGCCAGGATGCCCGAACTCGCGCGGGACAACCGGCTGCTGGCCGACCTCGGCGAGGTGTACGCCGACGCGGCGCCCGACCTGTTCGACGGACTGGAGAACGCCGTCACCACCGCCCGCACGCTCAACGAGCAGCAGGGCAACATCGACCAGGCCCTGATGGCAGCCGTCGGATTCGGCAACACCGGTGCGGACATCTTCGAGCGCAGTGCGCCGTACCTGATTCGCGGCACCGAAGACCTTCTGACGACATCGAAGACGCTCGACGAGTACAGCCCTGCGCTGTTCTGCACCATTCGAAATTTTCACGACGTGGAGCCAAAAGTCGCTGCATCCCTTGGCGGCAACGGGTATTCGCTGCAGACCCTGTCCACCATTGAAGGCGCCGGTAACCCCTATGTGTATCCGGACAACCTGCCGCGGGTGAACGCGCGCGGTGGCCCCGAGGGCCGGCCGGGCTGCTGGCAGCCGATCACGCGCGACCTGTATCCCGCGCCGTATCTTGTGGCGGACACGGGTGTTTCGATCGCGCCGTACAACCACTTCGAGTTGGGCCAACCGATCCTGATCGAATACGTCTGGGGTCGCCAAATCGGGGAGAACACGATCAACCCATGAAAATCACCGGTACCGCAATCAAGCTCGGCGCCTTCTCACTGGTGCTGTTGCTCTTCACCGCGATCATCGTGGTGGTGTTCGGACAGGTGCGCTTCGACCGCACCACCAGCTACTCGGCGATCTTCTCGAGCGCCAGCGGGCTACGCGCCGGCCAGTTCGTCCGCGCGTCGGGCGTCGAGGTCGGCAAGGTTGACAGCGTCGAGTTGGTCAACGGCGGATCGCAGGCGAAGGTCGAATTCAATGTCGACCGATCGCTGCCGATGTTCGAGGGCACCACCGCCTCGGTGCGGTACCTGAACCTCATCGGCGACCGCTATCTGGAACTCAAGCGGGGTGACAGCGACAAGCGGCTGCCCAGCGGCGCAACGATCCCGCTCGAGCAGACCCAGCCCGCACTGGATCTCGACGCGCTGATCGGCGGCTTCCGGCCGGTGTTCCGCGCGCTGGACCCGGAGAAGGTCAACACCATCGCCGAGTCGATCATCACGGTCTTCCAGGGCCAGGGCGGCACGATCAACGACATCCTGGACCAGACCGCCTCGCTCACATCGGCGCTGGCCGACCGCGACCAGGCGATCGGCGAGGTGATCCGCAACCTGAACACCGTGCTGGACACCACGGTCAAGCATCAGGCCGAGTTCGACCAGACCGTGCAGGATTTCGAGAAGCTGATCACCGGCTTGAAGAACCGCGCGGATCCGATCGCCACCTCGGTCGGGGATATCAGCGACGCGGCGGGCACGGTCGCCGACCTGCTCGCCGACAACCGGCCGCTGCTGCAGAGCACCGTCGGACATCTCGAGGTCATCCAGCAACCGCTGATCGATCAGAAGGACGAGCTCAACGACTTGCTCACCAGGCTGCCCACCGCGTTCAAGATCATCGGCAGGGCCGGCGGTATCTACGGCGACTTCTTCAACTTCTACGCCTGCGATATCTCCTTGCGGCTCAACGGCCTTCAGCCGGGTGGGCCGGTCCGGACCGTCAAACTCTTCAGTCAGCCGTCGGGTAGGTGCACACCGCAATGAGGACGCTCGAAGGGTCGAACCGGGTCCGTGGCGGGTTGATGGGAATCATCATCCTGATCATCGTCATCGGCGTGGGACAGAGCTTCGCCAGTGTCCCGATGCTTTTCGCATCGCCCACCTACTATGCGTACTTCTCTGACACCGGTGGCATCGGCACGGGCGACAAGGTGCGCATCGCTGGCGTGGACGTCGGCGATGTGCGCAGCATGGAGATCGAGGGCGACAAGGTCAAGATCGGCTTCGGGCTTGGCGGGACGCAGATCGGCACCGACAGCCGCGCCGCCATCCGCACCGACACCATTCTCGGACGCCGCACCATGGAGATCGAGCCACGCGGTTCGGAACCGTTGCGCGCGAACGGCGTTCTGCCACTCGGCCAGACGACGACGCCGTACCAGATCTACGACGCGTTCTTCGACGTGACGAAGGCCGCCTCGGATTGGGACACCCAGACCGTGAAGCGTTCGCTGAACGTGCTCTCGGAGACCATCGACCAGACCTATCCACACCTGAGCGCCGCGCTCGACGGGGTGGCCCGGTTCTCCGACACCATCGGCAAGCGCGACGAGGACATCAAGAAGCTGCTGAGCAACGCCAACAAAATCGCGGGCATCCTGGGCAGCCGCAGTGAACAGATCAACCAATTGCTGGTCAACGCCCAGACCTTGCTCGGCGCGATCAATGAGCGCCAGTACGCGGTGAGCATGCTGCTCGAGCGCGTCGGCTCGTTCTCCGAACAGGTCAAGGGCTTGATCGACGACAACCCGAACCTCAACCGGGTGCTCGAACAACTCCGCGTGGTCAGCGGCGTGCTGGTCGACCGCAAGTACGACCTGATGGACACCCTGACCACGGTCGCAAGCTTCGTGGCGTCGCTCGGTGAAGCGGTCGCTTCGGGCCCGTACTTCAAGGTCATGCTGGTCAACCTGCTGCCGGGCCAGATCCTGCAGCCGTTCGTGGACGCCGCCTTCAAGAAGCGCGGTATCGACCCGCAGAAGTTCTGGCGCGACGCGGGCCTGCCCGCCTGGCGGTTCCCGGACCCGAACGCGCAGGGCTTCGAGAACGGCGCCCCGCCGCCGGGACCGGCCGTGCTCGAAGGCACCCCCGAGAACCCGGGACCCGGTGTGCTGAAGGGCTCACCGTGCTCGTACACGCCGCCGGCCGACGGTCTGCCGACACCAGGCGACCCGCTGCCCTGCGCGGATCTGTCCGTGGGGCCGTTCGGCGGTCCCGCGTACGGGCCACCCAATGTGGCGACCTCTGACCCGAATGTGCACGGCCCGCAGCCGTCTCCGGGCGTGCCGGCCGCGGCGATTCCGGGTCAGATCTCGCCGCCGGTGCCGGGTGCGGACATGCCGCTGCCGCCGGCCCCGCCAGGAGCGCGCACAGTGCCGGTCGGGCCGCAACCGCCGCTGCCGCCGGATTTCACGCCGGGCATCGCACCGTTGCCACCGGCGTTGCCCGCGCCGGCGGTCCCGGGCCCCGGTCAGCAGCTGCCACCCGCCAACACGCCACCGCTGCCGGGGAACCCACCGTTCCTGCCGCCACTCTCTCAGGGACAGGGGGGCTGATCGATGACAACGATCTTCAACATCCGAAACCTGAAGTTGCCCAAGGTTTCCCGGGTGACCGTCATCATCGGCGCGCTGGTCGTGGTGCTGGCGTTGGTGGCCGCCTTCGTCGGGTACAACCTGTACAAGAAGCTGACCACCAACACCGTCGTCGCCTATTTCACCGACACGCTGGCGCTGTATCCCGGCGACAAGGTGCAGATCATGGGGGTGAAGGTCGGCTCGATCGACGCGATCGAACCGGCCGGCGACAAGATGAAGGTCACCTTCCACTACGAGAACAAGTACAAGGTGCCCGCCAACGCCACCGCGTCGATCCTGAACCCGAGCCTGGTGGCGTCGCGCACCATCCAGCTGTCGCCGCCGTACACCGGCGGGCCGGTGATGGAGGACGGTGCGGTCATCCCGCTGGAGCGTACGCAGGTGCCGGTCGAGTACGACGAGCTGCGTGACTCGATCAACCGGATCCTGACCGATCTGGGGCCGACGCCGGAGCAGCCCATGGGCCCGTTCGGCGACATCATCGAATCCGCGGCCGACGGCTTCGCGGGCAAGGGCAAGCAGCTCAACGAGACGTTGAACAACCTGTCGGAGGCACTGTTCGCGCTCAACGAGGGCCGCGACGACTTCTTCAGCGTGGTGAAAAGCCTGGCGCTGTTCGTCAACGCGCTGCACCAGAGCGATCAGCAGTTCGTCGCGCTGAACGACGATCTCGCCGAGTTCACCAACGCGTTCACCAACACCGACCGCGAGGTCGCGAACGCACTGCAGGACCTCAACCAGCTGTTGACGACCACCCGCGGGTTCCTCGACGAGAACGCCGAGGTGCTCACCACCGACGTCAACAACCTGGCCGAAGCGACCACCGCGATCCTGCAACCAGAGCCGCGCAACGGTCTGGAGACCGCCCTACACGTGTTCCCGAATCTCGGCGCGAATCTCGTGAATATTGCTTCTCCGGTCACCGGTGGCATAAACAGCTACGCCGTCATAAACAACTTCGCCAATCCGCTGCAGTTTGTGTGCAGTGCAATCCAGGCGGGCAGCCGGCTGGGTTATCAGGAGTCGGCCGAGATGTGCGCGCAGTACCTAGCGCCGATCCTGGACGCGATCAAGTTCAACTTCCCGCCGTTCGGGATCAACCAGTTCAGCTCGGCGATGACGCTGCCCAAGCAGATCGCCTACTCCGAGCCGCGGCTGCAGCCGCCGCCGGGCTACAAGGACACGACCGTGCCGGGCATCTGGTCACGCGACACCTTGTTCTCGCACGGCAACCACGAACCGGGCTGGGTCGCCGCGCCGGGTATGCAGGGTGTCGACGTGCAACCGTTCACGGCGAACATGATGACCCCGGAGTGCCTGGCGGAACTGTTGGGCGGACCCAACTGTGTGGTCCCCGCGGCACCGCCGGCGTTCGGCACGACGCGCAACGGCAATCTGCCCGGTCCGCCGAATGCCTTCGACCAGAACAACCCGCTGCCGCCGCCGTGGTACCCGCAGCCGGGCCCGCCGCCGCCGCCGGCGCCGGGTGTGATCCCGGGCGATCCGGGCGGAGCGGCGATGGCCGGCCCGCTGCCGGCTCCCGGCCCGGGACCGGGGCCCGCTCCGGCCGCGCCCGCCCCGGCAGGGCCGCCGCTACCAGCAGAGGCAGGTCGGTGATGAGCGTTCGTAGGTGGAGCAGGTTCGCGCAGCGAGCCGTCGCGCTGGGCGCGGTCGCGCTCGTGCTGAGTTCCTGCGGTAACTGGAAGGGCATCGCGAACGTGCCGTTGCCGGGCGGTCCGGGCACGGGGCCGAACGCGACGACGATCTATGTGCAGATGCCGGACACCTTGGCGCTCAACGTGAACAGCCGGGTGCGGGTCGCCGACGTCTATGTCGGCCGGGTGCGCGCCATCGAGCTGAAGAACTGGGTCGCGACGCTGACGCTGGATCTGCAGCCCGACATCGAACTGCCCAGGAACGCCCTAGCCCGCATCGGCCAGACCAGCTTGTTGGGTTCACAGCATGTGGAGCTGGAGCCGCCGCCGAACCCGTCGCCGGAGCCGCTGCAAAGCGGTGACACGATCCCGCTCGCGAACTCGTCGGCCTACCCGAGCACCGAGCGGGTGCTGGCGAGCATCGCCACCATCCTGCAGGGCGGCGGGGTGCAGAACCTCGAGGTCATCCAGACCGAGATCTTCAACGTGCTCAACGGCCGGGCCGATGAGATCCGCGAGTTTTTCAACAAGCTGGACACGTTCACCGCCGAATTGAACCAGCAGCGCCAGGACATCACGCGCGCAATCGATTCCACCGACCGGCTACTCACGATCGTCGCGGAGCGCAACAACACGCTGGACCGGGTGTTGACCGAGTTCCCGCCGCTGATCAAGCATTTCGCGGAGACGCGCGATCTGTTCGCCGACGCGGTGGAGGCCGTCGGCCGGATCAGCCGGGCCGCAGACAACGCGTTGGCGCCGGCCAGCGACAATCTGCACACCAACCTGCAGAACCTGCAGCGGCCGCTCAAGCAGCTCGGGCGGGCGTCGCCGTACCTGATCGGCGCCCTCAAGCTCATGCTCACCGCGCCGTTCTCGATTGAGAACGTGCCGAAGGTGATCCGCGGCGACTACCTCAACGCGTCACTGATGGTGGACTTGACACTTTCGTCGCTCGACAATGCAGTACTGACGGGCACGGGCCTTTCCGGGATGCTGCGCGCGCTGGAGCAGGCGTGGGGTCGCGACCCGGCGACGATGATCCCGGATGTGCGGTTCGTGCCGAACGCGCACAACGCACCGAACGGCCCGCTGGTGGAAAGGGGTGAGTGAGCTGTGCTGACCAGGTTCATCAGGATCCAGCTGGTGCTGTTCACCATCCTGACGATCGTCGCGCTGGTGGTGCTGGGGTGGTACTACCTGCGCATCCCGAGCCTCGTCGGTATCGGCCAGTACGAGTTGAAGGCCGAACTCCCCCGCTCGGGCGGTCTGTACGCGACGGCCAACGTCACCTACCGCGGCACGCAGATCGGCAAGGTCACCTCGGTCGAGCCGACCCAGCGGGGCGCGCTCGCGGTGATGAGCATCGATGACCGCTACAAGATTCCCGCCGACGCGACGGCGAACGTGCACTCGGTGTCGGCGATCGGCGAGCAGTATCTGGACCTGGTGTCGACGGGCGACGCGGACCAGTACCTGTCGCCGGGTTCGACGATCACCGAGAGCACCGTGCCCAGCGAGGTCGGCCCGGCGCTGGACGCCGCGAACAGGGGTCTGGCGGTGCTGCCCAAGGAGAAGATCGACGCGCTGCTCACCGAGACGTCACAGGCGGTCGGCGGGCTGGGCCCGGCGCTGCAACGGCTGGTGGATTCGACGACCAACATCGCGCAGGGCTTCAAGGACCATCTGCCGCAGGTCAACGACATCATCGTCAACGCAGGCCCGATCCTGGACAGCCAGGTGCAGTCCGGCGACAACATCGAGCAGTGGTCGCGCAACCTGAACGTGATCGCCGCGCAGTCGGCCGAGCAGGATGCGGCGCTGCGGAGCGGCCTCCAGCAGGCCGCTCCGACAGCCGACCAGCTCAACGCAGTGTTCGGCGGGGTGCGCGAGTCGTTGCCGCAGACGCTAGCGAACCTCGCGATCGTCACCGACATGCTCAAGCGCTACAACAAGGGCCTCGAGCAGTCGCTAGTTCTCTTACCGCAGGGCGCGGCGGTGGCGCAAGCGGGCACGTTGTTTGAGGGCTACGGCCAACTGCCGCTCGCGTTAGGTGCACTCAACCAGCCGCCGCCATGTCTGACCGGCTTCCTGCCCGCGTCCGAGTGGCGCTCGCCGGCCGACACCAGCATGGCGCCGCTGCCGCGGGGCACCTACTGCAAGATCCCGAAGGACTACCAGGGCAACGTCGTTCGCGGCGCCCGCAACTATCCCTGCGTCGACGTCCCGGGCAAGCGGGCGGCGACGCCGATGGAGTGCCGCAGCGATGAGCCGTACGTTCCGCTGGGCACCAACCCGTGGTACGGCGACCCAAACCAGATCCTGTCCTGCCCGGCCCCTGGCGCGCGCTGCGATCAGGGCGTCAACCCGGGCCGCGGCGTCATCCAGGCGCCGTCGGTCAACAGCGGGATGAATCCTGCACCCGCGAGCGACCTGCCGCCGCCGAACTCGACGGCGCCGGTCAGCGATCCGCTGAGCCCGCCCGGACAGGGCAGCGTGACCTGCAGTGGACAACAACCCAACCCCTGCATCTACACTCCGGCACCAGGGCCACCCGGCTCCACGGCGGTGTACAGCCCGAGCAGCGGCCAGGTGGTCGGACCCGACGGCGTGAAATACAACGTCAGCAACTCGAGTAACCCAGGAGACGACGGATGGAAGGAGATGCTGGCACCCGCCAGCTGAACCCCACCGATGCTGATGAGACGCCCGACGAGTCGTTAGCAGTATCCCCAGGCCCAGCGCCCGCCGAGGATCCGGACACCACAGAAGAACAGGTTTCGGCCGATCCCCGCCGACCGTCGCGGATCGGTCGCGGCCTGGCTGTCAGTATCTGCGCGGCGCTGCTCGCGCTCGCCGTCGCCGGGGGTGTCGCGGGATTCCTGCTCTTCAAAAATGACCAACGGGTCGCGGCCAGCGAGCGCGCCGAAGCGGCGGCACTGCAGGCGGCGAAGGATTGTGTGGCCGCGACGCACGCGCCCGACACCGCCGCCATGACCGCGGCGCAGACCAAGATCATCGATTGCTCGACCGGCGACTTCGCCGTGCAGTCCTCGCTGTACGCCGGCGTGCTGGCCGAGGCCTATCAGGCGGCTCAGGTCCAGGTGCAGGTATCGGACATGCGTGCCGCCGTGGAGAAGCACAACGACGACGGAACGTTCGACGTCCTGGTCGCGGTGCGGGTCAAGGTGACCAACTCCGACATCGCCGATCAGGAGCAGGGATATCGCCTGCGGGTGAAGATGGCGCCCGACGACGAGGGCTCCTACAAGATCGCCAAACTCGACCAGGTCACCTCGTGACATCCCTGATCGAAGCGCCTCCGGACTCGACGGGCACCGACGTGGCCGTCGACGAGCCGGCCGCGCCCTGGTCGGCTCGGGTCGGCGCCTTCGCCGTCGACGTCCTGGTCGGGCTCGCGGTGGTCTCGACGCTGGCGCTGGTGTCGCTGACCGCGCCGCTGCGCAGTCCGCTGTGGTGGGGATATCTGGTGGCGATCGGGGTGGTCGTGCTGGCGATGGCGGTCAATCGCCTCGTGCTGCCGACCGTCGTGGGTTTCTCGCTGGGGCGTGCCGTTTTCGGTATCGCGGTCAGGAAGCGCGACGGTTCGCCGCCGGGAGTGTGGCGGTTGCTGCTGCGCGACGTCGCACACCTGCTCGATACCGCAGCATTGTTCATCGGGTGGCTGTGGCCGCTGTGGGATCGGCGCCGCCGCACCTTCGCCGACCTTCTGCTGCGCACCGAGGTGCGTCCGGTGCCGCCGCCGGAGCGCAACGTCCGCAAGCTCACCGCTGTCGTGCTGATTGCCGCCACGGTGGCCTGCGCGGCGGCCGTCGCAGTGAACTACTGGGTGGTGTACCGGCACGAGCGCGCGGTCGAGCAGACCAGACAGCAGATCGCCGAACAGGGCCCGCGGATCGTCGAGCAGATGCTGAGCTTCAAGAGCGACACCATGCAGGAGGATTTCGCGCGGGCACAGTCGCTGGCCACCGACGGTTACCGGCAGCAGTTGATCGAGCAGCAGAAGGCCGGACAGAGCGCGGGTGTCAGCTCCAACGAGTACTGGGCGGTCAGCAGCGCGGTGCTCGAAGCGACGCCGGACACCGCGGAGATGCTGCTGGCGCTGCAGGGCCAGCGGGGCGATAACCCCAATGAGTTGAAGTTCATCACCGCCACCGTGCAGGCCGAGTTCGCCAAATCCGGTGACGGCCAGTGGCGCGTCGCCAATCTCACCGTGCTCAAGCGGCCGCAGATGACTGCGCAGGGCCGATGAGTCCGCGGCGCAGAGTCGACGCCGATGAGCGGTACTTCTTCGAGGTGGAACCGGAGCCACCGCGCCGCTGGGGGCTTCCGATCATCGCCGCCGCGGCGTCACTTCTGATGGCGGCCGCGATCGCGGCGGGATCGCTGATGTTGGTCAGCCACGAGAAGAATCGCCGCACGGTCGCCAATGACCACGCCGCGCTGGTGTACGTCAGCGAGTTCATGACCGACTACACGTCGTTGGACCCCTTCAACGCCAACGCCTATGTGGATCGCATCCTGGCGCAGGGGACGGGTGATTTCGCGAAGATGTTCAAGGAGAAGCAGAACGAAATCCTGATCCAGGTCGCGCAGGCGGAGCCCACCAGTGGAGCCGTGCTGGCCGCGGGTGTGCAGCGGTGGAACGACAACGGCAGCGCCGACGTCCTGGTCGCGACCAAGGTCTCCACCAAAGGGCCGGACGGCAAATCGACAGTCGAGAGTGGAAGTCGTTGGATAGCAACGGCTATCAAGGAGGGACAGCAGTGGAAGATCAGCCAGCTGATCCAGGTGATCTGACCACCGGACCCTCTGCGGAATCCACCCCGGCGCCGAGCCGGCGTCGGTGGTCCTTCCTTCGGCGTCGGCAGAAGGAATCGACGGAAGCCGCCCCGGATTCCGCCACGGCGGAGACACCGGAGGCGGCACCCGCAGCGGATACGCCCGCGCCTCGGCCGGTCGGCAAGGCGAAACGCCAGGGCAGGACGCGCGTCGAGGAGGCCGACGACGACACCGTCGACGCCGCGGCGCAGGACGCAGCCGCCTCGGAACCCGAAGAGGCCGAAGCCGAGGCCGTCGAGGCCGACCCCACGGACGAGTCCGCCGTCGTGCCGCAGGAAGTGCGATTCGTACCCCACCGGCCAGCAGGCAAGCGGCTCGTCGCGGCGATGGCGGCGGCCGCCGTGCTGTTCGTCGGTGCTGCCGCGTTCGCCGCGTCGACCCTGCAGCCCTACCTGTCGGAGCGAGCCGAGATCGACACCAAACTCGACGTGGCTCGCACCGCGGCCAGTGCGATCTCCACACTGTGGACCTACACGCCGGACAACATGGAGACGTTGCCGGACCGGTCGGCGGCGTTCCTCGGTGGCGACTTCGCCTACGAGTACCGCAAGTACATCGACGCGATCGTCGCGACGAACAAACAAGCGCAGGTCACCAACACCACGCAGGTGCTCGGCGCGGCGGTGGAGACCCTGACCCCCGACGAGGCCACCGCGATCGTCTACACCAACTCGGTGGCGACCAGCCCGATGAGCAAGAACATCCCTTCGCTTCGCTACCTGTCCTACCGGTTGACGATGGATCGCCGCGATGGCAAGTGGCTGATCACAAACATGTCGACCATCACGTCGCTGGATCTGACACCGCAGCTGTAGTCGGGAAGCTGACGCGTGGCGGTCGAATCCCCTGTCTCACAACGGTTGACGATCGCCTGTCTGCTGTTGCTGACATTCGCGACCGGCTTGGTCGACGCGGTCAGCGTGCTGAAGCTCGGCCACGTGTTCGTGGCCAACATGACCGGCAACGTGATCTTCCTGGGATTCTGGCTGGTGCCGCATTCCGGTGTGGACGTCACCGCCGCACTGGTCGCGTTCGCCGGCTTCGTCGCGGGCGCGGTGGTCAGCGGCCGGCTCACCCGACACCTCGGCCCCGATGTCCGACGGTGGCTGGTGATCACGATGACGTTCGAGGTCGCCCTGCTCGCGGTCCTGTCGGTGCTCGCCGGGATCGGCGTGCTCGACTATGAAGAGAACACGAAACTGCTCCTCATCGCCGGCCTCGCCGTGGCGTTCGGCGTCCAGAACTCCAGCGCCCAGCAGTTCGGCATCCAGGAGTTGTCGACGACGGTGTTGACGACGACCATCGTGCGGATCGGTTTCGACAGCCGGTTGGCCGGTGGCACCGGTGAACGGGAGAAGTTGCGCTACAGCGTGGTTCTGACGATGTGCGCCGGGGCGGTCGTCGGCGCCACGATGACCCGTTTCACCGTCGCGCCGATCATCGGGCTCGCCGCGGCACTGGTGGCGCTCAGCGGAGTCCTGTTCTGGGCCGGGGACAGGCGGGGCCGAGGCTAGTCTTGCCGTATGCCTTCGGTATTGGTCACCGGTGCGTCACGGGGAATCGGCAGGGCGATCGCCGAGCACCTGGCTGCCCGCGGATGGCAGGTGTTCGCCGGTGTCCGCACGCAGTCGGATGCCGAGGCGGTCACCGCGCCGAATCCACACCGGATCTCGCCGGTACTCCTCGACGTCACCGACGCCGGCCACATCGCCGCCCTGGCCGACGCCCTGCCTCCGCAACTGGACGCGGTGGTCAACAACGCCGGTGTGGTGGTCAGCGGCCCGATGGAGACGGTGACGTCCGATGAATGGCGAAAGCAGTTGGAGATCAACGTGATCGGTCAGCTGGCTGTCACTCGCGCGGTACTGCCGCGGCTGCGGGAATCCCGTGGCCGGATCGCATTCATCTCCAGCGTCAACGGCAGGCTGTCGATGCCGTTGGTCGGAGCCTACGCCGCGAGCAAGTTCGCGCTCGAAGCAGCGGCCGATGCGTTGCGGATGGAATTGCGGCCGTGGCGGATACCGGTTGTCATTGTCGAGCCGGCACAGACCGACACCGACATGTGGCGTACCGCCGACACCATGGTGGAAGAAGCCGAGGCCGCCCTTTCCCCGGAGCACCGCGCGCTGTACGCCGAGCACATCGCGGGCATGAAGAAGATGGTGCCGGCGGCCCAGCGAATGGCCGTTCCGACCGCGAAGGTCTCCGCCGTGGTCGAGGAGGCGCTCGCCGCGCGCCGCCCGCGAGCGCGTTATGTGGTGGGTCTGGGGCCCAAATTGCAGGTCGCCGTGATTCCGAAATTGCCGACCCGCGTGCGCGACGCCGTGTTGCGCCGGGTGTCCGGTCAACCCTGACCCGTGGATTTCGTCAAGCACAATACCTCTGCGCCAGCGGGTTTCTTTGCATGCGAAGCCGCTGGGCTGCAATGGCTTTCGGCCGCCGACGGCGGAGTGCCGTGCGCCACGGTGCTCGGATACGACGACACCAGCCTCACCCTGGAACGGCTGCGCAGCATTGGCCCCAGCCGATCCGCGGCGCGGCAGTTCGGGTGCCGACTCGCACGCACCCACGACGCGGGAGCCGCCGCTTTCGGAGCCCCGCCGGACGGATGGGAAGGGCCCGGGTTCTTCGGACCGATGCACGACCCGCTGCCCATGTCGTTGACCGGACACGGGCGCTGGGGCGCGTTCTATGCACGCGAGAGGCTGGCCCCGATGGCACGCGCGGCGGCCGACCGACTGGACGCGCAGTGCAGTGCGGCCGTCGACGCGGTGACGGCCATGTGCGAAGACGGCGATTTCGACGACGACGATTCACCCGTCCGCCTGCACGGCGATCTGTGGAGCGGCAACGTGATGTGGACACCGGACGGTGTGGTGCTGATCGACCCCGCCGCCCACGGAGGTCACCGCGAGACCGATCTGGCGATGCTTGCCCTGTTCGGCTGTCCCTACTTCGACGAGGTGATCGAGGGCTACCAATCGGTGCGGGCGTTGCGCAGGGGATGGCGCGGACGGGTCGGACTGCATCAGCTTTATCCGCTGTTGGCCCACGTCGTGCTGTTCGGTGGCGGGTATGCACGGCAAACATCGGCGGCGGCGCGCAGCGTCCTCGCCGGGTGAACGCCCACTCCGCTGCTTGTAGGCTCCGGCTCGTAATAAGTGCACTTATTTACCAAGCAAAGGGATTTGCTCAAATCGTTCCAGCGTGAGAGCCTGCCTGTTACGGTCACGTAAATAGCTGTTTCGTTCGAAAGGACCGGATCAGTGGCTGGCAGACACGGCAAGCATCGCAGGCGCAGCCGGAGCTCCAAGAAGATCACCGCGATAGGTGCCGCCACCGCGACGGCCACCGCGCTCACCATCGGTGCCGCACCCCTGCCCGATCCGGATGACGACTCGAGAACGGTGGTAGATACCGACGTCAGCCTGGCCGCGGCGGTGAATCAGTGGCCCGGGCCGGAAGAGATCCCTGACCTCACGTTCGGCCTCGGCCCGGCGGTGTACGACCTCGGTCAGGTGGCCGCCGAGGTGCTGATCCGGCTGGTGGTCGAGAACTTCAACCTGGCCGTGCTCGCGCAGGCGGCCGGCGCCGATCCCGAATCGGTGCTCAACAACCTGCTCGGCGGGGTGCTGGGCCAGATCCCGCCGGGTTTGCTCGGAGACGTCATCGGCGCAATTCCGATTGATGTGGACGGTGTTGTCGGCGCGCTCATCGACCCCCTTGGGATACTCACACCCGGCGTGGAGGCGCAGCTCAGCGAACTGCTGGCCGGTTCGCTGCCCGAGACGCTCGGCGGCTTGGCCGGTCTACTCGGCCTCGACCTCAGCGATCCGTTCAACCTGTCGAACCTCCCCGGCCCGGTTAACGTGATCACCGCGGGTCCGCTCTTCACCATGCTCAAGTTGCTGGGAGTCGACCTCGGCTGGGTGCCGGGCCTGCCGAACGCCATCGCCGAAGAGGTCAACAACACCCCGTACCTGGATGCGGAAGTCAGGCTCGGCGATGTCCTCAACAAGTTGGACATCCTCGGTCCCGTGTTGGACCTGATCAACATCCCCATCCCCGACATCGACGCCGTCGAGGTCCGGGTGCCCGTCGTCCTGAGCATGGGCCTCGGCGCCTTCTCCGCCGGGGCGGCCTACGAGCGAATCGTCGCCGATCTAGTGAACCAACCGGGCGGAGAGAACGCCGACGAGCATCCGCTCCTGGGCAGTATCACGATTCTCCCGATGATCCTGCTGCGCAATCCCGGCCGAGCCAACGGCGGAATGTTCGCCCGCTTCTATCCCCTCTTCGGGCTTGCGGGCATCAAGACGGTCACGCCGGAAACCGAAGCCTCCTACAGCGGGGGCCTGCCGGTACCCGGCACCGGGCTCTCCGTGGGTGGCGCGAACCTGATCCCGATCAAGATCGACGCGACGGTCCAGTACGACATGCTGAGCGACTTCGCCGCATGGCCGAACCCGTTCTCGTTGGCCAACAACCTGTTTGCGGGGCTGCTCCCGACCTACATGCTTCGCGGCGTCACACTCGACCCCGAGCAGCTGGCGCAGCTCGACGACCTCGCAGAGCGCATCGCAAGCGGCGATCCGCTCGCGGTCAACCTCTATCTCACGCTGCGCTCGGCGACCCTGCCGCTGCTCGAGCCGCTGTATCTGGCCGCGGACGTGCTCAACGTCGTCACGCTCGGAGCGATCGCGCGTTACAACCCGTTCAGCATGGTGGCCAACGCACTGGCCCCGGCGCTGACCAGCCTGGTGAACCTCGGCTACACCGACGTCTACTACAACCCTGAGACGGGTGGGTACGAGCGCACCCTCACCGAGGCCGGCGACCCGACGGCGTTCATGTCGTTCCCGAGCGTCGACTGGGCCCAGGTGCCGGGCGTCATCTTCACCCAGTTGGTCCAGGGCATCTTCAAGGAGTTCTTCAGCGGCAACCCGACCATCGGCACACCGAACGTCCTGACCAGTCTGCTCCGGTTCCTCACCGGCGGATCCCTGTGGGGCACAACGCCTACCAGTGTGTTGACGAACCTCGTCGATGATGCCGTGGAGCAGGCCATCGAGGATGTCGTGCCGGATGCCGCGCAGGAGGAGAGCGAACTTCCGTCGCCGACGGACCTGCCCGATTCCGGTGCGCGGATGCTCAGCCTCGTCACCGACGAGTCGGAGGGCGAGCAGGTGCCCACCGACGAGATCAGCGACGGCGTCGTCGCGGAAGTCGTCGCAGGCGAGCCCGCAGACGACATCGTCGAGAACGAACTGGCGAACCAAACCGTCGCTCAGACGCCTGTGGAGCAGACGATCGTCACGGAAAAGACGACGGTCGAGGACGTGAAGGCCGACGAGGACGGCGACGCCACGGAGAACCAGGCGGAGTCCGCCGGGACGAAGACCGGCGCCACCAACACCGGCGGCACCGAGACCACCGAGAGCAAGACCACCGAGAGCAAGACGACCGAGACCAGGACCGGAGAAACCAAGACCGGAGAAACCAAGACCGGCGCCGACAAGGACGCTGACACGTCGAAGACGGGCTACAAGCCGGGCAACAAGTTCAGCCCCAACACCGGCGCCAAGTCCGGCCCCAAGCACGCCAAGCCCGACAACGGCGAGCCGGTCCGGGCGATCCCGGGATCGTCACCGCGACATGCCAAGCCGGACAACGACTCCCCGGCCGCCGGCACCACCGGCGCCGGCGACGCCGAAGGTGGCACATCCGGGGAAGGGTCCGACAGCGCCGCGGCCTAGTTGAACGCAAGCCAACTCGGTAACCCGCGTTCGCGCGAATCGCACAGCACCTGCCGGGTGTCACACGATCCGCGGGGCACGCCCGCCCCGGTCCACATGCCGCCGGTGTCGCGACGCAGCACGATCGACGACGAACCGCCGCCGTCGAGCAGGATCGCGGTGTCACTACCCAACCCGCGGAACAGGTCCTGGATCTGGTCGGGGGTGTAGCTCCCGCCCTGGAAGACGTACATCTCGTCCTTGTCCTTGGCGTAGGCCAGTGCGGTGCGCGCCGCGCTCGGCCCGCCGTCGTTGAGCTGACCCGTGTCGCCGGGCGCGAGCAGGCCGATGCCGGCGACCGCGACGAACCGCACGCCCTCGTCCACCAGGCGCTGCACCACCGGTGACGCGGCGTCGTAATCGTCGGGGCCGGCAGGCGGCACCACATAGGGCGCTCCGGCCACCGGAATAATCATGGTGGACAACGCTTTCCAGTGTTCGTTGCCGCCGGACAACCCCTGCTTACCCGCATAGGGCACGGTGCCGGTCACCGCGACGTTCGCTCTGCCCTGGCCGCGGGTGTTGTCGACGTAGGCGCCCAACGGTGAACTGCATCCGGTCGACTTCCACGAACCGCCTCGCTGGCCGCGCACATCGAAGAAGTTGGCGTTGATCGCGATCGTCGGCTGCCCGAGCGCCTGCCAGGCCTGCAGCGGAGTGAAGATCTCCGACGCCTGCACCAACCCCTCCCCGGTGCGGGCGCGCGGATCGCGTTCACAACGCGCTTGGTAGCCCCTGTGTGAGTCGACGAGCAGACGCGGCGCGAGCCGCGTGGACGCCGCCTTGATGATCATCAGACGACCGCCGCTGGTGGTCTCGTACCAGCCGCCGCCCGCGTTGAGCATCGGGGCGGGATGGCCACCGCCGAAGTTGTAGACGAGATAGGACCCTCGGGTGTTGGCGATGGCGTTGGCGAGCATCTCCCGCGCGCCGGCCGCGTTCGCGGCGGGCGCGCCCCCGGTCGTCGACAACGCCGCGCACATCAACAGCGCCGCGGCCGATGCCGCGAAACGCCGGACGTTTGCTGATCGCGCCGACACGTGAGTCTCCCAACTTCGACGTGAAACGGTGACATCATCAATCTCACCGTGAACACCGTCTACTTGCGTCACAGCGGCATCACGATCGCGTCTCATCCTTCCTGGCGCGTGAAAACGGGGTTAACGGGTAACCCGGCAGCGACAGACAACAGACAGGGAGCAGAAATGATCGGAACCATCCTCAGCGCACTGGTCGTCGGTCTGATCGTGGGCGCGCTCGCGCGGCTCATCATGCCGGGCAAGCAGAACATCGGCGTGATCATGACGATCGTTCTGGGCGCCCTCGGCTCATTCATCGGGTCCTGGCTGACCTACCAGCTCGGATACTCCAATTCCAATGGCGGCTGGGAGGTCATCCCGTTCCTCGTGGGCATCATCGTGGCGATCGTGTTGATCGCGATCTACGTCGGCATCACCGGCCGGCGCTCGGGGACCACCCGCGGCACCGCGGTCCGCTAACGCCCCGGAGGGGCCAACCGGTAGACCGCGTCGGCGTAGTCGTCGGTGACGTACACCGCGCCGTCGGGCCCGACCACCGCGGCGACCGGACGGCCCCATCGCGAGCCGTCTTCGGACTGGAACCCGCCGACCAGCGTCTGCTTGTCGGCGAGTTCTCCGTTGTGCCAGCCGAAGAATGCCACCTCGGGCGCGTACGGCGGCTCCCGGTTCCACGACCCGTGCACCCCGACGAGGGCGCCGCTGGAATACGGGGCCGGTAACGCGCCGTCGGTGAAGCTCATCCCCAGCGGGGCGGCGTGCGCGCCGAGGCTCTGCTCGATGGGCGGCAGGGCCGCACAGTCGAGGCGGCTGCCGTCGGCGTTGGTCTGCACGTCGCGGATCAACGGCAGGCGCGCCGGCCCGCCGTCGGGGTTGCAGAAGGGCCAG
Source organism: Mycolicibacterium novocastrense (assembly GCF_001570485.1). Lineage (GTDB taxonomy): Bacteria > Actinomycetota > Actinomycetes > Mycobacteriales > Mycobacteriaceae > Mycobacterium > Mycobacterium novocastrense. The sequence goes on from NZ_BCTA01000026.1 coordinate 140,108, forward strand.
CCCAGTTCGCGGCCAGGCGTCAATCGCGCCACCGACTCGGGCGGATGCAGGCTGACGTATTCCTGGCGGACCTCCGCGGTCTGCGGATCGGCGACGTTGTCGCGGTTGTTGACCGCGGTCCACACCGCTCCGTCCGGCGCGACCGCCAGGCCGGTCCCGTTGCGCACGCCGGTCGCGAACGGCTCGGCGGGGCCGCCTCCCGGTGGGACCCGCATGATCGTTGCGCGCGGTGGATCGGCGTCGCGATCGGCGGCCGTGATGTTGCCGGTCGAGCCGATCGAGAAGTAGACGCTTCCGTCGGGGCCGATCGCGACGGATTTGAGCGCGTGGGCGTACGCGCCCTGCAGGTCCGGACTCTCCGCGTCGGGCAGGTTCGGAGCGATCGTGCGCGGATCGGTCGCCGTGCCGTCGGCGTAGGTGTAGGCATCGACCTGGTCGCTTTCGGCGACGTAGAGCGTGTCGCCCGCGAATGCCAGCCCGTGCGGCTGGTCGAGTCCGGCGAGCACCCTCGACTGGCGAGGTCGCGCATCGGTGGGCGCCAGCCGCTGCACCTCGCCCGTGCTCGGCTGCGACACCAGCAGCGCGCCGTCGGGCGCCCACGCGGCCAGCCTCGCCTTCGGGACGCGCGCCCACACCGACATCGACCACCCGGCGGGGACAAGCGCCTGGCGTGGCTCGTCGAACGGCGCCTGCGCCAGGGCCGGGTTGACGGCGACGGTCACCGGGGCCAGGCCCTGTGTCGCTTCCGCGGTGGCCGGGGGTTCACTCGGGGATGGGTCCGGCGCCGGCGCTCTCCCGGGATCCGACGCGCAGCCCGTCGCCACCATCGCGCTGGCAATGCAGGCAATCGCGTTACGCCGCAGCCAGACTCGCATGCATCTCCCAGACCAGGATCTCGGCGGACGTGGTGGCGGTGACCCGCTGGCCACCGGTACCCGTGAAGCGAACGGCGTCGCCCTCACCCAGGGCGCCCGCGCCCTCGAGCGTGACCTCGCCGCGGGGCACGAACAGGTGCAGATACGGGGCGTGCGGCAGTTCGACGCTGTCGCCGGCCCGCATACGCGCGCCGTGCAGGGCGGCATAGGAGTTGCGGATGAAGATCGCGGTCTGGTCGCGGTGCTCGGGCATACCGCTGGCGATCGTGATCAGGCCGCCACGCAGTAGTTCGTCATCGATTTCGAGTTGCTGGTAGCCGGGGTCGATTCCCGATTCGTCGGGCACGACCCACATCTGGACGAAATGCACCGGCTCGCTATGGGTTTCGGCGCCCGTCAGGGTCCACGAGTCGTTCTTCTCCGAGTGCAGGATGCCGCGGCCGGCCGACATCCGTTGTGCCAGGCCGGGATAGATCACGCCCGAGTGGCCGGTGGAGTCCTGGTGCACCAGCGATCCGCGTAACACCCAGGTGACGATCTCCATGTCCCGGTGCGGATGGGTATCAAACCCGGTACCCGGTGCTACCCGGTCGTCGTTGTTGACGAGCAGCAGGCCGTGATGGGTGTTCTCCGGCTCGTAGTGGCTGCCGAAGGAGAACGAATGCTTGGAGTCCAGCCAGGAGATCGTGGTCTTCGCGCGGTCGTCCGCGCGGCGGATGTCGACGGTGGGGGCGGTCATGGCTTACCTCTCGCTCGGCGCCCAGCCTAGGTGGGGCTACTGGACGCGACAACATGAATGATGTGTCATGTATTCCGTGTGGCTGACGAGGCGCGAACAAGAGGTCTGGCGGAAGTACCTGACGGTCACGAGCCGATTGCAGACCGCCATGCACCGGCAACTGCAACGCGACTGTGAACTGTCGCTGGCGGATTACGAGGTCCTCGTCGCGCTCAACGAACGCGGACCGCAGCGCATGAACGACCTGGCCGAGGTGCTCGGGTGGGAGCAGAGCAGGCTCTCACACCAGCTGCGACGGATGCGCGGGCGCGCACTGCTCGAGCGGCATGGCAGCGACGACGACCGGCGCGGCGCCAGCGTCTCGATCACCGACGGTGGGCTCACCGCGCTCGAGCGGGCCGCACCCGGACACGCAGAACTCGTACGCAGCACGGTGTTCGAGGGGTTGACACCACAACAGTTGCGGGCGTTCGACGAGGTGCTGGCGGCGGTGCTGGACCGCCTGGTTACCAGTCCGCCTCGTCGTAGGTGACGACGCCGCGGATGTTTCTGCCGTCGAGCATGTCCGCATAGCCGGAGTTGATGTCCTCGAGGCGGTAGGTCCTGGTGACCATGTCGTCGATGTTCAGCAGGCCCGACTTGTACAGGCCGACCAGCTTCGGGGTCTCGATGTGCGAGCTGCCGCCGCCGAAGATGTTGCCCTTCAACGTCTTCTGCAACATCGTGAACAGGAACAGGTTGAGTTTGACGTCGACGTCCATCATCGAGCCCATGCCCGTCACGACGCAGGTGCCGGTCTTGGTGGTCAGCGTCAGGGCCTCTTCGATGTACTCGCCTTTCATGTCCCCGACGGCGGTGATCGTCTTGTCGGCCATGACGCCGTGGGTGAGGTCGATGACGGGCGCGATCGCCTCGGCCATCGACGGGTAGACGTGCGTGGCGCCGAACTTGATCGCCTGTTCGCGCTTCCACTCGTTCGGGTCGATCGCGACGACGTTGCGGGCGCCGGCGATCACCGCGCCTTGCAGTGCGCTCATGCCGATGCCGCCGACGCCGACGATCACGACGGTCTCGCCCGGCTTCACTTCGGCGACGTTGGTGGCCGACCCGAAGCCCGTCGGCACCGCGCAGCCCAGCAGGGCCGCCGACTCGAACGGAATGTCCTTGTCGATCTTGACGACGGAATCCTTGTGCACGGTCATGTACGGCGCGAACGTGCCGAGCAGGTTCATCGGCGAGACCTCGGTGCTGCCGGCATGCACGCGGGACGTGCCGTCGGCGATCGCCTTGCCCCCGAGCAGTACCGCGCCCCGGTCGCACAGCGAGCGGTAGCCCTTGAGGCATGGTGCGCATTCGCCGCACGCGGGGATGAACGCCAGGATGACGTGGTCGCCCTCCTCGAGCCCGGTGACGTTCTTACCGACCTTGGTGATGACGCCGGCGCCCTCGTGCCCGCCGAGCGCGGGCAGGCCGATCGGCGTGGCGCCGGTTGTCAGGTGGTAGTCCGAATGACACATGCCCGCGGCGTGCAGGCGGATCTGAACCTCGTCGGCGACAGGGTCACCGATCTCGATCTCGTCGATGCGGAACGGCGAGTTCAGTTCCCACAGCAGCGCGCCTTTGGTCTTCATGGCCGCTGACTATAGAACACGTTCCAGAACAGGTGTCAACTCCATCGTGAACTGCGCAGATGGGGGCTTCGGCCCGTCACCGGGACAGCTGTCGCCGGGCAACGCGCGCGTCGAGCGCATCTCGGGCGTCCCCGTCGTAATACGCTGCCCGCGATGAGCACACCTTCGCCGCGATGGCGCGCTGTGCGAGCGATTGCCGTCTTCGCTGTGGCGTTGGTGCTGCTGATGGCGGGCAACCTCGCGCTGTATGCATCCAGCAGGCACTGGGCCGAGGACGGTCTGCAGCTCGGCGACTTCGACAAGCCCGACCGGATCGACCTCACCGTGTGGGTGAATCGGGTCGACACCGAAACGACGACCGTGGCGGCGACGATCACCGACATCGAGGCCAACGGGAAGTACGCCGATGCAGACGGTCATCTGCGCATGGACACCAAGCTGCTGAGCAACTCCTTCACCAACCCCATGGTCGACCTGCCGAGTGGAGAGAGCGTGCCCGTCATCGAGCAGAAGTTCGGGATGGTGGGGATTCCGACCGACTACCCCTTCGATCGCTACAGCGCCTTCCTCGGACTCAACATCGCGGCCGACGACACCGCGCTGCCCACGACGCTCACCGTGTTCAACAACGACTCGTTCTTCCGCGTCGGGCTGGCACCCGACCCGGACGTCGAAGGCGACAGCGTCGACGCGGATCTCTTCCTGCACCGCAGCACCCCGACGATGGTGTTCGCCATATTCGTGATGGTCCTCATGCTCGGGCTGGCCGCGGCGGCCGTCACGGCGTCCTACTACGCGCTGCGGTGGCGCAGAGGTCTTGTCCTGCCGGCCTGTTCGATGATGGCGGCGATCCTGTTCGCGCTGATCCCTCTTCGCAATGCCGTGCCCGGCGGGCCGCCGATCGGCTCACTCATCGACTTCGCGGCGTTCTTCATCGCCGAGGGCGTCATCTCGATCGCGTTGATCACCAGCGTCGTGCTCGGCTACCGACACGACATCGCATACGAGCGGGCCGAAGCGGCCAAGGCGGGCCTGAGCATCGACGAATTCGCGCTGGGCCGCAAACCGTAGGTCAGACCGTGTCGGCCAGCCCGTAGGGGGCGAAGGTCGTGGCGTGGAATGCCACGACATGGGCGATGCCGCTCTCAGTCACGTCGAGCACGTGCAGTTGGAAAGCCTCGTGCAGCCCGGTCTCCCGGTTGAGCATGTACAACGCCGCGGCCGGCTGCCCGTTGGCCGTGGTCCGAATGAACCGCATATCGCCGGGACCCTCGGCCGGGCAGTGCGTCTTCGACAGAGTCACGATGTTCTGCGGGCCCCGATACCAGCCGTCGAACGGCGGCATCTCCCACACGGCATCCGCGGTGAACAATTCGACCAGCTTGTCGATGTCGTAGCTCTCGAACGCGGCGATATAGCGCGTCAGCAGGTCCTGGGCCTCCGGCGACTCCGGTGGGCGCAGTTCGTCGTCCTCACTCGGGCCGATGGCGTCGAGCTGCGCACGCGCCCGTTGCAACAGGCTGTTCACCGCCGCCGTCGACGCGCCGACCGCATCGGCGACCTCGGACGCCTTCCACTGCAGCACATCGCGCATCACCAGGACGGCGCGCTGACGCGGTGAAAGGTGCTGAAGTGCCGCGACGAACGCCAGCCGCACCGATTCGCGAGAGCCCACGATGACCGAGGGGTCAGCCGGGTCGACCGCTTGATCGGGCAGCGGTTCGAGCCACGGCACCTCCTCGCGGGCGACGATGTCGTCGAGCGGATCCGAACTCGGGGCTCCGAGACCCGTCGGCAGTGGCCTGCGCTGCCTGCTCTCCAGCGCCGTCAGGCAAGTGTTGGTGGCGATCCGGTACAGCCACGTGCGCACCGACGATTTGCCTTCGAAGCCTTTGTACGACTTCCACGCCCGCAGATAGGTTTCCTGCACCAGATCCTCGGCGTCGTGCAGGGAACCGGTCATCCGGTAGCAGTGTGCGAGCAGTTCACGGCGATACCGCTGGGCATCGGCCAGGAAGGCATCCTCGGCGCTGCTGTCGTCCACATCGTGGGCCAGGACCGTCACGCCGCCGAGCTTAATCAGTGGGTCCGACACCGGATAGTCTCCCTGCGTGGCCACGACCCGCAGCGAACGCAGCTTCGACGGTATCGGCGGTGTGCGCATCGTCTACGACGTCTGGACTCCCGAGGGGGATCCGCGCGGCGTGGTCGTGCTGTGCCACGGATACGCCGAGCACGCCCGCCGATACGACCACGTCGCGCAGCGGTTCGGCGACGCCGGCCTGCTCACCTATGCGCTCGACCTGCGCGGCCACGGCCGCTCCGGTGGCAAACGGGTTCGTCTGCGCAACATCGGCGAGTACACCGGCGACTTCGGAACCCTGGTGAGGATCGCCGCCGACGAGCATCCCCGGCTGCCGCGCATCGTCCTCGGCCACAGCATGGGCGGCGGCGTCGTCTTCACCTACGGCGTCGAGCACCCCGACGACTACACCGCGATGGTGCTGTCGGGGCCGGCCGTCTACGCCCAGGACGGGGTGTCGCCGGTCATGATCACGGTCGCCAAGGTCCTCGGCGGCCTCCTGCCCGGGCTGCCCGTCGAGCAACTGCCGACCGAAGCGGTGTCGCGGGATCCCGACGTGGTGGCCGCCTACATGGCCGACCCGCTGGTGCACCACGGCAAGCTCCCCGCCGGGGTCGCCAAGGCGCTGATCAAGGTCGGCGAGACGATGCCGCAACGAGCGTCCGCGCTGTCCGCGCCGCTGCTGGTGGTGCACGGCGAGCAGGACAAGCTGATCCCCGTCGCGGGTAGCCGCCATCTGTTGTCGTGTGTCGCATCGACCGATGCACACCTGAAGGTCTATCCCGGGCTCTACCACGAGGTGTTCAACGAGCCCGAGCGTGACCTCGTGCTCGACGACGTCACCTCGTGGATCGAGGCCAAGCTTTGAAAGCGGTTGTCGCCGGGGCGCTTTCACTGATCGTCGTGCTGTCGGCATGTTCGACGTCGGACGATGTGCAATGGGTCGACGAGAACGTCACCTTCACCGCCGACGGGCTGACCATCCACGGCACTTATCGGCACGAGACCGGCGAGGCGACGGGGCCCGCCGCGCTGCTGATCTCCGAGAGCGGTGCCACCGACCGCAACGGCGACAACCAGGTCGCCGGGCCGGTCGGCAACATGCGACAACTGGCCGAACTGCTGTCGGACCGCGACGTGGCCAGCCTGCGTTACGACAAGGTGGGCACCGGCCAGACCGGCCTCGGCCCCTACGCCCAACGCCCCACCGAGGTGGTCAGCTCGGTGTACACCACGGGCGCGAAAGCCGCGGTGCGCTACCTGGCCGACCAGCCGCGGACCGACGACTCCCGCATCTCCGTCTACGCGGTGGGCGAAGGCACCATCCACGCGCTGACACTGGCCGGCGACACCGACGCCGAGGCTCCGAAGATCCACGCGCTCGGCCTTCTTCAGCCCCTGCCCGGCCGCTATCTCGACATCATCACCCACCGGGTGCGCGCCAACGCCGCTCCCGAGGCGCTGTCCGCATGGCTGGCGGCCGTCGAGCAGGTCCGTACCACGGGGACGGTGCCCGCGAACCTGCCCGAGGGCCTCGGCGCGATGCTGAGCCCGGGCAACGTCAACGCCGTCGTCGAAGCCGACAAGATCGACCCGCTGAGGCTGGCGGCCGAGGTGCCCGCAGACACGAAGGTCCTGCTGACCTGTTCGGACTCCGACGCGCAGGCGTCGTGCGACTCGATCAGGCCCCTGGCCGACGCACTGCGGCACACCGCGCTGACGGTCGTCGAACTCGAGGGCGTCAACCACGTGCTGCGCGACGACCCGAGCGACAACGTCGCCAACTACGCCTCCCAAGACCCGCTTTCTCCCCAGGTTGTGGAAGCCCTGGACCGCTTCGTCGCCGAGCAGCCCTAACCTGGCGCCATGAGCGACGACAAGATGCTGGCCCGCATCGCCGCCCTGCTCCGGCAGGCCGAGGGCACCGACAACCCGCATGAGGCGGATGCGTTCATGGCCGCGGCGCAGCGGTTGGCCACGGCCACCTCCATCGATCTGGCCGTCGCCCGGTCGCACTCCGATCAGCGCACCAAGGCGCAGATGCCGGTGCAGCGCACGATCACGATCGGCAACGCCGGCACGCGAGGGCTGCGCACGTATGTGCAGTTGTTCACCGTGATCGCACACGCCAACGACGTCAAATGCGACGTCGCGTCCAACTCGACGTTCGTCTACGCCTACGGCTTTCCCGAGGACATCGACGCCAGCCATGCGCTCTACGCCAGCCTGGTCATGCAGATGGTCAAGGCCTCGCAGGCCTACATCGAATCGGGCGCTCACCGCCCCACGCCCACCATCACCGCGCGGATCAACTTCCAGTTGGCGTTCGGCGCCCGCATCGGCCAGCGGCTGGTCGAGGCGCGTGAGGAGGCACGCCGCGAGGCCACCAACAGCCGCGACAGCCAGCCGGGCACCGCGATCGCGTTGCGCGACAAGGACCTCGAGCTGCGCGACTTCTACCGCGAGACGTCGGAGGCCCGGGGGACGTGGCGGGCGACCAGCGCGACGGCCGGCTACTCCTCGGCCGCCCGCCGCGCGGGTGACCGCGCGGGCCGCAAGGCCAGGCTGGGGCCCAGCCCCGAACTCGCGAGTGCCCGTTCGGCGTTGCCTGGCAACTGGCGCCGCCCCTCCGGGGAGACGTGACGCCGCGCGACACTCAACGGGCGAAGGTGTACGCCGCCGAGGAGTTCGTCCGGACGTTGTTCGACAGGGCCGCCGAGCACGGCAACCGTGTCATCGACTTCTTCGGGACTTCGTTGACGCTGCCGCCCGAGGCGCGGTTCGCCTCGGTGGAGTCGGTGCAGCGATACGTCGACAACGTGCTGGCGCTGCCCGCCGTGCGGGGACGGTGGCCACGGGTGGCTCCGCTGGGTGTGCGGCCCAGGCGCGGAGCCGGCGCCGCCCACTACGAGGTCGACGACGACGGCGGTGCGGTCATCGCGGTGCCCGAGGTCCAGACCCGTTGGGCGCTGCGCGAATTGGTGGTGCTGCACGAGATCGCACACCACCTGTGCGAGGTGGCGCCGCCGCACGGACCGGAATTCGTGGCCACCTTCTGCGAGCTCGCCGACACGGTGATGGGTCCGGAGGTGGCCCACGTGCTCCGCGTGGTGTACGCCAAAGAGGGTGTGCGCTAGCGGCTTTGATCGGTGATGTCGGCGACGGCGGCGTCAATCCGGTCCCGGTCGGCCTCCAGCGACGCGCCGGCCGCGGCCGTCGCCTCGCTCAGCGCCTCGTTGAGCCGCTTCTGGACCTCCTCGACTCCCAGACCCAGCAGGCCGTCCTCGATGACCACGCCCGTCACGTTGTGATGACCGTCCAGCGTCACCCGCACTGTCTCGGATTCATCGGTGCCCGTGAAGGTTTGCGAGTTCATCCGGTGCAGCTGATCGTCCATGAGCGACTGCAACTGCCGCGCCTGCTGCAGCACGGCGGCGACGTCGGGATGCATCTCCTCGGTCACGTGCCGTCTCGACTCTCGCGGTCCGCCCTGCGCCTGCGGTTGCCGACCACCGCCTCGGTCCACGGCCGGTCCTCGGTGTAGAGATCCTCGTCGGGTGCCAGCCGGGGATCGCGCCGCTTCTCCTTGCCCTGCTGGGCGCCCGCACCGTGCGCCATCGGCGCCATACCTCCGGCCATCGCCGTACCCGCGCGTCCGTCCGTCGAGGATCCCGGTGCGGCGCCCGCCGCGCCGGGCCCGGTCGGTGCGGGTGCGACCGTCTCCGCGGTCACCGGTGCCGACATCGGCGTCGCCGGCCTCCCACCGCCTCCAGCACCACCGCCGCCTCTCCCGCCGCCCGCTCCGGCACCGCCGAGCGCGGCGGGGCGCACCCGCGGATCGGTCGCCGACGTCCGGCCGGCCGCCGCACCCCCACCCGGGGTACCGCTGCCCGCCGACGGCGCACCACCGCCGGTGGGAGCGCCACCGCCCGACGGTGCACCACCACCCGACGGTGCACCACCTCCGGCCGGGGCGGCATCGGAGCGCGTCGCACCATCGGCCCCCTCCGGTGACGGGCCGTACGAGGACAGCTCACCGCCCGCCCGCGCGCCGGTACCGCCGGGACCGCCGACGACGGCGGAGCTGGTGGTGTCCGGGCTGGACGGCATCGCGGGTCGGACGGGTGAGAAGGTCGCGTCGGCCGCATAGTCCTGGCGTACCTCGTCGGACCGGTGCTGCAGCTCAGCCAGCCGCTGCTGGATCTGCGCCATCTCACGGGAGGTCGCGACGGCGTTACCCACGGTCGCCCGCGCCGCGAGCTCGCGCAACTGCGTCTCCAGCGCCACATACTCGGTGTGGATGCCCGCGTGCTCGGCCTTCGCGGTGTCGTGTGCGGCAACGATTTTGGCCGCCGCCTCCGCGAGATCGTGCCACCCCTCGGCCAGTTGTTGAAGCCAACCGCCGAACTCGGCCATCCGGGCGTACGCGGCGTCGGCGGCCCGGCCCTCCCAGTCGCCGCTGGGCGGCCGCGGCGCGTTGTCGGCGACCCGGGTGCTGGCCAGGCCCCACTGCAGCATGGCCATTTTCAGCGACGCACCGCTGTCCCCCGCGACCAGGTCGGCCTGCGTCTTGTGCACGTCGCTGTAGCCGGCCGCATCGAGGGGCCGCGGTGCGCCGACCGGATGAGGAAGTGCTGGCGGTGGTGTCGCCGGGGCGGGCACCGTGATCGCTTCGATTGCCGCCCGGCGAGAAGGGTTCTCGATGGCTTGGCCACAGGTCTCGTCGACCTCGGTGTAGGCGTCGGCGGCGATCTGCAGCATCTCGGCGATGCGCTGGTTCTCGGCCTCGGCCCACCGCTGAAACTCGAGTAGCGACTGCGCATTCGCGTTCAGATTGGCGACCGCGGCCGCCGAGGACGGCAGCGCATCCGGCGGCACCACCGCTTCGGCGACGGGGTTGTGCCACTGCGTCCCGCGCATCTCTGCGGCCAGCTTGGTGAGCTCCGCCGGTTCGACCCGCTGGATCTCGCCCATCGCTACCCCTGCGCCCGCATGTCAGCCCTCGAGGACCATCTGATAGCGGCTCTCCTCGCGCGGATTGATCAGCCGTATCGGTAGTTGGCGATGACGGGGAGTCTCGATGTAGTTGGTGCGCAACGTAACCCGGCCGATACCCGGATGCGGGCTCAGGTACGTGGTCGCATGCGGCCACGCCACCTTCACCTCACGCCCGATCCTGGCGTTGACGTATCCGGCGAACTCGGTGAACTGCGGCGTCAGGGTGACGACGGCACCGGCGGCGGCGGACCGCACGATGAACTGGGTGAACAGTCGGGAGTCGCCGAGGTTGATGCTCGCGTCGACGTCGTCGAACGGCATGTAGACGGGGTAGCGGTCGGCGGTCTCCCCGACCAGCACCCCCGCCGAGCCGATCGGCAGTTCGTAGTGGCGGTCGCCGACCGGGCTGATGCCGTGCAGGGCCGCCCGCTGCCCGCCGAACAGACACGAAAAGCCGCGCGGCGTAGCCGGATTGGCCAACGTGGTCAGCAGCACTGTTGAGCGGGGGGCCTCACCGGGCCGGATGCGGACCCTGGTGATCGTGTGGTCGGCGCGCGCCGACCACCACACGTCCGGCCCGCCCGGCGCGGTGTAGGCCGCGGTGAACGTGCTGCGGCCCTTGATCGCCGACCACGTCTCGCGCTCGTAACTGATCTCGGTGGCCCGGTCGAGATCGTCGAAACTGCGCGCGGGGCGGGCGTCGATTCCGTTGCCCGCCAACTGATCCGCGATCCGTGTCGCCGAAGCCACCAGGTATCGCGCCAGCCCGGCGACCCCGGACTCGCGGCGCTGCGACGATTTACGGGTGGACTCCGGATCGGCGCGCAGCACGATCCAGGTGCGCCGGTTCGCAGGAGCCGGATACGGCCCGACGACCTGTTCGTAAAGCGAAATCAGCGTGGCGGGAGCGGTTTTGCCGACGCGATACCCCGATGACACCACGTCGGCCTCGAGGTCGGGGCAGTGCGCGGCGACGAGTTGTTCGACGAGCCGGGTGTCGACGACGTCGTCGGTGAACGCGGCCCCGTTGACGATCACCGTCGGGGTGAACGGACGCGGCACCAGCTCGACGGCCGCCACCAGGTGCTCGTCCTGCCAGCGCACGGCGACGTGATCGCCCGGCATCACGGTGGCGCCCACCGCGGGTTCCGACGGCTGCTGCGGAACGTCGCGATGCCTGCGCCGCCACGCGAACACCGCGGCCACCCAACCGGTGATCCGCAACCCGCGGATGGTCACCACCGAGCCCAGCCCGATCAGCACGGCGATCGTGATCCCGAGCCACAGCAAGTTCAGTTCGGCGAACACCAGGATGGTCGCGGGGATCAACGCCGCCGCCCAGATCGCGTGGCCCGTCGTGAAACGCAGGCCGAACATGCCGAGAATCCTGGTCATCGGCGCCTCAATGCGCGGCGGGCCAGCGCGCCGAGCCCGAGCGCGGCCGCGAGCCCCGCTCCGGCGACGACCACGGCGGTGATCGGCCCGCGGTCCGGCGGCGGGGTGAACACCGGGGGCGGCACCTCCTTGACGCGGTACTGCACCCGCTCCGGGCCGGCGGGCACGTCCCACGTCAACGCGGCGACCGGGTCGACGGCCCCCGCACCGACATAGTTGTCGACACCACCGCCCGGATGACGCGCCGTCGCGGTGATCCGGTTCATGATCTGGGCCGGCGTGAGCGCGGGGAAGCGCTGCTTGAGCAGCGCCGCCAGTCCGGAGACATAGGCCGCGGCGAACGACGTTCCGCTGATGGGGATCGGGCCGTCCTGGCCCTGCAGCGCGTTGACCGGATTGCCGTCGTAGCCGAGCGCGACGAGGTTCTCGGCAGGCGCCGCGGCGCCCAACCACGGACCCGACATCGAGAACGTGCTCGGCTGGCCGTTCTGGGCGATCCCGCCGACCGTCAGCACCAGCGGTGAATACCAGGCCGGGCTGACGATCGTCTGCACCTGCTTCCAACCGCGCGGATCGGTCGGCACCGCGGGATCGGCGGGCGGGTTCTGCGCGCAATCCTGGCCGGTGTTGCCTGCGGCGACGATGATGACGGCGCCCTTGACGTTGACCGCGTAGTTGATCGCGGCACCCAGGCTGGTCTCGTTGATAGGGCGGGTGATCTTGTAGCAGGCCGCCTCGCTGATGTTGATGACCTGAGCGCCGAGATTGGCTGCGTGCACCACCGCGCGCGCGAGGCTGCGCAGCGATCCGGCGGTCTGCGTGGCGTTCGGGTCGTTGGGGTCCTGGCGTGTGCCCACCGTCTGGAACGCCTCGGAGGTCTGCCGCAGCGACAGGATGCGGGCGTCGGGCGCGACGCCGACGAAGCCGTCGTTCGGGGCGGGACGTCCGGCGATGATCGACGCGGTCAACGTGCCGTGCGCGTCGCAGTCCGACATACCGTTGCCGGCCTGGTCGACGAAGTCTCCGCCCGGTTCGGCGGGCACCCGCGGTGAGCCGACGACACCGGTGTCGATCACCGCGACGGTCACGCCCGCGCCCGTTGCGAACTTCTGCGCCTCGGACAACCGCAGGTAGTCGTTCGCCCACGGACGGTCGGCGAAGTTCGCATTGGGAAACACCGTGGGCGCCGAACAGACCCGGCGCTGCTCCATCGGCTGATCGGGCCCGGTCTCATCCGGCGGCACCGCAGCGGGATCGATCGTCGGCGGCTCGATCGCCGTCGCCGGAGGGGCGGCGATCAGTGTGAGCAGCAGCACCGCCGTCAGCACGCTGACGCGTCCGAAAAAGCGCCGCACGCGCTACCCACCTCCCCGGCGGCCGGACTGGTCGGCGGTGTGCTGGAACACCGGCAGCAAACTCGGTTTTGCCCATTGCGCAGGGCAAACGCTCACGTCACGCCGATGGGCCGATTGCACGCAGCCAATCTTAAGGGGACGTTCGGGGGAGTCATTCCACTAATCGGCGCTCCACGCCCGTCACCAGGGGGTGATTTTCTAGGTGACCGCGATGTCCAGACCGTCGACGTCGAGGGTGAGCGCCCCGGCCGGGTCGGCGCGGAACTTCCCGCTGCCCGCTGCCTCGGCCAGCCCGCCGGTGCCCGAGGCGATCCGCACCTCCCCACTGGCCACACCGTCCCGGTAGGCGCCGTCGTGCAGCAACACCAGGCCGCCGGTTGCGCCCGCGATGGTCCCGGTGACGTGCTCGATGCCGACGAACAACGCGCTCTTGTCCGGCGCGTAGGCCAACAGCCACTTGGTCGTCGACGTGCCCTGGATGTCGCCCTCGTAGCGTTTGGTGACCAGGGCCTCGGTGAGCTTGGTGGACTCGTCGCCGTCCTCGAACGGCGTCTCATCCCAGCTGGCGATCTGGAAGGTCGCCTCGATGTGTCTGCTCATGACGGGCGGATACCCGGTCACCGGACCGTGGAACCGAGAGGCCGACGGGCAGCACCCCCGGCCACTGTGATAGTCAAGGCATCATGGCCGCGTTGCGTCCGCTAGCACGTCAAACTATAGTCTGGACACATGTCCAGAAGGTTCGGAGTTGTTGCGTGACTCGATTTGTCCAGCTCACCGGCCCTGGATTCAGCCGCTTCTGCGCATCGTCTTGAGTTGAACATGCGCATCGCCCTTCTGTCGTACCGGAGCAAGACCCACTGTGGTGGGCAAGGCGTCTACGTCCGCTACCTGTCCCGCGGCCTTGCGGATCTGGGCCACGAGGTCGAGGTGTTCTCGGGTCAGCCCTATCCGGAGGAACTCGATCCGCGCGTCCGGCTGACCGAGGTGCCCAGCCTGGACCTCTACCGCGAACCCGACCCGTTCCGGGTCCCGTGGCCCAACGAGATCAAGACGTCGATCGATCTGCTCGAGCTGCTGACCACCTGGACGGCGGGCTTCCCCGAACCGCGCACCTTCAGCCTGCGCGCCGCACGGGTGCTCGCCGAGCGTCGCCACGAGTTCGACGTCGTGCACGACAACCAGTGCCTGGGAACCGGGCTGCGCAAGATCGCCGGGCTCGGCCTTCCGGTGGTCGCCACCGTGCATCACCCGATCACCCGCGACAAGGTGGTCGACGTAGCCGCCGCCAAGTGGTGGCGCAAACCGCTGGTCCGACGGTGGTACGGCTTCGCCGAGATGCAGAAGGAAGTCGCCCGAGAGATCCCCGAACTGCTGACTGTGTCGTCGACCTCGGCGGCCGACATCGCCGAGGACTTCGGTGTCGCGCCCAGCCAACTGCACGTCGTGCCGCTGGGGGTGGACACCGCGATGTTCAAGCCCGCCGAGCGGCGGGTGCGCAACCGCATCATCGCGATCGCCAGCGCCGACGTTCCGCTCAAGGGGGTTCGGCACCTGCTGCACGCGGTGGCCCGGCTGCGCGTGGAACGCGATCTCGAACTGCAACTGGTCGCCAAGCTCGAACCGAACGGTCCCACCGAGAAGCTGATCGCCGAGCTCGGCATCTCCGATATCGTGCACAGCTCGAGCGGGTTGTCCGACAGCGAACTGGCCGACCTGTTGGCCTCGGCCGAAGTGGCGTGCATCCCTTCGCTTTACGAAGGTTTCTCGTTGCCTGCGGTGGAGGCCATGGCCAGCGGCACGCCCATCGTGGCCAGCCGCGCCGGCGCCCTGCCCGAGGTGGTGGGCGCCGACGGGGATTGCGCCCGGCTGGTCAAGCCCGCCGACGTCGACGAATTGACCGCGGTGCTCGGCGAACTGCTCGACTCGCCGCGTGAGCTGGCCCGCCTCGGCGCGAACGGCCGCAAGCGCGCGGTGGAGGTGTTCAGCTGGCAATCGGTTGCGGCGCAGACGGTTGCGGTCTACGAGAAGGCGCGTGAACGGGTGGGCGCATGCTGACGGTCGACTTCGACCTGCTCGGTGTCGGCGCGGGCACGAAGGTGATCGACGTGGGCTGCGGCGCGGGACGGCACAGCTTCGAGGCCTTCCGGCGCGGCGCGGACGTGGTCGCGTTCGACCAGAGCGCCGCCGACCTCAACGACGTCGACGAGATCCTGACCGCCATGCGCGAACAGGGCGAGGCGCCGGTGACGGCCAAGGCCGAGGCGGTCAAGGGTGACGCGCTCGATCTGCCTTATGCCGACGGCACTTTCGACTGCGTGATCGCCTCGGAGATCCTCGAGCACGTGCCCGAGGACGAGAAGGCGATCGCCGAGCTGGTCCGGGTGCTCAAGCCCGGCGGAACGCTCGCCGTCACGGTGCCGCGGTGGCTGCCCGAGAAGCTCTGCTGGGTGTTGTCCGACGAATATCACGCCAACGAGGGCGGCCACGTGCGGATTTATCACGCCGACCGGTTGCGGGACAAGGTGCTCGCCCATGGCCTGCGGCTCGAGCACACGCATCATGCGCACGCACTGCACTCCCCGTACTGGTGGCTCAAATGCGCGGTGGGAACCGAGAATTCGGATCACCTGGCGGTAAAGGCGTACCACCGGATGCTGGTGTGGGACATGATGAGCCGTCCGTGGCTGACCAGGACGGCCGAGTCGCTGCTCAACCCGCTGATCGGTAAGAGCGTCGCGTTGTACTTCACCAAACCGGTGGGCGCCGGTGCGAACGCCTGAGCTCCAAGGCGTCCCGGGCATCCCCGGGGTGCTGACACCCGAACAGTGCCGCCAGACCGCGAAATCGATTGCCGCTACCCAGGAGTCCTCGGGTGCGCTGCCGTGGTTCGATGGTGGCCACACCGATCCGTGGGATCACATCGAGAACGCGATGGCGCTGACCGTCGCCGGATTGCTGGAACCCGCCCGCGCGGCGTTCGAGTGGTCGCGCACCCACCAGCGCCCCGACGGATCGTGGCCCATTCAGTTGCGCAACGGCGTGATCGAAGACGCCAACAGCGACAGCAACTTCTGCGCCTACATCGCGACCGGCGTCTGGCACCACGTGCTGGTCACCGGTGACCGGCGGTTCGCGGAGACGATGTGGCCGGTGGTCACCAAGGCGATCGACTTCGTACTCGGCATGCAGCTCAGTGGCGGTGAGATCGCCTGGGCGAGAAGCCCTTCGGCCATCGAATCCGAAGCCCTGCTGACGGGGTGCGCCAGCATCTATCACAGCATCCGATGTGCGCTCGCACTCGCTGACTACTTCGACGACCCGCAGCCGGAATGGGAGGTCGCGGTCGGCCGGCTGGGCCATGCGATCGCCCATCATCCCGAGGCGTTCACGGTCAAGGACCGCTGGTCGATGGAGTGGTACTACCCGGTGCTCACCGGTGCGGTGCGCGGTGGCGCGGCCAGAGAGCGGATCGACGAGCGGTGGCACGACTTCGTCGTTCCCGGACTGGGTATCCGGTGCGTCGACGACCGGCCGTGGGTGACCGGCGCCGAAACCTGTGAGCTGGTACTGGCTTTGGATGCGATGGGCGATCCGGTGCGCGCCAGAGAGCAGTTCGCCGCGATGCACCATCTACGCGAGGACGACGGGTCGTACTGGACGGGTCTGGTGTTCGCTGACGGCAAGCGCTGGCCGGAGGAACGCACGACGTGGACCGGTGCGGCGATGATTCTGGCCGCCGACGCGCTGTCGTCGACATCGGCCGCTAGCGGGATCTTCCGCGGGACGGACCTTCCGCGCGGTCTCGAAGGCGAGTACGACTGCGAGTGTGCGACCAGCGACCGCTAATCACAGCGGCTGGCCGACGGCGCCGTCCGTGCGTTCGAGCACCCGCATGGATCCGGTTGCCGAAACCTCGCGAAAGTGGTTGGTGTTCAACGCCCGCTGGTAGATGTGGAACGGCGCCTGCCCGCCCTCGTCGGGGTTGGGGAACACGTCGTGGATGACGAGCGCTCCGCCCACCTCCACCCACCTGGCCCAGCCGTCGAAATCACGTTGTGCGGCTTCCTCGGTGTGACCGCCGTCGATGAACAACAGTCGCAACGGAGTTCGCCACCCCCGCGCCACCACCGGCGACCGGCCGACGATCGCGACGACGTGGTCGTCGAGGCCGGCGGAGTCGAGCGTGTGCCGCGCCGTCGGCAGGGTGTCGAACAGGCCGGTGACCGGATCGACCATCGACTCGTCGTGGTACTCCCAGCCGGGCTGGTGTTCTTCGGAACCGTGGTGGTGGTCGACGGTGTAGAGCACGCCGCCGGTCTGCTGTGCGGCGGCGCCGAGCAGCACGGTGGACTTGCCGCAGTACGTGCCGATCTCGACGCCGATACCGTCGCCGAGGTACTTCACGGCGGCGTCGAACAGGGCCCGGCCCTCGTCGGCGGGCATGAATCCGATGACCTGCTCGGCCAGGGCGAAGAGTTCGTCTGTGGTGCGCATCGGTACGAACCTACTCGGCGTGAATCGTTGCTGGTGCAGGGGTGTTGTAGTAGCGTCCGGACATGTGTCCGACACGGCCATGGAGTCGACTCGGCGCCGCCTGACCGCCAAGCAGGCCGACACCGTCGACCGCCTCGGCCGCGCCGCGGTCGCACTCCTGCACCGCGAGGGCTTCGCCGGGCTCACGGTGCGCCGCGTGGCCGCCGATGCCGGCGTCGGGGCGGCCACCGCCTACACCTACTTCTCCTCCAAGGAACACCTTGTCGCCGAGGTCTTCTGGCGCAGGCTCGCGGCGTCTCCGCCGGCGGCGCACGAGTCGGACGACCCCGCTGCCCGGGTCATCGAGGTGCTGCGCCACATCGCCTTGCTGGTCGCCGACGAGCCCGCCTTCGCCGGTGCGGTGACGACGGCGCTGCTGGGTCGCGACCCCGACGTCGAGGTGCTGCGGGGCCGCATCGGCCGAGAGATCCGCGACCGGCTGGCAGCGGCGTTGGGCGCCGACACCGAGCCCGACATCATCGACACGTTGGAGATGCTGTACTCCGGCGCGCTGGTGCGCGCGGGTATGGGATACGCGTCCTACCTCGAAATCGCGGAGCGACTGGAGAAATCGGCGCGGCTGATCCTGAACTGAAGCCGCTGAAGCCGCTTCAGCCGCTTGAGCGCCGAGACCCACGAAATGGCTGCTTTCGGTCGCCGATGGCGACCAGTTCGTCGGTTTCGGGGAACGGGCGGTGCCCTCAGCGCGAACCGAGGATCGCCACCGCCGCGGTGATGGCCGGCTCGATGATGCCGCGCAGATCGTGGCCGTCCTCGACGAAGAGCGCGGTCAGCTCCCGCAGGCCGCCCAGGATGATGAGCGCCAGGGGACGCGAAATCGGGGTCAGCTGGGCGCGTTGGAAGCCGGGGGTGCTGCTGATGTCGACCAGCATGTCGGTGAAATGCTCCATGGCTTCCCGATGCAGCGGATGTGCGACGGCGCCGAGTGCGGGCGCCTCGCGGATCCACGCCAACGTGATGGCCGGTCGCGCCGCGATGTGGTCGACGTAAGCGGTTACCGCCGAGCGGATCTGGTCACGCCAGTCGGCATCGGGTTCCGCCGCTGCGCGGACGCCGGCGATCATCGTCTCGTTGTTGCGCCGCAGCAGTTCGATGAGGCATTCCTCTTTGCTCGCGAACTGTTCGTAGAAGGTGCGCTTCGAGGTTTTCGCCTGCCGCACGATATCGGCGACAGTGGTGTCGCGATAGCCGCGCTGCGTGATCGAGGCGGCCATGCCGTCGAGCAGGCGGTCGCGGAACGCGCCGTCGGTCGCGGTATGCGCGCCGTTGTCCAGCGCAGTGGTCATACCGCCCTCCTCGACAGCCTTGCGTCTACTGGTACCAAACGGTACCGTACTACACGAACCTGCGGTACATCGTAGTACCGGGGAACCGGCTGGGAGCGTCATGAGCGAAGCTTTGGTGGTCGACAAGCCCGCCCGCGCCGCGGTGCCGCCTGGCGCGGGCAACCTGCCGCCGAAGGTGCCGATTCCCAAGCCGCTGCTGGGCCTGGCCTTCGCGGTGTCCCGGCGCTGGACCGTCGCCCAGTTCGCCCGCCTCTACGGCCCGGTCTTCACGATGAACGTTCCGGTCTTCGGGCGCACGGTCGTCGTCGGCGACCCGCAGCTGGCCAAGCAGATGTTCATGGCCAACACCGACGACGTCGGCAACATCCAGCCCAACCTGTCGCGGGTGCTCGGCCCGGGTTCGGTGTTCGCGCTCGACGGGTCCGAACACCGGCGCCGACGCCGATTGCTGACCCCGCCCTTCCACGGCAGGAGCGTCAAGAACTACGAGGCGATCTTCGAAGAGGAGACGCTGCGCGAATCAGCGAACTGGCCCGAGGGCCAGGCGTTTCCGGTTCTCGAACCGATGATGCGGATCACCCTCAACGCGATCCTGCGGGCGGTGTTCGGCGCCGATGGAGAGCAACTGGACGATCTGCGGCGCATCATCCCGCCCTGGGTGACGCTCGGATCGCGGCTGGCGTCGTTGCCCGCGCCGTCGCGCACGTACGGCCGGTTCAGCCCGTGGGGGCGGCTGGCTGAGTACCGCAGACAGTACGACCGGGCCATCGACAAGCTGATCGACCGGGTGACGGCCGACCCCGGATTCGACGAGCGGACAGACGTTCTCGCGCTGCTGCTCGGCAGCACCTACGGGGACGGTACCGCGATGTCGCGCAAGGACATCGGCGACGAACTGCTGACCCTCCTGGCCGCCGGACACGAGACCACCGCCTCGACCCTGGCATGGGCGTTCGAGCGGATCACCCGCCACCCCGACGTCCTGGACAGGCTGGTGTCCGAGGCGCAGACCGACGACAACGACTACCGCCAGGCCGTCCTCGCCGAGGTGCAGCGGTCACGCACCGTGATCGACTTCGCGGGCAGGCACGTCTACTCACCCACCTTCGAGCTGGGCGATTGGGTTGTGCCGCAGGGTCATACGATGCTGGCCAGCATCTCGCTGATGCACGACAGGGCGGCCGAGTTTCCCGACCCCGAGCGCTTCGACCCGCGGCGCTTCCTCGACGAGCGGCCGCCCACCTTCGCCTTCATCCCGTTCGGCGGCGGCACCCGCAGGTGTGTCGGCGCCGTGTTCGCCAACGTCGAGATGGATGTGGTGCTGCGAACGATTCTGCGCCACTTCGTGATCGACACCACCGCGGCGCCCGCGGAGAAGACGCATTCGCGCGGCGTGGCCTACACCCCGAAGGACGGCGGCCGCATTGTGGTGCACCGCCGCAAGACACCGCTCGCGCAGGAGGAGCCGAGGAACCGATGACGAACGCCACCGCCACCGATCAGCACGCCCCGGTCACGCCCGGCAAGTTGCCGCCGGCGGTACCGCTGCCCAAACCCGTTCAGATGGTGCTGATGGCGGGATTTCGCCGCTGGTTCCTCGGGAAGGCGCTCAAGCGATACGGTCCGGTGTTCGCGATCAACGTGCCGTTCTTCGGCCGCAGCGTGGTGATCGCCGATCCCGCCCTGATCCGGACGGTGTATCTGGCGAGCACCGACGACCTGATCAACGTGCAGCCGAACCTGTCCCGGATCTTCGGCCCCGGTTCGGTGTTCGCGCTCGACGGCGCCGAGCACCGTAAGCGGCGCAAGCTGCTCGCACCGCCGTTTCACGGCCAGAGCATCAAGAACTACGAGAAGATCATCGAGGAGGAGACGCTTCGCGAGACCGCGACCTGGCCCGAGGGCGTCGAGTTCGCGACGCTCGAACCGATGAACCGGATCACGCTGAATGTCATCCTGCGCACCGTGTTCGGCGCCGACGGGGCCGAACTGGACTATCTGCGCGAGATCATCCCGCCGTGGGCCAAGCTCGGTTCGCGCATGGCGACGTTGCCCGAACCGCCGTTCAAGACGGGCCCGTTCAGCCCCTGGGGGCGTTTGGAGACGTTTCGGCGCAACTTCGACCGCACCGTCTTCGCGCTGATCGAGAAGGCCGAGAAGGATCCCGCCCGCGAGGAGCGCACCGACATCCTGGCGCTGCTGCTGGGCAGCACCTACGAGGACGGCACCCCGATGTCGCACCAGGACATCTCCGACGAGCTGCTCACCCTCCTCGGCGCCGGCCACGAGACAACGGCGTCGACGCTCGGTTGGGCGTTCGAGCGCTTGCGCCGCCATCCGGCGGTGCTCGCCAAGCTGGTCGAGGAGAACGACGCCGGCGGCAACGAGTACCGCCAGGCCTTCATCAACGAGTTGCAGCGCAACCGGACCGTGATCGACTTCTCCGGACGCCACGTCCTGGCACCGCATTTCGACGCCGGGCAGTGGCGCATCCCGCACGGTTACACCGTGATGGTCGCGCTGGCGAACATGCACGCCAATCCCGACGTGTTCCCTGACCCCGAACGTTTTGACCCGGACCGGTTCCTGGGCAAGCGCCCGCCGACGGCATGGGTGCCGTTCGGCGGCGGCACCCGCCGCTGCATCGGCGCCGCGTTCGCCAACGTCGAGATGGACGTCGTCCTGCGAACGGTGTTGCGCCACTTCGTGATCGAAGCCGATGACGCACCCGACGAGAAGGTGCACTTCCGCGGCATCGCGTTCACCCCGAAGGACGGCGGGCGCGTCGTGGTGCGCCACCGCACCTAGCGCGCTACTGGTTGGCCGTTTCGCGTTTGGGCAGTTTCCAGCCCGGGCGCGGGAAATGGCAGCTGTAGCCGCTCGGGTAGCGCTCCAGGTAATCCTGGTGTTCGGGTTCGGCCTCCCAGAAGTCGGATGCCGGGGTCACCTTGGTGACGACCTTGCCCGGCCACAGCCCCGAGGCGTCGACGTCGGCGATGGTGTCCAGCGCGACGCGCTTCTGCTCCTCGTCGAGGTAGAAGATCGCCGACCGGTAGCTGGTGCCGATGTCGTTGCCCTGGCGGTTCTTCGTGGTCGGATCGTGGATCTGGAAGAAGAACTCCAACAACGCGCGGTAGTCGGTCTGCGCCGGGTCGTAGACGATCTCGATCGACTCGGCGTGGCCGGGGTGATTGCGGTAGGTGGGGTTGGCGTTCTCGCCGCCGGTGTAGCCGACGCGCGTCGACACCACGCCCGGTTGCTTACGGATCAGATCCTGCATGCCCCAGAAGCAACCGCCCGCCAGGATCGCCCTCTTCACTTCGCTCATGCCTGCGCCTCCTCATTCACGAACAGCTTCTTGTAATCGCCGTACCCCTCGGCCTCGAGGTCGTCGAGGTGGATGAACCTCAGCGAAGCGGAGTTGATGCAGTAGCGCAACCCACCCGCTGAGCGGGGCCCGTCGGTGAAGACGTGGCCGAGGTGGCTGTCGCCGTGCGCCGAGCGCACCTCGGTGCGGATCATCAGGTGCGAGAAGTCGCGCTTCTCGACGACGTTGGTCGCTTCGATCGGCCGGGTGAAGCTGGGCCACCCCGTTCCGCTGTCGAACTTGTCCACCGATGCGAACAGCGGCTCGCCGGAGACCACGTCGACGTAGATGCCCGGCTCGTGGTTGTCCCAGTACTCGCCGGTGAACGGCCGCTCGGTGCCGTTGCGCTGCGTGACCTGGTACTGCTCCGGCGACAAGGCGTTCACCGCGGCCGGATTCTTGTGGTATTGCTTTGCCATAGTGCCTGTATAACCGCCGAACCGACCGCCGTGTTCCGGCCGCTGATTACGGTTGTGTGATGCGCACACTCCTCGCCGTGATGGCCGCTGTGCTGGCCGTGTGGGCGGCCCCGGCGGTGTCGGCGCAGACGGCTGTGCTGCCCGAGCGGCAGGGCTATCCGGGCCTGCTGTTCATCGACAATCCCGCGATCGTCGACCCGCATCCGATGCACGCCGAATCGTTCAATCGCGTCGCCGGGGACCGCGCCGTCGGGGTGCACTTCACCACCGGCACCCCACAGTGCTACGGCGTGCACGCGACGGTGCAGGAGACGTCCGAGACCGTCACCGTCGAACTTCTCGGCGGCACACTCCCCGAAGCCGTGGACCGGCCCTGCATCCTGATCGCGGTGGCGGGGATCCTCGACGTCCCGCTGCAGAATCCGCTGGGCAGCCGCCAGGTGCTCACCGCGCTCCCTCGACAAGCTCGGTAGAACGTGTTCTAGTTCTGGTGTGACGGGCAGCACCTTCAGCCGCGACGAACTCGCCGCGGCGTTCCAGCAGTTCGAGGCCACGGTCGACCGCGCCGCGCAGACCCGCGACTGGGACCCCTGGGTCGACCAGTACACCGACGACGTCGTCTACGTCGAACACGCGGCGGGCACCATGCGCGGCCGCGAGCAGGTGCGCCCCTGGATCTGGAAGACGATGGAGTCGTTCCCCGGTAGCTACATGACGTCGTTTCCGTCGCTGTGGACGGTGATCGACGAGGCGACGGCCCGCGTCATCTGCGAGCTCGACAACCCGATGCGCGATCCCGGCGACGGCACCGTCATCAGCGCCACCAACATCTCGATCGTCACCTACGCCGGCGACGGGCTGTGGCGGCGGCAGGAGGACATCTACAACCCGCTGCGGTTCGTCAAGGCGGCGGTGAAATGGTGCCGCAAGGCAGCCGAACTCGGCACGCTGCCGCCCGAGGCCGAGGAGTGGATGAAGCAGTACGGAGGAGGCAAGTGAGCAAGCTGGTCATCGGCGCCAACGGCTTCCTCGGTTCCCACGTCACCCGGCAGCTGGTGGCCGACGGCCACGACGTCCGAGTCATGGTGCGCCCCAACGCGAAGTCCAAGGGCATCGACGATCTTCCGGTCGAGCGATTCCTGGGCGACATCTGGTACAACGACATGCTGCGCGCGGCGATGACCGGAGTCGACGACGTGTACTACTGCGTCGTCGACACCCGCGGCTGGCTGAAAGACCCGACGCCGCTGTTCTATACGAACGTCGAGGGCACCCGGAACGTGCTCGAGGTCGCCAAGGACATGCGCCTGCGGCGGTTCGTCTACACCAGCAGCTATGTGACGGTCGGTCGCAGGCGCGGGCACGTCGCGACCGAGGACGACGTGATCGTCGACAAGGGTCTGACGCCGTATGTGCGCTCACGGGTGCAGGCCGAGACGCTGGTGCTGCGGTATGCGCGCGAGCACGGCCTGCCCGCGGTGGCGATGTGCGTGTCGACGACGTACGGCGGCGGCGACTGGGGCCGCACCCCGCACGGCGCGATCATCGCGGGGGCGGCGTTCGGCAAGCTGCCCTTCGTGATGCGCGGAATCGAGCTCGAGGCGGTCGGTGTCGACGACGCCGCTCGCGCGATGTTGCTCGCCGCCGAACGCGGCCGTGTCGGCGAGCGGTACCTGATCTCGGAGAAGATGATCAGCAACGCGGAGGTGGTGCGCATCGCGGCCGAAGCCGCCGGGATGCCGGCGCCGACGAAGTCGATCCCGCTGCCGGTCTCATATGCGATGGCCGCCCTGGGCACCGCCAAGGCGCGGCTGACGGGCAAGGACGAGAAGTTCTCGCTCGGCTCGCTGCGACTGATGCGCGCGGAAGCGCCGGTGGATTGCAGTAAGGCTCGGCGCGAACTGGGTTGGCGGCCAAGGCCAGTCGAGGAGTCGATCCGTGAGGCCGCGAGGTTCTGGGTGGGGCTGCGGGACGCGCGGCGCACGAGCAGGGCCGGCTAGCTCGCAGGAGATGTCCGACAAGCTGCACGTCGATCTGTCCGGTGCGCCGCAGACCATGCTCGCGACGTTCTACGCCAAGGCGCTGGACGCCGATCTGCCGAAACCGATTCTGGGGGATCGGTTCGCCAAGGACATCGTCGGGCGCATCGACTACGACTGGTCGAAAACGTCGATCACACCGGCGAATTCGGCGTCGGTGACCACCCGTAGCGCGCACTTCGACAGGTGGACGCGCCAGTTCTTAGCGGTGCATTCGCGGGCGGTCGTACTGCACCTCGGGTGCGGGCTGGACGCGCGGGCCTTTCGGATCGATCCCGGGCCGGGGGTCGACTGGTTCGACATCGACTACCCGGAGGTGGTCGACCTGCGCACAGAGCTCTATCCGGCTCGCGACCACTATCGGGTGATCGGCGCCTCGGTCGCCGATGCGTCGTGGCTGTCTGAGATTCCCTCGGAGCGACCTGTTTTGATGATCGCCGAGGGTCTGACCATGTATCTGACCGAATCCGACGGTGGGGCACTGCTGCGACGGGTTGTCGACGGGTTCCCCTGTGGGGAACTGCAATTCGATGCGTTCAGCCGGCTCGGCATCCGGTCGCAGTTCCTGAATGCGGTGGTGCGGCGGGCGGGGGCGACGCTGCACTGGGGGATCGACGGCCCGGACGACATCGGTGCGGCGGTGCCCGGTGTGCGGTTGCTGGCGTGGGTGTCACCGTTCGACTCCCCGACGTTTCGCGATGTCGCGTGGTACTACCGGGCGCTGGGTAAGGCGATGTCGGTGGTGCCGTCGCTGCGGTACATGGCGCAGTATCACCGCTGGGCCTTCTGAGCGTTGTGCCTAGCGGACGTTGAGTTCGGCGATCACCTCGGCGTACAAGCGCGCCTTGATCGTGCCGAACACCGTCCCGGCTTTGGCGGCCAATGCCTCGGCGCGGGCGACCGCCGCGTCGAGGACTTCACCCTCCCCGGCGGTGGCCGTGACGATTCCCGCCGCGCGGGCGTCTTCGCCGCCGTACCGTCGCGCGGTGGTCATGGCCTCGTGCGCGGTCGCGATCGGCAGCCGAGACCGGATGAGCGCGTTCATGCCTGCCGTGAACGGGATACCGAGGTCGACCTCCGGCAGACAGAAGAAGCCGCGATCGGCGCGCGTGACGATCTGGTCGTGGGAGAGCGCCAGCATCGCGCCCGCGGCGAACGCGTGTCCCTGCACCGCGGCGATGATCGGCGCCGGGAACGCCAACACGCGCGCCAACAGCGCGTGCACGTCGGCGAGGTTGGCCTCGGCCGCATCGGGATTGGCCGCCATGAAGTCCAGGTCGAGACCGTTGGAGTAGAACTTGCCGCTGCCCGTGGTGACGACGGCCCTCGGCCCATCGGCGGCCTCCACCTCGTCGAGTGCGGAGTTGATCGCTGCCAGCCGGTCGGGGTGGAAGCGGTTCTCGTCCTCGCCGAGGGTCAACACGTACACCGCGCCGCGCTTGTCCAGATCGCCCATCAACCGATTACACCACCTACTGAGGAATCGGATCGCGCCTCATCGAGCAGACACCCGCGATGGCTCGTGCGTATCTCGCTCAGAACGGTGCGGGGTCCACGTTGCGTGCCCGCTCGGCCTTGATCCGCGCGGCGAAGTCGGCGGCCCGCGTTCGTTTTCGCTTCGGCATCTTCGCCGTGCGATCAGCCAGCGACGGTGAAACGGGCGGTGGTGGTGGAAGGTTGGCGGTGGTGGTGTCCCAATCGAAGAACAACTTGCTGCCGGGTGTCGTGGTATAGGTCCTGCCGCTCGGTGATTTCCAGATCACCGTGCCGTCGGGCAGCTGAACATCGAGCCACCCATCGAACGTCTTCATCATGTGGTGCTTGCGGCACAAGCACTTGAGGTTCGACGGATGCGTGGGCCCGAGCGGCCACGGGGTCGTGTGGTCGATGTCGCAAAGGTCGGCGCGCACATCGCATCCCGGTGCGCGACAGTACATATCACGCATGCGCACGAACTCGGCCAGCGCCGTCGATGGCTGGTATCGCGCCTCGGCGTCGGGCCCAGGCATTTTGATCGGACGCACCTTAGCGCCGCGGCTGATCAGCCAGGGCAGCAGTGAGGTGGGCAGTGCACCGTGGCCCAGTAGTACCGCGGTGCCCCGCTTCTCGGCGCCCGGTGAGTCGGGCTGCGGCGGGGCGGTGTCGTCCGTGTCGCTATCGGTCGCAGGAGTCGCGTCGTTACCTGCTGCAGCAGCGGCATTTTTGAAAGCGTCTTGGTCGGCGATCACGTGGAGGAGGACGTTCGACGTTTGCGGAGCGGCCGCGGCGCACGTCGGCGATCCGCATGCGCAACCCAACCGGTCTTGGTTGGCGGCCAACGCGCCGATAGCGTCGGCTCGGCGCTCGCCCATGCTGCGCGGATCGTTGTCGCACAGCCCCTGCATCATCTCGGCGAGGCGGCTTTTGAGGACAGCGGCGTCGGTGACCAACAGCCTGCCCCACACCGAAGTGGTGCCGACCGGGTCATCGAGATCACCGATGTGGAAATCCCGGGTGCGCGCCGTCGACCGACTTCTCCGCACCGCTTCTGGGTCGAACTTGTCGACGAGCGCGTCGATGGCCTCGTCCAACCGCTGCTCGGACAAAGGACCCAACCGAGACGCCCGTTTGGCAAGCGCCGTGTCGATGAGCGCCAACGCCTCAGGCTCCTCGACAAGTTGGGTGCGCCAGGTGATCGCCGAGACGATCCGCGCACCGATTCCGCCCCGTTCGAACAACGCGGCCACCTGGGGCAGCCGCTCGCGCAACGCCTGCGCGATCCGCATCTGCCCGGACGCGCGGCGATGCCCGATCGTCATCGCCGCGGCCACCTCGGCGGCGACGCTGTCCCACGGGTCGAACGCACACAGATTGCGTTCGTCATCCTCGCTGACCTTGCGCCGGGTCAGCTCCGCGATGGCCGCGAACCGGCGCGCCGCGGCCTCGGCCTCCGCACGCGCACCGTCGGCGATGGCGGCGACGAGAGCGGCGTCGTCCACCTCCGCGAACTGTCCTCCGAACATGTGTTCGAGTATGCCACCGGGGTATGACACGTCCGGAATCCAGCCGTCACCTCGTACGTTGGCGTTGATATGAGCGATCGCTCCGTACTCGAGCCCACCGCGGAACACCCGATCACCGTCGCGCCGACCGGCAGACACGTCACCGCCCGGGTGAACGGCGAGATCGTCGCCGACACCGACCGAGCGTTGACGCTGCAGGAGTCGACGTACCCGGCCGTGCAGTACATCCCGTTCGCCGACGTCGTCCAAGACAAACTCAGGCCCAGCGACACCCAGACGTACTGCCCGTTCAAGGGCGACGCAGCCTACTTCCACGTGGTGACCGAGGCCGGCGCCGTCGTCGAGGACGCCATCTGGACCTATGAGACGCCATACCCGGCAGTCGCCCCCATCGCCGGGCATGTCGCGTTCTACCCGGACAAAGCCGAGATCGTCGTCGCCCAGGCATAACCTTGGCCGGTGCACACCTCGGTCAGCGTCGCCTTCGACGGCCCGGTCAGCCCTGCGTTGACTCTGGCGCCGCTGCGGCGTGGCCGAACGGACCCCTGCTATTACGACGCTCCCGATGGCGCCATCTGGCGCACCAGCCTGATGCGCAGCGGGCCCGTCGCCGCGCGTCTCACCAAATCGGCACCCGACACCGTCGACTGTGAAGCATGGGGTGACGGCGCGAGAGAATTCGCCGAGACCCTGCCCGCCCTGCTCGGCGCGTACGACGACAGCGTCGGTTTCGTGCCCACCGAACCGACCATCGCCGCCGCGCATCGACGCGTGCGGCATCTGCGGCTGGGCCGCACCGACCGCCGTGCTCGAAGCACTGATTCCCGCGGTGCTCGAACAGCGGGTCTACGGCAAGGATGCTCGCCGCGCGTGGCGGCTGCTCGTCACCAAGTACGGGGCCCCCGCGCCCGGACCGGCGCCTGCGCACATGCGGGTCCCGCCTCCCGGTGAGGTCTGGTGCCGCATTCCGTCCTGGGAGTTCCACCGCGCCAACGTCGACCCCCGGCGCGCACGGACCGTCGTCGTGTGTGCGCAACGCGCCGACTCCCTGGAACGACTCGGCGCCCGGTCACCGGCCGACGCCCGCGTCGCGATGGCGTCGCTTCCGGGAGTCGGTGAGTGGACCGCCGCGGAGACGAGTCAGCGCGCATTCGGTGACGCGGATGCGCTCTCGGTCGGCGACTACCACCTGGCGAAGATGGTCGGTTGGAGCCTCCTGGGGCATCCGATCGACGATCCCACGATGGTCGAGTTGCTCGAACCGCTTCGACCTCACCGTCACCGCGCGGT
This sequence comes from Mycolicibacterium novocastrense, assembly GCF_001570485.1. Lineage (GTDB taxonomy): Bacteria > Actinomycetota > Actinomycetes > Mycobacteriales > Mycobacteriaceae > Mycobacterium > Mycobacterium novocastrense. Next base: position 169,144 of record NZ_BCTA01000026.1, read on the forward strand.
GCGCCTGTTGGAGGTCAGCGGGCTTGCGGTGCTGCCGCGATTCGGGCCGCGCATGGCGATCCCGAATCTGATCGAGATGTGACGCCTGAGACGTGGTGGATTACCGCACCAATGCAGCGGGTAGTCGAAGCGACGACACCCTATGCGTGCAAAGGAGCTTCCATGCCTAGATCCAATTACACAGTGCCCGGTATGACTGACAAGGACGCCGCGAAGGTCGCCGAACTTCTGCAGAAGCAGTTGAGCCGGTACAACGATCTTCACCTGACCCTCAAGCACATCCACTGGAATGTGGTGGGCCCGAACTTCATCGGCGTACACGAGATGATCGATCCGCAGGTCGAGTTGGTGCGCGGCTACGCCGACGAGGTCGCCGAACGGATCGCCACCCTCGGCTTCTCGCCGAAGGGCACGCCCGGCGCGATCATCGAGGACCGCAGCTGGGATGACTACTCGCTCGATCGCGACACCGTGCAGGCGCACCTCGCTGCGCTCGACCTCGTCTACGACGGGATCATCGAGGACACCCGTCAGAACATCGAAGAGGCCGAGGACGCCGACCCGGTGACCGAGGACATTCTGATCGGCCACGCCGCCGAGCTCGAGAAGTTCCAGTGGTTCGTCCGCGCACACCTGGAGAACGCCGGTGGCCAGCTGGCCAACGAGGGTGCGAGGACGGAGAAGTCGGCCGCCAGCCAGGCGAAGAAGAAGTCCTCGGGTAAGTAAGGCTTCCGGCGGAGGTGACCGGCGTCAGCCGGCACCGCGTTGCGCCCGCGCGGTTTCGCGGTCGAGACGCTGAGCCTGGTAGATCGACACGTCGGTGCGCGACACCAGCATGTAGGCGATTCCGACCGCCACCATCGCGCACGGGATCACCGAGAACGAGCCGGTCATCTCCGCCACCATGATCATCACAGCCAACGGGGCGTGCGAGACGCTGCCGAAACACGCCATCATGCCGACAACGACGAACGTGGCTGGGCTGTCGGGGATTCCGGGAGCGTCGACCAGATCGCCGAGTCGCCACAGAGCGGCGCCGACGAATGCGCCCACCACGACACCGGGTCCGAAGATACCGCCGGATCCGCCGGTGCCGATCGACAGCGACGTCGCCACGATCTTGGCCAGCGGCAGGATCAGTACGATCCACAGCGGTATCGCCATCAAAGTGTCGGTGGCCGTGGCCTTCTGTGCCCATCCGTACCCGCTGGCCAACACCTGCGGGATCGCGAGCGCCAGCAACCCCACCGCCAGCCCGCCCACCGCGGGTTTGAGCACCTTGTGACCCGGCAGTCGCGCGGTCAGCGCGACGGTGCCGTAGAAGATGCGCGCGTAGAGGTATCCGACGCCGGCCGCGACGACACCGAGCACGACGAACCAACTCAGATCCAGCGGGCTCTCGAACCGGTAGTCGGCGGCGACGAACCCGAACAGCGGGTCGAAGCCGAGGATCGAACCGAGCACCGAGTAGGCGGTCGCCGAGGTGATGAATCCCGGTATCAGCGCCTGATAGTCGAAGTCCCGGCGGTACACGATCGATGCCGCCAGCACCGCTCCGCCCAGCGGGGCGCCGAAGATCGCCCCGATGCCCGATCCGATGCCCAGCGACACCGCGATCCGTCCGTCCTCGTCGGACAGGTTCAGCCACTTCGTCAACAGGGATCCGAAGCCCGCGGAGATCTGCGCCGCGGGGCCCTCGCGCCCGCCCGAGCCGCCCGACCCGATGGTCAACGCGCTGGCGATGGTCTTGATCACGATGGCTCGTCCCCGGATGGCGCGGGGATCGGTGTGCACGGCCTCGATCGCGCTGTCGGTGCCGTGTCCTTCGGCCTCCGGAGCGAACTTCGCGACCAGCCATGCCGATACGAGTGCGCCGCCGCAGACCACCAGCGGGATGGCCCACGGCCGGTCGAAGCCGGCCGAACCGGGGTCGCCGCCGTCGCCGACCGGTTTGGGGATCCGGTAGCCGGCCAGGTCGCCGAGCAGGAAGTCGCCCGCATAGTCGAGCGCCAGATAGAACACCACCGCGCCGAGGCCGGCGATGACGCCGATCGCGATCCCGAGGATCAGCCACTTACGGATGTAACCGGAGCGCCGAATGAATCCGCCGAGGCCGCCGCCGGTTTCACGGGTCTCGGCCATGGTCTCCAGATGCTAGCGCGACTGTCAGCGGTACGCGGTCAGTCTGGCGATGATCGCCACACCGCCACCGGGCCCGACGGCTTGCCCCTCGGCAACACCCGTCCTGCGCCCGACACGCAAAGCGGTTCCCACATAACGGGATTCGGGTCCGCTGTGGAAGGGCCGCATGAAGTTGACCCGGAGCGACGCGGTCCGCAGCGGCCGGTCGGGGCCGTCGGTGTCGAGTGCGGCGGCCGCGACCAGTTCCAGCGCCATCGCCGTCACCCCGCCGTGCACGATGCCGATCGCGTTGTTCAGCACGGGGTCCTCGTCCTGCAGCAGGACCCGCCCCGCACCGCCGCTCTCGGCGACGCGAACCGCCATTCGGTCGGCGAGCGTCCCGGGCGGCAGCGGGCCGGATGGGCCGTCGGGGAACGGTGCGATGTCGGCGGGCGACTGGATGTAGAACGAGCGCACGGTGGCGGTGGCGAGCACGGTGCCGCGGTGGGTGAGTTCGCACAGCGCCAACGCCACGTCGCTCTTGGCGCCGAACGGCCGGGCGGTCGCGACCACCGATACATCGGGTGCACCGGCGATGATTTCGGCGGCGTGGGGATCTGCTTCAAGGGACAGCTCGCTGGACACGGTCCACTCGTCATCGGCGCGGCGCCGGTGGTTGACGAGGCCGCACGCGTGGTCGACGAGCATCGCCATGGGCGCGATGGTCGGGGCACCGGTCAGCGGGTTCACCATTCCGCCCACCGGTATCGAGGCCACACACTCACCGGGCGCGTCCACGGACGTCGCGATGCCGAACCGGCCCAACGGAGTGTTCAGTGGATGTGACATCGGGATACAGCGTGACCGAACAACCCCTGGCTATATACCCCTAGGGGGTATACGATGGCCGACATGACGCATACCGGCCATGGTGCACAACACCCGGACACGGCCGCGGAGGGTCATTCGGGCCACGACCATCCGGGCGGCCACTCGAACGGCCACTCGGGCGGTCATGACCACTCCGGCCATGTAGCCGAGTTCCGGCGCCTGTTCTGGACCATGCTCGTGCTCGCCGTACCGACGGTCGCGCTGTCCGGGATGTTCGCGATGATCCTCGGCTACTCGCTGCCCGACATCCCCGGGATCCGATGGGTTCCGCCGGTGCTCGGCACCGTGATGTACGTCTGGGGCGGGCGGCCCTTCCTGTCCGGGGCGGTCAGTGAAATCCGTTCCCGCGCACCGGGAATGATGCTGCTGATCGGTCTTGCGATCACGGTGGCGTTCCTGTCGTCCTGGGGCGCCAGCCTCGGCGTGCTGCACCACGAGCTGGACTTCTGGTGGGAACTGGCGCTGCTGATCGTGATCATGCTGCTCGGCCACTGGATCGAGATGCGCTCGCTCGCGCAGACCACGTCCGCGCTCGATTCGCTGGCTGCGCTGCTGCCCGACGAGGCCGAGCGGGTCGTCGACGGCGGCACGGAGACCGTCGCACCGGCGCAGCTGCGGGTCGGCGACGTCGTGCTGGTGCGTCCGGGAGGCAATATCCCCGCTGACGGCGAGATCGTCGACGGCGCCGCGGACGTCGACGAGTCGATGGTCACCGGCGAATCGCGTCCGGTCCGCCGTGAGGCCGGCGACCGCGTCGTGGCCGGCACCGTGGCCACCGACTCGGGATTGCGGGTGCGGGTCAGCGCGGTCGGCGACGACACGACGCTCGCCGGTATCCAGCGGTTGGTGACCGAGGCGCAGAACTCGTCGTCGCGGGCCCAGCGCCTGGCCGACAAGGCGGCGGGCTGGCTGTTCTGGTTCGCGTTGTCGGCGGCCGTCATCACCGCGGTGGTGTGGTCGTTTGCGGGGATGCCCGCAGCGGCCGTCGTCAGGACCATCACGGTGCTGGTGATCGCCTGCCCGCACGCGCTCGGGCTGGCGATACCGCTGGTCGTCTCGATCGCCACCGAACGCGCCGCGCGCGGGGGCGTTCTGGTCAAGGACCGGCTGGCGCTGGAGAGCATGCGGACCGTCGATGCCGTGCTCTTCGACAAGACCGGCACGCTGACCAAGGGGGAGCCGACGGTCACCGCGGTCGCGACCGCACCCGGACAGTCCGCCGAGGACGTGCTGACGTGGGCGGCGGCGGCCGAGGCGTACTCCGAGCATCCGCTGGCCAGGGCGATCGTCGCGGCCGCGCGCGACCGGTCGCTGACGCTGCCGCCGACCACCGACTTCAGCTCGTCTCCGGCGGTGGGCGTCAAGGCCACGGTCGGGGGCCGCAGCGTTCAGGTCGGTGGGCCGCGGATGCTGTCCGAAGCGGGGCTGACCGACCTCCCCGAAACGCGACAGTGGCGAGACGAAGGGGCGATCATCCTGCACGTCGTCGTCGACGGAGACGCCGTGGGTGCGATCAAGCTGGCCGACGAGGTGCGACCCGAGTCCGCGCAGGTGGTCGAGGCGCTGACGAAGCTGGGCATCGAAGTGGTGATGATCACCGGCGACGCGGAGGCCGTTGCGCGATCCGTGGCCGCCGACCTGGGGATCGGGCGCGTCTTCGCCGGCGTACGGCCGGAGGATAAGGCGGCGAAGGTGGCCGAGTTGCAGCGCGAAGGGCGCAAAGTGGCGATGGTCGGGGACGGGGTCAACGACGCGCCCGCACTCGCTGCGGCCGACGTCGGCATCGCGATCGGCGCCGGAACCGACGTGGCGATCGCCTCGGCCGGGGTGATCCTGGCCGGGTCGGATCCGCGCTCGGTGCTGTCGGTGCTGCTGCTGTCGCGGGCCGCGTACCGCAAGATGAAGCAAAACCTTTGGTGGGCAGCGGGATACAACTTGTTGTCGGTGCCATTGGCCGCGGGGGTGCTGGCGCCGATCGGCTTCATCCTGCCGATGTCCGTCGGCGCGATCTTGATGTCGGCGTCGACCGTCGTGGTGGCGCTCAATGCCCAGCTGCTGCGGCGGCTGGACCTCACCCCCGAAGCCAGCCTGAAGGCGGTTTCCTAAGAATCTGGCTAGGCTTTTCGCAAACTTCTATAACGCGGTCTAAGCTGGTAAAAGCGCCGAAACGGCGCGTTTCAGCAAACGTCAGGCGGCGTCGGGAGGGAAGTGTGATGTGTACCGCACTCCGCTGGGGGATCGCTGAATGCCTTGAAAATCCCAGGGCAACAACGGAATTGAGCACCAAACACCGCTGGCGGCGAGCGGCTCGGCCGCCCGTCCCGCCGATCTAGTTAGGTTCTACTAAGTTGGCATGTCACCCGGTGTTTGTCATATCGTTTTCTCCACTCGGGGCAAGTGGAAACAGGCCGGCGTTCGATGCTGCACGAAGGCACTCCATGGCCGGACCGGCTAACCGCCGCTGTCTACGGCTGTCATGCAGAAGCTTCGTAAGACGTGCAGGAAAAGGGTAGGTGGGAATGGCGCCCAGGATGCAAGGGCTGTACAACCCCGCGTTCGAGCACGACGCGTGCGGCGTCGCCATGGTGGCCGATATGCACGGTCGCCGCAGTCGCGACATCGTTGACAAGGCGATCACCGCTCTGGTGAACCTGGAGCACCGCGGTGCGCAGGGCGCCGAGCCGAACACCGGCGATGGTGCGGGCATCATGTTGCAGGTTCCCGACGCTTTCCTGCGCGAGGTGGTCGACTTCGACCTGCCGGAGCCGGGTAGCTACGCCACCGGAATCGCGTTCCTTCCGCAGTCCTCGAAGGATGCGGCGACCGCGTGCGAGGCCGTCGAGAAGATCGCCGAGGCCGAAGGGCTCGAGGTCCTGGGTTGGCGCGAGGTGCCGATCGACGATTCGGCGCTGGGCGCCCTGGCCCGCGACGCGATGCCCACATTCCGGCAGGTGTTCATCGGCGGTGCTTCGGGCATGGAGTTGGAGCGTCGCGCGTACGTGGTGCGCAAGCGCGCCGAACACGAGCTGGGCACCAAGGGGCCGGGCCAGGACGGGCCGGGTCGCGAAACCGTCTACTTCCCAAGTCTTTCCGGGCAGACGTTCGTCTACAAGGGCATGCTGACCACCCCGCAGCTCAAGGCGTTCTACCTCGATCTGCAGGACGACCGGCTCACCAGTGCGCTGGGCATCGTTCACTCGCGCTTCTCGACCAACACGTTCCCGTCCTGGCCGCTGGCCCACCCGTTCCGGCGCATCGCCCACAACGGCGAGATCAACACCGTCACCGGCAACGAGAACTGGATGCGCGCGCGAGAGGCGCTCATCAAGACCGACGTCTTCGGCCCGAATCAGGACCTCGACAAGATCACCCCGGTCTGCACGCCCGGGGCGTCGGACACCGCCAGGTTCGACGAGGTGCTCGAACTCCTGCACCTTGGCGGGCGAAGCCTGCCGCACGCGGTGCTGATGATGATTCCGGAGGCCTGGGAGCGGCACGAGAGTATGGACCCGGCCCGCCGGGCGTTCTATGAGTTCCACGACTCGCTCATGGAGCCGTGGGACGGTCCGGCGTCGGTGTGCTTCACCGACGGCACCATCGTCGGCGCGGTGCTCGACCGCAACGGTCTGCGCCCGTCGCGCATCTGGGTCACCAAGGACGGCCTGGTCGTGATGGCCTCGGAGGCCGGCGTGCTCGACCTCGACCCCTCGACGGTGGTCCGGAAGATGCGCCTGCAACCCGGCCGGATGTTCCTTGTCGACACCGCGCAGGGGCGCATCGTCGACGACGAGGAGATCAAGGCCGAACTGGCCGCCGAGCACCCGTACCAGGAATGGCTCGACGCCGGGTTGTTCGACCTCGACGAGCTTCCGCCCGGCGACTACGTCCGGATGCCGCACCACCGGGTGGTGTTGCGCCAGCAGATCTTCGGGTTCACCTACGAGGAACTCAACCTGCTGGTCGCGCCGATGGCCCGGACCGGCGCCGAGGCGCTCGGCTCGATGGGCACCGACACCCCGATCGCCGTGCTGTCGACCCGCCCGCGGATGCTCTACGACTACTTCCAGCAGCTGTTCGCGCAGGTCACCAACCCGCCGTTGGACGCCATTCGCGAAGAGGTGGTGACCAGCCTGCAGGGGGCCGTGGGGCCCGAGGGCGACCTGCTCAATCCAGGTCCCGATTCGTGTCGGCAGATCGTGCTGCCGCAGCCGATCCTGCGCAACGCGGAGCTGTCCAAGCTGATCTGCGTCGACCCCGACCACGAGATCCGCGGTCACAAGCACGGCATGCGCGCCGCGGTGATCCGCTGTCTTTATCCGGTGAACCGGGGCGGACAGGGCCTCAAGGAAGCCCTGGACAACGTGCGGGCCAAGGCGTCGGCGGCCATCCGCGAGGGCGCCCGCATCATCGTGCTCTCCGACCGCGAGTCCAACGAGCAGATGGCCCCGATCCCGTCGCTGCTGTCCGTGTCGGCCGTGCACCACCACCTGGTTCGCGAGCGGACGCGCACCAAAGTGGGCCTGGTAGTCGAGGCCGGCGACGCCCGCGAGGTGCACCACATGGCCACGCTGTGCGGGTTCGGCGCGGCGGCGATCAACCCGTACATGGCGTTCGAGTCGATCGAGGACATGGTCGACCGCGGTGTGATCACCGGAATCTCGAGCGACCAGGCCAAGGCCAACTACGTCAAGGCCGCCGGCAAGGGCGTGCTGAAGGTGATGTCGAAGATGGGCATCTCCACGCTGGCCTCCTACACCGGCGCCCAGCTGTTCCAGGCCATCGGCATCAACCAGCAGGTGCTCGACGAGTACTTCACCGGGTTGACCTGCCCGGTCGGCGGAATCGACCTCAACGACATCGCCGACGACGTCGCGGCGCGGCACTCGTTAGCCTATCTCGACCGGCCCGACGAGTGGGCGCACCGCGAACTCGAGGTCGGCGGCGAATACCAGTGGCGCCGCGAGGGTGAGTACCACCTGTTCAACCCGGACACGGTGTTCAAACTCCAGCACTCCACCCGCACCGGGCAGTACGAGGTCTTCAAGGAATACACCAAACTCGTCGACGATCAGAGCGAGCGGATGGCCTCGCTGCGCGGGCTGCTCAAGTTCCGCGACGGAGTGCGGCCGCCGGTGCCGCTCGAGGAGGTGGAGCCGGCCAGCGAGATCGTCAAGAGGTTCTCGACCGGCGCGATGAGCTACGGCTCGATCTCCGCCGAGGCACACGAGACGTTGGCCATCGCGATGAATCGCCTTGGCGGACGGTCGAATTCCGGTGAGGGCGGCGAGGACGTCAAACGCTTCGACCGCGACGAGAACGGCGACTGGCGGCGCAGCGCGATCAAGCAGGTGGCGTCGGGCCGGTTCGGCGTGACCAGCCATTACCTGAGCAATTGCACCGACATTCAGATCAAGATGGCCCAGGGCGCGAAACCCGGTGAGGGCGGCCAGCTTCCGGGCGGCAAGGTGTACCCGTGGGTCGCCGAGGTGCGGCACTCGACACCCGGCGTGGGTCTGATCTCACCGCCGCCGCACCACGACATCTACTCGATCGAGGATCTGGCGCAGCTGATTCACGATCTGAAGAACGCCAACCCGCAGGCCCGGGTGCACGTCAAGCTGGTCTCCGAGAACGGTGTGGGAACAGTTGCGGCAGGCGTGTCCAAGGCACATGCCGACGTCGTGCTCATCTCCGGTCACGACGGTGGGACGGGTGCGACACCGCTGACGTCGATGAAGCACGCGGGCGCGCCGTGGGAGCTCGGCCTGGCCGAGACTCAGCAGACGTTGCTGCTCAACGGCCTTCGCGATCGAATCGTGGTTCAGGTCGACGGTCAGCTCAAGACCGGCCGCGACGTGGTGATCGCCGCGCTGCTGGGTGCCGAGGAGTTCGGTTTCGCCACCGCGCCGCTGGTCGTCTCGGGCTGCATCATGATGCGCGTCTGCCACCTCGACACCTGCCCGGTGGGCGTCGCGACCCAGAACCCGGTGCTGCGCGAGCGGTTCACCGGCAAACCGGAATTCGTCGAGAACTTCTTCATGTTCATTGCCGAAGAAGTGCGGGAGACGATGGCCCAGTTGGGCTTCCGCACGGTCAACGAGATGGTCGGACAGGTCGGCGCGCTGGACACCACCAAGGCCGCCGAGCACTGGAAGGCCTACAAGCTGGATCTGGCGCCCGTGCTGCACGAGCCCGAGTCGGCCTTCATGAACCAGGACCTGTACTGCAGTTCGCGTCAGGACCACGGGCTGGACAAGGCGCTCGACCAGCAGTTGATCGTGATGTGCCGCGAAGCGCTGGATTCGGCGACGCCGGTGCGCTTCTCGACGACGATCGCCAACGTCAACCGCACCGTCGGCACGATGCTCGGCCATGAGGTGACCAAAGCTTATGGTGGGCAGGGCCTTCCGGACGGCACCATCGACATCACCTTCGACGGATCGGCGGGCAACAGCTTCGGGGCCTTCGTGCCGAAGGGCATCACGCTGCGGGTCTACGGCGACGCCAACGACTATGTCGGCAAGGGCCTCTCGGGCGGACGGATCGTGGTGCGCCCGTCCGACAGCGCGCCCGAGGACTACGTCGCCGAGGACAACATCATCGCGGGCAACGTGATCCTGTTCGGCGCGACCAGCGGCCAGGCGTTCCTCCGCGGCCAGGTCGGCGAGCGGTTCGCGGTGCGCAACTCCGGTGCGCACGCGGTGGTCGAGGGCGTGGGCGACCACGGTTGTGAGTACATGACCGGCGGCAAGATCGCGATCCTCGGTCCGACGGGGCGCAACTTCGCCGCGGGCATGTCCGGAGGGATCGCCTACGTCTACGACCCCGACGGCGCACTGCCGGACAACCTCAACGCCGAGATGGTGGAACTGGAGGACCTCGACGAGGAGGACCTCGAGTGGCTCGCGGGCATGATCCAGGCCCACGTCGACGCCACCGATTCCGCTGTCGGAGCACGCATCCTCAATGACTGGGACAACAACGTGAAGCACTTCACCAAGGTGATGCCCCGCGATTTCAAGCGGGTGCTCGAGGCGATCGCGGAGGCCGAACGAACCGGCGCCAACGTCGACGAGGCGATCATGGCGGCCGCCAGTGGCTGATCCCCGCGGTTTCCTCAGGTACACCCAGCGCGAGACCCCGCAACGGCGGCCCGTGCCGATTCGGCTGCGCGACTGGAAAGAGGTCTACGAGGACTTCTCCCATGACACCCTGCGCGAGCAGGCGACCCGGTGTATGGACTGCGGGATTCCGTTCTGCCACAACGGGTGTCCTCTCGGGAACCTGATCCCCGAGTGGAACGATTTGGTGCGCAACGACCGCTGGCGTGACGCCATCGAGCGGCTGCATGCGACGAACAACTTCCCCGAGTTCACCGGCCGGCTGTGCCCGGCGCCGTGCGAGGGCTCGTGTGTTCTGGGCATCAACCAGGACCCGGTCACGATCAAGCAGGTCGAGGTCGAAATCATCGACAAGGCGTTCGACGAGGGCTGGGTGACGCCGCTGCCGCCGACGGTCAAGACCGGCAAGAAGGTCGCCGTCGTCGGCTCCGGCCCCGCCGGGCTGGCCGCCGCCCAGCAGCTGACCCGCGCCGGGCACAGCGTCACCTTGTTCGAGCGCGACGATCGCATCGGCGGGCTGCTGCGCTACGGCATCCCCGAGTTCAAGATGGAAAAGCGCCACATCGACCGTCGTCTGGAACAGATGGCGGCCGAGGGCACCGAGTTTCGCACCGGGGTCAACGTCGGCGTCGACATCACCGCGCAGCAGCTGCGCAAGGAGTTCGACGCGGTGGTGCTCGCCGGCGGTGCGACCGAACGGCGCGACCTGCCGATCCCGGGTCGCGAGCTCGACGGTATCCACCAGGCGATGGAGTACCTGCCGTGGGCGAACCGCGTACAGCTCGGCGACCCCGTCACCGACGAAAACGGTCTGCCGCCGATCCACGCGAAGGACAAGAAGGTCATCATCATCGGCGGCGGTGACACCGGCGCCGACTGTCTGGGCACCGCGCACCGTCAGGGCGCCGCCAGCGTGCACCAGTTCGAGATCATGCCGCGCCCGCCGGACACGCGCGCCGACTCGACGCCGTGGCCGGTCTACCCGTTGATGTTCCGGGTGTCCTCGGCGCACGAGGAAGGCGGCGAGCGGGTCTACTCGGTCAACACCGAGGAGTTCATCGGTGAAGACGGGCATGTCACCGGGCTACGTGGCCACGAGGTCAAGATGAACGCGGGCAAGTTCGAGAAGGTCGAGGGCACCGAATTCGAGCTGGAAGCCGATCTCGTGCTGCTCGCGATGGGCTTCACCGGTCCCGAGCGCGAAGGCCTGCTGACCGACCTCGGCGTCGAGATCAACGAACGCGGCAACGTCAGCCGGGACGCAGACTTCGCCTCCTCGGTGCCCGGTGTCTTCGTCGCAGGCGACATGGGACGCGGGCAGTCGTTGATCGTGTGGGCGATCGCGGAGGGCCGCGCGGCCGCGGCGGGTGTGGACCGCTACCTGATGGGCCAGTCGGCGCTGCCCGCGCCGATCAAGCCGACCGCCGTTCCGCAGCGGTAGGTTCCGCCGCGACACGCGGCGCAATGTACGGCTTTTGCGCCTGAGCGCGCGACAGTAATGGCGGTGATCGGCCGCTACCAATCCGTCGGCGCCGGGCGAAGACTCAACCGGCGCAACTTCATCGCGGCGCTGTCCGTCGCCACCGTGGGCGCCGTGGGGCTGAGCCGGTGCGCGACCGGAGAGCAACCGCGAGTCGCCGGTGTAGCCGCCTCGCAAGTCCCGACCGCACCCTCGGCCGGCCTGTTGCCGCCGCCACCGGCGTCGGCGCGGATCGCTCTACCCAGCGGTGGCGTGCTGAGCAGCCTGCCCGGCGAGGGAGATCTGTTGGCGCTGACCGTCGACGACGGGGTGAGCAGTGACGTCGTGCGCGCCTACACCCAATTCGCCAAGGACTCCGGGCTACGGCTGACCTACTTCGTCAACGGGATCTACCGGTCGTGGACCGATCACGCCGACCTGTTGCGGCCGCTGGTCGACGACGGTCAGATCCAACTGGCCAACCACACGTGGTCGCACCCCGACCTCACGAAGCTTCCGCTGGTCGACGTCGCCGAACAGTTCCGGCGCAACCACGATTTCCTGTGGAAGACGTACGGCGTCGACGCACGTCCCTACTTCCGGCCGCCCTACGGCGCGACCAGCCCACACGTCGACAAGGTGTCGGCCGATCTCGGCTACACCGTCGACACGTTGTGGTCGGGCACGCTGGAGGACCACGTGTGGATCCCCCCGGCCGAGGTCGTCGCGATGGCCGAGCGGCACTTCACCGCACAGAAGATCGTGATCGGCCACCTCAATCACCCGCCCGTCACCGAGGTCTTCGGGCAGTTGGTCGACATCGTCCGGGCGCGGGGGCTGCGCACCGTGACGTTGGACGACGTGTTTCTGCGGCCGTGACCGGCGGCGAGCGTGCGGTCTCATACGGTAGGGCCGCGTGTTGCGTACGAAACCACACAATCGCGGATGGAGTGGAACGTCGAATTCGAGTCACATCTGTCACTCCAGCAACTCTAAAAACATCAGACGATTCACCGGCGCGCCTACCGCAGTTTGCCGACGGACGGGTTCTAATGACTTCATGGGGGCACTGCGGTAAGGTTGGGCCCCGGTCAGCTATCGGTTTCGACACAGGAGTCAGTTCCGTGTATGTCAACCCGCTATCCCGGTCTCGGGTGAGCCGAATCGCCTGGTCACTCCTCCGTCATCCGCTCAAGAGCCGTGAGTTCCCGGCCAAGGCAGAGCGCCTCATCACCGCCGACGAGCTCCGTTTGTACGGCGTCTAGCGAACTGGGAAGCGCGAAAACCCTTGCGCAGGCCCCCTTCGGCTATCCGTTTGCCAAATCGTTATATTTTCGTGACCGTCAGAAATGACGCCTAATTCCGTAGACCCGAAGCGGCGATCGCGTCGGCCAGCGGTTCGAGCACCGCGGGATCGTGCGGCGTCGGCAGATAGATGATCGCCAGATCCAGCCCCTCCTGTTCCAGGGCCGCGGCTTCGGACAGCGCCTTTTCGTAATTGCGGTCGGGGTCCAGTCGGACGTGGGCGGAGAGCATGATTTCCGATGGATCCCGCCCGATGTCGGCCAGTGGCGGGCCAGCACGTCGCGCTTGCGGGCGAACTCCTGCGGGGTTCCGCCGACGAAGTTCCAGTGCTGGGCATACCGGGCGGTGATCCGCAACGTGCGCTTTTCGCCGTTGCCGCCGATGCAGATCGGGGGGTGCGGACGCTGCGGGCCCTTCGGCTCGTTGCGGGCGTCCTTGAGTTGGTAGAACTTGCCGTCGAACGACGTGGTCTCTTGGCTGAGCAGGTTGGTGAGCACCTCGCATGCCTCCTCGAAGCGATCGAAGCGTTCACGGATGGACCCCAACTCGATTCCGTACGCCTCGGACTCCTCCTCGTTCCAGCCCGCGCCGATGCCGAGTTCGAGCCGGCCGTCGGACACGATGTCCAACGCGGAGGCCATATTGGCCAGCACCGCGGGGTGGCGGTAGTGGATGCCGGTGACGAGCACACCGACGCGCAACCGCTCGGTCGCCTGCGCGAGCGCGGTGAGCGTGACCCAGCCCTCCAGGCACGGGCCGGTGGAGTCGGAGAAGATCGGATAGAAGTGGTCGAACGTCCAGCCGGACTCGTACACGTCGATCTGGTCGGCCGCCTTCCATACCGCGAGCATGTCGGCCCACGTGGTGTTTTGCGGCGAGGTTTTGAAGGCGAACTTCACCGAACCGAGCTTAGTTCCAAGGGGCTGACAACGAGCTGTGAGCCGAGTCCGCCGCGCGATCAGTCGGTTTCGCCGCTCCGGTCGTCTATTCGGCTTCGCCGAATTCGTCGAACCAGTACGCGAGCTTGCCGCGGCGGCTCACCGCACGCAGCCGGCGTTCGGCCAGGGCGCGTGTCTTGGTGGTGGTGACAATCAGCAGCTCGTCACCGATCGCGATTCGGGTGTCGGGCTGCGGGACGAAGGTGCGCCCGTCGCGGATGATCAACGTGATCACGCACGGATCGGGTAGCCGCAATTCCAGCACGGTGACGTTGTGCAACCGCGACGGCGCCTGCACGGTCATGGTCAGAAGCTCTGCGTCCAGCACGTCGAGGGGAGCCGACTCCACCTGGATCTCCCGCGTCGCGTCCTTCGAGATCAGCCCCAGTCGATGCGCGACGAAGCGCAGGCTGGGACCCTGCACCAGCGTGAACACCACCACGAGGATGAACACGATGTTGAGAAGGCGGACGCTGTCGGGCACACCGCCCACGATGGGGAAGGTTGCCAGCACGATCGGCACGGCACCGCGTAACCCCGCCCAGGATACGAAAACCTGTTCGCGCCAAGGGATTCGGAACCACACCAAGGACAGGAACACGGATAGCGGCCTGGCGACGAGCAGCAACACCAGACCCGTCACGATGCCGGGCACCACCTCCATGGCCAGGTCGCTGGGGTCGACGAGCAAGCCGAGCAGGACGAACAGGCCGATCTGAGCGAGCCAGCCGAGACCCTCGGCGAACGAACGCGTGGCCGAACGGTGCGGCAGGCCGGTGTTGGCGAGCACGACCGCGGCCACGTAGGCGGCGAGGAACCCGCTGGCGTGTGCGGTGCCGCCCGCCGCGAACGCGACCATGCCGAGCCCGAAGGTGGCCAGCGGGTAGAGGCCCGACGCCGGAAGTGCGATGCGGCGCAGCGCCATCGAGCCCAGGTAGCCGACGCCGACGCCGATCACCGCACCGACCACCAGCTCGTAGACCAGTTCGGTGAGCGCGTGCACGGGCGACAGTTCGAGCGGGGCCACGCTGAACATCAGCACGAGGATGACGGCCGGGGCGTCGTTGAACCCGGACTCGGCCTCCAGCAGGCCCGCCACCCGGCGGGGCAGGGGCACCACGCGCAGCACCGAGAACACCGCCGCGGCGTCGGTGACCGAGACGACCGCGCCGAGCAGCAGCGACAACTGCCAGTTGATGCCCAGTAGCAGGTGCGCCCCCGCGGCGGTGATGAGCATGCTGACCGCGACACCGAGGGTCGCGAGAACGCCCGCGGGCGCGAGCACGCGGCGGATGTCGGAGAACCGGGTCGTCAGACCGCCTTCGACGAGGATCACGGCCAGCGCCACCGTGCCCAGATGGTCGGCGAGCAGATAGTTGTCGAAATTCAGGCCGAGCCCGTCTTCGCCGACGATGACGCCGACGAAGAGGAACAGCAGCAGGCTCGGCAGCCCGACCCGGCTGGCGGCCCTGGTGGCGACGATGCTCGCCAGCAGCACCACCCCAGCGATCAGCAGCACGAGATAGAGCTGCTCGAGCGTCATTGCATCCCCGTTCGGGACCGTATGGGCGGTGTGAAAGGCAGTAAAACACCTACCACGGGTGGTGGCCGGGCGCTCCGGGCCCCGAAGCTGCGCGCAAGGCCGCCGCGATGGGTAAGTATGAGTGCGTGATACGGCTGCGCTGGCGCGACTTCGACGCATCGCATCCCGTCGAGGAGCGGACGATGATGCGGGTCGGCATCGCCGGTGCCGGGGCGGTCGGCCGGTCGGTCGCGCAGGAACTGATCGACTATGGCCACAAGGTGTTGTTGATCGAACACGACGTGCGGCACTACGAACCGCGGACGGTCCCCGATGCGGAGTGGCTGCTCGCCGATGCGTGCGAGCTGTCCTCGCTCGAGGAATCCGGCCTGCAGATGTGCGACGTGGTGATCGCGGCGACCGGCGACGACAAGGTGAACCTGGCGGCCGCATTGTTGGCGAAGACGGAGTTCGGTGTCGCGCGCGTGGTGGCTCGGGTCAACGACCTGCGCAACGAGTGGTTGTTCACCGAGGCGTGGGGCGTCGACGTCGCGGTCTCCGCGCCGAGCGCGCTGGTGGCGGCGATCGAGGGCGCCATCGACATCGGTCACGTGGTGCGGTTGATGCAGTTGCGGCACGGGCAGGTGAGCTTGGCGAAACTGACGCTGCCCGAGGGTGATCCGCTGGTCGGTCAACGGATGGGAGACCTGCCGCTGCTGGAGAACACCGCGCTGGCGATCATCATCCGCGACAGCGGGATCGTCCTGCCCCGGCCCGACGACGTGCTGCAAGCCGGCGACGAGATGTTGTTTCTGGCCGGCGGCTCCACCCACGGCGAGGTCGCCGCGCTCGTGCACGGCGCGATCAACCCGGCGAGCGATCGGGTGTCAGGCGGGTGATGTGGGTCCGGGCATGGTCGATCGCCTCGTCGAGTGAGTCCATCAAGTGGTTCTCGTGGCGTAGTGAGTCGAATACGCCGACGTTGGAAAGCAAGCTCATGTGTTCCGGGCGAACACCTTTGATGATCACGGTGATGCCGCGCGCCTCCAGTTCGGTGGCGATCTGCGCCAACGAATTCGCGCCGGTGGCGTCGAGCATGCCCAGTTGACTGAGCCGGATGATCACCACCGACGTGTGCGGGTGGTCGGTATCGGTGATCTCGCTCGAGATGCGCTCGGCCACTCCGAAGAACATCGCTCCGTCCAGGCGCAGTAGCGCGATCCGCTCGTCACCGGGGCGGCGCGGCGCGGGGAGATCTTCTCGGGTCACGCTGCTGCGACGGGCCACTCCGCGCAGCGCGAAGAACGCCGCGACGACGACCCCGATCTGCACGGCTTCGATGAGGTCGAAGCACACCGTGATGGCGGCGGTCAGCGCAAACGTCACAGCATCCGAGCGCGTGGAGCGCAGGATCTTGCGAACGGTGGACAACGAGATCATCCGAAACGAGGTCACCATCAGAACGCCCGCCAATGCCGACAACGGTATTGCGGAAACGGGTCCGGTCGCCAGGTAGACGACTGCGAGCAGGACCAGCGAATGCACGATGGCCGAGACCCGGGTACGCGCGCCGGAACGAACGTTGACGGCGGTACGGGCGATGGCCCCGGTCGCGGGCATACCGCCGAAGGCGCCCGATGCGACCGAAGCGAGTCCCTGGCCCACCAGTTCGCGGTCGGGGTCGTACGGTCCCGTCGGCGCCATGGTGGCGGCGACTCGCGCCGACAGCAGGGACTCGATGGCGGCCAGTGCCGCGATCGCCAAAGCGGCACCGACGAGGGTCCGCATTGCGCCGACGTCCACGTCGGGAATGACGGGCGCGGGGAGGTGGGACGGTAGCTCACCGATGCTCGCTATCGAAATATCAAGAGCCACCACGACTATCGTCACGACTATCACGGCAGCGAGCGATTCCGGGATACCGCGGTGCAGGCGCGGCAGGGTCACCATCAGCGTCGCGACGACCGCCACCACGGCAAGCGTTTTCGCGGCTGATGACCAATCCGCTTGTCTGACAACGTTCCACGCGACCGACAAGGTGCGCCCGCCCGCCGGGCTGTCTTGGCCGAATGCAGCGGGCACCTGCTGAAGGAAGATGATTGCGGCGATGCCCAGGGTGAACCCCTCGATGACGGGCCAGGGGATGAATGTGACCGCACGGCCCAGGCCCGTGACGCCCGCGACGAGCACGAGCAGACCGGCCAGCACGGTGACGAGGGCGATGCTGCCGAGACCGTAGTGAGCCACGATCGGTGCGAGCACGACGGCCATCGCACCGGTAGGCCCGGACACCTGCACATGCGATCCGCCGAACACAGCGGCCACGAAACCCGCGACGACGGCGGTGGCAAGTCCGGCAGCGGCACCGACACCCGAACTGATGCCGAACGCCAGCGCCAGGGGTAGGGCGACGACGCCGACCGTGATTCCGGCCAGGATGTCACGCCGCCACGATCGGGGGAGTTCGCTGTAGTCCCGGCGGTTCGGGAGCAGTCGGGCGAGGTTCACTTGTCGTGCGCCAGCGGAGGCAGCGTCTTGAACGCCTCCAACCGGTCCCGGTTGGTTCCGAGGACGTCGGCGAGGAAGGTTCTGGCGATGACCAGGAGTTCGGAGATCTTCGGGTGGGCGAGTTCGTAGAGAACTGAGTTGCCGACTCGTTGTGCCGAGACCACCTGATGACGCTTGAGCACCGCCAAGTGCTGGGACAGCAGCGTGGGTTCGAGGTCGGTTTCGGCGAGGATCTCGCTGACCAAGGTCGGCTCGCCGTTGGCCGACAGAATTTCCAGGACACGGATGCGTGCCGGGTGAGCCAGCGCCTTGAACAGGTTGGCCTTGATCTCGTAGAGCGGTAGCTCAGGGCTACCGAGGAAGCGGTGGGGCATACATTCCAGCACTTGAGGGATTGAACAAATTCGCAATCCACTATATCGCCCCAGGTCTGGGCGTGCAAAACGGGCACACTGGAGTGATGGACCCCGTCAACGCCCTGCGGCAGATCGCTTACTACAAGGACCGTGCGCGCGAGGATCCGCGTCGGGTGATGGCCTACCGTAACGCCGCCGACATCGTCGAGGCCCTCTCCGACGCCGAACGCGACCGCCACGGCGCCGCCAACAGCTGGCAGTCGCTGCCCCGCATCGGCCCCAAGACCGCGAAGGTCATCGCGCAGGCATGGGCCGGTCGTGAGCCCGAGGTGCTGACCGAGCTACGTTCCAACGCAAAGGATCTCGGAGGCGGCGATATCCGCGCGGCGCTACGCGGAGACCTGCACGTGCATTCGAATTGGTCCGATGGTTCGGCCCCCATCGAGGAAATGATGTCCGCGGCAAGGGATCTGGGTCATGAGTACTGTGCGCTGACCGACCATTCGCCGCGGCTTCGGATCGCCAACGGCCTGTCGTCCGAGCGGCTGCGCCGGCAACTCGATGTCATCGACGAGTTGCGCGAGAAGGTCGCCCCGCTGCGAATTCTCACCGGTATCGAGGTCGACATCCTCGAGGACGGCTCCCTCGACCAGGAGGACGAACTGCTCGAACGGCTCGACATCGTGGTGGCCAGTGTGCATTCGAAGCTGGCGATGGATGCCCCGTCGATGACGCGTCGCATGCTCAAGGCCGTCGCCAACCCGCACACCGATGTGCTGGGCCACTGCACCGGCCGCCTGGTCACCGGGGGTCGTGGGATGCGGCCGGAATCGAAATTCGACGCCGAGAAGGTGTTCACGGCGTGTCGGGACCACGGAACGGCCGTCGAGATCAACTCCCGACCCGAGCGGCGCGATCCGCCGACCCGGCTGCTCAAGCTCGCGCTCGACATCGGTTGCCTGTTCTCGATCGACACCGATTCGCACGCGCCCGGGCAGTTGGAGTTTCTCGGCTACGGAGCGCAGCGTGCGCTCGACGCCGAGGTGCCGGTCGAGCGCATCGTCAACACCTGGCCCGCCGAGGAATTGTTGGTGTGGGCCGGTTCTTGAGAACAGTCCGCGGTTAACTGCCCCGAACGGGGTACAGGGTGACTGTGAGAAAAATTATCGGTGAGACGGCCGCGGCCCTGGGCGCGCGTGCTGCAGAGCTCGCGAACGCGGCGGGCGAGACCGCCGGTCGCCTCGTACGACGCGTCAGCGGCGAGCCCGAAGACCAGGCCGAGCACAGCAAACCGTCGTCGTCGGCGCCACCGAAGAAGGCACCAGCCAAGAAGGCGACCAAGGCTCCGGCGAAGAAGGCACCCGCCAAGAAGGTGACCAAGGTGCCCGCCAAGAAGGCGGCTGCCCAGGCGCCGGTGAAGAAGGCCCCCGCCAAGAAGACGACTGCCAAGAAGGCGGCCACCAAGGCGCCCGCCAAGAAGGCGCCCGCGAAAAAGGCTGTGCCGCCGATGAAGTCGGCGAAGACGGAAGCCGCCAACCCACCGCCGAAGCCGGTCCGGGCAGCCAAGAAGGCACAACCCGCCAAGCGGGCGAAGGCCCAGCCGCGCAAAGGCAAGCCCGGGTCAGTCGGGTAGCTGGGGCATTTCGAGACCGGGGTCGCGGCCAAGTAACACGCCGCGGGTCACCGCGGAATTGCCGTACCGCTGACGCACCTGATCAACGGCTTCGTCGACCGCGGTGGTGTCGTGGCTCTCCTCGAACGGCAGCTCGAGCTGTTGCGCGCCGTCGCGATCGATGTTGGACACTGCGAACCCGACAAGGGTGAGACCACGTTCGGCGATCAACGGCGCCGCCGCGGCCACGAGGCCCCGGGCGGTGTGCAGGATCACCTCGGTCGACGCGGTCGCGCGTGGCATCGTGTGCGACCGGGTGGCGCGGCCGAAGTCGTCGAAGCGCAGCCGCAGAACCACGGTGCGCCCGGTCCGCCCGGCCTTACGCATGCGCCGGGTGATGCGGTCGATCAGGTTGACGACGACGGCGTCGATCTCGCCCAGTGACATCGTGTTGCCGCGCCGGCCCAACGCACGCTGCGCACCGACCGAGCGCCGGCGCACACCGGTGACCACCCGGCGCCGATCGATGTTGCGCGACAACGCGAACAACCGGCTGCCCATCGCCGCGCCGACGAGGGATCCGAGAGTGGACTCGCTCAACTCGGCGACGTCGGCCACCGTCTCGATGCCGTAGGTGTGCAGCTTCTCGGCGGTCTTGGCGCCGACACCCCAGAGTCGGCGCACCGGCAACGGGTGCAGAAACGCCAGCTCGCGATCGGGTGGGACGAGTAGCAACCCGTCGGGTTTGGCTTCCTGGCTGGCGACCTTGGCCAGGAACTTGGTGCGCGCGATGCCGACGGTGATGGGCAGGCCGACCTCCTCACGGACCCGCGCCCGCAACCTGGCCGCGACCTCGACAGGGGTGCCCGAGACCCGCCGCAGCCCCGACACATCGAGAAACGCCTCGTCGACCGACAGCGGTTCGACCACCGGAGTTGTGTCGTGAAAAACCTCGAAGACCGCGCGGCTGGCCTGGGAGTACGCCGACATGCGTGGAGGCACGACGATCGCGTGCGGACAGAGGCGGCGTGCTTCTCGTCCGCCCATCGCGGTGCGCACACCGTATGCCTTGGCCTCGTAGCTGGCTGCCAGCACCACGCCTGCCCCGACGATGACGGGCCGGCCGCGCAGCGACGGCTCGTCACGCTGTTCGACCGAGGCGTAGAACGAATCGAGGTCGGCGTGCAGAATGCTGGCCGAGGCCGCCCCGGAACCAGTGGACACGAACATATGTTCGCATCGAGGACCGACTAGTGGCGAGTGGTGCCGTAGATGCTCGTGACCCAGATGTGGGCGAGGGTGTCGACGAGCTGCTCAGGGCTGACCGCAGGCTGCTCGGATGCGAAGGCTGCAAGCATCGTGCGCTCGTTCATCAGGTTCAGCGACGTCGCGAGATCCTGCGCCGGAATCGTCTCGGGCGCCTCGCCTCGAGCGCGTTCACTCTCGATCGACGCGGTGGTGTGGTCGATCCACTTCTGCATGAAGCGTGACCACAGCGCGCGAACGTCGGGATTGGTGGGCCGGGCGTCGGCCCCCGCGAGCGTGACCGCGCGGTGCGCACCGAATGTCCCGAACAGGGCGTTGATTGCCTTCCACACTCCGGCGGGATCCACCGCGGGATCCATGCCGCCCATCGCGTCGTCGGCATTGCGGTCGGCCTCGGCGATGACTTGCTCGACGAGCGCACGAAGCACCGCGTCCTTCGACGGGAAATAGAAGTAGAACGTCGGACGGGAGATTCCCGCGCCTTTGGCCAGGTCGTCCACCGAGATGTCGGCCAGCGATCGGTCCTCGAGCAGCGCCTCGAGTGTCGAGAGAATCGCCTGTTCACGGTCATCGCCGGAGGGGCGGCCGGAACGGCGTCCCCGCGGTCCGCGGGACTGGCTGACGGCGGTCACATCCAACGACTTTACACGCTGTCGAGATTATCGACACAGTGTTGACTAACTCGACACCCCGTTGATACGCTCCGGTACCATGAGCGAACACCTCGACGTCGTCATCGTGGGCGCCGGTATCTCCGGCATCAGCGCGGCCTGGCATCTGCAGGACCGCTGCCCGAACAAGAGCTACGCGATCCTGGAGCGCCGGGAGAACCTCGGCGGTACCTGGGACCTGTTCAAGTACCCCGGCATCCGCTCCGACTCCGACATGTTCACCCTGGGCTTCCGGTTCAAGCCGTGGACCTCGGAGAAGGCGATCGCCGACGGGCCGTCGATCATGGCGTACCTCGAGGAAACCGTTGCCGAGTACGGCATCGACAAGCACATCCGCTACCGCCATCGCGTGCTGTCGGCGGACTGGTCGGATGAGAACAACCGCTGGACCGTGCGCGTCGAGCGCGACGGACAGGAAGCCGAAATCACCGCGTCGTTCTTGTTCGCCGCGAGCGGTTACTACAACTACGACCAGGGCTACACTCCCGAATTCGTCGGCCGTGACGACTTCGAGGGCACGATCATCCATCCGCAGCACTGGCCCGAGGACCTCGATTACCAGGGCAAGAAGATCGTCGTGATCGGTAGCGGCGCGACCGCGGTCACCCTGATTCCGGCGCTGGCCAACTCCGGCGCCGGCCACGTCACGATGCTGCAGCGCTCACCGACCTATGTCGGTTCGCTGCCCGACGTGGATCCGTTCGCGGTTCGGACGAAGAAGACGCTGCCGGAGAAGCCGGCGTATGTACTGAACCGCTGGAAGAGCATCCTGTTCCAGTCCGCGCAGTATCAGATCAGCAGGCGCTTCCCGAACTTCATGCGCAAGCAGCTGATGACCATGGCGCAGCGCCGGCTGCCCCAAGGCTATGACGTCCAGAAGCACTTCGGGCCGCGCTACAACCCGTGGGACGAGCGGCTGTGCCTGGCACCCAACGGCGATCTGTTCAGGACGATTCGCCACGGCAAGGCCGACGTCGTCACCGACACGATCGAGCGGTTCACCAAGACGGGCATCAAGCTCGCCTCCGGTGAGGAGCTCGAGGCCGACATCATCATCACCGCAACGGGTTTGAACCTGCAGCTGTTCGGCGGTGCGGCGATCATGCGCAACGGCGAGCCGATCGAGCTGAACGAGACCATGGCCTACAAGGGCATGATGCTGACCCACATGCCGAACATGGCATTCACCATCGGCTACACGAACGCGTCATGGACGTTGAAGGCCGACCTGGTCTCGGAGTTCTTCTGCCGGGTGCTGAACTACATGGACGCCAATGGATTCGACCGTGTCGAACCGATGCATCCCGGCAACAGTGTCGACGAACGCCCGCTGATGGACTTCACCCCGGGATACGTCCTGCGCGCGCTGGACTATCTGCCGAAGGCCGGACATGTCGCGCCGTGGCGCCTCAAGCAGAACTATCTGCTCGACCTGCGGCTGATTCGTCGCGGCAAGGTCGACGATGAGGCGCTGGAGTTCACCAAACACCGTGCGTCGGTGAAGGCTTCGGCCTAACCGGCGTCTCGCGTCCGCGACTGTGCATTCTCATACGCCACGGCGGCGTGTCGCGTATGAACCCGCACAGTCGGGCGGGAATTACGGTTCGACCACCACGATGCCGTCGTCGTCGCTGTAGGCGATATGGCCGGGCGTGAAGACCACGCCACCGAACTCGACGTCGATATCGCGGTGGCCTTCACCGGTTTTCGTGCTCTTGCGCGGATTGGTGCCCAGCGCCTTGATGCCGATGTCGAGGGTGCGCAGTGTCGCGGAGTCGCGGACCGCGCCGTTGATGATCAAACCGGCCCAACCATTTTCGACGCCGAGCCCCGCGATGACGTCGCCGACCAACGCCGAGTGCAGGGACCCGTCGCCGTCGATCACGAGCACGCCGCCGTCACCCGGCTCGGACAGCACGGACTTCAGCAAGGCGTTGTCCTGGAAGCACTTCACCGTGACGATCGGCCCGGCGAACTGCGCACGCCCGCCGAATTGGCGGAGCTGCAGATCGCAGCTGCGCACGTCGGGGCCGATGTCGTCGACGAGGTCAGCGGTGGGGCGGGGCTCGATGCTCACCGGTCGATGGTAGGGGAGCCGGTTTCGACGACGGCCAGGGCGTAGGTGATCGCGTCGTCCATACCCATCTGTCTGCCCTCGGCATGAAGCTCTCGAGCGCGTCCATCACCCAGAGCTGCCGCGACGATCCGGCCGGTGTCGTGCATCGCGGTGACGACGAAGTTGGCGTTCGGGCCTGTGGGGGCCGCGGCGTGTCCGCCCGCGTTCCTCGATTCGGCCGCCGCGCGCTGGAAAGTCGCGTAGGCGGCGCCGAGAAGGACACCGGCTGCTTCGGGTTGGTGTTCGGCCAACGCGCGGGCGTATGTCGCGAGACAGGGAGCGACCTGCAACGGCGCCATCACCCAGCGCTCCAATTGCATCGAACGGGCACCGAGCCGCAATGCGAGATTCCAGTCGCCGAGTCGGCCGGCCGCCAACGACGCGGTGAGGACTCCTGATGGACTGGCCTCCCCCGGGTCGGCGCAACGCTCGACACTCTCCCTCAGAAGGGTTCTGGCCCGCGCCGGGTACGTGTCGGTCAGGGCGAGCGCGAGGGAGTTGAGAGCCATAACGATTGCCGCGTGCATCCCGGACCGCCGGGCCAACCGGAGTGCCTCTTCGGCCCGCGCGACTTCCTCGGTGCCGTCACAACCGCCGAGGAGCGCCGCGTTCACCGATACCGCGAGGGCGACGGCGGCCAGAGCTGGATACCCGTCCGCTTCAGCTATTTCGGCGGCCGAACGATATGCCGACACCGCACCCGAGTAGTCACCGGATGCGAGCGCAGCCATCGCGATGAGATTGAAGCCTTCCATCGCCACTCTCGGCCGATGGCTGGTATCCGGATGCGGCGCATCGGCTTCAACGGCCTGCCTGCGCCATTCGTCGGCGCGGTCGAAATCCCCGGATAGATAGGCGTGCCAGGCCGCCGCCATCAGCACGCGAGGATAGCCGGGCTGCTGGTCGGCGCCCGGGAGATCGATCACCCGGGCGGAGGGTCTGCGGATCTCGAAAACCTCGCCGGTTCCGCCGTAACCGTGATGATGCGGATGGTCGGCGACCAGTTGCACGGCCAATCGCGTGTGTCCTTTGTCGATCGCCGTGGCGAGCGCCGTGCGGATGTTCTCGCGTTCGAGATTGATCCTTCTGGACCAACGAATCTGTTCGGGCCCGTAGTAATGTTCTGCCGCCCTCGCGGACAGATCCCCATAGAAATGGGCGTGCTTGAGTAGCAGCGCGTCCGTCTCGCCCCACTCGGCCAGCTTCTCCTCTCCGTACTGACGAACCGTCTCGAGCATGCGGAAACGGGTTCCAGCCGAGCTGTCTTCGGTTACGACGAGTGACCGCGACACCAACGTCGTGACGAGGTCCAGCATGTCCTCGGAGCGCAACGGATCCTCACTGCACACCTCCTCGATCGCCTCCAGGGTGCACCCCGCCGAGAAGATGGCCATCCGGCCGAGCAGCCGCTGTTCATTCGAGTTCAACAGTTCGAAGGACCAGTCGATGGCCGCACGAAGTGTGGCATGCCTTTCGACGGCGCCACGCCTTCCTCCGGCAAGCAGCTGGAATCGGCGGTCGAGGCGCTGGGCGAGTTCTGCGGGGCTCAACGCGATGACTCGCGCCGCTGCCAATTCGATGGCCAGCGGAACCCCGTCGAGTCGCTGACAGATCTCCACCACCGCGCGAGAGTTGTGCTGGGACAGCGTGAAATCGGCGTTGACGGCACGTGCGCGCTCGACGAAAAGCTTGACGGCGTCGGTGTTCAACAGGGTCTCGAGGGCGTCGTCCGGCAGTCCGGCGTTCATCGGCGGTAACGCGATCAATTGCTCACCGTCGACCGCGAGACCTTCGCGGCTGGTGGCCAGTACGACGACATCGGGACAGTCCCGCTCGATCCGAGCCACCAGGCGGGCGGCCGCCCCGATCAGGTGCTCGCAGTTGTCGAGCACCAACAGCAGCCGCTTGTTCTCGAGCATTTCGAGCAACAGTTCGTCGAGCGGCTGTCCGGCCCGGCTGGACAGCCGGAACACCGCCGCTACGGCCGTTGAGATGCCGTCCGGGTCGCGGACCGCCGCCAGGTCGACAAGCCATGCCCCGTCGCGATAGCGGGGCAGTACGTCGGCCGCGACCTGCAACGCCAACCGTGTTTTTCCGACCCCACCCACACCCGTCACCGTCACGACGCGCGAGCCGGCGAGCGCGGCAGTCACGCGGGACACCTCCGTCTGGCGACCGATGAACGAACTGACCTGTGCGGGAAGGTTTCCGGGGAAGGCGTCCAGTGTTCGGAGCGGCGGAAATCCATGGTCGGCCGTATCGGCGGCCAGTTCGAAAATACGCATTGGCCGACCGAGGTCGCGCAGTCGATGCTCGCCGAGGTCGACGAGGTGGGATCCGTCGGGAAGTTCGTCGCGCACAAGCGGTTCGGTGGCACCCGACACCACGGTCTGCCCACCATGAGCGGCCGCCATCAACCGAGAGCAGCGATTGACCGGCTCGCTGACATAGTGGTTCTCGACCACGACCGCCTCGTCGGTGTGTAGTCCGATCCGGGCGCGAAGTGGTTTCGGCGTGTGCCATTCCTCCTCGAGGAGTGAGTTGCGAAATAGCGTCGCTGCGCGCACGGCGTCACCGGCCGTGGGGAACGCGGCGGCCATCCCGTCGCCCATTCGCGCGAACACGAACCCGTTGTGCTCGGCGATCGTCTGCTCCAACAGTTCGTCGTGGCGAACCATGGCGGCCTTCATCGCCTCGGGGTCCTGTTCCCACATGCGCGTGGACCCTTCGAGGTCGGTCATCAGGAACGTCACCGTGCCCGACGGCGGTTGCCCAGTCATGCTCCCCACCCCGTTGACGTCGGGTACCGGAAGCGTAACTTCGCGACGTTCGCGTCGGGTCCAGTTGATCAGCTATCGGCGCTGGCCGCGATGACGTCGTGCACAAATTGCGCGAGCCCCGGCTCGGCGTCGTCGTAGTAGCGCTTGAACCGCTCGTCGGCCAGATACATCTCGGCCAGGCGCACGTGCATCTCGTGATCGCAGTCGTAGAAGCGCTCGATGTTCGCGCGGTGCCAGGCGGCCAACTCGTCCGCACGCTGTGTGCCGGGAGCGACACCGTCGCGGTGAGCATCGGCCAGCGCCGCCAACAGCGCATCGTTGTCGGTCTTGAACTCGATCCAGTCCTGCTTGGTCATCCGCGCCGTCCGCTGCCGCGACTGAGTCCACGCGTCCGAACCGCCCCACCGCTGCTCGGATTCGGCGGCGTACTCGTCGAACACCGCGCTACCGAAGATCTCGACCTGCTCGTCGGCGGTCAGTTGTACGCCATTGCGGTGTGCGCTCATCAGTTCCTCCACTGCCTTGATCGTGTGCTGCAGGTAGTCCGCACGGTCCAGCAGCAGCCGGTGCTGCCGCTCGAGGTGGCCCAGCACATGCCCGTCCCCGTCCAGCAGTGCGCGGATCTCCTCGAGGGGCATGTCGACCGACCGGTACACCAGCACCAGGTGCAGCCGTTCGATATCGGCGTCGGTGTATCCGCGATAGCCCGCCTCGGTACGCACGCTCGGCACCACCAGACCGATGTGGTCGTAATGGTGCAAGGTGCGTACCGAGACACCCGTCAGGGTGGCCACCGCGCCAACGGTCATGGCGTCCATGACGCCACTATCGACCCTGACGCGGCGTGAGGGTCAAGCGATTTGTCAGTCCTCGTCGCTGCCCCGGCGGATCAGCAACACCACGATGATCGCCAGCACACCCGCCGCGATGGCCGCCGCAACCGGCAGCCGTGACGGTTCGGGCCCGATCAAAGGCGTCGGCGGCGGGCCGGCCACCGGATTGCTGGCGGCAGCAACCGTCGACTTTGCCTGTGCGGCAGTCACTTTCGCTGCAGACTCAACATCGTTGCCGGTAGCAGCCCGCTCGGCTGCGGGCGCCTTCTTGGCCGGCGTCTGCTTCGCCGGGCCCTTGGCAGGGGCTTTCTTGGCGGGCGTCTTCTTCGCCGGTGCGGCCTTCTTCACCGCTTTCTTCGCGGGGGTCTTCTTGGCGGCCTTCTTGGCGGGAGTCTTCTTGGCGGGCGTCTTCTTCGCCGGTGGGGGCGGGATCAGCGGGTCTGGCGAGACGCTCGCGGACTCCGCGGCGGCGGGCTGCGGGGTCGACTGATCCGCCGGTGGTGAGCTGTGCGGCTGTTCGTCGGGTCGGCCCTGCTGGTCTGCCATCGGGCTGCTCCTTTGCAGTGTCTCGTCGCCGGGGCCGCCGAGCGTGCGGCCGAAAGTCGATCGGTCCATCATGCCAGGTCGGATATGGCACTAACCCGTGACGGCCAGACCGGCCGCCAGGACCAGCGCGACGAGCATCAGTGCGGTTTCGACCCGCGCCCGCGTCCGGGACACCACCGCCGAGGCGGTATGTGACCGTGCGGCGGGGAGCCACATCGTGCGATTTCGCCAGCCGAGGACGACGAGCGCGACCGTCACCGCGATCTTGGCCGACACCAGCCGGCCGTAACCGGTCGCGTACAGGTCGGCCGGTGCGCCCAACCGGATCGCGGCGCCGACCACCCCGCCGACCAGCAGCACCACCACACAGGCCAGCGACAGCGCAGAGAAGCGCGGCAGCATCCTGGCCCACTGACCGCGGTGGTCGACGGTCAACACCAGCGCTGCCAGCGCACCGACCCACAACGCGGCGGCCAGGGTGTGCACGGTGACCGCCACACCACCCAGCGGGCTGTCCGCGAAGTGCCCCGTCAGTTGGCGTGCGACGACTCCGACCGCCGCCGCGCCGATCACGGCGACATTCCACGACGCCGTCCGCGGTGCGACGAGCGCCGCCACGGCGATGGCCGCCGCGGCGACCAACGCGAGCATGCCCGCCCGCCCCGCCGCGGTCGTCGTCGCGAAGTCGAGGGTGGTCTGCACGCCGAGCCGGAACACCGGCAGCGAGGCGGTCTGTGCCGCCGCGACGATCATCCGGCTCAGCTCGGCGAGCAGCCACAACACCGAGGCGGCCGCCAACGGTCGCGTCGAGCGGGCCAACAACTCGCCGCGGTGCCGTTCGCCGTCGAGCATCGGCACCACGGCCAAGCCCAGCGTGACGACACCCGCGCAGTCGGCCAGGACCCGCACCACTGTCGAACTCAGCGACCCGTGCGGGTAGGCCAGCGCCCAGGACAGGCCGGTCGCGGCGGCCGCGAGCACCGCCCCGACGACCACGGTGCGCTGACGGGTCACGCGCGCCGCCGCACCGCCCATATCGCGCCGATACCGACGATGGCGACCGCTCCCACGAAGAACGGCCACACCGGGATTCCGTCGTCGGCGGGGGTTTCGGCCGGTGCGGCCGCCGACGGCCCCGGTGTCCCGGTTCCCGGCACGCTCAGCTCGAACGTCCAGGACCCGTTGACCACGTGCCCGTCCGCCGACGTCGCCCGGTAGTTCACGGTGTAGAGCCCCGACGGTCCGAGCGGGCGAACGCCGACGCTCAGGACAGCGTCTTGGACCTGCGGTTCGCCGGTCGACCACAAATTGCCGTCGGGGCCGACGACGGTCATTGCCGCGAACTGTGGCTGCAGCGCCTCGCTGAACGTCGCGGACACCGTTTCGGGCGCCTCGGTCAGCCGGGCGTTCTCCGCCGGATCCGACGCGATGCGGGTTGCGTGCGCGGAGGCGGTGCCCGCGGTGGCCAGCACTGCGACCGTCAGCCAGAGGATCAGGGCCACGGTGGTGAGGGCGCGACGGGGCACCCTGGTGATGGTTCTCATCGAAACAAGTCTTTCTCTTGCCGTTGGTATGTCGATCAGCGTGCGGGGCTGACCGGCGGCCCACGATGAGACATGGAAGCGGCCAGAAGCAGCGCGGAGCGCAGCGGTTGTTCGGGCCGCCGCGCGATGGGGCGAGCATGCGGTGCGGGCGGCGGGCACACCACGCGTACCGCCACGCGCATCACGCGCGACACCACCCCGCACAGCCGGTCGCCCGCCGCGATCAGCACCGCACCGACGCCGACCGCCACCGCGTGCGCGGCCACCATCGCCGCGGCCCGCGGCGCGTGATCATGCCCGGAGGCGCCCAGCACGATGTGGCCGACGATCTGGCCGCACGCCAGAACCGCAAGCAACACAAGGGTTTTCGAAGCACCCGACAGCGTGGCCGTCAACGTGCCGACGGTCATCGCGACGATGCCCAGCGCCACGACCGCGGCACCGGTGGGCGGCTCGGCACCGCCGTAACCGTGCGCGGCCACGGCGAGCGCCGCCGTCAGCAGCCCCGACGCCGCGCCACGAAGGCGGGCCGCGAAGCCGGACGGCGACACTTGCGGCTCAGCTCACGCCGAGCCGAGCCATCAGGTCGGCGTCGATTCCGTCGAGTTGACGTTCGATGGCGGCGTGCGCAGAACGTCGCCTCGACGGCGGCATGTGCTCGGCGGCGGCGATCGCGGCGGACAGGTCCCCGAGACGCTCGGTGATCGCCCCGACGAACTGTTTGGTCTCGGCGTCCTTCGGCTTCTTCTCGGAGACCAACCGCAACGACTGCTCGGCGCCGGCTATGCGGGCCGACAACTGGGCGCCGTGGCCGTTGAACTGGCCGACCTGGCTGAGCGGAACCCCGAGCCGCTCCGCCCGGCGTTGGTCGGCATAGCCGCGCGCGGCGATGGCCGCGCGGTAGCCGACGGGCACCACGATCGGCGCGAGCAGTCGCGTCACGGTCAGCACACGACGAATTCGGCCCGGGGCGAACAGCTTGCCCTCGCGGGCGGCCTTCAGTTGCGTCTCCGCGACCTTGAGGGCGGCCCGGTCACTGTCGCGCTGAGCCTTGATCTGCGCCTTGAGCGCCCTGGCCTCGGCCCGATGGGCGGACTTGATGCGACGGGCTTCGTTCTTGGCGGCCAACTTGGCCTCCAGTTTCGCCTTCGCCTTGATCGCGCGGGCCTCGGCCCTGCGGGTGGCGCGGGTTTTGCGTCGCTTGAACGGGCTCATCCCGGCTGCCTCCCGGAGGTCTTTTCGGTTGCTGAGGTCATGGCTGTGCAGGTTGTCGGTGCAGCACAACCCTATCGTTCACGGTGTTGAGGCTGCGGGCGGCTCGGCGCCGGCGAAGCCGTGCCGGATGCGTCTTGGCTGCATGGCGTATTGAGGGCATGCTTATACGGACCGCAAAGTTCGCGAACTGACTGAAGAAGCCGCCCGTCAAGACGGCGGACAGCGCATAGTGGACTGGTCGGAAGGGGGATCCATGCCAGCTAACCGCCGTGTCACCCGCGCGGTCGGGGCCGTGCTCGAACTGGCTCCGCGGCACGGGGAGGTGTCACTTACCCGACTGGTCGAGGCCGTCAGCGAAGACCGCAAGCGACCCATCGAACTCAAGATGGCCGAGCTGCCGCCCGGCGTCTGTGGGCAATGGCGCCAGTACAACGACCACGACGTGTTCCTGATCCAGAAGGGGCTGCCCGCCTGGGACCGGACCCTGGCCCACGAGCTGGGGCATCTGGTGTTGGGCCACGACGGTATCCCTGTCGCGCAGGCCGCCGAACAGAGCACGGAGTTCGCCAGCTCCGATCTGATCAGCTACATGCTCAACCAGCGGACCGGATGTATGGGTCCCGCGGGTGAGGAGGCCGAGCAGGAGGCCGAGGACTTTGCGGCCCTGCTGCTGTACCGCCTGGGCCGGCTTCCGTCGGACCGGTCGTCGATCGTGCAGGTGCGGCTCGGAGAGGCGTTTGGTTGATCGTCTGGGTGATCGCCGGTCTGCTCGGACTGGCCACCGGACTACGCATCGGATGGGCGCTGGTCAACAAGCAGAGCCTGGTGAGCACTGCGATGATCGTCGCGCTGGCGAGCCTGGCGTTGATCGCCGCGCTGAATTGGCAACCCCTGACGCTGCTGATTGATCGGTTGCTGCGCTGGCCCAACATCTCCCTGGGCCTGTCGCAGGTGGCGCTCGTGGCCTGCGCTGCGGGCAGTTGCGTGATGATCACGACCGTGTCGTCGGTGCGTAAACCGGCGACCATCCGCAAAATCGCCTTCGCGCAGTACAGCGTCGCGGCCGTGATCGCCGTGGTGACCGGGGTGGCCTTCTTCTCCGCCGGCCGTCAGCCCGAGATGTCGCCCCAGGAGTATCTGCAGCGCAACCTCAGCGGCGGTGGAAACACGTTGCCGTGGTTGCTGCCGCTGCTCTACGTGCTGCTGGCGTTGTCGCTGGTCTCGTGGGCGGGGCTGCGCTATTCGAACCGCAGCCGCCGCGGGCGCGCGCTGTTCGTGTTCACGATCGGCATCGTGCTGATCGTGGTGGCGTCGGCCTTCTTCTTCCTGCGCGCCCTCGACCGCGACGGACCGGTCGGCGTCGGGGCCGCGGCGACGCTGCTGGGGTGCGCGATGCTGGTCGTGGCCGCGGGCTCGCTGCTGCCCAGCATCGAGGACTGGTTCGGCGCCAGACGCGAACTGCGGGCGATCCAGCCGATCCTCACCGAGCTCGGCCGCAGGCACCCTGACATCGGTATCGGCGTCCGGCCGCGCGGGCCGCTCGTCTTCCGGGTCGCGGAACGGATGTCGTTGATCTCCGACGCGCTCTACCTGGAAGCCACGGCCGCCGAGCACCGGCGCAGACTCCGGGTCGACCCGCGCGGTGCGGTGTCCGGCGATGACGCCGACGCCGACGAGACGGACCTCGAATCCCCACCCGTTCCGCCGCGGGAACAGGCCAGGGCGATCGCCCAGTGGATCCATTCCGGGACCGAGGGCGCTCCGGAGGACAGGCGCGTCGATTTTCCCGGACTGGGATGGTTGAACCAGCCGAGCGAGTACTCCGACCGCGAATGGATCTTGGAGATCGCGGAGCAGTACAGAGCGCTGACCCGTCGCGGCGGCGCGACGGGTCAAGCAGCGTAGCTGGTAGCGCGGCCCCGCTTCGCCAGCTGTGGCGCGGTGGGCCGTACCGGGCTAATCGTCGAGATGCTCGCGGCGACGCAGCTCGTCGACCTTTTGGACGATGTCCTGCTGGGCCTCCGGCGACAAGCCGACGGTGCGTGCGGCAATACGCCGGACACCCTCGTCACGCATGCTGGCGAGCCAGGTCAGTTCCTTGTCGAGCTTCTCGTAGTACTCGTCATCGGTGAAGTAGGCCGGCTTGATCCGGAAGAAGTTGGCAAGAGCGGCCATGGTGGTGGCAGAGGGGTTTGTGCGGTTGCCCGAGCGCAGCTGCGAGAGGTACGGAGCGGACATGGTGACGCCCTCGGCCTTCAGTGCCGCGATCACCTCAGCGGAGGTGTGCGGGCCGCGTCCCGGCGGGTAGACCGTGTCAAACAGCCGGTTCAGGCGAGCGGCGAACGTCGTGCTCATCGATATGACCTCCACATGCATTGGACGAGCGGTGTACAAGCGGCGTATTTGCTGATCATCGTAGCGAGTGTTGTGGCAACAACCAAGTGCAAACCCGGGAAAAGTTGATCCGCCCCCGCGCTCGACGCCCGCTACTGTGCCGGCCGCGACGCATTCCGCGTGCGCCGACGCCTCTACCATACGGTGCGACGAAGCAAACAAAGGCGACTTTGTCGAGCTAGTTTTGCTCGGAGACCGGACAGTGCGCCCACGGCACTCCCCGTGACCGCCGCCGGCAACATCGATTGCATGCATTCGGGCGCAAAGTGGCGTTTGCCAAATTCCGCACGGATGGTCGCGGAGCCGCTGCGAGTCGGGCGCCGAACACGCAGGTCGAGGTCAGGACACCTGGGTCGACGGCTGATCTGTGCCGTCCGGCGCGGCGGCCCGGCGACGGCGGATCAGCCAGACCACCAGCACCGAGACGGTGACGCAGGCCGTGACCGCCACGGCAACCCACCGCAACCCCAGCGCACCGTCGAACAGCAGCCACAGGCCGAAAAGCAGGAACAAGACGCTGGCCAGACCGTGCAGGAACCGCTCAGGCAATCGGCGGTGCATCAGCCTGCCCGCCGCGATCGCGGCGCCGTCGGCCAGGATCATGCCCGCGGTCGCGCCGATCCACACGCCTGTCCAGTTGTGTTCGCTGGCCAGGGCAACGGTGGCCAGCATCGTCTTGTCGCCGAGTTCGGCCAGGACGAACGACGACACGATCGCGGGCACGACGAACCGCGGCTCGGCGATCCGGATCTCGTCGTCGCCGCCGTTCTCGCGCCACGTCCACACGGCGAACAACAGGAAGGCGATGGCGGCGACGAACGCGATCGGGCGTTCGGGCAGCGTCATCCCGAGAAAGTGTCCGATCGCGACGGACAGGCCGTGCACCAGCATCGCGGCGATCCCAACGCCGGAGAGCACAACCCACCACCGGTAGCGCAGCGAGTAGGTCATGGTGATCAGCTGCGACTTGTCGCCGAGTTCAGCGACGAAGACCACGGCCAGACTGACCAGGATGGCGGGGAGCATTCGGACGACCCTTTCGACGCGTCGCCGACGAAGCGGTGCTCACGTCCGCCGGCTTCGGTCGAAGGTCTCGCCCACCACACGTCGGGTGTGGTTCGCCGGCCGGGCTTGCGCCAGTGTGTCGACACGACGATTGGGGGCTACTCCCCTTCGCTTACTGACCCGACCATAGCGCCGGTATCGCGGATGCGCCACTGCCACCTAGGGTTTCGGGGACCCGAAACCACTATTCAGGCGCCCGAATCGAATGCTTCGAAAGCCCTTATGCCGCAAGCAGCATCGCAAGGATCGCGGTGTCGGGATGGCTGATGGGGTCCACGCCGACGCGACTCACCATGGAGGTCACTGTCCCGTCGGATTCGGCTTCCACCCACGCCGCGCGGTGCTCGAGGCCGAGGTGGGGGAGGCCGGGCAGTAATACGCAACCGGAGGCCGCCCCGCTGCACTCCGGCAGCGAGGGTGTGGTTTCCGACGGAGGATGCAACATCAACAGAGCGGGTGGCTGGTGCTCGGCGAAATAGCCTGGCGGTACCGCTGATTCACCGACCACGGTGCCCTCGGCGACAACCAGGCCGACCGTGTTGGGTTCGGGTTCGTCGGGCAGTTCTTCGCGGGCCCCGAAAATGGTTGTCGTGGAGAGCAATCCGGGAAGTGATGCAACGCGCACGGCCACCATCAGCAACTGTGCCCATTCCTTGGTCGAGTCCGGCCAGCGGCCCGAGATG
The DNA here is from genome assembly GCF_001570485.1 of Mycolicibacterium novocastrense. Classification (GTDB taxonomy): domain Bacteria; phylum Actinomycetota; class Actinomycetes; order Mycobacteriales; family Mycobacteriaceae; genus Mycobacterium; species Mycobacterium novocastrense. The sequence continues at coordinate 204,090 of NZ_BCTA01000026.1, forward strand.
ACGAAGCCCTTGAGTGAACCGCGTGAATGAAAGGGGGCGATCTCGATCGCCTTGCCCGACTCCCTCTCCATATCGCCTCCGCGCCATCGGTGTTCGGACGCCGGCCGCTGGCCGACTGATGGCCCGACACGCCAGTGGGTCGATTTTCCCAGCATGCGGCAGAACTTGCCTGGCACGCAAGTGGACACGACTGCTAATCGCCGGAATCTGCGCGGGCAGTCCACAGCACGCGGTACGACCCGGCCGCCGCAATCCAACCGAAGTCGTGGGAGTCGGCGGCACCGGGCGCGCCCGGATTGTCGGAGCGGGCTTCAAAGATCACGTCGCGACCGTCGGTGTAGACGTCGCCGACCCGCTTGACGAGCCACCGCGTCGAACGCCGCGGATCCTGGAACACCCGAAGCTGTCCACGCCGAATGCTCCCGCCCCGCATGGCCAATAGGCCGTCGCCGGGGCCGACCGTGGGGCGCATCGAGTCGTCGACCACGCGGAACAGCCGCAGCGGCCAGCGTCGCGGTGTCTGGTTGCGGCGCACCCCCAAAGGGTAAGTTAGGACCATGCTGCATCGATTGTTCAACAACGCGACCCCTGCCCATGCCCACTGCGATCTGTACTGCGGCGTCTACGACCCCGCGCAGGCCAAAATCGAGGCGCTCTCGTGCCTCAAGACGATCCAGAAGTATCACGACTCAGACGATGACCACTTCCGCGCGCGCGCCATCATCATCAAGGAGCGGCAGGCCGAGGAGGTCAAGCATCACCTGATGGTGCTGTGGGCCGACTTCTTCACCAAGGATCACTTCGAGCAGTTCCCCAACCTGCACCAGTTGTTCTGGGACGGCGTGCACGGTGCCGGCGACGTCAAGAAGTCACTCGATGTCGCCGTCGCCGAGAAGCTGCTCAAGACGATCGACGAGATCGCCGACATCTTTTGGCAGACCGACAAGGGCAAGCAGATGGGCGTCTATCCGCCCGCCTGAGAACCTTCTCGACATCGAAGAGCCGCCGCGTCATCGACCCGGCGGCTCTTTCGTATCCGCGCTCGCAGTAAGCGAGCGGCATGTCGTCAGTACAGGACGATCAGGGCCAGCACGACCAGGAGCACCAGGGCGATCACGCCAGCGCGCAGGCACGCCATCAACTGGCTGCGGGTGTAGGCGGCGGGCGTGGAGGACTGCCACTCCGTGGGGGGCATAGCCGAACCCGACCCCATCGAAGACGTCATGAACCCCTCCTGACCTGCATGTTCTAATCTTCCCCCCCGGTGAGATCTATCACAACCGCTGTATGTGACGCCGATCATAACCCCTCCGGTCGCGCGGCAAAAATCGGCTCGCGTTCACGACGGATACCGGCACCGCCGGCTCAGTCGGCGGTTAGCGGGACTAGGGATTTCGCTCGCCATCCGCCGGCCTGTTGATGGGAACGCCGAAAAGTTCGGCGCTTATCCACAGCAGTCCTCAGGAGAATCACAGATTCAGCGGCTCAAGGCAGGTTGTCCGATGTCGTTGCTTGTGGATGAACCTGTGGAAATTGTGGATAGGTGGGCATTGCTGTCGCCGCAAGCCGGCCGGCGGCATGTCAGCATTGAGGCATGAACGAGGCTGAATTCGGGCAGGTCGACATCGCCGACGTGCCGACCACCTTCGGCCCCGGGGCGATCCTGCTGGACGTACGGGAAGACGACGAGTGGGCACGCGGGCATGCCCCGGAGGCACGACACATCCCGATGGGACAGGTCCCGGCGCGGCTGGCGGAGATCGAGGTTGACGCCCAGGTGTTCGTGATCTGCGCGGCCGGTGGGCGGTCGCAGCGGGTGGCGCAGTATCTGGCCAGGAACGGCTATTCACCGATCAACGTCAACGGCGGCATGTTCGCCTGGGTCGGCGCCGGTCGGCCGGTGGTGACCGACGACGGCGGGCCGGGTGTCGTCTGACGGATCGTCGCTACCCTGGTCGAATGGTCGGGCGAGGAGCGAAGTGATTCCGCGCGCGAGGAGCGAAATGATTCAGGTGTGTTCGGCGTGCGGAACCCGGTGGAACGTGCGCGACCGGCGCCGGACGTGGTGTCCGCGGTGCAACGGTTCGTTGTTGCCGCCGTCGGCTCCCGCGCCGGACGCCGCGAACTCCCAGTGGAGCGCACGGTCCTCGGCCGCAGCGCCCGGTGCGCGGCCGCAACTGCCGCCGGGTTACCGCTGGATCGCCGTGCGGCCCGGCGCACCGCCGTACCCGCGGCGCCCGAAGCGCGCCCTCGGGCCGACGCCCCGTTACGCGACCATCCCGCGATGGGGCCTGGTCGATCAGATCGCGCCGGTCGACCAACAGCAGGAGGCGCCGCGCCGTGGGCCGTCGCCGGGCATGGTGACGGGCACGCTGCTGCTGACGATGGCGATGCTGGGTGCCGCGGCGCTGATTCACCTTGCGCGCTATGTGCTGCTGATCGTCAACCGTTCGGTGTTGCTGCCCCCGTGGATCGCCGCCATCGGGACCTGGTTCGGCGTCGTGCTCAGCGTCGTCGCCGCGTTCATGGTGGTGGCCAGCCTGGTCGTGCTGACCGCCTGGCTGATCGCCAGGCGGGCCGCCGCATACGCCTACCGGGGAACGACCGACCCCCGACCGTCCTGGGTTCTGCAGGCCGGTTGCCTGCTCCCGTTCGTGAACCTGTTCTGGGCGCCGGTGTTCGTCCTCGAACTGGCGGGGGTCGAGGAGCGGCTCAGCTATCTGCGCAGGCCGATCGCGGTGTGGTGGCTCGCGTGGGTGGCCAGCTACGCGGTGTCGATCTGGTCGATCGCGACCAGCTTCACCCGCGATGCGCAGGGAATCGCTGACAACACGATGACCACGATGATCGCCTATCTGCTGGCACTGGCCGCGCTGCTGCTCGCCATGAAGGTCGTTTCCGGCTTCGAACGGCAGCCCGTCGAGCGCCCCAGCAAGCGCTGGGTGATCGTCCCAGACGACGGCACGCCGGCACAGGATCGCGCCGAGTCCAAGGCTCCGGTTGAGTCACACGGGCAGGACCCGGCAGCATAGGCCGTATGACAGGCGACTCCGAAGCCGCCGAAAACGCGACGTCCGGACCGACGCCCGGGGGCCATCCGTTCGTCGTGGCCCACCGAGGTGCGTCGGCCGACCGTCCCGAGCACACGCTCGCGGCGTACGAGCTGGCGCTGCAGCAGGGTGCCGAGGGCGTCGAATGCGATGTGCGGCTCACCCGCGACGGCCACCTGGTGTGTGTGCACGACCGCAGGGTCGACCGCACATCGAACGGAACGGGGATCGTCAGCGACATGACGCTCGCCCAACTGCGGGAACTCGACTTCGGCGGGTGGCATCCCAGCCGGAACGCCCTTGAGCCGCAAGGTGATACAGGTCTGCTCACCCTCGAAGCCCTGATCTCGCTGGTGCTCGATTGGAACCGCCCGGTCAAGCTGTTCATCGAGACCAAGCATCCCGTCCGGTTCGGTGGGCTGGTGGAGAGCAAGGTACTGGCCCTTCTGCACCGGTTCGCAATCGCCTCTCCCGCATCGGCGGACCTGTCGCGAGCCGTGGTGATGTCGTTCTCAGCGGCCGCGGTGTGGCGCATCCGCCGCGCGGCGCCGATGCTGCCGACGGTGTTACTCGGCGAGACGGCGCGCTACCTCGGCGGTAGCGCCGCCACAACGGTGGGCGCCACCGCGGTCGGCCCGTCGATCGCCACACTGCGCGAGCGCCCCGAGTTGGTGGACCGGGCGGCCGCACAAGGCCGCGCGCTGTACTGCTGGACCGTCGACCATTTCGAGGACGTGCAGTACTGTCGCGACCTCGGCGTGGCGTGGGTCGCGACCAACCACCCCGGCCGCACCAAGGATTGGCTGCAGAACGGTTTGGCCGGCGCCGGGCGCGATTAGCCCCGAGTCAGCCCCGCGCGACGATCAGAGGCTTCCGCCCGCGACCTTCGGTGCGCCGTTGTCCTTCGGCGCCTTGCCCAGCTCGCGCGCGACGAAGTCCTCCAGATGGAAGAGGTCGTCGCCGGCCCGGTCGGCGATGCGCACCAACGTCGTCATCTGCGAGACCTCCTCGACCTGCTCACTGAGGAACCACTGCATGAACTGTTCGCCGAGGTAGTCACCCTCGTCGCGGGCGACGCCGGCCAACCGGCCGATCTGCTCGGTGACGGTGCGCTCCAGATCGAGCGCCAGGACGAGCGCGTCGCGCGGAGCGTCGAAGCTGTTGCGCACCGCATCGATCCCGGGAATCTCGCATTCGACGTCGCGGTCGAGCAGGTACTGGACCAGCATCATGGCGTGATTGCGCTCTTCGACGGCCTGGCGGTAGAAGAGCTTGGCCAGCTGCGGAAGGTCGGCTCCGTCGAAGTAAACGGCGATGGCGAGGTATTGCTGCGCAGCGCCGAACTCGTTGCGGATCTGCTCTTGCAGAAGGGCGTGGAATTTGGTGTCGGAAGCCTCAGCAGTGGTCATGAACGCCACGATAGTCCAGCTCAGAGCGCATTGTCAGCGAAGGACGACCTAACGCAGGCGAGGTTTACCTTAATGAGCACACCCTTTGTGACGGCGCTAACATCGGCGGGTAGATGTTTGCTGGAGTCGTGCTAGGGCTGAGCGTCGACGACGTCTTGCGGCACCGTTGAGTCGGTGCGCAGCGCCTCGAACAGTTGGCCGGCCAAGGTCTCGTCCCAGACGACGACCGAGCCGACGTCACCGCTGGAGTACTCACCGATCGGGACCGTGGTGGTGAGGACGTCTCCGTGCATGGCCCACGCGAGCCGGGCCAGATGCCACACGTGATCGTTCTCGTTGACGGTGAACGTCCGGCCGGCAGCCTGCGCCATCGGATACCAGCGCAGCGGGTTGAGCAACACCGACGGGCTGGTGGCGCGGTGCAGCAGCGCGGACATGAACTCCTGCTGGTGAACCATGCGGTCGAGATCTGCGCGCGGAGTGGCCCGGGTGCGGACGAATCCCAGCGCGCTGCGGCCGTCGAGTTTCTGGCACCCGGCAGGCAGGTCGATGCCGGCGAGGGGGTCGCTGATGGGCTCGGCCGGACACATCGTCACCCCGCCGACCGCGTCGACCATGGTGGCGAACCCGTCGAAGCCGATCTCGGCGTAGTGGTCGATCCGGAGGCCCGTCGCCTCCTCGACCGTCTGGGCGAGCAACTGCGGACCGCCCACCGAGTACGCGGCGTTGATCTTGTCGCTGCCGTAGCCCGGGATCGACACGTAGGAGTCCCGAGGTATCGAGACCATCGTCGCCTGGGCGCTCGAGGTGATTCCGGGGATGTGCACCAGCAGGATCGTGTCGGTGCGCCCGTCGCCCATGTCCCCACCGGTGGTCAGCTGCGCTTGTTGTTCGGGGGTCAGGTGCTGGCGGCTGTCGGATCCCACGAGCAGCCATGTGGTGCCCGCACCCGCTGCGGGCCGGTCCGGATAGTCGACCAGTGCGGGGATGCGCCGCAGCGACGAGTCCATCCAGAGCCCACCGGCCACGACTGCCGTCCCGGCCAGCAACAGCACGACCAGCAGCACCCGGCCCCAATGCCGTTTGCGGCGAGCGCGTTTCGGCCTCGTCGGAGCCTGCGGGGGCGGTGGGTGTTGGGGGCGTGGCGCCGGTCGGCGAGCGGCGGCCGGGCGGGGCCCTGCCGATGGCGGCGTAGTGCGGCGGGGCGGGGCGGGTGGCGGCGGAGGAGGTGGAGGTGGCACGCGGGGCGGAGGCATGCGGGGTGGAGGCGGGGCAGGCCGCCCGATCGGCGGGTTCGGTGGGGGCGGCCGGTAGTTGGGATCGCGGCGGATCACCTGTGACGGCTCCCGGTGCGGCCGCCGCGGCGGCTCGAACCCGCGGGGCGGTTGCCGGTTGTCGGTCACCTGAAGAAATGTACGTCGCCGACCCGCATGTTCAGCGCAACCAGCCCAGGTGGCCGGCGGCCAGCGCATAGCCGACGAAGGCCACGGCATCGATCAATGCGTGCGCGATGATCAGCGGCCACAGCCGGCCGGTCCGCAGGTAGACATAGCCGAACACCACGCCCATCGCCAGGTTCCCCAACCCCGCTCCGAAGCCCTGATAGAGGTGGTAGAGCCCGCGCAGGACGCTGGTGACGACGACGGCGGTCGCCGGGCTCACGCGTAGCTGGCGCAGCCTGGTGATCAGGTAGCCGACGACGATGACCTCCTCGGCCCAGCCGTTTGCCAGCGCCGTCAACAGCAGCACCGGTATCCGCCACCAGGTGTCGTACAACTCGGCCGGCTCGACGTCGGCGTTCATGCCGAGGAGCCGGGCAACCTGATACAGCGCCAGACCGGGCAGCCCGATCAGCGCGGCGAGGCCGAGCCCGCCGAGCAGGTCGGCCCGCCAACGGGGCGGCCCCAGGCCGATCGACTTGAGAGAGATTCCGCTGCGCCACAACAGGTATACGGCCAGCGCGCCCCATGCCGACAGTTGGAACACCCAGACGAGGTTGAGGCCGAGGTCGATGAGATCGAAAGGGGAGCGGCGCGGATTGAGCGCGACGACCTGACCGGAGAGGCCGAGGAGCACCGACTCGATCAGGTTCAGCAACGCGCTGTAGGCCGACAGTCCGAACGTCACCGCCAGGACGACGACGATCTCGATGCGCAGGGCCCGGCGGGCGGGATCGGTGAGCTCGTCGGGGGCGCCGGTCACCGGAGCTAGGGTAGTGCCGTCACAACTTCCGTGCGCGCAGCCCGTTGAGGAACGGGCAGCCCATCAGCACCCGGATCGCCTGGCTCAACCCGGTGACGTCGTCGACCGGGCGGGTGAACGGCAGCCGGACATCGTGGTCACCTTCGTCGGTTTCCACCCGCAGTTGCACGCCGTAGCGGTCCAAGCCCAGGGGCCGGACCCGGCCACGGCGCAGCGACATCGGGAGCCGGCTGGCCAGCCTCTCGACGACGTCGCGGTGCGCGGACTCCATGTGCTGCAGCCAGCACGACTCCATCGCGCAGAACGGGTCCGGTCGGGCGTCCAGCAGCGTGCTCACGGTGACCGATTCGGCGCCCGTGGAATCGGCGACGACCACGGAGTCGATCTCCAGCCGCAGAAGTGTGTGTCCCTTGTCGCCGTCGGCGGTCGCCGAGTTCACCTGAAGTAGCGCAGGATTGGGGTCTTCGGAGGCGATCAGATCGAGCAGGGCCGACACCTCACCGGCGGGCACGTCGTGCAGGCGGCCCTGGATCCACACCAGCGAACGCACCGGCTCGCGTAGGGGCAGCGGCGCGTAGTCCGTCATCTCCAGCACCGCCTGCACCCCGCCGGTGCCCGCGCTGACGGCCTTGGCCGCCACCGCGCTGTCGGCGGGAACGGTGATCGCGAACGAGCCGTCGCCGAGCAAGTGGTGGACGGGTGTCTCGGTGGGCGTCCCGTTGTCGCCGCCCTCCACCGCGAGCATCGCGCCGCCCGCCTTGGCGCATGCGCTGCGGATCCGCTCGGCCGTCGTCGGTGCCGTGACAGTTGTCGCCATCCCGCCTCCTCTGAGATAAGGTGAGCCTAACTTAACTAGGCCATGGCGGATCCCGCAAGGCTTTCGTGCAGCGGAACGGCATTACCGCAGTGACCCGATAGTGTTGATCCGTGCTGCGCATCGCCTATCTCGGCCCCGAGGGGACCTTCACCGAAGCGGCGCTGCTCAAAATGTCGAGCAGCGGCATGCTGCCCGGCGGGCCGGGCGCCCGAGAGGTGACACCGGTCGCGTGCGACAGCACCACAGGTGCGCTCGCCGCTGTGCGCGAAGCCACCGCCGACTACGCCTGCGTGCCGATCGAGAACTCGATCGAGGGCTCGGTGCTGCCCACCCTCGACGGCCTGGCCGGTGGCACACCGCTGCAGATCTTCGCCGAGCTCACGCTCGACGTCTCGTTCACGATCGCGGTCCGCGACGGCACGGCCCCCGACGACGTGAAGACCGTCGCCGCGTTCCCCGTCGCCGCCGCGCAGGTGCGGAACTGGCTGGCCGAACATCTGCCGTCGGCGCAGGTGGTGCCCGCCAACTCCAACGCCGCCGCGGCCGCCGACGTCGCCGAGGGCCGCGCCGACGCGGGGGTGAGTACCGCGCTCGCCACCAAGCGCTACGGCCTGGAGTCGCTGGCGTCAGACATCGTCGACGAACCCAACGCGCGCACCCGGTTCGTGCTCGTCGGAGCGCCTGCTCCGCCGCCGGGGCGCACGGGCGCCGACCGTACGTCGGTGGTCCTGCGACTCGACAACGTTCCCGGCGCTCTGGTGTCGGCGCTGACCGAGTTGGCCGTCCGCGACATCGACTTGACCCGGATCGAATCACGGCCCACCCGAACGGGTTTGGGCACCTACATCTTCTTCCTCGACTGCGTCGGGCACATCGACGACGATGCGGTGGCCGAGGCACTCAAGGCGCTGCACCGTCGTTGTTCGGATATGCGATTCCTTGGATCCTGGCCGACCGGAGCGGCCGCAGGCGCGGTCCCTCCCGGACTTGATGAAGCCTCCCGCTGGCTGGCGCGACTCCGGGAGGGACAGCGGTGAGCGGGCGTCTGGTGCTGGTGCGCCACGGACAGTCGCTGGCGAACGTCCACCGTCGCCTCGACACCCGCCCGCCCGGCGCACAACTGACCGACCTCGGCCGCGATCAGGCGCGCTCCTTCGCCAGGGGTCTGCCTGCCGCGCCCGCGATCCTTGCGCATTCGGTGGCCCACCGGGCCCGCCAGACCGCCGAGGAGATCGCCGGTTCGGTGCGGTTGCCGCCCGTGGAACTCGACGGGGTCCACGAGGTCCAGGTGGGCGATCTGGAGGACCGTAACGACGACGAGGCGATCGCGACGTTCGAATCCATCTACCAGAAGTGGCACGACGGTGATCTCGACGTGGCGATGCCCAACGGCGAAACCGGCCACGATGTGCTGGAGCGCTATGTGCCCACCATCACCCAACTGCGGATGCGTCATCTCGACGACGACACCTGGCACGGCGACATCGTGGTGGTCAGCCACGGCGCGGCGATCCGGTTGGTGTCCTCGGTGCTGGCCGGTGTCGAGAGCAGTTTCGCGCTCGACCACCATCTGGGCAACACGGAGGCCGTCGTGCTGGCACCGATCACCGACGGAAGGTGGAGTTGCCTGCAGTGGGGGTCGATGACGCCGCCGTTCTATCCGGAGCCCGACGTGCGCCCGGTCGAGGACGCCCTGCGCTCAGCCGACCCGATGGGCTGACACCACGACCGCGCAAGCGCAGTCGATCGCCTCACAGTCGATCACGAAGGCGTGCGCGACTTCCGGGGTGACGCAATCGGGTTCGGTGCACTCCGGCCGATACGCGGCGTGGTGAATGACGGTGCCGTGGCAGTGCTCGAGGCCCGCCACGCATTCTCGGCACTCGGTCATGGCCCCTTGATAGCACCCATGGGCGACAAAGCGCAGTTGCCGCGCGGTGTCTTCGCCCGCTAACCCCACCCGAGTTCGTGGAGGCGCTCATCGTCGATGCCGAAATGATGTGCGACTTCGTGAATCACCGTGATCGCCACCTCGTCGACGACCTCCTGCTCGCTGTCGCAGTGCTCCAGCAGTGCCTCGCGGTAGATCGTGATGGTGTCGGGCAGCGAACCGGCGTACCACGAATCGCGCTCGGTCAGGGCGACGCCGTGGTACAGGCCCAGCAGGTCGGGCTCTTCGTCGTTGCGGGCCTCGACCAGGACGACGACGTTGTCCAGCGCGTCGGCGAGCTTGGGCGGTATCAGATCGAGCGCCTCGGAGACCAGTTCGTCGAACCGTTGCGGGCTCATCCGTACGGCCACGCGGCTACGGTCCAGGCGGCGCCGGTGCGGGTGCCGGTGGTGGGGCCGGGGCCGGGGCCGGTGCGGGAGGCGGCGGAAGCGGCGCGGGTGCTGGTGGCGGCGGGGGCAGCGGCGCGCCCGGCGGCGGTGGCGGCGCACCCGGCGGTGGTGGCGGGGCGCCGGGAGGCGGCGGGGGCGCGCCGTTGATGAAGGTGTTGCCGGGCGCGGGCTCGGTCGGTGCGCCGCCCTGATGGACATCAGGCGACTGCTGGCCGTGCGTCGACTGCTGTTGGTCGCTGTCGTCGCTCGAGCTGCTGCTGCCGCTGCTGCTGCTGCTGGAGGACTGGCCGCTGGTGGACTGAGAGGTGTTGACGGGCTCGTTGTCGGTGATCGGGATCGGCGGGAAGTTCAGCCGCTCCTCGGGGATGTCCGGCGGCGGCACCGGCGGTTGACCGTTGATCAGCAGCGGGCCCTTGGCGCTGTTGAGCAGCGTCGACCAGCCGCCGTTGCCCAGCGTGGCGCCGATGCTGCAGGACACCTGACGACTGCCGGCCGCCCAGCTCGGCAGCGAAATGGTGCTGTAGATCAGCGTCAGCGTGGTGCTGCGCAACTCGATGGGCGCCAGGTAGGCATCCGTCATCCGGGTGCACGCGTCCTTGATGAAGCTGTCCTGCTCGGGCTCGGGCGGCAGCCCCCCGGGGAACCTCTCGGCGAGGTTCACCGCGCCGGTGACCTCCATCGCGTGCGGCGCAGCACAGTCGACAGGGATGTCGGTGGGCTGGTTGGTGGTGGGGTCGATACCCAGGCAGGTGCCCGGCGGCCACACCTTGGACTGGTCGACCTCGGCGACCTTGCCGGAGAACGGCAGCTGCTGGTTGTTGGGCCCGGGCAGCTGCAGCCCGCACAGCATGCGGCGCTCGCCGGATTGGCTCCAGGCCTTGTCTCCGGACCACAGCATGCTCACGGTGAAGCGGCTGTTCGGGTCGAAGCGCGGGCCCAGGTAGTTCTTCACGGCCGTGGCGCACTGCTCCTGGCTGATCTGCTGGATGCGCGCGCTCGACGGTGGCGCGGCGTCCGGTCCGTATTCGCTGCCGGGGAAGGTTCGCATGTCCACGGACTCGGCGACCTCGAACCGGTGCTCCTGGCCGCAGTCGACGATCTCGGCGGCGTCGGGTGTGCGGTCGGGCCAGTTGAGGCAGTCGCCGGCCTTGGCGTGTTCGAACGTCTCATTGCCCCGCGGGCCGAGGGAGATCGTGCTCGCGGTCAGCCCGCTGGCGCCGTCGGTCTGCGGCAGGGCGGTGATGAGGCCCGCGATCAGCAACCCGCCCAGAGCCGTCAGCACCAGCGCCCGGCGCGTCGGCGTGGCGTGCAGACTGGTCCACCACGCCACCCGCTCCGACGCCTGTGTGTCGCCTTGCTGCGGGTCGGCGGGGTCGTGCTCGCCGAATGGGCGATCGGGTGCCTCCAACATCTGCTCCATTGTGACAGGCGTGTCAGGTGCTGTGACAAGTGATGCAGTTGTAAAGTTATGCGGTTGTGCTGGCCTGGGGAATCGACCAGTAGGGTTGCGCCCGTGATCGACCTCAAGTTGCTGCGCGAAAACCCGGATGCGGTTCGTGCCTCGCAGCGCGCCCGCGGCGAAGACCCGAGCCTCGTCGACGCGTTGCTCTCCTCCGACTCCGCGCGCCGGGCCGCGGTGTCGGCGGCCGACAATCTGCGCGCCGAGCAGAAGGCCGCAAGCAAGAAGGTGGGCAAAGCTTCACCGGAGGAGCGGCCCGCGCTCCTCGAGCAGGCCAAGCAGCTCGCCGAGAAGGTCAAGGCCGCCGAGGCCGCGCAGGCCGACGCGGCGAAGGCGTTCACCGCGGCTCACATGGCGCTCTCGAACGTGATCATCGACGGGGTGCCCGCGGGCGGCGAGGACGACTTCGTCGTGCTCGACACGGTCGGTGAGCCGCCGCGTATCGACGACCCCAAGGATCACGTCGAGCTCGGCGAGTCGCTGGGCCTCATCGATCTCGAACGCGGGGCCAAGGTGTCCGGCGCGCGGTTCTATTTCCTCACCGGGGCAGGCGCTCTCCTGCAACTCGGCCTGCTCCAACTGGCGGTCAGGCTGGCCACCGAGAACGGGTTCACGATGATGATCCCGCCGGTGCTCGTGCGCCCAGAGGTCATGGCGGGCACCGGTTTCCTCGGCGCCCACAGCGAGGAGGTCTACCGGATCGAGTCCGACGACCTGTACCTGGTCGGCACCTCCGAGGTGCCACTTGCCGGATATCACGCCGACGAGATCCTCGACTTGTCCGGCGGACCGCTGCGTTACGCGGGCTGGTCGTCGTGCTTCCGGCGCGAAGCAGGCAGCCACGGCAAGGACACCCGCGGCATCATCCGCGTGCACCAGTTCGACAAGGTCGAAGGCTTCATCTACTGCAAGCCCGAGGACGCCGAGTCCGAACATGAGCGGCTGCTGGACTGGCAGCGCCAGATGTTGGCCGACATCGAGGTGCCGTACCGCGTCATCGACATCGCCGCGGGCGATCTCGGGGCCTCCGCGGCGCGCAAATTCGATTGTGAGGCTTGGGTTCCCACCCAGCAGACTTACCGTGAGCTGACCTCGACGTCGAACTGCACGACTTTTCAGGCGCGCCGGCTGGCGGTGCGGTACCGCGATGAGAACGGCCGCCCGCAGATCGCGGCGACGCTGAACGGAACCTTCGCTACGACGCGGTGGCTGGTGGCGATCCTGGAGAACCATCAGCAGCCCGACGGCAGCGTCCGGGTACCACAGGCGTTGAGGCCCTATGTCGGTACGGACGTGTTGACGCCGGTGCACTAGGGCCGGCGGCCGGATCGGATTTGTTTCGCGCGCGCACACCGGGGTAAAGCATCGCAACCCAACCCTAGGAGGCGCCGTGAAGGCGATGGTTTACCGCGGCCCGTACAAGATACGGGTGGAAGAAAAAGACGTTCCGCCGATCGAGCATCCGAACGACGCGATCGTGCGGGTGACGCTCGCGGCGATCTGCGGTTCGGACCTGCACCTCTATCACGGGATGATGCCCGACACCCGGGTCGGGATGACCTTTGGACACGAATTCATCGGCGTGGTCGAGCAGGTTGGGCCGTCGGTCCAGAACCTCCAGGTCGGCGACCGGGTCATGGTGCCGTTCAACATCTTCTGCGGCTCGTGCTGGTACTGCGCGCGTGGACTGTACTCCAACTGCCACAACGTGAATCCGAACGCGACCGCGGTCGGGGGCATCTACGGGTACTCCCACACGTGCGGCGGATACGACGGCGGGCAGGCCGAATTCGTACGGGTTCCGTTCGCCGACGTCGGCCCGGCGATCATTCCGGACTGGATGGCCGACGAGGACGCGCTGATGTGCACCGACGCGCTGGCCACCGGTTACTTCGGCGCGCAACTGGGCGACATCGTCGAGGGTGACGTCGTGGTGGTGTTCGGCGCCGGTCCGGTCGGGTTGTATGCGGCCAAATCCGCGTGGCTGTTGGGTGCCGGCCGAGTGCTCGTGGTCGACCACCTCGAATACCGGCTGGAGAAGGCCCGCGCCTTCGCCCATGCGGAGACCTTCAACTTCGTCGAGTACGACGACATTGTCGTTGAGATGAAGAAGACCACCGGCTATCTCGGCGCCGACGTCGCAATCGACGCGGTGGGCGCCGAGGCCGACGGCAACCTGCTCCAACACGTGACCGGCGCCAAGCTCAAGATGCAGGGCGGTTCTCCGGTCGCGCTGAACTGGGCGATCGACTCGGTGCGCAAGGGCGGCACGATCTCGGTGGTGGGGGCCTACGGGCCGATCTTCTCCGCGGTCAAGTTCGGCGACGCCTTGAACAAGGGGCTGACGCTGCGGATGAACCAGTGCCCCGTCAAACGGCAGTGGCCGCGGCTGTTCTCCCACATCCAGAACGGCTATCTCAAGCCCAATGACATTGTCACGCACCGTATCCCACTCGAGCACATCGCCGAGGGATACCACATCTTCTCCGCCAAGCTCGACGACTGCATCAAGCCGGTCATCGTGCCCGACGCCGCCTGAGGGGGATCAACATGACCTATACCGCCGACCATCCACCCGTCCCGGCTTCCGACGATCTGCGCGCCCGCATCCCGGGTTGGGGCGCCGACCTCGACCCGGCCGACAGGCCCTCGGTGCCCAAGCTGAAGCCGGTCGAGACCGGAGCCCACTGGGATTTCCCCGAGCGCCAACCCGAGAAGTGGCCGAGGGAGCGGTCCATCGAGCACCAGTTCCTCACACCGGTGTTCGGCACGTCCACGCCGCCGCGGGGGCTCTCGGGTGCGATCCGGCGCTACTCGTATCGCACGTACAGCGAGGGCCGCGCCGCGCACTGGCTGCTGCTGATCCTCGCCGACCGTGTGGACGCCGTCGAGCACCACCTGCGATCGCTGCTCAGCCTGCGCCCGGACAACCCGATCACCGAGACCGGCGTCAAAACCGAGTTCACCCACAACGGCATGGCCGCGCGCGCGAAAAGCAAACGGGCCGACGCCAATCACATGTGGTTGGATCCGCTGATCGTGGGCGGCCCGTGGGTGGCGACGGCAGGGGTGGGGCTGCTGGCGGCGCGCCGGCTGCGCCGCAACCGCGGCTAAGGCTTCAGCAGCTCGTCGAGGACCTCGATGAGCTGGTCGGGGTGTTCGGGCGTGAACGCCGGGCGCCACCGGTTGCCGTCGACGTCGAGGGTGACGAGCGTGTCTTTCAGCGGCCTACGCACGTCCAGCGGCAGCCAGCGGCGCAGATCCGAACTGCCCCAGAACCGGTAGCGGTGCACCCAGTTCAGCGGCGATACGGTGTACCCGCGAATCAACCTCAGCGGAATGATCTTCGACGTGCCCGAGGGGAAGTGGTACCGGCGCAGCGTGACCGCCTCCCGGTCGACCTGGATCATGCCGTCGTCGTAAAGTTGTTGCGGAACCGTCACTTTCGCTTACTCCGCAACTCGTGGCCCTTGGTGGTCAGACACCGCCCGTTCTGCAGATTCCACTGCCACCCGTGCAGGTTGCAGGTCAGCGTCGAACCCTCCACGACGCCGAACTTCGACAGGTCGGCCTTCAGGTGCGGACACCTGCGCTGAATCTCCCAGCCGTCCAGGGTGATCGATGTCGAGTCGTCGTGCGCCTCGGCGAACCAGCCGTCGGCGTATGCGATCCGCTCGTCGGTCAGGCACTTGAAGAAGGTGTACAGGTACTCGTTGTATCCGCCGACCCGCCATGCCCGGAACCGCGTGGACAGGAAGATGGTGTTGACCCAGTCCGGCTCGTTGTCGCGCAACACCGTGCGCACCAACTCCGGCGGAATCGCGAAACCGTAGCGGAACTTCTCTGCGGCAACGGCTTCGCGCACAATGCGTTTGGGGAAGTCGAGGACCACCGTTTCGGAGCCGAGCCTCAACTCGACCGGGTAGCCGATACCGTCGCAGATCTGATCGCTCTGGATCATGATCGGCTCGAATGCCGTGCGCAGCGGCTCCAGTAACGACTCGCCCGCCGCGTCGGCCCAGCTCGCCTTCTCCGCGGCCAGCACCGGCGCCATCCGCTCGGCATAGTCGGCGATGTAGTCGGCCTTGCCGGTGGTGAAGATCGCCTCCACCTCGGCCTCTGGCAGCGGGTGGTTCAGCGAATCCAGTTGTGAGCCGGTGAATTCGGCCGTCGAGCCAGGAATCAGCAGCAGCCCGCCGTCGTGGCCGTGCGTGCGCATCTGGTCCAGGAACACCATCTGGTCGGGGAAGATGTTGGCCGGATCGTCGTGGTCGTCGTTGAGGTCGCGCAACTCCGGATCGAGAAAGCACGGCGGGCCCGCGGACGGGATGACCCAGCTCGCCCCGACCTGCGCGATGTACTGCCGGCAGCGGTCCATCTGACGCTGACGTTTCTGGATCCCGAACGCCTCCTTGGCCCGCGCGGGCATGTCGTAGACCATCGGGTACCAGATGGCGCCCGAGTACTGGAGCATGTGCACATCGACGTGGCCGAAGTCGGCGTGCACGACATCGAGATCGACGGGCCGGGCGTCGTTCATGTTGAACGCCACCGTCTCTGAATCATCGACGATGAGCCCGGAGTCACCGATCGGGCCGTCGGCGGGGGCGCGCAGCGCGATGATCATCACACCCAGATCGCCCTTGGGCCCGGACACGGTGTGGCGCACCGAGTCGGTCGTCTCGAAGAACCGGTGAAAGCCCAGCTTCTCGAGTTCGCGCCGCAGATCGGGCACCGGATAGTCCGGTAGCAGCACAACGGCGTCCTTGTTGACGTGCTCGCGCAGCAGCTTGGGGTCGAAGTGGTCGCGGTGCAGGTGCGACACGTACAGGTAGTCGCAGTCGCCGAGCGCGTCCCAGTCCAGGGCGCTGTTGTCGGGGAACGGGAACCACGATGCGAAGTACGCCGGATTCACCCACGGGTCACACAGGATGCTCCCGGCCGCGGTGTCGATGCGGAAACCCGCGTGGCCGATGCTGGTGACCTGCACAAATACCCTTCCTGCCAAGGTGGCTGCTTGCGGCGATTCTAGCCGCCGCAAGCCCCTGCTCGTCCCACGCGGGGCGGCTCCGGTTCCGAGCGCCGCGTGCGGAGCGCCGTGCAGGTGCAACGTCGACGGGACTCGGCACCGCCGACCTCGAAGGTCGCCCCGCCGCGCGACTAGGCTGCCTGATGTGGAACCGGTATACGGCACCGTCATTGCGCTGGCGCGACTGATCTGGCGCGTGCAGGGGCTCAAATTCACGGTCACCGGTGTGGAGAACCTGCCGAGGACCGGCGGCGCGGTCATCGCCATCAATCACACCAGCTATTTCGACTTCACCTTCGCGGGGCTCCCCGCCTACCGGCAGGGCCTCGGGCGCAAGGTGCGGTTCATGGCGAAGAAAGAGGTCTTCGACCACAAGATCTCCGGGCCGCTCATGCGCAGCCTGCGCCACATCGAGGTGGACCGCGACAGCGGCGCCGACTCGTTCGCCCAGGCGTGCCAGAAGCTCAAGGAGGGTGAGCTGGTCGGCGTCTACCCCGAGGCGACGATCAGCCGAAGCTTCGAGATCAAGGAGTTCAAGTCCGGCGCGGCCCGCATGGCCATCGCCGCCGACGTGCCGATCGTCCCGCACATCGTCTGGGGCGCCCAGCGGATCTGGACCAAGGGACATCCCAAGAAGATGTGGCGGCCCAAGGTGCCGATCACAGTGGCCGTCGGGGAACCGATCCCGCCGACACTGCCGGCCCCGGAGTTGACCGCGCTGCTGCATTCGCGCATGCAACACCTGCTGGAGCAGGTGCAGGACGAGTACGGTGCGCATCCGGCCGGCGAGTTCTGGGTCCCGCACCGGTTGGGCGGTGGCGCGCCGACGCTCGCCGAGGCCAACCGGATGGATACGGAGGAGGCGGCCGAGAAGGCGGCCAGGCGCGCCCAGCGTCCCGACCCCAGCGGAGCGACCGGGTAGCCGCCATGGAGCCGGTCTTCTACACGCTTGAGGTTCTGGTCAAGTCGGCGGTCAGGATCAATGGCTACAAGATCAGCTACCGGGGCCTGGAGAACATCCCCGCCGCCGGGGGTGCGGTGATCGCGATCAACCACACGAGCTACGTCGACTGGCTGCCCGCCGCGCTGGCGGTGCATTACCGCAAGCGGCGCCTGCGGTTCATGATCAAAGAAGAGATGCAGGACGTGAAGGTCGTCAGCTTCCTGATCCGCCACACCGGCACGATCCCGGTGGATCGCCGTGCCGGGGCCGGGGCCTACGCCGTGGCTGTCGAACGCCTGCGCGCCGGTGAGCTCGTCGGCGTCTATCCGGAGGCCACCATCAGCCGAAGCTTCGAGCTCAAGGACTTCAAGACCGGTGCGGCCCGGATGGCCCGCGAAGCCGACGTGCCGATCGTCCCGCTCATCGTGTGGGGCGCGCAGCGGCTGTGGACCAAGGATCATCCCCGGCGTCTGCGTCGCAACAGGATTCCGATCACGGTGCAGGTGGGTAACCCCGTACGGGCCAACGAGACGATGGAGCAGACGTTGCAGGATTTGCGTTCGGCGATGACCGAACTGTTGCACGAGGCGCAGCGCGACTACCCCCACCCCGAAGGGGCGCACTGGGTGCCGCGCCGACTCGGGGGCTCCGCACCCACCCTGGACGAGGCGAAGGCGCTCGACGAGGCCGAACTGGCCGAGCGCGCCCGCAAGCGTGCCCTGCGCGAAGCCAAGAGTCGCCGGTGATCCCCGGCCCGCGGTGGTCAGCACCATGAACACGCCCCTGCTGATCGCCTCCGACGTCGACGGGACGTTGCTCGACGACGACGAGAAGGTCTCTGCGCGCACCAGGGCCGCGGTCACCGCCGCGGTGGAGTCGGGCACGGAGTTCGTGATCGCCACGGGACGGCCGCCGCGATGGGTGCAACCGGTCGTCGACGCGTTGGGCTTCGCCCCGATGGCGGTGTGCGCCAACGGTGCGGTGCTCTACGACCCGGCGAACGACCGCATCGTGTCCGCGCGCACGCTGACCACCGACGTGCTCGCCGAGCTCGCCGAGATCGCGACGCAGGCAATCCCGGGGGCGGGCCTTGCCGTCGAGCGGGTTGGCAACAGCGCCCACGACGCCGCGACCCCGCAATTCGTCAGCTCGCCCGGGTACGAACACGCGTGGCTCAATCCGGACAACACCGAGGTGTCGTTCGAGGACCTGCTCAGCGCGCCTGCGGTCAAACTGCTCATTCGTAAGGCCGGTGCGCGCAGCTCTGACATGGCGGCCACTCTCACCGATCACATCGGCCACGTTGCCGATATCACGTACTCGACCAACAACGGCCTGATCGAGGTCATGCCGGTCGGCATCAGCAAGGCCACCGGGGTCGCCGAAGTGGCTGACCCGCTGGGCATCAGCGCCGACGCGATCGTCACATTCGGCGACATGCCCAACGATGTACCGATGCTGCGCTGGGCCGGCCTGGGGGTCGCCATGGGACACGGCCATCCGGCGGCGCTGGCCGCGGCCGACGAGGTCACCTCGACCAACAACGACGACGGCGTCGCGCGTGTGCTCGAGCGCTGGTGGGCCTAGGTCTCAGGTGCTGATCGGCGGGGTGAATCGCTCGAGTTGCACAGGCGGGGTGTCGAAGTCGGGCTTGGGCAGCTCCACGGGGATCCCATCGAAAACCCTTGTCACCGTGCCCTTCTCGCGGTCGAAGTTCAGCGTGCCGTGCTGGAAGTTCTGCACGATCCACAACGGCTCCTGAATTTCGCCGCTGGTGGGCAGTCCGAGCGCACCGCGTTCGAAACCCAGTGCGCCCCAAGCCTTGTAGATCTCGCCGGTGACAGGCTCGGCGCCGCTCTCCGGTGACCAGTAGATCGCACCGCGTTCGAACGTGACATAGCGCGCGCCGTTCTCGCCGGAGGCCTCCAGCGACGTGGGCCTGCCCAGCGGGCTCTTCATCGCGCCCATGGCTTCCCACTTCGCGAATATCGCGCCCCCGCGCAATGATTCGGACAGGTCGTCGGGCCCCGGCGGCTGGTTGAAGCGTGCGGCGATGTCGCGGATGTGGTCCATCAGCGCGTACGCAGCGTTACCGGGGCACTCGGTGGCGCCGACGTCGCGGTGGGTGAAGATCGCGGGCAGCAGCGGTGTCGCTCCGGTCGGGAACTTCGAGAACGAGCCGCCGCCTGAGGCCAGCACCACGGTGCCGCGGGGGTCGACGTGGTCCAGGCCGAGTCGCCATCCCAGCAGCCGGGCCGTGGTGCGCAGCTGAATCGGGGTCGGGGGCACCATCTCGAAGTTGCCCATCATCGCCACACCCCAGGTGTCGCGGTTGAAGCCTCCGGTGTGCGCACCCTCGACGGGTCGGGTGATACCGCCGGCGCGTCCCTCGAAGACCTGTCCGAACTTGTCGACCAGTGCGTTGTATGCGATGTCGCACCAACCCAACGTGCGGGTGTGGTACTCGTAAATCGAGCGGATGATGCCCGCCGAGTCCTGCGGGGCGTATTCGTTGCTTCCCGCGGTGTGGTGCACCACCCCCGCCCGGACTCCGAAGTCGAGCCGGGGATCTCCACACCGCATCGATTCGTCGGCGCCCCACTGCGCGCGGTTGATGATGTTGGGCGGGACCCCGGGCGCGCTCACCGCCGACGGGGGAGGCAGCGTGTCGATCGGCGGCGCCTGCGGAGGGCTGATCAGCACCGCATTGAGGTTCTGCCCGAAGGAGTGCTCGGTGTTCGCCGGGACGTAACCCAGCTCCGGGGTCGTGGGCGCTGCATCCGGGGTCTTGGGCGCGTCGGGCGGGCGGGTCACCGCGATCTGCACCGTGGTGGTGCGGCCCACGAACACGGGCTCGGTGCCGACAGGCCCCTCGGTCGGAGTGTCCGGCCCGACACCTTCGAGGGGTTCGGCGTCGTACCAGGGGCCCCAGGTGCCGTCGGCCTTCTTGGCGCGCACCCGTGCGGTCGTTCCGGTGAAGTCCTGTGCGGTCAGTGCCACCAAGGAGAACGGTGTGTCCTGGTGGATCTCGCGAATCGTCTCCCCGCCGCCGAGCCCGGTCAGCGGTTGCTGCGCCAGTTGCGGCGCCTCGGCGATCGCTTCGTCGTCACCGTCGCCGGGCAGACCGAATAGCGCCATCGGCAACATCACGACCGTCGCCGCAAGCGCGGTGAACAGCAGCGATGGCGTGGGACGGCGAGTCGGCACGGACTGATGTTACGTATGTGCCAGGTGATGCTGGTGGTGCGACACGGTTCGGAGCAGAACTAATCGACTGCCAAACCTGCACCGGCACCGCAGAGCCGAAGCGGCTTCTGCGGTGCCGTCTGGTGACAGGTATTTAAGCGCCGGGTGCGGGTGCCGGCACGGGGGCCGGAACCGGGGGCACCGCAGGTGCGCCGGGCGGCTTGGCCGCCGACATGATCGCCGGCATCACCATGCCCTTGAGCAGGTCGATCGCCTGCCCCGCGCCGAGCTGATCGGCCATGCTGGACAGCTCGCCGATGATTCCGCCGCTGCCGGAGGTGCCGGTGGCCGCGGGCATCGTCGCCAGCGAGGGATCGCCGAGGATCGGATAGGTGCCTGCGGCCGGATCCAGCCCGATCGGCGCCGCGATCGGCACCTCGCTGGGAGCCGGCAACCCGGTGGCCGACGAGATCGGCGTGGCGCCGAGCGCCGGATCGGTCAGCGCCGGCGGCGTCGACAGTCCGGGCGTGGTCAGTCCCGGCGTGGTCAGGCCGGCGTCACCGGTCGGGCTGGTCAGTGCCGGGCTGGTCAGCGCGGGGTTGGTCAACGCCGGATCGGTCAGTGAAGGTGCGGTCGCGGTGACACCGGGAACCGTCGCGCTCGGGGCCGTCAGGCTCGGAGCCGTCAGGCCGGGCGTGCTGAGCCCGGGCGCGGTCAGGCTGGGCGACGTCAACTCGGGCGTGGTCAGCGCCGGTGTGGTCAGCCCCGGAGACGTCAGCGTGGTGGGCGAACTCGATCCCGTCCCGGTCAGCATTCCGGTCGGCATCGGCGGAAGGTTGATGCCGAACTGCGAGAGGCCCTGGGACAGGGCGGACATCAGCTCGTTCGGAAGATCGGTGATCGTTGCCGCCTGGACGAATTCGCGGTGCTGGGGGGCCGGCTTGGTGGCCTCCGACAGCTCGGTCACGGCGACTACTGCAGCGGGACTCGCGACTGCCAAGGCCAGGACTGCGCTCGTGGCTGTCGACAGCCTGCGTCGACGTCGGTTCGGCACGGAAGTCTCCTCAATACATGGGCTACGACTATTAGTGGTCGCTTTGTGGTTCGGCTAGGCGATTCAGGTGAACAGCCCAGGTCGTGCGCTGTCGGTAGTCGGAACCGACGTGATCGACGGTACTGGTGTGACTTCTGAGGCGAAAGTGACGATATGTAATCGTGAGCCGATCGCAATATTCGGCTCCTGTCGGATTCGGGCGCGACGGTCGCGGTCGGATACCCTTGCTGCCGATGACCACGCCTGTTTCCCCGGTCGTCCCCGGCGCTTCGCGCGGGGGCCCAGCGCTCCAGCCCTCCGGAGCCCGTTTCGACCTCTTTGTCGTCGGCTCCGGATTCTTCGGCCTGACGATTGCCGAGCGCGTGGCAACCCAGCTGGACAAGCGGGTTCTCGTCATCGAGCGCCGCCCGCACATCGGCGGTAACGCCTACTCCGAGGCCGAGCCGCAGACCGGTATCGAGGTGCACAAGTACGGGGCGCACCTGTTCCACACCTCCAACACGCGGGTCTGGGACTACGTGCGTCAGTTCACCGAGTTCACCGGATACCAGCACCGGGTGTACGCCATGCACGGCGGGCAGGCCTACCAGTTCCCGATGGGGCTGGGGCTGGTGTCGCAGTTCTTCGGCAAGTACTTCACTCCCGATGAGGCGCGACAACTGATCAGGGAGCAGGCCGCCGAGATCAAGACCGAGGACGCGCAGAACCTCGAGGAGAAGGCCATCTCGCTGATCGGGCGTCCGCTCTACGAGGCGTTCGTCAAGGGTTATACGGCCAAACAGTGGCAGACCGATCCCAAAGATCTGCCTGCGGCCAACATCACCCGGCTTCCGGTGCGTTACACGTTCGACAACCGCTACTTCAACGACACCTACGAGGGGTTGCCGGTCGACGGCTACACCAAGTGGTTGGAGAACATGGCCGCCGACGACCGCATCGAGGTCCGGTTGGACACCGACTGGTTCGACGTCCGCGACGAACTGCGCGCCCAGAACCCCGATGCGCCGGTCGTTTACACCGGCCCCCTCGACCGGTACTTCGACTATGTCGACGGCCGGCTGGGGTGGCGCACCTTGGACTTCGAGATGGAGGTGCTCGACACCGGGGACTTCCAGGGCACGCCGGTGATGAACTACAACGACCTCGATGTGCCCTACACCCGGATCCACGAGTTTCGCCACTTCCACCCCGAGCGCACGTACCCGACCGACAAGACGGTCATCATGCGCGAGTTCTCCCGGTTCGCCGACAACGACGACGAGCCCTACTATCCGATCAACACTGAAGCCGACCGCGCGTTGCTGGCCGCTTACCGGGCCCGGGCCAAGGCCGAAACCGCTTCTGCGAAGGTGTTGTTCGGGGGCAGGCTGGGGACCTACCAGTACTTGGACATGCACATGGCGATCGCCAGCGCGCTGAGCATGTACGACAACACACTCGCACCGCACCTGCGCGACGGTGCGCCACTGACCGAACCGGGCCCAGAAAGCAGTAGCGCATGAGCGAGATCCCCTCCGGCGCATTGGAATCCGCAGAATCCAAGGCGGTCAGCCTGCTGGCCCGCGTGATTCTGCCGCGTCCAGGCGAACCCCATGACGTCCGCAAGCTCTACATCGAGGAAGCGGAAACCAACGCCAAGCGCGCACACGCGCCCTCGCGCACCGAACTCGAGATCGGCACCGAGTCGCAAGTGTCGTTCGCGACCTATTTCAACGCGTTTCCGGCGAGCTACTGGCGGCGTTGGTCGATCCTGCAATCGGTGGTGCTGCGGGTCGAGCTGACCGGCAGTGCGCGCGTCGACGTCTACCGGTCCAAGGCCACCGGCGCGCGGATCACCGTCGGCGGTGCCCCGATCGTCAGCGAGCGCGACGGCGAACCCGCCCATGTCGAGTTCGAGGTCGAGCTGGGACCGTTCGAGGACGGGGGTTGGATCTGGTTCGACATCGCCACCGACGCCGCCTCGACATTGCACCACGCCGGCTGGTACGCGCCGGTGCCCGCACCGGGCCGGGCCAACATTGCCGTCGGCATTCCGACCTTCAACCGCCCCGCGGACTGTGTCAACGCACTGGCGGCGCTGACGTCGGATCCGTTGGTGGACGAGGTGATCAGTGCCGTGATTGTCTCCGATCAGGGAAACAACAAGGCCAAGGACCATCCGAATTTCGGCGAGGTGGCGGCCGCCCTGGGGAACCGGTTGACCATCCACAATCAGCCCAACCTCGGCGGCTCCGGCGGCTACAGCCGGGTGATGTATGAGGCGCTGAAGAACACCGACTGCGAACAGATCCTGTTCATGGACGACGACATCCGCGTCGAGCCCGACTCGATCCTGCGGGCGTTGGCGATGAACCGATTCGCAAAGACACCGACGCTGGTCGGCGGCCAGATGCTCAACCTGCAGGAGCCCTCGCACCTGCACGTCATGGGCGAGATGGTCGACTCCGAGAACTTCATGTGGACCAACGCGGTCAACACCGAGTACGACCACAACTTCGCCAGACACGCTCTGGCGGACGAGGATTCAGAACGCAGCAAGTTGCTGCACCGGCGCATCGACGTGGACTACAACGGCTGGTGGATGTGCATGATCCCGCGCCAGGTCGCCGAGGAACTCGGCCAGCCGCTGCCGCTGTTCATCAAGTGGGACGACGCCGACTACGGCCTGCGCGCCGGTGAGCACGGCTATCCGACGGTCACGCTTCCCGGCGCGGCGATCTGGCACATGGCGTGGAGCGACAAAGACGACGCGATCGACTGGCAGGCGTACTTCCACTTGCGCAACCGGCTGGTCGTCGCTGCGCTGCACTGGGACGGCAACGTCAGCGGGCTGATCGCAAGCCACCTCAAGGCGACACTCAAACACCTACTGTGCCTTGAGTATTCGACCGTCGCGATTCAGAACAAGGCGATGGACGATTTCCTGGCCGGGCCCGAGCACCTGTTCTCGATCCTGGAGTCGGCGCTGCCCGAGGTGCGCAAGATGCGCCAGGAGTATCCGGATGCGGTGGTACTGCCGAGCGCGGCTGAGCTTCCGACCCCCTCGGACAAGCGCTGGCGCAAAAAGGTGCGGATCCCCACCAATGCGCTGGCCATCTCGACGCGGTTGTCACGCGGCGTCATTCACCAGCTGCGGCCGCATGACCCCGAACACCATCGGCGGCCCCAGATCAACGTCGCCACCCAGGATGCCCGGTGGTTCTCGCTGTGCCGGGTGGACGGCGTCACCGTGACGACCGCCGACGGCCGCGGTGTCGTGTACCGCCAGCGCGACCGCGAGAAGATGTTCGAACTGCTGCGGGAATCGCTCAAGCGCCAGGCGCGGCTCGCGCGCAAGTTCAACCGGATGCGCAAGGTGTATCGCGAGGCGCTGCCGACTCTGACTAGCAAGCAGAAGTGGGAGACGGTCCTTCTGGAGTCGTCTGCACATGGATGAGAGCTCGCTCCTGCGCCCTGCGGGCGAGGACCCGGCTCTTCGCCCGCGAGACCAGCGCGGCGAGGAGGCCGCTCTGGTCGCGGTGCAGTCCGCGCTCGGTGACCGCCCCGCGGTCCTGTCGGTCGCGCGCGCACTGTCCCATTTCGGCGAGCACAGCCTGGGGTGGTTGGCAATCTCCCTGTTGGGAGCGCTCTTTCAGGCCGACCGTCGGCGTGGGTGGCTGACCGCGGGCGCCGGTGCGTTCGCCGCACACGCCGCCGCGGTGCTGATCAAGCGGGTGGTCCGCCGCGAACGACCGCACCACCCCGCGATCTCGGTCAACGTGGGCACGCCGAGCCGATTGAGCTTCCCGTCCGCGCACGCGACGTCGACCACGGCGGCGTCGGTGCTGATGGCCAGGGTCACCGGGCTGCCGCTGCCGGCGCTGCTGGTGCCACCGATGGCGTTGTCGCGGTTGGTGCTCGGCGTGCATTACCCCAGCGACGTGCTCACCGGCATCGCGGTCGGGGCCGTCGTCGCCAAGGCCGTCGGCACGGCGGCCGACCGCGCCGAAGGGAACGCATGAGCATCTCCAGTGACAGCAGCGCAGAGAGCGTACGGCCTATGAGCGAACAACCGGCACCGCAGAAGGGGCCGCCGCGCAACGTCGCGACGGGTCTTATCAAGGCGATCCGCCCACGGCAGTGGGTGAAGAACCTGCTCGTTCTGGCCGCGCCGATCGCCTCCCTCGGCGGCGACGTCCAATACGACTACGGCGGCGTCGCGGTCAACATTCTCATCGCGTTCGTGTCGTTCTCGTTGGCGGCCTCTTCGATCTATCTCGTCAACGACGCGCGCGACGTGGAGGCCGACCGTCAGCATCCCACGAAGCGGTTCCGGCCGATCGCGGCCGGCGTGGTGCCGGAATGGTTGGCCTACACCGCATCTGTTGTGTTGGCGGCTGCGGCGCTCGGTATCTCCGTTCTCGCGTCGCTGAACCTGACGGTGGTCATCGCGGTCTACATCGCGATGCAGTTGGCGTACTGCTTCGGGCTCAAGCACCAGGCGGTGCTCGACATCTGCATCGTGTCGTCGGCATACCTGATCCGCGCCATCGCCGGCGGCGCCGCGGCGGGCATCCCGCTGTCGCAGTGGTTCCTGCTCGTGATGACGTTCGGTTCGCTGTTCATGGTGGCCGGCAAGCGGTACGCCGAACTGCAACTCGCCGAACGCACAGGCGCCAAGATCCGAAAGTCTCTGGAGAGTTATACGGCGTCGTATCTGCGCTTCGTGTGGACGTTGTCGGCCACCGCGATGGTGCTCTGTTACGGCCTGTGGGCCTTCGAACGCGACGGGTCCACCGCGTCGTGGTATGCGGTCACGATCATTCCGATCACCATCGCCATCCTTCGGTACGCGGTCGACGTCGACGGCGGATTGGCCGGGGAGCCCGAGGAGATCGCGCTCAAAGACCGGGTTCTGCAGCTGCTGCTGCTGGCGTGGATCGGGACCATCGGTGCCGCCGTCTTCCTCAGCTGAGACCCTCCGCCCGCCGGCGCCGGGCGGATGGGTCGGTGAGATCGAACGCAGCCTCGCCCGCTGGCCCGCGTTCCGGTACGACAACACGGTCCGGATCAGCCTGTGGCTCAGCGTGCTGGTGGTCGTGGTGCTGTTCGGTTGGGGGGCGTGGCAGCGGCGCTGGATCGCCGACGACGGCCTGATCGTGCTGCGCACCGTCCGAAACCTGTTGGCAGGCAACGGCCCGGTGTTCAACGCCGGTGAGCGCGTCGAGGCCAACACCTCGACCGTGTGGACCTACCTGGTCTACCTCGGCGCGCTGGTCGGCGGCTCCGTGCGGTTGGAGTACGTCGTGCTCGTTTTGGCGCTGGTGCTCAGCCTGGCGGGCGTGGCCCTGGTGATGTTGGGCACCGGACGGTTGTACGCGCCGAGCCTGCAAGGCAGGCGTGCGTTGATGCTGCCTGCCGGCGTACTGGTCTACATCGCGCTTCCGCCCGCGCGCGACTTCGCCACCTCCGGTCTCGAAAACGGTTTGGTGCTGGCGTATCTGGGTCTGCTGTGGTGGATGATGGTGTGCTGGTCCCAGCAGCCGCGCGGCCACCGCACCACCGCGCCTCTCCCGCGCGCAGGCGCACCGACGATCCGCCGACAACCCCTGGCAACCCAGACGTCACGCCCGGACAGTCGAACCTTCGACGTCGCACTGGCTTTCGTTGCCGGCCTGAGCGTGCTGATCCGGCCCGAGCTGGCGTTGATCGGCGGGTCCGCCCTCGTGATGATGCTGATCGCGGCACGCGATTGGCGTCGCCGCGCGGTGATCGTCGTCGCCGGCGGCCTGCTTCCGGTGGCCTACCAGATTTTCCGGATGGGCTACTACGGCCTGGTGGTTCCCAACACCGCGGTGGCCAAGGACGCGAGTGGCGCGAAGTGGTCGCAGGGCTTCGTCTACTTGGCGAACTTCAACCAGCCCTACCTGTTGTGGGCGCCGGCGATCCTGCTCGCCGGGCTCGCTGGGGTCGTGTGGGTCATCCGCGGCCGTCCCCGTCCGAACCGCGGTGCGTTGGCCGCTGGCTCCGGGCGCATGGCGCGGATGGTGCAGAGCCCCGCCGCGGTGGTGATCTTCTTCCTCGTCAGCGGTCTGCTGCAGGCGATCTACTGGATCCGTCAGGGTGGGGACTTCATGCACGGCAGGGTGCTTCTCACACCGCTGTTCGTCATGCTGGCGCCGATCGCGGTGATCCCTGTGGTACTTCCCGACGAGACCCGGATGGCGCGCGGCGCGGGCTATCTGTTCGTCGGCGCCACCGCCGTGTTGTGGCTGGCGGTCGCGGGATGGGCGCTGTGGGCGGCCAATTCGCCGGGAATGGGCCGCGACGCCACCCGCGTCACGTACTCCGGAATCGTCGACGAGCGGCGGTTCTACTCCCAGGCCACCGGCCATGCCCACCCGCTGACCGCCGCGGACTACCTCGACTATCCGCGGATGCGCGCCGTGCTCCAGGCGTTGGAGAACACCCCCGACGGTGCGCTGTTGCTGCCGTCGGGCAACTACGACCAGTGGGACGTGGTGCCCGCGCTGCCGCCGCCACCGGATGCGCCGGACGATTACCGAGGCCCGCACACGGTCTTCTTCACCAATCTCGGCATGCTGGGCATGAACGTCGGGCTCGACGTCCGGGTCATCGACCAGATCGGGCTGGCCAATCCGTTGGCCGCACACACCGAGCGCCTCGAGGACGGCCGAATCGGCCACGACAAGAACTTGTTCCCCGACTGGGCGATCGCGGAGGGGCCGTTTCTCAAAGAGCCGCCGTTCATTCCGGGTTACATCGACGAGGACTGGGTCAGGCAGGCCGAGGTGGCGCTGGAATGCCCGGAGACCGACGCGATGCTGAACTCTGTGCGCGGCCCGATGACGCCGCGGCGGTTCCTGTCCAACCTCGTGCACGCCTACCAGTTCACGCAGTACCGGATCGACCGCGTCCCTCTCTACGAGCTCGCACGCTGCGGGTTGCCGGTGCCGGAACCGGTATCCGAGCCGTACACGGGGATGCCCGCCACGGGTCCGTAACGCCGCGACCCCTCTGCGCCGATAGACAGACGCGAACTGCTCCTTCGCGGGGCCCGAGATACGAACGGATGGACCGACCTGTGCGAACCTGGCTTCGCCGCGCGCTGGCGGTCGGTGCGGTGCCGCACGCCGGCGCGTTCTCCTGTGCGGGACTTCCCAACGAGTACCTGGCGGCCCACCACCCGCATCAGTTCGCTTATGCGGAGTCACTTTCGGGGTTCCTGAACGCGTCGGCGCCGTCGATGCCGCAGGTGATCCGGGACAGGTTGGCGGCCAACAACACTCGGCTGTGGATTCACTGTGCGCCAGGCGGATCCGCGCCACCGGACGCGGGTGCCGACAGCCTGGAATCGATGGCGGTCAAGACCAACAAAGACTTCCAGACGGCCTACCTGACGGGCCGGAGGAAACCACGCCACGTTCGAATTCCCTTCCGGGGGAAAACACGCGTGGCCGTACTGGGGTGCGCAACTGCAAGCCCTGAAACCCGACCTGGTCACCACACTCCGAGGCGGAGCGGCGTGACCAGGGTCGACATCTCTCGAATGGGAAGATCACGCCGACGTGTGGTTGACTGCACGGGTTACGCGGCTTGCCTGAGGGGCGGTTCCGCGTGCGGCATACAACAGATGGGATAGATGAAGCATGAAGTTCGTTGGCAAGATCCGGGGTGCCTGGGTCCGCCGGCTGGCCGGAGCGGCGATGGTCGCCGCCGTGCTGCCCGGCTTGATCAGCGCCATCGGAGGCTCGGCGACTGCGGGGGCTTTCTCTCGTCCGGGTCTGCCGGTCGAGTACCTCATGGTTCCGTCCGCCGGGATGGGCCGTGACATCAAAGTTCAGTTCCAGAATGGCGGTCCGAACGCACCGGGCGTGTATCTGCTCGACGGTCTTCGTGCACGCGATGACTTCAACGGCTGGGACATCGAGACCGCGGCCTTCGAGTGGTACCTGGACTCCGGGCTCGCGGTGATCATGCCGGTGGGTGGCCAGTCCAGCTTCTACAGCGACTGGTACAAGCCGGCCTGCGGTAAGGCCGGATGCCAGACGTACAAGTGGGAGACGTTCCTGACCCAGGAACTGCCCGCGTACCTGGCGGCCAACAAGGGCGTGAACCCGAACCGCAATGCGGCGGTCGGGCTGTCGATGGCCGGTTCGGCCGCGATGACGCTGGCGATCTACTACCCGCAGCAGTTCCAGTACGCCGCTTCGCTGTCGGGCTTCCTGAACCTCTCGGAGGGTTGGTGGCCGATGCTGGTCGGTCTGTCGATGGGCGACGCGGGCGGCTATGAGTCCGAGGACATGTGGGGCCCGTCGAGCGATCCGGCGTGGAAGCGCAACGATCCGATGGTCAATATCGGTCAGCTGGTCGCCAACGGCACCCGGATCTGGGTCTATGCCGGTAACGGCAAGCCGGCCGAGATCAACGGTCGCGTCGCCGGTGACAACTTCAACGCGAAGTTCCTGGAGAGCTTCACGCTGCGCACGAACGAGACGTTCCAGGAGCAGTACCTCGCCGCGGGCGGCAAGAACGGTGTGTTCAACTTCCCGCAGGGCGGTACGCACGACTGGCCGTACTGGGGCCAGCAGCTCCAGCAGATGAAGCCGGACATCCAGCGCGTGCTCGGCGCCACGCCGCAGCCGTCGACCCCGATCGCGACCGAGGCTTCGGTCACGACGACGGACGCCGGTAACTGACGGCAATAGGTTCATAGTTGGCGGCGGCGATCCTGCGGGGTCGCCGCCGTCGGCTTTTTCGGACCACGCCCGCGCCGGTGTGTGATTGACTACCTCGCGCGGGGACAGCAGACCAATGTGAGGTGGGCGAGCCGATGCAGGGGATCTTCCGGGCGATCTTGACCGTGGCGCTGGCCGCCGGCTTGTGGACCGCGGGTACGGCGCTCGCGCCGAAGGCCGAGGCGCAAGTCGAGATGCTGATGGTGCCGTCGGCGGCGATGGGACGCGACATCCCCGTCGCCTTCCAAGGCGGAGGCCCGCACGCGGTCGTGCTGCTCGACGCGTTCAATGCCGCGCCCGACGTCAGCAACTGGGTCACCGCGGGCAACGCGATGAACACCCTCGCGGGTAAGGGCATCTCGGTGGCCGCACCCGCGGGCGGCGCGTGGAGTATGTACACCAACTGGGAGCTCGACGGCAGCAAGCAGTGGGAGACGTTCCTGGCCGACGAGCTGCCGAACTGGTTGGCCGCCAACAAGGGCCTGGCGCCGTCGGGGCACGGCATCGTCGGTGCGGCGCAGGGCGGCTACGGCGCGATGGCGATGGCGACCTTCCATCCGGACCGCTACCGCTTCGCCGGCTCCCTGTCCGGCTTCCTGACCCCCGAACGCACCGGCGTCGACGGCGCCATCACCGCCGGGCTGGCGCAGTTCGGCGGAGTCGAGACCCGCAACATGTGGGGACTGCCACAGCTGGGACGGTGGAAGTGGCATTCGCCCAACGTCCATGTGCAGTTGCTGGCCGACAACAACACCCGGCTGTGGGTGTGGAGCGCGCCGGCCGGCGGGTGCACCGATCCCCCCGCGATGATCGGCTACTGCGACATCGCACAGGGCACCAATCGCGAGTTCTACCAGCACTACCGCTCGGTCGGCGGCAAGAACGGACACTTCGACTTCCCGACCAGCGGGACCCACGACTGGGGTTCGTGGAGCGGTCAGCTCGCGGCCATGAGCGGCGAATTGGCGGCGACGATCGCTTAGCCGGCGACCCGCTGTTCAGAACCGGGCCCGCACGTCGGCAGCCGGTACCTTGGAGGAGTGCAACGCTCGGTACGGACGACTGCGGCAGGGTCGCTGCTGATAGCTTCGGCGACGGCGTTGTTGACCGGTTGTTCGGGTCCCGACGTCATGGCTGCCATGGGTTTGCCGACGTCGGAGGCGGCGCCCGCACCCGGCCAGCCGAGCGAGCCGACGGCCCCACCGTCGGCCACCGGGCACTCCAACACGCTCGTGCTGACCGATCGGCAAAAGGGCTATCTCGACGCGCTCACGTCGGCCGGGGTGACGCCGTCCAGCGATCTGCTTGCGCTGCGCATCGGGTCGTACGTGTGCCAGGCCCGCGCCGCCAGGCACGACGACCAGAAGGTCTGGGATTCGATCTATCCGCTTGTGCGCGGCGATGCGATGGATCACATCTCCGGTAGGAAGCCGACCGTCAACGTGCACGCGGCGACCGCCGATTACATTCGCATCGCAACCGAACGACTCTGCTAGCAGGAGCCCAACCGATACATGGCCACTACCAACCGGCGGAAACGCCACCGTATCCTCGCGCTCGTCGCGGCCGGCGCGATGGCGCTCGTGGTGGTGTTGCTCATCATCATCGTCGTGGTGATCCTGAGGAAGCCCGAGGGCCCGACCGGGGTCCCGCCCACGGCCGTGCCGCCGACCGGGATCAGCCCGACCAAGAAGCCGCGGCCGGAGTTCCAGGATGCGAGCTGCCCCGATGTGCAGATGATCTCGGTTCCGGGCACGTGGGAGTCCTCACCGCAACTCGACCCGTTCAACCCGACTCAGTTCCCGATCGCGCTGCTGCTGGGGGTCACCAACCCGATCCGCGGGCAGTTCGCGACCGACCGGCTCGAGGTGTTCACCGTCCCGTACACGGCGCAGTTTCACAATCCGTTCTCGCAGGACGGCCAGATGACCTACAACGACAGCCGCGCCGAGGGCTTCAACGCGACGGTCAAGGCCATGACGGAGATGAACGAGCGCTGCCCGCTGACCAGTTATGTGATCGTCGGGTTCTCCCAGGGCGCCGTCATCGCCGGTGACATCGCCAGCGATATCGGCAACGGGCGCGGCCCCGTCGACGAGGACCTGGTGCTGGGTGTGACGTTGATCGCCGACGGCCGCCGGCAGACCGGCGTCGGGGTGGACGTGGGACCCAGTCCGCCGGGTCAGGGCGCCGAGATCACGCTGCGCGATGTGCCCATGCTCGACGGTATGGGCCTGGCCATGACGGGCCCGCGGCCCGGCGGGTTCGGCATGCTCAACGATCGCGTCAAGGAGATCTGCGCGCCCGGCGACCTGATCTGCTCGGCGCCGCCGGAGGCGTTCAACATCATGAACCTGCCCAAGACCATCGACATCCTGCTCGGCGGTGCGGGGCAACCGATTCACGCGATGTACGCCACCACGCAGTTCTGGAATCTCGACGGGCTGTCGGCCACCCAGTGGACCCAGCGCTGGGCGCAGGAATTGATCGATAACGCCCCGCAGCCGAAACATGGCTGACCTGTGACCAGACCTGATTTGGACGGCGACAGCACGTCCCCTAACATTAAGAAAAAACTAAGAGCATTTAGTGGATAGCCGACCGGTACGATTTTGCGGGGGTTGGGGGCGGCTCGGGGATCATGCGATTCGGCATCCAGAAGTGTGTGCCGTTGACAGGAGAGTGCGATGGGGTTCCATAACCCGTTCATCAAGGACGGACTGATCAAGTTTCCCGACAACGGGAGCCTGGTCAAACACGTCGAACGATGGGCGAAGGTGCGTGGAGACAAGCTCGCCTACCGGTTCATCGACTTCTCCACCGAGCGTGACGGCGTCGCGTGCGACCTGCGCTGGGCCGACTTCGGCGCCCGCAACCGGGCCGTCGGCGCCCGCCTGCAACAGGTCACCCAGCCCGGCGACCGCGTCGCGATTCTGTGCCCGCAGAACCTCGACTATCTCGTCGCGTTCTTCGGCACGCTGTACTCGGGCCGTATCGCGGTGCCGCTGTTCGACCCGAACGAACCCGGCCACGTTGGCCGCCTGCACGCCGTGCTCGACGATTGCCATCCCTCGGCGATCCTGACCACCACTGCGGCCGCCGAGGGGGTTCGCAAGTTCTTCCGCACCCGCCCGGCCAACCAGCGGCCGCGCGTGATCGCCGTCGATGCGGTGCCCAACGAGGTCGGCGCCACCTGGGAGCCCGTCGATGTCGACGAGCACACCATCGCCTACCTGCAGTACACCTCGGGTTCCACGCGGATCCCGACCGGCGTGCAGATCACCCACCTGAACCTGGCCACCAACGTGGTGCAGGTGATCGAGGCGCTCGACGGCCAGGAAGGCGACCGCGGTGTGTCCTGGCTGCCGTTCTTCCACGACATGGGCCTGATCACCGTGCTGCTGTCACCGATGCTCGGCCACTACATCACGTTCATGACCCCGGCCGCGTTCGTGCGCCGCCCCGGTCGCTGGATCCGTGAAATGGCCCGCAAGGAAGGCGACACCGGCGGCACCATCTCGGTGGCCCCGAACTTCGCGTTCGACCATGCCGCGGCCCGCGGCGTGCCCAAGGACGGCGAACCGCCGCTGGACCTGTCCAACGTCAAGTGCATCCTCAACGGCAGCGAGCCGATCTCGGCGGCAACCGTGCGGCGGTTCAACGAGGCCTTCGGCCCGTTCGGCTTCCAGCCCAAGGCGATCAAGCCCTCCTACGGCCTGGCCGAGGCCACGCTGTTCGTGTCGACGACGCCGATGGACGCCGAACCGACGATCACCCCGGTGGACCGTGACGAGCTCAACGTCGGCCGCTTCGTTCCGGTGTCCGAGGATTCGCCCAAGGCCGTTCCGCAGGCCGGCGCCGGCAAGATCGGCATCGCCGAGTGGGCGGTCATCGTCGACAACGACACCGCCACCGAGCTGCCCGACGGGCAGATCGGCGAGGTTTGGATCAGCGGCCAGAACATGGGCACCGGGTACTGGGGCAAGCCCGAGGAGACGATCGCGACGTTCCAGAACATCCTCAAGTCGCGGACCAACCCGTCACACGCCGAAGGGAACACCGACGACGCGACCTGGGTGCGCACCGGCGACCTCGGCGCCTATTACGACGGCGAGCTCTACATCACCGGCCGCGTCAAGGATCTGGTGATCATCGACGGACGCAACCACTACCCGCAGGACCTGGAGTACTCCGCGCAGGAGGCCACCAAGGCGCTGCGCACCGGCTTCGTCGCGGCGTTCTCGGTGCCCGCCAACCAGTTGCCCGACGAGGTGTTCGAGAACGCCCACTCCGGACTCAAGCGGGATCCCGACGACACCTCCGAACAGCTGGTCATCGTCGGTGAGCGCGCTCCGGGCGCCCACAAGCTCGACATGGGTCCCATCGCCGACGACATCCGCGCGGCGATCGCCGTGCGCCACGGCGTCACCGTGCGCGACGTGCTGCTGACCCCCGCCGGCGCGATCCCGCGCACCTCGAGCGGCAAGA
This sequence comes from Mycolicibacterium novocastrense, assembly GCF_001570485.1. Lineage (GTDB taxonomy): Bacteria > Actinomycetota > Actinomycetes > Mycobacteriales > Mycobacteriaceae > Mycobacterium > Mycobacterium novocastrense. The sequence continues at coordinate 238,805 of NZ_BCTA01000026.1, forward strand.
TCGGCCGTCGCGCGTGCCGCTCGGCGTACCTGGACGGCAGTCTGCGCAGCGGGAAGATCGCCAACGCGTTCCCCGACGAGACAGACTGAGACTTTCCCCGAATATGGCTGATACACAAGACGATTCGCAGCAACCCGAGATGCCTTCCGGCGACGAGATCCAGCTGGCGCCCGAAAAGCCGCTGGCCGCCCCCAGGACCGATATGACGGTCAACGAGATGCGGGAATGGCTGCGCAACTGGATCGGCAACGCCACCGGGCAATCACCCGACTCGATCAGCGAGAGCGCGCCGATGGTCGAACTCGGGTTGTCCTCGCGCGACGCCGTCGCGATGGCCAGCGACATCGAGGACCTGACCGGCGTCACGTTGACCGCCACCGTGGCGTTCCGCCACCCCACCATCGAATCGCTGGCCACGGTGATCGTCGAGGGCGAGCCGGAACCCGAGGACGCCGGCGATGACGACGAGGACTGGACGCGCACGCGCGACGTCGAGGACATCGCGATCGTGGGCCTGGCCACCCGCTTCCCCGGGGACATGAACACCCCCGACGAGACGTGGCAGGCGCTCATGGAGGGGCGCGACGCGATCACCGATCTGCCGGAGGGCCGCTGGGAGGAGTTCCTCGGTGAGCCCCGCATCGCCGAGCGCGTGGCCAAGGCCCGCACCCGCGGCGGCTACCTCACCGACATCAAGGGGTTTGACGCCGAGTTCTTCGCGCTGTCGAAGATGGAGGCCGACAACATCGATCCGCAGCAGCGGATGGCGCTCGAATTGACCTGGGAGGCACTGGAGAACGCCCGTATCCCCGCGTCGAGCCTGCGCGGCGGCAACGTCGCTGTCTACATCGGCAGCTCGCTGAACGATTACAGCTTCCTGGCGATGTCGGACCCGTCGATCGCGCACCCGTACGCGATCACCGGCACGGCGAGTTCGATCATCGCCAACCGGGTTTCGTACTTCTACGACTTCCGCGGCCCGTCGGTGGCCGTCGACACCGCCTGCTCGAGTTCGCTGGTCGCCGCGCACCAGGGTGTGCAGGCGCTGCGCTCGGGTGAGGCCGACGTCGCCGTCGTGGGTGGGGTCAACGCGTTGATCACCCCGCTGGTGACGGTCGGTTTCGACGAGGTCGGCGGGGTGCTCGCGCCGGACGGCCGCATCAAGTCGTTCTCGCAGGACGCCGACGGTTACGCCCGTTCCGAGGGCGGCGGAATGCTTGTGCTCAAGCGGGTTTCGGATGCCCGCCGCGACGGTGACGAGATCTTGGCCGTGATCGCGGGCAGCGCGGTCAACCATGACGGCCGGTCCAACGGTCTGCTCGCGCCGAACCCGGACGCGCAGGCCGAGGTGCTGCGCAAGGCGTACAAGGACGCCGGCATCAACCCGCGCCTCGTCGACTACATCGAGGCGCACGGCACCGGCACCATCCTCGGTGACCCGATCGAGGCCGACGCACTCGGCCGCGTCGTCGGCAGGGGCCGCGCGGCCGACAAGCCCGCGCTGCTGGGCGCGATCAAATCCAATGTGGGACACCTGGAGTCGGCGGCCGGCGCGGCGAGCCTGGCGAAGATGACGCTGGCCCTGCGCAACGACAAAATCCCGCCGTCGATCAACTACACCGGTCCCAACCCCTACATCGACTTCGACGGTGTGCACCTCAAGGTCGCCGACACCGTCACCGACTGGCCGCGCTACAGCGGCTACGCGATCACCGGCGTCTCGGGGTTCGGTTTCGGCGGCGCCAACGCCCACCTCGTCCTGCGCGAGGTGCTGCCATCGGACCTCGTCGAACCCGAACCGGAGCCCGAACCCGAAACTGCACAAGATGATTCGTCGGATGCGAACGCCGTCTACATCGGCGGGGTGCGGATGGACGAGTACGGCGAATTCGTCGACGAGGACGATGACGACGCTCTGGACCGGCCCGCCCACGCGCAGGTCGACGAGCCCGAGCTGCCTGGGCTGACCGACAAGGCGCTACAGCTGCTCGAGGCCGCGCGCGAGGAGATGGAGGCCGGTGAACAGCCGGCACCGGTTGTGCCGCTGGCGGTTTCGGGCTTTCTGACCTCGCGGAAGAAGGCCACGGCCGCCGAACTGGCCGACTGGATCGACAGCCCCGAGGGACGCGCGTCGTCGCTGGAGTCGATCGGCCGCGCGCTGTCGCGGCGCAACCACGGGCGCTCGCGCGCTGTGGTGCTGGCCCACGATCACGACGAGGCCATCAAGGGATTGCGCGCGGTGGCCGAGGGCAAGCAGCACCCGAGCGTGTTCAGCGCCGACGGCCCGGTGACGAACGGACCCGTCTGGGTGCTCGCGGGTTTCGGTGCGCAGCACCGCAAGATGGGCAAGAACCTGTATCTGCGCAACGAGGTGTTCGCCGAGTGGATCAATAAGGTTGACGCGCTCATCCAGGATGAGCGGGGCTATTCGATCCTCGAGCTGATCCTCGATGATGCCGTCGACTACACCAACGAGACCTGCGAGTACCCCATCGAGGTCGTCCAGACGGTGATCTTCGCCCTGCAGATCGCGCTCGGCGAGTTGCTCAAGCACCACGGCGCCAAACCCGCTGCGGTGGTGGGCCAGTCGCTCGGCGAGGCCGCCGCCGCGTACATCGCGGGCGGCCTGTCTCTTCAGGACGCCACTCGGGCCATCTGTTCGCGTGCTCACCTCATGGGTGAGGGCGAGGCCATGCTGTTCGGCGAATGGATCCGGTTGATGGCGCTCGTCGAGTACTCGGCCGACGAGATCGACACGGTTTTCGCCGATTTCAAGGATCTCGAGGTGTGTGTGTACGCCGCGCCGACGCAGACCGTCATCGGCGGTCCGCCCGATCAGGTCGACGCGATCATCGAGCGCTGCGAGCAAGAGGGCAAATTCGCCCGCAAGATGCAGACCAAGGGCGCCAGCCACACCTCGCAGATGGACCCGCTGCTCGGCGAGCTGGCCGCCGAACTCGTCGGCATCGAACCGCATCCCACCAAGATCGGTTACTTCTCGACGGTGCACGAGGGCCGCTACATCCGGCCCGGTGAGACCATCCACGACGTCGACTACTGGAAGAAGGGGCTGCGCCACAGCGTCTACTTCACCCACGGCATCGGCAACGCCGTCGACAACGGCCACACCACCTTCCTGGAGTTGGCGCCGAATCCCGTGGCGCTCATGCAGGTCGGCTTGACGACGGCGGCGAAAGGACTGCACGACGCCCAACTGATCGCGACGCTGGCGCGCAAGCAGGACGAGGTCGACTCGATGACCGCGGCGATGGCCCAGCTGTTCGTGCACGGTCACGATCTGGACTTCCGCACGCTGTTCCCCCGCCGCTCCAAGGGGTTGGCCGGAGCGCTGGATTTCGCGAACATCCCGCCGACCCGTTTCAAGCGCAAACCGCACTGGCTCGATGCGCGGTTCACCGGCGACAGCTCGGTGATGATGCCCGGCAACCACGTCGCCACCCCGGACGGCAGGCACGTCTGGGAGTACGCACCCAAGGGCGAGCCCGATCTGGCCGGCTTGGTGAAAGCCGCGGCAGCGCAGGTCATTCCCGACGCCAAGCTGGTCGCCTCCGAACAGCGCGCGGTGCCCGGTGAGGGCGCACGGCTGGTGACGACGCTGACCCGCCATCCCGGTGGCGCCAGCGTACAGGTGCACGCACGCATCGACGAGTCCTTCACCCTGGTGTACGACGCCGTGGTGAGCCGCACCGGCACCGCGGCAGCGTTGCCCGTCGCGGTGGCAACCGGAGCGGCCGTCGCCGAACAGGTTTCGGCCGCACCGGCAGACGAGCCCGAGGAAGACGCTCCGGAGATCCTGCAGGACAACCTGACCGCAGGCGCGGGCCTGGCGGCCGGCTTCGCGAAGTGGTCGCCGGACTCCGGTGAGTCGATCCGCGACCGCCTCGGCGCGATCGTCGGTGGGGCGATGGGTTACGAGCCCGAGGACCTGCCGTGGGAGGTGCCGCTGATCGAGCTCGGCCTGGACTCGTTGATGGCCGTGCGGATCAAGAACCGCGTCGAGTACGACTTCGACCTGCCGCCGATCCAGCTGACCGCGGTGCGCGACGCCAACCTGTACGCGGTCGAGAAGCTGATCCAATACGCGATCGAGCACCGCGACGAGGTCGACCAGCTCGCCGAGCACCAGAAGACCAAGACCGCTGAGGAGATCGCGGCCGAACAGGCCGAGCTGATGGGCGGTGCGACCACCGTCGCCGAACTCGAGCAGGTGCTGGCCGAGAAGACCGGCATCGCCTCCGAGGTGACCAGTGCGGGCACCGCAACGGAATCCGACATACCGCCCCCACCCACCGACCCGTCCGGTCCGGCGGCCGACATACCGCCGCCGCCGACCGACCCGTCAGGCCCGGCGATTCCGCCGCCGCCGACCGATCCGAGCGGCCCGTCCCAGTCCACCGTCGCGGCCGCCAGCAAGCTCCTCACCCAGGAGGCGGTCACCGAGGCGCTGGGCTCCGACGTGCCGCCGCGCGACGCCGCGGAACGCGTCACGTTCGCGACCTGGGCGATCGTCACCGGCAAGTCGCCGGGCGGCATCTTCAACGACCTGCCCGATGTCGATGACGCGACCGCGACGAAGATCGCCGAACGGCTGACCGAGCGCGTCGACGAGGGCACCATCACCGTCGAGGACGTCCGCTCCGCTAAAACCATCGAGGAGCTGTCCACCACCGTCCGCGACTACCTCGAGGGCGGCAAGGTCGACGGCTTCGTACGGACGCTGCGGGCCGGCGACGACGCGGACCGGATCCCGGTCTTCGTCTTCCACGCCGCCGGCGGTTCGACGGTGGTCTACGAGCCGCTGCTCAAGCGGTTGCCCCCCGGCACGCCGATGTACGGCATCGAGCGCGTGGAGGGGTCCATCGAGGAGCGCGCCGCGGAGTACGTGCCGAAACTGTTGGAGCTCAACGGCTGGACCGACGGCAAGCGGGGCAAGCCGTTCTTGCTCGCCGGTTGGTCGCTGGGTGGGGTGCTCGCCTACGCGTGCGCGATCGGGCTCAAGCAGGCCGGTGCCGACGTGCGGTTCGTCGGTCTGATCGACGCGGTCCGTCCGAGTGAGGAGATTCCCCAGACGAAGGAGGAGACCCGCGCCCGTTGGGACCGCTACGCCCGCTTTGCCGAGCGCACGTTCAACGTCGAGATCCCCGAGATCCCCTACGAGGAACTCGAGGCGCTCGACGACGAGGGCCAGATCAAGTACGTCCTCGACGTGGTGAGCCAGAGCGGCGTGCAGATTCCTGGCGGCATCATCGAGCACCAGCGCACGTCGTACCTGGATCAGCGGGCCATCGACACCGCCGAGATCAAGCCGTACGACGGCAAGGTCACGCTGTACATGGCCGACCGCTACCACGATGACGCGATCTACTTCGAACCGCGCTACGCCACCCGCCAACCCGACGGCGGCTGGAGTGAGTTCGTCTCGGAGCTCGAGGTTGTGCCGGTCGGGGGTGAGCACATCCAGGTGATCGACGAGCCGTACATTGCGAAGGTCGGCGCGCACATGAGCGAGGCGATCAGCCAGATCGAGGCAGACAACACCGATCAGGAGAAGCAGGGCAAGTGACGACGGAATCTCTCCCGCCCACCCGCACCAAGACCACCGCGGAACTGCTCGCCGAACTCCGCGAGAAGCTGGAGCAGGCGAAGGAGCCCGGTGGGGAGAAGGCGGTCGCCAAGCGGGAGAGGAAGGGCATCCCGAGCGCCCGCGCGCGAATCCACGCCCTGGTCGATCCCGGCAGCTTCCTGGAGATCGGCGCGCTGGCCAAGACGCCCGGCGATCCGAACGCGTTGTTCGGCGACGGGGTGGTGACCGGGCACGCCAGGATCAACGGCAGGCCGGTCGGCGTGTTCAGCCACGACCAGACGGTGTTCCAGGGCTCGGTCGGTGAGATCTTCGGCCGCAAGGTGGCCAAGCTGATGGAGTGGGTGGCCATGGTCGGCTGCCCGATCATCGGTATCAACGATTCGGCGGGCGCGCGGATCCAGGACGCCGTGACGTCGCTGGCGTGGTACGCCGAGCTGGGGCGCCGCCACGAACTGCTTCGCGGGCTGGTTCCCGAGATCTCGATCATCCTCGGCAAATGCGCGGGGGGAGCGGTGTATTCGCCGATCCAGACCGATCTGGTGGTGGCCGTCCGCGACCAGGGCTACATGTTCGTCACCGGACCGGACGTGATCAAGGACGTCACCGGCGAGGACGTCTCGCTCGACGAGCTCGGCGGAGCCGATGCCCAGGCCCGGTACGGCAACATCCACCAGGTGGTGGAGAGCGAGGCCGCGGCCTTCCAGTACGTGCGCGATTACCTGGAGTTCCTGCCCCCCAACACATTCGACGATCCGCCCATCGTCAACCCCGGGCTGGAGCCCGAGCTCACACCGCACGACTACGAGCTCGACTCGATCGTGCCGGACAGCGACAACATGGCCTACGACATGCACGAGATCCTGCTGCGGATCTTCGACGACGGGGACGTGTTCGATGTGGCCGAGCAGCAGGGCCCGGCGATCATCACCGCGTTCGCGCGGGTCGACGGCCGCCCGGTCGGAGTGGTCGCCAACCAGCCGATGCACTTGTCCGGGTCGATCGACAACGAGGCTTCCGACAAGGCGGCGCGGTTCATCCGGTTCTGCGACTCCTACAACCTGCCTTTGGTTTTCGTCGTCGATACGCCGGGCTTCATGCCGGGTGTCCAGCAGGAGAAGGGCGGCATCATCAAGCGCGGTGGCCGCTTCCTGAACGCCGTCGTCGAGGCCGACGTGCCGAAGGTGACCATCACCATCCGCAAGTCCTACGGTGGGGCATACGCGGTGATGGGATCCAAGCAGCTGTCGGCGGACCTGAACTTCGCCTGGCCGACCGCGCGCATCGCGGTGATCGGTGCCGAGGGCGCGGCCCAGCTGCTGGTGAAGCGGTTCCCGGATCCGACGGCGCCGGAGGTGCAGAAGATCCGCGCTGACTTCATCGAGGGTTACAACCTCAACATGGCCACACCGTGGATCGCCGCCGAGCGAGGCTTCATCGACGCGGTGATCCAGCCGCACGAGACCCGGCTGCTACTGCGTAAATCGCTGAACCTGTTGCGCGACAAGCAGATCACCCGTGTGCAACGCAAGCACGGCCTGACCCCCATTTAAATTTGTGCGAGCGTGCGTGTTTGCACACGACACGCCGCAAAATTTCGACGCTTAGCGCACGTTCGTCGCCGCGCGAGCGTGCAGTCAGCGCCGAACCCATCGGACGATGACGGTGCCGTCGTCACCGAGCAGTACATCGCTGCGCCGCATACGGAGCTCGACATGCGCGGGTGTGGCGGCGATCCGGCGCGCAGGACCCGCCACCACCATCGGGCTGGTGGTGAGGCACAACTCGTCGATCTCGTCGTCTGCGACCAGGTGGGAGAACAGCGTCGGCCCGCCCTCCACCAGCACCCGGTGCAGACCCAGATCGCCAAGGGCGCGACGTATTGCGCCAGAGTCGATTCGGCCCTCCGCTATCTCGCACACGACCGCCCCCGACGCTTCCAGCGCTCGCCGCGCTGAACTCGGGGCACTCGCAGAGACCAACACGATGGGCGGAACCGTCGCCGTAAGCAGATGAGGCGGGATCACGCCTCGACTGGAGACGACGACCAACCGCAATACCGACGCCAGCCCGTGGGCGAGCCGCCACCCCAGCGAGTCCGCATCGACACGGAGATCGGCATAGGGTTTGGACGCTGCGGTGGTCGCACCCACCAGGATCACGTCGGCGACTTCACGCAACCGGGCGAAGACGCGTCGGTCTGTCGGCGTACCCAGCTTGCGGCCGGCGCCGTCGAGCGTCACGGCGCCGTCGATGCTCGCGATGAAATTCGCCCGAAGCCTCGGAGCGGTCGGGGTTTCGGGATAGGCGAGCAGGTCGCGCAGCGCGTCATCGGTGAGCGTGTCCACCTCGTGCAGAGTCGACGGTGGCCTCGCGGCGACAGCGGTCATGGCGCAGTGCTCACATTTCTCTCGGAGTGGCTCACGGCTTGGACGGCTCGCGGGGTAAGGCCGGTGAAGAAGAACGCCGCGATCGCACCGATCCCCGCCGCCGCCGCGGGCAACAGCATCGAGTGCGACATCGCCTCGATGGCGGCGGTTGTGGACAACGTCGGCGCCGGTTCTGCAGCATCATGGGACTCGACGTCGGCCACGGCTGCCAACAATGCGGCGATGCTCGCGCTGCCGAGCGCGGCCCCGACTTGTCGAATTGTGTTGAAGGCGGCCGACCCCGCGCCGGCCAGATCGTCGGGCAGCGTCCTGGATGCGATGACAGCCAACGGTTCCCACGTGAGCGCACCCGCGGCACCGATGAGCATGAGCGGCAACGTCATTCGCCATACCGGTGCCGACTGGTTCATCTCCAGCGCGAGCCAGATCAACGCGACGGCCGTGAGCGTGAAGCCGGGGCACACGATGGACCGTGGTGCGACGCGATCGACGAGCCTTCCGACGATCGGCGCCCCGACACCGGTCGCGACTGCCATCGGGGCCGTCACCAGGCCCGCATGTGTTGCGGACATACCGCGCACGTCCTGCAGATAGAACATCAGCGGAACCGCGAACGCGACGATCGTGAAACTGATCAGCGCGATGCCGAGATTCGACAGGGCGAAGTCTCGGTGGCGGAACAGGTCCAGGGGTACCAACGGCTCTGAACGCTGAACTGCCTGCCACACAACGAAAACCGCCAGGAATCCGCATCCGCCGGCGATCGCGACCCATGTCGTCGGCCCCCACTCGTGATGACGGCCCTCCTGCAGGGCGAAGACGATCAGGCAGATACCGATCCCGGACAGCAGCACGCCGAGCGCGTCGAGTCGATGCGGTCGCGCGGGCAGGGCGGGAATCAGTCGAAGCGCCAGCACAAGTCCCGCGGCGCCGATCGGAATGTTGACAAGGAAGATCCAGCGCCAGCCCAGCGTATCCACCAGCAGTCCGCCGGCCACCGGACCGATCAGTAGGCCGACAGCCGCTGTCGCACCCCAGAGGCTCATGGGAATGCCGCGGTGCTGGGGCGGGAAGATGCGGGTGACCGCGGACAGCGTCTGCGGTGTCATCAGCGCCGCGCCAATGCCCTGGGCGACCCGCCCCGCGATCAGCATCCCGATCGACTCGGACACCCCGCACCACAGCGACGCCAGCGTGAACACCGCAAGGCCGGCGACGTACAGGCTCTTCGGGCCGAAGCGGTCGCCGAGACGGCCACCCACGGGCAGCAGGGCCGCGAACACCAGCAGGTAGGCACTGGTCACCCAGATGACGGCATGGTAATGCGCCGCGAAATCCGCTTTGATGACCGGATTGGCGACGGCGACGATCGTGGAGTCGACGATGATCAGCAAGAAGCCGATCATCATGGCCCACACCGCGCGCAGCGACGGCCTTTCGGTCGGCGCGTTCGGCGTGGACACCGCGATCACCTTCGTAAGAGGAGATGCAGCGCCTCTGCCCGGGACGCCGGATCGGTCTGGAACTGCCCGCGCACCGCGGACGTCGTCGTGACAGCGCCCGGCTTTCGCACACCGCGCATTGCCATACACAGGTGCTCAGCCTCGACGACGACAATTACGCCCCGAGGATGCAATTTGTTCATGACCGCCTCGGCTATTTGCCCGGTCAGTCGTTCCTGCACCTGTGGGCGCCTGGCATACAGGTCGACCAGACGCGCTATTTTCGACAGGCCGGTGACGCGGCCGTCCTCGCCGGGAAGGTAGCCGACATGGGCGACTCCGTGGAAAGAAACCAGGTGATGTTCGCATGTGGAGTACATCGGAATTTGCTTGATGAGCACGAGTTCGCCATGGTGCTCATCGAACATCGTCGTGAGAACGTCGTCGGGATCGGCATACAGACCTGCAAAAGTCTCCTGATATGCCCGCGCGACCCGTGCAGGAGTGTCGCGCAGCCCGTCGCGGTGAGGATCTTCACCAATGGCGACGAGCAGATCGAAAATGGCCGCTTCGACTGCCTCTTGATCGAATACACGGGCCCGCGGTAGTTGACCGTTTCCGGTCTGCGGCGCTTCGGGAGTCTGCAACATCAATGCCTCCTCGCCGCATACAGAAAGCGCCACAATGTAATTTGCTACCGAAGCATTTCGAGCAGCTTCAAATTACTACTAGCAGAGGCTTTACCTCGCCGTCAGTTGATTTGTGAAATTCAGATCGACGGAAACGGCAGCCAGTCGTCGAACATGAACGCGTCACCCCGGGCGACGACGGTGGCGCCGCCGTGCCCGGGATAGTGCGCGGGCACCACCGCGGCGCGCCGCCGCGACGCCTCGGTGAGGATGCGCTTGCGTGTTGTCGCGGCCCCCGTGAAGTCCTCGTCCCAGGCGCAGGGATCCTCCGGTCGCAGAACCTGGATCGGGCAGTGCGTCAGATCGCCGACGAACACCGCGGGCCGGCCGGCGTCGAGCCACACCACCGACGATCCCGGGGTGTGACCCGGCGCGGGGCGCAGCCACAGCGATTCGCTGAGCTGATGATCCCCTGACCACAGTTCCATCTGCTCCTGCACCGGGGAAACACTGTCCTCGAACACCGTTCGGACGTGTCGCTGAACGGATTCCTCGTCCTCTGTACGCGGCGTGGTCGAGTACGCGGGGCCGTCGGGCCCGAAATGACGGTAGTCGGCCTCGGGTACGAGATAGCGGGCGTTGGGAAACGTCGGCACCCAGGAACCGTTGCTCCGCAGAGTATTCCAGCCGACGTGGTCGAAATGCAGGTGCGTGTTGACGACCACATCCACGTCGGCGGGGTCGAATCCCGCGGCGGACAACGCGGAAAGGAACTCGGTCTGCAGGCCGGAGAGCACTGTCATCCGCGGCCGGCTCTTGCCGTTGCCCGCACCGGTGTCGATCAGCACCGTCAGGCCGTCGACCTGGATCACCCAGATCTGCAGGGCGATGCGCCATCCGGCGTCGGTCCAGTAGGTCGGCGAGAGGTCGTCGGCATGGTCGTCCCAGGCCTGCGCGGGAGTGTGCGGAAAGATCGCCCTCGGGAGGCTGTCGACCTGCCACTCCACCGCACGTGTGAGTGTCGCGCCGCCCCACCGGATCCGGTCCACGGCCTACAGGCTAGAGGACCGGTCTGCGGTGGGGCACGCTCGCGGCTCTGCGAATGTGCGCGATGCGTTGCAGATCTGTGGCGTGTCGTGTGCAGACTCGCACGCTCGCGCCCACCCGACGACGGCCCGGCGCTACGGCTTGATGCGGATATGGCCCGGGCTGTACAGGCCGCTGTGGGTGGCCGTGCCGAAGTCCAACGTCGCCAGCGTCGCTCCTTGCGCCTCAGGGGTCATCTCGAACCGGCGCAGCGAGCCCCAGTCCCGGCCCCAGTCCTCCGACAGATACGTCGCCATCACGTGCGCGCGCATCAGCAGATCCGTGATCCCCAGCAGACCGCCGTTGAGGCCGTCCTGCCACGTGTCGGTGTCCTTGCGCTTGGCGTTGTAGTCCGGAGTGATGCGGAACTTCGGAATCTCGGTGACGCCGTTGGCGTGCAGCATCGGCTGCTGGCACGGGAACGCCAGTCCGACGGCCCAGTCCATCAGCACCGGCTGCTCCGAGCCGACGTACTCCTGTACCGACCGCAGTTCGGGCACCCGGGGTGGAGTCACCGCGAGCCAGTCGCCCGGCGTGAGCGAAAGGTCCTCGGCGACAACGCGAACGGCGACCGCGTCGGCGGGGATGTCGGCGCGGGGGAAGCGCAGGTTGCGCCACGACGGGATCGGGCCCAGGTCGTAGGGCACCATCCGGCCGGCGGGTACCAGGGCGCCGTCGGGAGCGCGGCGCGCGTACTCCAACTCGACCGTCTCGCCCTCGGTGCGCCCGTTGAACACGCTGTCGCCGGTGATGGTTCCGGCGGCGGTGACGACGACGAGCGGGTGCGCATCGTCGGGGGCCGGCAGTTCGTACCAGGCCGACGTCAACCGGCTCTGCTGCTGGGGTCCCTCGACGTAGGTGCCCGCCAGCGGCACCCGGTTCGGGTCGAGCCCATAGGGCAGCGGCACCGTGGATCCATTGACCCCGGGCTCCTCGAGCTCGGTGGGCTGGTCCCAGTCGTAGTCGGTGCCCGGCATCGGCAGGTTCATCCGGATGGCCTCGGCGACAATCTTTTCCGGCACACCATCGGCGGTGAACCCGACGGGCCGGTCTCCGCCCAGCGGGCCCAACGGCCCGTACTGTCCGGGCAGCGCTGTCAGAAATCCTTGGTTGGCGTCGGGTTCGACGAGTACATCGTCGGCCAGGCCGCAGCCACCGGCGAAGGCGCGCAGGTTGGCCCACGCGTTCGAGTAGGTGGGGTACTGGCGAACCGCGCCGACGAGCATCGAACCGACGAACACCACCACCATGAAGCCCGCGACAACTGGGATCGGCGCCGCGGTCAGCGCCCGGGCGATGCGGCCTTCGCCGCGGGTCCGCGACGAGAAGTGCAGCCAGGCCGCCCATATCGCCGCGATCGCGAACAGCCCGAAGAAGATCGTGCTGACGGTGACGCCGCCGATCGCGGGTTCGTCGTTGTTGAATGGCACGCCGTAACTGGAGACGTACCACCAGCCGTTGGTGGTCGCGAAACACAGTGCGAGGACGAACAACACGGCGGCCAGGAACGCCATCCGGTTGCGTGACCACCTCAGCACCGCCGGCGACACCAGCACGGTCGCGAGCGCCGCCATCGCGGCGCCCACCGCGGCGAACAGACCGAAGTGATGCACCCACTTGGTTGGGGTGAACATCAGGAAGAACACCGTGCCGAGGATGATCCCGATCAGCCGCCACGCGGGGCCCCGTGCCACACCGGGCACGCGTCCGCGCCGCAACAGTATGAACATCGAGGCGAACAGCGACAGCGCGGTGATCAGGAAGCCGAAGCGACGCGACAGCGATCCGTCGACGGTCGGCAGGATCAGGTAGTAGTAGCGCAGGTTCTCGGTGTACCACTCCTGGTTCGGGCCGATGGCGGTGCGAATCCTGGTGGCCTCCAACACCGTTGCGATGGTCTGATCGAAGAAGACCACCGTCAGGATCACCGTTCCGGCGGCAAGCAGCGGCAACACCAGCGGCCAGACGCCCACCACCTGCCGTCGACGCACCAGGATGCGCAACAGCGGTCGGCCGCCTGCCAGCAGCGCGGCGACCGCGATCAGGCCCGTCGGCTGGATACCGAGCGTGAACGCCGCCGTGATGATCGCGAACGCCGCGGGAGTGAGCCGTCCGGAGGTGATGGCCCGCTCGATCAGCACGTAGGTGATCAGCGCGCCGGTGGCGATCTGGCCCTCGGGGCGCAGGCCGTTGTTGAACGGCATCCACGCCGCGAGCAGCACCAGACCCGCCGCCCACAGCGCGGGCTTGCTCGCGGCGACGGCCGGACCGAGTCGCGGCAGCACCTCGCGAGAAAGCAACAGCCAGCACACGATTCCGCACACCAGGTCCGGCAGTCGCATCCAGATGCTCGCGTCGCTGACGCTCGTCATCATCGCCAGCAGGTTGTAGTACCAGCCGAACGGGTCCTCGGGGCTGCCGAACCATCGGAAGTAGTTCGACATGTACCCGGCGTGTCCGGCCACCCGGGCCATCCCCAGGATGTAGCCGTCGTCAGAGGAGTTGGCCCCGATCACGTGCCAGAGGGCGAAGCCGCCGACCACCACCACATCGGTGGGGGTGAACGTCCGCCACCGCTGCGGTATCAACCGCCGCATCCGCCTGCCGTCCATGCGGTCCAGGCGCCACAACGCCAGCAGTGCGATCGCCGTCGACACGATGGCCAGCACCATCGCGGTCAGCTTCAACGGCGTCGGCTCGGTGGTGAACCGGGTGTCGATCTCTGCCGACAGGCTCAACCCCGGCGGGGCGGGGCCGGTCAGATCGGTGAACACCCCGACGATCGCTGGGCGCAGGTTCGGGTCCGGGAAACCGGTGTACTGCGGGGAGCCGTCGGCCCTCGTCAGGCCGACGAACGTCGCGAACGTGCCCTCCTCGGAGGAGGTGATCTCGATTCGTGAGCACCCCGGGGAGTCCCCGGTGCCGACCACCCGGGCCCGGGGGACGCTGGCCACCACCACGTTTCGGTCGGTGATGTCGACGCGTTGCGGGTTGACCGTCACGAACAGGCCCTGCAGCGCGGCCTGCTTACCGTCCTTGGGCGCGGTGCCGAGCACCATTCCGCCGCGCGGCGGCATCGTGCGGATCACCTCGCACGGCACTGTCACCGTCATCCGCACCGGCGTCTGCGTGATCAACGGCGCGGTGACGCTGTTCAACTCCCCCTGCTGCGGCCAGTTCAGCGTCGCCGTGGTCTGTTCCACCGGCAGCAGCGGCGTGGCCACCGACAGCACGAAGCCGATCAGCCCCGCGATCGCCGCCACCCAGCGGGCGATCCGCACTTCAGAACTCGACGTCCGGCTCATGGCAGCGCCCTGATGGGTCCGTTACGGCTCCAACCGAATACGCGCACCGCTCCTTGTTCGACGACGGCGTCGGGGGCCTCGGATTCGGGCACCACGCGCAGGTAGCGCTCGATCGAACCCCAGTCGCGGTACCAGTCGTCGCGCAGGTAAGTGGGCACGGTCGAGGTGCGCAACAGCGCCTGAATGAACAGGAACGGACCGCCGTCCTCGGCCGACTGCCACTGGTTCGAGGACACGACCACCTGCTTGAGATTCGGAAGGATGCGGTATTCCGGCAGTTCGGCGATGCCGAGATGTTCGGAGAACGGGTTCTGGCAGGGGAAGTTCGCGGCCGTCGCAATGTCCATCAGCACCGGCGTCTGCGAGCCGAGGAATTGCTGCGCCGTCACCAGCACCGGCACCCGCGGCGGGGTGAACGCGAACCACTGGTCGGTGGACAGGTTGGGGTCATCGGCGACGATGCGCGCGACATTGGCCTCCGGCGGTGCCGACGTGAGCGGGAATCGCAGGTTACGCCAGGCCTTTTGGGGCCCCGGCCCGATGTCGATCGGCTGCACCTCGGTCAGCGGCGCATAGCTGCCGTCGGGGCGGTGCACACCCCACTGCAGCTTCAGCGACTGCCCGTAGTTGAACGAGCCGTCCTCTTCGTAGAACCAGATCGCCCCCGCGGCCGCGACGGTGACCAGCGGCCGGTCCGGGGTGCGTGGCGGCAGTTGGTACCACGCCGACGTCACCTTGGCCGCGACGGTATTTTCGTCGTAACTGCCCATCACCGGCGTGCGTTCGGGGTCGAGTCCGAACGGCAGGAACACGTTCGAGCCGTTCACGCCCACGGGTCCGTAGCCGCCGCCGGTACCCGCGGCGAAGCCGATGCCGATGTTCGGTTCATTGGGCGATCCGTCGGAGTTGACCGTGCCGGGGTTGGCGGTGATCGGTTCGGGCGGTTCGAGGGTGTCGCTGACGCCGTTGGGGTTGAAGCCGACCGGGTCCTCCCCGCCGAGCGGGCCGTACTCACCGAAGCGTTGTCCCGGAACCGGTTGCAGCATCCCGGCATTCGCGTCCGGTTCGACGAGCACGTCGTCGGCCATCGCGCAGCTGGTGTCCGAGAGCCCGGACTTCAATGCCGAGACGTTGGCCTTGGCTGTGGTGTAGACGGGGTAGCGCTGCACGGCACCCTTGGCCATGGAGCCGACCTCGAGCACCACCATGATCGTCGCCACCACCAGCAGCGGCGTCGAGGCGAGCACGCGGTTGCGCTTGGTGTTGGCGACCTCCGTGTGTCCCGCGTAGTCCATGCGGAAGTGCAGCCACCCGGCAAGCAGTCCGGTCACGATCGCCAAGGCCAGGAAGATCCCGGTCACCGGGATACCGGCGATCACCGGCTGCTTGTCGAACCACGGCACACCGTAGTTGCCGACGTAGAACCAGCCGTTGATACCAGATGTGGCCCAGGCCAATACGAACAGCAGCGCGGTGACGTAGAGCGCGAGGTTTCGCCGGCTGTGCAACCCGACGCGGCTGAACGCGAACGCCGTCACCGCCCCGAGCGCACCGGCCAGCCCGGCGAAGGCACCGAACTGCACGGCCCACTTGGTGGGCGTGAACGTCAGCAGCAGAAGGCCGATCGCGGTCGACCCGATGAGCCGCCACACCGGCCCGCGCGCCATGCCGACGACACCGCCGCGCCGCAGCAGCACCGCGAGCATCCCGAACAGGCACAGCAACAGCACCAGCACCGCGAAGCGTCGGGTCAGCGACGAATCGACGCTGTCCTCGACGGTGAGGAAGTAGTAGCGCAGGAACTCCTGGTACCACGCGATGGTCGGGCCGACGACGTACTTGATGCGGGCCGACTCGGCCACCGTGGCCAGAGTCTGGTCGCGGAACACCACCACGAAGATCAGCGCGAGCGCACCCAGAAGCGCGGCCAGTGGTGCCAGGACACCGTCGACCGGACGGCGCGCGCGAATGGTGCGCACGATCGCGCGGGCCCCGACCAACAGCGGCGCGATCGCGATCAGTCCCTGCGGCGCCAGCGTCACGCTGAACACCGCGACGACGACGGCCAGCGCGGCCGGCCACGTCCGCCGGGTCGCGACGGCGTTCTCCACCAGCACCCAGACGGCGACCGTTCCGAACGCGATGAGCGGTTCGGGTCGCAGGCCGTTGTTGAACGGCAGCCACGCCGCCAGGAACACCGCTCCGGCCGTCCACACCGTCACCCGGTTGGCGGCGAGGCGGCGGCCGAGGCGGGGCAGGATGCAGCGGCTGACGATCAACCAGGCGCCGATCGCCGCCAGCGTCGCGGGCACCCGCATCCACACGCTCGCGGTGCTGACCGAGGCGAACGCCGCCAGCAGGGACTGGTACCAGTCGAACGGGGCCTCCGTGGCGCCGAAGAAGCGGTAGTAGTTCGCGGTGTAGCCGGCGTCGGCGGAGACCCGGGCGATGGTGAGGTTGTAGCCGTCGTCCGACGACAGTGCGCCGATGACGTGCCACAGCAGCAAAGTGCCCACGACGGCGAGGTCGGCCACCCAGTGCCAGAAGCCGACGCGCCAGAACCGCCGCCATGCGCGCGCCACGCGGCGACCGCTGTGGCGGTCCAACACCGCCAACGCGACGATCGACGCGATCACGCACAAAACCCCCAGCACCATCACGGCGAGCTTGAGCGCGGTGGGCGAGGTGATGAACCGGGTGTCGACGTCGACGCGCGCCGACAGCCCCTCCTGTGGCGCGACCTCCATATCCGTGAAGACGCCCGCGACCTGAGGCTTCTCCTCGGCGGGCAGGGTCCCCGCGGCCCCGGGCAGACCGATGAAGTCGGCGCCGGCCTCGCCTGGGTTGGCCCAGATGTGCAGCGTGCTGCAGGCGCCGCCCTCCACGGCCGGGCGCGGTGCGACGGCCGCGACGGAATCGCGGAACGCCACGACGACGACGTCGGAGGTGGCGCGCACGAACAGCCCGTTACGGCTGGCATCGATTCCGCCCGGCGGGACCGTCGACAACACCAGGCCGCCGTCATCGGGCAGCGTGGCGACGGCCCGGCAGGGGATTGAGATGTCGAGGGCCTGCGGCGCGCCGGAGACCAGCGGGGCGGTGATGTCGCTGACGAACCCGTCGGGCCCGGTGCCCTGCGGCCACAGGATGGTGGCGGTGGTCTGGTTGACCGGCAGCAGCGGGACCAGCCCGCACAGCAGCACCCCGGCGATGCCTGCGACGACGGCGATCAATCGCGCGATTCGATGGGCAGGCACGAGCGTCGATGGTAGGCGACGAAATCGCCGGAGTCGGCGACGCCAGGCCAATATACCTAGAGCTGCTAGGGTGTGACCTAGCTGTTCTAGGTATAGGAGGCTCGGGCGTGCACATCGAGAAAGATCTGGTGGCTGCCTCCGCCACCCCGCTGGTCCTCGGGATTCTGGCAGACGGCGAGTCCTACGGTTACGCGCTCATCAAACGGGTCAACGAGCTGTCGGGCGGCCGGATGCAGTGGACCGACGGCATGCTCTATCCGCTTCTGCACCGGCTGGAACGACTGGGCTACGTGTCGGCGCACTGGCGGGTCTCCGAGGGCGGCCGCCGACGTAAGCATTACGCGATCACCCCCGCCGGCCTTCAGACGCTCGCCGAACGGCACCGGCAGTGGACCGTCGTCGCCGAGGCGCTGGAGCGGGTCTGGAAGGGCATGCCCACCGATGCGGCTCCGGGGTGGGCGTGATGCAGGCCGACAGCGAACTGGAATCGCAGATCGCCCACTGGCGTGGTTACGTCCAGCGACACCGCGCCATCGCGGCGGCCGATGTCGACGAGATGGAGGATCACCTCCGCGAGCAGATCGCCGATCTGTCGCGGGCCGGACTCTCCGGAGACGAGTCGTTCCTGGTCGCGGTCAAGCGGATGGGCAACGTCGACGCGATCTCGCGGGAGTTCGCCCGCGAGCACTCCGACCGGTTGTGGAAGCAGCTGGTGCTCGTGTCAGAGGAGACGGTCGAGGACTCGGCCCGGCCTCATCGGGAACTGCTCGTCGTGCTCACGCTCGGGCTCGGTGCGGGCATCGCGGTCAGGTTGGGCTTCGCGTGGCTCGGCGACGACCTCACCTTCGTGCGCAACGCGGGGTTCTTCGTATTCCCGTTCCTGGTGGGCTATTTCGCCTGGAAGCGCCGACTGCGCTTGCGGCAGTGGGCGTTGTTCATGGTGCCCGCCGCCGTGTTGGCCCTCGCGCTGAACACCTACCCGTTCGGCGACGACTTCCGGGACCACCGCGACACCGAGGTGCTGGCCGCGATCCATACGCCGATCGTGCTGTGGCTGCTCGTCGGCCTGGCCTACGTCGGCGGGCGGTGGCGCTCCCATTCGCGCCGAATGGATTTCATCCGCTTCACCGGAGAATTCGTCGTCTACTTCACGCTGCTGATGATCGGCGTCGGGGTGTTGATGCTGTTGACCGCGGGCGCCTTCGATGCCATCGGCGTGGACCTGGAGGACTTCGTCAGCCTGTGGGCGCTGCCGATCATCGTGCCGACGGCGATCATCGTCGCGGCGTGGCTGGTCGAAGCCAAGCAGAACGTCATCGAGAACATCGCGCCGGTCCTGACGCGGGTGTTCACTCCGCTGACGATCGCCATGCTGCTCGCGTTGCTGGTGGCGTTCTCGTCGGCCGGCAGCGTCATCGGTGTGGATCGCAACCTGCTGATCCTGATGGACCTCATCCTGGTCCTGGTGCTCGGTCTGCTGCTGTATGCGATCTCCGCCCGCGACCCGCTGGCTCCGCCTGCCGTGTTCGACTGGCTGCAACTGGTTCTGGTGCTCAGCGCGCTGGCCGTCGACATCCTGATGCTCGCCGCGATGCTCATCCGCATCGCCGAGTTCGGCTACAGCCCGAACAAGGTCGCCGCGCTCGGGCTGAACCTGGTGTTGCTGGTCAACCTGATCTGGTCGGCTTGGCTCGTGCTCGGCTTCCTGCGGCGACGACGGCCGTTCGGCGACGTCGAGCGCTGGCAGACCCGCTACCTCCCGGTCTACGGCGCGTGGGCCGCGCTTGTGGTGGTCGCGCTGCCGCCGCTGTTCGGGTTCATCTAACGGGTTGATTCCACGCACCACGTGCGTGCGATCCACCCCTTAAGCGGTTATCCACAGCCGGGCCGGCATCAGCTGGTAGTGGTTCGGTGGCTGGTTCACGCTTATCCGCGTGACGCGATGGCATCTCGGGCAGGTCGCGGACTTCACCGTCGCGCAGGACGGAGTCGTCGCACGCCGCCAAATGGTCTCGGCCGGAGCCACTGATTTCGACATCGCGCGACTGGTACGCCGCCGCGATTTGATACCGCTCGAGCGCGGTGTCTACGTCAATCACAGTGGGCGCCTCACCCAGACGCAGCGGCACTGGGCCGCGGTGCTGGCGTTCTGGCCGGCGGCGCTGGCACATGCATCGGCACTGCCCAATCCGCCACCGACTGTTGTACACATCGCGATCGACTCGTCGCGCAATCTGCGGACGCTGCCGGGCATCGTGCTGCACCGGACGCCCGACTTCGCGCACCGTGCCGACCTCTTTCGCAACCCTCCGGCAATTCGAGTGGAGCACGCGCTGATCGACGTGGTCGGCGGCAAGCTCCGGGAGGAGGACGTCGCGGCGGCGTTCGCAGAATTGGCGCGAGTGTGTGCAACGTGGCGCACCACCCCGCAGCGGATACTGCAGACGTTGGAAACTCGCCGACGTGTCCCGGGGCGGCGCACCGTGGAGGCGATGCTCACCGACCTTCGCGACGGCGCGTGTTCGGTGCTGGAGCGCGGCTACCTGCTTCGGGTCGAACGAGCGCACGGGTTGCCCAGAGGAAAGCGGCAGGCGCGCAGCACCGCGACCGGCCGGGCCACCTACCAGGATGTGCGCTACGGGCGCCAAGGGGTCGTCGTCGAGCTCGACGGTCGCGCGTTTCACGATTCGCCGCGCGACCGCGACCGCGATGCACTGCGTGATCTCGCGGAGTTGAGCCGGTCGGATCTGGTCACCATTCGGCTTACCTACGGACTGGTCTTCGGCGATACATGCCGCACCGCCCAGCTGATCGGCGGCGTGCTCAGGCGTCGCGGCTGGACCGGTCGCGTGCGCACGTGCCCGGTATGCGGTCCCGCGGTCGCACTAACGGGTTGATTTCGCGCACCACGTGCGTGCGATCAACCAGCTAAGGGCAATCGAGCAACAAAGTCAGGACAGGCGCAGCGGCGCTGGGCTCCACAACCCGCTGCGCGTCGCCGTGCCGAGGTCGAGGCGGGCCTCCGCGGCGTTCGGGTACCACGGAGTGAGCTGCTGCAGTGAGCCCCAGTCCCGGAACCAGTCGTCCTGCAGATACGTCGGCACCGTCGTGGCCCGCACCAGCAGTTCGGTGATACCGAGCGGCCCGCCACCGAGGTAGTCCATCACCGGCGAGTTCGCCTCTGCCCCGAAGCGGTCGGGCAGGATCCGCCACTTGGGCACCTCGACGACGCCGTTCTGATGACCGAACGGCCGCTGACAGGGGAACGCCAACCCGACCAGCCAGTCGAGCAGCACCGGATCCGACGATCCAACGACGTCCTGCAGCGTACGCAACTCCGGGATCCGCGGCGGCGTCACCGCGATCCAATGCTGCGGGTCGAGGTCGTCGTCGGAGGCCACCAACCGGATCTGGGTGGCCTCGGGCGGTATCGCGGCCAGCGGCGCCCGCAGGTTGCGCCACGCGGGGGAGGCGCCGACGTCGGCGAACCCGATCGCACCACCCGGCTCGTCGGCGGCGGCCTGCTCGTCGGTCGCCCACTGCACCGTGACCTCACCCGCGTCGAACCGGCCGGCGGCCGAGATGACCAGCAGCGGGCCGGCGTCGTCGCGGTCCGGCAGCCGGTACCAGGCCGAGCGCAACTGCGCGGGCTGCTGCGTGCCGGCACGCCAGCTGCCCATCACCGGCGTGGTGGCCGGATCGAGTTTGTAGGGCAGCCGGGCCCGTGAACCGTTGACACCGGCGGCGGCTGTCGTGCCGCCCTCGGTGCCGCCGTTGCCCGCCTGGTCGTCTTCGCTGTCGGTGTCGGCGAAGTTGGTGGAGGTGCCCTGCCCGCTCATGGTCTCGTCGGCGGAGACGTCACTGGGAATCCCGTTCGGGTTGAACCCTTGTGCGGTGCCGGCGCCGAGTGCCTCACCGACGGGCGTGTCGATCGGCGTCAGCATGCCGACGTTGGGGTCTTCCTCGACGAGCACATCCTGGGCCATCCCGCACGTCTTGCCGGTCACGGCTTCGAGGTTGGACCGGCCCACACTCCACGCCGGGTACTGGTCGATCATGGCCAGCGTCAGCGAGAGCACTTCGAAAACCACCAACAGCCATGTGGCGATGGCCAACGGCGCCTGCAGCATTCGTTGCCAGTGCCGTTGCGGGCCGGGCGGTGACGAGTCGCGCCCGGAGAAGTGGAACCACGCGGCGGCGAGCAGGGCCAGCACGGCCAGCCCGAGCAGCATCGTCGAGAAGCCGAACTTCCACTCCGGCATGGCATTCGACCACGGCACACCGAAGTTCGACACGTACCACCAGCCGTTGACGGTGGCGAACGACAGCGCCATCGCGAACAGCACCGCGGCGCCGAACACGGAGCGGTTGCGGCGCGAGCGCATCGCCGCGGCGGTGACGGCGACCGCGGCCAGCGCGCCCAGAGAGCCGGCCAGCCCGGCGAACACGCCGAAGTGGTGGGTCCACTTGGTCGGGGTGAACATCATCGCCAGAAACGAGATGACCGTGATGCCGATGATGCGGCGGCTGGGTCCCAACGCCGTACCGGGAATCTTGAACTTGCGCAACGACATCGCGACGGCAACGGCCAGCGCCAGCAACAGCGTGAGCACCGCGAACCGGCGCGCCACCGAACCGTCGGGGCTCAGCGTGAACAACCGCTCGTAGCGGATGTGCTCGTCGAACCAGCTCAGGCTCGGCCCCACCGCGGATTTGAAGGCGCTGGCCTGCAGTTCGGAGGCCAGCGTCTGGTCCCGGAAGATCAGGATGATCGTGACGGTGGCCGCGGCCAGGATCGGCGCCAGCAGCGCCAGGTAGCCGAATCGCGAGACATGCGCGGCGACAATGGTTTTCAGTGGCCCGACGGCCACCAGCAGCGCGCCCACGGCGGCGATGCCCGTCGGGCCGGAGAACAGCGTGAGCGCACCGATGATGATCGCGATCGCCACGGGCAGCAGCCTGCTGGTGGCCACCCCCCGCTCGACCGAGCACCAGGTGAGAAGGATGCCCAGCGCGATGATCGGTTCGGGGCGCAGCCCGTTGTTCAGCGGCAGCCAGAACGCCAGGAACAGACCCGCCGCCGTCCACGCCGCCGCTGGTGTCTGCTTCACCGCGTGGCCAAGGCGCGGGATCACCTCACGGCTGATGACCCACCAGCACGCCAGCGCCATCACCAACGTCGGTAGCCGCATCCACACGCTGTTCGTGCTGACGTGCGCCCACAACGCCAGCAGGTCGTAGTACCAGCCGAACGGCGCCTCCGGCGTGCCGAACCACCGGTAGTAGTTCGCCATGTAGCCGGCGTGCTCGGAGACCCGCGCCATCGTCAGGATGTAGCCGTCGTCGGCGGTGTTGGCGCCGACGAAGTGCCACCACACC
Organism: Mycolicibacterium novocastrense; assembly: GCF_001570485.1. Taxonomy (GTDB): domain Bacteria; phylum Actinomycetota; class Actinomycetes; order Mycobacteriales; family Mycobacteriaceae; genus Mycobacterium; species Mycobacterium novocastrense. Next base: position 261,895 of record NZ_BCTA01000026.1, read on the forward strand.
AGCACCGCGGTGACGACGCCGTCGAGCGGGCGCAGCGTCCACCACCGCGGGGGCAGGAACCGTCTGACACCGCGGCCGTCGGCGGTGTCGAGAAGGTGAAGGGCGACCAGGGCGATGACGGTCATCGCCACCCCGATGATCATCGCCAGCGTCTTGAGCAGCGTCGGCGATGTGCTGTAGCGGGTGTCGAGCGTCGCGGAGAATTCCAGCCCCGGTGGTGCCGGACCGCTGAGGTCGGTGAAGACGCCGACGATCTGGGGGCGGAAGTCGTAGCCGCCGCGCTCACCGCGCAGCGGTTCGCCGGGGTCCTCGCTCGGAATCCGTCCCGGGCCCTGAACGAGACCGACGAACTCGCCGGTCACCTTGTCGGCGTGTGCGGTGAACGTCAACCGCTGGCATTGCGGGCTGAGCACCTGAATCAACGGTGCGCTGACCACCGGGGTGTTGCGCACGATCACCAGCAGGTCGTCGTTGACTCGCTCGATGAGAAGACCGCGGTCGATGGCCTTGGGCGCCTGTTTGGGCACGGTCGACAACAGCACCGTGCGGCCCTGATCGCCGGGCCCGGCCAACCCGGCCGCCGCGCGACACGGCACCGAGATCTCGAGGTCGGTCGCGACGTAGCCGATGAGCGGGGCGTCAACGCTTTGCAGGACGCCGTTCTGCGGCCAGTTCAGCTGGGCGGTCGTCTGCGTGACCGGCATCAACGGCGTCGCGATCGCCAGGAGCGCGCCGAGCAACCCGGCGACGATGGCAATGAGGCGCACCGTTCGATGGTTCGACCCGACCCCGGCTTCACCGACCACGGCGTTCGATCCTAATTGGGCTTGCGGATCGCCAACACGAACGGGCCGATGCTGGAGACCTCGAAGCGGGGGTCGTCGAACAATGTCTCGTCCAGGGCGACGTGGTAGCGGCGCACGTTGGGCTGGTTCGGGTAGACGTCGGAGGCCAGGCGCAACGTGTAGGTGTCGTCAGCGCCGCGGCGCATCAGAAACACCGTCGGCGGCTCCCACGGCAGCGCGTCGAGCGCGTCGATGAACTCATCGGCGTCGGTCAGCGTCGCCCAGCTTTCGATGGCTTCGGCACGCTTCTCGAACTGCGCGAGCGGATTCGCGTAGTGCGAGGTCAATCCCTGGAAGCCGTAGTAGGGGTAATAGGACAGGAAGCTGTAGTCGGCGGTCAGCACGACGGTCTCGTCGCGCGGTCGACCGGTCACCTCGGTGATCCTGTCGTCGATCTCGCGGTAGTAGCGCTCGGCACCGGGCGGTCGCCGGTCGGCGCGCTGACCGTATCCGTCGGTGTCGGTATAGGCGACGACGATGTCGGACCGCAGCACGTCGGGGATGTCCTGGCTGTAGGTGACGGCGCCGATCGCGCCCAGCGTGGTGGCCGCCGCGACGACGCGTCGCGCGTTCTCGGGTCGCACCCGCGCCGCGACGGCACGCGTGACCTCGATGAAGCCGAAGGCGCCTGCCGCTGTCAGCAGCACGGTCAGCGTCGGGTTCAGTCGGAACGACAACAGCGTGGTGCCCGCCAGCGTGGTCAGCATCGACAGCAGCGACCAGGCGTAGACGGCGAGCACGGCGATCGCCAGAGCGCCGGCCCGGGTGGACGAGCGCGCACGCCAGACCAGCCACAGCGTGCCGAGCATGCACAGCGCTCCGAGCAGCGTGAAGTGCAGCATGGGGAACTCCAGTTGCGCGCCGTCGGTCGGCAGATAGTGCTGCGCGGTTCCCGAGTCGGCGGGCTCACCCCTGGCGGCGGCCAGCAGCCACGGCGCCCAGCCGATCAGCGCGATGGCACCCGAGATGACGGCGATGACCACCAGCCGTAGCAGCGGGTCGATCCGTTTGCGCGCGACGGCCAGCAGCACGCCCATGATCGCCAACGTGAACGCGGCGTAGGCGAACAGCAGTGTGTACGACAGCGCGGCGACGCCGAGGAAGAGCCCGGTGCCGATGACGGCGGGCCAGCCGCCGTTACGCGTCGCCCCGCGCAGACCCGACCACGCCAGCACGAACACAGGTGGCAGCAGGACGCAGACGATCGCGGCGTAGGGCTCGGCCGGGGAGTACGCCAGCGTGGCCGCGGCGGTGGCGGTGGTGACGACGAGCGCGTACTCGAAGCGAATCATGGCCGCCCACAACACGAACGCCACCGCGATCGCGACGGTGATCGACGTGATCGCCCACGGTTTGAACATCTCCCACGCGGGAGTCCCGGTCAGCGCGGCCAGGCGGCCGCCGATCCAGAACCAGCCCGGCGGGTAGAACGGCGGCAGACCCATGTAGGTCATATCCCGCAGCGCTGCGCTGTCGGCCAGCCGGGTGAGGTACTCGGTGCGGAACTGCTGATCGACCGAGATGCCGTACAGGTAGAGCCGGGTCGCGCCGAGGGGCATCGCGAGCGTCACCACCGAGAAGGCGGACAGGAACAGCACCGCCCCGGTCCTCGCGAGCAGTCGGCGACCGCGCCGCCAGATCCATCCGCTGCCCAATAGCCCGACCAGACAGGCGAACTGGCCCACCGTGGTCAGCGCGTGCAGCTGATTGGACGAGTTGTACGCGGGCCACTCCACCCGCGCGATCGCAGCCAGTGAAACGACCGCGACGACGATCGCCACCGCGGCGGCCGCCACCATCTGGCCGGCGACCTTGATCGGCAGGGCCCGTGCGCCGCCTGGCATCAGATGGGTAGCTTGCGGAAGATCGGCCGCGGGATGTGGCGCAACACCATCATCACGTACCGGAACGCTCCCGGCGCCCATACCAGTTCCTTGCCTTTGGCGGCGGCCGTGACGGCCAGTTCGGCGACGTCTTCCTTGTCGACGGTGAACGGCGCCTCCTTTGCGCCGGTGGCCTTCCAGTGCTCGATGGTGGTCGTGGTGCGGACCTGGCCGGGCCGGATCACCAGCACGCGAACTCCATGCTCCCGCAACGCCTCTCCCAGGCCGAGGTAGAAACCGTCGAGGCCGGCTTTGGTCGACCCGTACACGAAGTTGGACCGCCGCACCCGTTCACCGGCCGCCGAGCTCATCGCGATGATCTGCCCGAAGCCCTGGGCCCGCATCTTTTCGCCGATCAGCACGCCGACCGAAACCGCTGCGGTGTAGTTGATCTGGGCCACCTGCACGGCCTTGGACTGGTCCTGCCACAGTTCCTCGGCGTTGCCGAGCAGCCCGAAGGCCACGATCGCGACGTCAACGTCACCGTCGCTCCAGGCCTTGTCGATCACGGCGCGGTGACCGGCGGTGTCGGTGCCGTCGAAGTCGATCCATTCGACGGACTTGGCCCCCGCGGCCGTCATTGCGGCGATCGCTTCGTCCTTGCGGGGGTGGTTCGGCAAGTCGGCCAGGATGATGCGGGCGTGCGCGTTGCGCAGGTAGCGCTCGCAGATCGCCAGGCCGATCTCCGATGTCCCGCCGAGCAGCAGGATGGTCTGGGGGTTACCTACGGCATCAAGAACCATCTACAGAAGCTCCAAGCGTCGGGCCATGTCGGATGCGAAGACGCCGTTCGGGTCGGCCTTGCGGCGCACGGCGATCCACTCGTCGATCCGCGGATACATCTTGTGGAACCGCTCGGCGCTGACCCGGGAGTCCTTCGCGGTGTAGACCCGGCCGCCGAATTCCATGACGCGTTCGTCGAGCTCGTTGAGGAATTCGTTGATTCCGGGCTTGTTCGGGAAGTCCATCGCCACGTTCCATCCCGCCATCGGGAAGCTCAGCGGCGCGCGGTTACCGGGCCCGAACAGTTTGAACACGTTCAGCGCCGAGTAATGCCCGCGGGTCTGGATCCAGCGGATGATGGCCTTGAACTCCTCGAGCGCATCGGGCGGCACCAGAAACTGGTGCTGCGCGAAACCCGCTGGGCCATAAGCGTTGTTCCACCCGCTGACCAGGTCGAGCATGTGGTAGAACTGCGACAAGTTCATGATCTTGCCGGTGTAGGTTCCGCCGAGGCGGTAGTACACCTCGCCGATCGCCATGAACGAGAGTTTGTTCATGGCGCTGACGGGGAAGATGTCGGGCACCGAAAGTAGCTGAGGCGCATCGAATTTCAGCGGGTCCCTGGCCAGCTTCGGCGGCAGCTGATCCAGCGTCGCGAGGCTGCCGCGGCTGATCGCGGCCCTTCCGAGTTTTGGCGGCGGGCTGATCAGGTCGAACCACGCGCTGGAGTAGGTGTAGCGGTCCTCGCTGCCGTCGAGGTGCACGGCGATGGTCTCATCCAGGTCGCCGGTGGACACACCGTCGGCGATGAAGTACGCGGTTTCGGTGCGGGTCATCGCGATTCGGGCGCGCACCACGATCCCGGTGAGGCCGTTACCGCCGACCGTCGCCCAGAACAGTTCGGCGTCCGGCCCGTCGGGTGCGAGGGTGTGAACCTCGCCGTCGGCCATCAGCAGGTCCATCGACAGGACGTGATTGCCGAAGCTGCCTGCGCTGTGGTGGTTCTTGCCGTGGATGTCGGAGGCGATCGCCCCGCCGACGGTGACCTGCCGGGTGCCCGGCAGCACGGGCACCCACAGCCCGAACGGCAACGCCGCCTTCATCAGCTGGTCGAGGCTGACGCCCGCGTCGACGTCGGCCACCGCCGTGTCCGCGCTGATCGAGTGGATTCTGTGCAGCGCGGTCATGTCCACGACCAGGCCACCGCCGTTGCACGCCTGATCGCCGTAGGAGCGGCCCAGCCCGCGGGCGAGGACACCGCGGTGCAGGAACGACGGGCTGGATGCGCCGCGGTCGGCGGTCTCGCGGACCGCACGGGCGATCACGTCGACGTCCGGCGTGGTCAGCACCTGCGCGACCGACGGTGCCGTGCGGCCGAAGCCGGTCAGGGCACGCGAGGTCGTCGGCAGGTTCTCGGACATCGTGACGAGGGTACCGTGCGCTCACCGGCGCCCCGTCCAGCCGAACACAGGTCCCACGGTCGCGCCCAGTGTGGGGTTGTGTCACGCAACCTGGCCGGCGGCGTGACACAAGTCCACGCTCGCCACACGCCGCGTCAGCGCAGCCGGAAGATGACCGCACGCTGGACGACGAAGTTGATCACCGTCGCCGTGCCCTGGGCGATGACGAACGCGACCGGCACCCGCCACGCCTTGTCGTCCCACGCCATGTACAGCGCGTAGTTGATGCCGACCTGCGCGGCGTAGGTCACCGCGTAGAGCACACACACCGCGACGAACCGCGCGGTGCTTGGCGGCGCCTGGAAGGTCCACCGGCGGTTGATCAGATACGCCGTGGTGGTGCCCGCGATGAAGCTCAGCGTCTTGGCCACGTTGACGTGTAGACCGGCTGCGAGCATGGCCACGTACAGACCGAAGTCGACGATCGCCGAGAAACCACCGGTGACGATGAACCGCCAGATCTGAGTGCCCAGGCTCAGGGTGGGCTGCATCGGGGGCTCGGCCACCCGGGCAGCTTACGTGGGCGCGAACTCACCGACACCCGGCGCGCGCGTGAATGCGTCTCCACCTGCAGCCGGCACGTCGCTAGGTTTCAGGTGTGCAAACCCGGTCCGGTGCGGAGATCGTCGTCGACGGTGACGTCGTCTCCAAGCTGCATCGGCCGGGTACCGATCCGCGGGCGTTGACGGTCCGGTTGGGTATCGCCGCCCGGTCGGACTGCCTGCTCTCACCGTTGTCGGCGGTTCCCGAGCCGGTTGCGGGCCGATGGCGAACCCGGTGGCCGCGCGTGGAAACCCTTGCGCTGCAACCGGAGTCGGTGCCATGGGCGCAAGCCGGACAACTGCTGGCCCGACTGCACCGGGAGCCACTGCCGCATCGAGTACCCCCGCACGGCTGGCCGCAACGCCTGCGGCGGGGCGTCGACGCGCTTCGCGGCGGCGAGCCGACACTGCGCCGCGCCGCGGCCGGCCTTCCCGACGCGGTCTGGCGCGCGGGTTCTGCCGACCGCCCAACCACACTCGTGCACGGCGACTTCCATTTGGGTCAGCTTGGCCGTCGCGACTCACGGTGGATTCTTCTCGACGTCGACGACCTGGGTGCCGGCGATCCGGCGTGGGATCTGGCTCGACCGGCCGGATTCTGGGCGGCGGGGCTCATCCCGGACGCCGACTGGACCCGCTTCGTCGACGCCTACCGCGCCGCCGGCGGTCCCGCACTGCCCGACGGAGACCCCTGGCCGGTGCTCGACGCGTTCGCGCGCGCGGCCGTCGTACAGGCCGCGGCCCACCATCGCGACGACGAACTGCTGATGGCCGCCTGCGCGCGGATGCTCTAGTACGCCTTAGCTGGAGAAGAACAGCCGGCCGAACCCCTGTTTGCGGTAGTACTTGTTGCCCCGATGGCCCCAACCCGGGCCGTATCCGTATCCCGGCTGGGCGGGCGGCGGGGGCGGCGCGGTCTGCACGAACCGGTTCTCCATCTGCGTCAGCGATTCGAGTTCGCCGAAGTCCAGGAAGATGCCGCGGCAGGTGTCGCACTGCTCCAAGTGGATGCCGTTGCGCTCGTATGTCCGCATCGAGCCCGCACACTTCGGGCAGGTCAACGTGCCCGTCGGTGCGGACGGCGGAGACGACGGCGGCTGATATGGCGGGATGCTCATATCCGCATAACGGCCGCGGGCGACGCCGAAGTTCCGCGCGCTTACACCCAGTACGCGACGCGGCCGCGGTACTGCCGCATGGCGAACGCCGCGAAGATCCACCCGACCACGGTCAGCACGATCACCACCACCCAGTGGCGCAGTTCCTGGTCGGCGCCGAGCAGGGGGGCCCGCACGATGTCGAGATAGTGCAGCAGCGGATTGAGCTCGACGATCTTGGTGTACTGCTCGGCGCCCTGCTGTCGCAGGGTGGACTCGTTCCAGATGATCGGGGTCATGAAGAACAACAGCTGCACCAGGCTGACCAGCAGCGGGCTGATGTCGCGGTAGCGGGTGGCCAGGATGCCGAAACACAACGCCACCCAAATGCAGTTGAGCACGATCAGACCCAGCGCCGGAATGACCGCCAGGTCCGTCCAACTCCACGGCTTGGGGTAGATGATCGCGATGATCACGAAGATGATCATGTTGTGGGCGAACAGGATCATCTGCCGCCACACCAGCCGGTAGACGTGTACCGACAGCGGTGTCGGCAGCTGTTTGATCAAACCCTCGTTGGCGACGAACACGTCGGCGCCCTCCAGGATGGCTGCGTTGATCAGGTTCCATACGATCAGCCCGAGGGTGACATACGGAAGATGTTCGGAGAGCTCGAGTTTGAACAGCTTCGAGTAGAGCAGGCCCATGGCGACCGCTGTCGCGCCGGTGGCGATTGTGATCCAGAACGGGCCGAGAACCGAGCGGCGGTAACGCTGTTTGATGTCTTGCCAGCCGAGGTGCAACCACAGTTCGTGCTTGCCGAAGCCGGCGACCAGGTCGCCCCAGGCCCGGCTCATGGTCTTCGACTGCGCAGCGGCGTCGGTGAACGTCACGGCTGAAGCCTCCCGAACCTCTCCTTGCGGCCCATGCGCCGCAACCGGATCCACTCCATCAGCCCAGCCGGGTCGCGGCGGGACACCAGGAAGAACCAACCGAAGCGCGCCCATTCCTGTAACTGCAGTCGACGCAATCCCGGCTGGGACAACAGATAGCCGCGATTGCGGTAGGTATAGAAACGTTTGGCCGTGTTGTCCGGATATTGCGTGTGCATCCGGCCGCCGAGGATCGGTTTGAACTCGTCACCGCCCTGCGGGTGCAGATACACCGCGTCGAGGCAGGTGCCGAACGGCAGCCCGGATCGGACCAGCCTGCGATGCAGTTCGGTCTCGTCGCCGCGCACGAACAGGCGCAGATCAGGCACGCCGGTCGCCTCCAGCGTCGAAGCGGCGAACAGCGCGCCGTTGAACAGCGATGCGATGCCCGGCAACAATCCCCCGCAAGCGGGAGGTGCCCCCACCTCAGTCGATTCGGTGCGTAACTCGTCGACGCGGCGACGCCACACCAGCCCACGACGCAGGGGAAACGCCAGTCGCCCGGGATCGGTCATGTCACAGACCATCGGCGACACCTCGGCGAGTCCGTGGCGGGCGGCACAGTCGATCAGCGTGCCCAGCACCTCGGAGTCGGCGGGCCGGCCGTCGTCGTCGGCCAACCACACCCAGTCCGCGCCGAGAGCCAGCGCATGCAGCATGCCCAACGCGAAACCGCCTGCGCCGCCCAGGTTCCGGCGGGATCCGAGATAGGTCGATGGGAGGGGTTGCGCGGCGACCAGCTCGGCGACGCGGGGATCGTCGTCGTTGTCGACGACAATCAGGTGGTCGGGGGCGCGGGTCTGGGCCGACACCGACTCCAGTGACTTCGCCAACTCGTCGGGGCGACGGTGGGTGACCACCACCGCGCATATGACGGGGCCGGTTGGCTCGTCGGGCAAGCCCGCGTCGGCGGTCATCCCTGGCGCGTCTCTTCGAGTACTTCCCGGACATGCCGGGCGGCGTCCTCGCCCTCATAGGCACGCACGACGTCCTCGATGCCGCCGGTCATCTTGATCGTGCCGTGGTCGATCCACATCGCGGTGTTGCACAGCCGGGCCAGGAACTCGTTGGAGTGGCTGGCGAACACCAGGATGCCCGAGCGCGCGACGAGTTCGGCCAACCGGGTCTGCGCCTTCTTCAGAAACTCGGCATCCACCGCGCCGATACCCTCGTCGAGCAACAGGATCTCGGGGTCGATGCTGGTCACCACGCCCATCGCCAGACGCACCCGCATACCGGTGGAATAGGTGCGCAACGGCATCGACAGGTAATCCCCCAGCTCGGTGAACTCGGCGATCTCGTCGATCTTGGCCAGCATCTGCTTGCGCGTCTGCCCCAGGAACAGGCCGCGGATGATGATGTTCTCGAAGCCGGAGATCTCCGGGTCCATCCCGACGCCGAGGTCGAACACCGGCGCCACTCGGCCGCTGACGGTCGCCACCCCCCGGGTGGGCTCGTAGATACCCGACAGCAGCCGCAGCAGGGTCGATTTGCCCGCACCGTTGTGCCCCACCAGACCCACCCGGTCGCCGAGTTCCAACGACATGGTGATGTCCCGCAGCGCCTCGATGACCACGACGTTGGAATCGTTGCGTCCGATCGCGCCGCCGGCCTTACCGAGGAACGCCTTCTTCAGCGAGCGTGACTTCGCATCGAAGATCGGGAACTCCACCCACGCGTTGCGGGTCTCGATGTGTGGGACCAACGCATGCCCCTACAGGTACTGCCCGGTCCCCGGATGCGACGGACCGCCGCGCACCGCGATCCCCGGTGGCAACGCACCCTGGCCTCGCATCTGCTCCAGCTGCTGACGTGCGGCCATCTGCTGGGCGAACAGCGCGGTCTGGATGCCGTGGAACAGGCCCTCGAGCCAGCCCACCAGCTGGGCCTGCGCGATACGCAGCTCGGCGTCCGACGGCACAGCCTCCTCGGTGAACGGCAGCGTGAGCCGCTCGAGCTCGTCGCGCAGCTCGGGAGCCAGCCCGTCCTCGAGTTCGGTGATGCTCGTGCGGTGGATCTCCCGGAGCCGGTTGCGGCTGGCGTCGTCGAGCGGCGCTGCGCGCACCTCCTCGAGCAGCTGTTTGATCATGGTGCCGATCCGCATCACCTTGGCCGGCTGCTCGACGAGGTCGGTCAGCGACTTGCCGTCTTTTTCCTCGTCGTTGTCGGCGCCGCTGTCGGCACCGCTGATGATCTCGATGTTGTCGTCCTCGGTCATACTCCCTGCGTTCCCTCTAATCTCCACGGCATTCGTCGCTGCGCCCCGCGATCCCGAGCCAACTAGCGACACTAGTCCGGTCGTGGGCGAGGCGGTCCCCACGTCTGGGACGGGCAAAGTCCGGTAGGTGACCGCAAACCGGCCCGTCGATTGTCCTCGGCGGTCGAGCAAACGGCGTCACCGAATGTCACCACCGCTGATGCGGCCATACGTTAACTCAATGTCGCGTCCTGGCCGGCGCGCGGGGGTGACCAGCAACGACAACGGGTTTAGCACCCCGAACGCCAAGATCACTGGACTAGTATGGCTGCCCAGCAGACCCAGTCCGACATGGCGGGTCGGGGCCGAGTATCGGCCGGAATCGTGTGGGTTCGCGAACTCACGGACGCTCGAAGGTGGGCTGACATGGCATACGACGTCGCCCGGGTGCGCGGTTTGCACCCCTCCCTGGGCGACGGGTGGGTGCGTTTCGACGCCCAGCACGGCATGTTGTTGCCTGACACCGTCGGCCGCGCGGTGTCCACGGCGTTCCGCGGGTCGATGCCCACCCCGGTGGGTCCGCATCCGTCGGCACGGCGGAGCGCCGCGGTGTTGGAGGCCGCCCGACTGGCCGTGGCCGATCTGGTCAACGCCGATCCGCGCGGTGTGGTGCTGGGCGCCGACCGCGCAATCCTGTTGACCTCGCTGGCGGACGCCTCGTCGTCGCGTGTCGGTCTCGGTTACGAAGTGGTGGTCACCCGTCTTGATGACGAGGCGAACATCGCACCGTGGCTGCGTGCCGCGAATCGCTATGGCGCCAAGGTGAAGTGGGCCGAGGTCGACATCGAGACCGGCGAACTGCCCAGCTGGCAGTGGGAGAGCCTGGTGACCAAGCCGACGCGCTTGGTCGCAATCACTTCGGCCTCATCGACTTTGGGCACCGTGACCGACCTGCGCGCGGTGACGAAGCTGGCACACGATCAGGGTGCACTGGTGGTCGTCGACCACTCCGCGGCCGCGCCCTACCAGTTGATGGACATCGACGAGATCGACGCGGACGTGGTCGCGGTCAACGCGTTGGGGTGGGGTGGTCCGCCCATCGGAGCCTTGGTCTTTCGTGATCCGGCGCTCATCGACTCCTTCGGATCGGTGTCGTTGGATCCGGATGCGACCGGAGCGGCGCGGCTCGAAGTCGGCGCGCATCAGTTCGGTCTGCTCGCCGGAGTGGTGGCCAGCATCGAGTATCTGGCCTCCCTGGACGAGAACGCGCGTGGCACGCGCCGCGAACGCCTCGCGATCTCAATGCATTCCGCGAATGCCTATATGAGCCGGCTGTTCGACTATCTGCTGATTTCGCTGCGGTCGTTGTCGACGGTGATGGTCATCGGTCAGCCCGAATCGCGCATCCCCGTGCTCAGTTTCGCGGTCAACGGCGTACCCGCCGAACGGGTGGTTCAGCGCCTGGCCGACAACGGCATCCTGGCGATATCGAATGCGAGTTCGCGCGTGCTGGATGTGATCGGCGTCAACGACGTCGGCGGCGCGGTGACGGTGGGACTGGCGCACTACACCACCACCGCCGAAGTCGATCAGCTGGTGCGCGCGCTCGCCTCGCTGGGCTGACCGTTGCGCTAATCCGCTACGCGCAGAAGCACTTTCCCCGACACCTCACCTGACTGCAGCAGCTCATGCGCCGCGGCGGCTTCCTGAACCGGGTATTCGGCGCCGATGATCGGCCGCACCTGACCGCGCTCGATCATCGGCCAGACGTTGGCCACCACCTCGGCGACGACCTCACTCTTGCTTGCCCGGCCGCTGACCGGGCGCGCGCGAAGAGCGGTGGCGATGACGCCCGCGCGCTTGCCGAGCAGTTTGCCGATGTTGAGCTCGGCCTTCACGCCGCCCTGCATCCCGATGATCACCAGTCGCCCGTCGTGGGCGAGCGCGTCGATGTTGCGATCGAGGTAGGCCGCGCCGATGATGTCGAGGATCACGTCGGCGCCACCCTCGGCCCTGACGCGTTCGACGAAGTCCTCGTCGCGGTAGTTGATCGTCACCTCGGCCCCGAGTTCGGCGCACAGGTCCAGCTTGTAGGCCGACCCGGCGGTCACTGCCACGCGGCATCCGAGCGCGCGGCCCACCTGGACGGCGTGGGTGCCGATGCCGCTGGCACCCCCATGGATGAGAACGAGCTGCCCGGCCGTCAACCCCGCCGTCATCACCAGGTTCGACCACACGGTGCAGGCCACCTCGGGCAGGCCGGCGGCCTCGTGCAGGGACACCGAGTCCGGAAGCGCCATCACCTGCCCGGCCGGTACAGCCACGTACTCGGCGTAGCCCCCGCCCGCCAGCAACGCGCAGACCTGTTGTCCGACTGCCCAATCGGAGGCCTGCTCACCGACCGCCTCGACCGTTCCTGACACCTCGAGTCCGAGGATTTCGCTGGCGCCCGGCGGCGGCGGATACTTGCCCGCGGCCTGCAACAGGTCGGCCCGATTGACGCCGGCAGAGGCCACCTTGATCAGAATTTCGCCCTTGTTCGGCGCGATGTCGGGAACCTCTTGCCAGCTCAATCGGCCTTCCGGGCCGGCCACGATTGCATGCATTCCGATAACGCTACTAGCCTGCGACAACAGTCTTGAGAATTGGTCGCCAGCAATGTCAGGGCCGTTTACTATGACCGCATGGAGGGGATAATTGCGGGTCGTACCGCGGGGGACATGCCGGGGCTGGACATCGCGGAGCAGCGGTCCTGGCAAAACTTTTTGGATGCCGCGCTCCGGCTGTATGCGACCTTGAACCGGTCGCTGGTGGATAAGCATCATCTGACGCTCAACGACGTCAGGCTGCTCGACATCCTGGACAAGTCGCCGACGGGATCGGCCCGAATGGGTGATCTCGCCGAGAATTTGATGTCGTTGCCGAGCCGGGTCACCCGGCAGATCCGTCGCCTGGAGATGGCAGGCCTGGTGTGTCGCGGGGCCAGTCCCGACGACGGCCGTGGTGTGCTCGCCAGCATCACCGACGACGGGCGCACCGCGGTACGCGACGCGATGATCACCTACGGCGAGAGCGTGCGCGCGCACTTTCTCGACCGGTTGTCGCGGCCCCAGGTCGCGGCGATGGGTGAGAACTGCAGGCGGATCAGCGTCGGGCTCAAGAACGGGTCGATGAACGCCAAGCTCGGCCGGGTCTGAGGGGATCGCCCGTCGCGATGGTGTGGGCCGGCCCGTACTCTTGTCGGCGGTGGCGTGGCAGAGCGGCCTAATGCACTCGCCTTGAAAGCGAGAGACGGCTAACACCGTCCGGGGGTTCAAATCCCTCCGCCACCGCTCACTTGCTTCATTGCGATTGGGTCAGGCGTCGGGCTTCGGTGAAGTCACAGGACCCCGACTCGGGGACCCGCACACTGTGCCGGAAAACGCGACCGGAGTGCCGAAGCCATAGCCCTTTTCGGCAATTACTTGTCGATGGCGAGTGTGTACCGCACAGCCTGATCAACATCATCATGCCCGCCGGCCGGCCCGTGCTGCGAACGCGTCGAGTGCGGCCAACACCTCGGGCGAACGCCACACCCGATTGCGGGGTCCGCTGGTGGTCTCGACGAGAATCCCGGCCTCAGCGAGCGGGTTGAGGTAGCGGTGCGCGTTGGTCGACTCGATACCCAACTCTTGCGCGAGCAGCGCTGCGCTCACGACAGGGCGTCGGGTCAACAGGTCGGCGACCTTCCATACCGCGGAGTCCGATCGGGCGGTGATCCTGTCGTTCCAGCTGGCGCGGATCGACTCCAGGTCGGCGACCAGCTGCCGCCCGTTGGCTATCGACCGGACACTGGCCTCCGAGAACCGCTCGACGATCGGGACGGCATCGCCGTCGCGGTACGCGGTAAGCGCGGCGAAGTAGGCATCGGTCTCGGCCAGCAGCCCGGCCGATATCGGAACCGTCACCCGGCGAGTCAGCCCTTTGTGGCGCAGCATCGCCTGCACGAGGGCTCGGCCCGTGCGCCCGTTGCCATCTGTGAAGGGGTGGATGGTCTCGAATTGCGCATGGGCAACGGCGATTTGAGGCAAAGCCGGAACGTCACCCCGTTGCGCAAAGGCGATCAGGTCGTCGATCGCGCCGGGGACCAGCTCGTGACGTGGTCCTACGAAAGTCGCACCGATAGGAGTGGAGCCGCCGCCGATCCACACCGGTTCAGTACGAAACTCACCTGCAGTGTGCTGCGGGTCTCCTGCCATCAGCGTCGCATGCATCGCCAGGATCGCATCGGCATCGATAGCCTCGGACAGTGCAATCGCCGCCGTCATCGCCCTCGTGTTGGCGACGACCAGTTCCGCGTTGCGTTTACGGCGGCCGCCGGGCAGTTCGGCTTCGGCGATAGCGCGCGCCGAGGCGGTCAGGTTCTCGATCTGCGAACTGGCGGCAGATTCCGATCGCAGCAGCACCGCGGCGAACGGCGCGATTTCGCCTCCGAGTTCAGCGTCGAACCGCGTTATCTCCCGGCTGGCGGCTTCGGCCTCCGCGAGGACCGCCGGTGGCAGTTCCAGGGCAAGGTCCGCAATGGCGGCCGGCAGCGCCGGGTGGTAGGTGCCGTACTTCGGGCGCGTAGAACTTGCATACCGCGAGACGTGCGGTTCCCAGCGCACGCTCTCCCACGTGACCGGAGTAAGTGAAGTCACCGATCCAGTATAACTTCACTAAGACAACTAAGTGAAGTTAGGAACATCGCTTGACTTCACTCAGCGAGGCTGGCCATTTCGCTTGACTCCCGGCCTCACCTCAGTTTTGAGCTGGTCACTGCGGCGGCGGCTGCGGTGGTGGTGGCGGCTGCGGTGGCGGCGGTTGTGGCGGCGGCGGAGCCTGAGGTATCGCGTCAGCCAATATCCGCACGCCCGAATAGATTTGTGTCTCAGTGAGGTTCGCGTATCCCAGGAGCAGACCCGGCGGGGCGGACGACGGATCGGCGTAACACGGTGCGAGCGGTTTGACCCGCACCCGCCGCTTCTCGGCACGCCGGACCAGCTCCTCGATCGGGAACCCGTCGGGGAAGCGCACCGTCAGGTGAACGCCGGCCGCGGCCCCGAGCACGGTCGCTTGCGGCAGGTGCCTGCCCAGTGCCCCCAGCAGGGCATTGCGGCGGGTCAGGTATCGGCGACGCATCTGGCGCAGATGCCTGTCGTATCCTCCCGATCGCAGCAGCTGCGCGAACGCCAACTGGTCCATCACCGAACTTCCGGTGTCCGCGAGACCTTTGGCCAGTTTGACCGCGCCAACGAGATGTGCGGGCAGCGCCATCCAGCCGATGCGAAGACCGGGCGCCAGGGTCTTGCTCGTCGAGCCGACGTAGACGACGCGGTCGGGCGCGATTCCCTGCAGCGCGCCGACGGGTGCACGGTCGTAGCGGTATTCAGCGTCGTAGTCGTCCTCGATGACCAGATGGCCGGCTCGAACCCAGTCCATCAGATCGGT
Organism: Mycolicibacterium novocastrense; assembly: GCF_001570485.1. Classification (GTDB taxonomy): domain Bacteria; phylum Actinomycetota; class Actinomycetes; order Mycobacteriales; family Mycobacteriaceae; genus Mycobacterium; species Mycobacterium novocastrense. Next base: position 277,043 of record NZ_BCTA01000026.1, read on the forward strand.
CCGCCGCGCGGCCGACAGCACGACCCCGGTCGGGGACTGGTGCGCGGGGGTGGTGAGCACTGCATCGGCACCGCTGGCCGCCAATGCGCCGACATCGAGCCCGTCCTCGTCCACCGGAACTGGTACGGGTTCAATCCCGTTGTTCCGCAGCACCATCCGGTGCAACCAGAAGCCCGGGTCCTCCATGGCCAGCGAGGATGTCGGCAGTGACCGGGCGAGCAACGCGATGGCCTGTGTCGCTCCGGAGCACAGCACAATGTGTTGCGGTTCGGCGAGCACACCGCGCACGCGACGCAGATAGTCGGCCAGAGCGACGCGCGTGGTGAACAGACCCTGGGGCGCCACGTAACCGAGCGCATCCGGCCCGATATCGGCCAGGCCCTGCTTCAACGCCCGCAGCCAGGCGTCGCGCGGGAAACTCCGCAGATCCGGTGACCCCGGCAGGAAGTCGACGTCGTAGCGAGCGGCCGGCCCCGTCTCGCGCCGGGAGGGCCGGTCGATGGTGTCGACCGTGGCGACCACCGTGCCCGACCCGTGCCTGCTGAGCAGGAACCCTTCGGCAACGAGCTGACTGTAGGCATCGACCACGAGCCGACGGGACACTGCCAGGTCGGCGGCGAGCAGGCGACTGGACGGCAGGCGGGTTCCCGGTGCGAGGCGGCCCGTCCTGATGGCGGTCCGCAGCCCGTCGGCCAGTTGGCGGTGCAGCGGATCGGTGGCGTCGCGGTCGAGTTCCAGCAGCAGCTCCGGACCGGAAGTGGTACCCGATTTCGCTGTCAAAGTGGTGCCTATCTTGAGGCCAGTGGCGAACTAGCGTGACCGTATGACATCGACACCGACGCGCACAAGGGCCGGGTTCGTCGAGGTGACGCTCATCGTGTTCGGGCTCTACGCCTTGGCCGTGGGGCTGTTCATGATGTTCGCCCCCGGCGCGTTCTTCGACACGCTCGGTACCTTCGGCACGCGCAATGACCACTACATCTTCGACAACGCCACCTTCGAGATTCCGCAGGGGCTCATGCTGCTCGCCGCCGTGCGGTGGCCGCGTTGGCGCACTCCGGCGCTGGCATTCGCGACGCTGCACTGGGCACTGCACTCGCTCAGCCACATCATCGATCCGCACCACGGCGCGGGTGACTGGATCGGGTGGTTGGAGGCCGGCGGCTTGGTGTTGACCACCGCGATACTGGCGATCGCACTGCGCACCAGCGTCATTGCCGATCGGAGGCCGTGATGCGGGTCCTGGTTGCCGGCGCGACCAGCGTGCCCGGCCTTCCGCTGCTGCGTGAGCTCAATGCCCGCGGCCACGAGGTCATCGGGCTGACGCGCTCACCGAACAAGACCGGCGCGCTCGCCGCCGCGGGTGCCAGACCCGTTGTCGCCGATGTGTTCGACGCCGACGATATCGACAAGGCGGTCGCCGATATCGGTCCTGAGGTGGTGGTGTCGCTGCTGACCACGCTGCCGAAGCGGGGACCCATGCGGGTCAGGGACTTCGAGCCCGCGAGAAAGTTGTGGGGGACCGGTGCGCCGAACCTGCTGGCCGCGGCTCAGCGTGCCGGTGTCCGCCGCGTCGTTGCCGAATCGGTGATGTTCGCGTACGGCTATCCGACCACCGGCCCGGCGCTGATGGACGAGAGTGACCCCTATCCCGGCCCGGCTCCGATTGGTGGGGAGGCGATGCTGGCGGCCCTGCGGGGGATGGAGCAGAAGGTCCTGACCTCCGGGGAACACAGTGACACAGAAGGAATTGTGTTGCGCTACGGCGCTTTCTACGGACCGGGTGTGCCGCACGACGAGTTGTTCGCTCGGATGGCGAGATGGCGGCTGGCCCTGGACATGGGTGGTGGCGGCATCGTGTCCTGGATCCACATCGATGACGTCGCGAAGGCCACGGCGGCCGCGCTCGACCGCGGACGGGGCGGTCAGATCTACAACATCGTCGACGACCGGCCGCAGTCCTTCAACGGCTACATCCGCGAGTTGGGCGACAAGCTCGGGCGGCCTCGACAATTACGCATTCCGCGTGCGGCGGTCAAGCTCGCCGCACCCTACGGTGTCACCGCGTTCGGCGACACCTGGCTTCCGCTGTCGAATGCCAAGGCCAAAGCCGAACTCGGTTGGACGCCGGTGCCCAGGGCGCGACGTCCCAGACCTGCTCACGCGTAACCGAGCGCGGCGTTCTCGGCCCGGATGCGGACGGTGAGCACCAACGCGTTGGCCACCGTGAAGACCATCGCGGTCAGCCACGCCGAATGGACCAGAGGTAGGGCCGCCACCTCGATGACCACCGCCGTGTAGTTCGGGTGGTGCAGCCACCGATAGGGACCGCGGTGCACGAGGGGTGCTCCCGGGATCACGATGAGCCGGGGGTTCCACCGTTTACCCAGAGTCGCCACGCACCACCAACGCAACGCCGTGCTCGCGCACACGACGGCCACCATCGCCCAGCCGAGTGCCGGGATGAACGGCCTGTGCAGCGCCGCCACCTCGACGGCGCACGACATCAGAAGCAGCGTGTGCATGGACACCATCACCGGATAGTGGCCCTGCCCGAACTCCTTGCCGCCGTTGGCAAGAGACCATCGCGTGTGACGTCGCGACACCGCCAGTTCGACCAGCCGCTCGAGGCCGATCGCGACGATGAACAAGTAGTACGCCATATCCGTTCTCACCACTTCAGCAGCAGCATCTCGAAACTGAACCCTGGACCCATGGCGAGTAACACGCCGAACGATCCCGGGCCGGGCGGTGAGGCCAGCGTGCGGTGCAGCACGTCGAGCACCGATGCAGATGAGAAGTTTCCGTTGTCCCGCAACGAATTGCGGCTGTGGATGTTAGCCTCGGGCGGCAATCGCAGTGCAGTGTCGATCGCGTCGAGCACCTTGGGCCCGCCGGGGTGACAGACCCATGTGGAGATGTCCGCCACCGTCAACCCGTGGTCGCCGAGGAACGCGGTGACTTCTTCTTCCAGATAGTTCGCGGCCATGTGCGGAACCTCGCGAGACATCACCAACCCGAAACCATTCGAAGTGACGTTCCACCCCATCACGTCGAGCGTGTCCGGGAAGAGTCGGCTCCTGGTCGCGAGTACAGCGGGCGCGTTCGCGATCGTCGGCGGAACCCGGTCGGCGCCCGAGACCACCACTGCGGCCGCACCGTCACCGAACAAGCAGGCGCCGATCAACGCTGGAATCGACGTGTCGTTGCGCTGCAAGGTAAGTGAACACAGTTCCACCGAAAGCAGGACCGCGACGTCAGAGCGAAAGCCGGTCAGGTAATCGTGTACGCGTGACATCCCGGCTGCGCCTGCGACACAACCCAGACCGAACAAGGGGATGCGTTTGACGTCAGGCCGCAGCCCGATCCGAGAGGCCACTCGCGCGTCGATCGTGGGCACTGCGACTCCCGTGCTCGACACGAACACGATGGCGTCGACGTCCTGTGCGGTGACGTGAGCCGCCTCGAGCGCGGACCGCACAGCCCGTTCCCCGAGGTCGACGGCCACCTCGATGTAGGCGTCGTTCGCCTCTGTGAAGCCCGACAATTCCGGGTAGCGGGACAACGGAAGCGAGAGACTGCGACTTTGCACGCCACTCGTCGCAGCGAAGCGGACGAATTCCGGTCCGCCAACGCTGGTGAGCATCGCCGCGACGTCGGCCTGCCCGTAGCGATTCGAGGTGAATGCCACCGCTGTGCCCCCGATGCGGGGTGCACCGATTCGTTGAAGCGCGTCGCGATCAAACGACGCCAAGTGAGTTGTATCTGTCATGTCGTGCAGAACGCCGCCGCAGCCCGGAACGGTACCCAAGGTGACGCATAGCACATCAGATTCGTTGAAATCCGTTGTGACCGAAGGGATTCGGTACTACCGATTCCTGTCGGTAAGCCGGGAATCCGGTGGGAATACGCTGGGAATCAACGTTATTCGCCGGTGAACTTGGGCGGTCGCTTCTCGAACATCGCGGTCACCGCTTCGCCCAGATCCTTTGACGGCAGGAACGCCGAATTCCACGCGGCCACATAGCGCAAGCTCTCGGAAACCCGGGCGATGCGCTGCTGGTCGAGCACGTCCTTGATGCCGTGCACCGTCAGTGGCGGGTTGGCGGCGATCTCGGCGGCGGTCGCGTGCGCGGCGGCCAGTGCGGCCTCGGCGTCGTCGTACACGTCGTTGACCAGACCGATCTTCTCGGCGCGGGCGGCATCGATGTCCTTGCCCGTCAGTGTCAGCTCGCGCAGGTGCCCGTCGGACAGGATCAGCGGCAGTCGGGCCAGTGAGCCCACGTCGGCGACGATCGCCAGCTTCACCTCGCGGACGGAGAACTTCGCGTCGGCGCTGGCGTAGCGGATGTCCACCGCGCTGATCAGATCCACGCCGCCGCCGATGCACCAGCCGTGCACCGAGGCGATGGTGGGGGTGCGGCAGTCGGCGACCGCGTTGATCGCGCCCTGCATCTTGGTCAGGGTGCGGCGGAATCCGAGGCGGGCCTTCGCGCCGGCATCGAGGCCGGGCATGCTGCCGCCCATCGCCGCGAGGTCGAGTCCGTAGCTGAAGTTCTTGCCCGAACCGGTCAGCACGATGGCGCGCACCTCTGGGTCGGCGTCGAGCGTGCCGAAGACCTCGGGCATCTCGGCCCAGAACGCCGGGCCCATGGCGTTGCCCTTGCCGGGTCCGATCAGCGTCACCCGCGCGACGTGGTCGGAGATGTCAATAGTGACGGATTCGTAGGTCTCGCCCATGGGCAAGACGCTAGTTGGTCACGACACCGGTCACGGCGGCGGCTTGCCCAGGAGCACCTCGTTGACGGTGGCGCTGGGCAGGAACTGGCAGGCGGCGTCGACGAGCATCTGGCCGATGCCCTCTCCGTCGGGCCCGAGCGGGTTGCCCTCCTGGTTGAGGATCTCGCGGATCACGGCGACCTGGGTCGGCTCGTCGAGCCCGTTGTACTCCGAGCACTGCATGGACAAGGCGTTCGGCGGCGCGGGAACAACCGGGACATCGGTGTTGCGCGTGGGCAGCGGGATGTCGGGAAGTCCGATGTCGGGCAGTCCGGGAATCGACGGCGACGTCGGCCGTGCCGGCGAGGTGGTCAACGGCGGCCCCGGCTCGGTCGTCATCGCGACGGATCCCTCGGTGGTGCGCGAGCATCCCGCCGCGACACCGGCGAAGACCAGTACCGCCGCCGCCACTCGCACGTGCGTCCTCATCTCGGCAACGATAACGCCCGTCGGCGACGTAGCGTGGCGTCATGCCCGACGACTTGCGCGCAGGACCCGATTCACCGCCGACCGACGAACTGCGCAGTGCGGAGAAATCCTTCGCTGTCCTGCAGCACGTGCTGCACGGCATCGCGGCCGACGATCTGCACAAGCAGACACCGTGTCGGGAGTTCGACGTGGCGGGGCTGACCGACCACCTGCTCCACTCGATCACGACGCTCGGTGCGATGGCGGGTGCGCAGTTCGGGGAGCGCGACCAGGATGCGCCGATCGAGCAGCAGGTGGTGTTCGCGGCGCGGGCAGCGCTGGACGCCTGGCGGCGTCGCGGGTTGGACGGCACCGTGGAGTTCGGTGGGAACGAGGTGCCGGCCCGGGTGATGGTCGGAATCCTGTCGCTCGAGTTCCTGGTGCACGCGTGGGACTACGCCGCCGCTGTCGGCCGCGAGGTCAACGCTCCCGAATCGCTGTCCGACTACGTGCTGGGGCTGGCCCGCAAGATCATCACGCCGGACGGCCGGGTGAACGCCGGCTTCGATGACGCGATCGACGTCGCCGACGACGCGGATGCGCTGACGCGGTTGCTCGCCTACACCGGTCGGCGGGCCTAGGACTTCGCGAGGCTTATCCACTTCGCGAGGCTTAGCGACTTCGCGAGGCGTACACCAGGGTCGTGGATCCGCCGCCCCCACGACCCTGGTGTTCATCTCGCGAGCGCTCAAACCCGCTCGAGGAAGAAGTAGAGGTGCCGGGTGCCGTCCAGCGCGCCCTTGCCGTTCATGATGCCGACGACGGCGTTCTCGTCGACGACCTTGAAGTGGTCATGCACCGGCGCGCCGTCGTAGACCATCGACGCCGTCACCTCCCCGCGGAACTCCTCCATCCAGAGGCTGGCCTCGCCCTTCATCGCCTCGGTGTTGGAGAACTTGTTGCCGTCGGAGTCCAGGCACACCAGGGGCTTGGCGTCGGTTGCCGAGTGGAACGTCTTGCCGAACCAGTTGAGGCGTTCCATGAACCCGTTGGCCTTGTGACCGGTGTGGAACTCGCCGCCCTTCCACTCCCCGATCATGAAGTCGATGGTGGCGGGCGTCAGCGTCGCCCAGAACTCGTCGAGTTCGGCGTCGGAGATGGTGTCGGTGCGCGCCACCAACTCGTCGAAGGTCTCGCGTGCGTCGCTCATGGCTGTCCTATCCATCGGCGGGCGAAGTCGAGGAACGCATCGTTCTCGTGGGTCGCGGCGACGGTGACGCGTACTCCGTCGTCGCCGTAGGGCCGCACGATGATGCGGTTGTCGGCCGACGCCTCGGCGAACTGTTGGGCCCGCCCTGGCAAGGGGAGCCAGACGAAGTTGGCCTGCGAGTCGGGCACGGTGTAGCCGGCTGCGCGCAGTTCCGCGGTGACGCGGGCTCGTTCGGCGACGACCGTGTCGGTGCGCTCGAGCAGTTCGTCGGCGGCGTCCAGCGACGCGATCGCCGCGGCCTGCGACACGCTGGTCGCGGTGAACGGCACGTACACCTTGCCAAGCGCGGTGATGAGATCCGGGTCGCCCACCGCGTAGCCGACCCGCAGACCCGCCAGCCCGTAGGCCTTCGAAAACGTCCGCAGCACAACGAGGTTGGGATGTGCACGGACCAGACCCAGGCTGTCGGGAACCATCGGCTCGCGAATGTACTCGACGTAGGCCTCGTCGAGTGCGATCGCGATGTGCGGCGGCACGGCGGCGACGAAGCGGGCGAGCGCATCGGGTGCGACCACCGTGCCCGTGGGGTTGTTCGGATTGCACACGAAGATCAGCCGGGTGCGATCGGTGATCGCGGCCAGCATCGCGTCGAGGTCGTGCGTGTGTTCGGTCAGCGGCACCGGCACGGGTGTGGCCCCCGCCGTTCGCACCTGCAGCGGGTAGATCTCGAAGCTGCGCCAGCCGAACAGCACCTCGTCGCCGACGGTCGAGGTGATCTGGATCAACTGCTGACACAGGCTGACTGAGCCGCAGCCCACGGAGATGTGCTCGGGGGCGAAGTTGACGTGCTTGGCGAGCCGCTCGCGGAGCTCGACGTAGCCGTTGTCCGGGTAGCGGTTGATGTTGCCGACGGCGTCCTCGATTGCCGCGCGCACGCTCGGCAGCGGGGGATGCACCGTCTCGTTGCTGGCGATCTTGATGGCGCCGGGAACCGTCCTGCCGGGGGTGTAGGCGGGCAGATCGGCCAGTTCGGGACGCAGCCGGACGGTCACCGCACCAGTTTATGGGTCGGTCGAATGCGCTTTGCCTCGCCCGGTGGCCCATGTGTACGCTGTCGGATCGGCGGTAATCGTCGGGAGGCGTGCCAGAGCGGCCGAATGGGGCTCACTGCTAATGAGTTGTCGCCCTCAAAGGCGACCGGAGGTTCAAATCCTCTCGCCTCCGCCACGGCTGACCCGTCAGCCGGACAACTGAACACTGAAGATCGACCATGCGCCCGTAGCTCAACGGATAGAGCATCTGACTACGGATCAGAAGGTTGGGAGTTCGAGTCTCTCCGGGCGCGCTCACACTGTGCCGCCGAATCTGAAGCTGTGTTCGACCTCCGGGCCGGATGTGACGCATAACCTCAGTTTCGGCGGCGCCGTCGGCCGCCACTAGATTGGGAACAGTGCGGCTGTTGTTGATCGCCGATACTCACGTTCCCAAACGCGCCAAGGACCTGCCCGCACGGGTTTGGGACGAAGTGACGAAGGCAGACGTGGTGGTGCACGCCGGCGACTGGGTGGAGCCGACGTTGCTCGACGCGCTGGAGGCCCGCGCCAAGCGGCTCGTCGCGTGCTGGGGCAACAACGACGGCGCTGAACTGCGGCGCCGGCTGCCCGAACGAGCCGATGTGACACTCGGCGGGCTGCGCTTCACCGTCGTCCACGAGACCGGTGCGGCGACCGGCCGCGAGGCACGCATGGCCAAGGCCTACCCCGACACCGACGTGCTGGTATTCGGCCACAGCCACATCCCGTGGGACACGACGACGAAAACCGGTCTGCGGCTTCTGAACCCGGGCTCGCCGACCGACCGGCGACGCCAGCCCCACTGCACCTACATGACGGCCACGGTGCGCAACGGCACGCTCTCCAACGTCATCCTGCACGCACTGGACCGCCATGCGTGACCGGCCGGCGCGGGTCGCCGACGTGCACGAGATCGCCGCGTCGATGCCGCACGTCAAACGCATCGAGGGGCCCAAAGGCAACCCGATCTACCAAGTCGGCGGCAAGTCGTTCGTGTTCTTCCGCACTCCTCAGCCCGACGCCGAGGATCCGGCGACCGGCGAGCGCTACGCCGACGTGATCATGATCTGGGTGGAATCGGAGATGGACAAGGCCGCGCTCGTCCAGGATCCCGACTCGCCGTTCTTCACGACCGACCGCTTCGAGGGCCATCCCTCGGTCCTGGTGCGCGCCAGCCGATTACGGGAGATCGGCAAGGTCGAGCTGACCGAGCTCGTCCAGGACGCGTGGCTCTCGCGCGCCTCGAAACGCCGCGCCGATCGGTGGCTGGCCGAACACCAGGGCTGACCGCGCGGCTACTTCGGCGGCACGTTGGCGTGCTCGGCGCCGCAGATGAACACCGCCATCCGGGCCGGTGTGTCGCCCGGGTTCTTCCAGCGGTGCCGCGTTCCGTTCTGCACGACGGTGTCGCCCGGTTGCAGGGTCACTTCGGCTCCGTCGTCGAGTTCGAGCACGACGGTGCCCTCGAGCACCACCTCGAAGTCGACGGTGTCCGTGGTGTGCATGCCCGGGTCCGTGTAGTCCATGTAGCCGAGCATCCCCGGGAGCTTCTCCTCCATCTCGGCCATCGCCTCGTCGATGTCGAGCGCCCCCGGGGCCTGGGTGCCGTGTGACGGCGGCAGCGTCAGCATCGCGAAGCGGAAACCCCCGATCGGCGGAAAGTAGTTGTGCCACTGCGGCATCGCACCGTCATCGGGAAAGCGGACCGTCTGGTCGCTGCCCCACAGCAGGTGGTTCTCGAAGCCCGGCATCAGCATGGTCTGAACCGGTGCGACGCTCTGGTCGCTGACGAAAACGGATTTGCCGGACGAATCGTGACCGGTCACCACTCGGCGTACTTGCATGGGGTCAGTGAACCAGCCCCGCGCCAACCTCGGGATGAATATCGTGTCGCCATGCAGCAGAAACCCCCCACCGCCGTCATCGAGTCCGCACACCGCGAGCACCTGACGGCGCTGCCGTTCGACGACACCGCGGACTTCGACAACGCCGACCGCGGCTTCATCGCGGCGCTGGAGCCCTGTGTGATCAAGGCGGCCGACGGCAGGGTGGTCTGGGACAACGACACCTACTCGTTCCTGGATGCCGACGCTCCGCCATCGGTGCATCCCAGCTTGTGGCGACAGAGCCGGCTGTGCGCCAAACAGGGCCTCTACGAAGTGGTCGAGGGCATCTATCAGGTGCGGGGATTCGACCTGTCCAACATCACGTTCGTCGAGGGCGACACCGGCGTCATCGTCATCGACCCGTTGATCTCCACGGAGACCGCCGCGGCGGCGCTGGCGCTGTACCGCGAACACCGGGGGGACCGCGCGGTGAACGCCGTCATCTATACCCACAGCCACGTCGACCATTTCGGTGGCGTCCTGGGGGTCACCTCGCAGGCCGACGTGGACGCGGGCCGGGTCGTGGTCATCGCGCCCGAACACTTCACCGAACACGCCGTTCAGGAGAACGTGTACGCGGGCACCGCGATGGGCCGCCGGGCGAGCTACATGTACGGCGCGCTGCTGGCGCGCGGACCCCAGGGACAGGTGGGATGCGGGCTGGGACAGGTGACGTCGACGGGTGAAGTGGCGCTGATCGTTCCGACGGTCGACATCCGGTCGACCGGCGAGAGACATACGGTCGACGGCGTCGAGATCGAGTTCCAGATGGCTCCGGGCACCGAGGCGCCCGCCGAGATGCACTTCTACTTCCCGAAGTTCCGCGCGCTGTGCATGGCCGAGAACGCCACCCACAACCTGCACAACCTGCTGACGCTACGGGGCGCGCTGGTGCGTGACCCGCACGGGTGGGCCGGCTACCTGACGGAGGCGATCGACACGTTCGCCGACCGCACCGACGTCGTGTTCGCCTCACATCACTGGCCCACCTGGGGCAGGGACCAGATCGTCGAATACCTGTCGCTGCAACGCGATCTGTACGCGTACCTACACGACCAGACGCTTCGCCAACTGAATCAGGGATTCACCGGTATCGAGATCGCCGAGGACTTCACGCTTCCGCCTGCGTTGCAGAAGGCATGGCACGCGCACGGCTACTACGGGTCGGTCAGCCACAACGTCAAGGCGGTCTATCAGCGCTACATGGGGTGGTTCGACGGCAACCCGGGACGGCTGTGGGCGCATCCACCGGAAGCCGCAGGCCCCCGCTACGTCGAGGCGATGGGTGGCCTGGACCGCGTGGTCGAGATAGCGCGCGAAGCCTTCGAACAAGGTGACTACCGTTGGGCGGCAACCCTTCTGGATCATGTGATGTTCACCGACGAACACCACGACGCCCGCGAACTCTACGCCGACACCCTCGAACAGCTGGCCTACGGTGCGGAGAACGCGGTGTGGCGCAACTTCTTTCTCTCCGGAGCGACCGAACTTCGCGACGGCAACTTCGGCACCCCCACGCAGACCGCGTCGACGTCGATGGTGATGCAGCTGGCCCCCGAGCAGATCTTCGACGCGTTTGCGATCAGCGTGAACGGCCCGCGCGCATGGGATCTGGACATCGCCGTCGACGTCACCTTCGGCGACACCGGCACCAATTACCGGTTGACACTGCGCAACGGCGTTCTGGTGCACCGCAGGGTGGCCGCCGACGAGGCGTCGGCTCAGGCGACCGTCAACGTGGCCAGCAAGCTGCGCCTGCTCGCGCTCGCCGCGGGCGACGACAGCTCACCCGGGCTCGACATCTCCGGCGACACAGGTGCGCTGCAGTCGCTGATCGGTGTGCTGGACCGCCCGGACCCGGCGTTCAACATCGTCACGCCTTAGCGATTTCGGTGTCCAAACAGTCGCTCGCCACCGACGGTTGCGACACCGAAATCGCACAAAAAAATCATGGCATGCCGCCGTCGACGCGGATGATCGAACCCGACGTGTAGCTCGACGCGTCCGACATCAAATACAATGCGGCACCGATGATCTCGGGTGGCTCGCCAAGGCGCTGCAACGCGAAGTGCTGCGCGCCCTTCTGCGTCGCCGGGATGTCCCAGGCCTTGCTGATGTCGGTCAGGAACGGGCCCGGCATCAGCGTGTTCACCCGCACCGTCGGCCCGTAGGCCAGCGCCAGCCCCTCGGTCAGCGCGTTGAGCCCCGCCTTGGCCGCCGAGTAGGGGAGCTGCTCGGGGCGGGGACGGCGCGAACCGCTCGAGCTCACGTTGACGATCGAGCCGCCGCCGTCGGCGACCATGCGCTCACCGACCAGCGCGGACAACCGGAACGGGCCCTTGAGGTTCAGGTTGATCACCGAATCGAACAGCTTCTCCGTGACGGAGGGCAGCGACTCGTACAGCGGCGACATCCCGGCGTTGTTGACCAGCACGTCGACCTTGCCGAACCGCTCGTAGGCGGCATCGACCAGCCCGTCGAGCTCATCCCACCGCCCCACATGCACCTGGTAGGGCAGTGCGGCTCGGCCGGTCGCGGCGGTGATCTCCTCGGCCGTCGCCACACACGAGTCGTATTTGCGGCTGGCGATCACGACGTTCGCGCCGCACCTTGCGGCGGCCATCGCCATCTCCTTACCCAACCCGCGGCTACCGCCGGTGACCAGCACAACGCGGTCGGAAAGATCGAACAACTCGGCTGCGAAATCCCTCTCTGAACCCATGGCCATATGGTGGCACGGTGCAGTTGCTCATCATTCGACACGCTCTGCCCCTGCGCAGCGAGCCGGGGCAGGGCTCCGATCCCGACCTCTCCGAGGAGGGCATCGAACAGGCCAAACGCCTGCCCGACGCGCTGGCGCGGTTCCCCATCTCGCGGTTGGTCAGCAGCCCGCAGAGGCGCGCGATTCAGACCGCCGAGCCGGTCGCGGAAGCGCTCGGGCTGTCGATCGACATCGACGACCGGCTGGCCGAATACGACCGCGACCTCTCGCACTACACGCCGGTCGAGGAGATCTCCGAAGAGGACATGCGCCGCCTCGCCAACGGTGAGCTGCCCAGCGGCGTCGACCAGTCGGCGTTCATCGCCCGGGTGAAGGCCGGGGTCGACGACATCGTCAGGGCCGCCGAGCGGGAGGACACCGTGGCGTTGTTCAGCCACGGCGGCGTGATCAACGCCGTGGTCCACGACGTCATGGGCACCGAGCGGCTGTTGTGCGTGCAGGTCGACTACGCCGGTATCACCCGGTTGTTGTGGTCGTCGTCGCGCGAGGCGTTCTTCGTGGCGGGCGTCAACTCCACCGAGCACGTATGGGACCTGCTGCCCAGAAATCAGCAGTGGTAGACATTTGCGAATGACCGTTTCACCCGAAGGGCTCGACCTCGACGCCCTTGACCGTCATCTGGGTTCGGAGGGCATCGCCCGCTCCGGTGACCTGCGCGCCGAGTTGATCTCGGGGGGACGCTCCAACCTGACCTTCCTCGTTTGCGACGACCAATCGAAGTGGGTGCTGCGCAGGCCCCCGCTGCACGGTCTGACGCCGTCGGCGCACGACATGGCCCGCGAATACAAGGTGATCTCCGCGCTGCAGAACACCGTCGTGCCAGTCCCGCGCGCGGTGACCATGCGCAACGACGACTCGGTGCTCGGCGCACCGTTCCAGATGGTCGAGTACGTCGAGGGGCGCGTGATCCGCCACGCATCCGAGCTCGAGGCCCTCGGCGACAAGGCCGACATCGACGCCTGTGTCGACGCGTTGATCAAGGTGCTCGCCGACCTGCACGCCCTGGACCCCGAGGAGGTCGGCCTCGGCGACTTCGGCAAGCCCACCGGATACCTCGAGCGCCAGGTGAAGCGCTGGGGCGGCCAGTGGGAGTTGGTGCGCCGAGACCGCAACGGTGACGGGGACGAACGCGATGCCGACGTCAAGCGGCTGCACACCGCGCTCGGAGAGGCGATCCCGCCGCAGAGCCGCAGCGCGATCGTGCACGGTGATTACCGCATCGACAACACGATGCTCGACGCCACCGACGGCACCAAGGTGCTCGCGGTGCTGGACTGGGAGATGTCGACCCTGGGCGATCCCATCAGCGATGCCGCCCTGATGTGCGTGTACCGCCACCCGATGTTCAACCTGGTGCATGCCGACGCCGCGTGGGCGTCACCGCTGATACCGCCGGCAGACCAACTCGCGCAACGGTATTCGGTGGCCTCGGGTCAGCCGCTGGACCACTGGGAGTTCTACATGGGGTTGGCGTACTTCAAGCTCGCCATCATCGCGGCGGGCATCGCCTACCGCGGCCGGGTGGGCGGTGCGCCATCGGACTTCGTCACGATGGTCGACGACGCGGTCGCCCCGCTGATCGACGCCGGACTCGAGTCGATTCGCTAACGGGAGCTACCGGAGCGCGGCCTTGTAGTTCTTCTTGGCGGCGCGGCGTAGTTGGACCATGCGCGCTGCACCCGCCAGCGCCGTGATCAGGCCGCCGCATACCGCTGCGAACAGGATCGCCACACCGCGCGGCATGAACCAGTGCCAACCGAGGAAGGCGAACTCGGTCGACTCGGTGTTCTGCGCGATGAAGATCAGCAACAGGATCAGGATGAGGAAACCGGCGATCACCGCCGACCACAGCGCCGCCGCGCGGGTGAAATGGACCTTCTTCACCGACGGTGATGTGCGGTCGGCCATCTCACCGTCCGTCGGCGGAACCGGCGGCCCCGGGTTGGGCGGGCCGTAGGGTTCCGGCTCGTTCGGCGCTGACGCCCCATACGGATCGGTGCTCATGGTTCCAAGTTTGCCCTTTCCGGTCCCTGACAAACGGCATTTGACGTGGCCCGTCGAATCACCGGCGCGACAAACCGCGCGTAGCTGCGGCGATGTCGATACTGTCGGATTCATGACCTCGATGCCGCGACACCGGCGCGCGCCGTTCGTCGTGGTGGTCACGCTTCTCGCGGTCCTGATGGGCACGGCTTGCGGAAGCTCGAACCCCCTCGGCGGCGGCGAGATCTCCGGTGACCTCAAGACGATCGCGGTCGGGTCCGCCGACTTCACCGAGTCCAAGATCATCGGCGAGATCTACGCCCAGGCGCTGGAGGCCAACGGCTTCACGGTGCGCCGCCAGTTCGGGATCGGCAGCCGTGAGACCTATATCCCCGCCGTGCAGGACCACTCGATCGACCTCATCCCCGAGTACACGGGCAACCTGCTGCAGTACTTCGACGAGGACACCACCGCCACCACCCCCGACGCGGTCCTGCTCGCTCTGCTCAAGGTACTGCCCGGGGACCTGTCGATCCTGTATCCGTCTCCGGCGGAGGACAAGGACACCCTCGCGGTGACCGAGGCGACCGCGCGGAAATGGAACCTGAAAACCATCGGTGATCTCGCCAAGCACTCCGCGGAAGTGAAAGTCGGTGCGCCATCAGAGTTTCAGACCCGCGTCACCGGCCTGGTGGGCCTCAAGGAACGGTATGGCCTCGACATCGCCCCGGCGAATTTCGTTGCCATCAGCGACGGCGGCGGCCCGGCGACGGTGCAGGCGCTCAACAGCGGGACGATCACCGCCGCCAACATCTTCAGCACCTCGCCGGCGATCGAACAGAGCAACCTCGTCGTGCTCGAGGATCCCGAGAACGTGTTCCTGGCCGCCAATGTCGTGCCGCTGGTCGCCTCGCAGAAGATGTCGAACGAACTCAAGACGGTGCTCGACGCGGTCAGCGCGCAGCTCACCACCGAGGCCTTGATCGAGCTCAACACCTCGGTCGAAGGAAACCGCGGCATCGACCCCGACGAAGCGGCGCAGAAGTGGATCACGGACAAGGGATTCGACGAACCGGTGCAGAAGCGATGAGCGCTTGCGCGAAGAGCGGACAGTCATGATCAGCTTCTCGAACGTCACCAAGCGGTATCCGGACGGCACCGTCGCGGTCGACGACCTCACCCTCGAGGTGCCCGAGGGCACGTTGACGGTCTTCGTCGGCCCCTCGGGCTGCGGCAAGACCACCTCGATGCGGATGATCAACCGGATGATCGAGCCCAGTTCGGGCACCCTGACCGTGGACGGACGCGACGTCACCAAGGTGGATCCGGTCAAGCTGAGGCTCGGCATCGGTTATGTGATCCAGAGCGCGGGGCTCATGCCGCACCTGCGGGTGGTCGACAACGTCGCCACCGTCCCGGTGTTGCGGGGCGAATCCCGGCGCAGCGCACGGCGATCCGCACTCGAGGTGATGGAACGCGTGGGTCTGGACATCAAGCTCGCCGCCCGCTATCCGGCGCAACTGTCCGGCGGCCAACAGCAGCGTGTCGGTGTGGCGCGGGCACTGGCGGGCGACCCACCGATCTTGTTGATGGACGAACCGTTCAGCGCCGTCGACCCCGTCGTACGTGAGGAGCTTCAGGCCGAAATCGCCCGTCTGCAAAGCGAACTGCGCAAGACCATCGTCTTCGTCACCCACGACATCGACGAGGCGGTCAAGCTCGGCGACCGCGTCGCGGTGTTCGGCCGCGGCGGGGTGCTGCAGCAGTACGGCGAACCCGCGTTCGTCTTGTCCAATCCGGCAAACGAGGAGGTGGCGGCGTTCGTCGGCGCCGACCGCGGATACCGCGGTCTGCAGTTCTTCCACGCATCGGGACTGCCGCTGCACGACATCGGCCACGTCGATGAAGGCGATGTCGACGCGCTCGAATTGGGTCCCGGCGAGTGGAAGCTGGTCACCAAGGACGACGGGAAACCGTACGCGTGGATCAATGCCGACGGCGTGGCCCTGCGCCGCACCGGAAAGTCGCTCTACGACAGCACGATCGGCGGAGGTTCGCTGTTCCGGCCGGACGGGACGCTGCGCAACGCGCTCGACGCCGCGCTGTCCTCGCCGAGCGGACTGGGGGTCGCCGTGGACCACGACGGGCGACTGATCGGCGGGGTGGCCGCAGACGACGTGCTGGCCGAACTCGACAAGCAACGTCGGGTCCCGGAGTTGGGCTAGCGGATGCGCTATCTGCTCACGCACCTCGACGACCTGTGGGCGCTGACGGTGATCCATCTGCGCCTGTCGCTGATCCCGATCGTGCTCGGGCTGATCATCGCCGTTCCGGTGGGCGCCGCGATCCAGCGCACCACCACGGTGCGACGCCTGACCACGGTCACCGCCAGCATCGTCTTCACCATCCCGTCGCTGGCCTTGTTCGTGGTCCTGCCGCTGATCATTCCCACACGCATCCTCGACGAGGCGAACGTCATCGTGGCGCTGACGCTCTACACCGTTGCGCTGCTGGTGCGGGCGGTGCCCGAGGCGTTGGACGCGGTGTCGCCCACGGTGCTCGACGCCGCGACGGCGGTGGGATACCGACCCCTGACCCGGATGGTGAAAGTTGAACTGCCCCTGGCCGTTCCGGTCCTGATCGCCAGTTTGCGCGTGGTCGCGGTCACCAACATCTCCATGGTGTCGGTCGGATCGGTGATCGGCATCGGCGGGCTGGGCACCTGGTTCACCGAGGGCTACCAGGCCAACAAGAGCGACCAGATCATCGCGGGCATCATCGCGATCTTCGTGCTCGCGATCGTCATCGACACCCTCATCATGATGGTCGGTAAGGCGCTCACACCGTGGACGCGCGCGACCCGCGGGGTGCCCGTGTGGCGCCGGCTCAAGGCGGCGTCGTGACGGGTCCGATGGGGTTCCTGCAGGAGGCCCTGTCCTACCTGTTCACGGCGGCCAACTGGGGCGGGCCGGCCGGGTTGCTCGCCCGCACGCTCGAACACCTCGAATACACGGTGGTCGCGCTGTTGTTCTCGGCGCTCATCGCCGTTCCGGTCGGGATGCTGATCGGCCACACCGGTCGGGGGACCTTCATCGTCGTCACCGGTGTCAACGCGTTGCGCGCGCTGCCCACGCTCGGTGTGCTGCTGCTCGGCGTGCTGCTGTGGGGGCTCGGCCTGATTCCGCCGACCGTCGCGCTCATGCTGCTGGGAATTCCGCCGCTGCTGGCGGGCACCTATGCCGGCATCGCCAACGTGGACCGCACGGTCGTCGACGCCGCCCGCTCGATGGGCATGACCGAACGTCGCATCCTGCTGCGGGTGGAGACGCCGATCGCGCTGCCGTTGATCCTGGGCGGACTGCGGACCGCCACGCTGCAGATCGTGGCCACCGCGACGGTCGCCGCGTACGCCAGTCTCGGCGGGCTGGGCCGCTATCTGATCGACGGCATCAAGGTGCGCCAGTTCCACCTGGCCTTGGTCGGCGCGCTGATGGTGACGGCGCTGGCGTTGCTGCTCGACGCCGCGCTCGCGTTCGCGGTGTGGCTCTCGGTGCCGGGAACCGGCCGGCTGCGGGGCCGGCGGCGCATGCCCCAGCCGTTCCTCGGCGACGAAGTCGCCCTCGAATCCCGTCCCCCCGCAACAGCACAGCGCGCCCGGAAAAGCAACGGCGGAGCACGTTACGAACGAGGGGACCCTTCGCATACGGTATAGGGGTGAGTGAAGCAGGCGGCTCGGAGAAGACATGGCCGGCGATCCTGACGTGGCGGGCGCACGATGTCCCGCGGATGGAATCGGTCCGGGTGCATGTGTCGGGCAACCGCATCAAGGCGTACGGGCGGATCGTGGCCGCCGCGACGCCGTCTCACCCGGCGTTCTCCGCTTCCTACAACTTGGTGACCGACGAGGCCGGCGGCACCAAACGGTTGTCCATGACCGTCACCCTCGCCGAACGGGAACGGCAGCTGTCGATCGCGCGCGACGAAGAGAACATGTGGCTGGTTCAGCAGCACACCGGCGAGTCACGCCGCTCCGGGTACGACGGTGCACTGGACGTCGATGTCATCTTCAGCCCGTTCTTCAACGCCCTGCCGATTCGGCGTACCGGGCTGTATGAGCGGACCGATTCGATCAGCTGTCCGGTCGTGTACGTGCGACTGCCGGACCTGACGGTGGAGACGGCGGTGATCAGCTACAGCAGCGCCGAAGACGGCATCAAGCTGCACTCACCGGTCGCCGACACCACGATCAGCGTCGACTCGGACGGGTTCATCCTCGACTACCCGGGGTTGGCAGAGCGGATCTGATCACCCCGCCGGCGCGACCCGCCGCGGCCAGTTCCTCGCGCCACTGCTCTTCGCCGACGACGATCGTGACGATCTCGGGCCTGCCGAAGTTCTCATAGCGAATCCGGGCGGCGTGCCCGGAGTCGACGAGTTCGGTCAGCGGTTGGTGCGCGGCCAGCGCATCGCGGGCAGTCCCGAGCAGTTCGAGCGTGCGGTCCAACACCGGAAGCAGTTCGCCGGCGTTGGCTTCGCACATCGCCCGCACCAGGTCGGGCGCGGTGCCGGCAACGCGGGTGCCGTCGCGAAATGACCCGGCCGCCAGCGCGAACGCCAGCGGCACCTCCCCGGCGGTGGCGGCGAGCGCCTCGGCCAGCAGGTGGGGCAGATGAGAGATCGTGGCGGCGGCCGCATCGTGTTCGTCCGAGCGGGCCGGAACGACGAACGCGCCGCAGTCCAGCGCCAGGTTCATGACCAGCGTCCAGCACTGCGGTTCAACATGTTCGTCGACGGAGATCACCCACGGTGCGTCCACGAACAACCGGGCGTCGCCCGCTGCCCAACCCGAGTGCGCGGTGCCCGCCATCGGGTGACCGCCGACAAATCGCTTCAGCAGCCCGTATGCCTGGACCGCCTGCAGCACAGCGGTTTTCACGCTCGTCACGTCTGTCAGCGGACAGTCCGGGGCGGTTTGGCGAATGTGGCTGAGCATCTGACCCAGCGCGGGCACCGGCACCGCCAGCACGATCAGCGCATCGTCGGCGGCAGCCCGCTTCAGCGCGGCCTCGAGGTCTTCGGTGGCGTCGAACCCGTCGGCGGTCGCGGCCGCCACACCCTCCAGCGACCGGTTGTAGCCGTACACCTCGCGTCCGGCGGCCGCTGCGGCGCGCATGACCGAGCCGCCGATCAGCCCGAGGCCGAGCACGCAAACCGGGGTGTTGGTCACCTCTCAAGGTTGGCATATCGAGCGCTATCGACCGACGTCAGGAGTGGACAGAAGGGGTGAGGACATGCAGAAGGGCATGGAAAAGGGCATGGTAAAGGGCATGGTCGGCGACTACCGTAGGCCGACATGGGAGCACAGCGTGCACAAGCGCGGGAGCAGTCCACGGACACTCCCGACGGCTTCGGCGTCGCTGTCGTCCGTGAGGACGGCAAGTGGCGATGCGCGCCGATGCGCAAGGCTGCCCTGACCAGCCTCACCGACGCCGAGCGGGAGCTGCGCGAAATCCGTAGTGCGGGAGCGGTGTTCGGGCTGCTCGACATCGACGACGAGTTCTTCGTCATCGTGCGGCCCGCCCCCTCGGGCGCACGGCTGTTTTTGTCGGATGCCACCGCCGCGTTGGACTACGACATCGCCGCGGAGGCGTTGGAGATGCTCGACGCCGACATCGAGCCCGAGGAACTCGAGGAGGCCGAACCGTTCGAGGAGGGCGATTTGGGTCTGCTCTCCGACATCGGACTGCCCGAGGCCGTGCTCGGCGTGATTCTCGACGAATCCGACCTCTACGCCGACGAACAGCTCGGCCGCATCGCCCGCGAGATGGGCTTCGCCGACGAGTTGTCGGCGGTACTCGACCGTTTGGGTCGGTGATTGCGCACGATCCCCGATGACGAGTCGCTCATCCGCGCCGCCCTCGCGGCCGCCGGCACCGCCGGTCCGCGTGACGTGCCGATCGGTGCGGTCGTCGTCGCGGCCGACGGCACCGAACTCGCCCGCGCCGCCAATGCGCGCGAAGCCCTCGGCGACCCCACCGCGCACGCCGAGATCCTTGCGATCCGGGCCGCCGCGGCGGTGCTCGGCGACGGCTGGCGGTTGGAGGGGACCACGCTGGCGGTCACCGTCGAACCCTGCACGATGTGTGCGGGCGCGTTGGTGATGGCGCGCGTGGCGCGGGTGGTGTTCGGCGCGTGGGAACCCAAGACGGGGGCCGTCGGGTCGCTGTGGGATGTGGTGCGCGACAGGCGCCTGACACATCGCCCACAGGTGCGCGGCGGCGTGCTGACCGACGAATGCGCGGCGCCGCTGGAGGCCTTCTTCTCCCGGCAGCGCTGACGTTTGTTCCTTCGCGAGACGTACAACCGGGTCGCGGTCGACCGAAGTTCACGACCCTGGTGTAACTCTCGCGAACAGAAGACGCTCGCCCCGCAGCGATTGGAGTAGACCGGTGTGTGCCCGGTAAGCTGCCACACGGTGGCGTGTCCGAGCGGCCTAAGGAGCACGCCTCGAAAGCGTGTGACGGGTAACCCCCGTCCGAGGGTTCAAATCCCTCCGCCACCGCCACATCGATTCGGGCACTATTGTCAGGATCTGTCACTGAAGCAGAGGTCGAGGCGACCGCGGTGACCAAACCGAGAGAATTGGTATATGCGCGCGCTTCATGACCAGGACCCCTCGGCCTCGGCCGGTGGTGGCGCCGCGCTACGCCCTTTTTCGGTGCTGCTCGTCGAGGACGACCGTGCCGACGCCATCCTGGTCGAGGAGTTGATCGCCGACGCCGACGCCCACATCGACGTGATATGGGCGCCGTCCATGGAGGACGCCGAACAGCATCTGGAGGTCTCCCGGCCCGACTGCGTGCTGCTGGATTTGAACCTTCCGGACGCCGACGGCATCAAGGCGCTCGACCGCGTGGCCAGGCGTGACATCACCATGCCGATCGTCGTGTTGACCGGCCTCAATGACGAGCACTTCGGCATCTCGGCCGTCGCCGCCGGCGCCCAGGACTATCTCGTCAAGGGCCGTGTCGAACCCGAGACGCTGCGTCGTGCGCTGCTCTACGCGGTGGAACGCAAACGCGCGGAGCTGACGTCGGTGGAACTGCACGCCAGCGAGCTGCGCGCCATGGAGAACGCTCGCCTCGAGCGTGGCCTGCTGCCGTCGCCGCTGCTGCTGGAACAACCCGGAATCGACATCGTCGCCGAGTACCGGCCCAGCCGGCAGCACGCCCTGCTCGGCGGCGACTTCTACGACTTCGTGCAGACGCCCGACCGCACACTGCACGTGATGGTCGGTGACGTGGCCGGGCACGGACCCGACGAGGCAGCGCTCGGCGTGGCCTTGCGCATCGGCTGGCGGGCGCTGACGTTCGCCGGGTTGCGGGGCAACGAACGCATGCGCCAACTGGAACGGATCCTGAGCACCGAACGGCCGGGATCGAGCATCTTCGCGACGGTGATCAGCGTGGCGATGTCCACGGACACCCTCAGCTTCAACGTCGTATCCGCCGGTCATCCCGGCATGCTGCTGCACGGAAAGAACACCGTGGAGTGGCTGGAACCCAGGGTCGGCCCCGCGCTCGGCCTGTACGGCCACGAGTGGCCGCTGAACCTCTTCGAACTGCCGCCCGGGTACGGCCTGGTGCTGCTGACCGACGGATTGTTCGAGGGTCGGTCCGGCCGCGGAACCGAACGTCTCGGCGAGGCGGGTCTGCTCGAAGTGGCCAGGGGCTACGCGCACCTGCCGGGCCGCGAGTTCGTCAGCGCCCTGATCGACGACGTCGAGCGCCGCGCGCAGTCCGTGGGAGGTATCAGCGACGACATCGCGGTGGTGCGGGTGGAGCGGACGATCACCGGATGAGGGGTCGCCTCACCGTCCAAGGGTGGCAGAACCTCGTGCTGTCCTTGATGGGCGTGGTCGTCATCGGCGGCGCGATCGTCGGCGCGCTGCTGTTGAACCGGACCGACGAAGTGTCGCGCGAGCTGAACCTCGGCATCCAGCCCGCCCGCGTGGCGGCCTATCAGCTGCAGGCGGCCCTGCGGGACCAGGAGACGGCCGTCCGCGGCTATGCGATCGCCGCCGATCTCCAATTCCTCGACCCCTACTTCGAGGGCCAGCAGGTCCAAAACGAGGCGGCGCGCCAGATCCGCGACGGGATCGGCCACCGGGAGAAGCTCCTCAGCGACCTGGAGGCGATCGAGAACGCCGCGGCGGACTGGCGCTCGACGTACGCCGACCCGCTGATCGCCTCGGTGACACCCGGGGTTCCGAAGGTTTTGGACGCCGCCACCGCCGAGCGGGGAAAAGAGGGGTTCGACGAACTGCGCGTGCTGTTCGACAACCAGAATCGCGATCTGGCGCAGGCCCGCCAGGACGCGGTCAACGAGCTCGCCTCTGTGCAGACCTGGCGAGACACGCTGTTGATCGCGATCATCGTGGCGTTCTTCGTCGCGGGCATCGTGCTGGCGGTGCTGGTGCGCAAGGCGGTCACGCGGCCACTGGAGCGGCTGGCTGCGGCGTGCCGCAGGATCACCGAGGGCAACTTCGACGAGAAGATCTCGGTGAGCGGCCCGCGCGACATTCAGGCGATCGCCTCGGACGTGGAGGACATGCGCCAACGCATCGTCGACGAACTTGCCGCGTCGCGGTCGGCCAGGGAGCAACTCGGCGAGCAGGCCCTGGAACTGCAACGGTCGAACGCCGAACTCGAACAGTTCGCCTACGTGGCGTCACACGACCTGCAGGAACCGCTGCGCAAGGTGGCTTCGTTCTGCCAGCTGATCGAGAAGCGTTACGGCGACAAGCTCGACGAGCGCGGCGTCGAGTACATCCGCTTCGCCGTCGACGGCGCCAAGCGCATGCAGGTGCTGATCAACGACCTGCTCACGTTCTCCCGCGTCGGCAGGCTCAGCGCGACCGAAACCGACGTCGACCTCGATGCCGTGCTGACCGACGCGATCGACAACCTGGCCGCCTCGATCGAGGAATCCGGCGCCGAGGTGGTCCGCACCGGAGAGCCGCTGCCCACCGTCAAGGGCGACCCGACCCTGCTGACGATGCTGTGGCAGAACCTGATCGGCAACGCGGTGAAGTTCCGCAGACCCGACGCCGCACCGCGAATCGTCATCGACTGCGCGGTCGGTGAGGGCACGCGCGAGGGCGCGTGGCTTTTCACGGTCACCGACAACGGCATCGGCATACCCGAGGAGTTCGCCGAGAAGGTGTTCGTGATCTTTCAGCGGCTGCACGGCCGCGAGGTCTACACCGGGACGGGGATCGGCCTCGCACTGTGCAAGAAGATCGTCGAACACCACGGCGGTAACATCTGGATCGACACCGGCCACGCCGAGGGCACCAGGTTCCGCTTCACCATTCCCTGCGTCGTCGACGACCCCGTCGAGGCCGAAATGGAAGGATCAACTGCATGACACTGGACGGCCGGGCGATCGACGTGCTGCTCGTCGAGGACGACCCGGGTGACGAACTGATCACCCGAGAAGCGTTCGAGCACAACAAGATCAAGAACACCCTGCACGTCGCGCACGACGGCGAGGAGGGTCTCGACTTCCTCTACCGCCGGGGCAAATACGCCGACGCGCCGCGCCCCGACCTGATCCTGCTCGATTTGAACCTGCCGAAATACGACGGCAGGCAGTTGCTCGAGCAGATCAAGTCCGACGCAGAACTCAGCCACATCCCCGTGGTGGTGCTCACCACTTCGTCGGCAGAGGAAGACATCCTGCGCAGCTACAAACTGCACGCCAACGCGTATGTCACCAAGCCCGTCGATCTGGATCAGTTCATGAACGCCGTCCGCCAGATCGACGAGTTCTTCGTTCAGGTGGTTCGGCTACCCAATTCCTGACCGCGGTCCCCGGCATTCACGTCGAAGTCGATGCGCACCGTGGTGCCCGACGTCGATCGCCTGACCTCCACACCGTCACCCACCGCGCGGATGATCGGCAGCCCGCGCCCGCGGGTCGTCGGCTCCGTGCTCGGGGTTCGCCACTGGCCCTGATCGGAGATACAGACCACGATCCGCCCGTCCTTGACGGTTGCTTCGACCACCATCACCCCGTCGGGGCAGTTCTGATAGGCATGCTCGACGCAGTTGGTAGCGGCCTCGTTGACCGCGAGCACGATATCGGCACCCACGTCGTCGGGCACACCGATCGGTTCCATCCACCCGACCAAACTGCGACGAATCTGTGCCAGTCGATCCGCAGTGGCCGGGACCTCGATCCTCAGAGGGTCTGCCGGCCGCAGACGCACATCGATCACCACGCCCGTGGTTGTACCCCGCTTGCCCCCATTCCTCACGCATCCACACACACGCGTTGGGTCTCAAAACAATAGCGAGGCGCAGATCACACCCCGAGCACGGCAGGCTGCCCCAAACTGGTGACGCCGCCGAGACTTTCGCCGACAGCGCGTGCCGAGCGTCAGCCGTAGAAGATCACCTGGTAGTCGGGCGTCCACGCGCCGCCTTTGCAGCTCAGCGGAATGCCGTCGGGGGTCTGGGCCATCCCGGTCGCGTCACCGCATGGAAGACGGTTGGTGCGGACGCCGATCAGCGGGGGCGACGAGACCCAGGTGCTGCGCGAGTTGCACGCCAGAGTGTTGCCCGAGGCGTCGATCCCGAAGTTGTACCGGGTGTTCTGCACGCAGTGCGTGCCCTCCACCGCGCTGCGATCCACGTACGGAACACAATCGGCGCCGTCGCAGTAGCCGGGGGACGCCGGCGCGTTCGCGGCGGTCATCAGCGGTGCGGCGACGAATCCGCATGCGAGCGCAGCTGCAGCCATGAGCCTCATAGGTGGCTAGCCTAAGTGCCCCGCATCGACGGTGGGCACGGAATAAGCTCTTCAGCCATGAAGCAGGTGATGGTTACGCTGGTCGCCGCCGCGGGTGCGGCTGCGATGATCTCCGCTCCGGCGGCCAACGCCGACGCGGTCGCATACCTGGTCAACGTGCATGTGCGACCGGGATACAACTTCCCCAACGCCGACGCCGCCATCGGCTACGGCAGGACGATCTGCGACCGGGTGGCGGGCAAGATGAGCTACGGCCAGCTGGTGGACCAGGTGACCGCCGACTTCCACACGACCGACAAGTATCAGGGCGCCTACCTGATCAACCAGGCGGTCAACGAACTGTGCCCGGCGCAGATCTGGCAGTTGCGGCAGTCGGCCGCCGGTTACACCGGATGAAAAACGGCGACGCCCCTGTCGGGACGCCGCCTTCACTCGCGCTCGATGAGATGCCTACGGGCAGGTGACCTCGATCTCGAAAGGCTTGTTGACCGGCTGCAACGGGTTGGCCATGTCGACGCCCGTCGCGGTGCCGCTGATCTTGTACGTCTTGCCGTCCTTTTCGGCCTTGGCCTCGCCCTGGCCCGCGCCGCTCTGGTAGCCGAGCGTCACGCCGTTGACATTGCCCAGGCCGACCGACTGCACCGTCGGTTCGTCGCCGGAGCTGACGACGGCGCCGATGCCCGTGGTGGCGTCGCCGATCGCGATGTTGGTGTTTCCGCCCATGTCGCTGCACACCACGGTGCCCTGGACGGCCTGATCCTGACCGTCGATCGTGACGGTGGTCTTACCCTCCGCCGACGCGGCCGTCGATGTCTCACCCGAAGTTTCGGACTTCTTCTCACCCGAGGAGCAGCCGGATAGTCCGGCGATCACGATCGCCGCGCCGCCGATGGCGACCAGGAAACCACGCTTCACCCTGTTCTCCTTTGTGTGTGTGACCCGTCAAGATCGGATCATCAGAAAGCAGTATGGTTCGCGGCAAACCCGCCAACAGCGTTTCGGGCAAAAATTGATCATCGGCCGCAAGGCCTGCTCAGCAGGACACCCGAATGCTGAAGGTGCCCGAAGCGCGGAAACTGGGGTTGTCGGTGTTGAAGCCGTCGGCTGTCCCAGAGATGTCGTAGGTCCGGCCCGTCATCGAGATCTCGGCAATGTCCGCCGCCTCGGCCGTGTCGCCCACCCCGGCCGTGTAGCTGCCGGTGAAGCCGCCGACGTTGTTGATCCCGACCGATTCGACGGCCAAATCGTCCTTGTTCGAGACCATCGCGGTGACCCCGGACGTCTGGTCACCGGTGGTGATCGTGGTGAGGTAGCCCGTGGTGTCGCACTGCACCGTGTCGGTGGTGCCCGTGTCGTTGCCGTTGACCGTGATCTGCGCCGTGCCCGCGACCAGTTCGCCCTTCGGCGGCGCGTAATCCGGGGGACTCGAACATGCGGCCGGCGCCAGCACGATCGCGGCCGCACAGCACGTCAGCACCCACCGATTTGTCACAGTGCAGAATCTACGGCGTGGCCGTGCCGAAATCTGCAGCTCCGAAAGAGTCGCCGGCCCCGTTTTTCAGCGTGACGGCCGAACTACCCGGCAGGGCCGGCCGCACCGGCGTCATCCGCACCCCGCACGGTCAGATCCGCACCCCGGCGTTCATTCCCGTCGGCACCCAGGCGACCGTCAAGGCGGTGCTACCGGAGACCATGAAACAGCTTGGCGCCCAAGCGCTCCTGGCCAACGCCTATCACTTGTATCTGCAGCCGGGCCCCGACATCGTCGACGAGGCCGGCGGATTGTCGGCGTTCATGAACTGGCCGGGTCCGACGTTCACCGACAGCGGCGGCTTCCAGGTGTTGTCGCTGGGCGCGGGCTTTCGCAAAGTGCTCGCGATGGACGCCGAGCGCATCCAGGCCGACGACATCATCGCCGAAGGCAAGGAGCGACTGGCCAACGTCGACGACGACGGGGTGACGTTCCGATCGCACCTGGACGGGTCCACCCACCGGTTCACCCCCGAGGTGTCGATCGGTATCCAGCACCAGCTCGGCGCCGACATCATCTTCGCTTTCGACGAGTTGACCACGCTGGTCAACACCCGCGGGTACCAGGAGCGCTCGGTGCAGCGGACCCACGACTGGGCGGTGCGCTGCCTGGTCGAGCACCGGCGGCTGCGGGCCGAGCGACCGGACAAGCTCGAACAGGCGTTGTTCGGGATCGTGCAGGGCGCCCAGTACGAGGACCTGCGTAGGCAGGCCGCCCGCGGCCTGGTCACGATCGGCGCACAAGCCGGGCCCGCCGAGGGCCTCGAATTCGACGGGTACGGCATCGGCGGCGCGCTGGAGAAGCAGAACCTGGCCACCATCGTCGGGTGGGTGGTCGACGAGCTGCCCGTCGACAAACCCCGTCACCTCCTGGGCATCAGCGAGCCCGACGATCTGTTCGACGCGATCGCCGCGGGTGCCGACACGTTCGACTGCGTCTCCCCGTCGCGGGTGGCCCGCAACGCCGCGGTGTACTCGACGACCGGCCGCTTCAACATCACCAATGCTCGGTTCCGTCGGGATTTCGCCCCGATCGACGCCGAGTGCGACTGCTACACCTGCGCCCACTACACCCGGGCCTACATTCATCACCTGTTCAAGGCCAAGGAGATCCTGTCGGCGACGCTGTGCACCATCCACAACGAGCGGTTCGTGGTTCGGCTGGTCGACCGCATCCGCGCGGCCATCGAAACGGGTGAGTTCGACGAGTTGCGCGCCGACGTGCTGGGCCGGTACTACGCGACACGAACGCCCTGACACTCATGGCGCGAACGTGGGTTACCCGCACGCTGTCGGGTGTCGGAGCGTGCATCAAGGCCACTCTCGGCGGGATAGCGTCTAGCGCATGCGGATTCTGCTGATCGGCGCCGGCGGAGTGGGCGCGGCCTTCTGCTCGATCGCGACGCGACGCGACTTCTTCGGCACGCTCGTCGTCGCCGACTACGACGAGGACCGGGCCCGGCAGGCCGCCGACGCGGTGGGCGATGCGCGGTTCGTCTCCGCGCGGGTCGACGCCACCTCCGCCGACGCCGTCGCCGACCTGGTTCGCACCCACCGGATCACCCATGTGATGAACGCGGTCGATCCGCGATTCGTGATGCCGATCTTCGACGGCGCGCTGGCCGGCGGCGCCGATTACCTCGACTTGGCGATGAGCCTGTCGCGGCGCCACCCGGAGCAGCCGTACGCGCTCACCGGGGTCAAGCTGGGCGACGAGCAGTTCGCCGCAGAGGAGCGCTGGCGCGACGCCGGCCGGCTGGCGTTGGTGGGCATCGGTGTCGAGCCTGGGCTGTCGGACGTGTTCGCGCGCTACGCCGCCGACCACCTGTTCGCCGAGATCGATGAGCTCGGTACCCGCGACGGGTCGAACCTGACCGTCGACGGTTACGACTTCGCGCCGTCGTTCTCGATCTGGACCACCATCGAGGAGTGTCTCAACCCTCCGGTGATCTGGGAGGCCGACCGGGGTTGGTTCACCACCGAACCCTTCAGCGAGCCAGAGGTTTTCGACTTTCCCGACGGTATCGGCCCGGTCGAGTGCGTGAACGTCGAGCACGAAGAGGTGCTGCTGATGCCGCGCTGGGTCAAATGCAAACGCGCGACATTCAAGTACGGGCTCGGAAACGAATTCATCGACGTGCTCAAGACCCTGCACAAGCTCGGGCTCGACCGCACCGAGAAGGTGACGGTCGGGGGAGTCGAGGTGAGCCCCCGCGACGTGGTGGCGGCATGCCTGCCCAATCCCGCCACGCTCGGGCCGAAGATGCGTGGAAAGACCTGCGCTGGGCTGTGGGTGACGGGAACCGGCAAGGACGGCAACCCCCGCTCGACCTACCTGTACCACGTCGTCGACAACGAATGGTCGATGGCCGAATACGGGCATCAGTGCGTGGTCTGGCAGACGGCGATCAATCCGGTTGTCGCACTTGAGCTTCTGGCCAACGGCACCTGGAGCGGCAGCGGTGTGCTGGGCCCGGAGGCCTTCGATGCGGTGCCGTTCCTGGACCTGTTGAGGGCCTACGGCTCGCCGTGGGCCCATAAAGAGTTGTAGCGCGAACGTGGGTTACCCGCACGCGTCGAGGCCGGTGAGTGTGTGTCGATCCCACACTCGGCGCGGTAGGTTCTCGCCATGCCGATCGAGCTCACCGCCGTGCAGGCCGCCGCGCGACTCGCGACCGACGACACATTGGGCATACCGCTGGGTCCGGGCCAACCGCCGGCGTTCCTGCGCGCGCTGGGCGAACGCGACGACTGGACGAACCTTCGCGTCTACGGGGCGCTGCTGGCGGTCGGCACCGAGCTGTTCGCCCGCCCCGGCGTGCGCTATCTGTCGGGTTTCTACGGTCCGCTCGAACGGGCCCTGCGGGACTCAGACGCCGATGTCGAGTTCGCGCCGGCGGACTTTCGCCGCTTCGGCCCGCTGCTCGAACGCCAGTCTCCGCGGGTGATGACGACCGTCGCCACACCGCCGGACGCCGACGGCTGGTGCTCGCTGGCCCTGCACGCCGGTGGCACGGTCAACGAATTGCACCGCGCCGGAGCCGATCCCGATCGCTGGCTGATCGTCGAGACATCCTCGGCCTACCCGCGCACGTTCGGGCTCGGCGACGAGCACCGGCACGCGTTGCACGTCGACGAGATCGACATCCTCGTGCACTCGGCCGACGCGCCGCTCTCACTTCCGGGCGCGGCCCCCACCCAGGCCGATGTCGCGATCGCGCGGCACGCCGTCGCCTTCATCCGGCCCGGCGCGACGTTGCAGACGGGAATCGGTTCGATCCCCAGCCAGATCGCGGCGTTGCTGGCCGAGGGCGACGGCGGCGAATACGGTTTGCACAGCGAGATGTTCACCGACGGCTGTATGCAACTGCATCGTGCGGGCAAGGTCACCAACACCGGCAAGGGCATCTACGACGGCGTGAGCGTGACGACGTTCGCGTTCGGCTCGGCGGATCTGTACACCTGGCTCGACGGCAACCACGACGTCGCGTTCCTGCCGGTGGAGATCGTCAACGCACCCGAGGTGATCGCCGCCAACCACGAGATGGTGTCCATCAACGGCGCGCTCGCGATCGACATCGGCGGTCAGGTCGTCGCCGACACCATCGACGGCAACCAGTTCAGCGGTGTCGGCGGTGCAGAGGATTTCGTCGCCGGCACCGGTCTCGAATTGTCGGACCGCTCGCTGATCTGTCTGCCGTCGACGTATGAGAAGAACGGACAACTGCATTCGCGGATCGTGCCGTGGTTCGGGCCTGGCGCGGTGATCACCACGCCGCGACACCATGTCGACGTGATCGTCACCGAGTACGGCGCCGCGGAGCTAGAGGGCGCGACCGTCCGCGAACGCGGTGAGGCGCTCGCCGCGATCGCGCATCCGCAGTTCCGCGACGACCTTCTCGCGGCGGCCGAACGTGTGTCCAAGGGACGCTCGCCCGTCGCCTGATGTCCTTCCTTCCCGCGAGCGACCGCGTCTGCCCGCGACACGCCGCGCAGCGCCGTACATAAGCGGTCCCCTCGCACAGGATCTAGTCGGGCCGATAGATCCACGGTGTCCGCGGAAGCGCGGCCGGATCGAACTCGGCGAGCATGCCCTCGACGTCCCGAGCCCGCCAGCCCAACGATTCGCTGATCTGGGCGAGCGCCCGCGGCACGCCGATCTCGGCCAGCGTCACCGCCCCGTCGCGTTTGGCCAACCGGGCGCCGTCCGCGTTGAGCACCAGCGCAACGTGGGCGTACACCGGCTCGGCGTATCCGAGCATCCGCGCCAGATACGCCTGCCGCGGCGACGAGGGCAGCAGGTCGTCTCCCCGCACCACCTGGTCGACGCCCTGTGCCGCGTCGTCGACAACGACCGCGAGGTTGTAAGCAGGCACCCCGTCTCCGCGGCGCACTACGAAGTCGTCGACGATGCCGGTGTAGTCGCCGTGCAGCACATCGTGGACGGTGTGCACGATCGCGTCGGTGCGCAACCGCAGCGCGGGCGGGCGCCCTGTTTCGGCCCGCCGCGTGGCGCGCTCGTCGTCGGTGAGGTCGCGGCACGTGCCCGGGTAGGCCCCCTGCGGTGCATGCGGTGCGCGCGGAGCCTGCGCGATATCCCTTCGGCTGCAATAACATTCGTAGAGCAGGTCACGGCCTTTCAATCCTGCGATCGCGGCGTCGTAACGCGAGCGGTGTTCGGACTGCCACTCCACGACGTCCCACGTCACCCCGATCGTCGCCAAATCGGAAAGTTGGCGCCGCCCGACATCGGCGAACGTGCGGTCGTCGAGGTCGTCGACGCGCATGACAAACCGACGGCCGGTGGAGCGGGCGAACAACCAGGCGAGGATTGCGGTGCGCAGGTTTCCGATGTGCAGGTCCGCCGAGGGGCTCGGGGCGAACCTGCCGGCGGTCACCCGTGCAATGTAGCTACTGGGTAGCTACTGGCGCTCCCACGGCGGGTCGTCGCCCATCTTCCTGTAGTACTTGGCGAGGTGGCTTTTCACCCGGTCGATGTCGTCCTTCGGCAGATCGATACCGCCACGGGCGCCGTCCATGATCGCGCCCGCCGCCATCACCCCGCGGGGCACGACCTTCAGACTGTCGCCGATCACGTCGGCGATCAGCAGTTTGTAGGCGGTGAAGTTGTCCTTCTTGTCGCTGTCGTACCAGACGTGCGCATTGCGGTACTTCTCGTTCGGTTCGTCCTGCGCGTCGGCCCACTTGCGGACCCGTTTCTCGGCGGCGTCGCCGTCCCAGTCTCGGTCCCGCTCAGCCAGCGGTAGATCCTGAAATGCGGTTACGGACATGGCAGAGAAGTGCCCACCCGTCGGTCTCGTGAAACTGTTGCACAGATGCCAGCGTTACGGTTCGGTGACTTCCGACGCGAAGTGAGCGAACATCGGGTATCAACGGAAGGGTTCAGCATTGGACCATCAACAAGACAACGGCTAGGCCCTGCGGTGTCGATACACACTGAGCTTGCCGCATGAAACTGCACCGGGAGCCGCGTCGACGGACACGAGGGAACCATGGACGCCGAAGATCCCGCTCACTCCGCTGATCAGCATCATTCTTCCGTCGAGCAGGACCAACCGCCGGGCGTGGTGAAGAAGGCCATCGCGGCGTCGGCCATCGGCAATGCCACCGAATGGTTCGACTATGGTCTGTACGCCTACGGCGTCTCCTACATCTCGGCGGCGATCTTCCCCGGTGACGGCGCCACGGCGACGCTACTGGCGCTGATGACGTTCGCGGTGTCGTTCCTGGTCCGGCCCCTGGGCGGCTTCGTGTGGGGGCCGCTGGGCGACCGGCTGGGCCGGCGGCAGGTGCTGGCGGTCACGATCCTGCTGATGGCCGGCGCCACCTTCTGCGTCGGGCTGGTGCCCTCCTACGACACCATCGGAGTGTGGGCGCCGGTGCTGATGGTGGTGCTGCGCATGATCCAGGGCTTCTCCACCGGCGGCGAGTACGGCGGTGCGGCCACGTTCATGGCGGAGTACGCGCCGGCGCGCCGACGCGGACTGCTGGGCAGTTTTCTCGAGTTCGGCACGCTGGCAGGATTCTCTGCCGGTGCGCTGATGATGCTGGGGTTCTCGTTGGTGCTGGGCGACGACCAGATGAACACCTGGGGCTGGCGGTTGCCGTTCCTCATCGCCGCGCCCCTCGGGCTGATCGGCCTCTACCTGCGCACCCGGCTCGACGAGACACCGGTCTTCAAGGACCTCGAGCAGGAGGGCGAGCGGGAGAAGACCGTCTGGGCGGAGTTCAAGGACCTGATCGTCCGGTACTGGGGACCGATCCTGCGGCTGGGCGGTCTGGTCGTCGCGCTCAACGTCGTGAACTACACGCTGCTGAGTTACATGCCGACATATCTGGAGACCGCGATCGGGCTGTCCACCGACACGGCGCTGATCGTCCCGATCATCGGCATGCTCTCGATGATGGTGTTCCTGCCGTTCGCCGGCCTGGCCTCCGACAGGTTCGGGCGTAAGCCGTTGTGGTGGATCTCGCTGATTGGGTTGTTCGTCGGCGTCGTGCCGATGTTCATGTTGATGTCGACGAGCGTGCTCGGCGCCGTCATCGGTTACGCCGTGCTGGGCCTGCTCTACGTCCCGCAGCTGGCCACCATCTCGGCGACCTTCCCCGCGATGTTCCCCACTCAGGTGCGGTACGCGGGGTTCGCGATCGCCTACAACGTCTCGACGGCGCTCTTCGGGGGCACCGCCCCGGCGCTCAACGACTGGATGGTGGTCGAGACCGGCAACAACCTGATGCCCGCCTTCTACATGATGGCCGCGTGTGTCATCGGTGTGATTGCGTTGCTCAAAGTGCCAGAGACTGCGCGGTTCCCGATCAACGGGACGAAGATCCCCGGCACCCCGGAGGCGCCGCCGCAGTTGGACTACGAGCTCGAGCCCAGCCGCTGAGTCACAGGACGGCGTTCACCGCGTCGGACCAGATTCCCGCCGCCTGGTCGATCTGCTCCGCGGTCACGACGAGCGCCGGGATGAACCTGACGACCTGCCCCCAGGCGCCGCAGGTCAGCAGCAGCAGGCCGCGCCGGGCGGCCTCCTGCTGTACGGCCAGGGCAGTCGCCCCATCGGGTCTGCCTGCGGCGTCGCGGAATTCGGCGCCGAGCATCAGGCCGAGACCGCGCACGTCGGTGATCGCGTCGAACTTGTCGGCCACGGTTCGCAACGCCTCGCGCAGCTGCGCCCCGCGTTCGGCGGCGTTGTCGACCAGTCGCTCGTCGGCGATCACGTCGAGGGTGGCCACGGCGGCCGCGCACGCCACCGCGTTGGCGCCGTACGTCCCGCCCTGCGAACCCGGCCACGCCCGCTCCATCAGCGCCGCAGGCGCCGCGATGCCCGACAGCGGGAAGCCCGACGCGAGGCCCTTGGCGGTGATCAGGATGTCGGCGCGTACGCCCGAATCGCCGAAGAAGTGCTGACTGCCCCAGAACCGGCCGGTGCGCCCGAAGCCGGTCTGCACCTCATCGACGACCAGCAGGATGCCGTGGGCGTCGGCGCGTTCGCGCAACCCGGCAAAGAACCGCTCGTTGGCGGGCACGTAGCCGCCCTCGCCGAGCACGGGTTCGACGAAGAACGCGGCGGTGTCGGCGGGTGCGCTGATCGTCTGCAGGAGGTAATCCAGTTGGGCCAGTGCGAAATCGGTGGCCTGCTCGACCGGCCAGCCGAAGTGGCCGGGGTCCGGGAAAGGCGCCACGTGCACCCCCGCCATCAACGGGGCGAAGCCCGAGCGGAATTTGGTGCCCGAGGTGGTCATCGAGGCCGCGGCGACGGTGCGGCCGTGGAAGCCTCCGTGGAAGACGATGACGTTGGGGCGGGCGGTGGCCTGGCGGGAAAGCCGCAGCGCCGCTTCCACCGCTTCGCTTCCGGAGTTGGCGAAGAACAACCGGTCGAGCCCGGCCGGCAACACCTCTCCCAGCCGTTCCACCAGGGTGAGCAGCGGCCGGTGCATGACGGTCGTGTACTGGCCGTGGATCAGCGTGGCGACCTGGCGCTGCGCGGCCTCCACCACCCGTGGATGACAGTGTCCGGTGCTGGTCACCCCGATGCCCGCGGTGAAGTCGAGGTAGGGCCGGTCCTGCTCGTCGTAGAGCATCACCCCATCGCCACGGGCGGCGACGACGCCGGTCGCCTGTTTGAGAATCGCGGAGAGCTGCGGGGCTTCAGAGGCCGGGTTCATGCCATGATCGTCAGCGGTGCGCTGTAGATTGTCAACAATCCGACCAGAGGAGGCGTGGGTGGATCGCGAGCGGCACGTGATCGAGGCGGTGGACAAGCGACTCTTCGTCGACGGCAAGTGGATCGACGCCAGCCAACGGCGCACTTTCGACGTCATCGACCCGGCGACGGGGCGGACGCTGTGCGCGGTCGCCGACGCCACCCCCGCTGACGCGCGCACCGCACTCGATGCGGCGGTCGCGGCCCAGCGCGAGTTCGCGGCGACACCGCCGCGGGCCCGCGCCGACATGTTGATGGCCGCATTCGAATTGCTGCACGCGCGCGTCGACGACCTCGCGCTGTTGATGACACTGGAGATGGGCAAACCTCTCGCCGAGGCGCGCGGCGAAATCGCCTATGCCGCAGAGTTCTTCCGTCATTTCGCCGAGGAGGCCACCCGAATCGACGGCGGCTATCAGACCGCACCCGCCGGTGGTGCCCGCTTCCTCATCACCCGCCAGCCCGTCGGGCCCTGTCTGCTGATCACCCCGTGGAACTTTCCGATGGCGATGGGCACCCGCAAGCTGGGACCCGCGATCGCCGCCGGGTGCACCAGCGTGGTCAAACCGGCGCACCAGACGCCGCTGACGATGTTGGCGCTGATGGGAATCCTCGACGAGGCGGGTGTGCCCGCCGGCGCCGTCAACTGCATCACCGCGATGGACGCCAACGCGGTCATGGAACCGCTCATCCGCTCGGGACTCGCGCGCAAGCTGTCGTTCACCGGGTCGACCCGGGTGGGCCGGATCCTGCTCGAGCAGTGCGCGGACAAGGTGTTGCGGACCTCGATGGAACTCGGCGGCAACGCCCCGTTTATCGTGTTCGCCGACGCCGATCTCGACGAGGCGGTCGACGGGGCGATGGCCGCCAAGATGCGCAACATGGGAGAGGCGTGCACGGCGGCGAACCGAATCTTCGTGCACACCTCGGTGATCGACGAGTTCGGACGCCGGTTGGCCGAGCGAATGGCGGCCTTGACTGTGGGCCGGGGCACCGAGGACGGCGTCAACGTCGGTCCGCTGGTCGACTCCGCGGCACTGCACAAGGTGCAGGCTCTGGTCGACGACGCGGTCGGTCGCGGCGCGCGCGTGTTGACGGGCGGTGCGGCGGTCTCGGGCGACGGTTACTTCTACTCGCCGACCGTGCTGACCGGTGTGCCACGCGACGCGCGGATGTCGGGCGAGGAGATCTTCGGGCCGGTCGCGCCGCTGACCCCGTTCGAGACCGAGGACGACGTCGTCGCCGCGGCCAACGACACCGAATACGGTTTGGTGGCTTACGTTTTCACCAATGATCTGCGCCGGGCCCTGCGGGTCGCCGAAGCGCTGGAGACCGGCATGGTGGGGTTGAACCAGGGCATCGTGTCCAACCCCGCGGCACCGTTCGGCGGGGTCAAACAATCCGGGCTCGGCCGCGAAGGCGGTTCGGTGGGCATCGACGAGTTCCTGGAAACCAAGTACGTCGGCATCGCCCTCGCGTGAGGTTCAGGCGCCGCGCGACACCCGCTCGACCAGCCGGTCGACCGCGTCCTCCATATGAGCGATCAGCAGCTTGTCCGACAGCTGCACATCACCGGCCCTGATCGCGCTGGCCAACGCATGGTGTTCGACGACCCGGTCGTTGGGGTTGTCGTAGGTGTCGGCCAGCGCGTGCACACACATCCGCGTCTCCACGAGATACGTCTGGTGCATCCGCGACAGCCGCTCGCTGCCCGCGAGTTCGACAAGGAGTTCGTGGAACCGGATGTCGGCCTCGCTGCCCTCCTCGACGTCGGTGGCCGCGGCCATCTCCTCGACGATCGCCAGCAGCTCGTCGCCTGCGGTCACGTAGTCGCCCTGCAGAATCCGTCGGGTAGCGGCGCGTTCGATGGCCTCGCGCGCGAGGTACATGTCGGAGGCCACCTCGGGCGTCATGTCGATCACGAACACCCCGCGGTTGCGGATCGCGATCAGCAGACCCTCCTGGGTCAGCCGCTGCATCCCCTCGCGCAGTGGTCCGCGGCTGACACCCAGTCTGCGGGCCAGGTCGGCCTCGATCAGCTGGGTGCCCGGGGCCAGCTCGCCGTGCGCGATCGCCTGCCGGAGCTTGTCGGCGACGATGCTCGGCGTGGACTCCTGCTCCACCGGCGCGAGGAACCCGGTCACCGGCACTCCTCGAACAGCCGGCCCAGGCCCGCGAGCGCGGGCACGGTTCCGGCGAGTTGCAGGCCCTTCCACACCGTCACCTGGTTGGCGGTCAGCACCGGTTTGCCGACCGCGGCTTCGAGGCGGTCAACGATAGCCAGGGTGTGCATCGCGGTGTCGGGAACCAATACCGCCTCCGCGTCAGGGTGATCGGCCGCGGTGACCATCTGCTCCACCCGCTGCGGCTTCAGCGTCCCGACTTCTGCGGCGGTGATGATGCCTTGGCTGCCCATCGCCACCACCTCGATGCCGTCGGCGGCCAGGAACCGCACGAAGTGCTCGGCGACGTCGTGCGGGTACGACGCGGCCACGGCGACGCGCCGGATGCCGAGGTGGCGCAGCGCGTCGACGAACGCGATCGAGGTCGATGACGCCGGAACACCTGCAGCCGCAGCGACTTTCGCGGCCTGTTGGCGCGCGCCCTCGGGACCGAACACGAAGCTTCCCGACGTGCACGCCCACATCACCGCCTGCGGGCGCGCCTCGGCGAGCCGGCGCACACCGTCGGCCAGTCGCTCGTGGCCACCGAGATCCAGCAGCGCGTCGACCCGGTGCGCGTCCTCCCCGACCGATGTGATGACCACGGGCAGACGCAGCTCACCGTCGATCCTGCCCTCGAGGGCGGGGAAGTCGTCCTCGGCGCTGTGCCCCGGATAGAGCAGTCCTACGGTCGCCATGACGCCCCTTCGATCGCAGATTGTCGACAATGCTAACAACCGGCCCGTAGCCGACTACGCCTCGAACAGGCGTTGTCCCGGTCCCACCGCTTTGCGCCCGGCCACCCGCAGCGCCGCCCACATGGTCACCTGGTTGGCCGATACCACCGGCTTCTGCAGCTCGGCCTCGAGTTCGGCGATCAGGTCGTAGGTGGGCAGGTTCGTACAACTGATGACGATGGCCTCGGCATCCTCGACGTCGGTGGCGCGGACCAGCTCGGCGGTCCGCGAGTACGGCACCGACCAGATCTGCGACGTCAGCCCCAGTCCCGAGGTGGCCACGACTTCGATGCCGGCCTCCATGAGGTAGCTCGTCAAGCCGATCGTCAGGTCCGAGGTGTAGGGGGTGACGGTTGCGACGCGTCCGACGCCTAGGTGTCGCAGCGCCTCGAGCATCGAGCCGCTGGTGGTCACGGCAGCCGGGGCCCCGGCCGCCCGCATCGCCGCGACCAGCGCGGCCTCCCCGGCCATGCCCTTGACGAAGCTGCCCGCTGTGCACGCGTACGC
Source organism: Mycolicibacterium novocastrense (assembly GCF_001570485.1). GTDB lineage: Bacteria > Actinomycetota > Actinomycetes > Mycobacteriales > Mycobacteriaceae > Mycobacterium > Mycobacterium novocastrense. The sequence goes on from NZ_BCTA01000026.1 coordinate 315,146, forward strand.
GGTGACGATCGGAGAGACGGCCAGCACGTTCGCCGCGCCGGCGATCACGTGTTCGGGGTCGGATATGTGCACCGCCATGTCGACGGTCACCGGCAAGGGGGCATATCTGAGCCGGGTCACGTACAGGCTGACGTCGTCGGGCACCCAACGCCACAGTTCCCGGTCGAGCGCGAAGTCATATGGTGTGACGACGCCTATGCCTACCTGCTGCAATGGTGGGGGCGGCGCCAATTCCCCGATCCTCATTTGCACAGTGTGAGGCCAGATGACCAAACCGGCAACAGATTGTTGACAATCCTACGGCGTGTCCCTAGCCTCGGGACGTGCCAGGCCCCCGCGAGAGCGTGCAGATTGATACGTCGTCGCAGGTCAGAGGCGATTCCGCGCGGCCGGTCGTCGCCGTCCTGTGCAAGCAGCCCGCCGACCGCCCATCGGGTCTCGACGGGCTCGACGTCGACTTCCGCTACTGCACCGCCGAGGACCTCGCGTCGGCCGTCCGCGGTGCCCGCGCGCTGTTGCTGTGGGACTTCTTCTCGACCGCGGTTCGCGACGTATGGAGCGAAGCCACGGGACTCGAATGGATCCACGTCACCGCGGCCGGCGTCGACACCCTGCTCTTCGACGAACTCCGCGACTCCGACGTGGTGGTGACCAATGCCCGCGGCGTGTTCGACCGCCCGATCGCCGAGTACGTGCTGGGCGCGGTGCTCGCCCACGCCAAGGACGGCCGCACCAGCTTCGCCCTGCAACGCGAGCATCGGTGGCAACACCGCGAGACTCGGGCCATCGCCGGTGCCCGTGCGCTCGTCGTCGGCACCGGCAGCATCGGCCGGGAGATCGCGCGACTGCTGAGGGTGGTGGGCATGCAGGTGCGCGGGGCGGGTCGGGTGGCCAGGGCGGACGACCCCGACTTCGGCGACGTGGTCGCCAGCGCCGACCTGGCCGATGAGGTCGGCTGGTGCGACCACCTGGTGCTCGCTGCGCCGCTGACGAACTCGACGCGCGGCCTGGTGGACGCCTCGGTGCTGTCGGCGATGAAGCCCGACGCACATCTGGTCAACATCGGGCGCGGACCGCTTGTCGACGAGTCAGCGTTGCTTGCGGCGTTGCGCGACAACCGGATTGGCGGTGCGACGCTGGACGTCTTCGACACCGAACCGCTGCCGCCGGACCATCCGCTGTGGGACGCTCCCAACGTGACGATCACCGCGCACATGGCCGGCGACGTCGTGGGGTGGCGCGAGACGCTGACCGAGCAGTTCGCCGACAACGCGCGGCGCTGGCTGGCGGGGGAGCCGTTGGTGAACGTGGTGGACAAAGAGCTCGGCTACATTCCGGGGGCCTCGCGATGATCCCGACCGCCGCCGAACTGGTCCGGGGCTACCGCGACAAGACCATCTCCCCGGTCGAGGCCACCCAGGAGGCGCTGGCCGCGATCGACGCCTACAACGGTGCGGTCAACGCCTACGTGCTCGTCGACCCCCAGGGGGCGCTGGCCGCGGCGCGAGCTTCGGAGGCGCGCTGGCACGCCGGGCAGCCGCTCGGGCCCGGAGACGGGGTGCCGACATCGATCAAGGACGCGCTGTGGACGAAGGGATGGCCGACGCTGCGGGGCAGTTGGCTGATCGACGAGCCCGGGCCGTGGGACGAGGATGCGCCCTGCACGGCGCGGCTTCGCGAGACCGGAGCCGTACTGCTCGGCAAGACCACGACACCGGAGTACTCGTGGAAAGGCGTCACCGATTCACCGCGCTTCGGTGTGACTGGAAATCCCTGGGACCCCACCAAGACCGCGGGCGGCTCGAGCGGCGGCAGCGCCGCGGCGGTCGGCCTGGGCATGGGCGTGTGGTCGGTGGGCACCGACGCGGGGGGATCGGTGCGGATCCCGGCTGGGTTCACCGGAACCGTCGCGCTCAAGCCCACCTACGGGCTGATACCGCACTATCCACCGAGCCCGTTCGGCACGCTGGCTCACCCCGGCCCGATGACGAGAACCGTCGTCGACACCGCCGCGCTGATGGACGTGATCACCGGTTTCGATGCCCGGGACTGGTCGGCGATGCCCACACCCCGTGAGTCGTTCTTGACCGGACTCGACGACGGCATCGCCGGCCTGCGGGTGGCGTTCTCCCCGAGGCTGGGCTACGTGCGCAACGATCCGGAGGTCGATGCGGCCGTGCGCGCCGCGGTGACGGTGCTGTCCGATGCGGGTGCCCGGGTCGAGGAGGTCGACCCCGGGTTCGCCGATCCGATCGAGGCCTTCCACGTCCTGTGGTTCGCGGGTGCGGCAAAGGTGTTGGAGGCCTACGGCGAAGCGGTCGACGACCGGGTCGACGCGGGGTTGCGCCGGATCGCTGCGGTGGGGGCGTCGTTCTCCGCGTCGGACTACCTCGACGCGACGGCCGTGCGCATGCACCTGGGGCAGGCGATGGGCCGGTTCCATGAAACCTACGACGTTTTGGTCACCCCGACGCTTCCGCTACCGGCGTTCAGCGTCGGTCGCGACGTACCCGATGGCTGGCGGTCGCATTACTGGGCGAGTTGGACGCCATATACGTACCCGTTCAACATGACTCAGCAGCCCGCGTTGAGCGTGCCGTGCGGATTCACCGCGGCAGGCCTGCCGATCGGGCTGCAGATCGTCGGCCCCCGGCACGCCGATGCGTTGGTGTTGCGGGTGGGCCGTGCCCACGAAATGGCCACCGACTGGCACCGGCGCACACCGGCGTTGACAACACAAGGAGTTCGATGAGCAGGCTGATCACCGTGTCCCTCGACAAGCGCGGCGTCAGCTGCGTTGCCCGCATGCTCGACGATGCGGCGCCTCGCACCTGCGCGGCGGTGTGGGACGCGCTGCCACTTTCCTCACAGGTGTTCCACGGCAAGTACGCCCGCAACGAGATCTACACGCTGCTACCGGAATTCGCGGCGAAAAACCCCGGCAGGGAGAACACCACGGTGACGCCGATCCCCGGTGATCTGTGCTGGTTCTCCTTCGACTCCGATCAACTGGGCAACCCCGCCTACGGCTACGAGAACACCACCGGCACCGGGACCACCGGAGCCATCGTCGACCTGGCGTTGTTCTACGGGCGCAACAACCTGCTGATCAACGGTGACCAGGGCTGGGTTCCGGGCAACGTGTTCGGCGCGGTCATCGAAGGGCTCGAGGAGATGGCCGAGGCCTGCCAGGACCTGTGGATGGGTGGCGTGCGCGGTGAAACCCTGAGTTTTCAACGCGCGACGCAGGATTGACGCCCCAGCGGCTACAGCGGCTGCAGGCTTATCGGTTGTTCGGTCTGACCGGGATTGGGATCGTTGCACGTCCCTGGTTTCCAGGTGTAGCGAAGGATACCCGCCAAGGTCGCCGGATCGAACTCGTACGTCACGTCGGCCGGCCCGGTGCTGCCGTCGGCACACGGACGTCCGTTGAAGACATCGTGACGCTCGACGAGCCAAGGGCCGCCGGCCTGCCTGCTGATCTGCGCGATCAACCCGGTCGAACTGGAAATCGTTCCGCCACAGTAACCCTCGGCGTTGCACTGCGTGGTGATCGACCACGTGTTCGTGGTTGCGCCGTTGATCAGATGGTACTCGCCATCGAGCCGACCGTCCGCCCACGCGGGGCCTGCCGATCCGATGGCGGCACCGATGAGCAGCACCGCCGCCGCCGTCGCCCGTGTGATCGCCATGGGGGCAGCATCACACGTGAAGCGCCCGGGCATCGCCGAGTTGGCGAAATTCTCCGGTCAGCCGAGCCCGGGAACGATGTCACCCAGCTTGAACGTGACCGGCTGCTCGAGTTGGTCGAACGTGCACGACCGGGGGTCGCGGTCGGGGCGCCAGCGGTTGAACTGCGCGGTGTGGCGGAACCGCGAACCCTCCATGTGGTCGTAGCGCACCTCGACCACCCGCTCGGGCCGCAACGGTACGAACGAGAGGTCCTTGCCGGCGTTCCAGCGCGATCCGCCGCCGTAGCGGCGCACCACATCGGGATCGGCGTTCGCGGCCCAGTTCCACGGGTGCTCATCGAATGTCGTTATCAGCGGCTGCAATTCGACGAAGAGTTCGCGGCGGCGGGCCATCGGGAAGGCGCCGATCACGCCGACGGAAGCCAACGTGCCGTCGTCCTGGTACAGCCCGAGAAGCAACGACCCGATGGCGTCTTCACCGGACTTGTGGAGGCGGTAGCCGGCGACGACGCAGTCCGCCGTGCGTTGATGCTTGATCTTGAACATCACGCGCTTGTCGGGTTGATAGGTGAGCGACCGGGGTTTGGCGATGACGCCGTCGAGGCCGGCGCCTTCGAACTCGTCGAACCAGCGCCGCGCTGTCGCCAGGTCCGTCGTCACGGGTGTGACGTGGAACTTGGGACCCGCGGCGGACAGCGCGTCGACGAGTGCGGCGCGGCGTTCGTCCAAAGGCCTTTGCGTGTAATCGATGTCGTCGAGCGCGAGAAGATCGAACGCGATGAATGACGCCGGCGTCTTCTCGGCCAGCATCCGGACGCGGGTGTCGGCGGGGTGGATGCGTTGCTGGAGCGCTTCGAAGTCGAGCCCGCGATCGGCGGCGACGATGATCTCGCCGTCGATGACGCAGCGCGCGGGAAGCTCGGCCTTCGCGGCTTCCACCAGTTCGGGGAAGTAGCGGGTCATCGGTCGCTCGTTGCGGCTGCCGAATTCGACCTCGTCGCCGTCGCGGAAGCAGATCGACCGGAAGCCGTCCCACTTCGGTTCGTAGGACGCATCCGCGGGAATCGACGCCACCGACTTGGCCAGCATCGGCGACACCGGCGGCATCACTGGCAGCTGCATTGGGCCATTGTCGCAGGCCATGACCCGGCGATGACATTGCCGAGTGTGGGCGGTCTACATGGGCATGAAGGCAATCCAGCGGTCTGCAGTGCCGTGGAGGCAATAATGGGCCAGGTGGACCTGCCTGTGCTGCCGCCGCTGGAACCGATGCTGGCCAAGGCCCAGGCGAAGGTCCCGCCCGAAGCCGGGGTGTGGTCGTACGAGCCGAAATGGGACGGGTTCCGCGCCCTGGTCTTTCGCGACGGCGACAAGGTGGTTCTGCTCTCCCGCAGCGGTAAGGACCTCGGCCGGTATTTCCCCGACGTGGTCGAGGCCGTCCGCGACGAGCTGGCACCCCGGTGCGTTCTGGACGGCGAGATCGTCGTCCCACGCGAGTTCGGCGGCCGCACCCGCCTGGACTGGGAGTCGCTGAGCCAGCGCATCCACCCTGCCGCCAGCCGCATCAAGATGCTGTCCGAGCAGACACCGGCCCACTTCATCGGCTTCGACGCGCTGGCCGTCGGCGACGACTCGTTGCTCAAGCAACCCTTCCGGGTCCGTCGCCAAGCACTCCTGGATGCGGTGAACGAAAAGCAGTGGTGTCACGTCACCCGCACCACCGAAGACCCCGGGCTCGGCGTGCGGTGGCTCGAGGAGTTCGAAGGCGCCGGCCTCGACGGCGTGATCGCCAAGCGCCTCGACGGCCCGTACCTGCCGGGCAAGCGGGAGATGGTCAAGGTCAAACACGCCCGTGACGCCGACTGCGTGGCGATGGGTTATCGCATCCACAAGAGCGGCGAGGGTATCGGCTCCATCCTGCTGGGCCTCTACCGCGACGACGGGGAGCTGCAGATGGTCGGTGGCGCAGCGTCTTTCACGGCCAAGGACCGGATCAAGCTGCTGGCCGAGCTGGAGCCGCTTCGTGAAGGCGACGAGATGCGCGACGGCGATCCCAGCCGCTGGAACTCGGCCGCCGACAAGCGGTGGGTCCCCATCCGGCCGGAGAAGGTCTGCGAAGTCGCCTACGACCAGATGGAGGGCAACGGCGGTGCCGCCCAACGCTTCCGGCATGCGGTGAAATTCCGGCGCTGGCGGCCCGACCGCGACCCGCGCAGCTGTACCTTCGACCAGCTCGACGTTCCGCTCAACTACGACCTCTACGACGTACTGGAGTCCTGAGATGGGAAAAGCCGCAGAGGAAGTCGACGTCGACGGCACGAAGGTGCGGTTGACCAACCGCGACAAGGTGTACTTCCCGAAGCTGGGCAAAAACGGCACCAAGGGCAAGCTCTTCGACTACTACCTGTCTGTCGCCGAACCGATGGTGGCGCTGCTGCGTGACCGGCCGGTGCACCTCCAACGATTCCCCGACGGCATCGAGGGCGAGGAGATCTACCAGAAGCGGGTACCGCAGAAGCATCCCGACTACCTCGAAACGTGCACCGTCACCTTTCCATCGGGTCGCACCGCCGACGCACTGAAAGTCACCCACCCGTCGGCGATCGCATGGGCGGCCCAGATGGGCACGATCACCCTGCACCCGTGGCAGGTGAGATGTCCCGACACCGAGCATCCCGACGAACTGCGCATCGACCTGGACCCGCAACCGGGAACGGGTTTCGCCGACGCCAGCTCGGTGGCGGTCGACGTGCTCAAACCGCTGCTCGACGAATTGGGCCTGATCGGTTATCCGAAGACATCGGGCGGGCGCGGTGTGCACGTCTTCCTCCGGATCAAGACCGACTGGGACTTCATCGACGTGCGTCGCGCGGGCATCGCGCTGGCGCGCGAGGTCGAACGCCGGGCGCCCGACGCGGTCACCACGTCATGGTGGAAGGAGGAGAGGGGTGAGCGCATCTTCATCGACTACAACCAGAATGCGAGGGACCGGACCTTCGCTTCCGCGTACTCGGCGCGCAAGACCCCCATCGCCACCGTCTCCACGCCGTTGACCTGGGACGAGCTTCGCACCGCCGACCCCGACGACTACACGATCACGTCCGTGCCCGATTTCCTTGCGGGACGGCCCGATCCGTGGGCCGACATCGACCGCACGCCGCAGTCGATCAACAAGCTGCTGGACATGGTCAAGGCCGACGAGGAGCGCGGGCTCGGCGATCTGCCGTATCCGCCGAGCTATCCGAAGATGCCCGGCGAGCCGCCGCGGGTGCAACCGAGCAAGAAGGTGGCCGCGAACTGGGACGAGGACGGCAACCCGGTCAACAACTGAGTGAGCGGTTTGTGTGGCGCGTCACACGGGTACGGGGAGTTCATGATCAAACAAGCCAGTGTTGCCTTGGGTGTGCTCGCGGTCGCGGTCGGCTGTGCCAATCAAGCGTCCGACGACTCGGCCACCACCACCACGACGACCACCACGCCCGCCGCACAGGGCCTGACCACCCAGATCAACACGGTCGACGGCAGACACGTCGCCGATGCCACCATCGACTTCTCCGGCGGGTACGCCACGGTGACCGTCGAAACCGTCGAGGACGGCATCCTGTCGCCCGGTTTCCACAGCATGCACATCCATCAGATCGGCCTTTGCGAGGCCGGCGACGGCTTCGCATCCGCCGGCGAGCACTTCCAGGCGCCCGGCCACACGGGCATGCCCGCCAGCGGCGATCTGCCGCCCCTGCTCGTGCGGTCCAACGGCGCGGGCAAGCTGGTCGCGACCAGCGACGCCTTCACCGAGGAGCAGCTCACGACGCCGCAAGGGTCCTCGATCGTGCTGCACGAGAGCGCGATCATGGAGGACCCGGCCGCGGCCGACCGGCGGATCGCGTGCGGTGTCCTCAGCCCGGGAACCGCGGGCACCACCTCCGTCGAGACGCAGACGACCGTCGTCACCACGACCGCGGTGGCGCCTCCCCCGCCGACCACCACGGTCACGGAAACACCGGCCACCACCACGCCGCCGGCCGAGTCGCCGGCCACCACGACCCCGCCGACCGAGACGGACACCGTCACCGTCACCGAGACGTCCCCGCCGACACCCACCACCACGGTGGCTCCGCCGCCGGGCGGCTGACACGACTCGCTCAGCACGCCGAAATGTCGCCGATCGGGCGGTGAACCGGGTCTGCTGTTGGCATGCGCCTTTCGACGACCGTTCGTAGATGGCTGGCCGGCCTGGCACTGTTCGCGCTCGTGGGCAGCGGTGTCGGAGTGGCAGCCGTGATGGTCGTCGGGTCGGTCAAGCAGGCCAAGCAGACCGAGGCCGCCTCCGCGCAGCGTGCGACGCAGGCGCCGCCGCCGAAGGTCCCGACGCCGTTCGAGTTCACGATCAACGTCGCCGTCACCGACCAGCACTGCGCACCCGAAGCGCCCGGATGCTTCTACAAGTATTCGATCGAGCCGAAATACATTGGCATGCATCCGCTCCCGAAGACGCCGTTCACCGTGTTCTACGAAGTGGTCGGCGGTAACGCGCCGCAGAAGGGCGAGTTCACCGTGGAGAACGGCCAGGCGCAGATTCTGCAGGACGTCGTCCTGGAAGGACCGCCGTCCGCCCAACTCAAGGCGAACGTCCTGCAGGTGACCGGCTGAGCCGTTACCGCCTGGGCCCGACGCCGCGCGCCTGCGGCAGCGGCAGGTCGTTGTAGGTGGCGATGCCGGGAGGCGCCGCCACCACCGCGGGGATCGCATGGATCGGGGGCATGGCGGTCATGATGTGGCCTAGCACGAAGAAGTCTTCGATCGACTTCGCGTTCTCGATCATGTCCTGCGGGGGCAGGAAACCGACCTGCATGTTCACCGTCGGCCGGCCGTCGATCGTGATCTTCCAGCCCTCGGCGTCCATCTGCCAGTCCGGGTCGAGCGTGGTGCCCTTCTTCCACCGGACGTTGATGTCGACCACCGTCTTGCCGTCGACGATCCCCTGCCAACTGGCGTACACGCCCGCGACGTGGCCGGCCGGGATCGTCCACGACGCCATCACGAGATCCTCTGTGGTCTGGGCATATTCGGACACACACTTGATCTCGTCGAGCTCGACGCCGATCGAGTCGGCGACCAGCCGCACCGCCTCGGCGAACACCGCGGTGCCTTTCGAGGCCATCGGCGCCAGGTTCGGATCATCGATCGCGGTGCCGAAGCCGACGGGCCGCTCGGTGTCGGGGGAGTCGTAGAGCGTGGTGTCGGCGGATTCGGCGATGGTGATCTTGTCGACCCGGTCGCAGCCCGTGGCGGCCACGATGGCGAGCAGTTCGGCGAAGCCCGGGCTGATCCCGGACCCGAACAGCGTCGACCCGCCGCGCTTGCACGCCTCTTCGAGCTTGACCCGGTCATCACCGAGGTTGTGTCCGGTGATGAAGGATGCCGACGACACGACGTTGACGCCGGCTTCGAGGATGCGGACCAGTTCGTCGACGTCGATCCACATCGGGTTGTAGACCACGACGTCGGGCTTCAAGGCGAGCAGGGCGTCGACGTCGTTGGTGGCCTTCACGCCGAGAGGTGCGATGCCGGCGAGTTCTCCGGCGTCCCGGCCCGCCTTGTCCTGCGACCACGCATAGAGGCCGACGAGTTCGTAGTTCGGATTCGTGGCGATCGCCTGGACTGAACTCTTGCCGACATTGCCGGTGGTCCACTGCACGACGCGATAGGGAGTGTTTGGCACCCGCACAGCATAGGAAAGGCCGCCGCTCCGCGTGGCCATTTTTACCGCGCGGCGAAAAATAATCCCGCGAGGCCCTAGTCTGACCGTGATGAGCGGCCGAACCAGGGGTCGCCCACCCCGGATCAGCCGCGACCAGATTGTCGCGGCGGCCAGGGACGTGGCGAGCGCGGACCTGACGATGCAGGCGGTCGCCGATGCGCTCGGGGTCACCCGCAAGGCCCTGCACTACTACGTCGGCGACCGGGAGGGCCTGCTGACGTTGGTGGTGACCGACCTTTTCGAACGTGAGCTCACCAGCGTCGAATTGCCCGACGGCGACGACTGGCGGGCGGTCCTGCGCGCCTACACCGTCGCGTTCCGTAATGGGCTGACCCAGGTCGGCGCCGCCACCGATTTCACCCGACTACGAGGTCTGGGCGCGGCCGCCGCGTTGGCGCTTGCCGACCGAGTGCTCGACGCACTGCTCACGGCCGGCTTTGCACCGGACACCGCCCGGTACGGGTTGACCGCGGCCTCCAACATCGCGCAGTCGGCCGCCCACAGCAGCGCCGCGCAGACGCCGTCGGGGATGCACCGGCACCGAGCCGAGACGTCGGCGGCCTTGGAGTGGGAACCCGAGGACACCTATCCGGCGCTGCGTGCCGTGCTCGCCTCGGCCGAATCTCAGCGCCACGACGCCGAGCACCAGTTCGACTTCGAACTCGATGTGCTCATCGCCGGCCTGGAACGACTCCTCGGTCGTTAGAGCGGCGTCAGGGTGGCCTTGGCGGTCCGTTCCAGCCCGGCCCGATCGACCCACGTGAGGTCGACAACGTCGCCGGGATAGTGGCGGTCCAGCACGTAGGTCAGCGTCGTCGCCGAATCCAGAGGTGTGCCGTCGAGCACGACGAGCACGTCGCCGGGAACCAGTCCCGCCCGGTCGGCCGGCCCGCCGCGTAGCACGTCGGCGATCTGCACACCGGGGCCGCGTTGCGCCGAGCGCACCCCGACACCGAGCAGTACCGGAGGACCGATGTGCACATCGGCCGACGCCATGCGGGACCGGATCTGGTTGGCGATCGGCAATGCGTCGTTGATCGGGATCGCGAAGCCCTCACCGCCCGGACCGAAGCGGAAGTTCACCGAAGCCGCGGTGGTGATGCCGACGACCTGACCGGCGCCGTTGACCACCGGGCCGCCGGAGTCACCCGCGACGACCGGCGCGGCGAACTCGATGAGCCCGGCGAGTTCGTCCTTGCTGCCGGTCAGCGAGTCCTCGGCGTTCACCGTCCGGCCGAACGCGGTGATGGTGCCGACCTCGCGCGTCAACGGTCCGTTCGTCCCGTTGGCGTTGCCGAGCGCGACGACGGGTTCACCGGGCGCCAGGAGCGCGGAGTCACCGAGCGGTGCGACCGGCAGGTTGGTCCCGCCGATCAGCTGCAGCACCGCGATGTCGCGCTTGCGGTTGTAGCCGACCAGCTCAGCCGGATACGACCGACCTCCGACGCTCGCGGTGATCCGATCCGCACCGGATACCACGTGGAAGTTGGTCAGAACCAGGCCGTTGGGATCGATCACGAAACCGGCGCCGTTTCCGTATGCGCCTTGATAGTCGATCTCGGTGTCGATCCGGACGACGGCGGGTTCGACCTGAGCGGCGGCCGCGACAGGGTCGCCGGGGGCCGCCGCGGCCGGAAACACCGGCGCCACCACGGCGAACGCCATGGCCAATGCGATCAGCAGCGTCGTGATTGGACGCCGAAAGGGGAATTTGCCCATAGGCCCATATTGCCCGATGCCGGGGACGACTAATCGTCTAGCGCGACGCCGCCACGCAAGCGCCGACGGCGGCGACGTGCCGGTTCGGGTCTGCGATTACGCAGTTTGCCCTCGCCGCTCTCGGCTTCTTCGGTGGCCTCGGCCGCAGATTCCTCGGTATCGGCCCCGGATTCGTCGGCGTCCGCCTTGACCTCGGCCTCTTCGGTGGCCCCGGCATCCTTGTCCGTCTCGGCGTCGTCCTCGTCGCCGGACTCGTCGGTCACCTCGGCCTCGTCGCCGGACTCGTCGGTCTCGTCGGCCGCTGCGGCATCCTCGGTCTCGTCGACAACCTCGTCGGCGTCTTCGGCCTGGTCCTCGGCTTTCGCGCCCCCGCGGCGACCGCGGCGCTGTTTGGGCTCCTTGACCTTCAGCGGCTTGGGAGGCGGTGGTGGCATCTCGGCCACCGAAGCGAGGTAGAACGCGAAAACGCCGAGCAGTGCGATCGCTGCTGCGGCGCCGTAGACACCGAACAGCCACCTGCCCGCGGTATCGAGCGACAACCAGATCTCGCTGACGGCCGCGCCGACGATCAACACGCCGGCCAGCACGTGCAGCGCAATCGACACGGCCCGCAGCCGCAGCGCCATCTGGGGCGTTCCGAATTCCGGGCGTCGAGTCCGCAGGAGGGTGAACACCACCGGCAGCGCGGCCAGCCCGATCAACGCGCCGCACACGATGCGCATCACCGTGCCGAAGGTGTGCGGAATGTCGCCGGAGAGCTCATAGGAGCGGGGCAGGACGAAGAAGAAGTACAGAACACCGGCCACGACGCTGAACGACGCGTGCCAGGTCACCGCGACAGTGCGGCTCATTCTCCTCCTAGACGATTGTTTGGCCCCGGGGTGCGACCGAGCCTGGCCGTCGGAACGTGCCGACAAGCCGCACCCCGGGCCGAGTGCGGAGGATGCGGGATTTGAACCCGCGAGGGCTATTAACCCAACCCGCGTTCCAGGCGAGCGCCATAGGCCACTAGGCGAATCCTCCGCGGGCCATGGTAGCCGACCTCAGACCAGAGCCGATCCGGATGCAACCGGCTCGGGTATTAGACTCGCCGTGGACCCCGCGCGGCGTCCATCCTGTGAACTCCCCCAGGGCCGGAAGGCAGCAAGGGTCAATGGGCTCTGGCGGGTGCGCGGGGTCCCCTTCATTTCCCGCATCTTCAGTCGAAAGGCGTTCGGTGTCATTTCTGTCGCTCGGCCGGGACGAACTCGCCGCAGAACATGAGCAGCAGAAGCGCAACTACGCCGAACTGCAGGCCAAGGGGCTCAAGCTCGACCTGACCCGCGGTAAGCCGTCCGCGGCGCAGCTGGACCTGTCCAACAAGCTGCTCCAATTGCCCGGTCCCGACGACTTCCGTGACGGCGACGGCACCGACGTCCGCAACTACGGCGGCGTGCACGGGCTACCCGAGCTGCGCGCGATCTTCGGGGAACTGCTCGGCATCCCGGTGCAGAACCTGATCGCGGGCAACAACGCCAGCCTCGAGTTGATGCACGACGTCGTCGTGTTCTCGATGCTGCACGGCGGCCCCGACTCGGCGCGGCCGTGGGCTCAGGAGCCCGCACTGAAGTTCCTGTGTCCGGCCCCCGGCTACGACCGGCATTTCGCGATCACCGAGAGCCTGGGCATCGAGATGATCACCGTGCCGATGCTCGAGGACGGTCCCGACGTCGACCTCATCGAGGAACTCGTGGCCACCGATCCCGCCATCAAGGGGATGTGGTGCGTGCCGGTGTACTCCAATCCGACCGGCGTGACGTTCTCCTGGGAGACGGTGCGCCGGCTGGTTCAGATGCGAACGGCGGCAAACGATTTCCGGTTGATGTGGGACAACGCCTACGCGGTGCACACCTTGACCCACGACTTCGTCCGCAACGTCGACGTGCTCGGGTTGGCCGAGGCCGCGGGCAACGGCAACCGCCCCCTGGTTTTCGCGTCCACGTCGAAGATCACCTTCGCCGGCGCCGGGGTCAGCTTCCTGGGGGCCTCGCTGGGCAACATCACCTGGTACCTGCAGCATGCGGGCAAGAAGTCGATCGGCCCGGACAAGGTCAACCAGCTGCGCCATCTGCGCTTCTTCCGCGACGCCGACGGCGTGCGTCTGCAGATGCAGCGTCACCAGCAGCTGCTCGCACCTAAGTTCGCCGCGGTGTTGGAGATTCTCTCCGAGCGGCTCGGCGATTCGAAGATCGCATCGTGGACCGAACCCAAGGGCGGATACTTCATCAGCCTCGACGTCCTGCCCGGCACGGCCAAGCGCACCGTGGCGCTCGCCAAGGATGCGGGCATCGCGGTGACGGAAGCGGGCGCGACGTTCCCGTATCGAAAAGACCCGGAAGACAAGAACATCCGCATCGCCCCGACGATGCCCCCCGAGCCCGAGCTGCGGGCCGCGATCGACGGTCTGGCCACCTGCGCACTGCTCTCGGCGGCCGAGTCGCTGCTGAAGGGCTCTTAGTCGGCCTTCGTGGCCCGTTTGTGCATCTGACGACGATTTTGGCGGAAAAGCGTCGCCAGATTCACAATCGAAGCCCGCGTGCGCGCAACGCGCTCTCGACCCTGGCCACATAGGTGGCGCGCCGGTAGCGCAGCAGGTCTCTGCTAACCCGGATGATCACCCAGTCGAGTTCCGACAACGCGAACTGCTTGTCGATGTCGCGCTGCCTCACGCTTGGATCGGTCCAGTGTTGTGGGCCGTCGTATTCGATACCGACCTTGAAGTCCTCATACGCCATGTCGAGACGGGCGAGGAACTGCCTGTACTCGTCGAATACGCGAACCTGCGTCTGCGGCGCCGGAAGCCCCGCGTCGATCAACGCCAGCCGGGCCACCGTCTCCTGCGGGGATTCCGCACCGGCGTCCATCAGCGGAAGCACGCGCCTGAGCCGAGGAATGCCGCGGGCGCCCGCATGCGCGGCGATCACCGCCTCCACGTCGACGTGTTTGAGCCCGGTGGCGTTGGCCAGAGCGTCGAGACGCTGCACTGCGACGGTCCGGTCTTCGAGATGGCGACCGAGGTCGAACGCCGTGCGTGCCGGAGTCGTCACACGCATCGCGGTCATGGTCAGGAGTTCGCTCGGTAGTACGCGTTCTGTCCGGACGACGAGTTTGGTTGGCGCCCTGCGGTTGTCGTGGATGAGTTCAGCGGGCTCCGACCCGTCGATGTACTTGGCGCCCAGTACCGCCGCTGCCGACAGGCCCGCGACGATTCCGCGCCGCTTCGACCACAGCCATGCTGCCTGCGCGCGATCGCGCGCCGATACCGCGGCGTCACGTGGGACGTAGACACCCGGATACATCGGGGCGTACAGGCGGCGCATCGCGCGCTCAGAGATCGCGCCGGTCGACAACGCTTCGCTCCCGACGAACGGCCATGGCAGGTCGGTCATGCTCGTACGGTGCACGCGGGGACCGACGAATCACCGCCGGGGTCGCGAGTCATCCACAGGGTCGCCACCGTTTGTGAACCTGACGACACTCAGAGCGGCCAAACCGTCGTCGGATGCACAATCCAGCGAGACAGGGCTGGCCCGCCCAGCCGTCACACCGCGCCGGTAGCCTGCTGACCGTGGCGCTCTACCGCAAGTACCGGCCCGCGACCTTCGCCGAAGTCGTCGGCCAGGAACATGTCACCGAGCCCCTGTCGACGGCGCTGACGTCGGGCCGGATCAACCACGCGTACCTGTTCTCCGGTCCGCGCGGGTGTGGCAAGACCTCGTCGGCACGCATCCTGGCGCGGTCGCTGAACTGTGCGCAGGGCCCGACGGCCACGCCGTGCGGAGTGTGCGATTCCTGCGTGGCGCTTGCGCCGAACGGGCCCGGCAGCGTCGACGTCGTCGAACTCGACGCCGCCAGCCACGGCGGTGTGGACGACACCCGCGAGTTGCGTGACCGCGCGTTCTACGCCCCTGCGCAGTCGCGGTACCGGATCTTCATCGTCGACGAAGCGCACATGGTCACCACGGCAGGTTTCAACGCGCTGCTGAAGATCGTCGAGGAACCGCCCGAACACCTGATCTTCGTGTTCGCGACCACCGAACCGGAGAAGGTGCTGCCGACCATCCGCTCGCGCACGCACCACTACCCGTTCCGGCTGCTGGCGCCGCGCACCATGCGCACGCTGCTGGAGGGCATCTGCGAGCAGGAGAACGTCACCGTCGACGACGCGGTGTACCCGCTGGTGATCCGCGCCGGCGGCGGGTCGCCCCGCGACACCCTGTCGGTGCTCGACCAGTTGCTCGCCGGCGCCGAGGGCAACCACGTCAACTACACGCGGGCGCTGGCACTGCTGGGTGCGACGGATGTGGCGCTCATCGACGACGCGATCGACGCGCTGGCCGCCGGCGACGGGGCCGCGCTCTTCGGGGTGGTCGAGGCGGTGATCGACGCCGGTCACGACCCGCGCCGGTTCGCCACCGATTTGTTGGAGCGGTTTCGCGACCTCATCATCCTGCAATCGGTGCCCGATGCCGCGGCGCGCGGCGTCGTCGACGGGCCCGAGGACGTGCTTGATCGGATGCGCGAGCAGGCCACGCGCATCGGCACCGCGACGCTGACCCGCTACGCCGAGGTGGTGCACGCCGGACTCGGCGAGATGCGTGGCGCCACAGCGCCCCGGCTGCTGCTGGAAGTGGTGTGCGCGCGGCTGCTGCTGCCGTCGGCCAGTGACACGGAAGCGGCTCTGCTGCAACGGATCGAGCGCATCGAGACGCGCCTGGACATGTCGATTCCGGCCGGTGAGGGCGCAGCGCCTCAGGTGAGCGGGCCGCCGAAGCAGTACGCCCGCAGGAGTAAGACCGAAACGCCGGCGGCCGAGCCGGCGCCCGCGCCGCCGCGCAGCGAGCCGCGGTCCCAACCCCAGCCCGAACCGAAGCCAGAGCCCCAGGCCGAAAGCAAGCCCGTACCCACGCCCCAGCCCACGCCGACAGCAACCGAGAGCAAACCGCCGTCGCCGCCCCCGGTGCGGCCGCCGTCCGATCCGGTGGTCGAGGCGCCGCCCCCTGCCGCGGTGACGGGTGAGCCGAACGCCGCGGCCGTGCGCAGCATGTGGTCGACGGTGCGGGACAAGGTGCGCGAGCGCAGCCGCACCACCGAGGTGATGTTGTCGGGTGCGATCGTGCGCGCGGTCGAGGGCGACACACTGGTGCTCAGCCACGACTCGGCGCCGCTGGCCAAGCGGTTGACCGAACAGCGCAACGCCGACGTCATCCGCGAAGCGTTGAAGGACGCCCTCGGGGTGAACTGGAAGATCCGCTGCGAGGCGGGTCCGGCCGCGGCACCGCCGCCGCCCAAGGAACCGGTTCCGGCCGGATCGCCCCCGCCCCCGCCCCCCCACGACGACGACGAGGAGGCGATGCTGGCCGAAGCCGGCAGCGACACCTCGGACACGCCGCGCCGCGATCCGGAGGAAGCCGCGCTCGAGCTACTGCAGAACGAGTTGGGTGCCCGGCGTATCGACGGCTGAGGCTGCGACGCCCGCTAGGGCGTCCACCACGGCCGCAGCGGCAGACCGCCATCGTAGCCGTCACGATCCAGCTTGACCGCCAGAACCTGGTGCAGCTGAACGACATTCGTCTCGAAGCCGAGGCGCGAGCCGGCCATGTACAGACCCCACACCTTGGCCGTCGCCAGCCCGACCTCGGCGACGGCCTCGTCCCAGTGCTGCACCAGGTTGCGACACCAGTCGCGCAGCGTCAGCGCGTAGTGGTGGCGCAGGTTCTCCTCGTGAACCACCTCCAGGCCGACGTCCTGCGCCTCGGTGATGATGCGACCGGAACCCGTGAGCTCCCCGTCGGGGAAGACGTAGCGGTCGATGAAGCCCCCGGCGGTGGAACCGGTCCGGTTGTCCGGTCGGGTGATGCAGTGGTTGAGCAGCAGTGCGCCGTGACGCATCTTCGACTGGAGGAAATCGAAGTAGGCCGGGTAGTTGTGCACGCCGATGTGCTCGGTCAGCCCGATCGACGACACCGCGTCGAAATCGGACTCGCGCACATCGCGGTAGTCGCCGTGGCGCACCTCGGCGAGATCTCCGAGCCCGTCGCGGGCGATCGCCTCTCGCGCCCAGGACGCCTGCTCCTTCGACAGCGTGACCCCGAGCGCCTTGACGCCGTGCCGCGCGGCGTAGCGCACCATGCCGCCCCACCCGCAGCCCACGTCGAGCAGGCGGTCGCCCAGCTTGAGGCGCAGTTTCTCGAACACCAGCCGGTACTTGTTCTCCTGCGCCTCCTCCAGCGTCGACCCGCTGTGCGGATAGCACGCGCACGTGTAGGTCATCGACGGGCCCAGCACCCACTCGTAGAACGTGTTGGAGACGTCGTAGTGATGGTGAATCGCCTCGGCATCACGAGTCTTGCTGTGGCGCAGTCCTTCCGCGATCCGACGCCACCGCGGCAGCGCCTCCTGCGGGGGCGGCGCGATCGGCTTGAGGTGCTCGATGCCGATGGAGCGCACGATCTGGGCGAGCACCCGCGCGGGCGGACGTTTGAAGTCCATCTTGTCGGCGAGCGCCCTGAGCAACTCGTAGGGATCGCCCGGATGCACGCCGTGCGTCGCCAGATCGCCCGATACGTAAGCACGTGCCAGCCCCAGATCCCCAGGCGCAGTGGCCAGATACGTCGTGCCACGCGGCGTCAGCAGCTCCATGCCGAGCGGGGCGTCTTCGGGTCCGGCTGTACTTCCGTCGTAGGCGCTGAAGCGCAGCGGCAGGTTTCCGCCCGCAAAGATCTCCAAAATCTCGGCCAGCGTGAGCTTTCCCGCCGGCGCCTGGGCCGCGTGTTCCTTGAAAGTCGTCATCGTCTCTGCACCGCCTTCGCATAGAGATCGAGCAGCCGTGAATCTGGATCGTATGCCTTTTTCACTATCTTGTAGGTTTCGCCGCCGTACAGATCGTCGAACTCTTCGCGGCTGTAGTACGAATCCGAGTACAACGACTTGTGACCGTCGAGTTCGCTGACCTTGTGTTCGATCAACGTGTTGGTATGCCCTTCGCTGGGGCCGACCGGTACCGACGACCAGAAGCCGACGTTGACGTAGGTGTGTTTCGGCCGAAGCGGATACAGGGGCCACCCGCCGTCTGCGCCGGCGTCGTCGCGAAGTCGTAACGGGCACAACCAGATCGGCTCGATCGGCACGTTGTCGAGGAACCAGTGCAGGAACTCCGCCAACCGTCCGATCGGCACCTCGACGTCCTGCACGACGCGTTCGCGCGGTGGTCGCCCGTTACGCTGCTCGATCCGATCGGCGATGTCGAACCGCTGGTCGAGCGCGACCAGCTTCCAGTAGAAGCTGGAGCGCCGGTACCGACGGGGCCACCACCGGCGGATCGAAGGATTCTGGACGCCGAACGCCCGTGAGCACCAGAACCAGTCGGTGTCCCACCGCCACAGGTAGTCATGGACCGTCAGCCGGGCGTGCTTCTGGGCGCCGTTGTCCCCGGTGTGCTGAATCGATCGGTAGTAGATGTGTTGGCCGGTGTAATCGCTGACGGGTCCGGGTGTGGTGGTTTTGAATCCGAGTGTCAGATAGGCCTCCTCGGCGGAGAACACCACACCGTCGAGATAGTCGACGGGAGCGCCCTCGTAGCCGCGGGTCTCGACGATGCCGTCCATGGCGGCGACGAGGTCCTCGATGCTGTTGAACCGCAGGTGGCGCAGCGCGACGAACGGCTGCACGGTTTCCAGCTCGATCTTCAGCCGAACCGAATAGCCCAACGTGCCATACGAATTCGGGAACGCCCGGAACAGGTCGGTGTTCTGGTCCCGCGATGCGGTGACGACGTCACCGGTGCCGGTGAGGATGTCCATGTCCAACACCGACTCGTGGGGTAGGCCGTTGCGGAACGACGTGGACTCGATACCGAGCCCGGTGACCGCTCCGCCGAGCGTGATCGTCTTGAGCTGCGGTACCACCAACGGCGCCAAGCCGTATGGCAGCGTCGCGGCGACAAGATCTTCGTAGGTGCACATGCCGGCCACGTCGGCGGTACGCCCCTCGGGGTCCACGGCGATGACACCGGTCAACCCCGAGACGTCCAGGCCCTTCGCGGTGGTTTTGGCCCGTGCGCGGAACAGGTTCGACGTGGGCTTGGCCAGGCGAACGGTGGCATCGGGCGGAATCGCACGATAGCTGCTCAGTAGCCGCTGCACGCCCGCGGCATGAAGAGCACGTGCGTCGGTTCGGGCAACAGACACGGATATACGCTAGTCCGAGGTCGCAGGCGATGCGACCGCATGGAACTTCTACCGAGGAGCGTGCACCGATGGGACAGGTCAGCGCATCGAGCACCGTCTTGATCGACGCTGCGCCGGAGACGGTGTTGTCGGCCATCGCGGACTACGCGAACGTGCGACCGAAGATCCTGTCGCCGCACTACAGCGACTACCGGGTGCTCGAGGGTGGACAGGGCGCGGGCACGGTGGCCACCTGGAAGCTGCAGGCGACCAAGTCGCGGGTCCGCGATGTCAAAGCCGAGATCGACGTGGCCGGTCACACGGTCATCGAAAAGGACGCCAACTCCTCGATGATCACCAACTGGACGGTCGCACCCGCGGGTCCCGGATCGTCGGTGACGGTCAAGACGTCCTGGCAGGGTGCGGGCGGGATCGGCGGCTTCTTCGAGAAGACGTTCGCGCCGCTGGGGCTGCGCAAGATTCAGTCCGAGGTGCTGGAGAACCTCAAGAAGCATCTCGAGGGATGACCTCGCTAAGCGGTTGATCGCAAGCACCTGGTGCATGCGATCAACCCGTTAGAGGGCTACGTCGACCCCAGGAACCCCGCGATGCCGCGCACCACGGCGTCGGCGTACTTCTGCCGCCCTTCCGGCGTCTTCATCAACGCCGAATCGACCGGGTTCTTCATGTTGCCCAGCTCCACCAGGATCGACGGGTACTGGGCGAGGTTCAGGCCCGCGATGTCCGACCGCGGGTTGAGGCCGTTCGAGCCGATGTAGGTCGACGGCACGAAACCGGAGGCCTGCAACTGGTCGCGCATGATCCCCGCGAATCGGGGAGACGGCCCCGCCTGCGCGTCGTTGAGCGGCGGGGACGAGTACAGGACGTGGAAACCGCGCCCGGTCGGCGGGCCGCCGTCGGCGTGGATGCTCACGATCGCGTTGGGTTTGATCGAGTTGGCCAGCGCGGCGCGCTCGTCGACGCACGGGCCCAGACCGGTGTCGTCGCCGCGCGACATGGCGGTGCGCACGCCCAGCGCGTGCAGGGCCTGGCGGACCCGCAGCGTGGTCTCCCAGGCGAACGTGTGCTCGGCGTAACCGTCGTCGGTGGAAGTGCCGCTGGCCTGGCAGTCCTTGGTGCCGCCGCGGCCGGTGGGCACCTGCTTGCTGATCGAGGCGTCGTTGGCGCCGTTGTGTCCCGGGTCGAGGAACACGATCTTGCCCGCGATGTTGGCGGGCGCGGCCTCGGCCTCGAAGGCGGGGTTGACGAGCGTCGATGCGGCGACGAGTAGTCCGGTCGCCACCGCGGCACAGCCGCGCAATGTTCTCGTGGCGCCGACACGCAGGCGGGCAGGCACGGCCGTCACCGTAACCGCAACGACGACTACGCTGAAAGCTCAAACGGCCGCGAGCCGAGGACAGAAACCAAGTCGAGACCGGACCGCAACCAAGACGCAAGGGGACCACTCATGCAACCGCAAGGCCAACCCGATATGTCCGCGCTGCTCGCGCAGGCCCAGCAGGTCCAGCAGCAGCTGATGGAGGCGCAGGAGGCGCTGGCCAACGCCCAGGTGCACGGTCAGGCCGGCGGCGGTCTGGTGCAGGTCACGATGAGGGGCAGCGGCGAGGTGGTGGCCGTGTCGATCGACCCGAAGGTCGTCGATCCCGAGGACATCGAGACCCTGCAGGATCTCGTGGTCGGCGCCATCTCCGACGCCGCCAAACAGGTCACCATCCTCGCCCACGACCGGCTTGGGCCACTCGCGGGCGGCATGGGCAATCTCGGTATCCCGGGAATGTAATTGTTCGAGGGACCCGTCCAGGATCTGATCGACGAGCTCGGCAAGCTGCCCGGCATCGGGCCGAAGAGCGCGCAGCGGATCGCCTTTCACCTGTTGTCGGTGGAGCCGCCCGACATCGACCGGTTGACCGCTGTGCTGAACAAGGTGCGCGACGGGGTGAAGTTCTGCGCGGTGTGCGGCAACGTCTCCGACGACGACCGCTGCCGCATCTGCAGCGATCCCCGGCGCGACGCCGCACTGGTCTGCGTGGTCGAGGAGCCCAAAGACGTGCAGGCCGTCGAGCGCACGCGCGAGTTCCGCGGGCGCTACCACGTGCTGGGCGGGGCCCTGGATCCGCTCTCGGGGGTGGGCCCCGAACAGCTGCGAATCCGCGAGCTGCTCAACAGGATCGGCGAGCGGGTGGACGGGGTGGACGTCACCGAGGTGATCATCGCGACCGACCCCAACACCGAAGGCGAGGCGACGGCGACCTACCTCGTGCGCATGCTGCGCGACATCCCGGGCCTGACGGTCACGCGGATCGCGTCCGGTCTGCCGATGGGTGGTGACCTGGAGTTCGCCGATGAGCTGACGCTCGGCCGCGCACTGGCCGGCCGACGCGCGATGGCATAGCCGAGAAAGGACATCCATGCCCGACGAGTTCAAGGTCGAGGTCGAGCTCGGCAGCGAGCAGCATCTCTCGTTCTGGGAGAAGCTGCGCACCCTCGACCTGGACAACGACGCGCGCGAGCGGCTCGGATCGCGGGTGACGGTGACCCGCGACGGCGACCGCATCCAGCTGTACATGGCCACCTTGGCCGACGCGCAGGAGGCCGAGCGCACGGTTCGCACGTTGGTGGCCGACGACGGCGTCGACGCGCAGTTCACGGTCAGCCGGTGGGACGCCGCGAGCCAGGAGTGGGTGGACCCGGTCAGCGGTGAAGAGGTGCCCGACGATGCGCCGGAGGTGCCGACTCCGGATCCGCGATACGTGATCCTCGAGGCGTACAAGCCGGAGTTCCTGCGCGACCTCGGCCTGTAACTTTCGCGAGGAAGTTGTCTCAGACGCGTCGGGGCGCGGCCAGGCGTTCGCGTCGCAACTGCTCCACCTCGTCGAGGTGCAGTGGCGGCAGGTCACCCACGACCCGGCTCAACAGGTGGTCGGCCAGCTCCGGATTGCGGGCCAGGCACGGTCCGTGCAGATAGGTGGCGATGACGCCGCCCTGCACCGCCCCGTCGAAACCGTCGCCGTCGCGATTCCCCGCACCCTTGATCACCTTGGCGAGGGGCCGCGCGTCTGCGCCGAGAACGGTCCCGCCGCGGTGGTTTTCGAATCCCGTCAGCCGCTGCGATAGGCCGGTAAGCAGCGGCTGGGACACCACCTCGCCGATCGTGCGCTTGTCCTGCGGTGAGGTTGTGACATCGAGTAGGCCCACGCCGTCCACGCGTTCGCCCGACGAAGTCTCGTACCAGTGCCCCAGCACCTGGATGGCCGCGCAGATCGCCAGCACCGGCGCTCCCCGCGCCGCCGCCTGCTGTAAACCGGGATACCGCAGCAGGTGCTTGGTGGCCAGGCGCTGTGCATAGTCCTCGGCGCCCCCGAGCGTGTACAGGTCGAGCCCGGAAGGCACCGGGTCGTCCAACGTGATCTCCACGATCTCGGCGTCGAAACCCCGCAGCCGCAGGCGTTGTCGCAGCACGACGGAATTGCCCCCGTCACCGTAGGTTCCCATCACGTCGGGCAGCACCAACCCGATGCGTACCGCCGACTCAGGCATCGGGAAGCCGCCTGTTCAGCTGCAGGAACGCGGTGTAGTTGGCGATCACCTCGACGTGCCCGGGCGGACATGACGCGATCGCGGCGAGCGTGTCGTGCACCAGCGTGTGCTCCACGCCCGCGTAGCCCAACCGCACCGCAAGATCGGTGCCGCGCTCACCGGCGGCCACCACGTGGGTGTCCTCGAAGTGCTCGAACCGGACGTCCCACAACCAGGACAGGTCTTCACCGTCGGGTACCTGGCCGTTGACCGAGATCACCACGCCCGCACCGTGTTTGTCGACCATCGACAACGCTTCCTGCCAGCCCGCCGGGTTCTTCGCCAGCAGCACCCGCGCGGTGTGCTCGCCGAGGCGCACGGTGCGGTAGCGCCCGGCGACCTCGTCGACACCCGACACCGCGGCCACCGCCGCCGCCGGGTCGGCGCCCATCGCGACCGCCGCCGCCACGGCCTGCGCGGCGTTGCCGCGGTTGACCGCACCGGGCAGCGACAGCGTCATCGGTAGCGAAAACCCGTCCGGCCCATAGATATTGGCGTCGTCGAACCACCAGTGCGGGCTGGGGCGCTTGAAATCGGTTCCGGTGGAACGCCAGTCGCGGCTGTTGCCGCCGTCGCGCAGGATGATCTCCCCGGATCGCGGACAGCTCACCGAGTCGTTGGCCCAGCTGCCGCCCGCGGCCACCCACACCACATTGGGGCTGTCGTATGCGGCCGAGGTCATCAGCACGTCGTCACAGTTGGCGACCACGACGGCCGACGGATGACGAGCCAGTCCGGCGCGCAGGGTGCGCTCGATGTGGTTGATCTCGCCGACGCGGTCCAGCTGATCGCGGGACAGGTTCAGCAGCACGATCACCGCCGGTTCTACCGCTTCGGCCACATGTGGGACGTGCATCTCGTCGACCTCGAGGGCGGCCAGGGGCGCCTGCCGCGCACCGGCCAGCGCGGCCACCAGCCCGGCGTCCATGTTCGCGCCGGTGTCGTTGGTGGCGACCGGTCCGATCGTGCGCAGCGCCGCCGCGATCATCCTGGTCGTCGTCGACTTGCCGTTGGTCCCGGTGACCACCACGGTGTCACGGCCCGCGCCGAGCTGGCGCAGCAGGGACTTGTCGAGCGCCAGCGCGACCAGCCCGCCGATCATCGCCCCCGCACCGCGCCCGGTGACCCGCGACGCCCAGCGGGCGCCCGCACCGGCCGCGAGGGCGAGCCGTCCACGTGTCGTGACCACCCCGGCAGTTTAGGTAGCCGACACGCTGGCAGGCGATTCGGCGAGGTCCCGGCTTTGTCACACCACCGTGCGATCCTGACGAAGTGGGCCCAATGGACGCCGGAGGTCACCGGCCGAGCGGCTCTGACGCCGAGAATCGGCCCCGCTGGGGCCGGCCGGCCGAGCATGCCGGAGAAGGCTGGGCGGTCGTCGACGTGGAGACCTCGGGCTTCCGGCCGGGCCAGGCCCGCATCGTCAGCATCGCCGCGCTTGCCCTCGGCGACGACGGCAACGTCGAACAGAGCCTGTACACGCTGCTGAACCCCGGCGTCGATCCCGGCCCGACGCATGTGCACGGTCTGACCGCCGACATGTTGGAGGGCCAACCCACCTTCGGCGACATCGTCGACCACCTCGTCGAGTTGCTCGACGGCCGCACGCTGGTCGCGCACAACGTCGGCTTCGATTACTCGTTCCTGGCCGCCGAAACCGAATTGGTCAACCGCGAGCTGCCCACCGACACCGTGATGTGCACCGTCGAACTGGCGCGCAGGCTGGACCTGGGCACCGAGAACCTGCGGCTCGAAACGCTCGCCGCGAACTGGGGCATCAGCCAGATCCGGCCGCACGACGCCCTCGACGACGCGCTGGTGCTCGCCCAGATCCTCAAGCCGGCGCTGGTACGCGCGCGGGAACGCCGGGTCTGGCTCCCCGTGCACCCGGTATCGCGAAGACGCTGGCCCAACGGTGTCGTCACCCACGACGAGCTGCGTCCACTCAAGGCGGTGGCCTCCCGCCTGCCGTGTCCTTACCTCAATCCCGGCCGATACATCAGCGGGCGACCGCTGGTGCAGGGCATGCGGATCGCGCTGTCCGCCGAGGTCGAATGCACCCACGAAGAGCTCATCGAGCGGATCCTGCACGCCGGGCTGGCCTACACCGACACCGTCGACGCCGAGACCTCGCTGGTGCTCTGCAACGACGCCCAGC
Source organism: Mycolicibacterium novocastrense (assembly GCF_001570485.1). GTDB lineage: Bacteria > Actinomycetota > Actinomycetes > Mycobacteriales > Mycobacteriaceae > Mycobacterium > Mycobacterium novocastrense. The sequence goes on from NZ_BCTA01000026.1 coordinate 340,280, forward strand.
CGGCCCAGGGCAAGGGCTATCACGCCGGGGAGCTGGGTGTCCCGCTGGTCAGCGACGCGGAGTTCATGCGCGCGATCGACAGCGTCGTCGGCGGTACCGGCGTCGAAGAGTTCACCGACACCACGCTCGCCGGCGACCAGTTCGCACTGTTCTGAATGGCAGACCATCGCATCGTCCTGGTGGACGTCGCCACTGCGTCGGCGCTCGCGCAGGTGCTGCCGGTGCTGCTGCTCACGCTCACCGTCGAGCTGAGGCGGACCCAGCTGCACCGGACCCAGCCGCGACTGCTGCTCGGCGGCTTGTTCGTGATATTCGGTGTCGTCGAGACGGTCCTTGTGATCTCGATCGACGGTTCGCTGATCCCGTTCCAGTGGTTCGATCTGGTGTCCGCGCTGGCGATCCTGGGTCTTCTCGCGGTCATCTTCTGGATGTCGCTCGTCGACTCACCCCGACGCGAGTGAGGGTCAGCGCGACGCCCGGTTGACCGCCGAGACCACCGCGCGCAGTGATGCGGTGGTGATCGACGGTGCGATGCCGACACCCCACACGGTGTTGCCGCCGACCGAGGCCTCGACGTAGGCCGCGGCTTGCGCCTCCTCACCGGCCGACAGCGCGTGCTCGGAGTAGTCGAGAACCGATACGTCGATCCCTATGGCGCCCAACGCATCGACGAACGCGGCGAGCGGGCCGTTGCCGGCGCCGACGATCTCGCGCTCGACACCGTCGACCATCACCACGGCCTCGATGGTGTCGGTGCCGCCGTCCACCTCCGCGGCCGTCACCTTCTGGCGGATGCGTTCAAGGGGACGGATCGGCGCCAGATACTCCTCGGCGAAGACGTCCCACATCTCCTTCGGGGACACCTCGCCGCCCTCGCCGTCGGTGATCTTCTGAATCGCCTGGCTGAACTCGATCTGCAGCCGTCGCGGAAGTGCCAGACCGTGATCGGCCTTCATGATGTAGGCGACGCCGCCCTTGCCGGACTGCGAGTTCACCCGGATGACGGCCTCGTAGGTGCGACCGACATCCTTCGGGTCGATCGGCAGATACGGCACCTGCCAGAGGATGTCGTCGACATCCTGGTCGGCGGCGTCGGCATCCAGCTTCATCTGGTCCAGGCCCTTGTTGATGGCGTCCTGGTGGCTGCCCGAGAAGGCGGTGTAGACCAGATCGCCGCCGTACGGGTGGCGTTCGTGCACCGGCAGCTGATTGCAGTACTCGACGGTGCGACGGATCTCGTCGATGTTCGAGAAGTCGATCTGCGGGTCGACGCCGCGCGAGAACAGGTTCAGTCCCAGCGTCACCAGGCAGACGTTCCCGGTGCGCTCACCATTGCCGAACAGGCAGCCCTCGATCCGGTCGGCACCGGCCTGATAGCCCAATTCGGCTGCGGCGACGGCGGTTCCGCGATCGTTGTGCGGATGCAGGCTCAAGATGATGCTGTCACGAGGGCTCAGGTGCCGGTGCATCCACTCGATCGAGTCGGCGTAGACGTTCGGGGTCGCCATCTCGACGGTCGCGGGCAGGTTGACGATCAGCGGCGCGTCGGGCGTCGGCGCGATGATCTCGGCGACGGCGTTGCACACGTCGACCGCGTACTCCAGTTCGGTGCCCGTGTAGGACTCCGGCGAGTACTCGAACCGCCACTGGGTGCCGGGATACTTCTTGGCCTCCTCCACGCACATCCGCGCGCCGTCGGTGGCGATCGCCTTGACGGCGTCGCGGTCGGCGCGGAACACCACCCGCCGCTGCAGGATCGACGTGGAGTTGTAGAAGTGCACGATCGCGCGCGGCGCGCCTTCACAGGCCTCAAACGTCCGCTCGATCAGTTCCGGGCGGCACTGGGTCAGCACCTGGATGGTGACGTCGTCCGGGATGACGCCTTCGGTGATGATCTCGCGGACGAAGTCGAAGTCGGTCTGGCTGGCCGACGGGAAGCCGACCTCGATCTCCTTGTAGCCCATCCGTACCAGCAGGTCGAACATGCGGCGCTTACGCTGCGGGCTCATCGGGTCGATCAGCGCCTGGTTGCCGTCGCGCAGGTCGACCGCGCACCACATCGGGGCGGAGTCGATGACCCTGTCCGGCCAGGTGCGGTCGGCCAGCGTGATGTTTTCGACCTCGTCGGCGAAGCTGCGGTACCGGTTGACCGGCATCGTCGAACCGCGCTGGGTGTTCCACGCCGGCTGGCCGGGATGGGGCGGACCCGACGGCTTGGTGATCTGACGGACCGACGAGAACGCGTCGGGGGAATCGGGTGATGGTTTCGAGAACGTGGTCACGGTATTGCTCCGGGAGTTTGAAGGGGGACTCGACCGGCGCATCGCGAACACCCGCGACGGGAAGCCGGTCTGATCAGACCCCGTCGCGGCTGCCGAGAAGGAGCACCCGCTGCACGTCGCACACTGTACTCCCGGCCCGGGCACCTCACAAAATGCAGCTCGCGGGCGCTAGACCTGCGAGTCGGGGAACGCGATCACCGACAGGAACCGAATCGGCAATTCGATCAGGTCCACCGGCCCGTGTGCGCCCTCCCCGTCGAACTGCAGCGAGTCACCGGGATGGAGCCGGTACACCGACCGGCTGTGGCTGTAGTCCATGACCCCTTCGAGGACGTAGATGAACTCGGTGCCGGGGTGCTGGAACAGGGGGTAGGTCTGGCTCTTCTCCGACAGCGTGACCTGCAGGCATTCCAGTCGCTTGTGTTCGCCGCGCAGCGAGCCGAGCAGCTGGTACTCGTGACCCTCGCGGGTGCCCTCGCGCACGATGCGCGCACCGGTGCCCGCCTTGACGAAGGCGGCGGGCCGCTCGACGTCGGCGCCGCGGAACAGGCTGGTGACGGGGACGTCGAAGCCCGTCGCCAGCAGCGCGAGCGTGCTCAGGCTGCAGGACGTCTGGGCGTTCTCGATCTTGCTCATCATCGCCTTGGAGATGCCGATCCGCGCGGCCATCTCGGCGACCGTCAAACCCTGCTGCAGGCGGAGCCGCCGGACGTTGCGCCCGATCGCCGCCTCGATCTCGAGCTCGGAGACAGGCGCCTGCGGATCGCGGTCGCGGGCGGTGCCGGATCTGTTGCGGAGCAGCGGTACGTCAGTCATGTCTACTGTCAGGAATCATCGCATCTGGCCCGCGCCCACATACGGATGCGGGCTCGTCAGCAGGTCGCCGTCGACAAAGCGCGACAGCCGGAAGTCGGTCTCGGGGATGCGCGGGTCGCTGCTGCGCCCGTCGACGACCAGGTCGGCGATGAGCCGGCCGACGGCGGGCGCGATCTTGAAGCCGTGTCCGCTGAAGCCGGCCGCCACCAGCACGCCGTCGATTGCGGTGGCGCTGATCACCGGGTTCCAGTCCGGGGTGGCGTCATAACAGCCTGCGTAGCTGCCCGTGATCGCCGCATCGGTGAACCCGGGGAACCGGGTGCCGACCCGTTCGACGGTCAGGTCGACGAACGACTCGGTTGCGCGGTTGGAGTACGCGTCGGGGTCGGCGTTCTCGGGTTCGGACAGGTCGCTGTTGCCGAACAGGATCTCGCCGCCCAGTTCCGGGCGTACGTACTGCAGCGAGACCAGGTCGGAGAACACGGGCACCGGTCCGACATCCACGCCGGGGGAGATCAGCACGATCTGCTCGCGCACCACCCTGATGGGTACGTCGATGCCGTACGGCGCGAGGAACGGTTGCGTCCACACGCCGGTGGCGACGACGACGGTGCGCGCCCAGACCATGTCGCCGTCGGCGGTGCGGACACCGGTGACGCGGTCGCCGTCGAGCACGAGTTCGGTTGCGGCCGTGCCCTGCCGGATCCGCACACCCGCGGCGCGCGCCGAAACCGCGAACGCCTGCGCGGTCTGGTACGCGTCGCCGTAGCCGCCGCGCGGCTCCCATCCGAAGACGGCGAACGGTGACAGGTCGGCCCACGGCCACATCCGCGCGACCTCGTCGACGTCGATCTCCTCGGTCTGCACGCCGACGGACCGTTGTGCGGCAAGGCTTTTACGCAGCGCGTCGACGTCCTGTGGGCCGACGCCGACGACGTAGCCGGTCTGGCGGAAGCCGATGTCGAGCGCCTGGTCCCCCAGAAACTGCTGAGGCTTCTCGAACACCTCCAGCCCGACGGCGGCCATCGCCGCCAGCGAGCTCACCCCGTAATGGCAGCGGACGATGCCACTCGACTTGCCGGTCATGCCCGATGCGACGGTGTTACGTTCCAGCAGAACGACATCGGTGATTCCGCGTTGACTCAGCGCCCATGCCGCGGCGGCGCCCTCGATGCCGCCGCCGATGATCACGACGTCCGCAGTGGTCACGTGCCGGGGATCCAATTCGTGCCCGCGAGCGGGACGCGCGCCATCGCGGCCGCCTCGATCGTGACCGCGACCAGGTCTTCGGGCTCGAGATGACACACGTGGGACTTACCGCAGGCCCGGGCGATGGTCTGGGCCTCCATCGTCAGCACCCGCAGGTAATTGGCCAATCGGCGACCGCCTTCGACCGGATCGAATCGCGCCGCCAACTCCGGGTCCTGCGTGCTGATGCCCGCGGGATCGGTACCGTCCTGGAAGTCGTCGAAGAAACCCGCTGCGCTACCGAGCTTCTCGTACTCGGCGGCGTAGCGAGGATGGTTGTCGCCCAACGCGATCAGCGCCGCCGTGCCGATGGCGACGGCGTCGGCGCCCAGCGCCAGGGCCTTGGCGACGTCGGCGCCCGTGCGGATGCCGCCCGAGACGATCAGTTGCACTCGCCGATGCACGCCGAGTTCCTGCAGCGCGCGCACCGCCTCCGGTACGGCGGCCAGCGTCGGGATGCCGACGTGTTCGATGAACACCTCCTGGGTGGCCGCGGTGCCGCCCTGCATACCGTCGACGACGACCACGTCGGCGCCGGCGTGCACCGCGAGTTTCACGTCGTAGTAGGTGCGAGTGGCGCCGATCTTGACGTAGATCGGCTTCTCCCAGTCGGTGAGCTCACGCAACTCGTTGATCTTGATGGTCAGGTCGTCCGGGCCGGTCCAGTCCGGATGCCTGCACGCCGAACGCTGGTCGATACCCTCGGGCAGCGTGCGCATCGCCGCGACGCGCGGCGAGATCTTGTGCCCCAACAACATTCCGCCACCGCCGGGTTTGGCCCCCTGGCCGAGCACCACCTCGATCGCGTCGGCCTTGCGCAGGTCGTCGGGATTCATCCCGTATCGCGACGGAAGATACTGATAGACCAGGTACTTGCTCTGGCCGCGTTCCTCGGGGGTCATGCCGCCGTCACCGGTGGTCGTCGAGGTGCCGACCTCGCTGGCGCCACGTCCGAGGGCCTCCTTGGCCGGCCCGCTCAACGCGCCGAACGACATTCCTGCGATCGTGACCGGAATATCGAGGTGCAACGGATGTTTGGCGTGGCGGTCGCCGAGAACCACATCGGTGGCGCACCTCTCGCGATATCCCTCCAGTGGATAACGCGACATCGACGCCCCGAGGAAGAGGAGGTCGTCGAAGTGCGGCAGCGGCCGCTTGGCGCCCCAGCCGCGGATGTCGTAGATGCCGGTTTCGGCCGCGCGTTGAATGGCGGCGATGGTGGTGCGGTCGAAGGTTGCGGATTCGCGGAGGGCCCAGGGGTTCATCAGTAGCTCGATGCGTTGTCGATGTGGAAGTGGTAGAGGGACCGCGCCGACCCGTAGCGGGTGTACGCGTGCGTGTCATCGTCGAATCCCGCGGCCGCCAACAGTTCCCGCAGCTCCCGATGGTGTTCGGGCTGCATCGGTTTGGCGATGCAGTCGGCACCCAGCGACGCGACCTCGCCGCGCACGTAGATCCGGGCCTCGTAGATCGAGTCCCCGAGCGCTTCGCCGGTGTTCCCGCGCACGACGAGGCGACCCGCCTGCGCCATGAACGCGCTCATGTGGCCGATGTCCCCGCCCACGACGATGTCCACTCCTTTCATCGAGATGCCGCACCGTGCCGCGGCGTTGCCGTCGATGACCAGCAGGCCGCCGTGGGCCGTCGCACCCGCCGACTGGGACGCGTTGCCCTTGACGCGGACGACGCCGCTCATCATGTTCTCGGCGACGCCGGTGCCCGCATTGCCGTTGATGGTCACCTCGGCCCGCTGGTTCATGCCCGCGGCGTAGTAGCCGACGTGACCGTCGATGGTGACCCGAACGCGCGCGTCGATGCCGACCGCGACGTTGTGTGCGCCTGCGGGATTGGCGATCACGAAGTCACCGGACAGCCCCGGCGCATGCAGGGCCGCGTTGACTTTGCGCAGGGGAGTGGTGGCCAGGTCGTACGCGATGGCCGATGAGGGCTTGCCCGAAGAGCATGTCAGCGTGTCCATGCGTAGACCACCTCCGGTTCGGGCTCGAAGATCTTGGCGGCGCCGACGCCGGGAAGGCCGGCCAGTGCGCGGTATTCGCTCGCCATCGCCACCCAGTCGGCGGTCTCGGCGATGACGGCGGGCTTGCACGCGATCGCATCGCGCACCACCGCAAACGAATCGCGGTTGGACACCAGCAGCGTGTAGAAGCCGTCGAATTTCGCACACAGTTCCTTCAGCGCGGTCTGCACGTCGCAACCCGCCGCGAGCCGGTGCGCGACGAACCGGGCTCCGACCTCGGTGTCGTTCTCACTGTCGAAACGCACTCCGGCAGCGCGCAGTTCGCGGCGGATGGTGGCGTAGTTGGCGAACGACCCGTTGTGTACCAGGCACTGCTCGGGCCCGACCGCGTACGGGTGGCATCCAGCGGGTGTCACGGCCGATTCGGTCGCCATCCGGGTGTGGCCGACGCCCTGCCAGCCCTGCGCCTTGGCCAGGTTCCAGTTCTCGGTCAGCGTTCGTGGGTGACCCACCCCCTTGAGCACCGCGAGGTCGGTGCCGAACCCGGCGACCAGCGCATCGGGGTAGGCGGTCCGCACGGCGTCGTGCAGCGTCTCGGTCGGCACCTTCGCAGTGACCAGGTACGTCGCGTCATACCGCGTCACCGTGACATCGAAACCGATGGCCTCCGCGGTCGGTTCGGTCCCCAGAACGGAGACACAACTCGTGCCGGGCGGCGCCAACGCCGGATCGCCGTAGACCGCGATTCCCGCGGAGTCCGAACCGCGGTCGCCCATTTCGCACAGCATGTCGGTGAGCAGTTCACCCAGCCGGGGATACAGGTCGGGGTTTCGCAGATGCAGGCCCACGATTCCGCACATCGTCAGGCTCCTCCTCAGAACGCGGTCAGGTAGTTGTCGATCTCCCATGTGGTGACCGCGCTGTGGTAGGCGAAGAACTCGTCGCGCTTGAGGTTCGCGAAGTAGGAGGCCACGCCGTCACCGGTGGCGTCCAGCACACCGGCGACGACGGGATCGCTTTCGAGCTCGTCGACCGCGTGCAGCAGTGTGGCGGGCAGCGGTGAACGATGCTGAGCGGCAACGGGTCCGGGGTCGGTGCTGCGCTTGATCCCGTCCAGGCCGGCGCCCAGAGCGGCCGCGATCGCCAGGTACGGGTTGGCCGAGCCGTCGCTGCCCCGCAACTCGATGCGCTGGGCGTCGGGCACCCGGATGTAGTGCGTGCGGTCGTTGCCGCCGTAGCTCGGGGTGTTCGGTGACCAGGAAGCACCCGACGCCGTCGTGGTGGCCCTGGTTCGCTTGTAGGAGTTGACGGTTGGCGCGACGACCGCCTGTAGCGCGCACGCGTGCTCGAGTATCCCGCCGAGGAACGCGTAGGCCGTTTCGGACAGGCCGAGGCCGTGTTCATCGGGTTCGTCGGGTCCAGCCGGAAACACCGGCCGGCCCGCGCTGGTCAGCGACACATGTAGGTGCAGACCGCTGCCCGTGCGGTCGGCGAACGGTTTGGGCATGAAGGTGGCCACCATTCCGCGCTCGGCGGCGATCGTCGAGAGCAGATAGCGCAGCGTCACGACCCGGTCGGCGGTGGTGAGCGCGTCGGCGAACTCGAAGTTCTGCTCGAACTGACCGTTGCCGTCCTCGTGGTCGTTGGCGTAGTTGGACCAGCCCAGCTGGTTCATCGCCCGGGAGATGGCGGTGAGGTGGTCGTACATCCGGGTGACGCCACGCGCGTCGTAACAGGGCTGGGCGGCCGTGTCGGCGGCGTCGGCGGTGCACAGCCCGCCATCGGTGGTGCGGCGCAACAGGAAGTACTCGACTTCGGCGCCCACCCACGGCTCGAATCCGGCGTCGGCGGCCTGCTCGATCAGCGCCTTGAGGATGACGCGCGGCGCGTACGGCCACGGCGCCCCCTCGACGTGCGGGTCGCAGTGCACGATCGCCAGCCCGTCCTTGATGAACGGGATCGGGGTGAACGACTCGACGTCCGGGATCGCCATCATGTCAGGGTCTTTGGGCTCCTGGCCCATCGCTCCGACGGCGTATCCGGCGAACCCGACGCCGTCGGTCGCGAGCAGCTCGACCGCCTCGACGGGAACCAACTTGGCGCACGGCTTGCCGCGCAGGTCGACGAACAGAGCGAGGATGAACGTCGTCCCCGACTCCTCGGCCAGGGTGGCCAGATCTTTGGACATTGCTTTCGAACCTGTCTTCTGTAATGAATCTCTGTGTCGTGGAAGGAAACTCGAAAGGGCCGAAATGGCCGGCGCGGCAACGTACGCCGCGCCGGCCGGGTCCGGGTCAGGCGGGTTGCAGTGCGTACGCCGAGTCGCGGTGGAACTTGGCGTCGATGCCGGTCGCCTCCTCATCGGGCGAGATGCGGATGCCCATCGTCTTCTTGATCGCGAAGGCGATGATGAACGCCACAACGAACGAGTACGCCATGACCGCACCCGCGGCAACCGCCTGCTTCCACAGCTGCTCGATGCCGCCGCCGTAGAACAGGCCATTGGTGGCGCCGGGCATCGCCTCGCTGGCGAAGAAGCCGATCAGCAGCGTTCCGATGAGGCCACCGACGAGGTGCACCCCGACGACGTCGAGGCTGTCGTCGTAGCCGAACCGGTCCTTGAGGCCGACGGCATACACGCAGATCGCGCCCGCGATCGCGCCGACGCAGATGGCGCCGACCGGTGTCACCGAACCGCAGGCGGGGGTGATCGCCACAAGCCCGGTGATCGCACCCGAGGCCGCGCCGACACCGGTGACGTGGCCGGTCTTGATCTTCTCGAAGGTCAGCCAGGCCAGCGTCGCCGCGCACGTCGCGACGAACGTGGTCACCATGACGATCGCCGCCGATGTGCCCGCGGACAGGGCCGAACCGCCGTTGAAGGCATACCAGCCCGCCCACAGCAGGCCCGCGCCGAGCAGGGTCAGCGGCACGTTGTGAGGCTTGCGGCTGCCGAACAGCGCCGAACGGCCCAGCACGATCGCGATGGCCAGCGCCGCTGCGCCGGCGTTGATGTGCACCGCGGTGCCACCGGCGAAGTCCAGGGCACCGAGCTTGTTGGCGATCCAGCCGCCGACCGAACCCTCGGTCACCACGCCGTCGAACGCGAACACCCAGTGCGCGGCGGGGAAGTACACCAGCACGGCCCACAGGCCGGCGAAGACCATCCAGGCGCTGAACTTCATCCGATCCGCCGCCGCACCGGAGATGAGCGCGACGGTGATCGCGGCGAACAGGGCCTGGAACAAAGCGAACAAACTGATCGGCAGGCCGTCGACGGTCGTCATCGCCTCGGTCAGGTCGGTCAACCCGTCGAATTCGGTGAAGCTGCCGATGAATCCGCCGTAGGACGTGCCGAACACCATCGAGAAGCCGAACAGTACCCAGAGGACGCCGACGAGCGCCGCGGCGCCGAACGTCATCATCATCATGTTGGTCGAGCTCTTCACCGACACCATGCCGCCGTAGAAGAGCGCGAGACCCGGGATCATCAGCGTGAGCGCGATGATGCAACACAGCATGAACGCCGTGGTTCCTGTATCCATTAACCATCTCCTGAAAGTGATGCGGCCCGATTCGGGGCCGTTCACTGTCAGTAATCAACGTTTCTGTTACGTGGACCGGCTCGCGAGGTTGCGCGTACGTTACGAATCCGGCGCCTGGCTAGAGTTGCGGCGGTGATGAGTCTTGATCGGCGATGGTGGGTGGCGATCGCCGTCGTGGTGATCGCGATCGTGGCACTGGTCTACAGCCAACTGCAGCAACCGCCTGAAGAATGCCGTCCGGTCCTCGACTTCCTCGAATACAACCAGCAGCAGAACGACTTGATCAGCTCGAAGAGCGAGGGCGCCGAGGGCCCGCCCACCGCGGCCGAGGAGTTGGCCTACCGGGAATGGGCCGACGGCCTCTCCGAGCGCGCGCGCAAGATCGACACCCCCGAGCTGCGGTTCACCGCGGTCGAAGTCGCCGACCTCGCCGGGCTGTTCGTCCAGAAGTTGCCCCAGGCGCGCGCGGAGACGCAGAACAGGGCTCCGGGCGCCCCGGCGCCGGAGATCTACTACGAGATGTCGGCGCTCGACAACCAACTACGGCGCAAGCTCGCCGAGCTGTCCGAGGCCTGCACGAACTGAGCGCCTCATACGATGCGTGTCGTGTGCACCCGCGTCGTCTACCTCGGAACCGATAACCGCAACATCACCGGCCGCTCCATGGACTGGAAGTCGGAGATCCAAACGAATCTGTGGGCGCTGCCGCGCGGCATCCACCGAACCGGTCAGGCCGGCACCGGCTCCGCGGAGTGGACGTCGAAGTACGGCAGCGTGGTCGCGACCGGCTACGACATCAGCACAACCGATGGCGTGAACGAGGCCGGACTCGTGGTCAACCTGCTGTGGCTGGCCGAATCGGTGTATCCCGCCGAAACCGCCGGGGGTCCCGCGGTTTCGCTGGCGCTGTGGGGCCAGTACGTGCTCGACAACTTCGCGACGGTTGGCGAGGCGGTGGCGGCGCTGACCGCCACCCCGCTGCGGGTGGCCACCGCCCAGGTCCCCGGTGAGGAGCGGATGGCGACGCTGCACCTGGCGATGTCGGATGCCGGCGGCGACAGCGCGATCGTCGAGTACATCGACGGTGAGCAGGTCGTTCACCACGGCAGCCAATACCGGGTGATGACGAACTCGCCGACCTTCGACAAGCAGCTGGCGATCAGCGAGTACTGGAAGCAGATCGGCGGCACCGTGATGCTGCCGGGGACCAACCGCGCCGCGGACCGGTTCGTGCGCGCGTCGTTCTACATCGACGCGGTCCCCAAGACCGACGACCCGCTGCTGGCCGCCGCGACGGTGTTCAGCGTCGTGCGCAACGCGTCGGTGCCGTACGGGATCTCCACACCCGACGAGCCGAACATCTCGACCACTCGCTGGCGCACGGTCGTCGACCACAAGGCGCTGCGCTACTTCTTCGAGTCGGCGCTGTCGCCGAACACGTTCTGGGTCGAGCTGAGCAACCTCGACTTCTCGCCGGGCGCCCCGACGCTGCGGCTGCCGCTCGGCGAGGGCGAGAAGACGATCTACGCCGGTGATGCCAGCGCAAGGTTCGAGGAAGCCGACCCGTTCCCGTTCCTCGGAGTTGCCTGATCGTCGCGGGTTCCCGCCGGCCCACCACGGGGGAAAGAAATCGGATGCGCGCAGCCCTTATCCTTGTTGGGATCCTTCCCAGCACTTGAAAGGCTTGATCAGTGGCGCTCGTCGTGCAGAAGTACGGCGGATCCTCGGTTGCCGACGCCGAGCGGATCCGACGCGTGGCCGAGCGGATCGTCGAGACGCGCAAGCAGGGCAACGACGTGGTCGTGGTCGTCTCGGCGATGGGCGACACCACCGACGAGCTCCTCGACCTGGCCAACCAGGTGTGCCCGGCGCCGCCGCCGCGCGAGATGGACATGCTGCTGACCGCCGGTGAGCGCATCTCCAACGCGCTGGTCGCGATGGCCATCCACTCGCTCGGCGCGCAGGCCCGCTCGTTCACCGGTTCGCAGGCCGGCGTGATCACCACCGGCATCCACGGCAACGCGAAGATCATCGACGTCACCCCCGGCCGGTTGCGGGACGCGCTCGACGAGGGCGTCATCGTCCTGGTCGCCGGGTTCCAGGGGGTCAGCCAGGACAGCAAGGACGTCACCACGCTGGGGCGCGGCGGGTCGGACACCACCGCCGTGGCGTTGGCCGCGGCGCTGAAGGCCGACGTCTGCGAGATCTACACCGACGTCGACGGCATCTTCACCGCGGACCCGCGGATCGTGCCCAACGCGCACCACCTCGACCAGGTCAGCTTCGAGGAGATGCTGGAGATGGCCGCCTGCGGTGCCAAGGTGCTGATGCTGCGCTGCGTGGAGTACGCCCGGCGCTACAACGTGCCGATACGCGTCCGCTCGTCATACTCGGACAACCCGGGCACCCTGGTGACCGGATCTATGGAGGACATTCCCGTGGAAGACGCCATTCTGACCGGAGTCGCACACGACCGCAGTGAGGCCAAGGTCACCGTGGTCGGTATCCCGGACGTGCCGGGCTATGCCGCCAAGGTGTTCCGCGCCGTCGCCGACGCCGACATCAACATCGACATGGTGTTGCAGAACATCTCCAAGGTCGAGGACGGCAAGACCGACATCACGTTCACCTGTCCGCGGGACAACGGCCCGGCCGCGGTGCAGAAGCTGAGCTCGCTACAGAGCGAGATCGGTTTCACCGGTGTGCTCTACGACGACCTCATCGGCAAGGTCTCGCTGGTGGGCGCAGGCATGAAGAGCCATCCCGGCGTGACCGCCAAGTTCTGCGAGACGTTGGCCGAGGTCGGGGTCAACATCGACCTGATCTCCACGTCGGAGATCCGGATCTCGGTGCTGGTCAAGGACACCGATCTGGACAAGGCGGTCGCCGCGCTGCACGAAGCGTTCGGCCTGGGCGGCGACGAGCAGGCCATGGTGTACGCGGGGACGGGCCGTTAAATGGTCAACATCGGTGTGGTTGGCGCGACCGGTCAGGTCGGCCAGGTGATGCGAACGCTGTTGGAGGAACGCGACTTTCCGGCCACCAGTGTGCGGTTCTTCGCCTCAGCGCGGTCGCAGGGCAAGAAGCTCCCCTTCCGGGGGCAGGAGATCGAGGTCGAGGACGCCGCGACCGCCGATCCCTCGGGCCTGGACATCGCGTTGTTCTCCGCGGGGGCGACGATGTCGCGTGTGCAGGCGCCGCGGTTCGCCGAAGCCGGCGCCATCGTGGTCGACAACTCCTCGGCCTGGCGCAAGGACCCCGACGTGCCGCTGGTGGTCAGCGAGGTGAACTTCGCGCGTGAGGTGCGGGGCGTCACCCTCAAGAAGGGCATCATCGCGAACCCGAACTGCACGACGATGGCCGCGATGCCGGTGCTCAAGCCCCTGCACGACGAAGCGGGCCTGGTGCGCATGATCGCCTCGACCTATCAGGCGGTGTCGGGCAGCGGCGTCGCCGGGGTGGAGGAGTTGTTCGGCCAGGCCAGCGCGGTCGTGAACAACAGCCGTGATCTGGTGGCCGACGGTTCGGCGGTCGACTTCCCGGCGCCCTCGAAGTACGTCGCGCCGATCGCGTTCAACGTCGTCCCGCTGGCCGGGTCCTACGTCGACGACGACTCCGGTGAAACCGACGAGGATCAGAAGCTGCGCAACGAGACCCGAAAGATCCTGGACATCCCGGACCTGGCGGTGAGCGGTACGTGCGTGCGGGTGCCGGTGTACACGGGGCATTCGTTGTCGCTGAACGTTGAATTCTCCCAACCGCTTTCAGTGCAGCGGGCCACGGAGTTGTTGGGTGCGGCGCCGGGCGTGACGCTCGTGGACGTGCCGACACCGTTGGCCGCGGCGGGGGTGGACGACTCGCTGGTCGGCCGGATCCGGCAGGATCCCGGCGTGCCTGACGGGCGCGGGCTGGCGCTGTTCGTGTCCGGCGACAACCTTCGCAAGGGCGCGGCACTCAACACGATTCAGATCGCCGAGCTGCTGGCCCGGGGCTGATTTGCGTCGGGACCGACGTTTCGGCGGGAAATCGCGACTGCTTTCAGCCATTTCGTCGGTCTCGGCGCTGGGTCTCGTCGCGGCGCCATGGGCTTTCGCCCAGCCCGCGCCGATCCCCGATCCCGTGTTGCCGCCGCTGGCGCCCGGGCAGGTGATCAGGATCGGTCCGACGGCCGGAACCGGAACCCCGACACGCGATTACGGTATCGGGGCCACGGATCTGTGCGAGTTCATGGAGTTTCCCAGCGGCATCCTGCAGGTGTGCGGCGACAGTTTCGCCGGGCAGGGAGTCGGCTACGGAGGGTGGTTCTCGCCGATCGCATTGCACGTCGAGACGGAATCGATCGGCGACCCGGGTGGCGTGCGCTACGACGGTGTGACCGGAACCGACCGTCCGCTGCTGGCCGATCCGACGCCACCGGGCATGTCGCAACTGCCGGCGGGCGTCGTTCAGATCAACCGGCAGAACTACCTGATGGTCACCACCGTGCGTGAGCTTGATCCGCAGAGCTCACGGCTGGTGAAAGCCAACCCGGCGCAAGGTAATTGGCCAACGCTGCCGGACTCTGAGCGTGCCGCCTCCTATGCCGACGGCAGGCAGTCGCAGATCAGCGGCTACTACGACCCGATCCCGCGCGCCGACTCCGAAACCGGGTGGGTGTACATCGTGGCCAACAACTTCGACCGCAGCGCGCCGCTGGAGCTGTATCGGGCCACGCCGCAGGAGTTCGAGGACCGGTCGAGTTGGCAAGGCTGGTCGGCAGATTCCGGGTGGGGCAGCCCGCCGACACCGCTGTGGCCGGACGCGGTCGGCGAGATGAGCATCCGTCAGATCGACGGGAAAACCGTGCTGTCGTATTTCAACGCCAGCACCGGGAACATGGAGATGCGGGTGGCCAACGACCCCACCGGGCTGGGCACCGCGCCGGTGACGACCGTCGTCGTGGCCTCCGAATGGCCCGACCCGGCAGACCATCTCGGGCCACCGGAGAGCAACCGCCTGGCCCAACCGTACGGCGGCTACATCTCACCGGGATCGACGCTCGACGAGGTGCGGGTGTTCGTCAGTCAGTGGAACACCGGACCGCGCGGCGGGTCGCCGTACCGGGTGATCCAGTTCGCGGTCAACCCGTTCAAGCCTTAGTCATAACACCGGGTCAGGCGACGGTGCTGACGTGCTCGGCCGACTCGCCGATGGTGGCGCCGTCGTCGCCGATGATCGTGCGCATCAACACCTGGTGCTCGCGGTCGCCGCGCGCGGTTGCCCTCGCGATACCGCCGGGCAGGGCGACCGCGGCCACACTGCGGGCCAGGTTCACCGGTAGCCGCAGCACCGGATACCACGGCAGATGGGGGCGCAGGCCCAGTGCGCGCATCGTGCGCGGCCCCAGAAAGCCGCTGGTGACCGAAAGATGTTGGGCCCGTGCGATACGACGCCGGATCGCGGGCATCGTGTCGTAGTGCCAGATCATCGGGTCGTCGGCCATCGGAACCGCCAGCTGCCTCGACGACTCGTCGGGTTCGGCGAGCGCGCCCAGGGTGTGATAGAGCACCCGGATGCTGTCGCGGAACCCGCGCGGCAGCCACTCGTCCTCCACGCCCATCAACCATCCGACATAGCGGGTCAAGTGTGCGACAGCGTCATAGTCCTTCGGCCGCAACACGATTCCCATCCCCACGACGCCGACGGCAGGTGCGACCAGCGCGCCGATCAGCGTCGCCGCCATATCGGTCTGGTTGATCGGGACGCCCCAGTCATCGGCGCGCCAGTCGGGCATCGCGGACACATGGCGGCGTACCAGTCCGTGGATGAGCCGAACCCGAAGGGTGGACCGGTAACCGGCGCCCAGGTGCTCGAGACCACCGTCGGAGATGACGTCCATCGCCCACTGCATCGTCTCGGCGAAGCGCTTGTTCGAACCCTTCTCCAGGGCGCCGGTGCGCAACAGCGTCTTGTTGAAACCCGAGAACTGGTAGCCGCCGAGCAGTGACACGTCACGTGCGACGTACATGCCGTCGGCGCCGCCACGACGCAGCGCCTGCGCACCGCGGCGCAGTTTCACCGGGTCGACCCAGTCGGGCAGCTTCTCCACGGCCGTGAAGAATTCGCGCAACGGTTCCGGGGCGTCGGGAACCGCGTCGATTCCGTAGGTGAGCGCCCGGTCGAACAACGGGCGGGTCTGCTTCACGCCGACGCCTGACATCCACTCGACGAGGCGGTCCATCGGTTCGTCCCCGACGGTCAGCCGCTCACCCAGCCTGCGCCACTGCGCCGGTGTGGGCTCGCCGATGGCCAGCGCCTTGGCGATGACGCGGATGCCGGCCGGGACGGGGCGAGGCCGCTCCGGGTGACGCGTCGGGATCGGGCGCTGCATGGTCTCTGGCTTCCCTTCCGGCAACTGACAACGCGTGTAGTCGAAACTATTCTGCGGCCTGAGCGGTGTCAATCGGCGGACCGACGGCCGCTTTCACAGCCGACTCATAGGTGCCACATGACGGGCTCATCGAAACGGCTCGCATGATGGCAGCCATGACCGAAACACCATCAGAACCGGCCACCACCCCCGTGGTCGCGGGACCCCACCCTGATCACCTGACCCCGCGCCGCTCCAAGCTCGGCGCCGCTGCCGCATGGGTCGGCATTGCCGCCGGTGTCGTGTTCATCGTCGCGGTGATCTTCTTCTCCGGTTTCATCCTCGGTGCGCACTCGGGAGGCCACCACCGCGGCGGCCATCACGGTGGCCACGATCGCGACGTCGCGATCTTCCATCGTGGACCGCCGCCGGGAGGCCCGATGATGCCGGGCGGACCGGGTCAGCGACCGCCGTTCGGGCCGGGCGCCGACGGGCCGCGGTTCCAGCCGCCGCAGGCCCCCGAGGCTCCGACCACGACGGCGCCGTCGCGTCCGTAGAGCCATCCCCCTCTGGTGTGCACTCAGATCGACAATGGGCCGTGAATCGGCCGAACCGGCGATCTGAGTGCACACCAGCGCCGATACCCGGTGCGGGACGGGCGTCTTGCCGTCTACGCGTGGGCTGGCATGATCGAGCCCATGAGCATTGAGGTCAAGTACACCGCAGAGTCCACCGCGTCCGGAGGCGGCCGTGACGGCCACGTCCGTTCCTCCGACGGCAAGATCGATCTCGACACCCGCCCGCCCAAGGAGCTCGGCGGCAGCGGCGAGGGCGTCAACCCCGAACTGCTGTTCTCGTCGGGTTACGCGGCATGCTTCCTCGGCGCACTGCGGCTGCAGGCCCGCAACAACAAGATCGACATCGACGAAGCCACCTCGATCACCGCGCAGGTCGGCTTCGGACCGGACTCCGAGGGCGGGTTCGGGCTCACGGCTCACCTGATCGGCTACCTGCCCGGCCTCGAGCAGAGCGTGGCCGACGACCTGATGGCGAAGGCGCACGACTTCTGCCCGTACTCGAAGGCCACCCGCGGCAACATCGAAGTCAAGTTGTCCGCGAAGGTCTGACCGGTGCGGACGGTCGCCGCGGCGGGCGTCGGCGTGGCCATCGGGCTGTCGGTCATGGCGCCCGCCGGCCCCGCCGCAGCGCGCCCATCCGATCCGGGCGTGGTCAACTACGCCGTGCTCCCGAAGGGCTCGGTGGGCAATATCGTCGGCGCCACAATGCGATTCGAGTCGTTGTTCGCAGAGCCGGTGCAGACCTTCTCGGTCGACCTTCCTGCGTGCAACAACTGGGCGGACATCGGCCTGCCCGACGTCTACGCCGACCCCGATCTCGCATCGTTCAACGGCGCGGTCACCCAGGAGTCGCCGACGGATGCGACGCATCTGGTCAAACAAGCGGTCGGGGTGTTCGCGACGACCGACGCCGCCGACCGGGCCTTCCGTCGTGTCGTCGACCGCACGGCCGGCTGCAACGGGCAGACCACCGCGATGCACCTGGACAACTTCACGACTCAGGTGTGGACCTTCACCGGCGGGCCCACCACGGCCACCGATGCCGACTGGGTCAAACAGGAGGCGGGCACCGACCGGCGCTGCTTCACCACCACTCGCAAGCGCGAGAACGTCCTGCTGCAGGCAAAGGTCTGTCAGTCCGGCAACGGTGGCCCGGCGGTGAATGCGCTGGCCGGGGCGATGCAGAACACCCTGGGCCAGTAACCCGGGGCGGGGTTGGAGATCCTCGTAACGAAGGCGTCATCCAAAAAACGCTGGATTTGTCGGTCCCGTCTGGATAATGGTTGAAGGGGCAGCGGTCCACTCCCGGAAGGGGATGGTTGGGATGACCTTCACCATCGCGTCCGAGGTGGCGGACGCGCACCCGCCGCGGAGTCCTTGCACCGAGCTGACCAGCGCTGATGCCGCCGCTCGCCAGGTCGGCGCCGGGTGCCTGCGGGACGGCCCGGTGGGCCGGGTGGGCCTCGAGATCGAGGCGCACTGCTTCGATCTGACCGATGCCGCGCGCAGGCCCCGCTGGGATGAGCTCACCGCCGCCATCGCCGGCCTGCCACCCCTACCGGGCGGCAGCAGGGTCACCGTCGAACCGGGCGGCGCCGTCGAACTGTCCGGTCCGCCGCTCGCGGGCCCGCTCTCGGCGATCGAGGCGATGGTCGCTGACCGCGCCGTGCTCTGCGCTGCGTTCGCGGGCGCCGGGTTCGGGTTGGTGTTATTGGGCGCAGATCCGCTGCGGCCGGCGCAGCGCGTCAACCCGGGCGCGCGCTATCGCGCGATGGAGGCCTTCTTCGCGGCCAGCGGCACTCCCGCCGCGGGTGCGGCGATGATGACCTCGACGGCTTCGGTGCAGGTCAACCTCGATGCGGGCCCACACGAGGGGTGGGCGGACCGCGTCCGGCTCGCGCATGCGCTCGGCCCCACGATGATCGCGATCACCGCGAATTCGCCGGTGCTGAGCGGCGACGACCCCGGCTGGCAGTCGACGCGGCAACGCGTGTGGAGCCAGCTGGATTCGGCCCGCTGCGGCCCGATCCTCGGCGAGAACGGCGAGGACCCGGCCAGTGATTGGGCCCGGTACGCGCTCAACGCTCCGGTGATGCTCGTCAACCACGCCGACGCCGACGCCGAACCGGTCACCGACTGGGTGCCGTTCGCCGACTGGGCCGACGGGCGGGTCGCGCTGGGCGGCCGCCGTCCCACCGCTGCCGACCTCGACTACCACCTGACCAC
Source organism: Mycolicibacterium novocastrense (assembly GCF_001570485.1). Classification (GTDB taxonomy): domain Bacteria; phylum Actinomycetota; class Actinomycetes; order Mycobacteriales; family Mycobacteriaceae; genus Mycobacterium; species Mycobacterium novocastrense. The sequence goes on from NZ_BCTA01000026.1 coordinate 359,302, forward strand.
GCTGTTTCCTCCGGTCCGCCCGCGGCAGTGGCTGGAGATCCGCTATCTCGACAGCGTGCCGGACGCGGTGTGGCCGGCGGTCGCGTTCACGTTGGTCACCCTCCTGGATGACCCGACGGCGGCCGAAATCGCCGCCGAAGCCACCGAACCCGTTGCCACCGCCTGGGATCAGGCCGCTCACGTCGGCCTGGCCGACCCCCGGTTGCGCGCCGCCGCGCAACGATGTGTGCGGGCGGCCGCGGAACGCGCGCCCGCAGAGCTCGCGGAATCGATGCAACGGCTCGTGCGTTCGGTCGAACAGGGACGCTGTCCGGCCGACGATTTCCGGGACCGCGCCGCACAACACGGGATCGCGCCCGCGGTCACGCAACTGGCACGAGGGGAACTGTGACACCTCGCGAAACCATCGCGCGCGAACTCACCCGGGCACGCCGGCGCACGCTGCGCCTCGTCGACTTCGACGACGCGGAGCTGGGCCGCCAGTACAGCCCGCTGATGAGCCCGTTGGTGTGGGACCTCGCGCACATCGGGCAGCAGGAGGAGCTGTGGCTGCTGCGCGAGGGAAACCCGGACCGGCCCGGCATGCTGCGCCCCGACGTCGAACGTCTCTACGACGCGTTCGTCAACTCCCGCGCCAGCCGCGTGAACTTGCCGCTGCTCCCGCCGTCGGATGCCAGGGCGTATTGCGCGACGGTGCGGGACAAGGTGCTCGACACGCTGGACGTCCTACCCGACGATGAGCCCGGTTTCGCGTTCGGCCTGGTGATCAGCCACGAGAACCAGCACGACGAGACCATGCTGCAGGCGCTGAACCTGCGGAGCGGGCCTCCGTTGCTCGACACCGGAACTGCGCTTCCCGAAGGCCGCCCCGACGTCGCGGGCACATCGGTGTTGGTGCCCGGCGGCGAGTTCGTCCTGGGCGTCGACGCGGCCACCGAGCCGTACTCGCTGGACAACGAACGTCCGGCACACGTCGTCGACGTACCCGCCTTCCGTATCGGACGCGTCCCGGTCACCAATGGCGAATGGCGCCAGTTCATCGACGACGGTGGCTACGACGAGCCCCGGTGGTGGTCGGAGCGCGGTTGGGCACACCGCACCGAAGCAGGTCTGACCGCGCCGCAGTTCTGGAATCCGGACGCCACCCGCACCCGCTTCGGCCACGTTGAGGAGATCCCCGACGACGAGCCGGTCCAGCACGTCACGTTCTTCGAAGCCGAGGCGTACGCCGCGTGGGCGGGCGCCCGGCTGCCCACGGAGGTGGAATGGGAGAAGGCCTGTGCGTGGGACCCGGCGGTCGGCGCACGTCGCCGATATCCCTGGGGCGCAACCGAACCCACGGCTGCCCTGACCAATCTCGGCGGCGACGCGCTGCGTCCGGCGCCCGTCGGCGCCTACCCAGGCGGGGCCTCCGCCTACGGCGCCGAGCAGATGCTGGGCGACGTGTGGGAGTGGACGACGTCGCCGCTGCGCCCGTGGCCGGGATTCACGCCGATGATCTACGAACGCTACTCACAGCCCTTCTTCGAAGGTGTTGGGGCCGGCGACTACAAGGTGCTGCGCGGCGGATCGTGGGCGGTCGCGGCCAGCATCCTGCGGCCCAGTTTCCGCAATTGGGACCACCCGATCCGGCGCCAGATCTTCTCCGGCGTGCGACTGGCCTGGGATGCCGGCGATGAGCCGCTTGCGCGAAGAGAGAATGCCCGCGATGAGCCGCTTGCGCGAAGAGAGAGCAACTGATGTGCCGGCATCTCGGGTGGCTCGGTGAACCGGCCTCGGCGGCGTCGCTGATCCTCGAGCCCGCCAACGGTCTTCTCGTGCAATCGTATTCACCCCGCAGGCAGAAGCACGGGTTGATGAACGCCGACGGATGGGGTGTGGGCTTCTTCGACGGTCAGACGCCGCGGCGCTGGCGCAGTGCGACGCCGATGTGGGGGGATGCCTCGCTCGCCTCGGTCGCGCCCGCGCTGCGCAGCGGTTGTATCGTCGCCGCGGTGCGGTCTGCGAGCGTCGGCATGTCGATCGAAGCGAGCGCGGTGGCGCCGTTCACCGACGGGCGCTGGCTGCTCTCCCACAACGGGCTGGTCGACCGCCGGGCGCTGCCGCTGTCGCCCGCCGCCGAGTCGACCAACGACAGCGCCCTTCTCGCCGCGCTCATCTTCGCCCGGGGACTGGACTCGCTGGGCGAGACCATCGTCGACGTCGCCGCGGCCGATCCGAACGCCCGGCTGAACATCCTGGCGGGCAACGGGTCACGACTGATCGCCACGACATGGGGCGACACACTGTCGGTGCTGCGACGCCGCGACGGCGTCGTGTTGGCCAGTGAACCCTACGACGACGATCCCGCCTGGGAGGAGATCCCTGACCGGCACCTCGTCGAGGTCACGTCGTCAGGAGTGCAACTGGCCGCATTGAAGGGAGCCTGATGGCGCGGGGATCCGATCACGCGGGCACGCTGTCGTTGTCGAACCACCTTTCGCCCGACTCGGCAGCGAACGCGCTGCGCCGGGACGTGTTCGACGGTTTGACATCGAGCCCGAAGTCGTTGCCGCCCAAATGGTTCTACGATTCGGTCGGCAGCGACCTGTTCGACCAGATCACGCGGCTGCCGGAATACTACCCGACGCGCGCGGAGGCCGAGATCCTCAGAAACCGATCGGCCGACATCGCGGCGGCTTGCCGCGCCGACACCCTGGTGGAATTGGGCAGCGGCACATCGGAGAAGACCCGCATGCTGCTCGACGCGCTACGTGACCACGGCTCGTTGCGCCGGTTCATCCCGTTCGACGTGGACGCGGGGGTGCTGGTCGCCGCGGGCGCGGCGCTTGCAGACGAGTATCCCGGCCTCGAGATCGAGGCCGTCTGCGGGGATTTCGAGAAGCACCTGGACAAGATCCCCCGCGTCGGGCGCCGCCTGGTCGCATTCCTCGGCTCGACGATCGGCAACCTCACCGCAGGCCCGCGCGCCGAATTCCTCTCCGCCCTCTCCGACACCCTGCAACCCGGTGACAGCCTGCTGCTCGGCACCGATCTGGTGAAGGACGCCGACCGTCTGGTGCGCGCCTACGACGACAGCGCGGGCGTGACCGCGCGCTTCAACCGCAACGTGCTCGCCGTCGTCAACCGTGAACTGAACGCCGACTTCGACCTCGAGAAGTTCGAACACGTCGCGGTGTGGAACGCCGCCGACGAACGCATCGAGATGTGGCTGCGCGCCACCGAAGCGCAGCGGGTGCACGTGCGCGATCTCGGGCTGACCGTCGAGTTCGCCGCCGGTGAGGCGATGCTCACCGAGGTGTCCTGCAAGTTCCGGCGCGCGGGCGTCGAAGCCGAGCTCGCCGCGGCCGGGCTTCGGATGACCCACTGGTGGACCGACGCCGCCGGTGACTTCGGCCTGTCGCTGGCCACGAAATGAGCCTTGCGGATCGGTGGCGGGCGGCCCGCCCGGCGGTGGCCGGAGTGCACCTTGACAGCGGCGCCTGTTCGCGTCAGAGCGTCGCAGCGATCGACGCCGCCGGCCAGCACGCGCGCCACGAAGCCGAAGTCGGCGGTTACGTCGCGGCCGAGGCCGCCGCACCGGTGCTCGACGCCGGGCGCGCCGCACTCGCCGCGCTGACCGGTTTGGCCAGCACCGACTTCGTGTTCACCACCGGCGCGAACAATGCGCTCGACCTGCTGCTCGGCGCCTGGCCCGGAGACCGGACCGCGGCGTGTCTGCCCGGCGAATACGGGCCGAACCTGGCGATCATGGCCGCCAACGGTTTTGCCGTCCGCGCCCTGCCCGCCGACGGCCACGGGCGGCTCGACGTCGCGGCGGCCGCGCGCCAGTTGGCCGCCGACCCCCCGGCGCTGGTGCACTTGACGGCGCTTGCCAGCCACCGCGGTCTGGCGCAGCCGCTGTCGGCGCTGGCCGCCACATGCGCAGAACTCGGTGTGCCGCTGGTCGTCGACGCCGCCCAGGCGCTGGGACACCTGGACTGCGCGGTCACGCCCGCGGCGATCTACGGTTCCTCCCGAAAGTGGATCGCCGGGCCGCGCGGCGTGGGATTCCTCGGTATCCACCGGGAGCTCGCCCGGCGGCTGCAACCACGGCTACCGCCCCCGGAGTGGAACCTGCCTTCGTCCGTTTTGCAGCGCTTGGAGCACGGTGAGGCCAATGTCGCTGCCCGCGTGGGCTTTTCGGTAGCGCTCGGCGAACACTTGGCCGACGGGCCCGCCGCGGTGCGGACCCGGCTGGCGGAGGTGGGCCGGATGACCCGCGACGCGGTGGCCGGCCTCGACCGATGGCGGGTCGTCGAGCCGCACGATGAACCGACCGCGATCACCACGTTGGCCCCCACCGATGGCGCCGACCCGCAGATGATCCGCAACTGGCTGATCGCCGAACACCGCATCGTCACCACGTTCGCCGATGTGCAGCGCGCTCCGTTCGAGATGACGGCGCCGGTGCTGCGGGCCTCCCCGCACGTCGACGTCACCGACGAGGAACTCGCCCGGTTCGCCGAGGCCCTGGCCGCCGCCGGGTGAGCCGTCAGCCGGTCCGGTGCACCAGCAGCGTCGCCCGGTACTCCGAAAGCGGCGGAACATCCTCGGGTGTACGGGGATACGGGTCGAGCGCCTGCAACGTGAGCGCGTAATCGCCGGTCTGCACCGTCTGCCGGTTCTGCCCGGGCGCCGGGTTGGTGGGGACCTATCGAAATAGGTGTCGAAAACCCATAGGGACGATTCATGCTAGACGCCAAGCGCTGAATCGGTGGCATCGGGGCTCTCGCGGGCTGGTGTTTGTGTTGCGGGGGCGTCTCATGAGCTGTGTGGGGTG
>NZ_BCTA01000027.1 GCF_001570485.1 Mycolicibacterium novocastrense
TGGCAGTACCTCAAGGAGTTGCGCCTCGACCGCGGCCCGCTGTCGCGCGAGGAGGCCGTCGAGGAATTGCTGGCGTGGTGGACCGCCCGGGGCGGACAGTAACCCCGCCGAACCCCGCCCGCCCAACCCCGCCCTCCCACCCCCGCGAGCGACCGCGTCTGCCCGCCGACACGCCGCCATCGCGCGTACAAGAGCGGTCGCTCGCGCGGGTTCAACGACCGATGGAACCCGCGGCCGGGCTGCTGCGTCCGATCAGGCATGGACTACTGCCTCGGTGACGGCGACGGCTCGGCGACGATCTGGTCCGCGACGCCCGATCTGGATGTCGACGGCGACGGCGCATTCGAGGCGGTCGGGCTCGACTTCGACGGCGACGGCCTGCTCGACGACGCGATGGCCGACCTCGACGACGATGGCATCGCCGACCATCTCGTGCGTGACCATGCCGGTGCCGCAACGCATTTCACTGATGACGGCAGCGGAACCTGGGCGGTCAGCGTCGAGCGGGGGCTGCGCTGGTTCGGCCTCGACGGGGTCGAGCGGTTCGGCGGCCCGCTGGTCGACCTCGACGCCGACGGCCAAGACGACAGCCTCGTCGACAACGATGGCGACGGGTTGGCCGATCGCGCCCTGGCCGGCGAAACCGCCTACGTCGACGCCGACGCCGACGGCACGTGGGACATCAAGCTCACCGACAGCGACGGCGACGGCCGCGCCGACTCGGCCGCCGAACTCAGTTAGCCGCGGCCAGACCCCGGCGGGCCCGCGAACGCCTGCGCGATGCTCAGCCATTGTTCGGCGTCCTCGCCGACCGCGTGCACATCGAGTTCCGAGCGCGGGCGCCGCTGGGTCACCAGCATGCAGAAGTCCTCCGCGGAACCGGACACCCGCTGCGCCGCGTCCTCCGGTCCCCACGACCACGTCGACCCGTCCGGCGCGCGCAACTCGACGTAAAACGGTTCGGCCGGCGGCGCCATGCCGTTGATCACGAACGCGAAATCGCGTGTGCGCACACCGATGTGAGCGATCGACCGCAGCCGCGCGGTGGGCTCTCTGCGCACACCGAGAGCGTCGGCGACATCGAGGCCGTGCGCCCACGTCTCCATCAACCGGGCCGTCGCCATCGACGCGGCGCTCATCGGCGGACCGAACCAGGGCAGCTTGCGGCCCTCGGCGACGGTCAGCAGCGCGTCGTGCAACCGGGACCGGGTCGCGCGCCACTCGGCAAGCAGGTCCGGCGGCGACATGGCGGCCAACTCCTCGGCGCCCGCATCGACGAAGCCGGTCGGGTTCTTGCCCGCCTCTTCGAGCAGGTCGGCGAAGGCGGCCTCGTCGGTGACGGCGGTCAGCGCGACGCGGTCGGTCCACAGCAGATGTGCGATCTGATGCGCGATGGTCCAGCCCTCGGCGGGAGTGGGTTCTGCCCAGCCCTCGGCGGGAAGGTCGGACACCAGGGCGTCCAGTTCGTCGCTCTCGGCGCGCAGGTCGGCCACCATCGGCGCGGCACCAGCCATGCCGGTCACCTTAACCCGGGGTCGGCGACTGTTTCGCGATTGTCGCGTGTGCGGCCAGACCGGCGAGATACACGCCGACGCCGGCCAACGCGAGCGCCGGTTGGCGTCCGTCCGGCGGAATCACACTTGCGCTCAACGCGATCGCCCCGATGAACGACATCCAGAACAGCGAGTCCTGCACGGTGAACACATGCCCGCGCAGGCCGTCGTCGACGTCAAGCTGCATGGCGTTGTCCGCGCACAGCTTGACCACCTGGCCCGCCATACCGAGCAGGAACCCGCAGGCCACCATCATCGCCAGCTGCAGCCCGGACCCGGCCAGCTGGACCAGCGCGGCGATCGCCAACGCGCCGTTGGCCGTGGCGTACCGGCCCCAGCGCCGAACCGCCACCGGCATGACCGCGGCGGCGATGAAGGCGCCCGTGCCGGTCGCCGCGACGAACAGCACCGCGGTGCCCAACCCGGCGACCTGCGCAGTGTCGGTGTGCCGCACCATCACCAGCACCAACAGGCTGTTGATCCCGAACACCATCCGATGCGCGGCCAGGCCCGCCAACGTCGCGGCCACGGCAGGTACCGCCGTCACGGTTCTGACCCCGTGCACCCAGCCGGTGGCGACCGCGTAGAGCACCGAGCCGTGTACCGCACGCGCGCTGTCGTCAGGTCCCAGCAGCCGCGGCGGAAAACGCCACGCCAACCACAGGGCCAGGGCCACCGGAGCGGCCACGATGAGGATGATGACCGCCGAACCGGCGTCGTCGGCGCCGAACAGCCAGCGCGGCAGCAGCATGAAGTTGGCGCCGAGGAACGCGGCGGCCGCGCCGGCCGCGATCGCAACGGAGTTCATCGCCGCCACTTGATCTCTGGGCACGACATGCGGCAGCGCCGCGGACAGCCCGGACGACACGAAACGGGTGAACCCGTTGACGATCAGCGCACAGCACAGGATCGCCAGATCTCCCGCTCCGGATTCGAGCAGCTGCGCGACGGCGAGCACCAGCACCAGGCGGCCGGCGTTCGCCGCGACCAGCACCAGCCGACGATCCCAGCGGTCGAGCAGCGCTCCGGCGAACGGACCCAACAGCGAGTAGGGCAGGAACAGCACCGCGAACGCGCCGGCGATCGCCCACGGTTCGGCGGCGCGCTGCGGATTGAACAAAATCGCGCCTGCCAACCCCGCCGAGAACAGCCCGTCGCCGAACTGGCTCACCAGGCGCAGTTCCAGCAGACGCCGAAACTCGGGCAGGCCACGCACCGACCGCCACACGGCGACGGGCGCGCGAAAATCGGCCAAGGGGGATCCCGTTCCTGATAAGCGGCGGATCGGACCGCACCCACAGTACAAATATCGCGGCGGCGTCGCGCTTGTCCGCCACGACGGGGGTTGCCGGTGCCATGATGGACGGGTGGCGCAGTCAGAGGACCCGGAGGATTTCATCGCCCCTGCCGCGCCTCGAGTGCGGGCGGGGACACTGCTCCTTGCCAACACAGACCTTCTGGAACCGACGTTTCGCCGCAGCGTCATCTACGTCGTGGAACACAACGACGGCGGCACCCTCGGCGTCGTGCTGAACCGGGCGAGCGAGACGGCGGTCTACAACGTATTGCCCCAGTGGGCCAAGCTGGCCGGCAAACCGAAGACCATGTTCATCGGCGGACCGGTCAAACGCGATGCGGCGCTGTGCCTCGCGACTCTGCGCGCGGGGATGGAGGCCACCGACTGTCCCGGTCTGCGCCATGTGCAGGGGCGGATGGTGATGGTCGATCTGGACGCCGATCCCGACTCGATCGCCCCGGTGGTCGAGGGCATCAGAATCTTCGCCGGCTACTCGGGCTGGACGATCGGCCAACTCGAAGGCGAGATCGAGCGCGACGACTGGATCGTGTTGTCCGCGCTGCCATCCGACGTTCTGGTCGAACCGAAGGTCGACCTCTGGTCGCGGGTGCTGCGCAGACAGCCACTCCCGCTGTCGTTGCTCGCGACGCATCCCATCGACGTCAGCCGCAACTAGCTCCTCAACTGCAGGACAGCGTGCAGGTGGCGCACGCGCCGCCGCAAGCATCTCCGGTGCTGCGTTCAGCGCCGGAAAGACGGGCGGCCATCTTCGCGCTCTGCCAGCATCCGGCCCCGACGGTTCCGAGCGCCCCGACCACGCAGACGATCAACACGACGATGGCCGTGCCGGGATCGGCCGCCAGTGCGACGGCACCGCCGGCGGCCAGCATCGCGGCGGCCGCCAGTTGGACCGGCGCCACCGAGCGCAACACGGTGCGCACGGGGTCCTCGGGATGTGGTCGGCGCAGCAGCCACCCGCCGACCGCGGCGATCGCGCCGGCAGCGCACAGGCAGAGCACCGCGGCGATGAGCATGGGCGACAGGATATCGAGACCCGTCGCCATCGACGAGTTGGGACGTCCCCCGGGCGCCAGGCTTCGCCCGGGGGACGGGCCTAACCCGGCAGGCCCGGCTGGGTTCCCAGCGCAGTTGCGCTCGGGATCCGCGGGGCGGCCGGCGCCGTCGCAGCTGACGGCGGATTCGACACCGGCGATGCCGCGCCGGGAGCGGCCGGGGCAGGGGCGCCGGGGGCTGCAGGCGCAGCGGGTGGTGCTGCGGCGGGCGCCCCGGGAACCGTGACCCGGAAACCGTTGACGATCGCGTCCGTGGCCTCCGCGGCCGGGACCACTTGGTCGACACTTGTGGTGACGGACAGCGACACCAGGTACTTGTCCGGCCCGGCCGTGGCGATGACGTGACGCCGCGAGGTGTTCAGCGTCATGTTGTTCTCGCGGTACGTGCCCTCGATCACCGCCGACGGCATGCCGCCGAACTCGGCCAGTGACGCATCGGTGGTGCGCCAGGCGGGCAGCTTCTGGCTGTCGATGAAGCCGTGGCTGATCGCCTCTTTGGGGTCGAACTCGCCGACCAGCTTGTACACCACGACCTGCGCATTCGACGTGTACAGCCCGTTGCCGCCGACGCGGTCCGCGATCACGGCGAAGGCATCGGGCACGTTCGGGTCGGGGACGTGCGACCAGCCGCGCGGCATCGGCAGCACGATGGTGAGCGCCTTGAATTCGCGGCTGTTCTGCGGCTCGAGTTTGACCCCCTTGTCGGCGAAGAACTCCGAGAGCGTGCCGGAGGTGGCGGGCGTGATCGTGGCGACCGGTGCCGGGGGCACGGGCTGGGCGGCCAGGCCCGGCGCCGTGGTACCGGCAGGGGCCGCCGCGGTTCCGGCGTGCGTCGCGGCCGTGCCGGCCGCAGGCGCTGCCCCTGCCGGAGTCGCAGTGCCCGCTGGGGCGGCCGCGCCGGCGGGGGTTCCCGCGGTGGCAGAAGTCACACCCGGTGTGGTCACACCCTGCTGAGTGAGGGCCGCAGCGTTCGGTGTGACGGTGACGGTCTGCGTGACGGTCGCCGGCGCGGGCGCAGGTGGTTGCGGAACGAGAGGTTCGGCCGATGCGGTCGTGCCCGCGAAGCCGAGGACGCCGGCGGTGGCGGCGGCCACACCTGCGGCCAGAACCCGCCAGCGAGGGGCGATCTCGATCATCTGCGTCGGTCCTTCCGAACTGCACGGGAAGAGGTCAGGCGCTGACTGTATCGACCGGCCAAGCACGGCGACCAGCGTCGGAATCGACCTGCAACCGTGTTCTGACATCCCCGCAATGCAACCGAGACCGACCCGTGGCCGAAGCATCGCGGATAGGCGTGCTTATACCCTGTTCACGTGACAGACGCGCCGACCACAGACACCCCGCAGCACCGCTACACCGCGGAGCTGGCCGGGCAGATCGAGCGCACCTGGCAGCAGCGGTGGGCGGACGCGGGGACCTTCCACGTGCCGAACCCCGTCGGGTCGCTGGCGCCCGCTGACGGTTCGCCGGTGCCCGAAGACAAGATGTTCGTGCTGGACATGTTCCCGTATCCGTCGGGTGAGGGTCTGCACGTCGGGCACCCGCTGGGTTACATCGCGACCGACGTCTACGCCAGGTACTTCCGGATGACCGGGCACAATGTGTTGCACGCCTTGGGTTTTGACGCGTTCGGCCTGCCCGCCGAGCAGTACGCGATCCAGACCGGGACGCATCCCCGAATCCGGACCGAGGCCAACATCGTCAACTTCAAGCGGCAGCTGGGCCGGCTGGGGTTCGGTCACGACTCGCGGCGCAGCTTCGCCACCACCGACGTCGACTACTACAAGTGGACGCAGTGGATCTTCCTGCAGATCTACAACGCGTGGTTCGACCCCGCCGTGCAGAAGGCCAGGCCGATTGCGGAGCTCGTCGAGGAGTTCGAGTCAGGGGCGCGCGACCTCGACGACGGCCGGGCGTGGTCAGACCTTTCGACGACCGAACGCGCCGACGTCATCGACTCCTACCGGCTGGTGTATCGGGCCGACTCGCTGGTGAACTGGTGTCCGGGATTGGGCACGGTACTGGCCAACGAGGAGGTCACCTCCGACGGCCGCAGCGAGCGCGGCAATTTCCCGGTGTTCCGTAAGCGCTTGCGGCAGTGGATGATGCGTATTACCGCCTACTCCGATCGCCTGCTCGACGACCTCGAACGGCTGGACTGGCCGGAGAAGGTCAAGACCATGCAGCGCAATTGGATCGGCCGGTCGACGGGGGCCTCTGTCCTTTTCGGCACCGATGCCGGGGACATCGAGGTGTTCACCACCCGGCCCGACACGTTGTTCGGCGCGACGTACATGGTGTTGGCGCCCGAACACGAACTGGTCGACAGGGTGGTGGCCGACCAGTGGCCCGCCGGTGTCGACGAGCGGTGGACGTACGGCGCTGCGACACCGGCCGAAGCGGTCGCCGCGTACCGGTCCGCGATCGCGGCGAAATCGGATCTGGAGCGTCAAGAGAACAAGATCAAAACCGGTGTGTTCGTCGGCGCGTACGCGACGAATCCCGCCAACGGTCAACAAGTTCCGATCTTCATCGCCGATTACGTGCTGCTCGGTTACGGCACCGGGGCCATCATGGCCGTTCCCGGACACGACCATCGCGACTGGGAATTCGCGACCGAGTTCGGCTTGCCGATCGTGGAAGTCGTTGCCGGAGGTGATGTCACGCAGGCCCCCTACGTCGGAGAAGGCCCGATCGTGAACTCCGACTACCTCAACGGGCTCAGTGTCGCGTCGGCCAAGGAGGCGATCACCACCCGGCTGGCGGCGCAGGGCCGCGCCCGTCCGCGCGTCGAATACAAGCTGAGAGACTGGCTTTTCGCGCGGCAGCGGTACTGGGGTGAGCCGTTCCCGATCGTGTACGACGAGGACGGTCGCGCGCACCCGCTGCCGGAATCGGCGCTGCCGGTGGAGTTGCCGGACGTACCGGACTATTCGCCGGTGCTGTTCGACCCCGACGACGCCGACAGCGAACCGTCACCGCCGCTGGGCAAGGCCACGGACTGGGTGAATGTCGAGTTGGATCTCGGCGACGGGCTCAAGCGCTACACCCGCGACACCAACGTGATGCCGCAGTGGGCGGCCAGCTCGTGGTACGAGCTGCGATACACCGACCCGTACAACACAGAGGAGTTGTGCGCCAAGGAGAACGAGGCGTACTGGATGGGGCCGCGGCCCATCGAACATGGCGCCGACGATCCGGGCGGTGTGGACCTGTACGTCGGCGGTGTCGAGCATGCTGTGCTGCACCTGTTGTACGCCCGGTTCTGGCACAAGGTGCTCTACGACCTCGGTCACGTCAGCTCCTCCGAGCCGTTCCGCCGGCTGGTGAACCAGGGATACATCCAGGCGTTCGCCTACACCGACTCCCGCGGCGCCTACGTTCCTGCCGCGGAAGTCGTTGAGCGGGACCAGAAGTTCTATTGGTCGGGTCCCGACGGAGAGGTCGAGGTCTTCCAGGAGTTCGGGAAGATCGGCAAGAGCCTGAAGAACTCGGTGTCGCCCGACGAGATCTGCGACAACTACGGTGCGGACACGCTTCGGGTGTACGAGATGTCGATGGGCCCGCTGGAGGCGTCGCGGCCGTGGGCCACCAAGGACGTCGTCGGCGCGCACCGGTTCCTGCAGCGGGTGTGGCGGCTGGTGGTCGACGAGGAGACCGGTGCGAACCGCGTCGCCGAACACGAGGCGATCGACGAGCCGACGCTGAAGTTGTTGCACCGCACCATCGCCGGAGTGACCGACGACTACACGAACCTGCGGAACAACACCGCGGCGGCCAAACTGATCGAGTACACGAACCACCTGACCAAGGAGGGGGTGACGGCGCGCGCGGCGTTGGAGCCGCTGGTGCTGATGGTCGCGCCGCTCGCCCCGCATCTGGCCGAGGAACTGTGGCGTCGGCTGGGCCACGACTCGTCGCTGGCGCACGGACCGTTCCCGGTGGCCGACCCGCAGTACCTCGTCGAGGACACCGTCGAGTACCCCGTGCAGGTCAACGGGAAGGTGCGCGGTCGTGTGACGGTCGCCGCGGACGCGGACGCCGACGCGCTGGAGGCCGCCGCGTTGGCCGACGAGAAGGTTCAGGCGTTCATCAACGGCGCGACCCCGAAGAAGGTCATCGTCGTGGCGGGCCGCCTCGTCAACATCGTCGTGTGACCCCCCGCCCCGCCGCTCGATTGTGATTCTGGCGACGGTTTGGGCGCTCTGAGCGTCGTCGGATTCACAAACGGCGGGGCTACTTGCGGGGGCGGACGACGACCTCGTGCACGTGGGCGTCCGGCGGGGTGTGCACCGCATCGGCGATCACCTTCGCCACACTCTCCGGGCTCAGGAACCGCGACGGGTCGTACTGGCCGCCCTCGTAGGCGACCAGCCCCTCCTGCATCTCCGTGGCGATGCGGCCCGGATACACCGACGTCACGCGCAGCGACGGCTCGTCTGCCCGCAGCGAGTCGGCGAACGACCGCAACGCGAACTTGCTCGCCGAATACGACGCCAATCCCGGCGACGCGTTGATTCCCGATCCCGAGTTCACAAACAGTACGTGTCCGCGCGCGGCGCGCAACGCAGGCAACAGTGCCAGCGTAAGGGCAACCGCGCCAATGACGTTGACCTCCATGGAGATACGCCACTCGTCGACGGTGGATTCGGCGACCCGGCCCGGAAACGCCACCCCGGCGTTGTGGATCAGCACGTCCAGCTCGACGATCGGCTCGACCGCGGCCTCGATTCCGGAAACGTCAGCCAGGTCGATCGGCCAAGTGGTCGCGCCGAACTGCGCGGCGACCTCGTCGAGCGCCGCCGACGGCCGCCCGGCCAGAAACAGGGTGTGGCTGTCGGCGAGCGCCGTGGCGATCGCCGTCCCGAGTCCCCGTGAGGCACCCGTGATCATCGCGGTCGGCATGTCGAAACCCTACCGATCTGCGATTCGCCGCGAAGCGTCGCATCATGGAACGGATGCCACCCGACCACAGCTTTGCTCCCACCCAGCTCGCGGCCCGCGCTGCGTACCTGCTGCGGGGTAACGACCTGGGCACCATGACCACGGCCGCGCCCCTGTTGTACCCGCACATGTGGAGCTGGGACGCGGCGTTCGTGGCGATCGGGCTGGCCCCGCTGAGCGTCGAGCGCGCCGTCGTCGAACTCGACACCCTGCTCAGCGCACAGTGGACCAACGGGATGATCCCGCACATCGTGTTCGCCAACGGCGTCGACGGTTATTTCCCGGGCCCGGCGCGCTGGGCCACATCCGCGCTGGCCGCGCACGCGCCGCGCAACCGGCACACGTCCGGCATCACCCAGCCGCCGGTGCACGCGATCGCCGTGCAGCGCATCCTCGATCACGCCCGCACCCGCGGCCGGTCCACCCGCGCCGTCGCCGAGGCGTTCCTGGACCGCCGCTGGTCCGACCTCGTCCACTGGCATCGCTGGCTCGCCGAGGCCCGCGACCCGAAGGAGCACGGCCGGGTCACGCTCTACCACGGCTGGGAGTCCGGTATGGACAACTCCCCACGCTGGGACAGCGCGTACGCCAACGTGATTCCGGGCAACGTGCCGGAGTACGAGCGCGAGGACAACACGATCGTCACCGACGCCACCCAACGTCCCTCCGACCTCGAGTACGACCGCTATCTCTGGTTGCTCGAGGAGATGAAGTCGGCGCGCTACGACGACGAATTGCTGCCCAAGGTCATGAGTTTCGCGGTCGAGGACGTGTTCGTCTCAGCCATCCTCGCGGTCGCCTGCGACGTGCTCGCCGAGATCGGCGAGGACTACGGCCGCCCACGCGCCGACGTGCGTGACCTCTACGCGTGGGGCCGGCGGTTCCGGGCCGGAGTCATCGACACCGCAGACGAAAGAACCGGCGCGGCAAGGGATTTCGATCTCAAGGCCGGCAAGTGGGTGGCCACCGAGACGGTCGCGCAGTTCGCCCCGTTGTTGTGCGGCGGCCTTCCGCACGACAAGGAACGCGCGCTGGTGAAACTGCTGGAGGGCCCGCGATTCTGCGCTCACCCCGACCTCAAGTACGCCTGTATCCCGTCCACCTCGCCGGTGTCGCGGGACTTCCGGCCGCGCGAATACTGGCGCGGGCCGGTCTGGCCGGTGATGACGTGGCTGTTCTCGTGGTGCTTCGCGCGCCGCGGCTGGGCAGAACGCGCGCGTCTGCTGCGCCAGGAGGGACTGCGCCAGGCCAGCGACGGAACCTTCGCCGAGTACTACGAACCCTTCACCGGCGAGCCGCTGGGCAGCATGCAGCAATCGTGGACGGCGGCCGCCGTCCTGGACTGGCTGGGTTAGCCCGCTATTCGGCCAGCCGCTCGAGCGGGTCGATGGCCTTGGTCAGCGTCTCAATGTCCTCCGGGCTCAACCGCGACAGCAGGCTGGCCAGATGCGCGCGACGAACCTCGAGCGCCTCCTGGTGCTGAGCCCGGCCCTCCGGGGTGATGTCGACGAGCACCGCGCGCAGGTCCGACGGGTCGCGGGAGCGTTTGACCAGGCCCAGCTTCTCCAATCGGCGGATCGCGACCGTCGTCGTGGGCGTGCGAACACGCTCGTGGGCGGCCAGATCCGTCATCCGCATCGGGCCCTGCTCCAGCAGCGTGAGCAGGATCGACAGCTGCGCCAACGTGAGGTCCCCCGCGTCGGTGCGGTTGGTGTCGCTGCGACGCAGCACGGAGAACACCCGGGACAGAACCCGCTGCAGCTCTCCTGACAGCTCCGCGACCTGCGGTTCGACGACTTCCGCCATAATTTCGGCAGTCTAACCTGTTAGCCGCTGCCATGATGCGTGACGGACGCGTTATTTCAAAGTCGTCGACGGCCCGGTCACAGCACCTGCGAGAGGAACCGCTGCAGGCGCTCGGTCTCGGCCGCGTCGAAGATCTGCTCGGGCGGTCCGGCCTCGACCACTTTGCCGTGATCCATGAACACCACGGCATCCGACGTCGACCGGGCGAAGCCCATCTCGTGCGTGACCACCACCATCGTCATGCCGTCGGCGCCGAGGTCGGCGATCAGCGCGAGGATGCCCTTCACCAACTCCGGGTCGAGCGCCGAGGTCGCCTCGTCGAAGAACATCACCTGCGGCGCCATCGCCAGCGCCCGCGCGATCGCCACTCGCTGCTGCTGTCCGCCGGACAGCGTTGTCGGCCGCACGTCGGCTTTGTTGCGCAGGCCGACGCGGTCCAGGTGTGCCAGCCCGAGCTCGCGGGCCTCGTCGGCGCTGAGTCGTTTGAGCTTGCGCGGGGCGAGTGTCACGTTGTCCAACACGCTGCGGTGCGGAAACAGGTTGAAGTTCTGAAAGACCATCCCGATGCGCTGGCGCAACTGGTCGGGATTGTCGGCGAGCACCGAACGACCGTCGAGCAGGATGTCGCCGCGGTCAGGCTCGTACAGCCGGTTCAAAGTCCGCAACAGCGTGGACTTGCCCGAACCCGACGGCCCGATCACCGCCGCGGTGGTGCCGGCGGGCACATCGATGTCCACGCCGCGCAGCACCGGGTTGGGGCCGAATGAAAGGTGGATGTCGTTGGCGCTCAACGACACAGGATCGAATCCCGACGCGCTCATCAGATCATCTCCTGAGACGTCGCCATCGGAAGCGGGTCCTCCTCGGAGGGTTTTCGCCCGCGTCGCAGCCGGTTGTCGATGTAGTTGACCAGATGCGTCAGCGGCACGGTCAGCAGGAGGTAGAAGAAGCCCGCGGCCACCAGCGGTGACAGGTTGCCGGTCTGCGCGTTCAGGTCGCGTCCGACCTGGAACAGCTCACGCTGATCGGCCACCAGCCCGAGGAAGTAGACCAGCGAGGAAGCTTTCAGCAGCGAGATGAACTGGTTCATCAGCGCCGGCAGCACCCGCCGCACACCCTGGGGTATCACGACCAACCGCATCGACGAGGTGTACGAAAAGCCCAGTGCGCGTGATGCTTCCATCTGCCCGGGTTCGACGCTTTGGATACCGGACCGGAAGATCTCCCCGACATAGGCGGCCGCCATCAAGCCCAGCGCCGCGATGCCCAGCGGGAACGGGTTGTTACCGGTCAACCCGCCCACGACCGGGCCCACTCCCAGGCCGATCAACAAGATGATGACCACCTCGGGCAGGCCGCGGAAGATGTCGGTGTACACCCGCGCCGGCCACCGCAGCCAGCGATGCCGCGAGATCCCGGCGACGGCCAACAGCATCCCCAGCACCAGCCCGATGACGGCTGCGCTGACGGTCAGGATCAACGTGTTCGGCAGGCCGGTCTTCAACAAGTCCGGAACCGCCTGCCGGTACAGGTCCCAGTTCAGGAACGAGTCCTTCAGTTGCGCCAGCGTCGATTTCGGCGCCGCGGGTCCGGTCGGGGCCTGCTGGTTCTCGGCGGCGATCGCGTTGAAGTCGGGCAGTTGGGGCGGTGGAGCCGCCTTGGAGCCCGGCTTCCACCCGGGCGGCAGCGCCCGCGGCACCCATTCCGAATACAGCCGCGCCCAGGTGCCGTCGGCGATCACGGCGTCGAGCCCGGAGTTCAGCGCGTCGATGAGCGGGCGGTTCTCGGTGGCCACCGCCCAGGCGATGAAATTGTCCAAGCTAAAGGTATTTTCGATGATCTCGGCCGGATCGCCGGGTTGCACGGTTCCCGACGCCTGCTGGGACGGGGCGACCCAGGCGTCGAT
Organism: Mycolicibacterium novocastrense; assembly: GCF_001570485.1. Lineage (GTDB taxonomy): Bacteria > Actinomycetota > Actinomycetes > Mycobacteriales > Mycobacteriaceae > Mycobacterium > Mycobacterium novocastrense. Next base: position 12,580 of record NZ_BCTA01000027.1, read on the forward strand.
CTGCCGGGTCTTCAGGCTCGCGTAGACGGTGTTGTAGTCGGGGTACTTGACCGGCTGCAGGCCCAGGGTGTCGATGACGTAGGACTCCTGCACGGTGCCTTGCACCACGCCGATGCGCTGTCCCGGGGCCAACTTGTCGAAACCGGTGATCGGCGAGCCGGTGGGCACGACCAGCGAGAAATAGCCGAAGTCGTAGCCGTTGGTGAAACCGACTGTGCGGCGGCGCTCCTCGGTCGTGGTGATCGATGAGGACCCGACGTCGAAGCGCCGCGCCGCCACCTGCGCCAGCAGCCCGGAGAACTCGGTGCCGACGAAGTTGATCCGCAGGCCCAGCTTGTCGGCGATCGCGCGCAGCACCTCGTTGTCGAAGCCGGTGAACTGACCCGCCGAGTTGATGCAGATGCTCGGCGGCGCGTCCGACAGGGTGCCGACGGTCAGCGTGCCGGGTTGGATCAGGCCCAACGCGTCGACGTTGACCGACGTGAGCGGCACCACGGAGGGGGTGGTGTACCGGTCCTCGTCGGGCCCGGAAGCCGCCGCGGCCAGGTTGGTCGGAAGGGCGCTGGCACTCTCGACGCCGGGAGGTGTGCACTGGTCCACGTTGGCGTGTGCGGGTGCGGCCAACCCGACACCGGACACCAGCACCGCGACGAGCGCCACCACCAAGATCTTGCCGAAGCGCGCGAACGGGGTCATCTGTGCAACGTATCGGTCAGGGCCGCGCGTTCGCGGGGTTGGGCTCGATCAGAACGTAACCGACGAGGCGTCCGCCCCGCGCAGCACGCCTCGTCGAACCAGTTCGGTGACCATGATGTGGCCCATCGCCTCGCTGCGGGCGATGCAGGCGGCGCGTGCGGCCTCCTGGTCACCGCCGCGGATCGCAGCGGTCTCGTCCTCGTAGAACGGCAGCATCTCGTCGTGGTCGCTCAGGTATGCCACCCAGAACGCTCGAGGTGTGAAGGCCTGGACGGAGCGGATCAGCGCCGTCAGTCGCGGGCCGGCGTAGGCGTCGGTGATCACGGTGCGGTACTGCCAGGCGGCGTCGTAGAAGGCGCGGGAGTCGCGGGTGCCGCGCAGCGTGTCGGTCAGCGCGTCCAGCCGTTCGGCGACGCGGGGATCGGGCTCGGCGGCGGCGCGCGCGGAGGCCATGCCGGTCAAAAACCCGTGCAGCTCATGGTGCTCACGAACGAACGCCTCGTCGAAACGTTCGACGAACGCCCCGCGGTGATATCGGGTGGACAAGATGCCGTCGTGTTCCATCTGTACGACGGCCTCTTGAATCGGCACGCGCGACAAACCGAGGTCCTGCGCGATCTCGTTGCGGTCGATCCGATCACCGGACCGGAGCTTGCCGGTCAGGACGAGGTTCACGACGTGCGCGACCACAAGGTCTTTTTCCTTGACCCCATACTTCTTGGGCATGGCGGCGACAGTCTCTCACGCACCACGCCTCGCCGGGAGCGGTTACGCCGGTTCAGCCGCCCGCGTTTTGACGACGGTCGCGCCAGCGGACCAACGCTTCGGCTTCGGACAGGTCGTAGTCGGGTCCGTTCACCCCGACGGTCAGCATCGTGACGCCGAGGTCGGCGAGCGCATCGGCCTCCCCGATCAAAGCCTCCACGGTCTTTCCCGACACGCCTGCCGACCGCTCGATGGTCTGCGGGTCACGACCCACATCGGCGCAGTGTCGCGCCAAAACCTCGGCCTTGCGCGGGTATTCGGCGCTGTCGGAGAAGCTGTGCCAGAGGTCGCCGTACTCGGCGACCAGTCGCAGCGTCTTCTTCTCGCCACCGCCGCCGATGAGGACCGGGATGTCGCGGGTGGGTTGCGGGTTGAGCTTGGACAGGCGCGACGTGATGCGCGGCATCGCCCCGGCGAGGTCGTCGAGCCGGCTGCCCGCGGTGCCGAACTCGTAGCCGTACTCGTCGTAATCCTTCTGCTTCCAACCCGAACCGATGCCCAGGATCAGGCGCCCGTCGCTGATGTGGTCGACGGTGCGCGCCATGTCTGCCAGCAGCTCGGGATTGCGGTACGAGTTGCAGGTCACCAGGGCGCCGATCTCGATGCGCGATGTTTGCTCGGCCCAGGCGCCCAGCATCGTCCAGCATTCGTAGTGGGCCCCGTCGGGATCGCCGTAGAGCGGGAAGAAGTGGTCCCAGTTGAAGGCGATGTCGACGCCGATGTCCTCGCACCGGCGGACCGCGTCGCGGATATGGCTGTACTTCGGGGAGTGCTGCGGCTGCAATTGCACGCCGACACGAATCGGAAAGCTCACACTTCAACCGTACGCAGCGTCAGTCTCCCGACCACCAACCCCCGCGAGCGACCGTGTCTGCCCGCCGACACACCGCGAAACCGCGGACAAATGCGGTCGCTCGCAGGCAGGGGCGAAACCGAGCTACTCGGCGAGCACCGCCCGCAGGATGTCGATCAACTTGCGCGGCTGATCGCTCTGCACCGAGTGTCCGGAATCCTCGACGATGTGGACATCTTTGAATCCCGGTGCGCGACGGGCGAATTCGGCGGCGTCGTCGTCGTTGACGAAGAACGAGTTGGCGCCGCGCACCAACGTCGTTGCCACCGCCAGCCGCGGGACGTCGTCCCACAGACCCTCGAAGCCCTCACCCTTGCGCATCTCGTCGTAGCGCCAGGTCCAGGTGCCGTCGTCGAGCCGTCGCGCATTGTGAAACACGCCGCGGCGCAACGACTCCCGATCACGGTGTGGCGCTGCGGCGACCGTCTTCTCCAGCATCGCCTCGAACGAGGGGAAGATGCGGTCGCCCTGCACCAGAGCGACGGTGCCCTTCTGCGCCTCGGTCATCTGGGTGTGCCGCTCGGGCGCCGAAGGCGTCACGTCGACGAGCACCAGCCTGCGCACGAGATCCGGGGCCTCGACGGCCAGGCGCAACGACGTCAGGCCGCCCAGCGACATGCCCACCACCAGGGAGGCGTCCGGGGCCAGTGAGCGGATCACGGGTTCGACCGCGACCGCGTTGCTCTTCGGGCCGTAGTCGCCGTCCTCGCGCCACGCCGAGCGGCCGTGCCCGGGCAGGTCGATGGCGAGCGCCGGCACGCCGAGCCCGACGATCACGGTGTCCCAGGTGTGGGCGTTCTGTCCGCCGCCGTGCAGGAACACCACCCGCGGCGACCCCTCGCCGAATTTCAGCGCGCTGATGGGTCCGGAATCGATGCGCTCGGCGTGGGGCACCGCGTCGACACCGGCCTGCCGCGCGTTCTCCGTGAGGAAGATGAACTCGTCGAGCGTGGCCAGTTCGTCGTCAGCAGAGATATCGGTCACGAAGTCATCTAACCGTGTCGCCGGGACCGACGTAATGGCGGTCCGTACTGCGACGAATCGACCAAAACGTCGGTTTCGGCGAGCAGTGAGAGTCAGCCCTCGATGAAGGTTTCGAGCTGCGCCCGGGCGACATCGTCGGGCAGCTGCTTGGGCGGGCTCTTCATCAGGTAGGCCGAGGCCGCCTCGACGGGGCCGCCGATGCCGCGATCGAGCGCGATCTTGGCCGCCCGCACCGCGTCGATGATGACACCGGCCGAGTTCGGCGAATCCCACACCTCGAGCTTGTACTCCAGGTTCAGCGGCACGTCACCGAACGCGCGGCCCTCGAGCCGGACGTAGGCCCACTTGCGGTCGTCGAGCCAGCCGACGTGATCGGACGGGCCGATGTGCACGTCTTTGGTCTTGAACTCGCGCTGCAGGTTGGAGGTCACGGCCTGGGTCTTGGAGATCTTCTTCGACTCCAGCCGCTCGCGCTCGAGCATGTTGAGGAAGTCCATGTTGCCGCCGACGTTGAGCTGCATGGTGCGGTCGAGTTGCACGCCGCGGTCCTCGAACAGCTTGGCCATCACGCGGTGGGTGATCGTCGCGCCGATCTGGCTCTTGATGTCGTCGCCGACGATCGGGACGCCGGCGTCGGTGAACTTCTTCGCCCACTCCGGGTCCGACGCGATGAACACCGGCAGCGCGTTGACGAACGCCACACCGGCGTCGATCGCGCACTGGGCGTAGAACTTGTCGGCCTCGTCCGAACCGACCGGAAGGTAGGACACCAGGACGTCGACCTCGGCGTCCTTGAGCGCCTTGACGACGTCGACCGGGTCGGAGTCGGACACCTCGATGGTGTCGGCGTAGTACTTGCCGATGCCGTCGAGCGTCGGTCCGCGCTGGACGGTGACGTTGAGCGGCGGCACGTCGGCGATCTTGATGGTGTTGTTCTCCGACGCGAAGATCGCCTCGGACAGATCGAAGCCGACCTTCTTGGCGTCGACGTCGAAGGCGGCGACGAACTTGACGTCGCGCACGTGGTAGGGGCCGAGGCGCACATGCATCAGGCCGGGCACGGTGGCCGTCTCGTCGGCATCGTGGTAGTACTGCACGCCCTGTACGAGCGACGACGCGCAGTTGCCCACGCCGACAATCGCGACCCGCACCTCTCCGTTGGATGACATGACGACTCTTCCCTTCGTAATCCCGGTCGTAGCTGGTTCGGTTCTGCCTAGGGCTGCACTGTGTTGTCTGAGCGCCCCTGGCTCAGACGTTCCGCCGCAATCAACTCGTTGAGCCACTTCACCTCGCGCTCGCTCGACTCCAACCCCAGCTGATGAAGCTGGCGGGTGTACCTGTCGATCGAGCTGCTGGCCCGCGCAACGGCTTCACGCAGACCCTCGCGGCGTTCCTCCACCTGACGACGACGCCCCTCCAGGATCCGCATCCGGGCCTCGGCCGGGGTGCGGTTGAAGAAGGCGAGATGGACACCGAATCCGTCGTCGGAGAAGTTCTGTGGGCCCGTGTCGGCCACCAGTTCGGAGAAGCGCTGCTTGCCCTTCTCGGTGAGCTGGTAGACGCGTCGCGCCCGGCGCATCTTCGGGGTGCCGTCCGGTGCAGCGTCCTCGACGATCAGCCCGTCGTTCTGCATGCGCCGCAAGGCCGGATACAACGATCCGTACGAAAATGCGCGGAAGGCGCCGAGCAAGCCCGTCAATCTCTTGCGAAGTTCGTAACCGTGCATCGGCGATTCCAGCAGGAGTCCCAGGATGGCCAATTCCAGCACCGAGGACACCCCCTCCAGAAATCGCAGCTCGTCCGTTACGGCGTTTCGACACCTCGCACCATAGTATCGCGCCGATATATTCGGCGCGAATGTTGGGTTACCGTCGCGCGAACGACTGGGCCTCAGCCGGGGTAGTTGATCTGCTTGACCGTGCCGTCACCGGCCAGCTCGATGTACCCGCTGCCGTAATCGCTGGACACGTAGACATCGACCGACAGCGCGCCGGGGGTGGTCGGATCGGAGGCCGGGTCGATGGACAGATACGTGCTGGTGACGTCCTCGGGCTTCATGCCGAGCGTCTCCGGGGCGCCGCGCAGGACGCCGACGACCGCCTTGGCGTCGAACTTGCTCAGGTCGACCTCGACGGCACTGCTGCTCTTCGAGGTCGACGAGGGATCGTCCCAGCCGCCGCGGTAGGTGTAGTTCAGCTCGCGGCGCTCCTCGGCGGGGTCCGGCCGGGTCAGCGATGCGTAGTCCGGGTAGACGATCAGGCGGTATCCGTTGGTGTCGCCGAACCGCTGTTTCATCTGTTCGAGCAGACCCGTCAGCCCGCCGAGCGAGTGCAGATGCTTGGGCGGGGTCAGCACCACCGGGGTGATGCCGTCGGACTTCGCCCCGGGATCCGACGTGAAATTCAACGGCGACGGGGTGTTGCCGTACAACCCCCAGCCGATCGCGATGCCGAGCACCACCAGCACGCCGGCCACCGCGAGACGCAGACCCCAGCCGTTCCCCGCCATGGGCAGCGTTCGCGGCTTGCGCAACGTCGGCAGCTGCACGGGGGCGTTGTTGGTCTGCAGATCGGACACCAGCGCCTGCAACTCGCCGAGCGTGGTCGCGGTCGTCGCCGCCTTGACCCGCTCGCCGTGTTCGGTCATCGACAGCTGGCCCTCGGCCAAGGCGCTGTCGAGGATCTGGCACGTGTCGTTGCGGTCGCTGTCTTTGGCCCGCGTTGCCGATGTCTGCCGGGTTGCCACGCCGATGATCGTAGAAGTACTCAGCGGATGAGGCCCTGGGAAGTCATCACGGCCAGCAGCGATCCGTCCGCACCGCGCAGCGAGCCGTAGGCCGAGACGCCGCCGCTGGCGACCGAGCCCCGCGCCTCGAGCAGCCGCCACGCCGTGGACGGGACCAGGTGTGCGCCGGGCTGCCACACCAGGCTGAGGTCCAGGCTCAGTAGCCATGCGTCGACGAATCCGCTGACCTTGCCCGGCGCATCGAACAGGTGGGCGTCGGCGTGCAGGACGTCGCTGATCTGGGGGTGGCTGAGCGGGTCGGTACGGGAATCGGTGTCGGCGCTCACCCACAGCGCCACCTCCGGGCGACGGTCCGCGAAGCGGGTGAGGCTCGGCGGATAGTCCAGGCCGCGGCGATGGGCGAATCGCAGCGGCCGGTACTCCTGGCCGATCCAGTCCAGCGCGGGCGCCGACTCCGGTGCCGGCAGCGGGACGGCGTAGCGCTCGAAGGGGACGGGTGCGTCGACCGACGGCGGGCCGAGCCAACCGTCGGCGAACCAGCTGTTCGCGATGAGGATGGTGCGTTCCCGCTGGCGGATGGTGGCCTCGACGGCCGCGGCGGTGCGTCCGCCGCGGATGCTGCGGACGTCGATCTGCAGCGGTCCGGGCGCCCCGGCCTCGACGAAGGTCACCGACAGCGACGCCGCCGCCGGCCGACCGCTGTGCGCGAACATCGCGGCCAGCGCCAGTGCGGAGGTGTAGCCGCCGAAGGCACGACCGTCGAAGCACCACTGTTCGGGAAGGTCGCGGGTGAATCGGCTCGCGCCTTCACCGGCGGGCCCGCCGTCGAGGGCGAAGTCGCGCCCGTCCAACATCGAGTCTCCTCAAGGTCGCCGCACACGGCCGATTGCTGGTGCCGTCGGTCCAGATCAAACACCTTAGAGAGGGGCGTGACCGTGCCGTCACGCTCCGGTAGGTCCATCGCCGACGTACTCTGGTCCTCGTGCGATTGCAGCGACAGGTGGTGGACTACGCACTTCGGCGACGGTCCCTGCTGGCCGAGGTCTATTCGGGACGCACCGGCGTCTCCGAGGTCTGCGACGCCAATCCCTACCTGCTGCGCGCCGCCAAATTCCACGGCAAGCCCAGTTCAGTGACGTGTCCGATTTGTCGGAAAGAACAGCTCACCCTGGTGTCGTGGGTATTCGGTGACCATCTTGGCCCGGTATCGGGTTCCGCACGAACGGCCGAGGAGTTGGTCCTGCTGGCGTCCCGATACGACGAATTCTCCGTACACGTGGTGGAGGTATGCCGCACCTGCAGCTGGAATCACCTGGTCAAGTCGTACGTGCTCGGCGCGGTCCCGCCACCGAAGGGAAAACCCGGCACTCGAACCGCGCGCTCACGGGCGCGCACGGCCAGTGAATAGCGAAGGGCGCCACGACCGGTCAGTCAACGAAGTCCGTTCAGGACACGGGGCTGATGGCGTGAGCGCGCCGAAACCCAACGCCGGTGACGCCGGCCGACACCGCCCGGCCCCCGAGGCACCGCAACACCGATCAGCGCCCGACGCGCCGCAACAGCGCCCGCCGGCCGGCCAATCCCAACACCGCCCGTCGGCGGATTCCCGCACCCGGCCGGTGCCGCCCGACGACCGGCACACCTCGGTGCTGCCGCCGGTGCGCGAGGCTCGACCGCCCCATCTGCGCGACCCCGTCGACGTCGTCAAGGCGGCGCTCGACGGCACTCCGACACGCAAACCGCCGACGCCACCACCGCCGCCGCCCCGGCCGCCCGGCGGGGGCGGGCCTCCGAGCGGTCCGTCGGGTCCGCGGCGAGGTCTGCCCAGCCAGGTCAACTGGACGTGGGTGCGTCGCGGCGCGCTCATCGCGGCGGCGGTGTTCATCGTGCTGCCGCTCATCACGTTCGGAATGGCGTACATGATCGTCGACGTCCCCAAACCGGGGGACATCCGCACCAACCAGGTGTCGACGATTCTGGCCAGCGACGGCAGTGAGCTCGCGAAAATCGTTCCCCCCGAAGGCAACCGCGTCGACGTCAACATCGACCAGATCCCGGTGCAGGCGCGCAACGCGGTGATGGCCGCCGAGGACCGAGACTTCTACTCGAATCCAGGCTTCTCGTTCACCGGGTTCGCGCGGGCCATCAAGAACAACCTGTTCGGCGGCGACCTGCAGGGCGGCTCGACCATCACTCAGCAGTACGTCAAGAACGCGCTGGTCGGTTCCGAGCGCTCCGGCGTCGGGGGCCTGATCCGAAAAGCCAAGGAGCTGGTCATCTCGACGAAGATGTCCGGCGAATGGTCCAAAGACCAAGTGATGCAGTCATATCTGAACATCATCTACTTCGGTCGAGGGTCCTACGGCATCGCCGCGGCGTCGAAGGCGTACTTCAACAAGCCGGTCGAAGAACTCAACGTCGCAGAGGGCGCGCTGCTGGCCGCGCTGATCCAGCGACCGTCGGCGCTTGACCCCGCGGTCAACCTCGAGGGCGCCACGGCGCGCTGGAACTGGGTGCTCGACGGGATGGTCGAGATCGGCGCGCTGACCCCCGAGGAGCGGGCCGCGCAGGTGTTCCCGGCGACGGTGCCGCCCGACCTGGCGCGCTCGCAGAACCAGACCACGGGGCCGAACGGCCTGATCGAGCGGCAGGTGCAGAAGGAACTGCTCGAGCTGTTCGACATCAACGAGCAGACGCTGAACACCGAGGGCCTGCAGATCACCACGACGATCGACCCGAAGGCGCAGCAGGCCGCGGAGGAGGCCGCCGCGGAGTACCTCGAGGGCCAGGACCCGGACATGCGCACCGCGATCGTGTCGATCGACCCACGCACCGGTGGGGTGAAGGCGTACTACGGCGGCACCGACGCCAACGGTTTCGACTTCGCGCAGGCGGGCCTGCCGACCGGGTCGTCGTTCAAGGTGTTCGCGTTGGTCGCGGCGCTGCAGCAGGGGATGGGCCTGGGCACCCAGGTCGACAGTTCGCCGCTGGAAGTCAACGGCATCAAGATCACCAACGTCGAGGGTGGCGGCTGCGGCACGTGCAACATCGCCGAGGCGCTGAAGCGTTCGCTGAACACCAGCTACTACCGGCTGATGCTCAAGCTGAAGAACGGCCCCCAGGACGTCGCCGACGCTGCGCATCAGGCCGGTATCGCCGAAAGCTTCCCCGGCGTCGAGCACACGCTGTCCGAGGACGGGCAGGGCGGTCCGCCGAACAACGGAATCGTGTTGGGCCAGTACCAGTCCCGGGTGATCGACATGGCGTCGGCGTACGCCACGCTGGCGGCATCCGGGGTCTACCACAAACCGCACTTCGTGCAGAAGGTCGTCAACTCCGAGGGTGAGGTGCTGTTCGACGCTTCGCAGCAGGACAACTCGGGTGAGCAGCGGATCGAGAAGAAGGTCGCCGACAACGTGACCTCGGCGATGCAGCCGATCGCGGCCTACTCCAACGGTCATGCGCTGGCCGGCGGTCGGCCGTCGGCGGCCAAGACGGGCACCAACCAGCTCGGCGACACCGACAGCAACCGCGACGCCTGGATGGTCGGCTACACGCCGTCGCTGTCCACCGCGGTGTGGGTCGGCACCACCGAGGGCACCAAGCCGCTCGAGAACCAGTGGGGTTCACCGATTTACGGGTCGGGTTTGCCGTCGGACATCTGGAAGGCGACGATGGACGGCGCGCTGGAGGACACCGACAACGAATCGTTCCCCAAGCCCGAGGAGATCGGTGGCTACGCGGGTGTTCCGCAGGCTCCGCCGCCACCGTCGACGACGGCTCCTCCGACGGAGGTCACATCGCCGTCGCAGACCGTCATCCAGCCGACAATCGAAGTGGCGCCGGGCATCACGATTCCGTGGGGTCCGCCGACGACGGTCCCGGTCGCTCCGCCGCCCGGTGGCACCGTCCCCGGCGGTCCTGTACCCGCTCCCGGGGTTCCCGCGCCGGCACCGGCACCCTTCGGAGCGCCGCCGCCCGCACCCGTTGGAGCACCCCCGGCGCCCGGTGCGCCGCTACCGCCTCCGTGACCGAGGTGGGGGGCGAGGAAAGCGGCGAGCCGTCGACGGCCGCGGCGCAAGCTGTGTCGCCTGCGGGGCTCGCTGAGGTGGTATCGCCGGCTCGGCCGGCGGCCGACACCAGAAGCTTCGACGAGCGTGATCTCCCCAGCCGCACCGACGTCATCGGGTCCGCGCTGTCCGATGTCATCGGCGGACCCGTCGGCAGGCACGCGCTGATCGGCAGGCAGCGGTTTCTGACCCCGTTGCGCGTCATGCTGATCATCGCGTTGGTGTTCCTGGCGCTCGGTTATTCGACGAAGGCCGCGTGCCTTCAGACCACGGGCACGGGCACCGCCGATCAGCGGGTGGCCGATTGGAGCAACCAGCGGGCGTACTTCCAACTGTGCTACTCCGACACGGTTCCGCTCTACACCGCCGAACTGCTCAACCTCGGTAAGTTCCCGTACAAGTCCAGCTGGATCGAGAAGGACGCCACCGGCCAGCCGCACATTCAGTACGACGGCAACATCGCGGTGCGCTACATGGAGTATCCGGTGTTGACCGGCATCTACCAGTACGTGGCGATGTCGTTGGCCAAGACCTATACCGCGCTGACGAAACTGGTGTCGATGCCGGTGATCGCCGAGGTGGTGATGTTCTTCAACATCGCGGCGTTGGGTCTGGCGTTGGCGTGGCTGGTCACGGTGTGGGCGACGTCGCGATTGGCCGGGCCGCGACGGGTATGGGATGCCGCGTTGGTGGCGGCCTCGCCGCTGGTGATCTTCCAGATCTTCACGAATTTCGATGCGCTGGCAACGGCTTTCGCGACGGGCGCGCTGCTCGCGTGGGCGCGACGAAAGCCGGTGCTGGCGGGGGCGCTGATCGGTCTGGGTGTGGCGGCCAAGCTGTATCCGCTGCTGTTGTTGGCACCGCTGGCGGTGCTGGCGGTGCGCACCGGGAAGCTGCGGGAGGTCGGCAAGACGGCCGCGGCGGCGGTGGCGGCGTGGCTGGTGGTCAACCTGCCGATCATGGTGCTGTTCCCGCGGGGGTGGTCGGAGTTCTTCCGGCTCAACACCCGCCGCGGCGACGACATGGACTCGATCTACAACGTCATCAAGTCGTTCACCGGGTGGCGCGGGTTCGATCCGGATCTGGGCTTCTGGCAGCCACCGACGGTGACCAACACGGTCTCGGCGATCCTGTTCGTGTCCTGTTGCATCGCAATCGGTTACATCGCGCTGACCGCGAAGCGCCGGCCGCGCGTGGCACAGTTGGCGTTTCTGGTCGTCGCGGCGTTCCTGTTGACCAACAAGGTGTGGAGTCCGCAGTTCTCGCTGTGGCTGGTGCCGCTGGCGGTGCTGGCCCTGCCGCACCGTCGCATCCTGTTGGCGTGGATGACGATCGACGCGCTGGTGTGGGTGCCGCGGATGTTGTACCTCTACGGTGAGGCGAACATGGGATTGCCGGAACAGCCGTTCACCATCACCGTGCTGCTGCGCGATATCGCGGTGGTCGCGTTGTGCGCGTTGGTGGTTCGTCAAATCTATCGGCCCGAACTTGACCTGGTCCGGGCTCGCGGAGTGGTCGACGACCCGGCGGGCGGGGTGTTCGACCGTGCGCCAGACGCGCCGCCGCGGTGGCTACCGGACTGGCTGCGACCGGACGGGTCGAGACTGCGCACAGATCGCGAAGCTACGAAAGACCGCGATCTGACCGCAGTGTCGAGGTAGGCGGCCCGCCGCTCAACACCCGCCCCACCTCGATTGTGAATCCGCCTGCGCGAAACTGCCTGAAAGCGCAGCCACATTCACAATCGGTGGCTAGCAGGCGACGGCGAAGAGCCGCCATTCGCCGGGTACGCCTTTGAGTTCGTGGGTGCCGCGGTCGTCGAACGTCAGGCCGGAGCCGATGACCAAGTCGCGCAATGTACTCGACACGAGTACCTCGTTGGCACCGGCGAGGGCGCTGACCCGTGCACCGATGTGCACGCCGATGCCGCCGATATCGTCGCCGCGGACCTCGCATTCGCCGGTGTGCAGCCCGGCGCGTATCTCGATGCCGAGCGCCTGGACGGAGTCGCGAATGGCCATGGCACAGCGGATCGCTCGTTGCGGGCCGTCGAACATGGCGAGAAAGCCGTCACCGGAGGTGTTCACCTCGCGGCCGCGGAAGCGGGCCAACTGTGCGCGGACGACGGCGTCGTGAGCGTCGAGCAACGCGTGCCAGTCGCGGTCGCCGATCTCGGCGGCGCGACGGGTGGAGCCGACGATGTCGGTGAAGAGCACGGTGGCCAGCACGCGGTCGTCGGCCACGTCGGGTTGGTGTCCGGTGAGGAACTCGCATATCGCCTGGAAGGACTCACGCCAGGGCTCGACGAACTGGTACATGTTGCGGCCCGGCAGCTCAACGTATTGCGCTTCGGGTGCATGGTCCGCGACGGCCTTCCCCCACTGAGGCAAATTGAATTGGTCGCCGCCATGTTGGACGACCAGCGTGGGAGTGCGGATGCTCGAAAGGATCGCTCGCACATCCAATTCGGTCACGAGCGGCAAGAGCAACGACACCGTCGCCGGGCTGGCCGCCAGCCGTTCGTGCCGTGCCCACGACGCGCGGATCTCCTCGTTCCATGGCATGTCCGGATTGATGATGTGCTGGAACTCTCCGGTTCCCCACATCGCGACCCAGGCCGCTTTGACTTGCTCGAGGTCTGGCCCCTCCGCGCGTTCCACAGGTGGATCGGCATAACCCTGAAGCACCACCAGCGCGGCTGTCCGGGACGGATGCGTTGCGGCGAAGAGAGCGGCGGACGCGAATGCGCCGTCGGCGGCCAGCAGGACCGCCTCCTCGCTTCCGAGGTCGTCGAGGACGGCGGTGATGCTGTCGGACCACTGCTCCAATGTCGGAAGCGCCTCCGGGGTGATGGGGTCTGACGCTCCCGCACCCGGCTGATCGAAGAAGATGAGCCGTCCTAGTGACGTGACAGCCGCAACCCACCCTTGAAGCGAGGGCAGCTCGGGCGCCAATTCGCAACAGGTGAACCAGTTGGGCACGAAGACGATGTCGCGCTCGCCGGGCGCCGACGCCCGGTAGGCGACGCGCAGGTCCCCGTTCAACGCGTAACGCGTCTCGGAGAACATGGCCGAAGTGTAGAGCCGCGAACAGGACGATTTCGCAGATCAGCGCGGTTTCCTGTAGCCTGGGCCGGTTGCCGACGCAGGCGACCCTCCTGCCACGGACAGTCCGTGGCCGATCAGACCGTAGGAGGTGATGAGGTCTTCATGCGTCCATACGAAATCATGGTCATTCTCGACCCCACCCTTGACGAGCGCACCGTAGCTCCGTCGCTGGAAACGTTCCTCAACGTCATCCGCAAGGACGGCGGCAGTGTCGACAAGGTCGACATCTGGGGCCGGCGCCGGTTGGCATACGAGATCGCCAAGCACGCCGAGGGCATCTACGCCGTCGTCGACGTGAAGGCAGAGCCCGCCACCGTGACCGAGCTGGACCGTCAGCTCAACCTGAACGAGTCCGTGCTGCGGACCAAGGTCATGCGGACGGACAAGCACTAGTCCCGAAGAACGGGCTGTAAGCGTCGGAGTGCTTCCGTAGGCTCGCCTGCGACCGCTCCCAGACTTACACCGCCAATCCCAGGAGGACATCGTGGCTGGTGACACCATCATCACCGTCGTCGGAAACCTGACTGCCGATCCCGAACTGCGCTTCACGCCGTCGGGTGCTGCCGTCGCCAACTTCACCGTGGCGTCGACACCGCGCATCTACGACCGCCAGAGCGGGGAGTGGAAGGACGGCGAGGCACTGTTCCTGCGCTGCAACATCTGGCGCGAGGCCGCCGAGAACGTGGCCGAAAGCCTCACTCGCGGTTCGCGGGTGATCGTGCAGGGCAGGCTCAAGCAGCGTTCGTTCGAGACCCGCGAGGGTGAGAAGCGCACCGTGGTCGAGCTCGAGGTCGATGAGATCGGCCCGTCGCTGCGGTACGCGACCGCCAAGGTGAACAAGGCCAGCCGCAGTGGCGGCGGTGGCGGCGGTTTCGGTGGTGGCGGCGGCGGAGGTTCGCGGCCTGCCGAGCAGCCGAAGGACGACCCGTGGGGCAGCGCCCCGGCGTCGGGCTCGTTCTCCGGAGCCGACGACGAGCCACCCTTCTGATCCCCAACTGATCAATCAAGAAGTAAGAAAGAGAAAGACACATGGCCAAGGCCACCAAGCGTCGGCCGGCTCCCGAGAAGCCGGTCAAGACCCGCAAGTGCGTGTTCTGCTCCAAGAAGGGGCAGACCATCGATTACAAGGACACGGCGCTGCTGCGCACGTACATCAGCGAGCGCGGCAAGATCCGTGCCCGCCGCGTCACCGGCAATTGTGTTCAGCACCAGCGTGACATCGCGATCGCGGTGAAGAATGCGCGCGAGGTTGCGCTGCTGCCGTTCACCTCGTCGACGCGATAGGCAGGACGGAAAGATGAAACTGATTCTCACCGCCGACGTCGAACATCTCGGCGTCCAGGGCGACATCGTCGAGGTCAAAGACGGCTACGCGCGTAACTACCTGGTGCCCCGCCGGCTGGCGGTCGTTGCATCGCGCGGCGCGGAGCGCCAGGCCGAAGAGATTCGTCGGGCCCGCGAGCAGAAGGCCATCCAGGGCCGCGAGCACGCCGTCGAGTTGAAGGCCGCGATCGAGAACCTCGGTCCGGTGCAGCTGTCGGTGAAGGCGGCGTCCGACAGCGGCAAGCTGTTCGGCTCGGTGACGACGGCCGACGTGGTCGCGGCGATCAAGAGCGCCGGCGGCCCGAATCTGGACAAGCGCACCGTCCAGTTGCCCAAGGCACACATCAAGTCGACGGGCACGCATCCGGTCGCGGTTCGGCTCCATCCGGAGATTGCCGCGACGGTTTCGCTGGAAGTTGTAGCCGGGCAGTAACCACAGCGTCAAATACGGCCGGGTGAAGACGTGATCGATCTTCACCCGGCCGTTGCTGTGTGCGCGAGCGAACTTCGCGCGGCGGATAGCCGTAGCGAAGATAACCCGCCGTTAACCTGGACGGTCCCTGGCGGCAATACAACACGCCCGAGTCGGCAACCTGACACGACACGCCGAGGCATTTGTCATCCACAAGATCGCAGACGGTTTATGGTGCGGCTATCTGCGCAGATGCAGTGAGCGAAGTGGTTGATTAACAGGTTCTCCCCAACGACTCAACATGGCTGTCCAGACCTATCCACACCCCATCCACAGGTCTATGAACAGGGCCGGGTTGCGCCCCCGCCAGCAACGTCTAGCGTAAGCCGTCGGCGGGGCGGATCCAGAGCCGCGAAAGCGGTTTGTCGGATGTCTGGCTTACAGTCGCGATTAGCGGGTATCGAACTTGCGTTCGATAGTGAATAAAGGGGGTGACGCGCTACGTGGCCGTCGTGGACGACCTTGGTCATCACGGGATGGACACCCCGCCGCCGAGCGAGGACTTCGGGCGTCAGCCCCCTCAGGACCAGGCTGCCGAGCAGGCGGTGCTCGGCGGGATGCTGCTGAGCAAGGACGCCATCGCCGACGTGCTCGAGAAGCTGCGCCCGGGGGACTTCTACCGTCCTGCGCACCAGAACGTCTACGACGCGATCCTCGACCTCTACGGCCGCGGTGAGCCGGCCGATGCGGTGACGGTGGCCGCCGAGCTGGACCGGCGCGGGCTGCTGCGCCGCATCGGCGGGGCGCCGTATCTGCACACGTTGATCTCGACGGTGCCGACGGCCGCAAATGCCGGGTTCTATGCAGGCATCGTCGCGGAGAAGGCGCTGCTGCGGCGGCTGGTCGAG
Organism: Mycolicibacterium novocastrense; assembly: GCF_001570485.1. Classification (GTDB taxonomy): domain Bacteria; phylum Actinomycetota; class Actinomycetes; order Mycobacteriales; family Mycobacteriaceae; genus Mycobacterium; species Mycobacterium novocastrense. Next base: position 28,446 of record NZ_BCTA01000027.1, read on the forward strand.
GCGGGCACGCGTGTCGTCCAGTACGGCTACGCGGGGGCCGAGGGCGCCGACGTCAACGAGATCGTCGACCGCGCGCAGTCGGAGATCTACGACGTCACCGAGCGGCGCACGGCCGAGGACTTCGTGCCGCTGGAAGAACTGCTGCAGCCGACGATGGACGAGATCGACGCGATCGCATCGCAGGGCGGCATCGCGCGCGGTGTGCCGACGGGCTTCGTCGAACTCGACGAGGTGACCAACGGCCTGCATCCGGGGCAGATGATCATCATCGCGGCGCGGCCGGGTGTCGGGAAGTCAACGCTCGGTTTGGATTTCATGCGGTCCTGCTCAATCAAGCACCAGATGCCCAGCGTCATCTTCTCGCTGGAGATGAGCAAGTCCGAGATCGTGATGCGGCTGTTGTCGGCCGAGGCGAAAATTAAGCTGGCCGATATGCGATCGGGCCGGATGAGTGACGACGACTGGACGCGGCTGGCCCGCCGGATGAGCGAGATCAGCGAAGCCCCGTTGTTTATCGATGACTCGCCGAATCTGACGATGATGGAGATCCGTGCGAAGGCGCGGCGGCTGAGTCAGAAGGCCGGCTTGCGGCTGATCGTCGTCGACTACATGCAGCTGATGACATCGGGCAAGAAGTACGAATCGCGCCAGCAGGAAGTGTCGGACTTCTCGCGAAGCCTCAAGCTGATGGCCAAGGAACTCGACGTTCCGGTGGTGGCGATCAGCCAGCTGAACCGTGGACCGGAACAGCGCACGGACAAGAAGCCGATGGTGTCGGATCTTCGCGAGTCGGGCAGCCTGGAACAGGATGCGGATATGGTCATCCTTCTGCACAGGCCGGATGCGTTCGAGCGTGACGACCCGCGTGGTGGCGAGGCGGACCTGATCCTCGGCAAGCACCGTAACGGCCCCACGAAGACGATTACCGTTGCGCACCAACTGCATTTGTCGCGATTCGCCAACATGGCCAAGCAATAAACCTGGCCGACACCGCCATTACGATCCCCGCCCGCCACGCGTGCTACTGGTGTTCCAAGGGTCCAACACTGTTCGTAAGAGGCTAAGCGCGCTGGCGGAAGCTGTCGGTGGGCCGAGGTAGCTTCGATTCATGCCAGCTGTCGATGGGGATGCCGAATCCGGTTGTGCCAGTGGGGCCGGGGACCGACCATGGGATCTGCAATTGCGGGTGACAAGGGCGGATAACGGCTATGACACTCCCCTGGAAGAGCTTGTGTATACGGGGGAAAGATCGATCCTGTGGTCAGTCGATGAAAGGATGCGTCTCGTCAAACGGCGCCTGAGTGGATCGATCTCAACTGGCAGGTGTGAGGCCTCGAGCATCAGATTGTCGTCGGGGAGAGCTCTAGAAGTCAGTTCGTCGCTGTCTGTTCGCAAGCTCACAGGTTGGTCGCCGATAGCCGAATTGGCGGTGGGCGACAGGATCGCGGCAGTACGTCGCCTCCCGCAGCCTGAGCAGACCACCCGCATGCACGATTCCGAGGTGATCTTATTGGCGCACATGATCGGTGATGGGTCCTGCGTGAAACGGCAACCGATCCGATACGCGTCCATCGACGAGGCGAACCTTATGGCGGTTACCATCGCAGCGGCGCACTTCGGCGTGACGGCGATCCGCGACGATTACGCTGCAGCTCGTGCTACCACCTTGCGCCTTCCTTCCCCGTATCGCTTAGCTCGCGGCAAGCGAAACCCGATCGCTGAGTGGTTGGACACTCTCGGCCTGTTTGGTTTACGAAGTTACGAGAAGTTTGTTCCTGCTGCGGTATTCGCACTACCGGACGAGCAGGTCGCCTTGTTCCTACGTCATCTCTGGGCGACCGACGGGTCGGTGCGGTGGGATTCGAAGACCGCGCAGGGGAGGGTGTACTACGCGTCCACAAGTCGCCGGCTGATCGATGATGTATTGCAGTTGCTTCTTCGCATAGGCGTGCAAGGGAGGATCACTCGAACAAGCAAGGGAGGCTACCGTGATTGCTGGCACCTGACGATCGACAGGGCCGCCAATCAGGTCGCCTTCCTCAACAAGGTGGGAGTTCACGGCGAGCGGGGCGTCAAAGCAAAGGAGGTTGTGGCTCAGCTGCTTGGACGCGTGCGACGACCAGGCACAGACACCATTCCCGTCGAGGTCTGGGGCCACGTCAAAAGCCTTCTGAAAGAACGGAACTGGTCCGATCAGCAATTTGCGGTCGCCACCAATACCAGGTTCGATGGGCCGATGATGTGGACCCATGCGCCAGGGAGATCGCGGCTGCATCGGATATCCAACGTCCTCGATGATTCAGTGCTCCATGACCTGGCGACCAACGACGTCTACTGGGACAAGGTCGCCGAGATCACGAGCCTCGGGTCTCACGACATTGCTGACCTGAGCGGTACCCAGGACTATCCGGTTGTAGTGCGGGGCGTATTGGTGCAACCTTTGGGCGACTGAATCGGCGCGTGCGGGCGATGTAGCACGCAGTAGGCGGACCTGCCGGAGCAGTGCTGGGGGACGAAGGACACCGCTACCGTTGCGCATCAGCTACACCTGTCGGGATAGACATATTCGGGTGTTATCGGCTAACTGCCCGCGGGGTCTACCGCAAGATCCGGTGACAGCTTGGCCTGCCAGTGTCACCTATTCCATCCAGCGGACCCCAGTACGGCTGGATCGCGTAAATTCCTTGCCAGAGAAACGCAAGCACCTGACGCCGTATAAAACGAGAGCCATCATGCCCGAAGATTCAAAAGCAGACGTTCCACCGAACCACCTCTCCATCGATCCGCGCAGCGCCTTCTACAACGAAGAGGTGCTTCGCCGCGACGTGGGTATTCGCTTCAATGGCGTTGAGAAGACCAACGTTCACGAATACAACGTGGCCGAGGGTTGGGTGCGTGCCGAAATCCCGACCGCGAAGGATCGCCGCGGGAATCCCATGGTCGTCAAGCTCAACGGCACGGTTGAACCTTATTTCCGCTCAACGGAGTAGCGGACCTCGCGAAGCGAGCAACGCCACCCCTCGAGCAATCCCCGTGCCCTGGCCCACGCTCCCCGAGAGCACATGACGGACCACCCTAGGGCGCGAGTATGGCCAGACTCGAAGCACGGCGAGCGGGTATCAGAGCCGCGGCGCGAGCGGCAGTTCGGCTCGCCGCTGAAATGGCGGCGCTTGGCGGGCCGATCTTGTCCTCGACTCTGCGAGCCAGCAGCGCGATGTCGCCGCCGGCCGCATCTACCACGCAATCAGCAGGCGTTTTTGGGACTCTCGTTAACTTCATGGGAGAGGACGGCCTTGCGGCCGTGCGAAATCTCCGTGTGGAACCGTGGAGCTACCGCTGAGACCTATCGAGCATTTCGTAAGTGTGCTGCCACAGCACCTTTCGTAGCTCTACATCATCGGCGGCGCGGTGCGTCTTAGCGACCCGTCGTTTGCGGAAGTGCTCGCCCGAAGGCCAATCAACACCAGGGGCTGAGTCCGCCAACCATACGAGGGTGTCTGCGCCCTGCTCGGGGGTGCGTAAGAGCTTCCGCAAGGGCGAGTGGAAGACGGCGCGCATGACCGCCGTCGAATCGTTGGCGAAGTTTGACGCCACCGACCCCGGTTCGAAGGATGCCGCGGCGAGCCCGGCCGATCGATACCTGCGGTGAAGTTCGCGGGTGAACAACACATTCGCGAGCTTGGTTTCCGAATAGGCATGCAATGGACGAAACCGCTTCTCCCCGTTCAGATCAGCGACGTGCAGCTGCACCAAACGCGCGGCACTGCTCGATGTAGCGATCACAGCCGCCTTGGATTCGATCAAACGATCCAGGAGAAGACGTGTGAGCAGAGCGGGCGCCAAGTGATTCACTTGGAGAGTGCGTTCGTAACCATCACGGGTCAGCTGACGCGCGCCGCTGAGTTGAAGTCCGGCGTTGTTGCACAGCACATCGATCTTGTCGTAGCGGTTCAAAAGCTCTGCCGCCAGACCGCGGACGTCGTCCAGACTGTCGAAATCACAGCAGTGATGCGGTGCCCCGACTTCGGCCGCTACTGCCTCAGTCTTCTCCCGGGATCGCCCGACGATGACCGTCGTGTGTCCACGAGAAGCCAGCACCTGGGCCGCAGCACGCCCGACCCCGTCGCTCGCGCCCGTGATGACGATCGTCTTGCCCACGGCCTCGACGATACGTCGACCACGAAGGGCGCAGGACTGTCTAACTCGGCGGTCGGTCCAGCGATATGGGCTGCACCCTTCACGCCTTCTCGGCCTCGATGAGGTCGTGCGGGACGACCGAGAACGTCCGGCCGGTCGGCCTCAGACCGGCGCCGGTGAGGAGGGCCGACAATTCGGCGAGCGAACGCAGACGTCCGCCGTCTCGTTGGGTCAACGTGTGCAGATCGAGAAGCGGCGAAAACGGGTTCGGGCGATTGGGTTCCTGAAGGTATTCGACCACCACCAGCTTGCTCCCTCGGGGCATGCTCGCCGCCACCGCGGCAAGAATCTCTGCGCAGCGTTCGTCGTCCCAGTCGTGCAGCACATCCTTGAGCAGATAGACGTCAGCGGTGGCGCTGATGGTGCCGAAGATGTCGCCCTCGACACGGTCGATGCGATCAGCCAGGCCGCGCTCGGCGAGGAAACTTTCGGCTTCGGCGATCATCCCTGCACTGTCGACCAATATCCCGCGCAGGTTCGCGCGCGATTCCGCCACGATCACCGACAGCAGCGTGCCGATGCCGCCGGCGACATCGCACACCACAGCACCGTCCGGCCACGGGTAGACCCGCGCGATGGCGCGGGCGCTGATCTCGGTGGCTTGCCGCATCGTCGACGCGAAGAGCGTTGCTCGTCGGGATGGGCGGCGAACCACTCCCATACCGACATCCCGTGTACGAGCTCGAAAGCGCTTCGGCCGCTTCGCACACTGGCGGCAAGGCCGCCCCATGCATCCACGGTCGACCGCATCCCCTTGTAGCGCATCCACGCCCGCAGCGAAGAAGGATGGTCGCTGCGCAGCACCGCCCCGGTGCGGGTCAGCTTCACCGCGCCCGTGCGGTGATCCATCGTGCAAAGGCCGCATCCGACCGCGCCGCGCAGCAGGCGGTGAGTGGTGTCTTCATCGCAGTCAATTCGGGCGGCGATCTCGTGCGCGCTCTTCGGCCCATCGGCGAGCACATCGGCGATCCCGAGTTCGGCGATGGTTGCGGCGATCTGGACACCGCCGACGCCTTCGCCGAGATCCAGCATCGCGATCTGAGGCGGCACCAAAAGGTCGGCGAGCTGTTTGAGTCTGCGTCGCAGAGCCAGCGTGGCCAGCACTACGGGCAGTGGCGTCGACGGCATCCGTGCAGGTTAGCCATCCAGGCGGATTCTCAATCCCGCTTTCTAGCGTCACCGCGGGAGGGAAACACACAGGTGCCCCCGCGGGCAGTTCGGCGGATGCACTGCCGGGCGTCTGCTCGGCGGCATTGCGAAAGCTGTTCTCTCAAAAGGAGATTCGGACCGACACGACCGACCGAGAGCCTTCGGTGAGATCCCGGGATCCGCACTCCGCAGAATCGCTCTCACCTCCAGGATAAGGCCTGATAGGGGGCTTGTGGCAAGGCCCGGGTGGTGCTGCATGCTGGGATGTCTCAGCAGTACGTCCGAAGGACTTCAGGTGTCCAAACAGATTGATGACGGCCCGTTCTTCCACGGCACGATCGCGAAGCTGAGTGTCGGTGAGTTCCTCACCGCGGGGCATCGATCAAACTACCGTCCCGAGATCGTGATGAACCACATCTACTTCACCGCTCTCGTTGAGGGAGCCGGCCTTGCCGCGGAGATCGCCGCGGAACTCGCCGAGGGGCAAGCACTTCCGAGGGTGTACGAAGTAGAGCCGACCGGAGAGTTCGAGAATGACCCGAACGTGACGGACAAGAAGTTCCCCGGCAACCCGACTCGGTCCTACCGCAGTACAGCCCCACTGCGGATCGTCGGCGAGATCACTGAGTGGACGCGACTGACCCCTGAACAGTTGCAGACGTGGCGCCACCGACTGTCTGCGCTTCTCTCAAACGACGATGCGGAGATCCTGAACTGAGAAGACCGCCGTCACCACTTTCTACGTCGCCGCACCAAGCCCTCGGCCGCTCACCGACGTCCTGCACGCCGGCGCTGCGCTGCGCGGTACCTGCTCGTACGCCGCTACTTCGATTCGAATCGGGTAGCCGGCCAACCTACGTCTGCCGAGCGCGCACGCCCAACACTGGCTGGCGGCGGCCGCCGGCGTTGAACTCCGGGCACCAGGGGGAGTGGCCGCGCTCATCGAGCCACGCGATCTGCAGGGCCCGCACGTCGGGTCCGTACAGTTCCACCGCCAGACACATATGCACGTCTGGTTGCGCGACCGCGACGAACTCGGCGCGCCAGCCGTCGGGCAACTCCATCGTGTCGCCGGGTGCCGGCACCCGGGAGCGGATCATGTAGTCGGCCACCGTGTTGAGCACCCTCGCCGCTTGCCGGGGTGCCAACGCGGTCACCAACAGCTCCGGCAGCCCGGCTCCGTGCAGCCCGATGGTGTAGGCGAACGGGGTCGGCTCGTCCTCGACGTATTGCACGGCCCAGCCGTGCTCAGAAATCTTTCGTCGGAGCACGTCGTGGTAGTCGGCACGGGTGGCCTCCGGGTGATCGCATTGCCAGCACATCTTGGCTCCTTTCCGTCGCTGCCCTCACCTTCCTCTCGAGGTCCGACAACCTGCCTGCGTGTCGACTTGCTGTAACCGCCAGACCCGCAAGGCGGTCATCGCCGTCGGCGGCGTCCACGAGCCGCGCAGCCATCGCGCTGACGATGCCGGTGCTCGAGAAGTGGCGGGCCTTCAGGAAGGAAGCGGCGTCAGATTGACCGACGAGTAGACATCGTCGGTGTGAGTTCATAACCTGTCCGAGACAAAACGTGGCCGGACCGGGATGGGTCCCTGCAACGAAGGATCGTGACAATCCGAATGGGTCGGGTGCGCCGTTTACTCCCGCGGATGGCGGGCGGCGTCGCAACCGCAGTCCTGGCGCTGGCTCTGTCACTGGCAGGCCACGTGGTGGCAGACCCGGCGGATGACGCACTGGCCAAACTCAACGAGTTGTCGGCTCAGGCGCTGGAGACCCGCGAGGCCGTCACCGCCGCCCAACACGATGTCGACTCACGAATGGCTGCCCAGAAGGCGGCCGAAGACCGCCACCGCACCGACCTTGATGCCCTCGCAGCCGCGAACTCCCAGCTAGCGCCGTACCAGGCGGCAGTCGACCGCATCGCGGCGATGGACTACATGAGTGGCCGCAACGGCCAGGCAGCGGCGCTGCTGACCGCATCCTCGCCGCAGCAATTGCTCGACAAGCTGACGCTGCAGCGGGTGGTCGGCGCCACGACGGCTGAGCAGATGAAGGCGTTCCACGCCGCACGCGAGCGCGCCCAGACCGCCGCCCAGGCTTCCGAAAAGTCGGCAGCGGACGCCCGCGCCGCGGCCGAGCAGGCCGCTGCGGTCCGCGCGGACCTGCAGGCCAAATGGAATGACCTGCTGCGCAAGATCGCCGCCGCCGAGGCGCAGTACGCGGCGTTGACACCGCAGCAGCAAGCGGTCATCGACAACGCGGTCCCGCCACCAGCAGCGCCCCCGCCCCCGCCGCCCGCTGCGCCCGCACCGCCGGACCCGGCGATACTCGCGATGCCCGGCCAGCCGCCCGTCGACCCCGCTCAAGCCCTGGCTGCCGCGCGCGTCGACGTCCCGGAGGCACTGCCCGTCGGTGTCGCGAACGAGGCCGGGCTACAGGTCAACACCGTCCTTGCCGCCCGGGCGATCAGCGCGAAATATCCTCAGATCGCCGACATCGACGGCGTTCGGCCCGACTCGAAGCCGTGGCATCCGAGCGGCCTGGCGATCGACGTGATGATCCCCAATCCCGAGAGCGCCGAGGGCATCGCCCTCGGTGACGCGATCCGTGACTTCATGCTGAGCAACGCGAGCCGATTCGGGCTCCAAGACGTCATCTGGCGCGGCACCTACTACACGCCCAGCGGTCCGGCGGGCTCAGGTTACGGCCACTACGACCACGTGCACGTCACCACGACGCCGCGCCGCTGACCGCGACAACGGTCACGGGTGCAGATTCCACTGGCCGCAGTCCTGGGCCAGCACGTCGTTGACGTCGACGCGGATGCCACCGACCACCGGCCCCGGGTTCGACGCGGTGTCGATGATGCGCTGGTAGAGCACCGCGCCGGGGTAGATCTGACCGTTGGACCAGGACCGGGTCTGCCAGGCCCACACCTTGCCGGGCGAGGTCGACCTGCCGATGACGCCGTCGGCCGCGGCCCACTGGCACGTCCTGATACCGCCGTAGACCCCGGTGCGCAGCGCGCCGATCACCGAATTGATTCCGCGAAACCAGGGCAGCGCGACGTTGTTCCACGTCTCGCGGTCGATGTCGTCGTCGACGCTGAAGAAGATCGGCGCAGTGCGACCGCCACCCGCTGCGGTGTGCAGGTGCCAGGCCGTGCGCGCGTCGGCGACGCCGCCGGCATACCCGCGCGTGAAGTCCGACGGTGCCGTCCCGCCCGGCTTGCCGTACTGGTAGTTGCTGACGATCACCAGACCGGCTGCGGCCAGCGATTTCGCGTAGGGCAGCGTGATCGGCTTGGCGCCGAAGGACGAGCCCGGTCGTGAGGTCGAGACGTAGTTGATGACGCCCGAGTGGCCGGCGGCCCGGATGTCCTGCGCCGGAATCTGGCGCATCGCATAGTCGATCAGCGTGGGGCGCGCCGCCTCGGCCCTCGGCGCATGCGTACCCGCCGAAGCCGCACCGAGTCCGGCCAGTGCCGACACCGTGGCGGCGTAGCGCAGTGCGTCACGCCGGGATAACTGCACCGCGCGATGTTATCTATGAGACGCCTGTGATTAGGGAGCCACGCGGGGTCGATATCAATTTTTGATGCCGCACCGGTACGGGCGGGTGCGGCGCCATCATGTGCCCCCGTCACCGACACCGAGCGCCGGATCAGATACCAAGCACCTCGCGTGCGCGGTCGATTTCGTTTGGGTCGGTGGTCGACGGGATGAGCCTGAGCTCGTCGAGTCCCGCCTCTCGTGCACCGTTGACGGCGGCAAGAAGGCCGGCCGCTCCGCAGTTCATTGTCCCCGTGCCCGGAGTGGTCAAGTAGGAGACGTCTTCTCCGACGGTGCCGACTTCTTCGTCCCAGAAGTCCTTCACGTGCTCCCTTCGGGCCGATCACGCCGGCGACAAGCGGAATGCCGTCGCTCTGGACGGGCGCGGGCCCTACGGGAAAGTGTCCGTCGATGGGCGGCTCCTGGGCCCACACGCGGCGCATCGCAGCGACGGCCTCGTCCATTCGTTGCCGCTTTCGGTCAAGCGGGCTGTCGGCTGCGAGGTAATCCTCGTCCCAGGCGCCGATGCCGATCCCGAGCGTCAAGCGTCCGTCCGATAGGACGTCGATCGTCGCCAAGTCCTTGGCGAACAGGACGGGGTTTCGCATGGGGAGTGCGACGACGTCGGTCCAGAGTCGGACGCGCTCCGTCATCGCAGCCGCGGCGGCAAGCTGCGGGACGACTGACCAGCTGTAGGGGTAAACGATTCGTTCGTAGGTGACGAGCCCGTCCCACGGGCCCTCGTCTATCTTCCGATACCACGCAAGCTCCGTCTCGCGTCCGTGCGGGAACAGTGTCGGAAGACCCATGGAGATCTTCAACCCGAGATCAGAGCTCAACGTGGCACCTCGGTAGGCGTGGGGCAGAGCGGAATCCGACTACTAAGCGGCGCAGCGCTATCCGTGGCATATGCAGCATTCCTTTACTGAACCAGCGATCGACAGCAGGCATAATAGCAACAGTATGTTCAATTAAGCTCGCGTGTCTCGGGGATCGGAAGGCCGCCCGGCGCTGGCGCGGTCTAATGGGACACCGACGGCGAGGAGGCTCGATGAAACCGACAGCGCGCAACGCCAGCGTCGGTCCAGCTGCAAGGGACCAAGGATCGTGAGCTCGTCAACGCACCGCAGTGCGGCGAATCATGCAGTCAGACAACGCGTTCGCCCTGGCGGACGCAGCGAGCGTGTGCGTGAATCGGTGATGCGCGTATGTCTGGAGTTGTTGACCGAAGGCAAGGTGGAGCTTCCGATCGCGGAGGTGGCGGTACGGTCGGGGGTGAACAGGGGCACGATCTATCGGTGGTGGCCCACCTCGGGGGCACTGCTGGACGAAGCTCTCGTATTTCACGCGCGTCATCGCACCGACACCCCGGACACCGGCGCGTGGGAGAGCGATGTCCGGACCCTGATCACCGAGTTGGCCTCGCTCGCAGCCGATCCCGTGGAGCGAGCAATCATGGCCACGATGATCTCGGGGCGGTACCCGTCGTTGAACGACTCCATGATGGGCTGGTTTCGAAACGACCTCTCGCAATGGTTCGGGATGGTCGAGCGAGGTATGGATCGCGGCGAGGTGAGCGCTGACGTGGATTCGGCGGTCGTGCTGCGCATGATGCTGGCACCCGCGGTGTCGGTCTCCCTCTTCGACGGACGAGCGATGACACCCGACGAGATCGATTCCCTGGTGACGTTGGTGTGTCGAGCTACGGCAGCGCGGTAGGGATCCGGTCAACCGTAAAGCGAAGCGAACTTCGGCTAGCCGGCCGGCGTCACATCCAGGCCCGAGCCCTTGATCGACGCCTTGGCACGGTTTTCCGCGCGCACGGCCCTCTTCCCGCGCACGAACCCCGTCGCCGAGATCGACGCCGCAAGCAGCGCGCTCTCACCCTTGACGAATGGATGGAACCCGACGCCGGCGCCGCCGCGGCCCTTCACCGGGATGTCGGCGACTTCGGTGACCTTCCAGCTCTTTTCCGCCAGCGACAGGATGGCCTCGACGTTGGCGCACGAGACGGGCAGCGCGGCGATGACCTCGTCGTCGGCGCCGGCCAACTTCACCCCGGCCACGCCGTTGCCGGCCACGCCCTGCGGATTCACCGCCGCCGGGTCGATGCGCAGAATCTTTCCGCGTCGCGTCACCAGCGCCAGGTGGTACCCCTCGGGTAGCACACCCGAGCACACGAGGCCGGTGATGTCCGGCGCGACGGGAATCTCGCGGACCTTGTACGGCAGCCCTCCACCGGAGGTGAACTTCACCCGGCCGTCGGTCCACACCGCCCACCCCAATCCGGAGGTGAGCAGCTCGCCGTGGCGGTCGGAGAAGACGCCGCGGTCGTCGAGCCGCCAGGACGCGTTCACCTTGCGCTCCCGGGGTCCGTCGTCGCCTCCGCCCGACGTGACCGGCGTGGCGTCGAAGTCGAGCACGGTGCGGCGGTCGAATTCGGGGCCCTTGAACAGTTTTGCCGTCTCGACCAATTCCTTGTCGATCACCGACTTCCGCGCCTCCGGATCCGACACCAGCTCGGTGAGTTGGGCGAATTCGGCGTCCAGTCGTTCGGCCTCGGCCTGTAGTTCGATGACGTCGAGTTTGGTCAGGCGGCGTAGTTGCAACGCCAACACGTAGTCGGCCTGAACGGCGTCGATCTTGAACCGGTCCTGCAGACCCTGTCGGGCTTCGTCGACGGTGTCGGAGCCGCGGATCACCGCCACCGCGGCGTCGATGTCGAGGTGGATGGTCATCAGGCCGGCCACCAGATGACGGCGGGCGGTGACCTTCTCCAGCCGGTACTCACTGCGGTGCAGCACCACCGAATCACGGAGGGAGAGAAACGCTTTGATCAACTCGCGCACCGACCACCACCGCGGCACCCGGTTCTCGTCGAGCGCGACGAGGCTGGCGGCGAAGGTCCCTTCCAAAGGCGTCAGAGCCAGCAGCTGATCGCGGATCTGTTCGGCGCTGTGGCCACGTTTGGCGGTGACGACGATCCGCAGCCCGTTGCGGCGGTCGGTCAGATCGGACATGTCCGCCACACCGGGCAGCTCACCGGACTCCACCAGGGCCCGAATCCGTTCCTGCACCGTGTTACTCGCGACGCCCGGCGGCAACTCGGTGATGACGACATTCTTCCCGTCCACCGACAGCGTGCCGCGCACGGTGAACTGGCCTCGCCCGGTGGTGATGTACTCCCGTAGGCCGGCGGTACCGACCACCGTGGCACCGCAACCCCAGTCCGGGCCCGGGATCAACTTGACCAGGCGGTCGTCGGTCATGTTCGGCGTCTTCAACAGCGCCCGGCAGGCGGCCATGATCTCGCGCGGATTGTGGGCGGGCACCTTGGTGGCCCACCCCTCGGCGATGCCGACGGCACCGTTGCACAACAACACCGGCCACTGGGCAGGCAGCACCGTCGGCTCGATCCATTCGCCGTCGAAGGTCGAGACCATCGGCACGGCGTGACTGTCCAGCTCGGCGGTCAGCGCGGCGCCGGGAGCCGACAACCGCATCTCGGTGTAGCGGTCGGCGGCGGGGATATCACCCTGAATACGCGGGAACGCGCCTTGCCCGTCAATGACTTTCACGCGCTGGAACTCGGCGGCCATCAGCGCGGCCGCACCGTACATCGACGTACCGCCGTGCGGGTGCAGGTTGCCGGTGACGGCCGAGCAGACCTTGGAGGACTTCTGCGGCTTGTTGCCGGGCGTCAGCTTCGAATCGTGCATCTGGTACAGCAGGCGACGCTGACCCGGCTTGAGTCCGTCGTAGGCCGAGGGGATCGCGCGGTCGCTGACGCTGTAGAGCGCGAAGGTGAGTTGGTAGCGGTTCCAGTAATCGTCGGCGCTCTGGTCGAGGACCAGGTCCGGATTCTGCTCTGGAACGTCCAAGGTGGCGGTCACGTGGCTCTCCTAGTCGAGATCGAGGGAATTGGTGTCGACGCGGGCGGCGATCTCGGCCATCCACGTGCGACGACCCTCGGGCGGTCCGCCGAACAACGTGTGGTGCAACTTCTTTTCTCCGTCGTCGGGCAGGACACGAATCACGGTGCGCCGCTGGGGATCGAGCACGGTGTTCCAGAAGTCGTCGGCGTCCATCTCGCCGAGGCCCTTGTTGCGCTGCACCTCGACCCTGCCCTTCGAGGCGGCCTTCATCTTGGCCACCGCCGCGTCGCGCTCGGACTCGTCCTGACAGTAGATCCGCTCGCTGGCGGTCTTGACGACGAACAGCGGCGGCAGGGTCACATAGACCATCCCGGCCTCGACGAGCGGACGGTAGAAGTCGAGAAACATCGAGATCAGGCTGGAGTTGATGTTGCCGCCGTCGGGATCGGCGTCGGAGGCGAACAGGATCCGGTCGTATCGGCACAACTCGGGGTCGCAGTTGTCCCGCACACCGCAGCCCAGGATGCGCTCGATGGAGTCGAACTCGTCTTTGGACCGCGCCTTGCTCAAGGCAAACCCATATACGTTGGGCGGCTTGCCTTTCAGCGGGAATGCCGCCTGGAAGGTGGCGTCGCGGGCGGCCTTGATGGTGCCCAGAGCCGAATCACCCTCGCACAGGAACAACTCGGCGCCCGACCCGCGGCCGGTCTCGCGGCTGGGAAGCAGCTTGGGCGGCAGCGAAAGATTGGTACCCAGCCCCTTGGCCTTCGAGGCCGCGCGCGAGCGGGCCTTCGCTCCCTCCGCGCTGCGCCGTGCCCGCGCCGACTCCAGCGCCAGCTTCGTCCACAGGGTCACCGCGTCGCCGTTGGCCGGATTGGCCGCCCACACCGTGACGCTGCGCGCCACATCCGGGGCCATCGCCACGTTCAGCGACCGCGACGACACCGCGGTCTTGGCTTGTGAGTCCCAGGAGACATCGGGTGCACGGGTGTCGACAGCGAGTGCGGTGACGGCGGCGAAATCCTGTGGCTCGGGGCCTTCTTCGCCCTTGGCCAGGCCGAGATCCCGCATGCGCGACGCACGATCGGCCAGGGCTTCGGACAGCCCCTTCATCGCGGCGGTGAGATGTGATCCGCCGCCGGGGGTTCGTACCGTGTTGCAGAACGCGGCCACCGTCGCCGGTTCGGCCGGGCCCGCGGTCAGGGACCAGCGGAACGGTGTAGGGCCGCGCCCGGTGGTGTACTCGCCGCGACCCTCGACCGCGGCGCGGATGTCGGGCGCCGGAGTGCCCGCGGCGGTGCACATGAGGTTCAGCAGCGTGTCGGTGCCCCACGGGCCGCCGAATGGTTCAAGCAACGCCGGCGGCACCTGCTCGCCGGGCCAACCCTCGTCGACCACAACCAGGTGAACACCGGGGGACATCCGGGCCGCGGCATGCGCCCGCAGCAGCACTTCGCCGATGTCGATGCTGGTGTCCGGGACCACCGCCGGGTCGAACAGGATACGGACGGTGGTGCCTTGCATGGCGGGCTTGCGATTGCCGGCGCCCCGCAACTTCTGTGCGTCGGATCGAGTGAACGGGGCGTCGGGATCGAACTCCTTGCCCTCGAAGGTTCCCGGGTAGCCGCGCCCGAAGCTCTGCACATAGGTCTTACCGGCCCGGTGCACTGTCACGTCGGTGCGCGCGGAGATGAACACCGCTGCGGCCGCGCCGATTCCGTTGAGACCGGCGCCGGTGCTCGCGGCATCGATATGGGCGTCGAACTTCCCGCCGGCCCGCGCGGTGCCGAGCGTCTTGACGATGCCGTTCTTTCCTGTCGCCGGATCGGTGTCGACGGGCAGGCCGCGGCCGTCGTCGGCGACGCTGACCGAGCCGTCGGCGTGCAGGGTGATCGTCACGGTCGATCCACCGTTGCCGGAGTCGGCGACCTCCTCGATCGCGTTGTCGATCAACTCACGCAGCGCGGTGTTGAGCACGTCGAGTCCGAGGTTCACCGCCGGCCGCAGGCGCGTGTGCTGGACATCATCGAGTTCGGTGATGTCGGCGGCGGTGTAACTCACTGCGGGTCCTTTGTGTCGATGCCGAATTGGGGGCCGCAGGAATCGTAGACGCGGGGATCGACATCTCCGCGGAACCTGGGTGCCTGCGGCGATAACGGTGTCGACACAGCGAGGTGAAGACTGCCTCGAACGAATCGACGCGCCTGCCGCAGAGTGAGTTCCTAACGAAGGTCAAGCCACTTGTGGGTTTGTCGTAGGGTTGCGTTTAGCGGGCTGGGATGTTGGAGCGCTTGGCGACTTCTGTGACTCCTGGCCCGCCTTCTTGCGTCGCTCGCGCATGAGTTTGTGGCGGACGTGATCGCGTTGGCGGGGATCGAGTCGGTAGCGCTGTTTGACGATGGCGCGGCCTTGGGATTCGGTGACCGCGGTGCCGTCGACGTCACGCAGCTGGTAGGGCTGTCCGGTGCGCATGCAGGTGGCGATGCGGGTGATCAGCATGGTGGCCAGATGGCAGATCGCTGAGTCGTGGTGGCGGTTTCCGGCCATCAGTCGGTGGTACTTGGCGGCAAACTGGGGATCGACTTTGCGTGCCTGATCAGCTGCGGTGTAAAGCATTTCGCGTAGCAGCGGATCGCCTGCCTTGGTGATCGACGACTCGGTTTTAGCCACCCCGGATTGGCTGACCTTCGGGATTAGTCCGGTGTAGGCGCGGATCGCAGCCAGCGAGGTGAAACGGTGCGGGTCACCGATCCGCCCGGCAATGACCGCGCTGATGGTGGGACCGACCCCGGGTGCGGACGCAACGATCCCATGCGGGTCGGCGTCGGCGTAGAGGTTGGCGATGCGCTCATCGATCTCTTTGATCTGACGGGTCAAAAACAGTGCTTGTTCGGCTTCGTGGGCGATGTCGGCGGCCAGTTCGGCGAAGTCCATCCCATCGGTGCCGTCGACATTCCACAGGAGCAGGGTTTCTTTGGCCGCCGCGATCAGACCGACGGCATGCCCGTCGCGCCAGTTGCCGCGCGAGCGTGTGGCCAAGAACCTGGCCAGCCTGGCTTGGCCGAGCCGGATCACCGCGTGCGGATCGGCGTAACGGGCCAAAAATTGCAGCGCGGCGTTGCCGTAATTGGAGCCCAGCACTGCATACCAGGCCGGTCCCAACAGCTCGATGAGGGAATCGAGACGGGCATAGACCGCGGTGCGGCGCTTGACCATCGTGGAACGCTGCTTGGTCAGCCGCCGTAACGGATCAGCTGGGCCTTGCCCGGTGTAGGGACGCAATCCTTCCGGGTGCAGCAACGGCAGCCGGGCCAAAAGCTCCGAGTCGATCCGATCGTTTTTGGCATGTTTGGAGTAGTACCTACGTAAGTCAGCCGACTGCGTGGTCGGCACCATCACCACCGTTGCGCCGCGCCGGCGAAACCACTCGCCGATCACGATCCAGGCGTTTCTGGTGGGCTCGACCACCACCGTCAGCTCAGCGGGATCCTGGGCACCCACATCGGCCCACACCCGCTCCAGGTCCTCGGGGCGGGTCAAGAACTTCCGGCCCCGCCACACCGTTTTGCCGTCACGAGCCAGCGTCGCCTGGTGCGCAGCCCGGACCGCGACGTCGATCCCCAACGTCAATGCCACCACAAAACCCTCCTGCCACTAGCGCTTTCAGATGACCAGGTGACGGGGCGCCGCGGCCACGGCCCAGACATTCTCTAAGCAGGAGTCCACACCCACGGGCTGGCTCCAAGTTCCCGAACAAGGACACCGCACGACCAGACACCAAAGTCCACGGGAGGCCGTTCAAATCTCAGGGATCACCACGTGTCCCAGTCGGACCCTCGGACCTGCCCGTGAACTCACACAGAGGCTAAATGTCGGACCCCTACGGAAGACTTCGACGCATGGGGAGACGTAACCGCGAGAAGCGGGCAGCCAAACAGAGGAACCGGCGCCGGGCGACGCCCAAACAGGAGCGCGTCGGGTCATTCGATCCGGGACCGGACCGCGCACTCCTCCTCGAACACCTTGTCGTCGCATTGAGCACGGCCGCTTCGGGCCCTCCCGAGCACCTGCCGCGTCGTGCCACCGAACTGCTGCGCGAGTTCCGGGACCTCGCGCACGAACTCGACGTCGCCGCTGACCTCGCCGTGAACGAGGCCATCAGCGCGGCATGGAAGCACGGTTGGCAACCGTCCGATCTGCATGAAATCGGGCGCCGCAAGCTGAAGCCGGCCGAGATCCATTACCTCGACGAGGCGATCGTCAATGAGTGTCGGCGGTACGCGGCCGCCACGTTGCACCCGGACTGGCGCGCCGATATCGCCAGGCTCTCGGCCACGGTCGGATCGAGTGCCCAGCCACCTCAGATGTGGCGGTGGGCCGCGGCGAATGCCGTCGACCAGCGCGACGCGCTGGCCGTGGTCCTCAAACTCCTGAACCTTCTCGGCCGCCTCCCGGCGCTGGAAACGATCTTGCCGCTGCCCGGTGAGTATCGGCCTACGGCAACGGCGGTGACCGTCACAGACGAAAAGGCGCTCGGCAAGGTGCGCGCTCTGCTGGCAAAAGCCGAAGCCACCGAGTACCCGGACGAGGCGGAGGCTCTTTCGGCCAAAGCCCAAGATCTGATGAGCAGGTATTCGCTGAACGAAGCGCTCGCCCGCCACGATCGAGGCCGCGAGCCCGCCGCGATCGCGCGCCGAATCTGGATCGAGAACCCGTACGCCGCGGCCAAGGTGACGCTGGTGCAAGTGGTGAGTCAGTCCAACCATTGCCGTGCAGTGTGGGCGGAGCGACTCGGGTTCGTGACCATCATCGGCTGCGAAACCGATCTCGATTTGGTCGAGTTGCTCACCACGTCGCTGCTTGTGCAAGCCAACCGAGCCATGCTGAGCGCTGGCCGCAGCGGAACCGCGCAAGCGCGTTCCAGGACGTTTCGCCAGTCTTTTCTCCTCGCGTACGCACAGCGCATCGGCGAGCGACTCGACAGCGCGAGCGCATCGGTCACCGAGGAAGTCAAGCGCGACGTTCGACTGCTTCCTGTGCTGGCGGCCAACAGTCGAGCGGCCGAAGAACTCGCTCATCAGCTGTTTCCGTCGACGGTGCCTCGCGCGGTCTCAGGGTCCAACGGTGCCGGCTGGGGCGCCGGACGTGCCGCGGCCGACATGGCAATGCTCGACACCCACGAGTCGATAGCGGGGTAGCGAGGGCGGAATCGGCATTCACATAAGCGGGGCCGTGCGATAACGTCGAAATCAGTGTCCTGTATTTATC
Source organism: Mycolicibacterium novocastrense (assembly GCF_001570485.1). GTDB lineage: Bacteria > Actinomycetota > Actinomycetes > Mycobacteriales > Mycobacteriaceae > Mycobacterium > Mycobacterium novocastrense. Next base: position 46,486 of record NZ_BCTA01000027.1, read on the forward strand.
AGATTGGATCTGCCCGATGACCGTGACCGGCGAACAGCAAGAGATCCTGCTCGAAGACGTCGAGTTCAACCGGCGGGATCATCCCGATCGGCCGCTGCGGCCCATCCCGCCCGGCCGCGACCACTTCGCGGACCAGTGGCGGCAGATGCGCGAGTTCATGTTCGGCGAGTGGATCGACATCGACAAAGAGGTCCAACCCAACGAACTCACGCGGCTACGCGACGACTACTTCTGGCAGGGCGACGAATACATCGTCGGCGTGGTCGACGCGTTCGAGCGCCTCGGCTACGAGAAGGGCCGCGCACTGTATGAACAGGCGCTGACCCAGGGCGTCGACACGCTCGAGGACCCGCCCCGGGAGTTCGTCGAATTCTTCGAGCACCTGGATCAGCTTCCGAGCCAGTTCGACCTCGAGGCCGCCGAACGCGGCCGCATGCTGGCGATGTCGGCCACTAGGACCGCCACCATGATCATCCAGGGGTGGGCGTTCTACGAGACCGCGATGACCGGAGACATCTCCGCCTCCACCGGCGCCACCGGTCGTTTCGCCGATGACGGCCCGCGGCGCTTCATCGAGACCGCACGGGTGTTCGCGGAGTTCACGCTGCCCGACATCTTCGACCGGCACTCGGAGGCCTTCCAGGATGTGGTGCGGGTGCGGTTGATGCACGGGCTGGCCAGTCGTGGTTTGCGCCGCAAATGGGGGGACGACGTCTACCTCAAGTTCGGCGAGCCCATTCCGGTGACGTCCCTGCTCGGGTTCGGCAGCGGGATGCTGCTCGGACGGCTCGTCGACCATGCCTTCGGGCGCAAGCTGACCAGCCAGCAGCTCGAGGACCTCGCCGAGTACTCGTCGTACTCCGGGCGGCTGTGGGGTGCGCCGGAGCGGCTCTATTCCCCGACCGGCCTGGAGCTGATCAAGTCGCTGAACTATGTCCTGGCCAGGGGCGGCAACCCGTCGCCGTGGCGAGCCGAACTCGTCGATGCGATCGCGGGTCCCGCGCACCTGACGACGCTGACCGAAACGCTTCCCGGCGTCGTCAAGAAGTTGGTGGCTCGGCACGCCAACCAGCTCACCGCAACCCTCGCGCTCGTCCCGGCGGGCGCGGTGTTCGGATACCAGCAGATCGAGGCGATGGTGGCCGGCAGCTTCTTCGAGCCGCTTGGCTACAACTACGAACGCCGGGTCCGGATCTTCAAGAAGGTCGCCAGGCTCAACGTCGGCATCGCGATCGTGGCCGACAAGCTGCCGTGGTCCAACCCCCTCCGCGAGCAGAGAAAAAAGACCGGTGCGGCCGCGCGTGAGCGGATCGCGATGCTGAACAAAATCGCCAAGGGCCGGCAGATTCCGCTGACGTACACCCACCACGACCGATCGACCAAGGGAGAGGGCTTCACCGGCTGAGTCGAGCGCGCTGCGCGACCGCACGAGCAAGCGTGACGGTTGACAACGTACAACCGATTGGTTGTATATTCTGACGGTGACCGACCAGGACGAGGACAGAGCGGACGCGTTCTTCCACGCCTTGGCCGACCGAACTCGGCGAGACATTCTTCGTCGGGTGCTGGCCGGCGAGCACTCGGTCACGGCGCTCGCGGCGCAGTACGACATGAGCTTCGCCGCGGTGCAAAAGCACGTCGCCGTGCTGGAGAAGGCGGGCCTGATCTCCAAGCGTCGTCAGGGGCGAGAGCAGCTGGCGAGTGGCGAGGTGGAGGCGGTGCGGTCAGTCGCCTCGATGCTCACCGAGCTCGAGGACGTCTGGCGAGGTCGCATCGCTCGCATTGACGAGCTACTCAGCGAGGAATAACCATGCCTGTCACCGACATCAGCAAGAACATCGACGAGCGCACCCTGACGATCACCGCGGAGTTCGCGGCGCCCGTCGAGCGCATTTGGCAGATCTACGCCGACCCGCGGCAGCTCGAGAAGATCTGGGGCCCACCGGGTTACCCGGCCACCGTGGTCGAGCATGCGCTCACCCCGGGTGGCACCGTCACCTACTACATGACCGGCCCCGACGGCGAGAAGTACGGAGGCTACTGGAAGGTCACGGCCGTCGACGAGCCGCGCAGCTTCAGTTTCGAAGACGGCTTCGCCGACGAAAATCTCAAACCCGCAACCGATATGCCGGTCGCGCACAGCGTCTACACCTTCGAGGCGATCGGCGACGGTTCCACCAGGGCCACCTACGTCAGCACGTACGAGTCGGCCGAAGGCCTGCAGAAGGTGCTCGAGATGGGCGTCGAAGAGGGCACGGCGCAGGCGATCAATCAGATCGACGAGCTACTCGCGAGCTGACGCCGGGCACGGTCACGATGCCGGAACCCTCTGTCGTCCCGCCGATCTTCGGCTGGAGTGTCGCGAATGTGCCGGCAGCGGCGGTGAGTCCGCCGACCACAACGGCCCACCCGCCGGCCCATCCGACATGCGCGGCGGTGCCGCCGACGATCAATGGACCTGAGGCGCGCCCGAGGGTCGCCCACCCCTGCAGCCGCGCATTCGCCGTCGCGAACTCGCTCAGCCGGACTCGTCGGGCCACAAGGAGTGGGCGAAGCATGCTGCTGGTTCCGGACGCGGCACCACAAACCAGTCCGCCCAGATACAGCCACGGTGACGCGGTCGACGCGAGCATGCTGATCAGCGCTACCGCGTGCAACGCCGCCGCTCCGGCGGCGAGCACTTCCGGTGGAAGCCTTCCGATCCGCCCCGCCAGCACAGCCCGTCCGGTGACCTTTCCGATTCCGCTTGACGCGAGCACGAATCCCGCGACATACGGGTCGACACCTCGGTGGCTCAACATTGCGACGACCAAAACCGTCGCGGCGACGGCACTCGCTTGTTCAAGCGTGTATGCCACACGCAGGCGCCGCATCGGGCGAGAACCAATCAGCAGGCGCGGTGCTGTCGGCGGGTTGCAGTGGGTCGGAATGTGCCGCGGCAGATACCGGGCGTGCAGCGCTGCGGTCACCACCCCGCCCGCGGCTCCGAGCACCGCGACGGCAGCACGCCACCCGAGCGTTTCGGCGAGGTACTGAGCCAAGGGCACGAACACGCTGCTGGCCAGCCCACCGGCCACCGTGACGGTGGCGATCCTTCGACGCATCCGGCTTGAATCCATCAGGGCGAGAACAGCGAATGTCGGTTCGTAGAGAGTGGCAGCCATGGCCGCGCCGATCAGCGCCCATGCGGCATAGAGCATCGCTATCGACGACGCGGACGCCCACAGCGTGGTCGCGACGATCATCAGCAGTGCGCCCCCGGTCATCGTCACCCGCGGTCCCAGCCTGGCCAACAACACGACGACGGCCCGCGCAGACATGCCCGCCACGAGGAGTCCGACCGAGAACGCGCAGCTGACCGCGGTGACACCCCAGCCCGGTTGGCGTGTCATGAGGGGCGCCACGGCGGCGAACGCGTAGTACAGCACTCCCCAGGAGATCAGCTGTGTGATGGCCAGCGCGGCCGTCGCCCGCCGGAGTTCCGGCGGGCCCGACCGTACTGCCTCAGCCGCAGCAGGCACTCGTCTCCGCCTCGGGTTGGGGAACCGCCGGCTCAGGCTGTGCCTTGAGGCCGCAGGTCGATCCGGATGTCGGAAGAACCAGCTCCACCCGGTTCGCGGCGTCGTCGTCGCCGGCGAGTGCGGCGACCACCGAACGGACCTGCTCATAGCCGGTCGCCAACAGCAGGTTGGGCGCACGGCCGTAACTCTTCGCTCCGACGGCGTAGAACCCCTGTTCGGGATGGGCGAGTTCGGCCGCCCCGTGCGGGGGCACCGAACCACACGAGTGGACGTTGGGGTCGATCAACCGGGCCAGCGCCCGCGTGCTCTCCACCCACGGGTCGAGGTCGAGGCGCACCTCGCGTAGGAAGTCGAAGTCGGGACGAAATCCCGTTGCCGCCACGATCTCGTCGAACGGTCCGGTTTCCCGGCCCTCGGGCGACACCAACACGATGCCCGACTCGTCGACGTCGGTTCGTTCGATGCGGAAACCCGTCAACAGCCGGACCTGACCCGAGGAGACCAACTGGTGCGCGTCGGCCCCGAGCTTGCCCCGCTCGGGTAGCCGCGCATCGACGTCGTTGCCGAAGACCCGCGTCTTTTCGCCTCTACGCACGACCCAGGTGATCGTGGTGCCGGGAGCCGACTCGGCCAGCAGGGCCAACTCGCGGATCACGTGCTTGGCCGAGTGTCCGCTTCCGACCACGGCGACCCGTCGGCCGGCGTAGCGATCGCGTTCGGTGCCGAGCACATCGGGAATTCCGTAGCTGATGCGCCGGGCCGCTTGGTCTTCGCCGATCGCCGGAATACCCTCGGCACCAATCGGATTCGGGGACCGCCAGGTTCCTGTCGCATCGATGACGGCGCGCACCGGTGTCCGCGTGTCACCGTGCGGGCCGCTCGTGGTGATGATGAACGGCCGGGCGCCGCGGTCGTCGTCGCGCAGCTTGTCCACACCCTGGCGGGTGACACCGACAACCCGGTGGCCGAGCCGCAGATGGGGCGCGATGGCATCCAGCCCCGCCAGCGGCGACAAATACTGCTCGACGATCTCGGCGCCGGTCGGGTACGCGGCCGGATCCGGCGAGTTCCACCCGTGACCCTTCAGCAGCCGTTGCGCGGCACGATCCATGTCGTAGCGCCACGGCGAGAACAGGCGCACGTGGCCCCAGCGTCGGACGCTGGCGCCGACGACTTCTCCCGCTTCGAAAACGACGAACGGCAGGCCGCGCTCGGCCAGGTGCGCGGCCGCGGCAAGCCCGACCGGACCGGCCCCGAGAACCGCGACGGGAAGCTGCTTCGACATGGTGTTCCTCCTTGTTGTGGGGTTCATGTGTTGTGACGGGTGAAAGCCCGTATGGACGCGATGAGTCGCGTGGGTGCATCCTTTGGCATGAGCCACCGTCTATAGAGGTGCCGGCCGCGTATTCCGTGACCGCGGCGCAACCGATAGGGAGTCGGACATGACGTCGAACCTGACAAGCCGAGCCGAGCTGACGGTCGAGGACGTCTGGCGGCGCTTCGGCGCGGAGATCCGCACCTTCGTCCGTCGGCGCGTGGCGGATCCGCATCGCGCCGACGACCTGGTCGCGGACATTCTGCTGCGGGTCCACCGGAACTTGAGCGCACTGGACGATCACGATCGCCTGGCGGCGTGGCTGTTTCGCATCGCCCGCAATGTGATCATCGACGAGTACCGCCGGGCCGGCGACAACAGAGAAGTACTCGAGGCCGCACCGGGCGAGCGTCTGGTGAAAGACATCGCCGACCCCACCGACACTGAAGATGTGCGGCGCGAGTTGGCCAATTGCCTGAGACCGTTACTGGATGACATGTCTCCCGCCTACCGGCGCGCACTGGAGTTGACCGACCTTGACGGCGTGACCCAGGCGGTGGCGGCCGAGCAGGAGGGAATCACCGTCTCGGGCATGAAGTCCCGAGTCCAGCGCGCCAGAAAACAGCTCGCCGACCTACTGGCTCGGTGCTGCTCGCTAACCCTGGACGCGCGCGGAATGCCGCTGGATTACACGCCTCCCGCGCATTGTCACCCCAGTACGTCCGTTGACGTCGCCGACAGGACGTGCGGCTGCTCGCCCCGGTGAGTGGCACACCCTTTCCGATTCAATCGGTACGGATGTGCCACTCGGCCGAGGGCTTAGATGGCGGCACGCCCTAACAGCCCGAGCCGGTCAACTTGTTGTACGCGCGTTCGTAGTTGCTCGCGGCCTGCAACGTAAGCGCGTCGTTCGGCCCCCACTTGTCGTAAGCGTTCTTGAACGCCTTCGCGGTGAAGTCGTAGTCGTGCCATACCTTGGCGCAGTACTTGGCGTGATCGCGTTCCATCGGCTTTGCGTCCGCCATGCCGGACCCGAGGCCGGCGAGCGCGAGTGACAGCGCGACGGCCGCGGCCGCCCTTCTCGCGATTGCCCGAATGTTCATCTGAGTTCCCTTCGTAGGTGGGCGGGATCTTCCCGCTTGCACCCCGTACAGACGTGGGCCCGCGTCAAAGGACGCGCATGTTCACCGCAGTTCATTTGCGATATCACGACCGGAATCAAGGTGTCGCAGCCGACGGTGTCCCACCAGTCCGAATTGCTGCGTGACGCTGGACTTCTGACCTTCGAATGCCGAGTGTCGTGGGTGTACTACACCGTGGTGCCCGAGTTGCTGCAGCCTCTGTCCGCACTGCGCCCCGAGATTCCGATCGCCAGGACGACTCGCCTCACAGGAGGTCCGTGATGGTTTTGAGGCCCGCCTCGTAGAGCACGCCGGGTAGCATGCCACCGTCGATCTCGATGGTCGTACCGTTGATGTAATCGGCTTGGCCGCTGCACAAGAACACCGCCACCCGCCCCACTTCGGCCGGCTCTCCCGCCCTGCGGAGCGGGATGTCCCGGAAGTATCTCTCGGCGGTCGGGTCGTCCTTGGGCAACACGAATGACCTGAAGTTGTCGGTCATCGTCGGCCCGAGCGCCAGGCAGTTCACCCGCGCCTTGGGACCCCACTCTTCGGCCAGCGACCGGGTCAGGTGGTTGAGCCCGGCCTTGGCCGCACCGTAGGACACGAGAGTCGGCGACCCGGCGGGATGCCCGGCCCCGGACGAGATGTTGACGATCGAGCCGACACCGTCCTGCTCGCGCATTTGTCGAAAGACCCTGATCGCGAACCACATCGGGCTGATCAAATTCATCTGGACAGCGAACGAGTGGAACAGGACCGTGCGCTCGAAGTCGTCGGCACCTGTCGGCGCGCCCTGCATGCGCGCGACGAGTTCGGGAACGTCCTCGACGTGTGGAGTGGGGACCGTGCCGCCCGCGTTGTTGACCAGTATGTCGATGCGCCCGTAGTCGGCAACGACGCCGGAGATGAAGTCGTCGATCGCGCGATAGTCACCCTGATCGCACACCCGCTGAGAAGAGCGGCCGAGCCAGTCGGCGTTCTGCTCGACGCCCGGCATGGCCTCGAGCGGCCGCCGCGAACACCCGATGACGGTCGCTCCGGCGCGCAACAGTTCGTGCGCGATACCGACCCCGACGCCCCTGCTGGTTCCGGTCACGATGGCGACCTTGCTCTCAAGGGGTGCGTTTCCGTGCACGGGATTGTTCCTCTCGTTAAGGGGGATTGGCTAGCAGACCGATTCACCTGGGAGTCAGACCTTATCGACTTACAGATCGACTCGGAATGTGGCGGCGTCGGCGCCCGTTGAGCGGCACCGGTCAAGCGCTCATGGCATCGGACCTGACCGACGCGCAGCGACTCCACGAACTCGAGCAGCCATCTCGACGACAGGGTGATGCCGGTGCTGACGAAGTGGCGGATATTCGAACGCGAGGACTTCACTGGTGAGGCCGCGCGGATGCGCGACGTCGGTGTGCTGTTCGAGGAGCTGGAGGAGGCCTCGCAGAAGTTCGAGGAATCCAAGCAGCGTCGCCGCGAGCGGAGGATTGCGTCGGCTCCGGCAGACTACGTGCTAACGCCGCCCGCGCGGCCGCCGATGAAAGGGGCATGACGCCGTCCCGTGGAGTCGCGGTCGCACTCGCCGGTGCGGTGTGTGGGTTCTGGTTGGGGGGAATGGCGACGGCACACGCAGAGGCGTTCGCCCAACTCGATCGCGTTCCCGTGGTGGCGTCGCCGACATGCGGCGGCAGCGTCAGCGCCGAGGCACAGGTGACCCCGGTACAGGTCGGCGATCGCGCCGAGAACGGGGTCCGCGTCGCCATCCACTACGACGCGGGTACCTACGACGGCTCGTGTTCTCTCACCGTCGCCGCCGATTGGGTCAATCTCGACACGGGCGCCTCGGGCAGCAGCGACATCACCGCTGTCTCGACCATCGACGGGCACTACGGCTTCATCGGATATGCCAATACGACATTCGCGACCGGTCCCGGCACGGTCGTCCTCACGGTCAGCTCGCATCCCGATGACGAGATGCGACTCACCACCTGAGTCCGAAGCGCCTGCCTACTTCTCCTTCGGCCGCCGGGACAGCGGCTGCCACCAGCGAAAACTTCGAGGTGGCCCCGCCGTGCAACAATCTTTGACAGCTGTCAGAGATTTGGTACCGTAGCCGGTGACTGAGTTCACAGAAACGGTAGGCAACATGGCTACATCACCCACGGCGGCGATCATCGGCGCAGGTATCAGCGGACTGACCACGGGCAAGAACCTCGCGGACGCCGGTATCGAGTACGACTGCTTCGAATCGTCCGATCGGATCGGCGGGAACTGGGCGTTCCGCAATCCGAACGGCCACTCCAGCGCGTATCGGTCGCTGCACATCGACACCTCGCGTGAGTGCCTGTCGTTTCGCGACTTCCCGATGCGCGCCGACCTCCCCGACTTCCCGCATCACTCGCAGGTCAAGGAGTACCTGGACGACTACGCCGAAACCTTCGGTCTGCTGGACCGCATCCAGTTCCGAAACGAGGTCAAGCACGCGCGCCGCCTGCCCCAGGGAGGCTGGGAACTCGACACCGCGGACGGACAGACACGGCGGTACGACACACTGGTCGTCGCGAACGGCCATCACTGGGATCCGCGCACGCCCGACTTCCCGGGCGAATTCACCGGCGAGAGCATCCACGCCCATCACTACATCGACCCCACCGAACCGCTCGATCTGCGCGGCAAACGCATCGTCGTGGTCGGCATCGGGAACTCGGCGGCCGACCTGGTTTCCGAGCTCTCTCAGAAGTCTTGGCGTAACACGGTTTATCTCTCCACCCGCTCGGGGGCGTGGATCGTGCCCAAGTACATCTTCGGCAAGACCGCCGACAAGGTCGCGCGCTCGCTGCCGGTGATCCCGCTGGCGTGGCAGCGGCGTGCGATGCAGCCGTTCGCCAAGCTGATGTTCGGCGATCCCGAGAGCTACGGCCTACCCAAACCCAACCATCGGTTCCTCGAGGCGCACCCCACCCAATCCGCCGAACTGCTCATGCGGCTGGGTTCCGGCGACGCGACCGCGAAGCCGAATATCGAACGCCTGGACGGGAATTCGGTGGTGTTCGTCGACGGCTCGACCGTGGAGGCCGACGTCATCATCTACGCGACGGGATACAACATCACGTTCCCGTTCTTCGACCGCAGCTTCATCGAGGCCCCCGACAACCGGCTCCCGCTGTACAAGCGCATCCTCAAGCCGGGCATCGACGACCTGCTCTTCATGGGATTCGCCCAGGCGGTGCCCACGCTGTTCCCGTTCGTGGAGTGCCAGGCCCGGTTGGTCGCCGCGTACCTCGCAGGCACCTACCGGCCCCCGTCGGAGTCTGAGATGTGGCGCGTCATCGCCGCCGACGAGCGCAAGTACGTCGGCCACTTCGCCGACAAACCGCGGCACACCCAGCAGGTGGATTACTGGGATTACGAACGCGATATGCGCAGGCGTGAGCTGCCGGCAGGTCGGCGCCGCGTCGAGAAGTTCGGTCCGGTGCAGCTGGCCGGCCGGGCACGCGAGGCAGCCGGTGTCGCCTGAGTCGACGCAGACGTCGCGGCGCAACGCGCGCCGGCCGCAACCGCGCGGGGACGAGAGCCGACAGCGGCTCCTCGAAGCCTTCGAGCAGCAACTGCAAACCCAGTCGCTCGCCGAGATCAGCGTCGCCGAGGTGGCGCGGGCAGCGGGTCTGAAGCGGCCGGCGTTCTACTTCTACTTCGCGGGCAAGCACGAGGTCGTCACCGAACTGCTCACCGACATCTTCGCCGACGACGTGTTCACCATCGGCGGCTTCCTGGCCGGCGGCGGTGACCCGCGGGCCTCCGTGACGGACGCGATGACGCGGACGTTCGAGTCATGGCACGCCCATCGGACCCTGTTCCGTGCGATGCTCGACGCCCGCGACTCCGACCCCGAGGCCAAGGCCATCTGGGACCAGTGGTTGGCGCGGTACGAGGAGTTCGTCGGCGACTTCATCGCCACTCAGCCCACCATCGACATCCCGGACGCCAAAGCTCTTGCCCACGCGCTGATCTCGATGAACGAACGGGTCCTCGACCGTCACATCCGCTCGGATGACGGACCGGAGGCCGCCCGCCCGCTTCTCGCGGCGATCATTCACGTCTGGCACACAGCGCTTTTCGGAGAGGCTGCACAGTGACATCCACCCAGATCCAGATTCGCGTCGACGGCGACATCATCGCGGCGCGGCGCTTCCCGGCGACGACGGACGCGCTGACCGACCCGGCGGGACGGCCCTGCGTCGTCATGGCTCACGGCCTCGGCGCCACCCAGGACTGCGGGTTGTTCGCGTTCGCAGAGGCGCTGGCCGACACCGGCGCGGACGTCGTGACATTCGACTACCGCCACTTCGCCGAATCATCCGGACAGCCAAGACAATTGGTCTCACTGGCCGGACAGGTCGCCGACTACCATGCGGTGATCGACCATGCGCGCCGCCTCGAAGATGTGGATCCGGCGCGAATCGTGGCTTGGGGGGTGTCGCTGTCCGGCGGGCACGTCATCCGCGTCGCCGCGGACGACCCGCACTTGGCGGGAGTCATCTCGCTGACGCCCGCGACGGACGGGCTGTCCGTGACGGCCCACATGCTCAGGACGCTCGGCCCGCGCTACGTCATGCGTGTAATGCGTTACGGAATCCGGGATTTCGCGGCGAAGTTGCGCGGCCGCCCGCCGGTGCTCATCCCGGTGGTGGGCGCACCGGGGGAGGTGGCCGGTCTGAGCGCCGAGGGCGCCGTCGAAGGGATGCGTCGCATCGCGGGGCCCACCTGGCGTAACGAGTTCGCCGCCCGACTCGTGCTGGTCATGGGTGGCCACCGGCCGATCGCGCGCGCCGGACGCGTGACCTGCCCGGTCCTCGTGCAGATCGGTGATCTGGACCGTACCGCCCCGCCCGCACCGGCCACCGTGGCCGCGACGCGGATGCGGGCGACGGTTCATCACTACCCCTGCGACCACTTCGACGTGTATCCCGGCGAGCCTTGGCATGAGCGCGTCGTCAGCGATCAGATCGCCTTCCTGAAACGCATCCTCGCACCGGCCGAGTCCACACGGATCGCGCGGCCTTCGGCTACTGCGTGATGTCCGACGGATCACGTTGCCGCGCGGTCGAACCTTCGCCTGTCAGGCCGCACAGCCAGCGTTCTGGTACAGGACCGGCTGCGGTTTCGATATGACCTTCCGGGGTAGAACGCTCGCGTGAGCGAACACAGCCCCGGTGCAACATCCAAGCGGGACCGTGGAGCCCTGATCGGATCCGGCGCGTTCTGGCTGGCGAAGTGGTCGTTGGTCATCGTGGCGATCGCCGCGGGCGCGGTGGTACTCGGTTGGCTCGTGGCCCAGCTGTGGGTGATCTTCCTGCCGGTGTTGCTCGCCGTCATCCTGTGCACCGTGCTCTGGCCACCGGCGCGCATCCTGATGGACCGCGCCGGATTGCCGCCGGCGGTCGCGGCGCTGACGACGCTGTTGCTGTTCCTGGCCGTTGCCTCCGGTCTCATCGCGCTGATCATCCCGCCACTGCTGAGCCAGATGCCTGCGCTGATCGACCAGGCGACCGAAGGCATCAACCGGCTGCAGGACTGGATCGCCGGGCCCCCACTCAACCTGCGGCAGGAGCAGTTGGAGCGCTTCACCGACTCACTGGTCAACGCGATGCGGGAGCGTTCCGCGGCGATCGCGACCGGTGTCGTCAGCGGGGTCAGCACGGTCGGCAGCGTCCTGGTGACGCTGGTACTGACGATCGTGCTGTCGTTCTTCGTCCTCAAAGACGGACGCAAGTTCTTGCCCTGGCTCGTCGGGTTGACCGGCCGCCGCGCCGGACGGCACCTGGAAGCGGTGCTCAGCCGGATGTGGGACAACCTCGGCGGCTTCATCCGCGCGCAGACGGGGGTGGCGCTGATCGACGCGGTCTTCATCGGTGCCGGCCTGCTGGTCCTCGGTGTTCCGCTGGCGCCCGCGCTGGCTGTGCTGACCTTCATCGGGGCGTTCGTTCCGTTCATCGGCGCCTTCGTCGCCGGAGCGCTCGCGGTGCTGATTGCACTGGTGGCCAACGGTTTCGTCAACGCGCTGCTCGTGCTCGCCGTCATCATCGCCGTGCAGCAGATCGAAGGCAACGTACTGCAGCCGTTGCTGCAGAGCCGCGTGATGAAGCTGCACGCGGCGGTGGTCCTGCTTGCGGTGACCGCGGGCGGCGCGCTGTACGGGATCATCGGCGCCTTCCTGGCCGTGCCGACGGTGGCGATGCTGACGGTGCTCGCGCGATACGTCAACGAGCAGATCGATCAGCGGGCCGCAGACAATGCGAACGGTACCGAGCCGGGCCCCGACACCGCCGACCGGGCGATCGATTAGCGCGCCGTCATCATTCGGAAAGAAATTCGCACGGTTAGCGACCGCAGAATGTGTCAATACCCCACTGCATCGAAAATGCATCGTCTCCGGCGAGACGTGCATACGTCTAGGTCGGAAGCGATGAGGTGAGTCATAGACGGACTGGTGGAGCCCGCCCGCCCCGCGCTGCGCTCCGTACACAGCTGCACCCCGATGGTCCCTACCGCGGGCCGTAGGACCTGACATGCCCGCGGCAACGGCGGTTCACTTCTTCCTCGCGCTGGCGGTCATCCTCGCGGCGTGCCGCCTCGCCGGTCTGCTGGCCGGACCGGAGCTGAGGCGGCAGCCCGGCTTGCGCCGCGACCGCAGACAATGTACCCGGCGTTCAGCACTATCGTTTGTCAGCGAGCAAGGTTTCCGGAGTGTCCAGACGGATGCCCTCGAACCGGCGGAAATCGCTGTCGTAACTGACGATCGACGCGCGATGCTCGATGGCCAGCGCCGCCAGGTGGGCGTCGTTGACGAGATTTCCACCAGTGCCCGACCGCGCGAGAAGGCCGTGCAGGATGTCTCCGTGCCGAGCCGTCGGGCCGATCGTCGTCGCGCCAGGTGCGGTGGTCCAGTCAAGGACCTGGCGAATCGCGTCTGACGGGGCCAGAGGCGACGGGAAAAGGCCGATCTTGGTGCTCAGTCGGACGAACGCGAGCATCGGCAGCCAGGCGAAGCCGATGCTGTCCGATCCGGACAGCGCACCGTCGAGCCAGCGCCTACTTGCCTCGTGATGGGTACTCGCGGAGTTCACCGCATACAGCAGTACGTTCGCGTCAACGAGTTTCACGCGTCCCGCCGTTGCTTGCGCAGCAGGTCCTCGTCTTCGAGGTCGGCGGCGAGTTGCAGAGCGCGATCCAGGTTCACCGTGGGAACGCCGAGATCAGCGGTCCGAGTGGCGAAGGCGGTCGGTTGCGGTTGACCAAGTGCGCCATCACGAATCGCGTCATTGAGTGCGGTTTTGAACGAGACGCCACGCTCGCGCATCCGCCGCCGAACCAACGCCAGCGTGTCGTCGTCGAGCGTCACGGTGGTGCGCATGTTGACAGCATAGCATCAAAAGAGATGATGCGATGCTGTCAATCCTTGGCTCGAGCGCGTCAGCTCCCGTCGGTCAGCCACTTGCGCACGAGATCGCCATCGTGCGCCTCGACCGATCGCAGCTCCGTCAGCGTCGGATGCCCGGCATCCAAAAGTGCGCTGTCGGTGTCCTCCTCCGGTTGGTCGGGCACCTCCACCTCGGTCAGGCGCACGCCCCCGTTGCGTACCTCCTCGACCTTCGTCTGCACCGCACCGCCGCGGGCCAACCGCGCGTGGCGGATCGGTCCGATCTCATCGGCGGGCCGGTCCGGGACGTTGAGCGAGAGCACGGTGCCTTCGGGTGCGTCGAGCAGTAGATCCAGCACCGGTGCCAGCAGACCGGCGGCGGTCTTCCAGTGCCGCTCCCCGGTGGGGTGCAGCGCGACGTCCAGCGATACCGCCAGGGCGCGGGTGTCACTGATCTTCGCGGTGAGTGCCGCGCCGACGGTTCCGGAGTGCAGGATGGCCCGGCCGACGTTGGCGCCGTGGTTGATTCCGGACAGGACGAGGTCGGGTCGCGGGTCGAACCAGCCGTTGAGTGCGGCGGCGACGATGTGTCCGGGCTGGGCCTGCACCGCCCAGGCCTCGACGCCGTCGAGCGTTGGTAGCTCGCGTTCCTCGACGACCGTTCGGCCATCCCGGCGGACTGCGCTCAGCGCGGCGCTGGCCCCGCTGGCCTGTTCGGCCGGGGCGGCCACGATCACCTCCAACCCCGCCTCGAGCGCCGCACTCACCAGTGCGTGCAGTCCGGGGGAGTCGATCCCGTCGTCGTTGGTCACCAGTGCGCGCGGCACGTTCCACCTCCTCCAGTTCGATGGCCGCTACTTCAGCGGGCGCAACTCCACCCGTTCGGCAAGCGTCTCCACGGCGCGCGCACCGCCGGTGCCCAACCCGTGCCGCACGACGTTGAGCGCGCCGCACGCCGCCCCGATCTGCAACGCCCGGCGCAGCGGGCGGCCGCTGGACAGTGCGGCGACGATGCCGGCGGTCATCGAGTCCCCGGCACCGGCCGAATCGGCCGGTTCCAGCGTCGGCATCGTGATCTCGACGACGTCACCGTCGTCGTCCTCCTCGCCGAGCAGCGCCAGGGCCGGGGCGTCACCGGAGCGCGACACGACGATCGTGTTCGCGCCTTCGTCTCGCATGGAGCGCATGGCCGCCACCAGATGCTTCGCATCCTCGGATTTGGCCCTGCCGTCGTCGAGCAACTCTTCGTGGCTGACCTTGATCAGGTCCGGTCCGCCGGCGAGCACCGCCTCGAGTCGCTCGCCGGACAGGTCCGCGGCCACCTTGCACCCGTTGGCGCCGAGGTCGGTGGACAGGCGCCGGTACAGGTCGGCGGGCAACACGTCGTCTTCCTGCGGGCCCGAGAGCAGGACCCGACCGTGGGTCAAACCCTCGGTCAGGGTGAGCTCGTAGAGGGAGTCCAGTTCGTGGCGGTCCAGGGGGCTGCCCGCGGCCTCGGCGACAACCTCGCGGCCGCCCGAGCGGCGGTCGTGCACATAGGATCCGTTGCGTGCGCTGACCGGCACCGTCTGCACGGTGACGTTCTGTGCGGGCAGAAGGTGGCCCAGGACGTCGCCCGTCTCGCCGCCGAGGGCCGAGCACAGCACGACCGGCACGCCGAGCGAGGACATCATGCGCGACTGCCAGACACCCTGGCCGCCGGCGTGGACGTGGATGTCGGCGTCGCCCGATCGGTTCTCGACCGTCACGGTGAGCACGGGCAGCGGGGCGAAAATGACCACGGCGGCCGGTCCGGATTCGTCGCCGTCGGATTCGTCGCCGCGAGATTCCCTGTGTGTCATGGGTTGCGGAGTACCCAGCCTGAGCGCCGACTACCCGGCGACATCACGGAGGGCTCCGCGCCGACCAACGTCGAGCGCGCCGCGACTAGAGTCCGTTGGCATGTCACTGGCAGCGCAGTTGTGGACGGAGAACGCCGATGTGGTGGCCGAGGTGCTGGCCAACCCGTTCGTTCGGGGCATCGGGGACGGCTCACTGGACCGCGATCTGTTCGCGGGCTACATCGCGCAGGACGCGTTCTTCCTCGAATCCTTCGCTCGCGCATATGGTCTGGCGCTGGCCAGGAGCTCGGACACCGCCACGCTGCTGACCTTCGCCGACCTGCTCGCCGGCGTGCGTGAAGAGCTCGGCCTGCACGCGTCCTATGCCGCGTCGTGGGGGATCGACATGGCCGGCGTCGAACCCGCCGCGGCGACACTGGCCTACACCGAGTTCCTGCTGGCCACCGCCGCCACCGCCGACATCGGCGTCGTGTGCGCGGCGATGACACCCTGCATGCGTCTGTACGCGCACATCGGGGTCACGCTCGACGCCGACGCCGCCGGGCCCTACGCGCAATGGGTGCAGACCTACGCCGATCCCGGTTTCGAGGAGGTGGCGTCACTCTTGGAGCGACTGCTCGATCAGCAGGCCGACGACGTGTCCGCCGCACGGATCGCCTATCGGCGCGCGATGCGGCTGGAGCTGGCGTTCTTCGACGCGGCCTTCAACCGCGGGGATCAGACGTAGCGCGGGCGACCGGCCAGCGCGCCGAGCGCGATCTGCGCTACGTATACGCCGAGGAACATCATCCACGGTACGGTCCACCCGTGCGTCACGTCGTGCAGTAGCCCGAACAGGAACGGGCCCACACCCGCGATCAGATAGCCGAATCCCTGTGCCATGCCGGACAATTGCGCGGTGTCTTCGGCGTTTCGGGCCCGCAGCGCGATCACGGCGAGCGCCAGGGCGAACACACCCATCCCGACTCCGATCAACACGCTCCACAACACGGGCTGCGCGGCAGGCGCGAGCATCAGGCCGAGCGTGCCCACCAGCCCCACGGCGCCCAGGCCGACGATCCATGCGCTCTGTGCGCGACTGCGCGCGGCCAGCGGGGCGATCACCAACGCGATGGGCACACCGACCAGCGAGGTGAGGCCGACGAGCAGACCGGCCTGGGTCTTCTCGACGCCGTTGTCGATGAATACCTCTGGCAGCCAACCCATCACGATGTAGGCCATCAACGACTGGCAGCCGAAGAACAGCGTGACCGTCCACGCCAACCGGTTTCGCAGCAGTGAGCGCCTGCCCCCGGCGGGGGCGGTGCTCGCTGCCCAGGTGTCTGCGTGTCGTCGCGACGTGGGTAGCCACGCCATGAGCGCGACGAACGAAACCGCCGCCCACGCCGCCAGCGCGGCGCGCCACCCGCCCAGCGGATCCTCGAGGCCGGGTGTCACCGCCGACCCCAGCGCGCCGCCGCCCTGCAGTGCGGCGGTGTAGATCCCGGTCATCAGCCCGACCCGCGCGGGGAAGGATCCCTTGATCACCACGGGAATCAACACGTTGGCCAAGGCGATCCCCGCGCACGCGATCAGCGTCGCCGCGATCACGGTGTGCGGGCCGCCGACGGTGCGGGCGATCAGGCCGACGGTGAGCGCGGCCAAGGCGGCCGAGATGGTGCGACCGAGCCCGATGCGGGCGGCGAGCCGGGGCGCGGTGAGTCCCGCCACCGCGAAACACAGCGCCGGCACTGTGGTGAGGAGACCGGCCCACGTCGCCGAGACCCCGAGTTCGGAACGCATCTCGCCGAGCAGGGGCGCCACACTGGTCACGGCCGGGCGCAGGTTGAGAGCGGTCAAGACCACCGCAAGGGCCAGAAGCGCACCGCCGGCCACCACCGAAATGGGAGCCTGATCGGCCTCGGCGGGATCCTTGACGCCCACGGCCAGCCGCGTCGGTGACACGTCTTCTTCATCATCCCGCCGGCCGACACGCATCCTGCTAATCTGCCATACATCCCATGATTGGTTGAAAGGATGTCTCTGTGCCGTTGGTCACCGCGCACCGGTCGGGCCTCGTCGACCAGGTCATCGAGCAGTTGCGGGACACGGTCGCGCGGGGGGAATGGCCGGTGGGACTGCGCATTCCCAACGAGACGGTCCTGGTGGCGTCGCTCGGGGTGGGCCGCAACACCGTGCGCGAGGCGGTCCGGGCTCTGGCCCACGCCGGCATCCTCGAGGTACGACAGGGCGACGGCACCTATGTCCGGGCCACCAGCGAGGTGTCGGGTGCGCTGCGCCGGCTCTGCGGCGCCGAGTGGCGCGATGTGCTCGCGGTCCGGCGCGCGCTGGAGGTCGAGGGTGCCAGGGCCGCCGCCGTCCGCCGAACCGACGACGATCTCGCCGAGTTGCGCGCCTTGTTGGCGCGTCGAGACGCCTGCCTGGCCGGCGGGGACACCGACGAATTCGCCCGCGCCGACGCCGAATTCCACCTCGCGGTGGTCCGCAGTTCGCACAACGCAACGCTGACGGAGCTGTACCGGGGGTTGATGGAAGCCATCACGGCAAGCGTCGCCAGCGGCCAGGACGCCGCCGTGGAGGTCGTCGATCACGGTGTGCTGCTCGAGCACATCGCCACCGGTGACGTCGAGCAGGCCGCACGGACCGCAGCCGAGATCATCGACGGGGTGCTCGCCGGCCTTCCCGCGACCGACGGCTGATCCGGGGTCTCACTCCCGAGCAGCGGGGCGTGGCCTGCTGCCCAGGGCGACGACCAGAGCGGCCGCGGCCAGTGACAGGGCGCCGACCACCCACAGCGCGACCCTGCTGTTGCCGGTCAGATCGGTGAGCCAGCCGGTGATGTAGGGCCCGCCGAAACCGCTCAGATTTCCGAGGGAGTTGATCAGTGCGATCCCGCCGGCGGCCGCCGCTCCGGTGAGGAAAGACGATGGCAGGGACCAGAACACGGGTAGTGCGCACATGACGGCGCAGGTGCACAACGTGACGGCCAGCATCGCAAGGTAGACATCGGTCATGTAGAGGGCTGCGGGGATGGCGACACCGCCCACGATCGCCGGGATGGCGACGTGCCAGACCCGCTCGCCGGTCCGGTCGGAGTGCCGGGCCCAGGGCACCATGACGATCGCGGCCACGGCGTAGGGGATCGACGTGACCAGTCCGCGCTGGATAACGTTGAGATGGACGCCGTACTCCTCTTGGAACCCGGCGACGATGGTGGGCAGGAAGAACCCGACCGCGTACAGCCCGTAGGTGATGCCGAAGTAGATGAACGCCAGGGCCAGTATCCGCGGATGGGTCAGTGCCTTCTTCAGCGGCCAGTGACCACCACTACTCTCGGCAATGGCCCGCTCATCATCCAATGTGGTTTGCAGCCAGCGCTTTTCGTCGTGGTCCAGCCAGCTCGCGACAGCGGGCCGGTCGGTGAGATAGAACCAGCAGATCACGCCCAGTAGGACAGCGGGAAGCCCCTCGATCAGGAACATGAACCGCCAGCCGGCCAACCCGAACAAGCCGTGTCCCCAGTCGATGATCAACGACGAGACCGTCGCCCCGACCGCGGTCGAGACCGGTACGGCGACCATGAACAGCGAAACCGCCCGCGACCGCTGCTTCTCGGGAAACCAGAACGTCAGGTACAAGATGATGCCCGGGAAAAAGCCGGCTTCGGCAACGCCGAGAAGGAAACGCAGAACGATCAGCGTCTCCGCGTTCGGTACGAAGGCGATTGCCGCGCTGATGATTCCCCAACTCACCATGATCCGCGCCAGCCAGCGCCGGCCGCCGAACTTGTGCAGCGCGATGTTGCTGGGCACTTCGAGCAGCAGGTAGCCGAGGAAGAAGATCCCCGACGCGAAGCCGAACATCTTGGCGCTCATCGCGAGTTCGTCGTTCATGCCGTTGGGCCCGGCGAAGGCGATGTTGACCCGATCGAGATAGTTGACGATGTAGAGCAGGACGAGGAATGGAATCAGGCGCCTGCTGACCTTCGCCAGCGTCCTGTCCTCGAGGGCGCGATCCGGCAGGTAAGTGCTCACGCCTACTGCGAGGTCTCGATGCTCGACATCACCAATTGAATATACGGGCGGTAAAGGTCTTCGCCGTCCAGATGACTGTCCAGGGTGATGCCGTCATTGGCGGCCAGAATCACTCGGGCCAGGGTCTCGGCCTCCATGGTGAGGACCCCGCCGATCCGGGCGACGTTCTTGCTGATGAACTCGCCGAGCGCGCGAACTGTTTCAAGACGCTGAGCGGCGACGCGTTCGCCGGCATCGGGGTTGCGCAGCAGGAACAACTTCAGCTCCAAACCGAGTGCCGCCCGGTCTGTTCCGCGGCTCAGTTGGCGCCACCGGTCGGCCAACTCGTCGAGGTCGACGTCATCGAGTCGATGGAACGACATCATCACCTCGATGAACCCGTCGAGGAAGCGCTGCCGCTGGCGGTCCACGACCGCCAGGAACAGCTTCTCCTTGGCGCCGAACTGCGAATAGATGGCGCCCCGAGTGAATCCCGCGGCGTCGGCGATCTCCTCGAGCGCTGCACCGGTCAGGCCCTTGCGAGCGAACACCTCCTCCGCGGCATCCAAGAGGATCTGCCGGGTGTGCTCGGCACGCCGCTCTTTCGTCCACCGCTCGGCCACGGGGTCATCCTCTCACCAAACTGGCCGACGACGGCCGAGCCACGGACTCGACGGTTCCGATCTGCGAGTCGAGCAAGAGGTCGGCGAACAGGTCTGCATCCACGACATCGTTCGACCAGAACTCCTCCGATGGCTCGACGTGAGTGTCGAGTCCAGCGGCGTGCAGGGCACAGCCCTTGAATCTCCGGGCCGCCGGACTCAGCTCATGGCGGACGGGATATTTGGGCTCAGCCGGCTCGCAGTCGACACGCGGTCCCCAGAACAGAAGCTGAGAACCCAGCCCGGCCCGTGGCAGCGCCACCCCTGTTGTGCGTCGGTTCACAGAAGGCGAATCGCCAGGCAGGACTCGGATGTGCACCACCCGACCAGCTTTCGCCGGTATCTCCTCGGGTTCCCCAGGCGACCGGGTGCGGGTTCCGAGAATGGTCAGCGCCGTTGAGTGGGAGGTGTCTTCGGTGACGACGACGACGCGCCATCCCGCACGAACGCGGTCGAACATCAGCCCGCCGGCGTGACGCACCGCATCCGCGACGGTGGCGCTGACCACGTCAAGTCGGTAGTTGCTCAACGCCAGCCTCCTTGGTCGTTCCGAAGGTGTGATCCCGACCACCTTTATACACAGTTGTATCTCCAATACGTTCGTGTATATGGTGAATCACGTCACAGGCGGTGGACGCTCGGATCCATGCCACAGCCCAGGCGGGCCAAGCCCCGTCCGGCATGGGATTCCGGCACCCCGCGTGCTCTCGCCGACTGAGGAGGACTCCCTTGATGCCAGCAACGCGGCCAGGAGAATGGCTCGACCCGGACTCCGGGCTGGGTCTCGGACTGGAAGACGTCCAGCCGGGGACGTTCAACACGACGATTCGCACCGACCGCTACACCTGTCCCGAATACGCCGCGGGTGAGCGGGAGAAGATCTGGATGCGCGCGTGGCAGATCGTGGGCCGGGTGGACGAGCTGCCAAAACCCGGCGACTGGAAAAAGTACGACATCATGGATCAGTCGTTCATCATCGTGCGCGGAAAGGACGAGAAACTCCGCGGTTTCGTCAACGCGTGCAGGCACCGCGGCAACGCGCTGTGCATCACCGAGACCGGAAATGCCAAGCGCGGCTTCCTGTGTCAGTACCACCTCTGGTCGTATGACCTCGAGGGCAGGCTCAAGGGATTGCTGCGCGAGAACCTCGCCGGGCCGATCGACAAGACCGAGAACTCGCTGCTTGCGGTGTCGGTCGACACCTTCGCCGGATTCATCTTCCTCAACCCCGACCCCGAGGCGCAGCCGCTACGGGAGTATCTGGGCGAGGACGTGGTCACGTTGCTCGAGCCCTACAACATCGACAAGTTCACCACTGTCATGGATGTCACCGAGGCGATCGAGTGCAACTGGAAGGTCGTCATGGATGCCTTCGAAGAGGGCTACCACATCAACGGCATCCACCCTCAGCTGTTGCAGGTGTTGCACATCAATCCGAGGACCGCGCGTTACCGGTTCTTCGAAAACCACAGTGTCGCAATGGCTCCGTTCGAGGTCACGGGTGCCAGTGCACAGGAGCAGGTCGAAGGCATGCTGGCGCTGCCGGAGACCTTCCCCGGGACTGTTGCGGTGATCCCGCGGTTCCAGGAACTCCTCGCGCCGTATCAGGACGAGGACGGAAAGGTCACATTCCCCGACGACGTCACCCCTCGCCTCCTGCTGCAGCAGGCCACCCGCGAGGTGTTGACCGGGATGGGCCTCGACGTCAGCGCCCTGACGGACAGCCAGATGGTCGACAACCAGGGCTGGGTGTTGTTCCCCAACTACTTCATGACCGTTCGCGCAGGCGAATGCCACGTCATCATGTCGCGGCCGCATCCCGACGGCGACCCGAACCGCTGCATCTGGCACGTGGCCAGCTACATGTACGTGCCGGAGGATTTCCGCGATGCTGTGCGTGCCGAGGCGATCTTCGTGGACACGCCCGGCAGCTACAAGTATTTCGAAGCGCTCCAGCAGGACTACGAGCAGATGCCTCGCCAGCAGAAGGGCTTGCGCAACGACCGGCTCGACCACATGTCGCTCGTCAAAGAGGAAGTGGTCATTGCGCAATTCCACTCGGTGATCGACCGCTACATGGCCAACGCCGCGACCAATTGACTGGATCCGAAATCAATCGAAAGAAGACACATTGACTCTCGAGGAGCGCATCGCGCACCACATCCGAATGGCAGAGGCATACCGTGATGCCTACTTGCGCCAAGGTGTGCAAGACGGCGAAGCCTTCGCTGATACATGGAAATTCGCTCCTGACGGGGTTTACGTCTCGCCGTACTTCACCGGCGATGAGGTGTTCAAGCTCAGCGAGTTTCCCGCGGACACCGCTAAGGCCTCCACGATGGAGGCCAAGGCGTATTCGCTGAGCTTTCCCGACTGGAAGCCTGCCGATTTCGCCTACTGGCCGGCCGACCACGGCTTCGTGATGAAGACCCGATGGGAGGGTCACACGACCGACAACATCAAGATGGGCTTCTACTCGTACAGCTTCGTCGACACCGACGAGCACGGGCAGATCACCCGGTGGGAAACCCACGTCAACGACGAATACAACGCCTTTCTGGACGTCGCCATCGGTGTCCACGGTCCGTTCCACGGCACTGGCGAGTACCTGGACGCGCTCGAGCGCCGCCTGGCTGAAGCGGGGGTGACGGTATGACGACCATCGACGACCTCCTCACCACGACAACCGGTCGGTCGCGTGCTGTGCTGGAGTACAGCCAGATCACCAAGCGATTGGTCGACAGTGCGAAGCGGCCCGGCTTCACCGTCGAAAGCTGGGCACCGCTCGGAGAACTGATCGCCATCGATGAGTTCGTCCGCGTCGGTCCGTTCAAAGAGGTGATGGACTGGAACCAGTACACCGAGTTTCTGACGAACTGGGCCATGTCATCGGACTGGGACTGCTCGTTCCAAAGGATCACCGAAACACCGGATTTGGTGTTCCTCGAACTCGAAGAACGTAGCCGCATCGGTGACTTCAGCAGCGTGGTCAATTCCCTGTCGGTCTACGAGTTCGACGCCGACGACAAGGTGCGGCGCATCGCCGTCTATCTACAGATGGAGATGCCTAGCGGCGCGCCGATGCCGAGTTTCGACGACGGCGGGGCAGTGGAGTGACCAAGCCGGAGGCCGCGGCCAGAGCAGCTGATCTGGACGAAGTGGACTTCTTCACCGACAACGAAATACTGCGTGATCCCTACGATTATCTCGCCGCCGCTACTCCTATCTACCGACCTTCATCCTGCGCGGGCTGACCCGCCTGCACATCGAATTCTCGTAAGGGCTCTACCAATATGCCGTTCGAAGACACCACCGCCATCGTCACCGGCGGTGCCGCCGGCCTTGGCCTGGCCATCACCGAGGCGCTTGCCGCGCGCGGCGCGAAGGTCGCGATATTCGACATCACCACCGATGAAATCGAGACCCAGGTCGACCGCTTGCGCCGCGACGGCGCGAAGGTCGCCGGTTACGTCGTCGACGTCTCAAACCGTGCCGCGGTCGAGTCCGCAGTGGCGCAGGTCCGAGCCGACCTCGGCCCGGTGTTGATGCTGATCAACAACGCCGGCATCGAGCAGTTCGGCAAGTTCGCCGAGATCACCGACGAGCAATGGGACCGGGTGATGGCGGTGAACCTGCGCGGACCGTTCATCTGCACCCAGGTGGTGCTGCCCGACATGCTCGACGCACAGTGGGGTCGCATCGTCAACATCTCGTCCTCGAGTGCGCAGGGTGGACAGTCCCGGATGGCGGCTTACGTCAGTTCCAAGGCCGGGGTGATCGGATTCACCAAGAGCCTCGCGTTGGAGCTGGGGCCGAAAGGCATCACGGTCAACACCATTCCGCCCGGCATGGTGGTCACTCCGATGCTCGAGAAGGCGATCGAGGAGGGACGGTTCACCGCGTCACTCGAGCATTTCGCCAAGATCACCCCTGTCCGCCGCGCGGGTCGGCCCGAGGACATCGCCAACGCCGCGATCTTCCTGTGTCAAGACGAATCCGACTACATCACCGGCCAAGTCATTCCTGTCAACGGAGGGCGCCGGACATGACGGGCACCCAGAGCACACCGCCGCTGTTTGCACCGCTGACGGCCGACGAATGGGGCGACGACGAGTACTCCGCGTTCGGTGCACTGCTGGGCCTGCCGGGTGAGAAGGTGCCGCGCGCCGGTTCCGGCCATCCCGCCGACCCGCTCAAGTTCGACATCATCGGCCTGCTCGCTCGTCACCCCAAAATGGCCCGGCGGTTCCTGAGCTTCAACGGTTGGCTGCTCCAGCGCGGCGAGTTGCCGTTGCGTTTGCGCGAACTGGCGGTGCTACGGGTGGCGCTCACCCGGCGGTCCGCTTTTTTCTGGGGGGAGCACTTCAAGGTCGCGACGGATGGCGGCGTGCCGGAGGCGGACATCGCGCGCCTCGCGGAGGGTAACGAGGGTTTCACCGGTGCCGACCGGTTGGTGCTCGACGCCACCGACGAACTGATCAGTCAGGGCCGCTCCGAGGAAACGACGTGGCAACGCCTCACCGACGAACTCGGCACGCACCAGGCGATGGAACTCATCTTCGTCGTCGGCACCTACGCGATGCTGGCAATGGCGTTCGACACCTGGCGTCTTGCCCCACCCGCCGGCAGCGCGCCGCTACCCGAGCTGCCCGCGACCAGCACCAGTCAGCTCTAGCCGCAGCGACATTCGGGTCGGCGCCTGTCCGGCAACAGCTTTGACCCCGAGCCGATCGTCGGCGGCGCTGTGATCCGCTCCGGCCGCCCTGCGAGACGTTTCAAGTGGCTCCCGAATGGAAACCCGCCGCCGCGAGCAGGCCTGCCGTCAATGACGGTTATCGGCACCGAGACAGTCGCGATAGGGAGACATCGATGGCGGACGACCGCGCACCCAAAGAAGCCGTCAAGGGCATCGTCGAAGAGGCCAAGGGCAAGGCCAAGGAGGCGGCCGGGACGCTACTCGGCAACGAAGAGCTCAAGCGCGAGGGCCAGGCCGACCAGCACAATCCGTCCTACATTCCCGGCGCGCCCGGTCCGGAGGCGCCGTCGTTCGACGAGCCGACCGCCCCGCGCGAGCCCCTGCCGCCGAAGCCCGATCAGACTGCACCGAAACTCCGCACGGCGACGGGGACTTCCGCCGAGGGACCGATGACCGCCCGTGGGCAGCAGGGTGCGTACCTCACCACCGCGCAAGGCGCGCGGCTCTACGACACCGACCACTCCCTTAAGGCCGGCGAGCGCGGGCCGACTCTGTTGCAGGACCACCACCTCCGCGAGAAGATCACCCACTTCGACCACGAACGGATCCCCGAGCGGGTGGTGCACGCCCGCGGCGCCGGTGCGCACGGTGTGTTCCGCGCCAACGGCGCCGCCGAGAAGATCTGCAAGGCAGGCTTTCTGAAGTCGGGCGCGGAGACCGAGGTCTTCGTCCGCTTCTCCACCGTCCTGGGCAACCGCGGCTCGGCCGACACGGTGCGCGACACCCGCGGATTCGCCACCAAGTTCTACACCCACGAAGGCACCTTCGACCTCGTCGCCAACAACATCCCGGTGTTCTTCATCCAGGACGGCATCAAGTTCCCCGACGTCGTCCACGCCGCCAAACCGCATCCGGACCGCGAGATCCCGCAGGCGCAGAGCGCGCACGACACCTTCTGGGATTTTGTTTCGCTGCACACCGAGGCCCAGTTCCACACCATGTGGAACATGTCCGATCGCGGGATTCCGCGGTCGTACCGGATGATGGAGGGGTTCGGCGTCCACACGTTCCGGTTGATCGGGCCGGACGAATCGACGTCGCTGGTGAAGTTCCACTGGAAGCCCCGGCTCGGGGTGCATTCCCAGGTCTGGGAAGAGGCGCAGATCACCGCCGGTGTGGACCCCGACTTCCATCGACGCGACCTCGCGGACGCGATCGAGAAGGGCGTCTACCCCGAGTGGGACCTCGGGGTGCAGGTGTTCCCGGACACCCCGGAGCAGATGTTCGAGGGCATCGACCTGCTCGACCCGACGAAGATCGTGCCCGAGGAACTGGCCCCCGTGCAGGTCATCGGAACGCTTCAGCTCAACCGCAACGTGACGAACTTCTTCGCCGAAACCGAGCAGGTCGCCTTCCACCCCGGCCACCTGGTGCCCGGGATCGACATCACCGACGACCCGCTGCTCCAGGCGCGGCTCTTCTCATATCTCGACACGCAGATCACCAGGCTCGCGGGCCCGAACTTCAGCCACATCCCGATCAACCGGCCCCACGCTCCGGTCAACGACATGTTCCGCGACGGGTTCCACCAGTCCGGTGTGCAGCCCGGCGTGGCACCGTACAAGCCGAACTCGCTGGACGGCGGTTGCCCGTTCCTCGCGGGCGCGGACACCGGCGCGTTCATCGAGGTGCCCACCGTCATTCCGGAGTCGACGAAACGTCGCGACGCACCGGCCACCTACGACGACCACTTCAGCCAGGTGACCATGTTCTACCGCAGCCTGAGCGCGGCCGAACAGGACCACGTCGCCGAGGCGTACACCTTCGAACTCGGCAAGTGCTACGAGCAGGCGGTCAAGGAGCGCCAGCTGGTGGCCCTGGCGAACATCGACGCCGACCTGTGCGCGAAGGTGGCCGAGGGGTTGGGCCTCGAGGCGCCGGCTCCCACCGTCGCACCCGTCGATCCCGTGGTGCTCAGCCCCGCGGTGTCACAAGTCGGTGAGGAATGGCCGGTCGAGGGCCGTCAGATCGGCATCCTCACCGGCCCGGGCTCCGACCTCGCCGGCGTGGCGGCCGCTGTCACCGCGATCGCGAACGCGAAGAACGTGCCGTTCGTCGTCGCGGCGCATGGCGGCACGCTCGAACACGAGGGAGCCCCCATTCCGATATCGCGCACCTACGCGACCGCCCGCTCGGTGGAGTTCGACGCGATCCTCATCGCGGGATCCCCGACCAACGCCAAAGCGAAAACGATTGTCGACGAGACGTTCCGGCACCACAAGGCGATCGCGGTGCTTCCGGAGGGGACCGAGCTTGCTGCCGCCGCAGCGGTTCCGACCGACGGGCCCGGGCTGTTCTCCGGCTCCGACCCGGCGAGTTTGGCCCAGTCACTGCTCAACGCGCTCGGCCGACACCGGGTGTGGGACCGGGTGGTCGTCGCCTGACGGTTCTGTCCGGGTTGCCGCGGCGCTGACCAATGTTTGCTGAATGCGCCGCGGGCGCATTGTCGCGGGCATACCATCGACCTGCTTGACGAATGGGATCCGTCGATGGTCTGGAAACAATTGATCCGATGGAGGTTCGACATGTTGCCCGTGATGCGTCTTGGCGCCGGACTCGCGACCCTCGCGGTCGTCCTGGCCGCACCCGCCGGTGCGACCGAAGACGAGTTCCTGCGTGACCTTCAACCGCGATATTCATTCCTGACGGCCGAGGAACTGGTCACGCAGGGTTACCGGGCCTGCGCCGCCACCAGCGTCGGTGTCCTGGCACCGGACGCGGTCCAGATGATCAGCGCGGACCTGGGCATCTCGACCGGTGCGGCGATGGACATCGTCAGCCGCGCACTACTGCGCCTCTGTTGACTCCTCGCTCCGTCACTGGCCTCACCGAACCAGAGTGGCGCCACCGTCCAGGCGGATCTGTTGTCCCGTCATGAACCGCGATTCGTCGGCGAGTAGATAGAGCGCGGCGTACGCCGATTCCCAGACGCTGGCGCGGCCCATCTTGAGCTTGACGACGTCGTTGTGTCTTTCGGTCGCTTCATCGGCGTCCAATCCGAACAGCGACTGCGAATCCCGATTGGCCAGTACGGAGTTGATGGGGCCCAACATCAATGTGTTGACCCGGATTCCGGCCTCGGCGTACTGAACCGCGGCAATTTCGGTGATGTGGTTCAGACCGCATTTGCCCAATGCGTACGGCATGATGCCGATGTTCAGGCCGAGCTCGTTCTTGACGCTGGCGATCGATGAGATGTTGACGATGCTTCCGGCGGTGTCGCCGGAGTTGCGCTCCATACATTGTGCGGCAAAGAGATTGCAGTGATAGCAGCCCAGCATGTTGACGTTGATGCCGTGGTTGAAGTTCTCGACGGTCATCGAGTTGGTCTCAAAGTCGAACGGGGGATTGGTGGCCACGCTGTAGACCATCCCGTCCACGCGACCGCTGGTCGACATCGCGGTGTCGAAGATCCTCTGGCAGTCATCTTTACTGGCGACGTCGGCTTCGATGGCGTAGGCGTTTCCACCTTCGGCGACGATCATCTCGACGGTTTCCTTCACCGCTGTGGGATTCAGGTCGACGGCGACGACCTCCGCGCCATGGCGCGCCGCCAGAAGCGAGATGGCCCGCCCGTTGCCCATGCCGGGTCCGGGACTCTGTCCCGCTCCCACCATCACGACGACCTTGCCGGACAGGTCGAAGGCCTTGCGGCCCTTGCGATCGAAGTCAGTTGACATGGTTCTCCTTGGTGACGTGTATGGCGCTTTCGGGACAGCTCTGCGCGGCGTCGGTCACCGACGCTTCCAGAGCGGCGGGTATTTCGGGATCTGTCGTCTCCGCATAGCCGAGGTCGGCGATGACGAACACCGACGGACACAGCGATGCGCAGACTCCGTGTCCGCGGCACGCATCGTCGTCGACGGAAACCCTCATCTCAGGCCACCTTCACGTGCAGTTCGGTGAGTCCGCGCAGGATGTAGGTGGGCACGTAGTCGAAGCGCCGACTTCCGGTGGGGCCGTGTGCGGCGTCGTCGATGCGCACTTCGGCGCTGCGCTCGAGCAGCCGCCGAAGGAGCACTCGGCCCTCCGACCGCGCCAGCGGAGCACCGATACAGCTGTGCACGCCACGTCCGAATCCGATGTGCCGGCGCGCATTCGACCGATCAGGATCGAACACATCCGGGTTCTCGAACTGGCGGGGGTCACGGTTGGCCGCGCCGAAGTGCACCATCAGGGTCGTACCCGCCGGAACCTCGACCCCGCCGACCGTCGTCGCGGCACGGGCCAACCTGAAGTCGCCCTTGATCGGGCTTTCGAACCGCAGCGCCTCCTCGATGAAGTTGGGGATCGCCTCCGGAGCCTCGCGTAGCCGCTCCGCCAGTCCCGCGTCCTCGGCCAGCATCTTGAGCGCAGAGGACAGGAGTCGGACCGTCGTCTCCTGGCCGGCCGAAAAGAGGTTGGCCGCAACGCGAACCACGTCGATGACCTCGGGCACCGATCCGTCCGGAAAGGTGGCCATGGCCATCTCGGTCATGACGTCACCGCGCGGTGACTGGCGTCGCTCGTCGATGTAGTCGGTGAAGCGCGCGTAGAGGTACTCGAGCGGGGAGTGCGCCATGACGGTTTCCCCGTCGGCACTGCCCAGGGCGACGTCGCGCGTCAACTCTGCGGTGAGCTCGGCGTGGTCTTCTTCGGGAACGCCCAACAAGTCGGCGATGACCAGGAGCGCGAACGGGTTGGCGACCTCCCTGATGAACTCGCCGCCGCCGGCCGCCAGGAACGGGTCGAGCACTCTGTCGGCGAGGCGCCACATGAACTCCTCGTTCTCCTTGAGGCGTTTGGGTGTGATCAAACGCGAGAGGAGTGACCGATGGGCGGTGTGCTTGGGCGGGTCGAACGACGGCAATTGGTCACTGAACGGCAGCTTGTCGCGATGGGCTTCGATCAGCGCGCGGACCTCCGCGCCGTCAAGACCCTCCAGGGAAACCGGGAAGCCGGCCAGAAAACCCGTCGTGGAGTTGCACGAGGAGAACGTCTCCGGATCGCCGACGACCGACAGCACTTCGTCGTAGCCGGTGACCACCATGACGCCGTGCACCGGTTCGCGCAGCACCGGGCTTGTCTCGCGCATCCGGGCCAGGACGGGATACGGGTCCGCGATCAACGCGTCGTCATGGAAGAAGTCGAGCGTTTCCAGCGTGGTCAACGGCGCTCCTCGGGATATGCGGTGACGGGATGCTGCGACAAGCTCGTTGTCGCCTGACCAATCGTAAAGCTCGGTCCTGACCAACCGTACAGCATCGCCCTGTACGACTGGTCAGCTAAAGTGGGCGGTGTAAGCAATCCGACAGAGAGAATCCCGTGAGCGACCCCTTGACGGACGCCGGTGCCCCGACCCGGCAGCGCCTCATCGACGTAGCGATCGACCTGTTCAAACAACACAGCGTCGCCGGAACGTCGCTGCAGATGATCTCCGACGAGCTCGGCCTGACCAAGTCCGCGATCTACCACCATTTCCGCACCCGCGAGGAACTGCTCACCGCCGTCATGGAACCGCTCATCGAAGAGGTCGCCGCGATCGTCGCTGCCGCCGAGACTCACCGCGCGCATCGTGCCCGCGCAGATCATCTGCTGCGGGGCTATGCAGCGCTGGCCGCCGCGAACCGCGAGCTGATACCGCTGTTCACCGGCGACCCCGGTGTGGTCGCACTGCTGCGGACCCGACCGGATTGGGCCGCGGTCGTCGACCGCCAGATGCGCCTGCTCGCCGATGTCGAGCCCGGGTTGGCCGGCCAGGTGAAAGCGGCGCTCGTCATGTCGGGAATCGCATCCGCCGCGGGCTTGGACTACGGCGCCATCGACGAAGAGACGCTACGCGATCAACTGATTGCGGCCGGGCGCCGAACGCTCGGATTGCGCGCGCCGCAATCGCGTGACGCGCAGCCCGACGGCTGAGGACGGTGGCGGCGCGTCAGCGGAAGCGGATGTTCATGGTCGCCAGCCCGAAGATCTTCTTCCCGGCGGATCTGGCCGCCACCACGATCACGCCCGATCGGGTCGCAGGATCCAGCGACTTGACCCTGCCGCTGAACTCGATGTCGGTGCCTTCCTTGGCCGAGACGATCGCGGGTGCGGAGAGCCGCACCGCATAGCGCGTCACCGCGCCCGGGTCGCCCGACCATCCGGAAACGAATCCGGCGCCCAACCCCATCGTGAGCATGCCGTGGGCGATCACGTCGGGCAGACCGGCCAGCTTGGCGATCTCCTCGTCCCAGTGGATGGGGTTGGCGTCCCCGGCGACGCCGGCATAGTTGACCAGATCCCCGCGGGACAACCGCGTATGGCGCACCGGGAGTTCGTCGCCGACCGTCAGCTCGTCGAACGACGGCGTGCCCGGTGAGCGGTCCGAACCATCGGCGATCCGGGCCTCGCTCTCGGGCCGCACGGTCTTCTCGTATGTGCCCTCAGCTTCACTGACCGCGAAGATGTCCACGTCGTGCATCATCTTGGCGTGGACGGCGGACATGATGTCGGGATCCACGTCCTCACTGGTCAAGCCCACCACGGTGGTGTGCAGGGTGTGGACCCGCTCGCCGGCGGTGTCGGTGAAGGTGTTGGTGACGGTGATCAGATCCCGGCCCGCGATCCGGCGCACCGACGTCAACTCGACGTCGATGACCAGCTCGTCGCCGGCCACGATCGGGCGGTGCTGCTCGAAGACCTCTTCGGTCTGCAGGTAGGTGTCGTAACCGACGACCACCTGCTCGAACATGTGCCGGTTACACGACATGGCCGGGGCCGACGTGAACGTCAGCGGCGCTACCAGCCCCGAAAATCCCAGCTCAGCGGCGGCAGCGACGTCCCAGTGGGCGGGGTGGTAGTCCTGCACCGCGCGGGCGTATTCGCGCACCTTCTCGCGGCCGACGAGGTAGGGGTCGGCCATCTGGTACCAATGGCCGACCCGCGCTTCGATGGCCGACGTCTCTGGTGCTGCGGTCATGGATGCCCATCTTTTCTGCCGGTTTGTCGGTGAGCCCGACCCCAGCACACTAACGCGCGCAGCCATGAACCCTCGCCGAGCATGGCCGCAGGCTGCACGGTCGGTTACCAGGGCCGAATTGGCGGGCCCGATCGCGAGCCATTAATTTCCCTGGGGTGATGTCCTCAGCTGCCCGCGCGGTCGCGCGATTGACCGCCCCCGTCCTCACCTTGGCGGTCGTCGCCTCCGCGACGCTCCTCGCCGGCCCGGCGCCGACAGTGCGCTTGGTCAGCGAGGCCAACCCGTTGGCGGGCAAACCCTTCTACGTCAACCCGACGTCGAAGGCGATGCGCGCCGCACAGGCTGCGGACCCGCCCAGCCCCGAACTGAGCGCGGTCGCCAACACCCCGCAGGCCTACTGGCTGGTGCCGGGCTCGTCGGCGTCGACGGTGGCCAAGTACGCGGGCGACGCGGCCGCCGCCGGCGCCATACCGGTGTTCGCCATTTACGGGATCCCGCACCGCGACTGCGGAAGCTTCGCGGCGGGAGGTCATGGATCCGGTGAGGCGTACCGTCAGTGGATCGACGGCATCGCCGCCGACATCGGTCCGGTGCCCGCAGCGGTCATCGTCGAACCCGACGCGCTCGCCATGGCCGACTGTTTGTCAGGAGATCAGCGTCAGGAACGCTTCGACCTGATCCGCTACGCGGTGGACGCCCTGACCCGCAACCCGTCGACCGCGGTGTACGTCGACGCGGGCCACCTGCGCTGGCACAGCCCCGAGGAGATGGCGTCGCGCCTCAACCAGGCCGGTGTGGAGCGTGCGCGAGGGTTCAGCCTCAACGTCGCGAACTTCTTCACCACCGAAGATGAAATCGGTTACGGCGAAGCGATTTCGGGCCTGACGAACGGTAAGCACTACGTGATCGACACGTCCCGCAACGGCAACGGGCCCGCCGAGGGCGAGCTCTATTGGTGCAACCCCAGCGGAAGGGCGTTGGGTGTCGCGCCGACCACGGCCACCGCGGGTCCGCACGCCGACGCCTATCTGTGGGTGAAGCGGCCCGGCGAATCCGACGGGACATGCGGTAAGGGTGACCCGCGTGCCGGTGATTTCGTCAACTCGTACGTGATCGAGTTGGCGAGCAATGCGGGTCGTTGACACGTTTGAGCGGTGAGACCGAAGGAAATGGATTGATCATGCCCACGCCACGAACGTCGCCGATGTGCGCGTCGATCCTGATGGTCAGCCTCACGGCGCTGTCCGGGTGCGCCGCGCTCGAGAACAAGGAGACCCACAGCACGGCGACGGCCGCGGCGTCCGGCACCCAAACTTCGTTGGCCGCACCGCGCACCGAGCCGCGTACGCCGGCGCCCAATCCGCCGCCGTCGATCGAGCGGAAGCCGCCGATCGGGGACGTCTCGCTCGGCATCGACGATCGCGGTGACCTCGGGCAGATCATCGTCGACAGCACCGGCCGCACGCTGTACGTCTTCTCGGAGGACGGTCCGAACGAACCCACCTGCTACGGCGAGTGCGCCGACACCTGGCTGCCCCTGTTGGCGGACGCGGATCCGGCCGGCGGTATCGGCATCGACGTCGCGGCGGCCAAGATCGTTCCGCGTCGCGACGAGGGCGAGCAGGTGACGTACCGAGGCCACCCGCTCTACCGGTATGCGGGCGATCAGACCGACAGGGACGCCCACGGGCAGGGTCTCGATATGTTCGGCGGGGAATGGCATGTGCTGACCAAGTTCGGTGAACCACTGGCCTGAGGAATAGCCGCGTCGCGCGCCGGCGTTGGCATGCGCATCGACGAAAGCGAGGGCGGCATGGACTTCGGGATCTCAACCTTCGTCAACGACGACACGATCGACACCGTGTCGTTGGCCCGCGCCGTCGAGGAGCGCGGCTTCGACGCGCTCGTCGTCGCCGAGCACACCCACATCCCGGCGAGCAGGCAGTCGCCGTATCCCATGGGCGGGGACCTGCCGAAGATCTACTACCGCACCCTGGATCCGTTCGTCACGCTGGCCGCGGCAGCGGCGGTGACCTCGAAGATCGAGCTGGTCACCGGCATCGCGCTGCTGATCCAGCGCGATCCGATCATCACCGCCAAGGAGGCCGCCAGCATCGACCTGATCTCGGGCGGCCGGTTCGTGCTCGGTGTGGGCGCGGGGTGGAACATCGAGGAGTTGCGCCACCACGGCACCGACCCCAAGACCCGCGGGGCCTTGCTGGACGAACGCATCGAGGCCATCAAAGCGTTGTGGACCGATGAGCCCGCCGAGTATCACGGACGTTTCGTCGACTTCGAATCGTCGTTCCTGCGGCCGAAGCCGGTGCAGAAGCCCCACCCGCCAATCGTCATCGGCGGTGACTCCGACGCCACGGTCAAGCGGGTGATCCGCCATGGCGCCGGCTGGATCTCCAACCCACTACCGGTCGAGAGGCTGGCGAAACGAATCGAGCAGATGCGGGAGGGCGCGGGTCACGACGTGCCGTTGACGACGTTCGGCACGCCCGCGGATCCGGACTACTGGCGCGCTCTCGAGGACCTCGGCTACCGGCAGGCCAACCTGCTGCTGCCCACCAAACCGCGCGACGAGTCGCTGCGGCTTCTCGACGACTACGCCGCCAAGATCGCCGAGTACCGCGGATAGTCGCTCAACCCGGTACCGCTGTTCCTCGACGCGCGTCGAGTTTCTATGGTGACAGCCATGAGCAATGACGCTGATGCCGGTCGGGTCGCCGAACTGGCGCGCGGGGTCGTCGCCGACCACGACCCGAAGAACGTGCCGATCCCCGAATTCCTCGGCGCCTGTTACGACGCAGGTCTGACCTGGGTGCACTTTCCCGAAGGCCTGGGTGGGCTCGGAGTGTCCCGCGGTCTGCAGGCCGTCGCCGACCGCATCTTGCAGGGTGCGGGCGGCCCCGTACCCCTCGGTCTGAACCCGATGGGCTACGGCATGGCAGCGCCGACCATCCGCGAACACGCCCAGACCGAGGACGTCAAACGAAAGTGGTTGCGCCCGTTGGCAACCACAGACGACCTGTGGTGCCAGTTGTTCTCCGAGCCGGGCGCCGGCTCCGACCTCGCCGGTCTGGCCACGTCGGCTGTGCGCGACGGAGACGACTGGGTCATCAACGGCCAGAAGGTGTGGACCAGCCTGGCGCATCGAGCCCGCTGGGGGCTGCTGCTCGCGCGCACCAATCCCGATGTGCCCAAGCACAAAGGCCTGACGTACTTCGTCATCGACATGCACGGCGACGGCGTCGAAACGCGACCGCTGCGCCAGATGACGGGTCAGGCGGAGTTCAACGAGGTCTACTTCAGCGACGCCCGCATCCCGGACAAGCACCGCCTCGGCGAGGTCGACAACGGCTGGGCCGTCGCGATGACGACGCTGATGAACGAACGCACCGCACTCGGCGGCAGCGGCAGCAGGCGCGGCGCCGGCACCATCGCCGACGCGACCGGACTGTGGGCATCGCGGCCCGAACGCCACACCCCGGTGCTGCGCGACCGCCTCACGCAGCTGTGGCTGCGCTCGGAGGCACAACGGCTCACCTCCGAACGGTCACGCGCGGCCGCGACGGTCGGCGGACCCGGCCCGGAAGGATCGGTCGGCAAGTTGGTCGGGGCCGAGCTCAACCAGGACATCTACCAGTGGTGCATGGATTTCCTTGGGCCAGAAGGCATCCTGTACCACGGCTATCAGCAGGGCGCGGCGACCGGCGAAAGGGACTGGCAGGGGCCGATCCAGCAGCGGTACCTGCGCAGCCGTGCGAACACCATCGAAGGCGGGACGTCTGAGGTGATGCGCAACATCCTCGGTGAACGCATCCTCGGGCTGCCCGGCGACCTGCGTGCCGACGCCGGCATGCCGTGGAAGGAGATCCCCCGTGGCTGAGTACAAGTTCACCGAGGAACAGGGTCAATTGCGCGATGCGGTGCGCAAGTTCAGCGCCGAGCACTTCTCGGAGGAGACCGTCCGCGGGTTGATGGAGTCCGACCCGCCGTTCGATCCCAAGGTGTGGGCACGGCTCGGCGGCGAGCTCGGCGTGCTGGGTCTGTCGGTGCCCGAGGCCGACGGCGGAGTCGGCGGAACGCTCGTCGATCAGGCCGTGGCCATCGAGGAGCTGGGGGCACGGTTGGCGTGTGGGCCGCTGTTCGGGACGGTGTACCTGGCGATTCCGGCTCTGGTGGCCGCCCCATCCGGGCCGGTGCGCGACGAGCTGCTCGGTGACCTCGTGGAGGGTCGGCGCACCGCGGCCTTTGCCGTGGTGGACCGCGGCGGCGCATTCGATCCCGACGCCGTCACGGTGACCGCTGCGGGAGATGCGTTGTCGGGCACGGTGAGTCAGGTGGTCGACGGCGGCATCGCCGACGTCCTGCTGGTCGCCGCGCGGAGCGATGACGGCGTCGTCCTGTATGCCGTTGACGGCACCGCCGACGGAGTACAGCGCACACCGCTGGCCACGCTCGATCTCACCCGCTCCGAGGCGAACGTGACGTTCACCGAGGCGCCCGCCCGCGTGATCGCCGGGGCCGAGGAAGCCGCCCGGGTCATCGACCATGCGCTACAGGTCGGTGCGGCGCTTCTTGCGGTGGAGCAGGTGGGCGCCGCCCAGCATCTGCTGGACCTGTCGGTGGAGTACGCGAAGTCGCGACTGCAGTTCGGCAGGCCGATCGGATCGTTTCAGGGGGTCAAGCATCGGCTCGCGAACCTGCTCGTCGACGTCGAGCACGCGAGGTCGACTGCCTATCACGCGATCTGGGCGCTGGCGGACGGATCCGATGATCCGGCGCTGGCCACCAGCATCGCCCAGGCAGTCTGCTCGGGCGCCCTGAGCCACGTCGCCAACGACACCATCCAGGTGCACGGTGGCATCGGGTTCACCTGGGAACACCAGGCGCATCTGTATTACAAGCGCGCCGCGACGAACGCGGTTCTGCTGGGCAGCGCCGAACAACACCGGGACCGGGTCGCGGCGATGGTGCTCGACGGCGCGGAGGCGGAGCGGGTGCCGCGGGTGGCCGACGGGCTCACGGTCTGAGCCTGTCTGGTCGGCAACAGGGTGACTCGGCTCACCCGATTGATAACAATTCGAAACCTGTTGCGTTGCAAGATGAGACACGAGGACCGAACAGCTCGGCTCTGAACACTATGTTCACAAGGTGCGCCGGCGAACCGCCCTCAAACTTCCGCTGTACCTTGCAGCCGCCGCGGCACTGACCAAGCTGCCCTCCGCCGCTGCGGCCGAGACGGGGCGATGGTCGGTTGACCGCGCCAACGCCTGGTATGGGGAGCAGGGTTGGCTGCTCGGGGCCAACTATGTCACCTCGAACGCGGTCAATCAGCTCGAGATGTTTCAGGCGGGCACCTTCGACCCGCGTCGCATCTCCGGCGAGCTGAGCGTCGCCAGGCGGATCGGGATGAACACCATGCGGGTGTTCCTGCACGACCAGCTGTGGGCGGCGGACCGAGCCGGATTCAGCCAACGGCTGTCACAGTTCGTCTCGATCGCGGCCAGTCACAACATCAAGCCGCTGTTCGTGCTGTTCGACTCGTGTTGGGATCCATTGCCCAAGGCCGGTCCTCAGCGGGCTCCGATCAAGGGAGTGCACAACTCGGGCTGGGTCCAGAGTCCCGGTGCGCATCGACTGCAGGACCCGGCCTACACGCGCGTACTGCAGAGCTATGTCACCGGCGTGGTCGGCCTCTTCCGCAACGATCCCCGGGTACTGGGGTGGGACGTGTGGAACGAGCCGGACAACCCAGCGAAGGACTACCGCAAGGTCGAGCATCCCGATAAGCAGAAGCTGGTCACGGCGTTCCTGCCGCACGTGTTTCAGTGGGTGCGAGCGGTCAAGCCGATCCAACCGTTGACCAGCGGGGTATGGCAGGGACATTGGCGAGACCCCGGCAGCCGCAGTGAGATCGCCAGCCTGCAGCTCGAGCTCTCGGACATCATCAGCTTCCACAGCTATGCCGAGCCCTCAGAGTTCGAGGACCGCATCGACGAGCTCACTCCGCTGGGCCGGCCGATCCTGTGCACCGAGTACCTCGCCCGTAATCTCGGCAGCACCGTCGAGGGCATCCTGCCGATTGCCAAGCGGCGCAACGTCGGCGCCTACAACTGGGGATTCGTCGCCGGGCGCACGCAGACGTACCTTCCGTGGGACTCCTGGAACGAGCCCTATACGACGCTTCCGGACACGTGGTTCTCCGACCTGATCCACCCGGACGGCAACGCACACAACAACGATGAGATCCGCTTCATCCAGAAGCTGGTCGGGGTGAGTACCTGAAGACGTCGCCACACGCGACGGAATTCTTGCCTTCTCTAGAAATCTGACGGCGAAAAATGCTGCTCGCCAGAGTGTTTGGGCCAAAATCCCTAGTTATCGCTTGGTGGTGGTGGGGGTTCGTAGGGGTCGTACCATTTCCATTCGGCGCGTTCGCCGCGGGGGCCTGGGCAGGGTGGGACCGTTGGTGGTGATCCGGTGGGTGGGTGTGCGAG
>NZ_BCTA01000028.1 GCF_001570485.1 Mycolicibacterium novocastrense
GCCACCACCGACACCAGCACCGGACCACAACTACACGCCCACTGGACATGGGCACCCTCAACACTGACCCCCGAACACATCCACCGACTCAACCAACTCTGGTTCCAAGCCCTCACCGGCATCTGCACCCACGTCCACGCAGGCGGCGGCGGCCTCACCCCCTCCGACATCGCACCGGCCCGGTTGACCCAGTACCAGATCGACGACCTCGCACAGCGCTACGACATCGCCGACATCCTGCCGCTGACGCCGTTACAGCAGGGATTGTTCTTCCACGCCGTCGCCACACATGGTGGCGGCGACGATGTTTACGCGATGCAGCTGGACATCACGCTGAGTGGTCGGCTGGACGACCATCGGTTACGCGAGGCGATGCACACCGTGGTCAAACGCCACCCTCATCTGGCGGCCCGCTTCTGGGCGCAGTCCGGGGAGCCGGTGCAGATCATCCCCGCCGATCCCGTCATGGCCTGGCGCCACGTCGATTTGGCGGCAGCGCAAACCGCTCGTCATGAGCATACGGAGCAGATCGAGCAGATCTGCGCCGAGGAACGCGCTGCGGTTGGCGACCTGGCGCATCCGCCCGCCGTTCGTGCCGCTTTGATCCGCACCGCACACGATCGGCACCGTTTGGTGCTGACGTACCACCACATCGTGATGGACGGCTGGTCGCTGCCGATCCTTCTCGGCGAAGTGTTCGCCGCCTATCACGGGCAGTGGCTCGGCGCACCGGGGTCGTATCGCAGGTACGTCACCTGGTTGGCCGAGCGGGATCGCGACGCTGCGCGCGCGGCGTGGCTCGAGGTGTTCACCGGGTTTGACACCCCCACATTGGTCGGCTCGCCCGACCGGTCCAGGCTCGGGCCCCGCGCCGTCGAAACCTTCCAGATACCGGCCGAAATCACCCGCGACATCAGCGAATTGGCACGGTCCCACCACACCACCACCAACATCGTGCTGCAAGCCGCATGGGCCCAACTACTGATGTGGCTCACCGGCCAGAACGATGTCGCCTTCGGCACGGTGGTCTCGGGTCGCCCCGTCGAACTGCCAGGTGCGGAGTCGATGGTGGGCCTGCTGATCAACAGCGTTCCGGTGCGGGCCCCCATCACCGCGCAGGCCTCCATCACGGACCTGATCGAGCACATGCACGGCGCCCACAAGGACACACTCGAACATCAGCACTTGGCGCTACCCGAGATCCACCGGATCGCCGGTCACGACCAGCTTTTCGACACAGTGTTCGTGTACGAGAACTACCCCATCGACACTGCAGCCCTCTCCGATGCCGACGGGTTGGCCGTCACCGAGTTCGCCAGCCGCGAATACAACCACTACCCACTGACGGTGCAAGCCAGCCCCGGTCCTCGACTGGGCCTTCGCTTCGAATTCGACACAGACGTCTTCGATCGCGA
Organism: Mycolicibacterium novocastrense; assembly: GCF_001570485.1. Lineage (GTDB taxonomy): Bacteria > Actinomycetota > Actinomycetes > Mycobacteriales > Mycobacteriaceae > Mycobacterium > Mycobacterium novocastrense. Next base: position 1,416 of record NZ_BCTA01000028.1, read on the forward strand.
ACGTATCCAGGCGTTGATCCAGCGTTTCCAGCGGGTGATGGTTGCGATGACGACCGATCCGCGCCAGTGTGTTTCGTCGGTGGACGTACTCGACGATGTCGAGCACACCCGATTGGATCAGATCGGCCATCGCGCGGTGTTGACTCAGCCGCCGGCGACGCACGTGTCGATCCCGGCGGCATTCGCTGTGCAGGTGGCGAAAACGCCCGAGGAGGTGGCAGTCACTTTCGAGGGCTGCTCACTGACTTATCGCGAACTCGATGAAGCAGCCAACCGGCTAGCGCACCTGCTCGTCGATCAGGGTGCGGGCCCAGGCGAATGTGTGGCGCTGCTGCTCTCTCGTTCCCTGCAAGCGGTCACCGCGATTGCGGCGGTGCTCAAAACGGGGGCCGCCTATCTCCCGATCGACCCGGCGCTGCCGGCGGCCCGCATCGGTTTCATGCTCGCCGATGCGCGGCCGGTCGCCGCGATCACCAGCGCCGGGCTCGCCGACCGGCTGGGCGAGTACGACGTCACGGTCATCGATGTCGACGCTCCTCACCTCGAAACCTATCCGGCAACGAATCTGCCGACACCGAACGCCGACGATGTCGCCTACCTGATGTACACCTCCGGGACGACCGGTGCACCCAAGGGGGTGGCCATCACCCATCACAATCTGACCCAGTTGCTGAGGTCGCTGGACCAGTGGCTTGCGCCCGAACAGGTGTGGTCACAATGGCATTCGCTGGCCTTCGATGTATCGGCGTGGGAGATGTGGGGTGCTCTGCTACGTGGTGGGCGGCTCGTCGTGGTGCCCGAGTCGGTGAGCCGCTCACCCGAGGACCTGCGCGCCCTACTCGTGGCCGAAGACGTCAGCGTGCTGCTCCTGACGCCGTCGGCGGTCGCGATGATGTCGCCGCGGGGGCTCGACGGGGTGACGTTGGTGGCCGCCAGCGAGGTCTGCCCCGCCGAGGTGGTGGATCGGTGGGCGTCCGGGCGGGTGATGGTCCACTCGTACGGTCCCACCGAGACGACCGTGTATACGTCCATGAGCGCGCCGCTGGCGGTGGGGTCGGGAGTGCCGCCGATCGGCTCGCCGGTGGGGGGATCGGCGTTTTTCGTCCTGGACGGGTGGCTGCGGCCGGTGCCGGTCGGGTCCGTCGGGGAACTGTATGTGGCCGGTGCCGGAGTGGGCTGCGGGTATTGGCGCCGGGCCGGTTTGACCGCCTCACGGTTCGTGGCATGCCCGTTCGTCGGCGACGGGGCACCCGGCCAACGGATGTATCGCACGGGAGATCTCGTGCGATGGCGCACGGACGGGCAACTACAGTTCGTGGGACGTATCGACGAGCAGGTCAAGATCCGCGGTTACCGCATCGAACTCGGTGAGGTGCGGGCCGCGTTGGCCGCGCTGGAGGGTGTCGAGCAGGCGGTCGTGACCGTCCGGGAAGACCGCCCCGGTGACCGACGCCTCGTCGGCTACGTCATCGAGACTGCGACGGGCTCAGTGGACCTGCCCGGGGCGCGCAGCGCGCTCGCGAAACGGCTACCGCCCTACATGGTGCCGGCCGCCGTCGTCGCGGTGACGACGCTGCCTCTGACGGTCAACGGCAAACTCGACCAACGCGCGTTGCCTGCACCGCAGTACACCGCCGGCGGGTATCGCGCGCCGACCGGTCCGATGGAGGAGACGTTGGCCGGTATCTACGCCGGCATTCTGGGGCTGGACCGGGTCGGCGTCGACGACTCGTTCTTCGACCTCGGGGGTGACTCGCTTTCCGCGATGCGCCTGATCGCCAGTGTGAACACGGCATTCGATGCCGACCTTCCGGTGCCCGTCCTCTTCGACGCTCCGTCTGTAAGCGGCTTGTGCGCCCAACTCGACAGGCACAAGACCGACCAGAAGACCGGTGTCAGAGCGCTGTATACAGCCATACACGGCCGTGATTGCACCGAGGTCCGCGCCGCGGATCTCAAGCTCGCCAGTTTCATCGATACCGCAACCCTGACCGCGGCGCCGACGCTGCCGGGCCCCCGCGCCGACGCCAGGACAGTGCTGCTCACCGGCGCCACCGGATTCCTCGGGCGTTACCTGACCTTGCAGTGGCTGGAGCGGATGGCGGCGATCGACGGCACGCTGATCTGTCTTGTGCGAGGCGAATCCGACGCCGACGCGCGGGCCCGTCTGGAGAAGACCTTCGACAGCGGTGATCCCGTTCTGCTGCAACACTTCCAGTCGTTGGCCACCGACCACCTGGAGGTCATCGCCGGCGACAAGAGCGAGGCCCGCCTCGGACTGGACGACGAGCTCTGGGAGTGTCTCGCCGAGACCGTCGACCGAATCGTCGATCCCGCGGCTCTGGTCAACGGGGTTCTGCCCTACAGCGAGCTGTTCGGGCCCAACGTGGTGGGTACCGCCGAGCTGATTCGATTCGCCCTCACCACCAGACTCAAGTCCTACAGTTTCGTCTCGACCGCCGATGTGAGAACGCAGATCGATCCCTCAGTCTTCACCGAGGATGCCGACATCCGCCTCATCAGCCCCACCCGTGTCATCGATGGCAGCTACGGAAACGGCTACGCCACAAGCAAATGGGCGGGTGAGGTGCTGCTGAGCGAAGCCCACGATCTGTGCGGGCTGCCGGTCGGGGTGTTCCGGTGTGACGTCATCTTGGCCGAGCCCACTTACGGGGGTCAGCTCAACGTGTCGGACACGGTCACCCGGATGGTGCTGAGCCTGGTCGCCACCGGCATCGCACCCGGCTCGTTCTTTCCGCTCGACGCGGAGGGTAAGCGTCAACGTGCCCACTTCGACGCGTTGCCAGTGGATTTCGTCGCCAAGGCGATCGTGTCGCTGGGTGCCCCGCTCATCGACGGATTCGAGACCTATCACGTGATGAACCCGCACGATGACGGCATCGGACCCGACGAGTACGTCGACTGGCTGATCGAGGCCGGTTACCCGATCCAGCGCATCGGTGACTTCACGGAGTGGGTGAGGCGGTTCGAAACCGCACTCAGTGAGCTGCCGGATCAGCAGCGGGAGCACTCGGTACTGAACATGTTGCGGTCGCGTCCGTCGGATCAGTTCGAGCTGCCCGAACCGACCCGCGGGGCTTTCGCACCCACTGACCGGTTTCGTGCCGCGGTACAGGCGGCGGAGTTCTCGCTCCACGAGGGCATCGCGGACATTCCGCACATCTCGGCGCCGATCATCACCAAATACGTCACCGACTTGCAGCGGCTCGGACTGCTTTAGCCCCAGGAGGACCACATGCGTCGACTCGCCCTTTCGATCTACTGGGGGTTCTTGACGGCCGTCCACTCCGTCACCCTGGTCCGGCAGAAGGATGCCGCGGCCTACTACACGATGCTCGGCGACGACGTCATCGACTTCATGAGTGGGGGATACGCCGACAGCTCCAAGCCGTTGTGGCTCAACCTCGGCTACTGGAAATCCGCACGCACCTATCCCGACGCCTGTGTCGCGATGGTCGAACTATTGGGCGCGCGTGCGGGACTGCGGCCTGGCGACAGCGTCCTCGACGTCGGCGCGGGGTTCGGTGAGCAGGACTTCGTTCTGCTCGATCGTTTCGACGTCTCTCATATCACCAGCATCGACATCACGCCTGTCCACGTCGACAAAGGCACAGAAGCCGTCGCCAAGCGTGGACTCGAGGACCGGATCGACATTCGCCTCGGCTCCGCTACCGCAATGGAATTCGCCGACGAATCGTTCGACAAGGTGGTGGCCCTGGAATCCGCGTTTCACTTCGACACCCGCGATGAGTTCCTGCGGGAGGCGTTGCGAGTCCTCAAACCGGGAGGCGCCATCGCGCTCACCGACATGCTCCCGATGCCGGGCCAGAAATCCAGCCGATCGACCAGATTCGGCCGTAAGTGCGGACATTATCCCGAGGCCAATTTTTATGACCGTGAGGAGTATCCGCGGCGGTTGGCGGCCGCGGGCTTCGACGATGTGCTCGTGGAGTCGATCAGGGGAGACGTGTACCCCGCGATGGCGGAATATGCGCGCCAGCGAATCGAGGAGAGGAAGGGCATGCGTGAGGTGGTCGTCGAAGTGTCAGAGGACGACCGCGCGCAGTGCCGTGGCGTGCAGATGTGGGAGCGGGGACTCGGGATCGCCGATTACGTGGTCGTCTCGGCCCGCAAGCCCCCGGGGTAGGCGCCGTGGCGCGCGGGAGGCGAGGCGCCGAAATCGGCGGCATGCACCTCGATCGGATTGCCGTGCGGTGTGCGCCTTGCCGCGTGTCGCCACGCATCACGCCAGCGTTCGGTCTCGCCGGGGTCGATTCCCCTGCGCGTCAGCAGGTCTTCGAGGGCATCCAGCCAATGGTGGTAATAGGAGCCGTCGAGGCCGGAAAGGCCGTCTGGGCAACCGCTTTCGATGCGGGCGGCCAGTGCCTCGCTCCACTCGGTCCAGCTGTACAAACCACGTTCATGCAGTAGGACCACGATCGCGAAAGCCCTCGCCTGCCAGGGCTCAGCGAATACCCGCTCGTCGATGCCTGTGGTTTCCGATGGCCATTCGTTGGTGGTCACCCTGCCTCCAGATACGGTTCCCACGCGTCGATGGACACCGTCAAAGTGGGCTCGGCGTCCGGCCACAACTCTGTACCGCAGAACACCACGCCGTAGAGCCACCGCGGTTGTTCGCCCTGACCACTCGCGTTCGTGTCGGCGAACACGTGCACCCCGTGCACCTGCTCGATCACACCACTCTTGCCCCGCGCATACCCGGGGAGCCTGGTGTGATGGGGAGCCGCCGCGGCCGTCGTGCGCACGCGCTGGCCGACTGCGAACCGCGGACCGCTCGTTGCGAACCGCTCGGTGGGCGCCCCGCGCGCCTGCACCGTTCGCACGTCGCCCGCACGCAGAATGCGGGGCAACGCAGGCGGCGCATTCATGGATCGGCCGCTGGCCAATTCATCGGGTGAGATGAGGTCGCGTTCCCGGAGCTGATTGACCAACGCTGCGAACCACACCTCGTAATAGCTGCGTTGCGCGTAGTCCGGCAGTGTCTCCCTCGCAGCGCGTGTCATGTCGAGGTTCCACACTCCGGCGGCACCCATTGACAGTTGTAGTGCGAACACCCGCGGCTCCCAGGCCGCCCGCCACATCTCGCGTCCCGACCCGACCTCGATGGGACCGTGCCGAAGTCGGCCACCGATATCGGCATGGTTGACGTACTCCTCAGGCACGCGACACCGATCCCGGTTGGCGGGCCAGACCTGTGCCGATCATCGAATCGCGAGTCACCAAGGCGGCGAGATGATCTTCGTCCAGGTCCTCACTTCCGGCCGGTCGCATCGGCACCACGAGATAACGCACTTCGGCGGTCGAATCCCATACCCGGATCTGCGTCTGCAGCGGCAGGGTCACCCCGAACTCGGCAAGCACGCCGCGGGGGTCGCGCACCGCACGTGACCGGTACGGCGCGCTCTTGTACCAGGTGGGGGGAAGCCCCAACACCGCCCACGGGTAGCAACTGCACAGCGTGCAGACGACCAGGTTGTGGTGTGCAGGCGTGTTCTCCACGGCGACCATGTGTTCGCTCTGCCGTCCCATGTAACCCAGCCACGCGATCGCGGCAGTGGCGTCGCTCAGCAGCCAGTCGCGATAGGTCGGATCGATCCAGGCACGGGCCACCACGCGAGCACCGTTGCGAGGGCCGATGCGTGTTTCGTAGGTCTCGATGAGTTCGTCGAGTGCGGCAGGTTCGACGTACCCTTTCTCAACCAGGACGCTTTGCAGTGCCCGCACCCGAAGGTCCATGTCACCGATCTCGCTGTGACCGGCGTCGGCACCCGTGTCGTCGGCGCGCAACGGCATGCTCAGTCGATCAGCCGAGGTGTATTCGAGATCGAAGCCTCGGCCCGCTCGCTGCAATGGTCTCGCGGTGACGAGCGCTGCGCAGAAGCATCGTGCGGTAGGTATTCGCGGACGTGCAGGCCTTTCTCGCCATCGAGGCGAATCTCCGATTCAGCACGGGGTAGGCCGTCGCCCGGGACCGCCGCGGCCGACCTCGCCGCAGCTGCTTTGCGGTACTCCCACTGCTCGCGATCTCGAATATAAAGGGGTGAAACGGCTTTGAATCCCTCGAGGTCGAATCCTCCTGTGCGAAGGGTGAACCGCACCTCTCCGCTGACGGCTCGAGCACTCACTTCGAGGAAGGACTGCAAGGCCTGACGGAGGCCGCGGAACCATCGACCCTCGACGGCTTCCACGATCAGGGCCTCGCCGGCGGAGCGGATCCAGCGCAGCGTGTCCACTTCGACTGTCGCTGAGGCCAGTTGTGCGAATCCCTCGAGGACGAGCGCCGCCGCAGGGGCCTCGCGGACCTCGAGTACCTTCTCGCCGCTTTCCAGATGCTCCAGACTGCAGAACCGCCCGATACCGTACTGGCCGACGCTCGTGTTGAGGTTCGAAATCGATTCGACGGCGTTGGTGACCGGTTGGCCATCCACTGCCACGAGGCGCCCGCGCTCAAAGCCCAGCGATATCATGCGGCTCGGCGCGTCCGATACCACAGACCATTGGTACAGATGTCGATCGACTTCGAATTCTTCGGGGTCGTCGAGGGTTCCGCTTTCGAACTCCCGGCACCACAGGTTGGTGTCAGTGCTCAAGAACCGGTCGGCAAACCCGCCGACACCGAACGTCTCCTGAAGCTCCACGCGCTTGAAGTCGCGCGACAACGCGTCGAGTTCGTAGGGCGATCCGAAGTGACCTTCGAAACCCAGATCTGAGATCGCGCCGTTGAGCCTTCGTAGGCTGTTCTGCGACTGGTTGGCTGTGTGCAGCAGGCACCTGGCGCCGACCGATCGCGCGAACTCCACGCCGACTCTGGCGATCAACGGTCGCGACAGAGATGCACTGACCGGATGTTGACCGAGATATCTGCCGCCGGCGAGAATCGCCGGCTGTACGAACTCTTCGACGAATTCGTGTCTGCAATCGAGACGAGTGATTCGCACATCGAACTTGTCGGCGATGCACGAAAAACGTCCGATATCGAAGTCGTCGCCGAGATCGACCGACAGTGCAAAAACGCGCGTGTCGAGTTTGGCCAGCTGGGCCAACAGGTAAGCGCTGTCCAGTCCACCACCGCACAATGTCACGATGGTGTCATTGCGGTGGCACACCGCCTCGATATCCGAGAAGGACCGGATCTTCCTCTTCTGTGTGCCGTCAGATCCCATGATTCGAACCCCGATCACGCGGGCGATGGGATCCACTGCTGGAACCGCATTGCCGATCGTTCGGCCGAGGCATACTCAACGGCGCACCCGGCAAGTCAGCAGGCGCGAATCCGGCGCAGCTTTCGCGTCCTCCCGACCGGGTCAGGCTAACACCGCCAGCAGGGAACATGCCCGGAAACGGACACCGTCGGTGGCTGGATGAAGCCGATCGAATGGGAAGGCGGTGTTTCAGCATCCCGGCTCGCGCACAGGATATTTCGAACGCAAACTATTCGGGAGGATGCCCGTGCCGACGCTGCAGTGAATTCGCGCCGGGGAGGGGGTTTGCCCTTCGATGTTGGGCCATTCGACGTTGAACGACGGGCGAGTCGTTCATGATGATCGACATGGGCGCGCCAACCGCCGATATCGAGAACATGCCCAGGGGCGGGCCGGATGCCTCGTGGCTGGACCGGCGACTGCAGACCGACCGGTTGGAGTATTTGGACCGCAACGACGTCGATGATCTCAAGCGGAAGGTCATCGAAGCGCTGGACCGCAGAGGGCGGCGACGGTACGTCGGTACGTACAAGATGTGCGCTCGATCGGCGCTTCGAGAAGTTGCCGAGATCCCGGCACCCAAGATCCTCGAGCTCGGGTGCGGCCTCGGCGGGCTGTCACGGCAATTGCTCCGGGATCACCCCGGTGCTCACGTGACAGTCACCGACATCGACCCTGCGTTCGTGGCGATCGCCGCCGCCGACCTCGGTAGCCATCCGCGTGCCACGGTGCGCGAGATGGATGCGACCGCTATCGACGCCCCGGACGGGTCCTACGACCTTGCCGTGTTTGCGTTGTCGTTGCATCACCTGCCGCCCGAACAGGCCGCTCGGGTGTTCGCAGAAGGCACCCGGGCCGCCACGAAGATGCTGATCATCGACCTCCGCAGGTGGCGATCCCCGATCCATGTCGCGGTGCTGTCGCCGGCGCTACCCCTCACCGCGCTGAATCCGTTGGCACACGATGGGGTGATCAGTTCGCTTCGTTCTTACAGCCCGTCGGCGCTGCGTGCGATCGCCCGCTATGCCGACCCCGCAATCACCCTCGAGTTCCGCAGCGGCCCCTTCGGCACGACGACCGTCGTGGCCAGTCGGGCCCGCCGGGCTGGCTGAGAAGCCCCCCTTCCGATCCCTACTGCACCGGGCGCAGAACCACCACCCCAGGAACGGTCCGTACGTAATCGAACAGCGGGGTGTCGACGACCTTGTCGTCACCCGGAAGCGATGAGGCGTTGCGGAATACCGGTCCGTGCGGGGTGTCCACGTACACGCCGACGTGCGTGACGTCGAGGCCGCCGTCTTCGGCATACGCTCCGATGTAGTCCCCGGTTCGCAGTCCGCCCACCACGGCGTCGTCGAACTGCGCGCTCGGTATGTAGGACACCGTCCGGGGCACGACCGGCAAACCGGGCAGGTACACGCCGCCGGAGTCCTTCTGGTTCAAGTTCTTCTGAACATGAATCACGTTGGCGCTCAAGCTGGCAGTGATATCGGTCGCGACCGCCGGCGTCGCCGCCGCCCATTCGGTGAAGAAGTGTTTCCGGTTCGCGAAGTCCACGACGCCGTCCTTGTAGCGGACCTCGCGCAGCGCGGCGATGAACTCCTCGCGGCTGCCCGCCCGCTTCAAAGCCTCGACGTAGTCCGCATAGGTGAAGCAGTCGACCTTCGACAGTTCGACCACCAGCTGCTCGGGCTCATCCGCGGATCCGACGAGAGTGTGTGCGCCATAAGGGGTTCCGAGAAATGCGCGTGAGATGACCTCAGCGCGTTCCGGGGGTGCGGCACCGTTTCTGACCGCCAGCAGCCGCTCGAGGATTTGCGTGTTCTGCTCTGAGACCTGTACGTCGGGGGCCGGCTTCTCCGTTGAGGCAAGGTAATTCACGGCCAGGATGGGAGTCGCCTCGGCGTAGCCCACCGGCAGCAACACGTCGCCGGCGGTGGACAGGTAGTAGACCTCCCACCGGTGATAGGTGTCGAAGCCGGCAGGGTCGGCGGCCATGACCGCTGCGTAGTCGTGGATCGCCCGCACGTAGTTGTTCGAGTTGTTGTAGCGGTACAGCGCGTAGTCGGGGTCTCGTGTGAAACCGTTGGCAGACAGGTAACGTCCCGCCGCCATGATGCTGTCACGAGGCGAGTGGATATCCCCGCCTGCGCCGAAGGCGGCGAATGTCGAGGGCATGAACTGCATCGGTCCTTGCGCACCGGCCGTGCTCACCCCTGCGACGCGTCCGAAGGCGGTCTCGACGAGATTGATCGCCGCCAGATACTGCCAGGGCACACCGAACTCGGATTCCGCCTCGCGGTAGTGGCTCATCAGCTCGTCCACCGGCGTGGGCGCAACGATCCGCCACGCGGGCAGCGTGTCCTTCGGCCGGCTCATCACGCCGAGTTCACGTCGCGCGTGGACATTGTGGTCGTAGATCGTCACCAGCTCCGGCGGAATCCGCGGACGCACGATCGGGTCCCAGTCGGGGTGTCGTCCGATGGCTCGGTACGCCAGCTGCTGGCGCTGCGCCGCCGCGTTCGTCAGCGCCTCGCTCGACGACGGATCCCGCAGCGCTCGTTCGTCGGCGACCAGATCATCGGCGATGCGCAGTGGATCCGAGGCCAACTCTCGGCGAGGCGGCTCGGCTGCGGGTGGCGGGGCCGCGGCAGCGGGCGCCGCTGACGTCGCGGGAGGTGCTTCCTGCTTCCCTGAATCCGAGCACCCGATGACGACGAACAAGATCATCCCGACGCTCGCGGCCGCCGCGATCCTGGCGGCGTCGCGGCGCCGTGTACCGGCATTCATTGCCGTCGGAGTCTAGCGCCGCCGCCCAACCCGCCGGTGGATCACGCTTGCTTGGGCTCGGGGCAGAGGTACAGCCGAGCCCCGGCCACGATGAAGTTCGACAGCGTTTCGTCCTTCGTCGCGATGTCCAACTTCTCGGCCACCGCGGTCGAGTCGGCGCCGCGCGCGAACTGCGCGCACGCGTCCCGGGCGAGGGTGGTCAGTGTGGTGCAGTCGCCCGTGTATCCCACCGAGGTGATGCTGCGGCAGAGGTCGTCCTCGGGCGATGCGGCAGCGTGCGGTGCCGCCATCATCAGGCCCACCACTGCCATCGAAAGCGCTGTGAGCGCGCGCGTAGTCATGTCACGTCCTTCCTAGCGCTCGACTACCCGATTTGGCTCCCGGCACGCAGGATCGCACGCAGATCGAGATTGCGGCGTTATCAAGACCGGGATAGCTGGTGTCACCGGCGTGGTGACAGACTCTCGACATGGCGTGGGATTTCAGCACCGAACCGGAATTTCAGTCCAAGCTCGACTGGGTCAGGCAGTTCTGTGAAGAGAAGGTCGAGCCTCTCGACCACGTCTTCCCGTACGCGGTGCGCTCACCCGATCCGGCGGTCAAGGCTTACGTCCGCGAGCTCCAGCAGGAGGTCAAGGACCAGGGTCTGTGGGCGATCTTCCTCGACAAGGACCTCGGCGGCCCCGGCTTCGGACAGCTCAAGCTCGGCCTGCTCAACGAGGTCATCGGTCGTTATGCCGGCGCCCCCCACATGTTCGGCGCGTCGGCACCGGACACGGGCAACATGGAGATGCTCGCCGCGTACGGCACCGAGGAACAAAAGGAGCGGTGGCTCAAACCGCTGCTCAACCAGGACATGTTCTCGGCCTACTCGATGACCGAACCGCAGGGCGGCAGCGACCCCAACCTCTTCAAGACCCACGCCGTGCGCGACGGCGACGAATGGGTGATCAACGGCGAGAAGTGGTTCACCTCGGCCGGTCGCGTCGCCGACATCCTGTTCGTGATGTGCACCAACGGGATGTTCGTCGTCCCGCGCAACACGCCGGGCGTGGAGATCATGCCCGAGCCGCGCAACCACAACCACATCAAGTACCGCGACGTTCGGGTGCCGCTCGATCATCTGCTGGGCCCGGAGAACGGCGCAAAAGTGTTGGCGCAGAGGCGTCTTGGCGGCGGTCGCATCCATCACGCGATGCGCACGATCGCGCAGTGCAACCTGGCGTTCGACATGATGTGCGAGCGCGCACTGAGCCGCGAATCGCACGGCAAGGTCATCTCCGAACACCAGATGGTGCAGGAGAAGATCGCCGAGTCCTACGCGATGATCAAGATGCTGCGCCTGTTCGTCCTCGAGACGGCGTGGAAGATCGACAACACCTCGACGCAGGAGGCCCGCACCGAGATCGCCGCGGTGAAGTTCACGATGGCCAAGGTCCTGCGGGAGGTGTCGTTCAACGCGCTGCACATCCTCGGATCACTCGGCACCACCGACCTCACCCCGATCCAGGCGATGTACGCCGCGGCTCCGACGATGGGTATCGCCGACGGCGTCGACGAGGTGCACAAGGCGACCGTCGCGCGCCGCGTGCTGCGCGACTACGAACCCCACGAAGGCGATTTCCCGACCGAGTTCCTGCCCTACAAGCGCGAGCAGGCGCGCCAGAAGATGCAACCCGTCCTCGACGCGCGCCCTGAGCTTGCGGCCGCCGCCGAGGCGTATCAGAAATATCTGTCGCGGCGCCGCTGACCGCGGGTGCTCGCCTAGGGTGAAGGCATGCGGTTCGCCATCGCCCTGCTCGGAGTGATCGTCGCGTTATTCGGCCTGCTGTTCACCCTCCAGGGTTTCGGCGTGGTCGGCGGCAGCCCGATGAGCAACACCACCACCTGGTCGATCCTCGGCCCGATCATCGCGCTGATCGGCATCGCACTGGCCGTCGGCGGACTCCGCCGCAAGCCCTGACGGTCACGCGGGTTTGCGGAACACCGTTTCGATGAGCAGTCGCCGACACCACAGCCGGTAAGCCTCGACACTCCAGCCGTCGCGGTGGGTGACCCGCCGAAACGTCTCGACGCTGCCCAGCACTGCCGCCGTCTCGAGTAGTTCTTCGAACGGGACATCGGTGCGGAGCCAGCCGCGGTCCCCGAAGCGCTCGAGGATCCGTCCGATCTGCCTGGTGACGCTGGCGATGAGTTCGCCGAGGTAACGGTCCAACTCGGGGTCGGCGTTCGCGCCGCCGATGAGTGCGGTCGCGAGTTCGGCCGCTCGTTCATGCACATCCATCTGTGCGGCGATGACGGCGTCGACCGCCTCGTCGAAATCCTCGGTCTCGACGATCCTGCGGCCGACGTCGAGATTGAGGATGTTGTCCTCGCCGGCTACGCCGAACGCCGCGTACTCGATGGCGGCGATCAGCAACGCAGCTTTGGGTCCCTGCGACTGCACGGTCTCCGTGGAGACCCCGGCGTCCGACGCAATCTTGGCCAATGTCGTGCGCGCGTACCCCTGCGCGGCGAACAGTTTCGCAGCGGCCGCCACGATTCGCTCCCTGGTCGCCTGCGCCTGTTGCCTGCGCAATTCGGAACGATACGAGCGACTGCGGGATATTGACTTGGGTGACACAGTAATGAATACTAGCTCACTGGATCGAATTTTCCGATGGGCGGGGGCCCGCAATGGCATCGATCATCATCGCCGGCTTTCCGGCGCAGGGACACGTCACGCCGCTTCTGACGCTGGCCAGGAATTTCGTTGAACGGGGTGACGACGTTCGCTTCATCACCGGCTCCGGCTTCGCTGAGAAGGTGCGCGCTACCGGAGCTCGATTCGTCGCACTGCCCGCCGAGGCGGACATCGACGAGCGGCCCCTTTCGGAGCAGTTCCCGGAGCGCGCGCGACTCAAGGGGGTCCGCGCCATCGCCTTCGACGTCGAGCATGTCTTCGCCCGGCCGGCCAAAGGTCAGTACGAGTCGTTGACCGCCACGCTGGCCGACCAAGCCGCCGACGTCGTGTTCGCCGATCCCGCCTTCGTCGGCGTCGCCCTTCTTCTCGGGCTTCCGCGTTCGGCGCGCCCCGCGGTGGTGATGTGCTGTGTGATCCCGCTCTGCATCGAGAGCCGCGACATCGCGCCGTTCGGGTTGGGGCTGCCGCCCGCGCGTTACCTGAACCGGGGCCGCAACGCCGCGCTGGCGGTTGTGCACCGGCGAATCCTCAAGGGCGCCAACGGAGTGGTCAACGACCTGCATCGCGAAGTGCACGGAACGGATATGCCGGTCAGGTACCCGAACTGGGGCCGGAGGGCCGACGCGCTCATTCACTTCACGGTGCCGTCCTTTGAATATCCGATCACCGACGCGCCCCCGACGCTGCGCTTCGCAGGGCCGCTGTCGGCCACGGGTTCACAGGCGGCGCTGCCGACGTGGTGGTCCGACCTGGACGGGACCCGGCGGGTCGTGCACGTCACGCAGGGCACGGTCGCCAATACCGATTACGACCAGCCGATAGGCCCGACGTTGCGGGCGCTCGCCGATGAGGACGTTCTTGTCGTGGTGGCCACGGGTGGGCGCCCCGTCGACACCCTTCCGCCACTGCCCGCCAACGCGCGCGCCGCCGAGTACCTGCCGTACGACGAATTACTCCCGCGCACCGCGGTTTTCGTCACCAACGGCGGTTACGGCGGCGTGCAGTACGCGTTGCGCTACGGCGTGCCGGTCGTCGCCACCGGCGGCAAGGAAGACAAGCCCGAGGTGGGTGCCCGGGTGCAATGGTCTGGTGTCGGGCGGCGGATCAGAAGCGAACGGCCGACCCCGCGCGCGCTGCGCCGGGAGATCCTGCGCGTGCTCGACGAGCCGCGATACCGAGATGCCAGTGCACGCATCGCGGCCGACATGGCCGCCTCCCCGGGCTTTGCCGAAGTGGCGGCGGTCGTCGATGATCTGGTGTCTCGGCAGGCCCCGCATTCCGGGCACCTAAGCCCTCCTGTGGCGCCCACTTCCTGAGGTTCGCCGAGCATGCCCGAGCCACTCGGGCAGGCGATGGACAGCGTTCGCTGAAAGCGCACGGGCGGGAGCCTGTGCCTGTAACGCCCGCGCCGACCCAGCGATGTTTCTTGTGAGGTCGAAGCGTCGGGGGAGTGCCTCGGGGTGCTCGCTTCCGTCTCAGCGACGAACCGTTGTCGCATGGCGTTCACGCGCCAAACCAGGCAGAGAAGGGAGTGGAGGCACGATGGGTGCTCCGCTGGATGATTTTCGCAGGGATGTCCGGAGACGAGGTATCGCCGTTGTCGCGTCGGGAGCCGTGATCTCCCTGACCGCGCTGACGGCCGGGCTCGCGCCTGCGGTCGCGCAGCCGGATTCCGACGACGTCGTGACGACGGTCGCGCCGGAACCCAGGGTCAGCGCTCCGGAGCCGGAGGTGACCGTCGAGCAGCCGACCTCGGCTCCGCAGCCGCAAGCACCGGCCACCCAGGTCGCACCTCAGACGCAAGCGCCGCAGACGCAGGCGCCGCAGACGCAAGCGCCGCAGACGCAGGTGCCGGCCGTCGAGCCGGAGCCGGCCGTCGAGCCGGAGCCCGCCATCGAGCCGGAGCCCGCGCCCCGGACCGTGGCCCCGCCGAAGACCAGCACGGCGGTCCAGACGGCAGAGCCGTCGACTCCGAGCGCCCCGCCGCCGTCGACTCCCGCCGAGCGGACCCCCGCGACCTCGGCTGCGCCGAGCACCACCGGCGCTGCTCCGGCGACCAAGCCCGAAACCAGCGAACCGGCCGAACCGGCCGAACCGGGCCAGTCCACCGCGTCGTCCGCAGCGGTCGCGCCGGCTTCGGATACCGAATCGCCGACATCGAGCGCCAAGACCGCGGCGGAGACCACCGCCGACGAGGAGAGCAGTTCGGAATCCGACACCCCGACCGTGTCGATCGAGAACGCCGCCAAGGAGATCGAGACGCTGGCGCCCGAAACCCTCGAAGCGCCCGCCGAGGACGTTCAACTCGCACGCAACGCGAAGCCGGTCTTCGAACCGGAGCCTGCGCCCGCGCCCGAGCAGGACGTGGCCGCGTTCAAGCAGTCGGTCGACATGACTCTCGGCCTGAACGGCGCCGAGGCCAGCGCGAGCGCGAAGGTCGAGTTCGAGGCCAAGCGTGACCGCGACTTCGAGCTGGTCAGCAACGTGCGTCAGTGGCGACCCGAGTGGATCGAGTACGACGAGTTCTACCGCCCGGTCCTGATGAACCCGTTCCGGGCACCGGTGCGCATCGTCTACGTCTACGACATGCGCCCACGCATCGCCTACATCCCCCCGCTGTCCCGCCTGGTGCTCGAAGCGGCCCAGTTCGCCGCCTACAGCTTCACCGCGGCGGTGCTCAGCCCGGTGGTGGCGGCCGCCAACGTCGCGCAGGCGGTGTCCAACATCGCGGTCGGCACCTTCCTCGGCGGCGGCTACTTCCCCGGCGCCGGCCTGCCGTTGCCGCCGCCTCCGCCGCCCGTCCTGCGCTACGACAACGTGCCGGTGTTGGTGAACTACTCCAACGCCCGTTACGAGCCGTTCCGCGTGCGTCAGATCGTCGACGTCGGTGAGGACCGGGTCTACGGCGGGCACAAGGTGCTGCTCGACGGCGCGACCCCGGTGTGGGGCGAATGGACCCAAACCGCAAGCGGTGAGCGCCAATTCGAGGTCCGCAAGACCCAGCAGTTCCCGGGCCTGAGCGAACCCGCCGAGGCCCCCCTGCCCGGCGACTACCGGTTGCGGCTGGCTGCCGACGAGGCGTCGACCGGCGGTCTGACCGGCCGCGACATCTTCCTGATGGTGTCCGCGGGTGTGATCGGCACGCTCGGGTTCGGTGCCATCGGCCTGGCGTTCTTCCTCGGCCGTCGGCGGCCCGAACACTGAGGGGCCACCCGCGCACCGGAAAGGTCGTCGCCGCCATTACGCCGCCGTCAACAAGGGTGCATGATGGTGCGATGCCCGAGGTTCGCGTGGGTCCGCTGCTTCGTCACGTCGGCAAAACCGACGCGACCGTGTGGGTCGAGACGGACAAGGCGTGCGTCGTCGAGGTCCTGGGCAGCCACGCGGACACCTTCGAGGTCGAAGGTCACCATTTCGCGATCGTCTGCGTGACCGACCTCGACCCCGAGAGCGAGCACCCCTATGAAGTGCACCTCGACGGGGAAAAGGCCTGGCCGCCAAAGGGATATGAGTATCCGCAACCGCGGATCAGGTTGATGCCGCGGGACGGCTCGCTGCGGCTGCTGTTCGGGTCCTGCCGCGCGTCGGCCCCGCATCACCCGCCCTACACCTATCAGCACTGGTGGCACCCCAAGGGCAAGGGCATCGACGTGCTGCGCACCTACGGGATGCGGATGCTGCGCCAGCCGTCGGCGCTGTGGCCCGACGCCCTGCTGATGATGGGTGACCAGCTCTACGCCGACCAGGTGAACGACACCATCAAAGATCTGGTCGCCGACCGCGAGGTCCACGCCAACGGCCCGGTCGAGGTGCTCGAGGACTTCGAGGAGTACTGCATCGGCTACTGGGACGCCTGGTGCGATCCCGTCGTGCGGTGGATGCTCTCGACCATTCCGACGTCGATGATGTTCGACGACCACGAGATCAACGACAAGTGGAACACCTCGCAGGCCTGGCTCGACGAGAAGCGACAGACCGACTGGTACCAGACCCGGATCATCGGCGGGCTGATGGCGTACTGGATCTACCAGCACCTCGGCAACATGTCGCCCGACGAACTGGCCAAGGACCAGACGTTCCAGCGCGTCACCGAGACCAGGCAGGGTTCGGAACCGATTCGCGAACTCGCTGAGATAGCCGAAAAGGACGACGGCACATCCCATTTCAGCATGTGTCGCGATCTCGGTGCGGCGCGGCTGATCGTCGCCGACGCCCGCACCGGCCGCCAGCTCAAACCCGGACAGCGCCGGATCACCACCGACGAGGAATGGGACTGGATCACCGCCAACGCCGACGGGAACTATCAGCACCTGCTGTTCGCCAGCTCGCTGCCGATCCTGCTGCCCTACGGAATGCACCACATCGAAGCGTGGTCGGAGGCCGTCGGCGACGGCGCCTGGGGACGATGGCTCACCGGGCTCGGGGAGAAGGTCCGCATCACGGCCAACCTCGACCACTGGGCCTGCTTCCAGGAAAGTTTCCGGCGCTTCGAGGATCTGCTCATCGATGTGGCGAGCGGACGGCGAGGTCCCGCCCCCGACTCGGTGGTGCTGTTCGGTGGCGACGTACACCACTGCTGGGTGTCCGAGGTCGAGGTGCCCGACGAGGCGACCAAGCTGGGCACCAAGGTCTGGCAGGTGGTGTGTTCGGGACTGCGCAAAGAGCCGTCCGCGGTCGAACGAGTCGTCCTGCGGCTCGGCCACACCGGCTTCGTCGAGGCCGTCGGCAAGGCGCTGGTGAAGACCACGAAAGTGCCCAAGGCGCGGCTCCGATGGCGGCCCGTATCCGAGCCGCATTTCCGCAATCAGGTCGGGACGCTGGAGATCGCGGGCGGGGAGATGGGCGTACGGATCGAGAAGGTCACCGGCGGCTGGCGCAAACCGCACCTGACCACCGTCATCGAGCACAAGTTGCTCTGAAACCGCCTCAGCCGGCGCCCTTGCCGTTGTCGACACGGTAGACCGCACCGTGGATCGCCGCAGCGTCGTCGCTGGCGAGGAACGCGATGGTCTTGGCGACGTCGACGGTGTCCATGAACCCGCGCGGCGAGGCGATGCGCATGATGAGGTCCCAGTCGGCGTTGTCGGGCGCGGAGAACTCGGTGGTCTGCGCGGTCGGCATCCCACCGGGGCAGACCGCGTTCACGCGGACCTTCTCCTTCGTGTACTCGACGGCCAGCGCGCGCGTCAGCCCCACGAGACCATGTTTGGCGGCGCAGTATCCGGCCGAGTACACCTCGCCTTCCACACCCGCGATCGACGAGACGTTGACGATGTTGCCGCCGCTCTCCACAAGGTGCGGCAGCGCGGCGCGACAGAGGTAGAACGGCCCGTACAGGTTCACCGCCAGGTCGCGCTCCCACTCGTCGTCGGTGACCGCGGTGGTGTGCCGCATCTGGTGAAAGCCCGCCACATTCACCAGGACGTCGAGACGGCCGAATTCCTCCACGCACCGGGCGACGGCCTCACTGCACGCCGCCGAGAACGTCACGTCCACCGGCGCGAAGCGACCCCCGGGCACGGCCTCGAACACCTCCGCCATCCGCTCGCCGTCGCGGGCGATGCCGAAGACCGTCGCACCCCGTTCCGCGAACAGTTGCGCGACAGCGGCGCCCAAACCCGCCGAGGCACCCGTCACCAATGCGACCTTGCCGCTCAGTTGCGTCATGGCATGACCTTCTCACGCTGCGGCGAGGGGAGTGGGGGCACCTGCCCGCGGGGCCCTACGGGGCCCAGACGCGTGGGCGTTCCGGGGGTACGGCGGCCAACAGCGCGCGGGTGTAGTCGTCGCGGGGTGAGGCGAACAATTCGGCGGCCGGCCGGTACTCGACCGCAATACCGTCGCGCATCACCAGCACGTCGTGGCTGACCTGCTGGACGATCGCGAGGTCGTGGGCGATGAACAGGTAGGTCAGTCCCAGGTCGCGTTGTAGCCGGGCCAGCAGGTCGAGAACCTTGGCCTGTACCGAAACATCCAGGGCCGCAGTCGCTTCGTCGAGGATCAGCAACTCGGGCTCGCCGGCCAGCGCGCGGGCGATACTCACCCGCTGACGTTCACCACCCGACAACTCGTGCGGGTAGCGCGACGCGAACGACGTTGGCAGGCCGACGAGGTCGAGCAGTTCGCCCACCCGGGCCGCGCGGGCACGCCGACCCTTTGCGAGCCGGTGCACGATCAGCGGTTCGGCGATCGCCGCGCCGACCCGGGCGCGCGGGTTCACCGACGAGAACGGGTCCTGGAACACCAGGCCGATCCGCCTGCGCAACGCCTTCTCCGCCGACCCGCGCACCCCGAACACGTCGGCGTCGGAGAGTGTCGCGGTGCCCGCGTCGGGCCGCACCAGGCCGGTGAGTGCGGACGCCACGGTCGACTTACCCGAACCCGATTCGCCGACCAGGCCCAGGGTGGTGCCCCGGCGGATCTGGAACGACAGATCCTTGACGGCGTGCACGGTCGACTTGCCGACCGGCGTGCTGACCTCGAACCGCACGTCGAGACCGTCGACATTTAACAGCACCGGCGCATCGGGCACCGGCGGTGGGCCTGGACGCCCGATGAGCGGTCGCGCGGCGAGCAGTTCTCGGGTGTACTCGTGGCGAGGCCGGTCGAAAACGTCGGTGACCGAGGCCTGCTCGACCGCTTCGCCGCCGCGCAGCACCGTCACGTCCTGGGCCACCTGGCCGATCACGCCGAGGTCGTGGCTGATCCACACCACCGCGGTGCCGAAGTCGCGCTGCAGTTCGGCGACCAGGTCGACGATCTGCGCCTGAGTGGTCACATCGAGGGCGGTTGTCGGTTCGTCGGCGATCAGCAGCGCGGGGTCGCATGCCATCGCGATCGCGATCATGACGCGCTGCTTCTGCCCGCCGGACAGCTGATGCGGATAGGCGCGCAATCGCGATTCTGGGTCCGGCAGCCCGACCGCCTCGAGCAGTTCGAGCGCCCGGCCGCGCGCCTGCTGTCGGGTCATCCGCCGGTGCGCCTCCAGCGATTCGGTGATCTGCCGCTCCAGCGTCAACAGCGGGTTCAGCGATGTGCCCGGGTCCTGGAACACGAACCCGATCCGGCCGCCGTGCACGCTGCGCAACACCCGGTTCGAGGCGCCGATGAGCTGGGTGCTTCCGGATTCGGTTGTCAGCGTGCTGGTTCCGGCAACCCGCGCACCCGGCGCGTCGAGCAGGCCCGTCGCGGCCAGCACGGTCATCGACTTGCCCGAACCGGATTCGCCCACGATTCCCAGTGTCTGTCCCCGGTGCACGTCGAACGACACCCCGTGCACGATCCCGCGGCTGCCGATGCTGACCCGCAGGTCGCGCACGCTCATCACCGGATCGCTCACTGCGACATCCCTTTCCGGCGGGTTTCGGCGAGCGTGCGCTGCCGGGGATCGAGGACGTCGCGCAGACCGTCGCCGAGCAGGTTGAATGCGAGCACCGTGACGAAGATGGCCGCACCGGGGAACACCGCCATCCACCAGGCCATCGTCACGAAACCCTGCGAGTCGAAGATCATCCGGCCCAGCGACGGCTGCGGCGGCTGAATACCCAACCCCAGGAAAGACAATGCAGCTTCGGACAGAATGGCGAAGGCCAGCGACAGCGACGTCTGCACCACCAGCGGTCCGGCGATGTTGGGCAGGATGTGGCGGCCCAGGATGTACAGATGCCCGGTGCCCATGCTGCGCGACACGGACACGAACGGTTCGACGCGCACGCTCATGGTGCTGGCGCGCGCCACCCGCGCGAAGATCGGCGTGTACACGATGCCGATCGCCAGGATCGTCGTCGTCACACCGGGGCCGAGGATCGCCACCACGGCGAGGGCCAGCAGCAGCACCGGAAACGCGAACATCACGTCGACCACGCGCATGAACACGGTGTCGAGCCAGCCGCCGCGATAGCCCGCCAGCACGCCGACCGTCACACCGACCACCACGGCGAACGTCACGCTGACCACGGCCACGCGCATCGATGCCTGCGTCGCCACCAGCACCCGCGACAACACGTCACGGCCCAGTTCGTCGGTGCCGAACCAGTGCGCCCCGCCGGGCGGTTGCAGGGCATTCGGCACGTCGACGTCGTTGATCCCGTACGGCGCAATCCAATTGGCGGTGACGGCGACGAATGCGATCAGCAGGAGCAGGACGGCGCTGACCATCGTGACCGGGTTGCCCATGAGCAGACGCAACGACGACACCCTGCCGCTCGACCCGGCGGGAGCTGTCATGACAACCTGATCCTCGGGTCGACGACGGCGTAGAGCACGTCCACGATCAGGTTGATCAACAGGAACAGCGCCGCGATCAACAGCACCGTGCCCTGAATGACCGCATAGTCTCGCCCCGCCACCGCGTTGTAGACGAGCCGGCCCAGACCCGGCCAGGCGAACACCACCTCGACGACGATCACCCCGGACAGGATCGTGGCCAACTGGATGCCGGTGATGGTCAGTATCGGGATCAACGCGTTGCGCACGGTGTGGCGCAGTGTGACCACCCGCGGCGCAAGCCCTTTCGAGCGCGCGGTACGCACATAACCCATCGCGGCGACCTCGAGCACCGCCGAGCGCACGTAGCGCGTCAAGATCGCGCCCGCCACCAGGCCGACGGTGAGCGCGGGCAGGATCAGATGGCGCAACCATCCCACGGGGTCGTCGAACAGCGGCCGGTAGCCCGAGGTGGGCAGCCAGTGCAGCGTCGAGGCGAACAGCGCGATGAGCAGTATGCCCATCCAGAAGTCGGGGACCGACACCCCGAACTGGCTGCCCACCCGCACGAGCGCGTCGCTGACCCGGCCCTCGCGCAGCGCCGACCAGATCCCCGCCGGAATGGCGATCAGCAGCGCGATGACGATTCCGGCCGCCGCCAGTGACACTGTGGCGGGCAGTCTTTCGAGCAGAATCACCGTCACCGGGTCTCCGTTGCGAAAGCTGACCCCGAGATCGCCGGTCAGCGCGTTGCCGATGTAGGACAGGAATTGCTCGACGATCGGTTTGTCCAGGCCGCTGGCCGACCGCAACGCCTCGTAGGCCTGCGGTGTGTAGCGGGTTCCCAGCGCGATGCGCACCGGATCGCCGGGCACCAGATGCACCAGCGCGAAACTCACGATCAGCACGCCGAGCAACACCACCGCCGAATACGCCAACCGGCGCGCCAAGAACCGCGCGATCGGGTGAGTGAGCAAGCCGGTCATGAGGTTTCGCTTCCGGCCAGGCTCGCCGTGCGGAAGCGCACGGCACCGTCGCGGCGGGCTTCGTAGCCCGACAGATTTCTCACCCACGCCTGGATCACCGACGGGTTGTACAGGTAGATGTAGCTCACCTCGTCGGCGATGATCGTTGCGGCCCGCCGATACAGCTCCAAACGTGCCTGCCGGTCCGTCTCGACGCGCCCCGCGTCGAGCAGGCGGTCGACCTCGGGGTTGGAGAACTTCTGGGCGTTGCTCGTCCCGTTCGTATGGTGCTGGGCGTAGTAGAAGTCGTCGGGGTCGATGTTGCCGAGCCAGCCCATCATCAGCATGTCGAAGTTGCCGGAGTTCTGCTCGTCGAGCCAGGTGGCGAAGTCGACGGTGCGGATGTTGACCGTGATGCCCAGCGGCGCAAGGTTATCCGCGATCACCTGCGCTGCGGTCACAGCCTCGGGATATTCGCTGGTGACCAGCATGTCGAGATCGACATCGCCGACCCCCGCCTCGTCGAGAAGCCGTCGGGCGGTGTCGGTGTCGTAGCGGTAGCGGTCGTAGGCGGTGTACCACGGGTTGCCTTCGGGGATGGCGAGCTGGTTGGCGGCCGCGGTGCCGTAGCTGGTGGCCGCGACGATGGCGGCGCGGTCGATGCCGAAGGCGACGGCCCGGCGTGCCCGCGCGTCGTTCCACGGCTCGTGCGCCTCGTTGAGCGCGAGATACCAGTAGTCGTTGCTGGCGGTCACCTCCAGATGCAGTGAGTCGTCGTCACGAAGCTGCGCCACCCGCTGCGTCGGGACGGAGTCGGTCCAGTCGACCTCACCGGCCTGCAGCGCCGACAGCGCGGTCGAGGGTTCGGAGATGAACCGGAACGTCACACCGCCCACCTTCGGGGCGCCGCGCCAATACGCCTTGTTCGCGGTCAAGATGATGGAGTCGCCGCTCTTCTGCGACCGGAAGGCGAACGGTCCGGTGCCCACCGGGTGAGTGGCGATCTGACCGCTTTCGACGTTGCGGCGCGAGACGATCGCCATGCCCTTGAACCCGCCGATGTTGGTCAGCAGGTTGGGCGTCGGATGTTCGACCTGGATCACCACGGTCATCGGGTCGACGGCGCGCACGTCGGTGACGGCGCTGAACTTATCGACGTTGGCCAACTGCTCGTCGATGATGCGCCGATACGAGAACACGACGTCCTCGGCGGTGAACGGGCTGCCGTCGTGAAACGTCACGCCCGGCCGCAGATGGAACGTCCACGCCAGCTGGTCCGGGCTGACCTCCCACGATTCGGCGAGGGCGGGCCGCATCTCCAGGTCGGCATCCGGTTCGACGAGCGTGTCGAAGACGTTCTCGAGCACCTCGAAGGAGAAGTACGCGCTGGTCTTGTGCGGGTCCAGTTGGTCGGGTTCACCGGCGATGGCGGCGACCAGGTTGTTCGACGAATCCCCGAGATCCACGCCCTGACCGGTGGAGCACCCGGCCAGCACCGTCACGACCGCGGTGACGACCACGGTGGCCAGTACTTCCACCAGTCGTTTCATGCCTCTACCCCTCCGGCGATGACCGCCGAAACCCGGAGCCGGGGAAAGGGGTGACGACGCCGCGTGCACACTGAGATACTCGACACCACGGTAGACGGCTGAAGGGGTACGAGGTGACCAAGACGATCGCGCGGACGTTGGGCGTCGTGGCGTTCGCGCTCGGGCTGACATTCAGTGCCGTGGGGACGGCGGCCGGCCAGGGCGACGTGAAATCTCCCGATACCCCCGAAGGGGTCTACACGGTCAGGATCGCCGGCCAGGCCGAGACGACCTGGGAGATCTTCCCGATCTGCGTGCCGACGGTGGGCGACCTTCGCGAGCCGCTGATCCTGCCGGTCGGGTGCAGGCTCAAGGTCACGCCGGCGGGCCGCGGTGGCGCCGAGGCCGACATGGTCGGCGGCGAGTGGACATTCAAGGCGAACACGTTCGACTCGATCCGCAACTGCCCGGACGGCAGCACCGCGCTGCAGAAGGAGATCTACTCCTTCAACGGGGCCACTCTCACCGGGCGCGCCAGGATCATCCACGGTGCGGTGTGCGGCGAGCAGCCCGGGATGGTCGAGCTGCCGCTGACGCTGACGTTCAAGGAACCGCTGTCGATTCCCGTCACGCCGTACCCGCTGATCTGCGAACCCGGCGGTCTGCGGCTCTGCTACTAGGTGCCTGGTAACCCGTCGATCGGCGGAGCGGCCGGGCGCGGGCTCGGCCCCAGCGGGCGGGCCCGCCTGCCACTCCTCAACGGCAAGGCCCTCGATCTGACCGGTCCCGGGCTGACCGATCGATGGGGTGTCACGTGCACCGACCTCGGCGCGTCGGTGCTCGCGCCGAACGGGAAGCTGGTCTCGGTGTTCGGCGACACCTTCTCGGGTCCCCGGGTCGGCCTCGGCGATTGGCGGTCCCCGGTCGTCCTGATCGGCACCGGCGACGCCGACCACCCGATCGTCTACGAACGCGCCGGTGGCAGCGATCCCGGCTACGCGCGTCAACTGTGGCACTACGAGCACGACGACGCGGGCACCGGCTGGCGTCGCGGCGGGATCAGCACGGTGATCCCGTCGGACCTGCTGACCGTCGGCGGATCGATGTATCTGCACGCCATCGTCAACCGCGGCTTCGGCAACGTCGCCTGGACCGAGATCTGGCACTCGCCCGACAGCGGCGTGAGCTGGACCCATCTGGGGGAGAGGGCCAAGTTCCCCGCCGACCTGCACGGCGGTCACGCACAGTGCTGGGCATGGGATTACGAGCCCGACGACGACTGGGTGTACGTGGCGGCGACCGGTTTCCAGCGCGACAAGGGCATCGTGCTGATGCGGGTGTGTCCGGAGCACATCGGCGACAGGACCCGTTACCTCAGTTGGCATTTCGACGGGACGAGGTGGTCGTGGGGGACATCGGCGACGCCCATCACACCGGTCGGTGAGCGATGGGGCGAGCTCGCTTTGCGTCGCGTCGGTCCGGGGAAGTGGGTCCTCGGCGGATTTCTCGCGTCGAAGTACGCGCTCGGCTACCGCGTCGTGGAGTCACCGGTGGCGAACATGCACACCACGCCGGTCCAGATGCCCGTCCTCGGATCGGCGTGGGAGGCCGAGGACCATGCCGGCAGCCGGGTCGCCCAGCTCTACGGCGGGTACCTGCTGCCGGGATCGCGCTTCGACATCGACGGCGGTATCGGACTGGTTGTCTCGCAGTGGAATACGGCGACCGGCTGGCCCTACCGGGCGATGCAGTTCAAGTCCGCGCTCAAAGACAGCACCAGGACGGTGCCACCACCCGATCCGATCAATCTGTAGCGTCCGATCCGTCGCGACGGTGACGCCCCTATGGTGTTAGAGCGGGGCCGAGTGAGAGGCGAGCAGTGACTGGGAGATCTGGGGATTCCGGCGCCAAGCGTGTAGTGGTCTGGGGCACCGGTTTCGTGGGCAAGATGGTGATCCCCGAAATCGTCAAACATCCCCTGTTCGAGCTGGTCGGAGTCGGCGTGAGCAGCCCGGATAAGGTCGGCCGCGATGTCGGTGACATCTGCGGGCTGGGCACGGAGCTGGGGGTGACCGCGACCGATGACGTCGATGCGCTGATCGCGCTGAAACCCGACGCGCTGGTGCACTACGGGCCGACGGCCAATCGCGCCGACGACAACATCGCACTGATCACCCGCTTCCTGCGGGCGGGCATCGACGTGTGTTCGACCGCGATGACGCCCTGGATCTGGCCCACCATGCACCTGAACCCTCCGAACTGGATCGAACCCATCACAGCGGCCTGCGAACTCGGCGAATCGTCGTGCCTGACCACCGGCATCGACCCCGGGTTCGCCAACGACCTGTTCCCGATGACGCTGATGGGCCTGTGTTCGGAGGTGCGCAAGGTTCGTGCCTCCGAACTGCTCGACTACACCAACTACGAAGGCGACTACGACCGCGAGATGGGCATCGGCAAGCCACCCGAGTACCGGCCGCTTCTCGAGAATCCCGACATCCTGATATTCGCTTGGGGCGCAACGGTTCCGATGATCGCGCACGCCGCGGGCATCATGCTCGACGAGATCACCACCACATGGGACAAGTGGGTCACGCCGACCGAACGCAAGACCGCGAAGGGCATCATCGCCCCGGGTAACGTCGCGGCCGTGCGGTTCACCATCAACGGCGTGTACCGGGGCGAGACGCGGATCCAGCTCGAACACGTCAACCGCATCGGCAACGACGCCGCACCCGACTGGCCCTCGGGCAACGAGAACGACGTCTACCGCGTCGACATCGAGGGCACCCCGAGCATCTTCCAGGAGACCGCGTTCCGGTTCACCGACGGCTCCGGCCGCGACGCCGCCGCGGCCGGCTGCCTGGCGACCGGCCTGCGCGCGCTCAACGCCGTGCCGGCCGTCAACGACCTCTCGCCTGGCTGGGTGACGGCGTTGGATTTGCCATTGATTCCGGGCGCAGGCACCATCCGCTGATGGCCGATGGGGTAGGGCTCTCGGTTGGCGCGACCAACCTGGCCGCCGTCGTCGTGGGCAGATCAGCCGTGACCCGGTCTCCGGTGCTGACGTTGTATCCGCACCGCCCGCCCGAGGTCGGCGTGCCCGGCGAGAACCGCAACCTCGACGAACGCGGCCTGATCCTGACTGATTTCGTCGACCGGGTCGGGGATCCGGTCGGCATCGTCGCCGCCGACGGTTCCACTCACAAAGCCGAAGTCGTGCTCGCCGATGCGCTGCGGGCAATGCTCCACACGGTCGGGGGCGGCCGGGGCCCCGCCGGCAACATCGCGGTGACGCACCCGGCGCACTGGCGGCCCGCCTCCGTCGACGCGCTGCGCGGGGCGTTGGCCGCCGTGCCCGAGTTTCAGCGGCCCCGGCCGGCGCCCGTCGTCTCCGATGCGGTGGCCGCGCTGACCTCTCTGCAGGACGAACCGGGGGTGCCCACCCGCGGCGTCATCGCCCTCTGCGACTTCGGGGGGACCGGAACGAGTATCAGCCTGTTCGATGCGGATAACGGTTACACGCAGATCGGCCAGACCGTCCGCCACCACGACCTGTCCGGTGACCTGGTGGACCAGGCGCTGCTGACCCACGTCCTCGAGGATCTGTCGGCGGCCGGGGCCGTCGACCTGTCCAGCACCTCGGCGATCGGCTCGCTGTCGCGGTTGCGTGCACAGTGCCGCGGCGCCAAGGAGCGGCTGTCCACCGCGGCGTTCACCTCGCTGGTGGCCGAATTGCCCGGGCACCGCAGCGATGTGCGGCTGACACGCACCGAACTCGACGAGGTGCTGAGCGGACCTCTCACGGGGTTTGCGAACACCCTGCAGGAGACCCTGGAGCGCAACGGTATTCGTGAACTGGCGGCCGTGGCGTCGGTCGGCGGCGGGGCGCGGATCCCGGTCGTCACCACCACGCTCTCGGAGCGGTTCCGGGCGCCGGTGATCACGTCGGCCCACCCCGAATTGGCTTCGGCGGTGGGCGGTGGGTTGGCCGCCGTCCGAGGCACCGTCGAGGAGGGGATGACCGCGATGTCCGCGGCTCCCGGGGCCGGTGCTGCCGTCGCCGCGGCCACGGCGATGGCCCCCGAGGTCGGCTCTGCGGCCGACGAAGCGTCGCCACAGTCAGAAGCCTTCGGGGCCTTGGCCTGGTCGGACGCCGAAGAGCTGCCCGAGGTCGCGGCAACCGATCCCTACGACTACGGACCGCCCGCGGCCGGCGCCGCCGACGTGCGCCCGCAGATGCAGTTCGACGACGAATCCTGGGACGACCTGCCGCCGCGACCGGTGCCCTGGTACCGCAATCCGGCGGTCCCGCTGGCCGTTGGCGTCCTCGTGGTGCTGGCCGCGCTGGTGGCCGCGGTGCTGTGGGTGATGTCCGGCGACGAGTCCGCACCTGAGCCCGCGACCACCACACCACCCATGACGGTCACCCCGCGGCCCACGACACCGACCACCGCCGAGCCGCCGCCACCGCCGGCCACCCAGGCGCCCCAGACCGTCTACCGGCCGCCTCCGCCGGTGACCCGGACCGTCACCGAGCCGCCCCCGTCGCCCGAACCCCCGCCCCCGACAACCGAGCCGCCGCCTCCGTCGCCGGAGCCACCCCCGACAACCGAGCCGCCGCCCACCACGACGGCACCGCCGGCGACCACGCAGCCGCCGTGGAGCCCGACCGCGCCGTACCCGACGATTCCGGGGCTGCCGTGGGTGCCCGCTCCGCAACTGCCCGGTCAACCGGCGCCGTAGCACCGTTCGGCCGCATCGGCGGCTGACGGCTCAGGGGATTCTCGGTTTCTTGGTCAACACCAGGTGCGCCATCGGGATCTGAGTCTTCTCGGGAGCCGCGGCCAGCCGGGCCGCCATACCTGCCTCCAGGCGATCGAAGAACTGGTCCGACCGAGGGTCGGCGGCACCGCCCTCGAGTGTGGTCGCCAGCATCGGGAACACCGCCGCCCTGGCGAATGACGCCCACTGCGCCCCGAAAGTCGTTGCGTTGCCGTCGACTTGATACTGCTGCCAGAAGCGGTCCCCGGCGTCGAAGATCTCCAGATGTTCGATCTCGAGTTGTTCGAAACGGCCCTTCGGAGCAAACGGCGCCAGGAAATCCTGCTCCCGCCGGCCGACGATGGGGATACCCATCCGGTGCACCTCGTCGGCGGTCAGCAAGCCGTCGGCGGCCAGTTCGTCGATCGCGTCGACCAGCGCGTCGAGCACTGAGCGGTACCCCACCTCGCCGTTGTCGTCGACCGCCGTCGTCATCACGACGAAACGACCGCCGCGACGCAGTTCACGACCGCGGAAGGCGATGAACTCATGCCAGTCGGTGGCGGCCTGCCTGGCGTACGCGGCGCGCACCGTCTCGTCGCGGCTGTAGGCCACGTGGACGTGGTCGGGGATCGGCGCGGGTACACGGCTGAGCCAATGCACGGCCCATGAACTCCAGCCGAGGTTCACACTGCTCGACGGCATGATCTGCGAGTAGAACGACCGGCCGATCGCGGAGGCGAAAGCCGCGGAGTCCTTGCTCAGATAGGTGTCCGGATCTTCGGCGAGGGTGCGGAACAGTGCGGTGAAGTCGTTTTCCGGTACGTCGGTGTGCACGACCAGGGTGGGGTGGTCGGTGCGGGTCCGCTTGCGCACCACCGCGATTGCCGCGCAGATCGGCAGCAGCGAGTTGTGGCCCGTCGACGCGCCGTAGTCGGCGATGACGAACGGTTGCGGAGGCCGCGGGATCGGCACGGCGGCGGCCGCCTCCTCGAAAAGCTTGATCGCCCCGTGCAGACCGGCGGCCTGCAGACGCGAACCGGCGGTGTACGACCCGCTCTCCATCGGCTCGGGCCGCACGACGATGCTGGACTCGGGCATCGCGACCTCCGTGACGTGCGGACAACAGGTTCGGTCCTATCCGACGGTAGTCCCCGCGGGCCGTCGCCGCCGACGGAGGTCGACGTATCCGTAGCAACACCGCGCCGGGCGGTCCCGCCCGTGCCAAACTCTGCCCATGAGCGGAAGGGCCGGCCCGCGCGTCGCCGTCGTCGTCTCCGTGTTGACCCTCGTGACTGCCGTCGCCGGTTTCATCGTCACCCTGGTGCTCAACGCGTTCGTCCTCGACGATTTCGACGCCTACGGCGAAGTGCCGATTCCGGGATCCGGCAGCATCGAGTTGCCCGCGGGCGAGGTGACGGTCAGCTTCCACACCGTGACGACCGGACAGCCGACCAGTGGTTTCCCGATCCCCGCGCTCAGCATCAACATCGACGCGCCCGACGGGGCGCCCGATCCCGTGGTGACTGAAAGTATCGGCGGGACAACCACCGTGAACAGCGACACCCATGTGCGGCTCTGGGTGGTGCAGGTCGCCGAGCCCGGCGCCTATCGCGTCTCGACCGACGGCAGCGTGAACGGGTACATCGACCCGCGGCTCTCGTTCGGGCACGGCAGTTCGTACGGCTGGCTGGCGTGGTTGTTCGGCGGGTTGGCCGCGCTGGGGGTACTGGGGCTCATCGCCGCTCTGATCTGGTCGGCCCGCGCGGCCAAGGTGGCGCGCCCGCTGGCGCCGCACGAGATCGTCAACGCCGACGCACCGCCGACCCTTCGGGCGGTGTCGACGCCCACCTCGGCGTATCAGCCCGATGACCGGGGCGTGCGCCTCGAACAGCTGAAGCAGCTGGCCGCCCTTCGGGATTCGGGCGCGCTGACCGAGGCCGAGTTCAACGCGGAGAAGCGCCGCATACTGGGGGACTAGCTAGTGCCCTCTGGCCACCCACTCGTCGTAGTTGACCAGCTCATCGCCGATGGTGGTGGAATCGCCGTGACCGGTGTAGACGACGGTGTGGTCGGGCAGCTTTCCCAGCCGCCCGGAGATCGACTCGAGGATGGTGGGGAAGTCGGAGAACGACCGCCCCGTCGCGCCCGGCCCGCCCTGAAAGAGGGTGTCGCCGGAGAACACCGCGTTCAACTCCGGCGCATGCCAGCACACCGAACCCGGCGAATGCCCGGGTGTGTGCAGGGCGCGCAGCTCGGTACCCGCGACCTGCAGGGTGTCGCCGTCCGCCACGGTGCGGAAGTCGCTGTCCGGGTGCGTCATTCGCCACAGCATGTCGTCGGCCGGGTGCATCAGCACCGGCGCGTCGAGTGCCTGGCCCAGTTCGGGTGCGACCGTCACATGGTCGTTGTGTCCGTGCGTGCACACCACCGCGACCACATGCCGGCCGCCGACCGCGTTGACAATCGGCCCCGCGTCGTGCGCCGCGTCGAACACCACCACCTCGGAGTCGTCGCCGACGATCCAGATGTTGTTGTCGACTTCCCAACTGCCGCCGTCGAGTTCGAAGGTGCCGTGGGTGACCACCCGGCCGATCGGTCCGCCGTTCATTTCAACACCACCACCGATCGCAGCACCCCGCCCTTGTGCATCTTGTGGAACGCCTCCTCGACGTCGTCGATGCCGATGCGTTCGGTGACGAACTTCTCCAGCGGTAGTCGGCCCTGCAGGTAGAGGCTGATCAGCGTGGGGAAGTCGCGTTCGGGCAGGCAGTCGCCGTACCACGACGACTTCAGTGAGCCGCCGCGCGAGAAGAAGTCGATCAGCGGCATCTCCAGCGTCATGTCGGGAGTCGGAACACCCACCAAGACAACGGTTCCCGCGAGGTCGCGGGCGTAGAACGCCTGCTTCCAGGTCTCCGGCCGGCCGACCGCATCGATCACCACGTCGGCGCCGAAGCCGTCGGTGAGGTCGGCGATGGTCTCCACGGGATCGAGTTCGCGGGCGTTGATGGTGTGGGTGGCGCCGAAATCGCGTGCCCACTCGAGCTTCTTGTTGTCGGTGTCGACGGCGATGATGCGCTTGGCGCCGACCAGGGCGGCCCCGGCGATGGCGGCGTCGCCGACGCCGCCGCAGCCGATCACGGCGACGGTGTCGTCGCGGGTCACCGCGCCCGTGTTGACCGCGGCGCCGAGCCCGGCCATCACGCCGCAGCCCAGCAGCCCGGCCACGGCGGGGTCGGCCGCGGGATCGACCTTGGTGCACTGCCCTTCGTGCACCAGCGTCTTGTCGGCGAACGCGCCGATGCCCAGGGCCGGGGTCAATTCCGTGCCGTCGGTCAGCGTCATCTTCTGCGCGGCGTTGTGGGTGTCGAAGCACAGGTGCGGACGGCCGCGCTTACATGCCCGGCACTGGCCGCACACCGCGCGCCAGTTGAGGATCACGAAATCGCCGGGTTCGACGTTGGTGACACCTGCTCCGACGGATTCGACGGTGCCCGCGGCCTCATGGCCCAGCAGGAACGGGAATTCGTCGTTGATGCCGCCCTCCCGATAGGTCAGGTCGGTGTGGCAGACCCCGCACGCCGTGACGTCGACCACCACCTCGCCCGGACCCGGGTCGGGGATCACGATGTCCACGACTTCGACCGGCTCGTCCTTCTTTCGTGAGATCACTCCGCGCACCGTTTGACTCATGACTACAACCTATCGGCTGGGGGAACACCGGTCACATGGCTGATTCGCTTCCCGCGCTGTTCCTCTCCCACGGTGCGCCGCCGCTGGTCGACGACGAGTTGTGGGTGCGTCAGCTCGCGGCTTGGGCGACAGAGCTGCCACGGCCTGCGGCGATCCTGGTCGTGTCGGCGCACTGGGAGTCCGCGCCGCTGACGATCGGGTCGACATCGACGCAGACCCCGTTGACCTACGATTTCTGGGGCTTCCCGCAGCGCTACTACCAGACGACCTACGACGCGCCCGGCGCCGTCGACCTCGCCGCGCGCATCGAGGCGATGCTGCCCCGCGATGAGCCGGTGCGCCACGACCCCGGTCGCAGGCTCGACCACGGCGCCTACGTTCCGCTGACGGTGATGTATCCCGACGCCGACATCCCGGTGCTGCAGATCTCGATGCCGACGCTCGACCCGCAGGCGCTGCTGCACCTGGGCGAGCGGTTGAGGCCGCTGCGCGACGAGGGCGTGCTGATCATCGGGTCCGGGTTCACGACGCACGGTTTGCCGTTCCTCGACGACCCGTCACCTGGCGCGGAGCCGCCGGACTGGTCGACGGACTTCGACATGTGGGCGGCCGAGATGTTCGCCGCCGGCGACGTCGACGCCTTGATCGACTTCCGTCATCGGGCGCCGGGCATGCCGTATGCGCATCCCACCATCGAGCACTGGTCGCCGCTGTTCGTCGCGCTCGGCGCCTCCCGCGATCCCGCGCAGCAGGCGCGGCAGGTGATCGACGGCTACTGGATGGGTCTGGCCAAGAGGTCGATCGAACTGATTTAGCCGTTGAACCGCCCGGCGGCGGACTCCGTTGTGCAATGGACATGAGCTCAGTACGCCGGAAGGAACCCGCGATGACCGATATCGACCACAGACCAGCGGACACGACCGAGGAGTTCGCCGCGCGGATGGTGTCCGCGATCGACAGCGCCAGCCTCGCCCTGCTGTTGTCGATCGGTCACCAGACCGGGTTGTGGGACACCATGGCCGATTCGGCCCCGGCCACCAGCGCCGAGCTCGCCGCGGCCGCGGGACTCAACGAACGCTACGTGCGCGAGTGGCTGGGCGGTGTGGTGACGGCGGGGGTGATCGAGTACGACCCCGCGGCGGGCACCTATTGGCTTCCGCCGCACCGCGCCGCGGTCCTCACCCGCGCCGCGGGCCCGGACAACTTCGCGCGGTTGGCGCAGTTCATTTCGCTGCTGGGCGAGGTGGAGCAGCAGATCATCGGCTGCTTCCGCACCGGCGGAGGGCTGTCCTACAGCGAGTACCCGCGGTTCCACACGGTGATGGCCGAGCAGAGCGGAGAGGTGTTCGACGCCGCGCTCGTCGACGTCATCCTGCCGTTGGCACAGGGATTGCCACAGCTGCTGCGCGACGGGGCCGACGTCGCCGACATCGGCTGCGGTAGCGGGCACGCGATCAACGTGATGGCCCAGGCGTTCCCGGCCAGCCGGTTCACCGGAATCGACTTCAGCGACGAGGGTCTCGGCGTGGGACGCGCCGAGGCGGCCCGGCTGGGCCTGGCCAACGCCACCTTCGTCGCAGCAGACGTTGCGGCGCTGGACATGCCCGAAAGTTACGATGTGATAACGGTTTTCGACGCCATCCACGACCAGGCCGATCCGGCTGCCGTGCTGGCCAACATCTATCGTGCGCTCAGGCCGGGCGGCTGCCTGCTCATGGTCGACGTCAAGGCCTCGAGCAACCTGGAGGACAACGTCGGCGTGCCGCTGGCCACGTACCTCTACACGGTCTCGACGATGCACTGCATGACGGTTTCGCTCGGCCTCGACGGTGCCGGACTCGGCACCTGCTGGGGGCATCAACTCGCCACCTCGATGCTCGGCGATGCCGGATTCAGCGACGTCTCGGTGCGAGAGATCGAGTCCGATCCGGTCAACAACTACTACATCGCGCGCAAGTAGGCTCGGCGCGATGAGCGCGCTGGATCTCGTGGGCGACTGGCCGGTGCCCAACGCCGCGGCCGCCGTCGTCGGACCGTCTGGCGTGCTGGCCGAGCATGGCGACCAGCGGCGACGATTTGAGCTGGCGTCGGTGACGAAACCGCTGGCCGCACGCGCGGTGCAGGTCGGCGTCGAGGAGGGGGCGGTCGAACTCGACACCGAAGCGGGCCCGCCCGGGGCGACGGTGCGTCACCTGCTGGCGCACGCGTCGGGCTACTCCATGCGCTCGGCGGAGACGATGGCCGAGCCGGGGGCCCGGCGCGTCTACTCGAATTACGGGTTCGGGGTGTTGGCCGAGACCCTCGAGAAGGCGACGGGCATCGCGTTCGACCGGTATCTGACCGAGGCGGTGTTCGAACCGCTGGGCATGTCCGACAGCGTGCTCGACGGGGGCGCGGCCGCCGCGGGGTACGGCGCGACGTCGACGGCGGCCGATCTGGCGGCATTCGCCGCAGACCTGCTGCGGCCGGCTACCGTGTCCGCCCGACTGCACGGCGAGGCGATCTCGGTGCAGTTTCCCGGCCTGGACGGGGTGCTGCCGGGGTTCGGTGTGCAGCGGCCCAACGACTGGGGGCTGGGCTTCGAGATCCGCGGGGGCAAGTCCCCGCACTGGACGGGCGAGCAGAACTCCGAGCGCACGTTCGGGCATTTCGGCCAGTCAGGGACGTTTTTGTGGGTCGATCCGGACGCCGATCTGGCGCTCGTCGTGCTCACCGATCGCAACTTCGGCGAGTGGGCGTACAAGCCGTGGCGGATTTTATCTGACGAAGTCCTGAGAGAATTCGCCGCAGACTAGCGCAACAGGCGCCTCACAAGGCACAATAGACACGCACGACACAGCTGTAATTTCGGTTTCAAGAGGCCGCTTGGGGAAGACGTCCCTCGTGGAGCCGAAGGAGTGGCAAATGCGTGCGTCGAACCAGTTCGCCGAAGCGACGACGGGCGTGGTCTACATCCACGCGTCACCCGCTGCGGTGTGCCCGCATGTCGAGTGGGCGTTGTCGTCGACCCTTCAGGCGAGGGCGAATCTCAAGTGGACTCCGCAACCGGCCATGCCGGGACAGCTGCGTGCCGTCACCAACTGGGTCGGCCCGGTGGGTACCGGTGCCGCCTTGGCCAGCGCGTTGCGGTCGTGGTCGGTGCTGCGGTTCGAGGTGACCGAGGATCCCAGCCCCGGCGTCGACGGCCATCGCTGGTGTCACACGCCGCAGCTCGGACTGTGGAGCGGATCGATGAGCGCCAACGGCGATGTGATCGTCGGCGAGATGCGGCTGCGCGCGATGATGGTCGCCGGCGCGGACACGCTGGCCGCCGAACTGGACTCGGTGCTGGGCACAGCGTGGGACGAGGCCTTGGAGCCGTACCGCGATGGCGGTGCGGGCGCGGAGGTGAGCTGGCTGAGCCGCGGAGTCGGGTAGGTCTTGGTCCGGCGCGAGTGTGCGGACCCATACGCCCGAACGGCGTGTCGCGTATAGAACCGCACGTTCGTCAGCGTCGCGGCGTCAGGATCCGCAGCGCCCCGGGAACGGCCGACACCTCGACCGGTAGCGCGCACATGTACTCGCCGTCGGCGTAAGCATTGATGCCGGGGGAGTCGACGGTGATGGTCTTGGCCCGCGCGGTGCGAACCTCGTCGAGGTGTACGTGGGTGCCCTTGAACACGGTGGGAAACAAGCGGATCAGCCGGGTGCGCGACGCCGAGGCCACCATCGTCACGTCGAGCAGACCGTCGGTCGGGTCGGCGTCGGGGCAGATCCGCATCCCGCCGCCGTAGCTGCGGGTGTTGCCGAACGCGGCCAGCGTCAACTCCGTCGTCACTTCGTCGCCGTCGAACGACAAGCGGAACGGCAGGAGTCGCAACTTCGACAGCTCGGCGATCATCGCGAGGTTGTAGCGCATACGGCCGTGCGGCCAGCGCATCCGGTTGGTCCGGTCGGTCACCAGCGAGTCGAAACCCGCGGCCATCACGGTGCCGAACCATTTCTCGGTGCCGTCGGCGCCGCGGATCCGCCCGAGGTCGATGGTCTTCGCGGTCCCGGCGGTCAGGCCGTCGACCACGACGTCGGCGGCGGCTTCGGGATCGCGTGTCGGGATCGTGAATTCGCGTGCGTGGTCGTTGCCGGTGCCGGCCGGGATGATGCCCAGGGGAATGTCGGTCTGCGCAAGCACCTGCAGCGCAAGGGAAATGATTCCGTCGCCGCCGACCACGACGAGCGCGTCCATCCCGCGTTCGAGCGCGCCTTCGACGAGTTTGCGCGCGTGTTCGGCGTCGGTGCCCGCGATCGCGACGACGTCCATTCCGCGCCGATGGAATTGTGCGACAGCGCGTTCGGCCGCGTGGGGTGCGCTGCCGTGCCCCGAGGCGGGGTTGGTCAGCATCGTGACGCGACCGTCGATCGTCATGGGATCAGCTTGCCCGGGTTGAGGATTCCCGCGGGGTCGAGTGTGTCCTTGACGGCGCGCAGGATCGCGACGCCGAGGTCGCCGACCTCGTCACGCATCCACGGCCGGTGGTCGGCGCCGACGGCGTGGTGATGGGTGATGGTGGCCCCGGTGCGCATCATCGCGTCCGACGCCGCGGCTTTGGCCTTGCGCCACTGCTCGATCGGGTTCCCCCGCTGCCCGGCGACGACCGTGAAGTACAGCGACGCGCCGGTCGGATACACGTGCGAAATGTGGCACAGCACCAGCGATGGCGTGCCGGTTTCGGTGAGCGCGGTCGTCAGCGCCTCGGTGACGGCGGCTTTGAGCGCAGGCACGTTCGACCAGTTCGTCGCGGTCTCCAACGTCTCGCACAGTGCGCCGGCCGACAGCAGCGAGTCGCGTAGGTACGGCGCGTTGAACCGGCCGTGCTCCCATGCGCGTGCGGGTTCCTCGCCCAGCGAGGTGCCGCCGGCGGCTTCGAGTACCGCGCGTGTCTCGGAGTGTCTGCTGGCGACGTGCGCTTCGGTGCCCTCGAACACCGTGATCGCCAGACATCCTCCGGTGATCTGTTTTTCGCCGATGCTTTCGGTGGTCGCGAGGTTCACTCCCGTCTCGGCCTCGTCGGACAGGCGGATCACCGTCGGGCCGGTACCGGTCTGCACGACCGCGCGCAGGGCGTCGGCGCCCGTGGCGAAGTCGGGGAACGACCACGCCTCGTAGCGGGTGGCGGTCGGCTTCGGATGCACCCGCACTCGCACCCGCGTGATGACGCCGAGCACGCCCTCCGAGCCGATCAGCAGCTGTCGCAGATCCGGTCCCGCCGCCGACTCCGGCGCCCGGCCGAGGTCGAGCACGCCGACCGGTGTGACCGCCCGCAGGCCGCGCACCATGTCGTTGAACCGGCCGTAGCCCGCCGACCCCTGGCCCGACGACCGCGTCGCGGCGAAGCCGCCGATGGTGGCGAACTGGAAGCTCTGGGGGAAGTGGCCGAGCGAGAAACCGCGCTCGCCCAGAAGCCGTTCGGCGTCGGGTCCTGTCACGCCCGCGCCGAGTTCGGCCACTCCGGAGACCTCGTCGAGGAAGTGAAGCTCGTCGAAGCGGCGCAGGTCCAGGGAGATCACCGCGCGGAAGCCGCCGCGGATCGGGTCGAGGCCGCCGACGACGCTGGTGCCGCCGCCGAACGGGACGATGGCGATGCGGCGCTCACCGCACAGGTGCAGTATCACGGCGATTTCCTCTTCGCTACCGGGCAGCACCACCGCATCCGGCGCGTCCTGCTCACCGGGGTCGCGGCGGCGCAGCAGGTCCAATGTCGACTTGCCGCCGGCCCGGAACAGGCGACCCTGGTCGTCGACGCGGCAGTAATCGCGCCCGACGATGACGGTCAACGCCTCGCGGTCGTCGTCGGTCAGCGCCGACGGCCGCAGGCGCACCTGTTCGGGTTCGAGTTCTTCGGTGGTCGACGTCTCCACGCCGAGCGCCTGTTCGAGCAGCGTCCGGATGCCCTCGGAGAGCGGCTTGGCCTGGGCGGGGTCGCCCCAGGCGTTCCACTTCATCGGGGGCAGGAGAGCGGTCGAGTGAGCATCCGGACGCGTCATGCGTTACAGTATTACACATGTCGTCAATCCGTAACGATGAGTCGACAGTCGAGGCGCGCATCATCGACGCCGCGGCGGCCTGCGTGCTCGCGGTCGGAGTCAAGCGGGTCACGCTGACCGACATCGCCCGCCGCGCGCGCATGAGCCGCCCCACCATCTACCGCCGGTGGTCCGACACGAACGGGGTGCTCGCGGCGCTGATGACCGAGCGCATCGCC
The DNA here is from genome assembly GCF_001570485.1 of Mycolicibacterium novocastrense. Classification (GTDB taxonomy): domain Bacteria; phylum Actinomycetota; class Actinomycetes; order Mycobacteriales; family Mycobacteriaceae; genus Mycobacterium; species Mycobacterium novocastrense. The sequence continues at coordinate 39,531 of NZ_BCTA01000028.1, forward strand.
GGTGTGCTGGACAAAGTCCCCGACACCGGATCCGACCGCAAAGCGCTGGTGCAGCGGGTCGTGGAAGTGGCCCGGCACCTTCGCACCGACGAGATCATCCTGTCGGTGCTGCAAGACGCACCCGAATTCGCGATGGTCTACATCGCCAACCGGCTTGGGACCAGCCAGATGATCCTGATCGACGCGTTGACCCACGCCATCAAGATCGCCCAGGACGACGGCAGCGTGCGCGCCGGCGACGCGCGTCAGCTGGCCGCGATGTGTCTGCTGATCACCCAGTCGGCGATCCAGTCCGCGCAGATGGTCGAAAAGCTGTTGGACACCGATGCGCTCGACACCGAGTTGGCGCACGCCCTCGACGGGTACCTGGCGCCGTGACCGGCTCGACGGCTCTGAACTCCGCGCGCCGCAGCACCGAACTGGCGGCGCTGGCCGACGGTGAGCGCCTCGACGTCATCGTCATCGGCGGCGGCATCACCGGAACGGGCATCGCGCTGGACGCGGCCACCCGCGGTCTGCGCGTCGCGCTGGTGGAGAAGCACGATCTCGCGTTCGGCACCAGCCGGTGGAGTTCCAAGCTGGTTCACGGCGGGCTGCGGTACCTGGCGACGGGCAACGTCGGCATCGCCCGGCGCAGCGCCGTCGAACGCGGAATCCTGATGACCCGCAATGCCCCCCATCTGGTCACGGCGATGCCGCAGCTGGTGCCGTTGCTCCCGTCGATGAACTCCGCGTCGCGCGCGCTGGTGCGCTTCGGCTTCGCGGCCGGCGACGGCCTGCGCAAGCTGGCGGGCACGCCGGCGTCGGTGTTGCCCCGCTCGCGGCGGATCGATGCGCGCCGGGCCGTCGAACTCGCACCCACCGTACGGCGTGACGGTCTCGACGGCGCGTTCCTGGCGTACGACGGGCAGTTGATCGACGACGCCCGCCTGGTCACCGCGGTGGCGCGGACGGCGGCCCAACACGGTGCGCGGGTGCTGACGCGGGTGGCGGCGTCGCACGCTACCGGCACCTCGGTGCGGCTGACCGATCAGCTCACCGGCGAGTCGTTCGAGGTCGCCGCGCGCGCGGTGATCAACGCCTCCGGGGTGTGGGCGGGGGAAGTGGATTCCTCGATCAAGCTGCGGCCGAGCCGCGGAACGCATCTGGTGTTCGACGCGGCGGCCTTCGGCAATCCGGTTGCGGCCCTGACCATCCCGATACCCGGCGAGATCAACCGTTTCGTGTTCGCGATGCCCGAGCAGTTGGGCCGGGTGTACCTCGGGCTGACCGACGAGGATGCGCCCGGCCCGGTCCCGGACGTGCCCGAACCCGCGCCCGAGGAGATCTCGTTCCTGCTTGACACCGTGAACACCGCCCTGGATGTCGCCTTGAGCCCGTCGGATGTGATCGGCGCATACGCCGGTCTGCGTCCGCTGATCGACACCGGCGCGGGCCGCACCGCCGACGTCTCGCGCGAACACGCGGTCGTCGAATCACCCTCGGGCGTCATCAGCGTCATCGGCGGCAAGCTGACCGAATACCGCTTCATGGCCGAGGATGTGCTCGACCGGGCGATCCAGCTTCGTGGGCTGACCGCGACCGACTGCCGCACCCGCAACCTGCCGCTCGTCGGGGCACCGTCGAATCCGGTTGCCACGCTACGTCATCCGACGGAGATGCCGGGTTCACTGGTGGCCCGCTTCGGTGCCGAGGCGCCGAACGTCATCGCCACCGCCGCGTGCGAGCGGCCCACCGAACCGGTCGCCGAGGGGATCGACGTCATCCGTGCGGAATTCGAATACGCGGTGACCCACGAAGGCGCGCTGACCGTCGACGACATCGTCGACCGCCGCACTCGCATCGGGTTGGTCGAAGCCGACCGCGAGCGGGTGGTGGCGGTGGCCGAGGAGATGCTCGCGGCCGTCGGCTAGCCACTTCTTACGCCCAGACCGACGAAATGGTCGATCTCACGCGAGCAGTCCCGCCGAAACGTCGGTCTCCGCGCTGAAGGGGTACGGCGCGCTCGCGGTTACAGCGGGATGTTCTTGTGCCGGCCGCGGCGTGCGGGAGCCTCGGCCAGCGCCTGGGTCAGCTTGCTGCGGGTGTGCGCCGGATCGATCTTCTCGTCGACGACGCCGATGTCGATCGCGGAATCGACTCCGCCCGCGATCTTCTCGTGCTCCACTGCCAATTCCTCGTGCAGAGCCTCACGCTCGGCGGGATCCTCGACGGCGGCCAGCTTCTTCTTGTGCAGGATGCCGACGGCGGCCTTGGCGCCCATGACGGCGACCTCGGCGTCCGGCCAGGCGTAGACCTTGGTCGCACCCAGCGAGCGCGAGTTCATCGCGATGTAGGCGCCGCCGTAGATCTTCCGCGTCACCAGCGTGACCCGGGGGACCGAGCACTCGCCGAACGCATGCAGCAACTTCGCTCCGCGCCGCACGACGCCGCCCCACTCCTGATCCACGCCGGGCAGGTACCCCGGGACGTCGACGACGTTGATAATCGGAATCCCGAACGCGTCGCACAGGCGCACGAATCGCGCCGCCTTCTCGGCACTTTCGGAATTCAGGCAGCCGCCGAGCCGCAGCGGGTTGTTGGCGATCACGCCGACCGAGCGGCCCGACAACCGACCGAGACCGATCACAATCGACGGGGCCCACTTGCCCTGGAACTCCTCAAACGGCACGCCCTCGTCCAGCAATGCCTCGACGAGCGGATGCACATCGTATGCGCGTCGCGCCGACTCCGGCAGCAGCGCGTGCAGGTCGGTGTCGCCCGCTTCGGCCTTCGCGCGATCGAAATGGCCCTGCTGGCAGAACAATCCGACCAGCCGGCGGCCGCGCTCGTAGGCGTCGAGTTCGTCGTCGGCGACGATGTGGCACACGCCGGACTTCTTGTGGTGAGTGTCCGGGCCGCCCAAGCTGGCCATGTCGACGTCCTCGCCGGTGACGCTGCGCACCACGTCGGGTCCGGTGACGAACACCCGGCTCTCGGGCGCCATCACGATCACGTCGGTGAGGGCCGGTCCGTAGGCCGCACCGCCGGCGGCGAAGCCGACGACGACCGAGATCTGCGGGACGTAACCGGATGCGCGGATCATCGCCTCGAACACCAGGCCGACGGCGTGCAACGCCTTGACGCCCTCGGCGAGACGGGCACCACCGGAGTGCCAGATGCCCACGATCGGGCTCTGCTCCTCGATGGCCTGGTCGTAGGCGTCGACGATGTGGGCACATCCCTCGACGCCCATGGCCCCACCCATGACGGTGCCGTCGGTGCAGAACGCGATGGTGCGCACTCCGTTGACGGTTCCGGCGGCGGCGAGAACGCCTGAACGGTCGCGCTCGTGCAGCAATTCGACACTGCCGTCGTCGAAGAAGGTGCTCAGACGCAGGAGCGGATCACGAGGGTCGAGCGATTCGCCGACTGTCTCGGGCGCCATGGTCGTCATTCAATACCTCCTAGTGCGCTGGATTCCGGGGAGTGTCAGTACTTCCCGAAAGCGAGCGCGACATTGTGCCCACCGAATCCGAACGAGTTGTTGATCGCGTACTGGTAATTGCCCGACCGCGGTTCACCGGCGACCACGTCCAGATCGATGTCCGGATCGAGGTTTCGCAGGTTCAGCGTCGGCGGAATGATGCCTTCCCGCAACGCCATGACGGTCAGGATGGACTCCACGGCACCGACCGCGCCGACCGAGTGGCCGAGCGCCGCCTTGGGTGCGTATACCGCAGGCTTGTGGCCGCCCATCGCGTTGTTGATCGCCTTGCCCTCGGCCACGTCTCCGACGCTGGTGCCGGTGGCATGCGCGTTGACGTGGTCGATGTCTGTGGGCTGCAGCCCGGCGAGTTGGATGGCGCGCGTCATCGCGTGACCGGCCTGTTCGCCGTTCGGGTCCGGCGCCACGATGTGGTAGCCGTCCGAGGTGATGCTGGCCCCCATGATCCGGGCCAGGATGTTGGCGCCGCGGGCCTTGGCGTGCTCTTCGGTCTCGATGACCATCAGCGCACCCCCCTCGCCGAACACGAAGCCGTTGCGGTCTTTGTCGAACGGGCGGCATGCGCCGGCCGGGTCATCGTTGGTGGTGGACAAGACGATTCGCATCTGCGCGAAGCCGGCGATCGGCACCGCTTCGATCCTGGTCTCCACGCCGCCGCAGATCGCGACGTCGGCCTCGCCGAGCACGATGTTGCGCCAGGCGTGCGCGATGCCCTCCGAACCCGATGCGCAGGCCGACACCGGAGTGACCACCCCGGCGCGGGCCTTGCGCTCCAATCCCACTGCGGCGGCAGCGGCGTTGGGCATGTACATCTGCACGGCCAGCGGTGAAACCGCCTTCAGACCCTTGGCGCGCATGTTGTCGTAGCTGAACACCAACTCCTCGGTGGAGCCCATGCCGGTGCCGATCGACACCGTCAGCCGTTTGGGGTCCACCTCGGGTGCGCCCGCGTTCTCCCAGACCCGCCGGCTCAGGACCGTCGACATCTTCTGCAGATACGACAGTCGGCGCAGTTCCACCTTGCTCAACTCGTGGTCGAAATCCTCGAGGAGATGCCCGCCGATGCGAACCGGCAGGTCATACTCCTCGACGAACGGATCCTCGAGCCTGCGGATTCCACTCTGGCCGTCCAGCAGCTTCTTCCAGGTGTCGTCTGCGCTGGTGGCCAGCGCAGTCGTCATGGCGATACCCGTGACGACGACGTTGGGGAAACCGTCCCCCGTGGAAAGTGCGGCTGACCCTGCCATTCCTGCCCGAGAGTTCCTTTCGCTCAGTAGCGTCCGAAGGCCAGGGCGACATTGTGTCCGCCGAAGCCGAACGAGTTGTTGATGGCGTACTGGTAGTCGCCGTAACGAGGCTCGCCTGCAACCACATCGAGATCGATCTCGGGATCGGGCGTCTCGTAGTTCAGTGTCGGCGGGATGACGCCGTCACGTAGCGAGAGCACGGTCAGAACCGATTCCAGCGCGCCGACCGCTCCGATGGAGTGGCCGAGCGCCGACTTCGGCGCGTAGACCGCCGCATGCTCCACCCCGGCCGACCGGATCGCGTTGGCCTCGGCGACGTCACCGATGGACGTGGCCGTGGCGTGGGCGTTGACGTGCTGGATGTCCTTGGGCTCGAGACCCGCGGTCTCCATCGCACGCTTCATCGCCTGGCCGGCCCGAAGACCGTCGGACGCCGGGGCCACCATGTGGAAGGCATCGGACGTGATGCCCGCACCCATCAGACGGGCCAACGGCTTTGCGCCGCGGGCCTTGGCGTGCTCCTCGGTCTCGATGACCATCAGCGCACCGGCCTCGCCGAAGACGAACCCGTCGCGGTTCTTGTCGAACGGCCGCGAAGCACCCTCGGGATCCTCGTTGTTGGTCGACATCGCGCGCATCATCGAGAACGCCGCGATCGGCAGCGCTTCGATTCCGCCCTCGACGCCGCCGACGACCGCGATGTCGGCGTCACCCATGACGATCTGACGCCAGCCGTGGGCGATGGCCTCCGAACCCGATGAGCAGGCCGAGACCGGGGTGATCACCCCGGCCCTCGCGCCCAGCTGCAGACCGATCACCGCGGCCGCACCGTTCGGCATGATCATCTGCACGGCGAGCGGCGACACCTTGCGGGGGCCGCCCTCGTTCATCGCGTCGTAGGTCTCGACGATCTTCTCGCCGCCACCCAGACCGGTGCCGACGACCACGGTGAAGCGATCCGGATCGACCTCGGGCGTGCCCGCGGTCTCCCAGAGCTGGCCGGACAGATACTTGGCCATGCGCTGGACATACGACATCCGTCGCATGTCCAGTCGCGTCATGTGGTCGTCGATCGCGTCGACGAGGTGCCCACCGATGCGGACCGGAAGGTCCCACTTGGTGACGAACTCGTCCTCGAGGACGCGGATGCCGCTTTCGCCGGCCAGCAGCGCCTTCCACGTGCTCTCGATGTCCGCCGCGACCGACGTGGTCGCCGTGACGGCGGTCACGACGACGTTGGGGAAACCGCCGTTAGCAGTGGAAGGTCTACTCATGCCCGATCGGCTTCGATCTGCGCGCGGATGGCCGCGGCCGCTTCGGGGTTCTCTTCCTCGAGCTTCTGGATGTAGGTGACGACGTCACCGACGGTGCGAAGACCGGCGAGGTCCTCGTCGGGGATCTTCACGCCGTACTTGTCCTCGGTCTGCACGGCGATCTCGACCATCGACAGCGAGTCGATGTCCAGGTCGTCGACGAAGCTCTTCTCAGGGGTGACCTCGGAAGGCTCGATACCGGTGACCTCTTCGATGATCTCGGCGAGACCGGCGATGATTTCGTCCTGACTGGCGGCCACGTTGGCTCCTTCTATTCAGTGGTGTTACTTGATGGGAATGACGATCGTTATGTGGTTGTGTCTGGCGCAGGTCTGCCTATGAGAGTTCGGCGAGCCCGTCCAGGTCAGCGGGGGACTTGACGGCGTGCGTCGGCACCCCCCGAAGTTCTCTTTTCGCGATACCCGCGAGCGTCCCGGCGGGCGGGAACTCGACGATCGCGGTCACATCGAGCCGGCGCATCGTCTCGGTGCACAGGTCCCAGCGGACCGGGCGCGTCATCTGCGCCACCAGCTTGCTCATGGCGTCGGCCGCCGAATCCACCGGCTGGCCGTCCGCGTTCGACAGTAGCGTCGTGTTCGGCTCGGCGCTCGTTACACCTTCGGCCACGGCGGCGTACCCGTCGAGGGCCGAGGCCATGTAGTGGGTGTGGAAGGCGCCGGCGGTCGCCAGCTTGCGCACCCGCGCCTTCTCCGGCGGATCCTCGACCAGCTTGTCCAGTGCGGCGACCGCACCGGCGGCGACGATCTGTCCCGCCGCGTTGCGGTTGGCCGGAACCAGGTCCAGTGCCTCGAGGCGGGCCAGCACGTCGGCTTCCTCACCGCCGAGCACGGCGGCCATTCCCGTGGGCTCGACCGCGCACGCCTTGGCCATCTCGGCGCCACGGATGGCAGCCAGCTTGACGGCATCGTCGGCGGAGATCACCCCGGCGATCGCGTAGGCGGCGATCTCTCCGACGGAGTGGCCCGCCACCACGGTCTTCTTGTCGGCGATCACACCGCGCCTGCTCAGTTCCTCGTGGGCCAGCAGCGTGGCCGCCACGACGAGCGGCTGGGTCACCGCGGTGTCGGTGATCTCCTCTGCCGACGCGGTGGTGCCCAGCTGCGCCAAGTCCAGCCCGCTGATCTCGGACCATCCGGCGAGCCGCTCGGCGGCACCGGGCAGCTCCAGCCATGCGGCGAGCATGCCGGGTGTCTGGGAGCCCTGTCCGGGCGCGAGAAGTGCAAGCACATCATTACGAGGCACACATTAAGAGAACACTGTGAAGACGGGTTTGCGCGGTGTAAGAGATTATGAACCTGGTCTTATGTTTTTGTGGAGACTCCACAAAATCACCTGTGATGCGACGCTACCGAAATCTGCCCGCGATCTATGGCCTGTCCGGCTGGGTGGGAAGCGCTGCTGGTCGCAGCGCCGGACGCGCCGGGTTGATCATGTTTGCTGTGCTCGTATGGTACGGCTGACGGCCCAGTCGGCTGACGGTGACGGCCACCCGCAGCACGTAGGCGTCGCGCGGAAGCGTCGGATCGCGCCCGGTGAAGTCGGCGATTCGTCTCAGCCGGTACCGGACGGTATTTGGATGAACGAACAATTTGCGTGCGCAGGCCTCGATGGCGCCGCCCGAGTCGAGGTAGGCATCGAGGGTCTCCGTGAGCGCTGGGCCCGCATCGGCCAGCGGCCTCATCACCTCGGTCTCCAACGCGGCGATCGCCGACACGTCGCCGAGCAGGGCGCGTTCGGGGAGGAGTTCGCGAGCCGACACCGGCCGCGGCGCGCCCGGCCAGCCCGCGACGGCGTTCATGCCCGCGATCGCCTCGGTTGCGCTGCGGTGCGCGCTCGCGAGCGTGGTGGCGGTGGGTCCGACGACGACGGGGCCCTCGGCGAACACCGTCATCATGTCGGTGAGGAACCTGTCGGTCGGGGAGAGGGCACCCGAGACGATCGCGACCAGCCACGTGCCGTGCACGTCCGACAGCGCGGCCCGGCTGTTGCGCCGCACGACGTCGTGGACGTCGTCGCTGGCCAGGTCGATCCGGTCGGGCTGCGGCAACCCCACGATGACGGTGGCGGGCGCGGTGGCGTCCCAGTTCAGCGCGGCGGCCTGGGATTGCAGTTCCGGGCCGATGTCGCCGCGCACCACCGCGTCGACGACGTTGGCCTCCATCCGGGTGTCCCATGCGCCCCGCGCCTCGGCCTGATCGGCATAGGCGCTGGCCGCGGCGAACGCGAGGTCGCGGCTGTAGCGCAGGATGCCGGCGGTCAGCGCGGTCAGCTGCTCCTCGGAGCGGGCCAGCAGCGGCACCACCTCTTCGAAGAACTCCATGGTGACGCGCACCATCTCCACCGACTGCCGCAGTGCGATGCGCCGCCGCAGGTCCTGCGGAACCACCTCGAAGGCCTGCGCGGTGTAGCTCACGTTGCTCTGCGGGTCCCGCATCCACTCGACGAAGTTCACCACCGCGGTCTGCACGACGAGCTGGACGCTGGCCCGCTGCGAGGCCTCGAGTTCGGCGAAGAACGGCAGGCGTTCCTCCAGCGCACGCACGGCATCGGTGGCCACCCGGCCCGAATACTGCTGCAACCGGCGCAGCACCGAATCGGGAACGGCCCCCAGAACCTCGACCGTCGACTTCGGTGGCACGAACCGGTTGTCAGGCACCTCTAAAGGCTACGCCACCCTTATGGAGGAAACCTCCAAGCGCCTACGCCACTCCGGGCCCAATGTCGTAGCTACGCCACTCCGGGATCCGACGTCTGCTCGGGCGCGGCCAGCACATCGTCGATCTCGTACTGCTTGGCCGCCTCGACCGCGACGGACTCGTCGATATTGCCGTCGCGGGCCAGACCCTCGAGTACCGCGACCGCGATCGACTCGGCGTCGGTGTTGTAGTACCGCCGTGCGGCGGGGCGGGTGTCGGAGAACCCGAACCCGTCGGTGCCCAGAGTGATGTACGAGCCGGGAACCCACGCCCGGATCTGCTCGGGAACCGCGCGCATCCAGTCCGACACCGCGACGACCGGGCCTGCGGCATCGGCGAGCGCCTTGGTGATGTACGGCGTGCCCGCCGGCTGGTCCGGATGGCGCAGCCGCTGCTTCTCGATCTCGACGCCGTCGCGGTTGAGCTCACCCCAGCTGGTCACCGACCACACGTCGGCGGCGACATCCCATTCCTCGGCCAGCATCTCGGCGGCCTTGAGCGCCGACGGCATGGCCACCCCCGACACCAGAATTTGCGCCGCATTGGACCGCTTCTCGGGTGCGGGCCGGTAGCGGTAGATGCCGCGCAACAGCCCCTCGACGTCGAGGCCCTCCGGTTCCGGCGGCTGGACGTAGGGCTCGTTGTAGATCGTCATGTAGAAGTAGACGTTCTCGGGGTTCTCGCCGTACATCCGGCTCAGGCCGCTCTCGACGATGTAGGCGATCTCGTACGCAAACGCCGGATCGTAGGCGACGACCGCGGGGTTGGACGCGGCCAACAACAGCGAATGCCCGTCGGCGTGCTGCAGGCCCTCGCCCACCAGCGTGGTCCGGCCCGCCGTGGCGCCGAGGAGGAAGCCGCGCGTCATCTGGTCGGCGGCCGCCCACAGGTTGTCTCCGGTGCGCTGGAACCCGAACATCGAATAGAAGATGTAGACGGGGATCATCGGCTCGTTGTGCGTCGAGTAGGACGTGCCCGCCGCGATGAAACTGGCCGAGGACCCGGCCTCGTTGATGCCCTCGTGCAGGATCTGGCCGACCTCGGATTCCTTGTAGGCCAACATCAATTCGGCGTCGACCGAGGTGTACAGCTGGCCGTTGCGGTTGTAGATCTTGAGGTTGGGGAACCACGAGTCCATGCCGAACGTGCGTGCCTCGTCGGGAATGATCGGCACGATGCGCCAACCAATCTCCTTGTCGCGCAACAGTTCCTTGAACGTCCGCACCGTGGCCATCGTCGTGGCCACCTCCTGCTTGCCGGACCCCTTCTTGAGCGCCTTGTAGGTGTCGCGGCCGGGAAGGGTGAGCGACTTGGTCTTGGTGCGACGCTCGGGCAGGAACCCGCCGAGTGCGCGCCTGCGGTCGATCATGTAGCGGATCTCGGGCGCCTCCGGGCCGGGGTGGTAGTACGGCGGAAGGTAAGGGTTCTCCTCGAGTTGCTCGTCGCTGATCGGGATGCGCTGGGCATCGCGGAAGTACTTGAGATCTTCCAGCGCAAGCTTTTTCATCTGATGCGTGGCGTTGCGGCCCTGGAAGTGCGCACCCAACGAGTAACCCTTGATGGTCTTGGCCAGGATGACCGTCGGCTGGCCTTTGTGCTCCATGGCCGCACGGTAGGCGGCGTAGACCTTGCGGTAGTCGTGGCCGCCCCGTTTGAGGTTCCAGATCTCGGAGTCCGACATCTTCTCGACGAGCGCCTTGGTGCGGGGGTCGCGGCCGAAGAAGTGGTCGCGCACGTAGGCGCCGTCGTTGGCCTTGTAGGTCTGATAGTCACCGTCGGGTGTGCTGTTCATCAGGTTGACCAGTGCGCCGTCGCGGTCGGCGTGCAACAGCGCATCCCATTCGCGGCCCCACACCACCTTGATGACGTTCCAGCCGGCCCCGCGGAAGAACGACTCGAGTTCCTGGATGATCTTGCCGTTGCCGCGCACCGGCCCGTCGAGGCGCTGCAGGTTGCAGTTGACCACGAAGGTGAGGTTGTCCAGGCCCTCCAGTGCGGCGACATGCGCCAGGCCGCGGCTTTCGGGTTCGTCCATCTCTCCGTCGCCGAGGAACGCCCACACGTGTTGATCCGAGGTGTCCTTGATCTCGCGGTCGTGCAGGTAGTGGTTGAACCGGGCCTGGTAGATGGCGTTCATCGGGCCCAGCCCCATGGAGACCGTCGGGAACTCCCAGAAGTCGGGCATCAGCCGCGGATGCGGGTACGACGGCAGCCCGCCGCCGGGGTGGCTGTGCTCCTGCCGGAAGCCGTCGAGCTGGTCGGCCGACAGGCGACCCTCCAGATACGCGCGTGCGTAGATGCCCGGCGACGCGTGACCCTGGATGAACACATGGTCCCCGCCGCCGGGATGCGACTTGCCGCGGAAGAAGTGGTTGAAGCCGACCTCGTAGAGGGCGGCCGACGACGCGTACGTCGAAATATGGCCGCCCACACCGACTCCCGGACGTTGCGCGCGGTGCACCATGATCGCGGCGTTCCACCGGATCCAGGTGCGGTAGCGGCGTTCGACGTCCTCGTCGCCGGGGAACCACGGCTCCACCTCGGTGGGGATCGTGTTGACGTAGTCGGTCGACGTCAACGACGGGATGGCTACGCGCTGTTCACCGGCGCGTTCGAGCAGACGCAACATCAGATAGCGTGCCCGCGCGGGCCCGGACTGTTCGAGCAGCTGATCGAACGATTCCAGCCATTCGCCGGTCTCTTCGGGATCGATGTCGGGCAGATACGACGCCACGCCTTCCCGGATCACCCTGACCCGGTCGTGTTCAGCTGCGGTGGTGGAGTTTTGGGCCAGGTCCTGGCGCGCGAACTCGGTGGTCAACTTCCGCTCCTTGGTAGGCGGTTCGGGTGCCCACGCCCGTCGCGCAGATGTTTTCTGCGCTCGAACCGTGAGCGACGGGTTCCATCCTTCTCCCATCCTGCCCCACACGCATCGGTGGGGTCGCCCCCTGGAATGAACCGGCGGTCGCCGGATCGAACCGGTAACGTCTGCAGCCGTGGTGATCGGTGCGCTGGTGCAGAAACCGCTGCGGATAGGCGCACTCGTAGTCGGCCTCTCGGCCGCCGCGGCCATGGTCGTCGTCGGTTGTAGCAGCGTCACCGAGGGTTCGGCACAGGTCGACGCGGCCGACGCGCCGGTGTACCGGGCGTCGGTGTCGGCCTCCCTGGCGGAGTCGGCGGCCAGTTCCAGCGCCAGGGAATCGGAACGCCAGGCCTCGATCACCAAGGAGGCGATCCACTCGTCGTGCGAGACGCTGAGCTCCACCAGCGTCGAGGCGATCACCGCGGTCAACGCTTACGTCGATGCCTTCAACCGGAGCGCGGGCGACGTGACCGCCAAGGCCGGGCCCGCGATCGACGCCCTGAACCACAGCGCCGACATGGTCGCGCGCAGCATCGCCGATCCGCTGGGTCCCGAGCTCACAGGTGCGCTCAACGGCTGGGTCGACGCCGCCAGGGGCGTGGCCACCGCGATCGCCGGCAACTACGGGCCCGACGAGTTCAACGCCGCGATCACCCGGCTCAACGACACCAAGACCACCGCGCTCAACCTCTGCGACGCGTCGTATTGACCAAGCGGATATTTGACCAACCTTGCCGCCAGTCACGTGCGGGCATAGTGCTTCGTGCGACGATAGGGCGCAAGACACAGGCCTAAAGGACACTGCCGAGCGCAACATGCGCCCGAGCCGGCTGAAGGAGGACCGACCGTGGTCGCGGCGGATGACGCCCCGAACTACGCCCACAGACTGGGCATCCAAAAAGATCAGGTTGTACAGGAACTGGGCTGGGACGAGGACGTCGACGACGACATCCGAGCCGACATCGAGGAAGCGTGCGGCGGCGAGCTGCTCGACGAGGATGCCGACGAGGTCATCGACGTCGTACTGCTGTGGTGGCGCGACGACGACGGAGACCTCGTGGATGCGCTGATGGACGCCATCACCCCCTTGGCCGACGACGGCGTCATCTGGGTGGTGACGCCGAAGACCGGCAAACCCGGCCACGTCCAACCGGCCGAGGTCGCCGAGTCGGCGCCCACCGCCGGCCTGATGCAGACATCGTCGGCCAACCTCGGTGACTGGATCGCCACCCGGCTGGTGCAACCGAAGTCGAAGGCAGCGGGGCGGAGAGGATGATCGAGGTCGGTGCAGAGGCGCCCGATTTCACGCTCAAGGACCAGAACGGTCAGCCCGTCACGCTGAGCGATTTCCGGGGCGCCAAGGACGTGCTGCTGGTGTTCTTCCCGCTGGCGTTCACGGGAATCTGCCAGGGTGAGCTCGACGAGGTCCGCGATCGGCTGCCCGAGTACGAGAACGACGACACCGCGACGCTGGCGATCTCAGTGGGCCCGCCGCCGACCCACAAAATCTGGGCCACCCAGAGCGGCTTCACGTTCCCCGTGCTGTCGGATTTCTGGCCGCACGGCGAGGTCGCGATGGCCTACGGGGTGTTCAACCAGGCCGCGGGCATCGCCAACCGCGGCACGTTCGTCGTCGACCGCAGCGGGATCGTCCGGTTCGCCGAGATGAAGGAGCCCGGGGAGGCCCGCGATCAGGCGCTGTGGACGGACGCGCTGGCGGCGCTGCGCAACGGCTGAGGTGATTTCTCGTCGCAGGTCATGGCCGTGTAGCTTGCCCTGCAGGGGCGCGTAGCTCAGTGGTAGAGCTCTGGTTTTACACACCAGCGGTCGGCGGTTCGATACCGTCCGCGCCCACCAGGTTTCAAATACCATCGGAGAACCAGCAGGTTTCTTCGACGGAACGAGAGACCCATATCTGACACCGCGTTTCAGATGGTGGCGATCGGCCTGTACTTCGCCGTGATGCTCGCGATCGGTTTCTACGCTTTTCGCCGAACCAGCGACCTCGACGACTACATGCTCGGCGGGCGCAGGCTCACCCCGACGGTCGCCGCGCTGTCCGCGGGCGCATCCGACATGTCCGGATGGCTGCTGCTGGGCGTCCCCGGCGCGATCTATGCCTCCGGCCTGCTCGAGTCGTGGATCGTGATCGGGCTGGTGACCGGCGCCTGGCTCAATTGGAAGTTCGTCGCCCCACGACTGCGGGCCTACACCGAGATCGCCAACAACTCGATCACCGTGCCGAGCTTCTTCGAGAACCGGCTGCGCGACAAGTCGCATGTCCTGCGGATCTCGGCAGGCACGATCATCCTGGTGTTCTTCACGTTCTACGTGTCATCCGGCATGGTCGCCGGCGGCGTGTTCTTCGAGTCGTCGTTCGGCTCGTCGTACCTGACGGGCATGCTGCTGGTCGCCGGAGTCACCCTGTGCTACACGCTGTTCGGCGGCTTCCTGGGCGCTTCGCTCACCGATGTCGCGCAGGGGCTGCTGATGTTGGCGGCGCTCGTCGCGGTCCCCGTGGCCGCGATCATCGCCACCGGCGGACCCGGCGAGGTGGTGGATCTGGTTCGGGCCGCCGACGCCGCCCACAACGCCGCCAACCCCGGTGACGAAATGCACCGCACGTCACTGTTCTTCGGCGGGAGTTTCCTCGCCATCGTGTCGGCGGCGGCCTGGGGTCTCGGCTACTTCGGGCAGCCGCACATCATCGTCCGCTTCATGGCGATGCGCTCCTCGGCCGACGCCAAGGCCGGACGTCGCATCGGCATCAGCTGGATGGTCCTCACCTCGGCGGGCGCGATCACCACCGGCTTCGCGGGCCTGGCGTACTTCTTCCGCGAGGGCGTGACGCTGGACAATCCCGAGACCGTGTTCTTACGCCTCGCGCAGGTGATGTTCCACCCGTTTGTCGCCGGTGTGGTGCTCGCCGCGGTGCTGGCGGCCATCATGTCGACGATCTCCTCTCAGCTCATCGTGTGCTCGTCGGCACTGGTCGAAGACATCTACCGGGCATTCGGCAAGGAGGCCAGCCAGAAGAGGCTGGTCGCCTTCGGCCGGCTCGGGGTGCTTACGGTCGCGGTGGTGGCGATTGTGTTGGCGCTCAACCCCGATGACACGATCCTCGATCTCGTCGGCTTCGCGTGGGCCGGCTTCGGTGCCGCATTCGGACCGCTGATCATCCTGTCGCTGTTCTGGCGCAGGCTCACGTCGGCCGGCGCGATCGCCGGCATGATCGCCGGCGCCGTGGTGGTCGGCATCTGGGGTCAGACCGAGGCGCTGTCGAGCGCGATGTACGAGATCGTCCCCGGCTTCATCGCATGCCTCGTCGTCGCCGTCGCCGTATCGCTCATGACCGCCCGCGAAGACGACGACATCCAGTCCGAATTCTCCGAGATGGCGGTGAAGGCGCACGAAACCGCGGCGTCGGCCTGACGTCTGAATCGGTTGTCGTTGAAGGATGGAAGTGCGATCGTGCCGCGCCCTCCCAGGCGTTTGGTTCGTCGAAGCGCGGGTACGCGCTTGCAATGCCGGAGAACCCGTCGTCGATCTTGCTGATCGCAGATCCCGGCGCTCCCGCGGCAATCGCCGAACGTCTGTCGGACTCCTTGCGCGATGCGCTGGCCGTCGAGTCTGCGGACGACGGCCCGCGTGATGTGTCGGTGCGATATCACGCGTATCCGGTCGACGAGTATGCCGAAGTCTCCGAGGTGATCCGCACCATTGAACCCGGTCACAAGCCGGAGGACATCATCATCTACCTGACCGATCTTCCCCGACGCCAGGGGACGACGCCGGTGATGGCCGAGATCAGCCTGCCTGACCGGCTGGGAGTGATTTCGATTCCGGCGGTGGGTGGCTTGTCAATCGATCGCCGGATCAAGAAATTGGCGCAGGCCGTCGTGGCCGAGATCGCGGGGCGATCGGATGAGAAGACGCCTTCGGTGAAGCGGCTGAAGCGGACCCAGGTCGACGGTGTGGTCCGCTACGTCGCGCCGCCAGCACTGTCACGTCTGCGGCTCCTGATGGGCATGGTCTACGCCAACCGCCCGTGGCGGTTGGTCTCTGGTCTGTCCAAGGTGATGATGGCGGCGTTCGCCGCCGGCGCCGTAAGCCTTGCCTACCCGACGATCTGGCAGTTGTCGGACACCATGGGCCCCGGCCGGCTCACCGCGGCGACCTTGCTGGCGAGCGGCGCTTTGATTGCGTGGCTCATCCTCGATCACGAGTTATGGGAACGCCCGCATTCGGCCGGTGAACGCAAACGAGCCGTGTTGTACAACGCGACGACCCTCGTCACACTGACGATCGGCGTCGCCATCTTCCACATCGGGCTGTATGTCCTGATATTGGTGACGGCGTGGTGGACGCTCCCGCCGGAGTTGGTCGCTCGAAACATCGGTCATTCCGTCGGATTCTCAACCGTGTTGGTGGTGACCTGGTTGGTGGCGGCGATCGCCACGCTCGGTGGCGCCTTGGGATCGGGCATGGAGGACGGCGAGGCCGTGAAGGCGGCGGCATACGGGGCGCGGCAACGCCAACGATTCGAGCAGGAAAAGGCGCGCTGACGCACTCCAACGGTGTACCGGCCTGACCGCTATTGACAGCCGACATGGTCGAGGCCGGAATGGATTCGGTGAACTCTTCGTCCTGCTTTTCTGGTCGGTTCACACAACGCGTCTGCCGCGCCGCGCCCGGGCCCGCATATCCCACAGGTACAGCCGGTAGCCGAAAATCCAGACGTCGCGGGGGATCACACGGTCGGCGACACGAAGCGCGGTCAGCAGCGCCTCGAACCTGCGCTGCTGGCGCGCCGACCACGGCAACCGCATGTGCTCACGAAACTCGTGCGGCAAGAACCCCGTCGTGGCGAACAGGTTGAACCGGCCGGCGAGCAGCCGCAGCGGAGCCGGCAGGAACGCCATCGCCGCCACCCCGTGCAGGTGTTCACGCACGGGTTCGTCGATGCGCAGTTCGTCCAGCGAGCGCTTCCAGTATTCGTCGAAGGCGGCGCGATCCGGCGGCCACATGTCCTCGCGCACCTGCAGCGTGGTGCCGAGCTTTCGGGCGTCGAGATAGATCGCATCGGCCGCTTCGTCGTCGAGCGGTCCGTACAGGAACTCGTGCTGGTCGATGTAGTAGCGGTACAGGCAGGCGGCCACCCACAGTTGCAACCGGGGGTCGAAAGCCTTGTAGGACACCGGGCTTGACGGGGTGGACCGCACCAGCGCGTGCACGCGGTCGACCTCCTCGCGGATCAACCTGCGGTCGTCCTCGGTGCCCATCGTCGCCACCGCGAGATAGGTGCCGGTGGTGCGCGCCCGTTTGAACGGATGCTTGTAGACGTTGCCGCTGTCGACCGGGCTCTCCAGCACGCCATAGCCGACGCCGGGGGAGGCCAGCTGCATGATCACGTTGGCCGCCGGTGCCAGCACCGCAGCCGGATTGAGCAAGTCGACGACGCGTCTCGGCCGACGCGGTGGCCCGAACCTCATGCATCCGAGTAGATCACCTTGTGAGACGCTCGCGAAGTGTTTGCGCCGACGTCACGCTCGCGTGTGGTGGGGATCGCCGCCGGTTGTGTCGCGGATTCGTTGTTCGCCGACCCTCGGCGCGGACATCCCGTGGCGCTCTTCGGCAGTGTGGCAGCCGGTTTGGAGGGGCGCAGTTACGCCGACACCCGAGCGGCGGGCGTCCTGCACACGGCGACCCTGCTCGGCGCGCTGGCACTGCTCGGGATGGCGGCCGACAGATCGTCGCTGCGCCGGGGCGCCGCCGCGGCCACGGTCACCACGGCCGCCACGGTGTTCGTCGCGCTGGGCGGGACCTCCCTGGCCCGCACCGGAGCGCAGATGGCGCACCATCTCGACCACGGTGACGTCGACGCCGCGCGACGTCTGCTGCCCGCGCTGTGTGGCCGCGATCCCGCCGTGCTCGACGAGGCGGGCCTCGCGCGGGCGGCGCTGGAGTCGGTCGCGGAGAACACCTCCGATGCCCACGTGGCGCCGCTGCTGTGGGTCGCCCTCGGGGGTGTGCCCGCGGTGTTGGTGTATCGCGGTGCGAACACCCTCGACGCGATGATCGGCCACAAGTCACCTCGATACCGGAGGTTCGGTTGGGCGGCAGCGCGTTTCGACGACCTGCTGAATCATTCCGCCGCCCGGGCGACCGCGGTGCTGGTCGCCGTGTGTGCGCCCGTGGTGGGCGGCTCTCCCGTCGCGGCGCTGCGTGCGTGGAGGCGCGACGCGGGCCGCCATCCGAGTCCGAACGCGGGTGTGGTGGAGGCCGCCTTCGCGGGCGCACTCGGGGTCCGGGTCGGCGGGCCCACTCAATACGCGCACGAACTGGAGATCCGGCCGACGCTCGGCGACGGCCCGCCGCCGCAGGTGGCCGACCTGCGCAGGGCTGTGCGGTTGTCGCGGGCGGTTCAGCTGGCCGCCGCAGGGGTGGCGATCGCGCTCAGCGCCGTCGGCCGTAGCGGTCGGCGAGCTTTTCCTCCGTCGTGAGCGGAGCGTCGGGGCGCGTCTGCGCAGCCTCCCGCGCAGCCTTCTCCAGCCTGCGTTGGCGCAGTTCGGCGTAGATGAAGTAGCCGAGCCCGATCGGTGCGATGATGCCGAACGCGATCCACTGAATGCCATAGGACAGGAACGGTCCGGCGTCGAGATGCGGCAGCGGGATCGCGCCCAGCCCGCCGGGCTGATCGCCCTCCAGTTGCAGATAGGAACCGGCCAGCGGGACGCCGGTGATCGCCGAGATCTGCGAGGTGTTGATCGAGTACACGTGCTGGATGTCGTCCTGCCGGAACGGCTCCTTGTCTCGCACCAGCCCCTCGCTGTCGCGCAACCGCGCGGCGATCGTCACCGTGCCGTCGGGCACCGGCGGGATCTCCGGCACCCCGGAAGCCTGTACCGGCCGGACGTATCCGCGATCGACGAGCACGGTCGGCCCACCGTCCACGGCGAACGGGACCAGCACCTGGAAGGCGGGTTCGCCTTCGACCATCCGCAGCCGCGCGAGCACCTGAGCCTCCGGGAGATAGCGTCCGGTCGCGGTGACCCGGCGCCACTGGTCGTCCGGCGCCGCCGAATCCTGGTTCGGCAGAAGCGAGGTCACCGGGACCGGCTCGGCGGTCAGGGAGTGCGCGATCTGCGCGTTCTCCCGTGAGGTCTGGGTGTTCTTGCCCAACTGCCACGGCGCCAGCACGGTGAAACACAGATACGCGAAAGCGGCCACCACGACGAACAGCGCCAGCCATGACGGCCGCAGCAGGAAAGACCACCGGCGCATCAGCTGGCGATCCCCCGGCCGGCCAGCTGCTCGTCGACCCACTGGTGCAGGCCCGGCAGCGACGCTTCGATGACCGCGTACACGTCCTCGAAGTCGGCGTGGTCGCCGTAGTAGGGGTCCTCGACGTCCAGCGGATGGGCGCCCGAGCGCGGGTCGAACGAGCGCAGCATCCGGATCCGCTCGGCGGGCACACCCACATCCTTGAGCATCCGAACGTGGTTGCGGCCGAGCGCGATCACGAGGTCGGCGGACATGTGGTCCTCGTTGACCTGGGCGGCGCGGTGCGCGGTCGGATATCCGTGCTCGCGCAGCACGTGGCTGGCCCGGCGGTCCGCCGGCTCGCCGGCGTGCCAACCGCCGGTGCCGGCGCTGGTGACCCGCACCGCGTGGCCCAGACCGCGCTCGGAGATCTGATGGGCGAACATCTTCTCGGCCATGGGTGACCGGCAGATATTGCCCGAGCAGATGAACGTCACGTGCAGAGGTTCAGACACCCAGCACCTCACGCAGGTCTGCGACCGACGCCACGTGCGCGGCGGCGGCAACGGCGCCGGGCCCGTCGAAGTCGTCCTTCCCGTAGCCCCATCCGACGACCACCGTCTCGATACCGTGCGCGGCGGCGCCTTCGACGTCGTGCGACCGGTCCCCGACCATCAGCGTGCGTTCGGGGATGTCGTCCAGCTGGGCCAACGCGTGGGCGACGACGTCGACCTTGCGTGCGCGCGAACCGTCGACGCTGGCGCCCGCGATCACCTCGAAGCAGTCGGCCAGGCCGAAGTGGGCGAGGATCCGCTGCGCGGTCGGCTCGGCCTTCGAGGTGGCCACCGCCAGGCGCACTCCGGCCGCGCGCAGATCGGCGAGCAGCGCCGGGATGCCGTCGAAGACGCGGTTCATCGCCCATCCTCGGGTCCGGTAGTCCGCGCGGTATGCCTCGATGGCGTCGGCGGTGCGGTCGCCGAGGCCGAGGCCCTGCAGGGTGTGATGCATCGGTGGGCCGATGATCATGCTGGCCAGGTCTCCGTCGGGCACCGCGGCGCCGACCGACCCCAGGGCATGGCGGAAACTCGAGACGATGCCCTGCGCGGAGTCGGTCAGGGTGCCGTCGAGGTCGAAGATCACCAATTGGGGGCGGGTCGCCGTGGTCGTGGAGGCCAGCATGTCGGTCACGGCCCCATTCTCCCCGATCGCAGAACCTCCGCAGCCAGCGCACTAGGGTCGTGATGTGGTGAGTCCGTCGCGTGCAGCCGCGCGCTACCACGGCGATCAGGCCGTGGTCCCCGGGATGCTGGACTTCGCCGTCAACGTCCGCGCCGATGAGCCACCGTCCTGGCTGGTCGACCGGCTCGCGGCGCGGTTGTCCGACCTCGCCCGGTATCCGAGCGCGGCCGACGCGCAGCGCGCGCTCGACGCGGTCGCCGCCAGGCACGGCCGCGCCGTCGACGAGGTCGTACTGCTCGCTGGGGCGGCCGAGGGCTTCGCGCGACTGGCCGACCTGCAGCCGCGACGCGCGGCGCTGATCGCGCCGTCGTTCACCGAACCGGAGGCGGCACTGGCGGCGGCCGGGGTGCCCTTCGTTCACGTGGTGCTGGAAGCGCCGTACACACTGACCCCGGACGCGGTGCCCGGCGACGCGGACCTCGTCGTCCTCGGCAATCCGACCAATCCGACCGGCGTGCTGCACACCCGCGAGCAGGTGCTCGCCCTGCGCAGGCCCGGGCGCATCGTGGTGGTGGACGAGGCGTTCGCCGACGCGATTCCCGGCGAGCCCGGATCGCTCGCCGACCAGGCCCTACCCAACGTCGTCGTCCTGCGCAGCCTGACCAAGACGTGGGCGCTGGCCGGGCTGCGCGTCGGCTACGCCCTCGGTGCGCCCGACGTGCTGGCGCGGTTGACCGCACGGCGTGCCCACTGGCCGCTGGGCACGCTGCAACTCGAAGCCATCGCAGCGTGCAGTACGCCCGAGGCGGTGGCCGAGGCCGACCGTGCCGCCCGGCGGCTGACAGAGGTGCGCGCAGAGATGGTGGCGGGCTTGACTAGCATCGGCCTGCATGTCGTCACCGGTTCGGCCCCGTTCGTCCTGTTCTGTGTCCCGGATGCCGAGTTGATGCGAAAACACCTGGACCGCAGAGGCATTGCCGTGCGTCGCTGCGACACGTTCGTCGGGCTCGACGGTCAGTTCCTGCGCGCGGCGGTACGTCCGGAGTGGCCCGTGCTGGTCGAGGCGATGGCCGAGGTGCTGCGGTGAGCGCGCGGCTGGCCGACATCATCGACGTGCTGGAGGCGGCATACCCGCCGGAGCTGGCGCAGGACTGGGATTCGGTCGGCCTGGTCTGCGGCGACCCCTCGGAGGCCGTCGAGACGGTCACGGTGGCCGTCGATGCGACCGCCGAGGTCATCGCCGAGGTGCCCGACCGCGGTCTGCTGCTGGCTCACCATCCGCTGCTGCTGCGCGGCGTGGACACCGTGGCGGCCAGCACCGCCAAGGGGGCCCTCATCCATCGGCTCATCCGCAGCGGCCGGGCGCTGTTCACCGCGCACACCAACGCGGATTCGGCCTCGCCCGGCGTCTCCGACGCGCTGGCCGAAGCCCTCGGCCTGACCGTCGAGGAGGTGCTGGCCCCGGCGACCGCGGAATCGGATTTGGACAAGTGGGTCGTGTTCGTACCCGCGGAGAATTCGGAGTCGCTGCGGGAAGCCATGTTCGCCGCGGGCGCCGGGCGCATCGGCGACTATTCGCATTGCTGCTGGATCACGACGGGCACCGGGCAGTTCCTGCCGCACGACGGCGCGGCCCCGGCGATCGGCAGTGTCGGATCCATCGAGCGCGTCCCCGAGGACCGGGTGGAGGTCATCGCCCCCGCCCGGTTGCGCGGGCACGTGCTGGCCGCGATGCGGGGCGCGCATCCCTACGAGGAACCCGCCTTCGACGTCTTCACGCTGGCGCCGATTCCGGGCAATGTCGGGCTGGGACGCATCGGCGTGCTGGATCGTCCCGAACCGCTGTCGGCGTTCGTGTCTCGCGTGCGCGAAGCGCTGCCCGCCACGTCGTGGGGGGTGCGCGCATCCGGTGACCCCGACGCGGAGGTGTCGCGGATCGCGGTGTGCGGTGGTGCGGGTGACTCGCTGCTCGGCCTGGTCGCCCGCACGGGCGTCGACGCGTACGTGACGTCGGACCTGCGGCACCATCCCGCCGACGAACACCGACGCGCTTCGCAGGTCGCGCTTGTCGACGTCGCGCACTGGGCCAGTGAGTACCCGTGGTGCCGCCAAGCCGCAGACCTGCTGAGCGCCCACTTCGGTGAAGCGCTACCCGTGCGGGTGTCAAGCGTGCGCACCGATCCATGGAATGTCGAGAGATGAGCATGAAAGCTGAAGTAGCTCAACAACAGTCGCTATTCGAGTTGGCCGAACTCGATGCCTCCCTTGCTCGGCTGGAGCATCGGTTGAAGAACCTCGCCGAACAGCAGCGGCTGGAGGACATCCAGGCTGCGCATCGGGACGCCAACGACCGGTTGGCGGCCTTGCAGATCGCCATCGAGGACCTCGACGCCCAGATCGCCAAGTTCGAATCCGAGATCGATTCGGTCCGCCAGCGCGAGGACCGTGACCGCAAGCTGCTCTCGGGCGGCTCGGTCGACGCCAAACAGCTCACCGAGTTGCAGCACGAACTCGACACCCTGGAGCGCAGGCAAGCGGCGCTGGAGGATTCTCAACTCGAGGTGATGGAGCGACGCGAGGAACTGCAGCGCGATCAGCATGCCGCGCTCGCGAAGATGGACGAGCTGCAGAACGAGCTGGGTTCCGCGCAGAGCGCCTGCGACGACGTCCGTACCGAACTGGATCAGCAGCGTCACCAGAGCCTGTCGCGCCGTGACGAACTCGTCGCGACACTCGACCCCGACTTGGTCAGGCTCTACGAGCAGCAGCGCGCCCGCGGCGGCGCGGGGGCCGGACAACTGCAGGGCCGTCGATGCGGGGCGTGCCGCATCGAAATCGACAAGGGTGAGCTTGCGCGCATCTCCGCGGCGGCCGACGACGAGGTGCTTCGCTGCCCCGAATGTGGCGCGATCCTGTTGCGCGTCAAGGGCTCCGGCGCGTGAAGGTCATCGTCGAGGCGGACGGTGGCTCGCGCGGCAACCCGGGACCGGCGGGCTATGGGGCGGTGGTCTGGTCGGCCGACCACGCAACCGTGTTCGCCGAGAGCAAGGAGGCGATCGGCCACGCCACCAACAATGTCGCCGAGTATCGCGGGCTGATCGCCGGTCTGAGCGAGGCCGCGAGCCTGGGCGCCACGGAGGTCGACGTGCTGATGGACTCCAAGCTTGTGGTGGAACAGATGTCGGGCCGGTGGAAGGTCAAGCACCCGGACATCGCAGTCCTGCATCAGCAGGCCACGGCGCTCGCCGCCCGATTCGACCGGGTCACCTACACGTGGATTCCGCGTGCGGAGAACAGCCATGCCGACCGGCTGACCAACGAAGCCATGGACGCCGCGGCCGAAATGCCCTCGGCCGTCGAGGAGCCCAAGCCACACCAGGCCTCCAACCCCACTGCGTGGAGCGGTGCGCACGGTGCGCCGACGCGGTTTCTGCTGCTGCGCCACGGTCAGACCGAGTTGTCGGTCGACCGCCGATACTCCGGGCGGGGGAACCCGGCGCTGACCGAACTCGGGCGTCGTCAGGCCGAAGCCGCCGCCCGCTATCTCGGACAGCGCGGGGGTGTCGCGGCGGTTGTCACGTCACCGCTGCAGCGCGCGTACGACACCGCGGCGGCCGCGGCCAAGGTGCTCGGCCTGGACGTGGCCGTCGACGACGACCTCATCGAGACGGACTTCGGGGCCTGGGAGGGGCTGACGTTCGCCGAAGCGGCCGAACGCGACCCAGACCTGCACCGGCGTTGGCTGCGCGACACCTCGCTGGCGCCACCGGACGGCGAGAGCTTCGATGCCGCCGCGCAGCGGGTCGCCAGGGCACGGGCACGGGTCCTCGCCGAGCACGCGGGGGAGACGGTGCTGGTGGTCTCGCACGTGACGCCGATCAAGACACTGCTGCGGATGGCGCTCGACGGTGGCCCGAACATCCTGTTCCGGCTGCACCTCGATCTCGCGTCGCTGTCGATTGCCGAGTTCTATCCCGACGGTGCGGCGTCGGTGCGCTTGGTCAATCAGACGGCCTACCTGGATTAGTCGTGTAGGTGCAGCCGCTCGCCGTGCGGTCCGAAGATGGTGATCGCCTCGACCGGACCGTCCACGACGCCGAACCAGTGCGGCGTCCAGGTCGAGAACTCCACGGCCTCACCGGGTTTCACTGTGAAGTCGCGTTCGCCCAGAATCAGCCGCAGCCGACCGGACAGCACGTACATCCAGTCCTGGCCTTCGTGCACCGGGAGTTCGGCGGGCGGGTTGCGCCGGCGGGCGCTGATCCGGATCTTGAAGGCGTGCAGGCCGCCGGCGGCCTGGCGGGTCAACGGCCAGTACGTGATGCCATGTGCGGTATGGGATCCGCTACGCACGCGCGGATCCTCGGCTTCCGGTGCACGCAGCAGTTCGTCGGTGCTCACCGACAACGCCGCGGCCAGTCTCGGTAGGTGATCGAGGGCGAGGCGGCGCTTGCCGGACTCCAGTCGGCTCAGCGTCGAGACGTCGATGTTCGACCGTCGGGCCACCTCCTCGAGCGTCAGGCCGTGCTGGGTGCGCAGTTCGCGCAGCCTGCGTCGCACCCGCGCGTCGACACCGTCGTCTTTTGCCTGCATGGCAAGGAAGCTTGGCAGTTTCTCGCGACGGCTGCAAGGTGGTCGCATGGACAGAATTTGGGATTGCGTCGTCGTCGGCGGCGGCGCCGCCGGGTTGAGTGCCGCGCTGGTGCTGGGCCGGGCCCGTCGTCGCACACTGCTGATCGACGGCGGTGCCCAGAGCAACCTCCCCGCGCACGGGATAGGCGGGCTTCTGGGTCACGACGGCCGGCCGCCGGCGGAACTGTATGCGTTGGGGCGCCAAGAGTTGTCGGCTTATCCGTCGGTCGAGGTGCGGACGGCGGAAGTCACCGGCGGAGAGCGCGCCGACGAACTGTTCGTCCTGCGGTTGGACGACGGCGGGATCGAGCGGGCCAGGAGGGTGGTGTTGTCCACCGGTATGGAGTACCGGCCGCCGGCGCTTCCCGGACTGGCGCAGTTGTGGGGTCGGTCCGCTTTCCACTGCCCGTTCTGTCACGGCTGGGAAGTTCGCGATCAGCCGCTGGCCGTGCTGGCGCGTGGTGAGCGCGCGGTGCACTCGACGCTGTTGTTGCGTCTCTGGAGCGACGACGTCATTCTGCTCACCGATGGTCCCGGCGATCTCGATGGCGCACAGCGCGAACGGCTGACGGCTGCGGGTGTGACGGTGGACGAACGGGCGGTGGCCGAATTGTCTGGTGCCGATGGGAATCTGGAGGCCGTGGTGTTCGCCGACGGCAGCTGGCTGCCCCGGACGGGCATTCTGGTCGCGACGACGCTTCACCAACGCTCGTCGCTGGCCGAACAGCTCGGCGCCACCTCGGGCGAGTCGACGCCCGTCGCGCACAATCCGGTTCACGTCGATGCGTTCTATCGCACCAGTGCGGGCGGGGTTTTCGCCGCCGGCGACCTGGTCGCCCAGATGCCGCAGGTGGCCGCCGCGGTGGCGGCCGGTTCGGCGGCGGCCGCCGCTGTCGTGCAGAGCCTGATCGAAGAGTATTTTCCAGCGGTTGTCCAGGAAGGGAGCCGACATGTCGTCGCCTGACGCCAAACAGCATTGGGAAGAACGCTATAGCGAACGCAACCGCATCTGGAGCGGGCGGGCCAACGTCCGTCTCGTCGAGGTGGGGTCGGACCTGGAGCCCGGCGTCGCGCTGGATCTGGGTAGCGGTGAGGGCGGTGACGCGATGTGGCTCGCCGAGAAGGGATGGCGGGTCGTCGCCGTTGACATCGCCGAAACCGCCCTGCGTCGTGCGGCGACCGATGCCGTAACGCGCGGGGTCGGTGACCGGATCGACTTTCAGCAGCACGACCTGTCGCACAGCTTCCCCGAGGGCGAATTCGATTTGGTGAACGCGCAGTTCCTGCACTCCACATTCCCGCTTGACCGAACAGCCATCTTCAGGGCGGCCGCGCAGGCGGTCCGGCCCGGTGGGCTCCTGCTCATCGTCGATCACGGCACACCGCCGCCGTGGCTATCCGAACTCCACGATCACCACCACACGTTCACACCGCCCGAGGAGGTCGTCGCCGCGCTGAATCTGCCTGACTCCGAATGGGAACCGGCTCAGATCAGCACGCCGATGCGTGAGGTCACCACACCGGACGGCGAGCCTGCTCTGTGGTCCGACAACGTGATCGTGCTGCGCCGCCGGTAGGTGCTACGCGGCGTCGTGGAAGATGAGCCCGAGCGTGTAGCGCTCACCTGAGCGCACCACGGACACGCCGTGGCGCACCGGCGCGGCGGACCAACCGCGGGCCGATCGCACGGGCCGCTCTCGGGTGGTGAAGACGTAGCCGTGCCCGTGCGGCAACAGTGTGGAGGTGCCGCGGGACTGAGCGCGGGGGCGTTGTTCGAGCAGCAAGAACTCGCCGCCAGTGTGGTCGACGCCCGGCTCGCTGAGATTGATCACAACCTGCAGAGGAAACACCAAGTCGCCGTAAAGGTCTCGGTGCAGTGCATTCCAATCGCCCGGGCCGTATTTGAGCATGAGCGCGGTCGACTTCGTCTGGCCTGCGGCGTGGCACATTTCGAGCCAGTCGCCGAAGTCGTCCGGCCACGGCGTGGGACGGCCCAACTTTTTCCACCAATCGCGCGCGATGGGCAGCAGTCGCGGATAGAGCGCCTGCCTGAGCGCCTCGACTGGTTCGGGGTAGGGCTCGCGCAAATACCGGTACTCGCCTTCGCCGAACCGGTGCCTAGCCATGTCGATGGTGGAACGGAACAACTCGTCGGCGGTGTAAAGCCGCTTGAGCGTCGCGCCTTCGCGCTTGGTGAGGAGCCGGGGGAGCAGGGCGCCGCCGGTCGCGTCGAGTTCGGTGACGACGGCGTCCCAATCGGCGGCGTCGACGCGAGTGTGCCATCGCGTATGCGCCATGTGGCGTTGCATACCCAGAAGACGCTCGCGGGGCGACATTCTGTGAGGTCATCCCCAAGCGGGAATTCATCCACAGGGCGCTGGTTCGGCGTTCAGATTGTCGGGGGTGCGAGTAGTATCGAAAGTATGTTCGAAGTACCTTCGGATGCCGATCTGATCACCTTCATGTGTGAAGAGGCGCGCGAGGAGTCGGCGGCCAT
Organism: Mycolicibacterium novocastrense; assembly: GCF_001570485.1. Classification (GTDB taxonomy): domain Bacteria; phylum Actinomycetota; class Actinomycetes; order Mycobacteriales; family Mycobacteriaceae; genus Mycobacterium; species Mycobacterium novocastrense. The sequence goes on from NZ_BCTA01000028.1 coordinate 66,729, forward strand.
GGGAAGGCGGCTGCAACTAGTGGGCGAGCTGTTCGCCCGGCGCAATCCGGAGATGGTGGAGTCGCGCTTCTACGTCGCCGATGCGATCGCCGCGGTGGCGGCGGAGATCGCGCCGGTGCAGAACATCAGCCATGCCCGCGCGGTCGGTCAGGTCCAGGTCGCGATCGCGCTGCGGGATCGGTTGCCGCAGGTGCTCAGACGGTTCTGTCGCGGAATGATCGACTACCGGATGGTCTCAACGATCGTCGCGCGCACCGAGAATGTCGACGACGACGTCATGGTGGGCCTGGACGAGGCGTTGGCCTGGCGGGTCGAGAAGTGGATGAAGCTGTCGAAGCCCAAGCTGCGTGACCGCATCGATATGTTCATCGCCGACTTCGATCCGGCCGCGGTCCGAGTGCCGCCGGAAGCCGATAAGCATCGCTACGTCGACGTCAGTCCCGCCGACTGTGCCGGATTGGCGTTTCTCGCGGGCAGGCTGCGCGCCGAAGACGGTGCGGCGTTGACTGCACGGTTGGATGCGTTGGCGGACACCGTGTGCGAGAACGATCCGCGGACGGTCGCCCAGCGTCGCGCCGACGCCTGCGGTCCGCTGGCGCGGCTCGAGGCCACGCTGGCGTGCCGGTGTGGATCCGACGACTGTTCCGCGCGCACCGAGCGTGCCGCGGCGTCCGCAGCGGTGATTCATCTTCTGGCCGAACAAGCCACCGTCGATGGAACCAGCGACAAGCCGGGATATCTACGCGGTTTCGGGGTGCTGCCCGCCGAGTCGGTGCGCAACCTGGCGCGTCACGCCGAACTCAAGCCGGTGGGCGTGCCGGCCAGCAATGCCGGTGCAAACACCGGAGATCGCCCCAGCGCGGGGGATCGCACCAGCGCGAGCGCACGACCGAGCGCCGGGTATCGACCCAGCGCCAAGTTGACCGAGTTCCTGCAGTGGCGGGACCTGACGTGTCGCTGGCCTGGCTGTGACAAGCCGGTGGCCGGCTGCGATGTGGACCATACGGTGCCGTGGCCCTACGGCCCGACGCATCCGTCGAACACCAAGCACTACTGCCGCATTCATCATCTGATCAAGACGTTCTATACCGGCCCTGGTGGCTGGCGAGAAGAGCAATTGTCCGACGGCACAATCGTTTTGACCGCTCCGACCGGACACGTGTACCGGTCGGAACCCCACGGCGCGAGCATGTTTCCCACGCTCGGACAATCGACCGGCGCGCTCGAGGTCGGCACGCCTCCGCCGGAGAACCCCGACCGCATGGCGATGATGCCGCGGCGCAGGCAAACCCGCGAACAGGACCGCCGTGACCGCATCAACACCGAACGGCGACGTCGGAGCGAGTTGATCGCCGAAGAGGAGCAACGACGCCAAGCGTGGCTCGCCGCGAACTACAAACCGCCACCCTTCTGAGCGGCGAGCCGTGCGCTCGCCCCGTCGAAATTCACGAAGTAGCCAATTTCCGGTAGCCACGTCTCTAAGCTGCCCTTCAAGATCAATCCTCTGTGGTTGGACCAAGGACCGTAGGAGACAGCGAGTCGATGAAGAACCTCCCTGTAGCGACGACGGCGGGCCTGTTGGCGATTGCTCTGAGCCTAGGGCTCGTTGGCTGTGGTTCGAGTGATGACACGGCGGCCACGACGACGACCTCGGCTACTAGCGAGACCGGCACGACGGCCGCACCCAGCCCGCCGCCCGACGACGATGACGACACGATCAACGAGTACGTCACCGAGAGCGATATCGCGGAGACACCGATCAAACCCGGCGAACCCGGAACCCCGACCTTCAACTTCCCGATCCCGCCCGGATGGAGCGACGCGGGTGAGGCGACGCCGGAATGGGCCTACGGCGCCATCGTCTACGACAGCCCGAAGGATCCGAATGACCCGCCGGACATGTACGCGATCGCCTCGAAGCTGACCGGCAACGTAGATCAGGCGAAGATCCTTGAATACGCCCCGGAGCAGTTGGACGATATGGCCGAGTTCAAGCCGTTGGCAGAACCGGCGAGGGGCAAATTCGGTGGCTTCGATGCCCTTTCGTACGCAGGCACGTTCATGAACGACGGGCAGAAGCGATTCGTCGCACAGAGGACGGTCGTCGTGCCGGCGACGGACGGTGTGTTCGTCCTACAACTGAACGCGGACAGTCTCGAGGCCGAACAGAACGCGGTACTCGACGCCATCAAGGTGATCGATGAGCAGACGACTATCACCCCGCCGTCATGACCGCCCGCACCATCCGATACCCAAAGGACCCGCTTACCGACGGAGACGCATCGATATGAAGTTCCGGAACACGGCTCCAGTGCTCTTACTGGCTTCGGTGTGTAGCGCCGTGCTTTTGTCGACCTCACTGTTGACCGCGCCGCCGGCGAACGCGCAATGCACGGCCGGAGAGGTGTGGGACCAGCGCACCGGGGTGTGCTGGGACCAGTCCCAGACCTCACTGGGGGTCTCGGGCACGGGCGGCTGGTGCAAACCCGGCAGGATCGGACTGTGCATAGCGGCCTGGCAGAATTCACAGGTCCCGGGCGCGAACATCAAACCCGCGCCGCCGGGGGGACCGGCACCGCGCACGACCTGGCCCAACCGCTGACACCTGCCGCAACCGCTGACACCTGCCGCAACACTCCGGTCAGCCCGTCCACGGCCTCAGCCGGGGAATCCACGCGCGAACGTTCGCGCGATACGCCTCGTACTGTTCCTCGTAGGTCCGCGCCAACGTCGGCTCCTCGTACCACCGCACGAACGACGCGGTGACCACCCAGCCGATCGTGGCGTACAGCACGAGCCACAGGCTGCCGAAAAGCACCGCTTGGCCGAGGATCGCGATCAACAGGCCCACGTACATCGGGTTGCGGACGAACCGGTTGAACCCGGTCACGACCAGACGCTCGGTCGGCGCGACGGGCATGGGTGTGCCACCGGCCCTGACGAATTCGACGAACGCGTGGACGGGCGGGATCAGGCCGAGCACGACCAGGATCCCGCCCACCACCACACGCCACGCGGGCGCATCCGACAGGTCCCAGCGCGTCACCAACCACGGGCCGAGACCGACGAACGTGCCGGGGGCGACCACGAAGAAAGCGGCCGAGACGAGCGCGGCGGTGGTGATCCGCACGTGCGCTATCCGGTGATGGCCGAGATGTCCGCGAGTTGGGTCAGGCGCACGCTGTTGCCCGACGGATCGCGGAACCCGCAGTCGATGCCGTAGGGCATCTCGTGGGGCTCCTCGGTGAACTCCACTCCGCGCGAACGCATTTCCTCATAGGAGGCCTGGCAGTTCTCGGTGGTGAGAAACACCGTGCCCGCGAATCCCTTGGCGGTCAGGTCCAGCACCTGCTCACGGGTCGGCGGGTCCATGACCGGTTCACCGGGCACGGCCATCAGCACGATCGACACGTCGTCCTGACCCGGCGGGCCGACGGTCAGCCACCGAAAGATGCCGTCGACATCGGGCAGCGAAACATCCTGCCGCACTTCCATACCGACCTTCTCGGTCCAGAACCTCAGTGCCGCTTCTTGGTCGTGTACCCACAGGTGGGCGCTTGCGATTTTGATCATGGCTCGACGCTACGGCCGGGCGGCTTTCTACGTCTTCTCCCCGTGTGCTGTCTTGCGCACCCGACTGTCGGCGGGCGGTCGGGTGTCGCGTTTGAGGATGCAACTCGGAATCCGGGCATGGATGGCCGCGGGTGGCAGGCTCGCGCGGTACGCGGCCGGGGGCAGCCCGTACACGCGGGCGAAGCTGGTCGTGAACGACCCCACGCTCTGTAGCCCCACCATGACGCAGATGTCGGCGACCGAGCGGTCGGTGTAGCGCAGCAGCGCCGCGGCGCGTTCGAGGCGACGGGTCTGCAGGTAAGCCCGCGGTGTCTCGCCGAAGGTGCGGGTGAACATCCTGCTGAAGTGCGCGCGCGACAGCCCGGCGGCCGCGGCGAGGTCGTCGACGGTGATCGCCTCCGCGTACCGGGCGTCGACCAGATCCTTGGCGCGCAGCAGATAGCGCGCCGGGGGCACCTGCGCCATGCGCCAAGTATGTCGAACTCGCGGAACAGCGGCGGCACACAGTACGTTGAACCCGCGGATGAGTTGGCTGGGCGGCCGCGGGATCCAGGTTCACCTGGGTTTCGAGGAAAGTCCGGACTTCACAGAGCAGGGTGATTGCTAACGGCAATCCGAGGTGACTCGCGGGAAAGTGCCACAGAAAACAGACCGCCACCACCGGGTCTTCGGACTCGGGGGAGGTAAGGGTGAAACGGTGCGGTAAGAGCGCACCAGCATTCCGGGTGACCGGAGTGGCTAGGCAAACCCCACCCGAAGCAAGGCCAAGAAGGCCGCAACCTGGTTGCGGCCGCGCAGGCGTCCGAGGGTTGCTCGCCCGAGCCTGCGGGTAGGCCGCTCGAGGCACCCGGCGACGGTGTGTCCAGATGGATGGTCGCCACCTCGCCGCCGCGGTCAGCCGCGGTGGCGCGGGACAGAATCCGGCTTACAGGCCAACTCATCCGCCCCTTGGCCGAGTCACCGCGCCTTGCGCACCGCCTTGGCGAGCTTCTTGAGTGCCCCGTCCAACTGCTCCCGCGAGCGGTGCGCGAGTTCCTCCTCCATCCGGAAGAGCAGACCATAGGTGAACGTGTCCTCGCCTGCGGCGTGCGCGACATCGGCCTGCTGGCGCAGGTGAGTCCGGCTCACGACGCTGTCCTGGTGGTCGCCGAGCAGCGACTGAATGCTCTTGGCCCGATCCGAGACCTTGGACTCGCCGGTCGCGGCGGCCGTATAGCGAAGACGTTTGGCGCCCTTGCGGATTCGATGCAATGCCTCGTCTTTGTCCTCGTCGGCTTCGGCGGCGGCCGCGTTCTTCGCCGCTTTGCGCACGCGCTTGTAGGCCGCGTCGATCGTCGCCTGTGTGCGCTCGTCCTCGTCCTGCGATAGCGCCGGCTCCGCGGCCACCAGCCCCTCGAGCGCGTCGAGCAGCCGGAAGTAACGCTGTGAACGCATCGCGATCAGCGACCGGCGCAGTCCGGCCGTGTAGCGGCGCTTGGCCCCGTCGACCAGCCGCTCGCGCACCGGGCCGCGGACCAATTCCGCTGGCAGCTCATCGAGGGCCTCCTCGTAGCGTTCGCCCAGCACTTCGGCGTCGCGCGCCACTCCCAGAATCCCGGCCAGCTGCTTGAGCTCGTCGAGAATCCAGGCGTCGTCGGAGATGCCGAACGCATCCCGGGAGGTCTGCAGCAGGCTGCGGATCTTGCGCGTCGTGACTCGCATCTGGTGCACCGAGTCCGGCACGTCGGCGCGCACCGCACGGTCCCACTCGATCAGCTGGTCGACCTGTTCGGCCACCGCCCGGTGCACGGCGTCGGTCGGTCGCACTGCGTCATCCGGCGCAGAGGATTCCGCGAGCACGCGCGCCAGCTTCGAACCGCTGGCCGCGGGTTCGGCGCCGGCATCGATCAGCCGGTTCGACAGCCGGTCGAGCAGTTCCCGGTCGGCACCGTCCGTCAGTTCGAGTTCCCATTCGCGCCACGCCTGCTCCGGACCGCCGGGCTCGGCCGACGCGGTCACCTGGTCGTCGCAGAACTCCGCGATCGGCCTCCCCTCGGGGCCGTAGAGCATGTTGACGATGCGCCGGGTCGAGATGCGCGCGACCGGGCGCAAGGGGTGGTCGCGCACGATCGCCAGCACGATGTCGCGCAGCGCCTCGGGCACCTCGTTCTCGTCGCCGAGGGGCTCCCTGACCTCGGTGCGGGCGTCCGGGCCGGCGGGAAGTTTGAGATGCCACCCTTCGTCGGGTCCACCGGTGCGTCTGCGCAGCGTGATGCGCCGCGTCGCGAGGTCGTGATCGGGGGTGTCGAAGTAGACGGCTTCGAGGTGGTGAGCCGGCGATCCTTCGACCCTGGCGACCGCTGACAGCCCTTCGAACGACGGCGACACGGTCGACTCGCCGACGTCGAACTTGCGCTCGACCTCGAGGTGCCGCGTCGCCTTGTCGCTGGATTTACCCATGGTGCGAGACAGATTGCCACACGTACGTGAACACGGGGCAACGGAGCCCGAGCACAGAGAAGATAGTGTCGCCCTGTGACCGAATACGAAACGCTGACCTTCGAGCAGAGCGGCGCCATCGCCCGCATCACGCTGAATCGGCCGGATGCCGCAAACGGCATGAACGGCACTATGACTCGTGAGCTGGCCGCCGCGGCCAAGCGGTGCGACACCGATTCGACCAAGGTCGTGGTGCTCACCGGGTCCGGCCGGTTCTTCTGCGCCGGTGGTGATTTGAAGGACTTCGCGTCGGCGCCGGACCGCGGCGCGCACCTCAAGGGCGTCGCCGACGATCTGCACCGCGCGATTTCGACGTTCGCCCGGATGAACGCGGTGGTGATCACCGCGGTGAACGGCACCGCGGCCGGCGCCGGGTTCTCACTCGCGGTCACCGGCGATCTGGTGCTGGCCGCTGAGTCGGCATCGTTCACGATGGCCTACACCCGCGTCGGGCTGAGCCCCGACGGGAGCGCCTCCTACTACCTACCGCGGCTGGTCGGGATCACCAAGACCAAGGAACTCATGCTCACCAACCGGAGCCTGACGGCGCAGGAGGCCTCGCAGTGGGGGCTGGTGACCGAGGTGGTCCCCGACGCCGAACTGGCCGACCGGGCCTCGAAGCTGGCGGATCAGATGGCGGCCACCTCGGCCGGTTCCAACGGTGGGGTCAAGCAATTGCTGCTGGGGACGTTCGGCAACGGGCTCGAAGAGCAGATGGAACTCGAGGGACGGCTGATCGCCGCACGCGCGGTCTCCAGCGACGGCCGAGAGGGCGTCGACGCCTTCCTGGCCAAGCGCAAGCCCGAGTTCGCCTAGAAGGAGTGTTCGTCGGCGGGGAACACCCCGCTGGCCACCTCATCGGCGTACTGCTCTGCGGCGCGGCGCAATTCGGCGCCGACGTCGCCGAAGCGCTTGACGAACTTGGCGGTCTTGCCGTTGGTCATGCCCGCCATGTCCTGCCACACCAGCACCTGTGCGTCGCAGTTCGCGCCCGCGCCGATCCCGATGGTGGGGATGGTCAGCTTGCCGGTGATCTGGGTGGCCAGTTCGGCGGGCACCATCTCCATGACGACTGAGAACGCGCCGGCTTCCTGCACGGCGATGGCGTCGTGGATGGTCTGCTCGGCGGCGTCGCCGCGGCCCTGGACCCGGAAGCCGCCCAGCCCGTTGACGCTCTGCGGGGTGAAGCCGATGTGCGCCATGACCGGAATCCCGGCCGCGCTCAGCGCCGCGATCTGCTCGACCACGCGCTCGCCGCCCTCGAGCTTGACCGCATGCGCACCGGTCTCCTTCAGGAACCGGGTCGCCGTCGACAACGCTTGGCGAGGGCCTTCCTCGTAGCTGCCGAACGGTAGGTCGGCCACGACCAGCGCGTGCGGCGCACCGCGGACGACGCCACGTACCAGGGGAATCAGCTCATCGATTGTCACGGGCACGGTGGTGTCGTAGCCATAGACGACGTTGGCGGCTGAATCGCCGACCAACAGCACCGGAATTCCTGCCTCGTCGAACACTCGGGCGGTGGAGTAGTCGTAGGCGGTGAGCATCGCCCACTTGTGGCCTTCGGCTTTCCACTTCTGGAGGTGTAAGGTCCGCGTCTTCGTCCGCGGAGCGGACAGTTCGGCGGAGGTCCGCGGAGCGGGCGAGGCAGTCCCGTAGACGGTCTGCTCAGACATCGTTGTCCCCCAATTGGGTGGGTCGGGTCGAATCCTCGAGGCCGACATCGGTCCCCGGGTTCGCTGACGCCCTCCAGTCTGCCATTCTGTGCGCGAGATGTTAAAAGGCCTGTTGAGTGGATTTGCTCACACGCGCCGTCGCCGGGCATAGCATTCCGGCATGCAACGGCTCAGCGGGCTCGACGCCAGCTTCTTGTACCTCGAGACCGCGCAGCAGCCGCTGCATGTCTGTTCGATCCTTGAATTGGACACCTCGACGATGCCGGGCGGCTACACGTTCGACCGGTTCCGGGACGAGTTGAACCAGCGCATCAAGGCGATGCCGGAGTTCCGCGAGAAGCTGGCCGACAGCCGGTTCAACCTCGACCATCCGGTGTGGGTGGAGGACAAGGACTTCGACGTCGACCGCCATCTGCATCGCATCGGCCTGCCCGCGCCCGGCGGCCCTCGCGAGCTCGCCGAGATCTGCGGCCATATCGCGTCGCTGCCGCTGGACCGCAGCCGTCCGCTGTGGGAGAAGTGGGTCATCGAGAACATCGATGGAACCGATCCGCAGGACGGCGGGCGTCTCGTGGTGATGACGAAGGTTCACCACGCGGGCGTCGACGGTGTGACGGGTGCGAGCCTGATGTCGCAGTTGTGCAGCACCGAACCCGACGCGCTACCTCCGGATCCCGTCGACGGTCCCGGCGACGCAAGCTCCCTGGAGATCGCGGTTTCCGGTGCGGTCAAGTTCGCCACCCGGCCGTTGAAGCTGGCGAGCACGCTGCCCATGACGGTCTCGTCGGTGGTCGACACGGTCCGCCGCGCCCGCTCGGGCAACTCGATGGCGCCGCCGTTCGCCGCCCCCAGGACGGTGTTCAACATGAACGTCACCGGGCACCGCAACGTCGCGTTCACGCAACTGGATCTCGAGGACATCAAGACCGTCAAGAACCACTTCGGGGTCAAGGTCAACGACGTGGTGATGGCGCTGGTCTCCGGCGTGCTGCGCAAGTACCTCGCCGACCGCGGCCAGCTGCCGGAGAACTCCCTGGTCGCGATGGTGCCGGTCTCGGTGCACGACAGGTCCGATCGACCCGGCCGCAACCAGGTGTCGGGGATGTTCTCGCGACTGGAGACCCACATCGAGGATCCGGCGGCCCGGCTGAAATCCATCGCTGAGGCGAATTCGGTTGCCAAACAACATAGTTCGGCGATCGGCGCGACCCTGCTGCAGGACTGGACGCAGTTCGCCGCCCCGGCGGTGTTCGGTGTCGCGATGCGCGTCTACGCGTCGAGCCGGCTGAGCGGCGCGCGCCCGGTGCACAACCTCGTCATCTCCAACGTCCCCGGGCCGCAGGTCCCGCTGTACTACCTGGGCTGCGAGGCCAAGGCGATGTATCCGCTCGGTCCGATCTTTCACGGGTCGGGTCTCAACATCACCGTCATGTCGCTGACCGGGTCGCTGAACGTCGGCATCGTGTCCTGTCCGGAACTGCTGCCCGACCTGTGGGACATGGCCGACGACTTCGCCGCGGCGCTCGACGAGTTGTTGGCCGCCACGCGATAGCGCCCTAGCCAGCGGCGATGAGGGTTCATGGCAGCATGTTGAGCCATGAACGCCAAGATCGGGGTCATCGCCACCACTGTGCTGCTCGCGGCCACCGGATGCAGCCAATTGGTGGACGGCCGCGCCGTCGTCGCGGTGCCGCCGCCGGGCACCCCGATCGAATGGGTCAAATGCCAGTCGGACCAGTCCGACGAGTCGCGGATTCCCGCCGACGCCGAATGCGGCATGCTGTCGGTCCCGGTGGACTACGACGAGCCCGACGGTGACGTCGCCCGTCTCGCGATGATCCGGTTCAAGGCCACCGGCGACAAGATCGCCTCGCTGATCATCAACCCCGGGGGCCCGGGGGAGTCCGGGGTGGAGGCCGCAGCGAGCCTCGTCGGCTCGCTGCCCGAGTCGGTGCGGGAGCGCTTCGACCTCGTCGGCTTCGATCCACGCGGCGTCGCGAACTCCACGCCGGCGCTGTGGTGCAACTCCGACGCCGACAACGACCGGCTGCGCGCCGAGCCCCAGGTCGACTACTCGCCGGAGGGCGTCGCCGAGATCGAGAAGGAGACCAAGGAGTTCGTCGCACGCTGCGAGAACAAGATGGGCAAGGAGTTCCTCGCCAACGTCGGGACCGTCAACGTGGCCAAGGATCTCGAGGCGATGCGCGAGGCCCTCGGTGACGACAAACTGACCTACCTCGGCTACTCCTACGGCACCCGGATCGGCGCCACCTACGCCGAGAACTATCCGGACAAGGTGCGCGCGATGGTCCTCGACGGGGCGGTCGATCCCAACGCCGATCCCACCGAGGCCAATGTCCGGCAGGCCGCGGCCTTCCAGACCGCGTTCAACGACTACGCCGCCGACTGTGCGGAGAACCCGGCCTGCCCGCTGGGCACCGACCCGGCGAAGGCCAACGACGTCTACCACAGCCTGGTCGACCCGCTGGTGCAGAAGCCGCTGCGGACGCGCGACCCGCGCGGGCTGAGCTACTCCGACGCGATCGTGGGCACCATCCTGCCGTTGTACTCGCCCGACCTGTGGCGGCACCTGACGCAGGCGCTCAGCGAGATGGAGCGGGGAACCGGCGACACCATGCTCGCGCTGGCCGATCTCTACATGGGCCGCGACGCGCAGGGCCACTACAACAACTCGACCGACGTGCGCGTGGCGGTCAACTGCGTGGACAAGCCCGCGGTGACCGACCGCGCGAAGGTCGTCGAGGAGGACCGGCGGGTGCGCGAGGCGGCGCCGTTCATGAGCTACGGCGAGTTCACCGGGCACGCTCCTTTGGGCACGTGCGCGTTCTGGCCGGTCCCGCCGACGAGCGAACCGCACGAACTCGAGGTGGAGGGGTTGCCCCCGACGCTGGTGGTGTCGACGACCAACGATCCCGCCACGCCGTACCAGGCGGGTGTGGAGCTGGCCAAGCAGCTCGGTGGGACGCTCGTGACGTTCCAGGGCACTCAGCACACCGTGGTGTTCCAGGGCAACAAGTGCGTCGACGACATCGCGGCCAACTACCTCGTCGACCTGGCGCTGCCGCCGGCCGACACCACCTGCTCCTCGGACTGATCAGGGTTCGACCGGGTCGTGCGGCGGTCTTCAGTTGTTTTAGCCGCCCCGGCGCACGAGCCGTGTGACTCTGTAGTTTGTGGCGGCGACGGGTGGCGGCGCCCTGCGCGGGAGGTGTCAGATGGCGACCGTTGATGCCGAAGGCGCCCACCAGGCGACCGAGGACGAACGAACCGACGTGGTCGCCCCCCTGGTCGCAGCGTTCGTCGAAGATCCGATCTACCGGTGGATCGTTCCCGATGACCAGCAACGACGTCGCAGCGCGGAGTCGTTCTACTCGCTGCTCGTCGATGCGCATTGGTCGCATGACGGGGTGTATGCGGCCGGCAGAGGTAGCGGAGCGGCGCTCTGGTTACCGCCGAAGCGGCAACTGGTCGATGACGACAGGGCCGAAGCCTTCGGCCGCGAGCTTGTCCAAACCGCGGGGGACGAAGCCTCGTGCCGGCGACAGGCCGAACTGGCCGCCATGCTCGATGAGCACCATCCGTCGGACGCCCACTGGTATCTGGCATTCATGGGCGTACGCCCCTCGCTACGGGGCCGCGGAATCGGCAGCGCGCTTCTACAGGCGGTTCTCGCAGATGCGGATCGCCACGGCGTGCCGGCTTATTTGGAGGCGTCGTGCCCAGCCAACAAACGTCTGTACGAGCGCCACGGTTTCCAAACGGTGACGGAGCTGACGGTGGCTGACAGTCCGACCCTCTACGCGATGTGGAGACGACCGGCGGGTTAGGTCCGCACGCTCGCGGACGTGCTGGCGGCAAGCTGGATGAGCAGTGATTCAAGCGATCTCGCTCAATGACCGGCTGCGCGCCCGCGGCCGCACTGAGCATCAGCCCGCTGATGAGTTCACGGTCAGCAGCGCGCGGTCAGCGGCTTCATCACGTCGGCGGCCAATTTCGTGACCGCGGCCTGTCGGGAGGTGCCGACGTCGGCCGCGGTGACCGAGCGCAGTTCCGCCAGGTCCAGCTCGGCGACCCGCCACGCCTCGACCACCCGCTCGGACGCGGTGGAGTTGGCCAAGCAGCTCGGTGGGGCGCTCTTGACGTTCCAGGGCACTCAGCACACCGTGGTGTTCCAGGGCTACAAGTGCGTCGATGACATCGCGGCCAACTACCTCGTCGACCTGGCGCTGCCGCCGGCCGACACCACCTGCTCCTCGGACTGACCACGGCCGCGAACTGATCACGGCCGCGAACTGCGCTGGTGGCCTTACGGAATCTCCCAGTGACCCGGAGTCCCGTCGAAGAACGGGTTCTCGAAACCCTGCACCGTGGGCAGTTTCCGCAGCTCATCCGGCGGGATGCCGTAGAAGGGATTGCGGACCCCGTTGATGGTGGCCTCCGCCCTCAGCTGGACGGGACCGATCTGTTCACCCGGCAGTCCGAAGTAGTCGCCGACCCCCGGCACGCCCGGCCAGACGTCGGGCACAGCCCACTGCGGGATCTCCCAGTGGCCCGGTGCCTCGTCGAAGAACGGGTTCTCATAACCCTGGACGGTCCGCATCTTCTTGAGCTGTCCGGGCGGGATGTTGAAGAACGGGTTCGGCACTCCGTTGATGGTGGCCGCGTTCTTCAACTGCCCGGGCGGTATCCGAGCGCCCGGCAACCCGAAGTAGGCGTCGATGTCGGGCAGGTTCGGCTCCAGATCCGGCAGATCGACGTCGACCGCGGGTCTCGGGACCGGCGGCAGGTCCACCCTGGGCAGCGGCGGCACGTCGACCGGTGGCACGTTCACGTCGACGTCCGGCACCCGCGGCGCCTCGACGCGCGGCACATTCACGTCGACTCGCGGCACCTCCACGTCGACCTTCGGGGGACGGGGTACCTCGACCCGCGGTACCTCGACGTTGGGAACCGGTGGTGGCGCCGGAATGGGCGGTATCGGCGGGGACGGGAACTTCGGGTCTGCGTGCACGACGCCCGTTCCCAAGCCGAGTGCCGTGAAGCCGCCCAAGGCCCCGGCCAGGCCCAGGGAAAATGCTGTTTTCTTGAGGTTCATGGTCGCTCCTCGCATCGATTTCTGCGGCGCGACCCCCCGACAGAACGATCGGCTACCCGCGCGGTGCGTCGACGAAACCTCGATGTGTCATCAGGATCCGCTGGTGGCGATCTGGACGAGCAGAAGCTCCAGGCGCTTGCGATCGGTCACCGGCTGACGGCCGGCCGCGGCACTGAGCATGAGTCCGCTGATGAACATCACGGTGAGCAGGGCCCGGTCGGCCACTGTGGACGGGTCGGCGTCAGCCGGCCGCGAGCGTTCGGCCAGCTCGCGGTGCAATGTGAGGTAGGTCTGCGAATTCGCATGGAACACAGCCGAAATCGCGGGATCGCGACTGGCCTGTAGGAGTAGTTCGATTCGCGCGCGGGTGCGGGTGAGGCCGTCGCCGGTCAGCGATTTCATCACGACGGCGGCCAATCGCGTGACCGCGGCCTGTCGGGAGGTGCCGACGTCGGCCGCGGTGACCGAGCGCAGGTCCGCCAGGTCGAGCTCGGCGACCCGCTCGGCGACGGCGCGGATCAGCGCCGTGCGCGTCCGGAAGTAGTACGAAGTGCTCCCCTCCGGCACACCCGCGGCACGGTCGACCCGCGGATGGCTCAGCCCCTTGGCGCCGTGCTCGGCGAGCAGCCCGATCGCGGCGTCACACAGTTCGCGACGCCGTTGCCGGCCGTCCGGGGTTCGGCGCTCGCTCACCTACGTCGCGATCGGACGGATCAGCACTTCCTGGGATGTGCTGGCCACGGTGCGGCCCGCCGCGTCACGGATGGTTCCGCGGATCAGCGCGCGGTGTCCGGTGACGGCCACCGTGTCCTGGGTGTACAGATGCCACTCGTCGAAGCGGACGGGCCGGTGCAGCCACAACGCGTGATCGAGGCTGACCGCCGCGATCGATGTGTAGTCGGCGCGGTGCGGGTGGTTGCGCAACGCCATGTCCAACAGCAGATAGTCGCTCGCGTACGCCAGCATCGCGCTGTGCAGCGCGGGCTCGTCACCGATGGGGCGGGGCAACCGCATCCAGTGCGACCGGGGCTCGGGCGTCTGCCTGCCACCCAGGAAGTTCGTCGGCTCTGCGATGCGCATCTCCACTGCCGGCGGGACGTCGATCCAGTTCTGCGCGTTCTGTCTCAGCTGCGCGGGGACCTGGTGCACCCAGTGCTGCAGCAGCGGCATCTCCTCGGGTGCCGGGGTATGGGGCGCTCGGCGCTCGAGTTCGGGTTCGGCGGGATTGGTGTGAAACGACGCAAGGGCGGTGAGCAGGGTGCGCTCGCCCTGCGCGACGGTGACCCGACGGGTCGCCATCGATCGTCCGTCGCGCACGGCCTCGACGGCGATGTCGACCGGTGTGTCCGAGGCGCCGGTCTGGACGAAGTAGGCGTGCAGGGAATGCGGCGCGTGCTCGTCGACGGTGCGCGACGCGGCGTAGAGCGCCTGTGCGAGCAGTTGGCCGCCGAAGATCCGGCCGAAGCGATCCCGTTCGTTGGTTGCCTGAAACCGGTTGTCGCCCAACGGTGTCAAGTCCAGTGCCCGTTCGAGCGTGTCGAGGGATTCGAGCACCGCCTTCTCCAGCACCGTTCCGCGAAGCGGGCCGGACAGGTCGGTCAGCGGGTCGATCTCATCGGCGGACATCACGGGTGGATCCTGCCAGATCCTTGCCACCGTTGTCTCTAAGACTTTAGAGTCCGGGTGTGGCCTCTGGAATCTCCCGGCAGCCGGTAGCCGTCGCGGGTCATGATGCGGACCGGATCGCTGCCGTCCCATGCCGAGCAGGTTTCGGAGATGCGGCGCACCTGGTCGAGAAAGGCGGGCGGGGCCTCGACGATCTCGGTGTAGAACCCGAAATCGGCCACGGTGTCGATGTAGGCGACGCGGAAACCCCCGCCCGTGCTCTGGGCCGCAACCGGATACCCCAGCGCCGCGAAGTGGGCCGTTTTGGCATCGTAATCCTTTGTCACCGTCGCGATTTGGTGGAACGAGCTCGTCCCGTTACGGCTCCAGTCGGAGTAGATGCTCGGCGTCTGGCAGTGCTGCTGGATCAACTCGATCTGGACCGGGCCCGCCTGGGCCACCGCGACCTGGATGCGGACCGTGCGGATCTCACCGCCGTAGTCGGCCACTTGATCGGCGATGGGCAGCACATGAAACGGTCCCACTCCGAACACACGCGCCCAACCGGCGGCGGCCTCGAGAACGTCGTCGACGACGTGCCCGAGTTGAAAGAACCGAAAATCCCCCTCGGGCCATGGCTGTTCGAACAGATCCATGCGCACGATCATGGCATGGCCGCGCAATGCTGAGCGGGGAACGGGTTCTCATCACCGGGCCGGCCGGCCGCATCGCCTACGGCGTCGCGAAGTCGCTCGCCAAAGACAACGAAGTGTGGGGTATCGCCAGGTTCTCCGACATCGCCGCGCGCGAGGAGGTCGAGGCACTGGGCCTGACCACCCGAAGCATCGATCTCGCCGTCGGCGACTTCGTCGATCTGCCAACGAATTTCACGTACCTCTTGCACATCGCCGCCGATTTCGGTGAAGACTACGAGCAGGGACTACGCGTCAACGCCGAGGGCACCGGACTGCTGCTGTCCCACTGCCGTTGTGTCAAGGCCGCGCTGGTGATGTCGACGGTCACCGTCTACAAACCGCACCCGGACCCGTGGCACGCATTCCGGGAGGACGATCCGATCGGCGATGCCGGATTGCCCAGCCCGCAACCGTATTCGATCGTCAAGATCGCCGAGGAGGCCGTCGCCAGATACTGTGCGCGCGAATTCGGCATACCCACGGTCATCGCCCGGATGGGCAGCGCGTACGGCGAGCGGGGCGGTCTGCCGCTGTGGCACCTGCAAGCGATCGCGGAGGGGCGACCCGTCGTGGCCCGCTGGGACCCGTTGCCGTACAGCCCGATCCACTACGACGACATCAACGCCCAGATTCCGGCGCTGCTGGACGCGACGAGCGTTCCCGCCACCATCGTCAACTTCGCAGGCGACACCCCGGTGAGCGTCCAGCAGTGGTGCGCGTATTTCGGTGAACTTCTCGGTGTGTCACCACAGGTGGACGTGCAGCCCGTCCCCGGTGCCTCGGTCGGTTCGGTCGGCGACCACACCATGCGAACGTCGATCACCGGGCCCTGCACGGTGGACTGGCGGGAGGGCTTCCGGGCCATGGCCGCTCACCACTATCCCGACCGCGTCGAGGCCTGACGCGCATGCGCTATCCCGAGCCGCAACAGTTGCTCGACGAAGCGGTCGCCGAATGCGGGCACTCCGACTTCGGGCCCGGAGACTTCCGCGAAGGACTGGCCGTTCTGCTCGACAGCCTGGAACGCGACGGCGACCTGGACCCGGGCACAGACGCCGCGGTCATCGGCGATCTGCGGCGCAGGCTGGTCAATCGCCTCGAGGTCGAGGCCTACTACCGGGCGCACCCCGAGGTCGAGGACGTCGTCATCTCCGGGCCCGTCGACATCAACGGGCTGCCGCGCACCGGAACCACCGCGCTGGCCGACATGCTCTCGCTCGATCCGCAGTTCCGGTGTCTGCGGGGCTGGGAGCAATATCAGCCCGTGCCGCCGCCGGTCGCCGGCGGCGAGGCCCACGACCCGCGCAGGCAGGCATTCCTACGGATGCACGAGGAGCGTCCCGCCGCACAGGCCGTCATGCACATCTTCGAGGTCGACGCCACCATGGAGGACACCGAAATCCTCGGAATGGCGTTTCACGGCCAGCAGATGACCCTGCCGGTGGCGGGCTACCGATCGTGGTGGCGGCGCGCCGATCTGACCGAGACCTACGCCTACCACCGCAGGGTCGTCAAGCTGCTCGGGTCGACGTGCCCACCGGAGCTGTGGCTGTTCAAGGCGCCCCACCACAAGTTCCACCTGGAGGCGCTCGCCAAGGCCTACCCGGACATGCGGTTCGTGATGACACACCGCGATCCCGCCAAGGTCGTCCCGTCCTACACCAGCCTGGTGTCGACGATCTTCCCGCCCGCGGCGGGCGACCGGGATCTGTGCGCCCTCGGCCGCGAACTGAGCGATCACCTGCGTGAGGGCATGGAGAACGCGATCGCCGAACGCGCACGCATCGGGGAGGACCGTTTTCTCGACGTCCATCACCGCGAGCTGGTCGCCGATCCGAGGGGCACGGTCCGCCGCGTCTACGACTGGCTGGGCCTGGAGCTCAAACCCGCTGTCGCCGAGACGATTTTCGACTGGCAGGACACCAACGCCGTCGGCGCCAAGGGGACACACCGATACACCGCGGAACAGTTCGGCCTCTCGGTCGACCAGATCCGATCCGACTACGACTTCTACATCCGGCACTTCGACGTGGCCGTGGAGGCCTGAGGAGGCTCACCTATGACCACCCTGCCGAGCTGGGACACCCAGATGGAGGCGCTCAAAGGAGTGGCTGACCACCTGCTGGCGACGTGGCGACCAGACGGCGCCTCCGAAGCCGAGATCCAGGACATGAACAAACTCGCGCTGTCGATCCTGGCGTGCGGCTACCTGTGCCACGTCTACACCGATTCGAAGCGCCCGGTGTTCATGCCGCTGTGGAACTACGCCTGCAACCAGGGCGGGCCGAACCCGGACTACGTCTACCTGACCGCCGAGGTCGACGGGTCCGGCGTCTATGAGTTGACCGGTCGTCGTGGCACGGTTCGGTTCGTCGAGATCACCCAGCAGGCACCCGGAATGATGAAGAGCCTCAAGGGCGTCGAGCGGCAGATGAAGTTCCAGGCCGTCACCCACGACCTGGACGACCTGACGATCGCCGAGGACGGTTCCTTCCGCGTGATCATGTCCGCCGAACGCCCCGACTCATACGACGGCGACTGGTGGCCGCTCAACCCGGAGGTGGGCAAGCTGCTGATGCGCAAATGCGCGTGCGACTGGAACACCGAGATCGACGCCCAGGTCGCCATCAATCGCCTCGACGACGGCGGCACGGACATGTCGCCGACCGAGATCGCGCGGCGGTTCTCGGAGCTGGGCGACTGGATCAAGGGAATGATCGACTTCGACATGGAGCTGGTCCGGTACTACCGCGAGCACCACGGCTTCAACGTGCTCCTGCGGTCACAGTGGATTCAGCAAGGCGGTGGCCTGGCCACCAAGCAGGCCTACTACGACGGTATCCATCAAATCGCCGACGACGAGGCGTTGGTCGTCGAGTTCCCCGTGCCGGCGCACTGCTACTACTGGCAGATTCTGGTGGCCGACGACCGGTTCTCGACGGTGGACTGGGTGAACCGACAATCCAGTCTCAACGACGTTCAGGCGCGCATCGACCCCGACGGCTGGTTCCGCGGCGTGGTGTCCAAGCGCGACCCGGGCGTGCACAATTGGCTCGACAAGGCCGACTGGCCGTGGGGGATTCTGCAGGCGCGGTTCTACAAAGCCGAGGAGTTCCCCGAGATCACGGTCACGAAAGTGCCGGTCGCCGACGTGCTCGGGCACCTCCCGGCGGGCACCGAGGTGCTCACCCAAGACCAGCGGCGAGCCCAGCTGCGGCACCGTCGAACGGGTGCGCAGATGCGCCGCATCTGGTGATCAGCCCAACGAACGCAGCCGCCGTGTAACACCGATTTAACAGCCGGTGCCTACGCTGCGACCATGGATCGGCAGAAGGAATTCGTGCTGCGCACGCTGGAGGAACGCGACATCCGCTTCGTCCGGCTGTGGTTCACCGACGTGCTCGGATACCTCAAGTCGGTCGCGATCGCCCCGGCCGAACTCGAGGGTGCCTTCGAAGAGGGGATCGGGTTCGACGGCTCGGCGATCGAAGGCTTCGCCCGGGTCTCGGAAGCCGACATGGTGGCCCGCCCCGATCCCTCCACCTTCCAGGTGCTGCCGTGGGCCGACGACTCCGGCCGACATCATTCGGCGCGGATGTTCTGCGACATCACCATGCCGGACGGCTCCCCGTCGTGGGCGGACTCGCGCCACGTGCTGCGCAGGCAGCTGGCCAAGGCCAGCGACCTCGGCTTTTCCTGCTACGTGCATCCCGAGATCGAGTTCTTCCTGCTCAAGCCCGGCGAGGACGACGGCACCCCGCCCGTGCCCGCCGACAACGGCGGCTACTTCGACCAGGCCGTCCACGATTCGGCACCCAACTTCCGCAGGCACGCCATCGACGCGCTCGAGCAGATGGGGATCTCGGTGGAGTTCAGCCACCACGAGGGCGCGCCCGGCCAGCAGGAGATCGACCTGCGCTACGCCGACGCGTTGTCGATGGCCGACAACGTGATGACGTTCCGCTACGTCGTCAAGGAGGTCGCGCTCGGGGACGGGGTGCGGGCGTCGTTCATGCCCAAGCCGTTCGCCGAGCATCCCGGGTCGGCCATGCACACGCACATGAGCCTGTTCGAGGGCGACACCAACGCCTTCCACAGCCCCGACGACCCGCTGCAACTGTCCGACGTCGCGAAGTCGTTCATCGCCGGGATCCTCGAGCACGCCAAGGAGATCAGCGCCGTCACCAACCAGTGGGTGAACTCCTACAAGCGCCTCGTCCACGGCGGCGAGGCGCCCACGGCGGCGTCCTGGGGCGCGGCCAACCGCTCGGCGCTGGTGCGGGTGCCGATGTACACGCCGCGCAAGGCGTCCTCACGCCGCGTGGAGGTGCGCAGCCCGGATTCGGCGTGCAACCCCTACCTGACTTTCGCGGTGCTGCTGGCAGCCGGGTTGCGCGGCATCGAGAAGAACTACGTGCTGGCGCCGGAGGCCGAGGACAACGTCTGGACGCTGACCTCCGAGGAGCGCATCGCGATGGGCTACAAGGAGCTGCCGGGCAGCCTCGGTGCAGCGCTCGAGCAGATGGAGACCTCCGAACTGGTCGCCGAGGCGTTGGGCGAGCACGTCTTCGACTACTTCCTGCGTAACAAGCGCGCGGAGTGGGAGAACTACCGCAGCCACGTCACACCGTTCGAGCTGAAGGCCTACCTGTCTCTCTAGGTGACTAGGCGAGATACCTTTTAGGCGTGGCCAAACCAGCGACGCAGCGTCCGAAGCTGCCGAGCGTAGGCCGGCTGGGTCTCGTCGAACCCACCGCGCCCGCGGATCTGGATCTGTTGGGCTGGACCACCGATGCGCACGTCGAGCTCCTCTGGTCGCTGTCGCGTGCCCCCGACGCCGACACCGCGCTGCGCACGATGGTCCGGCTGGCCGAGGCGCTGGGTGACGGCTGGGACGAACTCAACCGCGCCCTTCTCACCGACAAGAGCCTTCGGGGTCGGCTGTTCAGCCTGCTGGGTTCCTCGCTGGCCCTCGGTGACCACCTCGTCGCCAATCCGGAGAACTGGCGGCTGCTGGCCGGTGACGTCGCCCTGCCGACCCGCGACGCGCTGCGCGAGATGTTCGTCGCGCTGGCCGACGAAGCACCCGACACGTCGAGCGCACTGCAACCGCTGCGCAAGCTCTACCGCGACCGGCTGCTGGTGCTGGCCAGCCTGGACCTGGCGCCGACGGTGGAGAACGAACCGGTCCTGCCCTTCCCGACGATCGGCGAGCACCTGTCGGACCTCGCCGACGCGGCGCTGGCCGCCGCGTTGCATCTCGCGCTCAAGACGACCGGGGGTGAATCCCCGCCGCGGATCGCGATCATCGCGATGGGCAAATGCGGTGCGCGCGAACTGAACTACGTCAGCGACGTCGACGTCATCTTCGTCGCCGAGCCCGCCGACGCGTTGGCGACCCGGGTCGCCGGCGAGCTGATGCGGTTCGCGGCCGACGCCTTCTTCGAAGTCGACGCCGCGCTGCGGCCCGAAGGCAAACACGGCCAGCTGGTGCGCACGCTGGACTCCCATGTCGCCTACTACCAGCGGTGGGCCAAGACGTGGGAGTTCCAGGCCTTGCTGAAGGCGCGCCCGGCCGCGGGCGACCCCGAGCTCGGTCAGGCCTACGTCGACGCCCTGATGCCGATGGTGTGGACGGCCTGCGAGCGCGAGGACTTCGTCTCCGAGGTGCAGGCGATGAGAAGGCGGGTCGAGGAACTGGTGCCCGCCGGCCAACGGTCCCGCGAGATCAAGCTGGGGACCGGCGGGCTGCGTGACGTCGAATTCGCCGTGCAGCTACTGCAATTGGTGCACGGGCGCAACGACGAGCGGCTGCACGTCGCCTCGACGGTGGCCGCGCTGGCCGCACTCGGCGAGCGCGGCTACGTCGGGCGCGACGACGCCGCGAACCTGACCGCGTCCTACGAATTCCTGCGCCTGCTCGAGCACCGCCTGCAGTTGCAGCGGATGGTGCGCACCCACCTGCTGCCCGACGAGGACGACGACGAGTCGCTGCGCTGGTTGGCCAGGGCCGCGCACGTGCGGCCCGACGGCACCCGCGACGCGCTCGGCGTGTTGCGTGAAGAGCTCAAACGCCAGAGCCTGCGGGTGTCGCGGCTGCACGAGAAGCTGTTCTACCAACCGCTGCTGGAGTCCGTCGGGCAACCGGCACTGAGCATTTCGGACGGTATGACCCAGGCCGCCGCCGAACGGCAGCTGGCCGCACTGGGGTACGAAGGCCCGCAGAGCGCATTGACACACCTGGCCGCCCTCACGGGGAGCAGCGCCCGCCGTGGCCGCGTGCAGCAGGTCTTGTTGCCGACGCTGCTCAACTGGCTGTCGGACACCCCCGATCCCGATGCGGGGCTGCTGTCGTACCGCCGCATCAGCGATGCGCTGTCCGAACAGCGGTGGTTCCTGGCGACGCTGCGCGACGAGGGAGCCGTCGCCAAGCGCCTCATGCAGGTGCTCGGCACCTCGGCCTACATCCCGGAGCTGCTCATGCGGGCACCGGAGGTCATCCAGGCCTACGCCGACGGCCCCAACGGACCCAAACTGCTCGACGCCGAACCCGAGGCGGTCGCGCGGGCGCTGGTCGCCTCGGCCGCAAGGTATTCCGACCCGCAACGCGCGATCGCGGCGGCGCGCACGTTGCGCAGACGCGAGCTGGCCCGTATCGCCTCGGCCGATCTGCTGGGCATGCTCGAGGTCACCGAGGTGTGTCGCGCACTGACGTCGGTGTGGGTGGCCGTGCTGCAGGCCGCGCTCGAAGCGGTCATCCGCGCGCACACGCCCGACCGGGGGCCGCTGGCGCGGATCGCGGTGATCGGCATGGGCCGGCTGGGCGGCGGTGAACTGGGCTACGGTTCGGACGCCGACGTGCTGTTCGTGTGCGAACCCGAAGTGGGCGTTGAGGAATCGGCCGCGGTGAAATGGGCGGTGACCGTCGCCGAACAGGTGAGGTCCCTGCTCGGGACACCGAGTTCGGATCCGCCGCTGGAGGTCGACGCCAATCTGCGGCCGGAGGGGCGCAACGGTCCGCTGGTGCGCACCTTGTCCTCGTATCAGGCGTACTACGAGCGGTACGCGCAGACGTGGGAGGTGCAGGCGCTGCTGCGGGCCCACCGCGTGGCGGGCGATCTGGACTTGGGGAAGCGGTTCCTGCTCATGATCGACAAGATCCGCTACCCACCCGGCGGGGTGTCGGCCGAAGCGGTGCAGGAGATCCGGCGGATCAAGGCGCGGGTGGACGCCGAACGGCTGCCGCGGGGGGCCGACCCGAACACACACACCAAACTGGGGCGCGGAGGCCTCGCCGACATCGAGTGGACGGTGCAGTTGCTGCAGCTGCGCTTCGCGCACAAGGTGCCCGCACTGCACAACACGTCGACGCTGCAGTCGCTGAACGCGATCGGCGCCGCCGAACTGATCGCCGAGGGCGACGTCGAACTGCTGCGTCAGGCCTGGCTGACCGCGACGGGAGCACGGAACGCACTGGTGCTGGTGCGAGGTAAGCCGACCGACCAACTGCCCGGCCCCGGACGCCAGCTCAACGCCGTCGCGGTGGCCGCCGGCTGGGACACCGACGACGGCGGCGAGTTCCTCGACAACTACCTGCGCGTGACACGACGGGCAAAAGCCGTCGTGCGCAAGGTTTTCGGTGGCGAGACATAGAGGATAGGCACAGCCGATGAGCATGGATTTCGGGTTCGACGTGATCACCGACGAGGAGTACGAGCGCCAGCGCGCGCTGTACGGCCCGCTGACCGAGGCGGTGCGCCGGCTGATCTACGCGAGCCTGCACACCGAGATCGACGAGACCGCCGTGGCCGACGCGCAGGCAAAGATCGAGGCCGTCACGCAGATTCTCGAGAGCACGCAGCGCCCGGTGTCGTCGACCCTGCGGCACGAGGTCACCGGCCGTCCGCTGGCGTGGGCGAATCCCGCTGTGGGACTGCGTAATGCGATCGCACCCCCGATGGTCATCCATCACGAGGACGACGGCCGCTGCTGGAGTGAGTTCACGCTGAGCGGCGCCTACGAAGGCCCGCCCGGGTGGGTGCACGGGGGCATCTGCGCGTTGGTACTCGACCATCTGCTGGGCGAGGCCGCCAGCGACGGCCTGACCCAACCGAAGTTCACCGGCACCATCTCGCTGCGCTATCTGCGCGGCACACCGCTGGGGCCGCTGCGGGCGGAGGCGTTCGTGGAGCGGTCCGAGGGGGTCAAGACATTCGCCCGCGGATATCTGCTCGACGCGCAGGGTCCCACGGTGGAGGCCGAGGGCGTGTTCATCCAGCCGGCGTGGGCGAGGGATGCCGGATGAGGTTCTATGTCAGCCTGGCGTTCCTCGACACGACGGAAGTCGTCGAGATCGCCAAGGCGGCAGACGATCTCGGATACGAGGGGCTCGGGATCCCGGACCACGTGGTCAACCTCGAGACGTTGGAGACGCCGTACCCCTACACCAAAGACGGCAGCAGGCGCTGGGAGGCGTTCACCGACTGGCCCGATCCGTGGGTGCTGATCGGCGGGCTGGCCCTCGTGACCTCACGATCGCGGTTCGTCACCACCGTGTATCTGCCCGCGATGCGCGACCCCTACTCGGCGGCGAAGGCGATCGGCACCGCGGCCGTCCTGGCCGGCGGCCGACTCGAACTCGGCATCGGTGTCGGCTGGTGCGAGGAAGAGTTCACGTTGATGGGTCAGCAGTTCGCGCGGCGCGGAAAGCGCACCGACGAGATGCTCGAGTTGATGAAGGAGCTCTGGAAGCCGGGCTGGACGGAGTTCGACGGCGAGTTCTACCAGACGCCGAAGCTGGAGATGGAGCCGACGCCGCCGCCGATCCCGGTGTACGTCGGCGGGCTCTCGGATATCGCGCTGCGCCGCGCGGCGCGCCACGACGGCTGGATCGGCGACCTGATCACCACCGACCGGGCCCTCGAACGCGTCGCCAAGCTGCGCGAGCTGCGCGCCGAAAAGGGTTTGACCATGGACGGTTTCGAGGTGCTGACACCGCTGACCGACGCGTTCACCCCCGATCACTTCGACCGAGCGCAAGCCGGCGGCATCACCGGCATCATCACCATGCCGTGGATGTTCTACGCGGGCCCGCACGCCTCGTTGGCCGAGAAGATCGACGGGATGAAGCGGTTCCGCAAGGACCTTCGGCTCGACGCCTAACCCCAGCGCGCGATCACGTCGCCCACCGGTTGGCCCGCCGCGAGAGCCGCCATCACCAGTACCCGGGCCTGGCTGGGCCGAAGGGTCGGCACCATCACCGCCCCCGCCTTGACCATGTCGTCGCCGGGGCCGTACTCCGCTTTGACGGGGCCGGTCGGGACGCGGGTCGAGATCGCGAACGCGACGCCGGCCGGCGCATGCCGACGGACCGCGTCCACCACGCCCTCGCCGGCGTTGCCGGAACCCAGCGCCTCGACCACGATTCCGCGGGCGCCCGATGCGACCGCGGCATCGATCGGTCCGGGCCCGTCCCCGGGGTAGGCGGCCACGATGTCGACCCGCGGGGCGGCGGCGGCCGACACCTCGGCGATGAACGGGCGCCGCGCCGGCTGGGACAGGTTGAACGTGTTGTCGCCGACCGTTCCGATGGGTACGCCCGCGAACGCCGACAGGGCCGCGGTGTCCATCTTCCGGGTGCCCAGTGCCTGAAACACGGTGCCGTCGAACACGATCAACACACCTTGCTCGCGGGCGGCGGGGCTGGCCGCGACGGTCAGTGCGTCCCGCAGGTTCTTGGGCCCGTCGGCGTCGGGGGCGTCGGAGGACCGCTGCGCACCGGTCAGCACGATCGGCGGGGCACCGCGGTAGGTGACGTCCAACCACATCGCGGTGTCCTCCATGGTGTCGGTGCCGTGCGTGATGACCACCCCGTCGGCGCCGCCCTCCACCGCGTTCTTGGCGGCCGCGCCGATCGCGTCCCAGTCCGCGGGGGTCAGCTGCGAGCTGTCCTTCTGCATCAGGTCGACGATTTCGACGTCCAGTCCGGCGGCGAGTTCGTCGCCCCCGACGGTGGGCCGCCGCACTCCGCTGGGGTCGGTGCTCGTCGCGATCGTGCCGCCGGTGGTGATCACAACCAGGCGGGCGTTCTGGGCACCGGCCGGCGAAGCCGCCGGGCCGAGCATGCTCGTCACCGTCGCGACCGCTACCGCGGCCGCCAGAAGTCCTCTGCGCATCCGCGCGTCACCGCCGGAAGCGGCTCAGCAGGCCGCGCCGCCGAACCGGCGCAGCGGTGGTGGCCGCCGGTGCGGCCGTGCCGCTGACCACACGTCCGGGCGCCGCGGCCCCGACTCGGGTGCGGCGCCGGGCGTCGGCCGACCAGGCGCCCGCGCCCAAACCGGCGATCGCGAGGAAACCGAAGCAGTACAGCAACACGACTTCGCCGCCGTTCTCCATCGGCCAGAAGCTCGCCGGAGGGCCCTCGAGCGGCGGCCAGTGCTGCCAGAAGTAGGCCACCGCCATCTCACCCGAAGCGATGAAAGCCGCTATGCGGGTGAACAATCCGACGGCGATCAACAAACCGGCCACGAGTTCGATCAGGCCCGCCCACCACAGCGGCCACGAACCGGCCTCGATCGCGACCGGGGCCGCCACCGGCCAGCCGAACACCTTCTGCGATCCGTGCAGTGCAAAGAGAATTCCGGCGATGATCCGGAACAGGCTCAGGAATGGCGACGAGTAGCTGGACAGGCGTGCGTCGAAGGTCGTCATGCGCGTTTACCCTACGCGCAGACGCACTTCGGGCCGGGCGGTTTGACCCGCCCGGCCCGAAGTGTCGACTGGTGTTTACACGTCGAAGTACAGCGCAACCTCGTAGGGGTGCGGCCGGATCTGGACCGGCAGGATCTCGTTCTCGCGCTTGTAGGAAATCCAGGTCTCGATCAGGTCCTCGGTGAACACGCCACCCTCGGTGAGGTAGTCGTGGTCCTCTTCGAGCTTGTCGATGACCGCCGACAGCGAGGTGGGCGCCTGCGGAATGTTGGCGGCCTCCTCGGGCGGCAGTTCGTAGAGGTCCTTGTCCACCGGGGTCAGCGGTTCGATCTTCTTCTTGATGCCGTCGATGCCTGCCATCAGCATCGCCGCGAACGCCAGATACGGGTTACCCGAGCTGTCGGGGCAGCGGAACTCGAGGCGCTTGGCCTTGGGGTTGTTGCCCGTGATCGGGATGCGCACACACGCCGAGCGGTTCCGCTGGCTGTACACCAGGTTGATCGGCGCCTCGTAGCCGGGCACCAGGCGCTTGTAGGAGTTCACCGTCGGGTTGGTGAACGCCAGCAGCGACGGCGCGTGGTGCAGGATGCCGCCGATGTAGTGGCGCGCGAGGTCCGACAGGCCCGCGTAGCCGGACTCGTCGTGGAACAGCGGTTGGCCGTCCTTCCACAGCGACTGATGTGCGTGCATGCCCGAGCCGTTGTCACCGAACAGCGGCTTGGGCATGAAGGTGACCGTCTTGCCGGCCTGCCATGCGGTGTTCTTGATGATGTACTTGAACAGCAGCACATCGTCGGCCGCATGCAGCATCGTGTTGAACTTGTAGTTGATCTCGGCCTGGCCCGCGGTGCCGACCTCGTGGTGGCCGCGCTCGAGCACGAAGCCCGCGTTCTGCAGGTTGGTCGCCATCTGGTCGCGCAGGTCGACGTAGTGGTCGTACGGCGCGACCGGGAAGTAGCCGCCCTTCGGGCGCACCTTGTAACCGCGGTTCGCGCTGCCGTCGGCCTCGACCGGTTCGCCGGTGTTCCACCATCCGGCCTCGGAATCCACCTCGTAGAAGGTGCCGTTGATCCTGGAGTCGAACGTCACCGAGTCGAAGATGTAGAACTCGGCCTCGGCGCCGAAGTACGCCGTATCGGCGATGCCGGTGCTGGCCAGGTAGTTCTCCGCCTTGCGGGCGACGTTGCGAGGGTCGCGCGAGTAAGCCTCGCGGGTGAACGGATCATGCACGAAGAAGTTCATGTTCAGCGTCTTCGCGGCACGGAACGGGTCGATGCGTGCGGTCTCGGGGTCCGGCAGCAGCATCATGTCGGATTCGTGGATCGACTGGAATCCGCGAACCGACGAGCCGTCGAAGGCCAGACCGTCCTCGAAGACATCTTGGGTGAAGGCCGAAGCCGGGATCGAGAAGTGCTGGACGACGCCGGGCAGATCACAGAACCGGATGTCGACGTATTCGACATCCTCATCCTTGATCAGCTTGAGAATGTCGTCGGCCGTCTTTTCTGCCACTGAGTTTTCTCCTTTATCCAGTAACTCGCGGGTTGACGCTAAGGACACGATGTTGCACGGTCGTCAACCGAATGTTGCGCTGAAGTTACGCAATCACATCAGGGTCAGTCGCCGGCGGCCGATGGACTTTTTTTCAGTCCCATATCCTTCAGTGTATGGCCCGCACACTCGGGTCCTGGCTGTCGGGACCGGATCCGACCAGCGACGCGGGACCCAACGACTATCCCGGCAAGCGCCTCGGACTACCGGAGACCGGTCCGGGGTCCATCGCCCGGTTCGGCAGGCGGATCGCCGCGCTGATGCTCGACTGGTTCATCGCATACGGGCTGGTGGGGCTCGCGGTCAACCTCGGATTCATCAGCAAGGACGCCTTCCTCTACTCGCAGCTGGGCTCGACGTCCATCGCCGCGGTGTGGCTGGTTCTTGGCATCATCTCGGTGCGGTTGTACGGCTTCACACCCGGGCAGTGGGCGCTGGGGCTGCGGGTCGCCTCGATCGACCACCGCCAGCACGTCGGCATCGGCCGGGCCGCGGTGCGTGGTCTGCTGGTGTTCTTCGTCATACCCGCGCTGTTCACCGACAGGGACTTCCGCGGCTATCAGGACCGCTTCACCAACACGGCGGTCGTCCGGCGCTGAGCGGCCGCGGCGAAACGTCACGCCTCGTGGCGGATCTGGCCGTTCATCATCGTCATCGTGACGTTCGCCCGGGCGATGTCGTGCGGGTCGATCGCGAAGATGTTCTCATCCACGACGATCATGTCCGCGAGCTTGCCGACCTCGAGCGACCCCACCTTGTCGTCCATCCGGATCTGATAGGCCGCGCCGAGCGTGTTGGCGCGCACCGCCTCCGCGACGGTCAGCCGCTGGTCGGCGGGCGCCAGCACCGGCGCCTGCGGCCGGCCGATCAGCTGACGGGTGACACCGATCTGGATCGCTTCGAGCGGCTTGTAGGTGGAGAAGTAGCCCGCGGCCGGCCAGTCGGTGCCCAGCGAGATTCGTCCGCCGGACTTCAACACATCTCGGGGGCGGTACATCAGGTCCTGGCGTGGCCGACCGTAGCGGGCGGCCATGTTCTCCAGCGTGTCCGGATCGGCTGACATCCAGTTGGCCGAGAACTGGGCGACGACGCCGAGTTCGCCGAAACGCCGACTGTCGGGATCCTCGACGTAGACCAGATGCGCGATGGCGTGCCTGCGATCGCGCGGGGGATTGGCGGCCGAGGCCCGCTCGATCGCGTCGAGGGCGACGCGGGCGGTGCGCTCGCCGCAGGCGTGCACGTGCACGTCGAAACCCGCGGCGTCGACCTGACCGATGAGCTGGTGCCACTGTTGTTCGGTGAACGGCGAGCCGCCGGTGGAGTCGGGTCTGTCCGCGTAGGGCTCGATGAGCCAGGCGGTGTATCCGCCCTGGGTTCCGTCGCCGACGATCTTGACGACGTCGGCCCGGACCAGCTCGGTGGAGAACCGGTCCCTGATGTCGGTCAGCTCCTGCACGACGTCGTCCACCGGCGCCGATCGCACGCTGTAGGAGGCGACGACGCGGAACGGCAGCTGTCCGCGGTTCTCGACGTCGGTGTACAGGCCGATCAGCGCTCCCTGATCCGAGCCGATGGGTGGCACGCCGGCGTCGAACACCGACGTGATCCCGGCCGCGGAGGCCTTCGGCAGCCACGCCTCGAGCAGCCGCCCCATCGTCTGCGGTGAGATCGGCTCGATCGCGTCGACGAGACCCAGCACGGCGTTGACCTCGAGCACATATCCGGTCGGATCGCCGTTGGCGTCCCGCGCGTAATAGCTGAAACCCGGAATCGGATCAGGGGTGTCGCGGTTGACGCCGGCGATCTCGAGCGCCTTGCTGTTGGCCCACAGGCTGTGCCCGTCGATGGCGAAGAAGAAGCCCGGCCGGTCGGGCAGCACGCGGTCGAGGTCGGCGCGATCGGGTCCGTCGGGGCCGAACATGTCGACGCGCCAACCGAATCCGCGCACCGGCCCGGTCGGGTTCTGCTTCGCGTACCGCTCGATCGCGGCCAGCGCGTCCGCGCCCGTCGGCAGCTGCAGGTCGACACCGGAGGTGAGGAAGGCGCCGAGGAACGGGTGGGTGTGGCCCTCGACGAAGCCGGGCATCAGCAGCCGGCCCCCCAGGTCGACCACTCGGGTGTCGGGCCCGACCAGCGCCATGGCGCCCGCCTCGTCGCCGACGTGGGTGATGGTGTTGCCACGTACCGCGACCGCCTTCACCCACGGTGCCGGGCCGGCGACGGTGTAGATCGGTCCGTTGCGGAAGACGTAGTCGGCGCCCTGGTCTGCGGCCGTGGCGTCGGAGCCGGTCCCGGACGGGTCACTGGCCGAGCAGGCGCTGGCCGCGGTCGCGGCGAGAACCACAGCGCCGGCGCGCAGCACGGTGCGCCGACTCGCCCCGAATGCCGCGAAATGGGGCGCCCACTCGCAGGCGGTACACATACCGCGCCTCCGGCCGCAGCCCGCCCGAAGTCAGCGGCGCCGTCTGCTCTTCGCGCAAGCGCTCATCGCCGCCGCACCGTACGCTGCACTCCGCGCATCTTGGCCTGCGCCGGCAGCGGGCCCTTCGGCATCGCCGCGGGTCCGACCTTGGTGCCCAATGCGGCCAGCCGCGACTCCAGGGCGTCCAACTGCTTGACGGTGATGTTGGCGGGCAGCTTGTTCAGGTGGCGCTCCAGTTTGGCCAGCGGCACCTCGCCCTCGCCGTTGCCGATGATGACGTCGTAGATCGGGGTGTCGCCGACCAGCCGAGCCGTGCGCTTCTTCTCCTGCGCCAGCAGCGGCCGCACACGCGACGGCGACCCCTCGCCGACGAAGATGACACCGGGCCTGCCGATCACCCGGTGCACCGCGTCGAAGTGGCCCGTCGCCGCGACACCCGGCGTCACACGCCACTTGCCCCGCATGTTGTCCAGTGCCCAGGCTGCGGCGCCCGTCTGGCCCTCGGCCTTGCTGTACACCGACTTCTGGGCGCGCCTACCGAAGATGATGAACGCGACCAGGGCGCCGAGCACGATGCCCAGCGGAATCATCATGTAGGTGGTGAAGCCGCCCGCGAAGATGCCGAACGCCACCGAAGCGGCGACGATCAGCACGAATGCACCGATCATGTACGGCAGCAAGCGCTTGTCCTCTTTGCGCTGAAGCTGGAACGCCTGCCACAACTGGCTGCGGCGCTGTTTCGACGCCGCCTTACGAGCCGCCTTGGCTTCGGCCTTGGCGGCCTTCAGTGCCTGGGGATTGCGGGTTTTCGCCATTGCTTCAGGATACGGACGCCGATTTCGCCTGCGCGTACAACCGACCGGCACGGTAGGACGAGCGCACCAGCGGGCCGGCCAACACACCGGCGAAGCCGAGGCGCTGAGCGAACTGCTCGTGCTCGACGAACTCGTCGGGGTGCACCCAGCGCTCCACCGGGTGGTGGCGCACCGACGGGCGCAGGTACTGGGTGATCGTGACGATATGGCAGCCCGCGTCGTACAGATCGGTCAGCGCCGCCCGCACCTCATCGGGCGTCTCGCCCATCCCCAGGATCAGGTTCGACTTCGTCACCAGCCCGAAGTCGCGCGCCGCGGTCAGCACGTCGAGGCTTCGCTCGTAGCGAAACGCGGGCCGGATGCGCTTGAAGATTCGCGGAACCGTTTCGACGTTGTGCGCCAACACTTCTGGGCGGGATTCGAACACCTGCCGCAGCAGGGCCGGGTCGCCGTTGAAGTCGGGGATCAGCAACTCGACGCCGGTGTTGGGGTTGAGCGCTTTGATCGCGCGGACCGTCTCGGCGTAGAGCCACGCGCCACCGTCGGGCAGGTCGTCGCGGGCCACGCCGGTCACGGTCGCGTACTTCAGGCCCATCGCCTGCACGCTCTCTGCGACCCGACGCGGTTCGTCGCGGTCCAGTTCGGCGGGCTTGCCGGTGTCGATCTGGCAGAAGTCGCAGCGACGGGTGCACTGCTCGCCGCCGATCAGGAACGTCGCCTCGCGGTCCTCCCAGCACTCGAAGATGTTGGGGCAGCCGGCCTCTTCGCAGACGGTGTGCAGGCCCTCGCGCTTCACGAGCGCCTTGAGCTCCTGGTACTCCGGGCCCATCCGCGCGCGGGTCTTGATCCACGGCGGCTTGCGCTCGATCGGCGTCTCGGCGTTGCGGACCTCGAGACGCAGCAGCCGCCGGCCTTCCGGAGCCGCATGGCCGGCGACATTGGATGAACGAGCGACAGTCACTACGCCAACGCTACTACCAGCCGCCCGTCGAGGGCATCACACACGGCGTCGGCCACCTGGTCAGCGATGTCCGCGACGGCGATGCGGCGACCCAGTTCAGCCGTCAGCGAAGTGACCCCGGCGTCGGAGATTCCGCACGGCACGATCGCGCTGTACGCGGACAGGTCGCAGTCGCAGTTGAGCGCGAAGCCGTGCAGCGTGGTCGCCCGCGACACCCGGATGCCGATTGCGGCGATCTTGCGGGCCGGTCCAGAATCGTCCGCGGGGACCCACACCCCGGAGCGGCCTTCCACCCGGCCGGTCCGCACGCCGAGGTCGGTGCAGACCCTGATCAGCGACTCCTCGAGCCGCCGCACGAAGTTGACCACGTCGAGTGGTTCGGCCAGGCCGATGATCGGATAGCCGACGAGTTGGCCGGGGCCGTGCCAGGTGATCTTTCCGCCGCGGTCGGTGTCGATGACGGGGGTGCCGCCGGCGCCGGGGTTCGGCCGCTCGGTGGCGAGTGTGCGCCGCCCAGCGGTGTACACCGGCGGGTGCTCGAGCAGCAGCAGGGTGTCCGGGCCGCCCGCGACGCGCTGGTCGGCGATCGCTCGCTGCAGCTGCCAGGCGCTCTCGTAGTCGACCGAGCCCAGCCGGCGCACCTCGACCGGCACTGTCGCCGACCGGATCGATTGGGTCATGATGACGACGCTACTCCGGGTGTGCGGTGGCGAACGCCAACGCTTCACCAATGGTGTTGTGGTGGAAGACGAATCCGGCCCGCTCGAGTGCGGCGGGGATGGCGCGTTGACCGCCGAGCAGACCCTCGTCGGCGAATTCGCCCAGTGCGGCGCGCAGCGCGAACCCGGGCACCATCAGCGGTGTCGGGCGGTTGAGCGCGCGGCCCAACGCGGTGGTAAACTCGGCGTTGGTCACAGGCGCCGGGCCGGTGAGGTTCACCGGACCGGACAGCTCGTCGCGCGATATCGCGAACAGCAGCGCGCGGATCTCGTCCTCGAGGCTGATCCACGGCATGTACTGACGGCCGTCGCCCAGCCGAGCGCCCAGTCCCAGGGAGAACAGCGGCTTGAGCCTGCCGAGCATCCCTCCGGCCTGCGCCAGCACCAGCCCCGACCGCACGAGCACCACCCGGGCGCCGTCCTGCCGGGCGGGCCAGGTCGCGGCCTCCCAGCCCACGCACAGGTGGGCGAGGAACCCGTCGCCTGCCGGGGCCGTCTCGTCGGTGATCTGGGATCCGGTGTCGCCGTAGTAGCCGACCGCGCTGGCGTTGATCAGCACCGGCACACCGGCCTCGGCGACCGCGGTGGCCAGCACCTCGGTCGGTCCGATGCGGCTGTCACGCAGGCTCTGCTTGAAGGCGCCCGACCACCGCTTCTCGCCGACGTTCACCCCGCACAGGTTGACCACGGCGTCCACCCCGGCCAGCATCGCGGGGTCGAATTCGCCCGTGTCGGGGTTCCAGAACACCTCGTCGGCGTTGGACGGCGCGCGCCGGACGATGCGGAGCACCCGATGGTCGGTGGCGCGCAACGCGTAGACCAGAGCCGTACCGATCAGACCGGACGATCCCGCGATCGCGATGACGGGTTCGGACACGAGATTCTCTAGAGGCGTTCTAGAGACCCAGATCGGCCTCGAATGCGCCTTCTTCGAGGCGACGCTTGATGGTGGTCAGGAAGCGTCCGGCGTCGGCGCCGTCGATCAACCGGTGGTCGTAGGTCAGCGGCAGGTAACACACCGAGCGCACACCGATCGACTCGTTGCCGAACTCGTCGGCGATCACCCGCGGCCGTTTGACGATCGCCCCGGTTCCCAGCATCGCCGCTTGCGGCGGGACCAGGATCGGCGTGTCGAACAGCGCGCCCTGGCTGCCGATGTTGGTGATGGTGAACGTCCCGCCGGACAGTTCGTCGGGCTTGAGGTCACCCGACCGGGCGCGCGTGGCGATGTCAGCGATCGCGCGGGCCAGTCCGGCCAACGACAGATCACCGGCGTTCTTGATCACCGGCGAAAGCAGACCCTGCTCGGTGTCAACCGCGATCCCGAGGTGCTCGGCGTCGTAGTAGGTGATCTCCTTGGTTTCCTCGTTGTAGCTGGCGTTGACGTTGGGATGCGCCTTGAGCGCGTCGATGACGGCGACGGCGATGAACGGCAGGTACGTCAGGTTCACGCCCTCGCGTTCGGCGAAGCCGGCCTTCGCCCGTGCCCGCAGCGACACGATCCTGGTCATGTCGACCTCGTGGGTCTGCGTCAATTGCGCTGTCGCCTGCAGGGATTCGCGTGTCTTCTTCGCGGTCAGCTGCCGGATCCGGGTGGCCTTCTGCGTGGTGCCGCGCAGGTGTGCGAGCGAAGCGGCCGGCGCGTTGGCATCCGCGGACGCCGTCGCCGCCGCAGCCGACCTGCCCGGAGCCTCGGCCGCCTTCTCGGTCGATTCCGCCGGCGCCTTGCCCGCCTCCGCGGCCGCGAGCACGTCCTGCTTACGGATGCGGCCGCCGACCCCGGTGCCTTTCACGCTGGCGAGGTCAACGTTGTTCTCCGCGGCCAGCTTTCGCACCAACGGGGTGACGTAGGGCCCCGAATCGCTCGCCGGCTGCGGTTCGGACTTGGGCTCCGGTTTGGGCTCGGGCTTCTTGTCTTCCTTGGGCTCGGGCTCCTGCTTCGGTTCCGGCTTCTTGTCTTCCTTCGCCTTGTCTTCCTTGGCTTCGGGTTCGGGTTCGGGTTCCGGTTCGGGTTCGGGTTCGGGTTCGGGTTCTGGCTCGGCCTCGGCTTCTGCGTCGGCATCACCGATCTTGGCCAGCTCGCCGCCCACCTCGACGGTGTCGTCCTCTTCTGCGGTGATCGAAATCAAGGTGCCTGCCACGGGCGAGGGAATCTCGGTGTCGACCTTGTCGGTTGACACCTCGAGCAGCGGCTCATCGACTTCCACGCTGTCGCCGACCTTCTTCAGCCATCGGGTCACGGTGCCTTCGGTCACCGACTCGCCGAGTTCGGGCATCAGCACCGGCGTGGACTTACCTGAGGCCCCACCCGAGGACTTCGCGGCGGGCTTGTCCTCCTTCTCCTCGGGCTCGGGTTCTGATTCCGTCTCTTCGGCGGCGGGCTCGGGCTGCGCGGCCGGTTCCTCGGCCGGCTTCTCCTCTTCGGCGGGCTGCTCCTGGTCCTCCGAGCCTTCATCGTCGCCGTCCGACGCGTCGTCCTCGGAGTCATCGGAGCCTGCGGAGTCGCCGTCCTCGTCGGCATCACCGATGACCGCCAACTCGCCGCCCACCTCGACGGTGTCGTCCTCCTGGGCGATGATCTTCTTCAGCACACCGGAAGCGGGCGCGGGGATCTCGGTGTCGACCTTGTCGGTGGAGACTTCGAGCAGAGGCTCATCCTGTTCGACCGTGTCACCCTCTTGCTTGAGCCATCGGGTGACAGTCCCCTCGGTAACGCTCTCACCGAGTGCGGGCATCTGAACGGAGATGGCCATTGATTGACTCCCTCGCTCCCTTGAACGGTCGTCAGTCGTGCTGGGTGATTGTCTGCATACCCATCCTGTCACGTCCGGACTCGCAGTTCGCCGCAGACCGTCCGACCCACTCCTCTGGCACTATCGGAAAGAGGCGATCGGAGGGAGCGCGGACGCGAGTGGGAGTCCTCGACAGGTTTCGGCGCGGTAAGCGCAAAGGCGTGGGTCCGGGTGGCGACCCCGCCGCGGATCTGAACTATCTCCGGCAGTGGGTCGCCACCCACACCGGCGTGGAAGCTTTCGTGGAACCCAAGACCACCGTCACCGACGTCACCGTGGTGCTGGTCGCCGCCGACGGGGAATGGACGCGGCGGCGCGCCGGGGGAGACGCCGGCGCACGCCGGCTGTCGGAACGGCTGAAGATCCCGGTCTACGACGTGCAGAAAGTCGGCTACCCGCAGCGGATGCGCGACTACGACGAGAAGCGTCGCATCGAGCGCCGACGCGCTGCTCGCCGTGAACTAGACGAGCGCTGACGAACGCACTGATACGGTACCGGCGGTTCCGCCAAGTCACGGGAGGTGCGATGGGGGACGTCGCTGCGCGGTTCGTCGACAGCACGGACGACGTGCGGATCGCGGTCTACGAAGAAGGCGATCCTGAGGGTCCGACCCTGGTCCTCGTGCACGGGTGGCCCGACTCGCACGTGCTGTGGGACGGCGTGGTGCCGCTGCTGTCCGACCGGTTCCGCATCGTGCGCTACGACAACCGCGGTGTCGGGAAATCGACTGGGCCCAAACGGGTCTCGGCCTATCACATGTCTCGGTACGCGGATGACTTCGAAGCGGTCATCGCCGCGGTGAGCCCGGGCGAGCCGGTACACGTGCTCGCCCACGACTGGGGCTCGGCGGCCATGTGGGAATACCTGGCCCGGCCGGGGGCCGGCGACCGGGTCGCGTCGTTCACCTCGATCTCCGGACCCAGCATCGACCACCTCAACGCCTTCATCACCAGTAGCCTGGTGCGCCCGTGGCGTCCGCGCCGATTCGTGCGCGCACTGAGTCAGTTCCTGTCCTTCGCCTATATGGGCTTCTTCTCGATCCCGGTGCTCGCACCGCTGGCGGTGCGTGGCTTCGTCGCGAACCTGGTGCGCCAGATCCTTTTGGTGCGCGACGGCATCCCGCATGAGCAACTGCACCACGGTGCGACCTATAAGGCCGATGCCGCCAAGAGCGTCAAGGTCTACGGCGCCAACTACCTGCGCTCGATGACGCCGGGGCGCAAGGACCATTACGTCGATGTCCCGGTGCAGCTCATCGTCAACACCAGGGACCCGTTCGTGCGGCCCCACGTCTACGAGGACACCGCCCGATGGGTGGCGCGACTGTGGCGCCGCGACATCTCCGCCGGGCACTGGTCGCCGATGTCGCATCCGCAGGCCATCGCCGGCTCAGTCGAGCAGCTCGTCGATTTCCTCGGCGGTAAGCCGCCCGCGCGTGAACTGCTGCGTGCGCAGGTCGGCAGGCCACGCGAATACTTCGGCGACACACTGGTTTCCATCACGGGTGCGGGTAGCGGTATCGGCCGTGCGACGGCGTTGGCGTTCGCCCGCGAGGGCGCCGAGATCGTGGTCAGCGATGTCGACGAGGGCACCGCGAAGGAAACCGCGGAGCAGGTCGCCGCGCGCGGCGGAATCGCGCACGCCTACACCGTCGACGTGTCCGACGCCGACGCCGTCGAACGGTTCGCCGAAAAGGTGTGCGCAGAACACGGGGTCCCCGACATCGTGGTCAACAACGCCGGCGTCGGGCACGCGGGCATGTTCCTGGACACCCCGCGCGAGGAGTACGACCGCGTGCTGTCCATCAACTTCGGTGGAGTCGTCAACTGCTGCAGGTCTTTTGGGCGCAGGATGGTCGACCGCGGGCTCGGTGGGCACGTCGTCAACATCTCCTCGATGGCGGCGTACTCACCGCAGCAGTCGATGAACGCCTATGCCACCAGCAAGGCGGCGGTGTTCATGTTCGGCGACTGCCTGCGCGCGGAATTGGACCAGGCGGGCGTCGGCCTGACCACGGTGTGCCCCGGCGTCATCGACACCAACATCGTGCACACCACCCGGTTCGACATCCCCGACTCCAAGCGGGACAAGGTCGAAGCCCGTCGCGCGCAGCTCGAGAAGGCGTTCTCCCGGCGGCGCTACGGCCCGGACAAGGTGGCGAACGCGATCGTGTCGGCGGTCAAGAAGAACAAGCCGATCCGCCCGGTCGCCCCGGAGGCCCACATCGTCTACGGCGTCGCACACCTTCTGCCGCAGGTGATGCGCAGCACCGCTCGCGGCAAGGTCGTCTAGCGCCGAAGCCGACGTTTTGGCGGGTTTTTGCGAGCGAAAGCCGCCAAAGCGTCGGTCCCGGCGGAAGGGCCTACCCGCTCGCCGATATGTCCTCCAGGACCGCGAACATCGTCCGCGTCGGCACACCTGTACCGCCCTTACCCGTGTAACCCCACGGCCCTCCCGTGTTGTACGCCGGGCCGGCGATGTCGATGTGGGCCCACTGCACACCCTCGGGCACGAACTCGCGCAGGTAAGTCCCCGCGACGAGCATGCCGGCATAGCGCGAACCGCTGACGTTGGCGAGGTCGGCGACCGTCGACTTCAGATCGTCCTTGAGTTCCTCGGGCAACGGCATCGCCCAAGCGTTCTCGCCGACCGCCTGCGAAATCCGCGCCACCCGGTCGCGGAACTCGTCACTGCCCATGACCCCCGGAGTGCGGGCGCCGAGCGCGACGGTCTGGGCACCGGTCAGCGTCGACGTCTCGATCAGGTAGTCCGGCTTGTCCTCGCCGGCGCGCACGATCGCGTCGGCCAGGATCAGCCTGCCCTCGGCGTCGGTGTTGAGCACCTCGACCGTGATGCCGCCGTATTGCGTCAACACGTCACCGGGGCGCTGCGCGGTCGCCGACGGCATGTTCTCGGCCATCGGCACCGTGGCGATCACGTCGATGGGCAGTTTCTGCTTGGCCGCCAGCACCACTGTGGCGATGACGGCCGCCGCGCCGCCCATGTCGGAGGTCATGTGGTGCATGTTCGCCGCGGGTTTGATCGAGATGCCGCCGGTGTCGAACGTGATCCCCTTACCGACCAGCGCGACACGCTTGCCTTTGCGCTTGGCGCCCTTGTGCGTCAGCCGCACCAGCCTCGGCGGCCGCGACGAACCCTTGCCGACGCCGATGATGCCGCCGTAACCGGCCTTCTCCAATGCCTTCTCGTCGAGGACCTCGACCGACAAACCGGCCGATTCACCCAATGCCTTTGCGCGCCGGGCGAACTCGTCGGGGAACAGGTGGCTGGGCGGAGTGTTGACGAAATCGCGGGCGGTGGCCACCGCGGTCGCGATGTCGGCGGCGCGTTGTGCGGCCTCCTTGGTGGCGGACTTGGTGTCGGGGGCCAGTGCGGTGATCTCGCGCAGGCCTGCGTCCTTGGGTGCGGTCTTGTCGCTGCGGAAATCGCTGAACCGGTATGCGCCGAGAATCAGGCCCTCGACCGCGGCCGCCAGATCCACGCCCGACAGTGTTGTCAGCACCGACTCGGTGCCGTTGAGCGAGCGGGCCGCCACGCCCGCCGCGCGGCGGATGACATCGGCCGGGTAGCCGTCGCGTGACTTACCGAGCCCGACGGCCAGCACGCTGCCCACCGGAAGCGACGGTGCCACGACGCGCGTGACCTGTTCGCTGCCGCCCTTGGCGCCCAGCGCCGCCAGCGCGGACTCGATCTCGGCGACCGCCGCGGGGTCCAGGAATGAGCTGGGCACCACCTTCGCCGCTGAATCGTC
Organism: Mycolicibacterium novocastrense; assembly: GCF_001570485.1. GTDB lineage: Bacteria > Actinomycetota > Actinomycetes > Mycobacteriales > Mycobacteriaceae > Mycobacterium > Mycobacterium novocastrense. The sequence goes on from NZ_BCTA01000028.1 coordinate 105,615, forward strand.
GTCCCCGTTCACCACGGGAACGATCAGCACCGAGCCGTCGGCTTTGCGTTTGGGCAGCGACGTGCTGACGGTGACGGTCGGGGTCTGATATCCAGAGGTTGCAGGGCTCACGAATCCCAACCCTAGCTTCAGCAGCTGGCGTGCAGGTCGTAGGCCGTGACCGGACCCTGGAACCCCTTGAGCGTCAACGGTTCCAGCTGAGCCGCGGGGTGGTCGGGCAGCGCGTCGCGCACATCGCGCGCGGCCAGCACCTGGCCGGGCGCCGCGGCGCTGACCAGCCGCGCGGCCAGGTTGACGGGGGTACCGAAGTAGTCGCCTCCGATCGAGAGCACCAACCCGTACCCCAGGCCGGCCCGAACGCCCAACCCGCTCTCGCGGGCCCTCGGATACTCGACCAGGTCGGTCGCGACCTCGACGAGCTGCTCGGGGTCCGAGTTCACCCACATCACCTCGTCGCCGATGAACTTGACCACCCGGCCGCCGTCGCTGTGCACGACATCGCTCACCGCGCCGCTGAACTCGACCAGCAGATCCGACAGCTCCGTGGGGCTCAGCCGCTGGGTCAGCACCGTGAACCCCGACAGGTCGGCGAACCCGACGCCGCAGGTCACCATGGCCGACGCATCGTGGATGACGTCCTCGAAGTACGCCCTGGCACTGGTGATGTGGTGGCGCCACACCGAGTCCATCAGCGCCGAGATGCCGGGCACGAGCTCGGCGACCGAACGGTAGGCGCGCGCGGTGGTCAGTTCGTCATGGGTGTGCGTCATCAGCAGATCCGGCTGCGCGAGTCGGATCATCGTCCCGCTGGCCTCGGCCAGGCGCGCCATCGACGCACCGACGATCCGCAGGAAGTTGAGCGCGGCGTCGGGGCCCGTCACCGCGCTGACCGTCTGCCACGACGCCAGCGCGTCCACGTCGGCGCGGCTCAGCGCGGGCACGTCGGGTCCGGCGACGCGCAGACCGAGCGCCTGCCAGGCGTGGGCGAGATCGGCGAGCGGGACGCCGAGGTGCTCGGCGGCCACCCGCAGCGTGTAGGTGGGAGGTCCCGACCACTGCAGGACGTCGCCGGCCAGGCCGAAGAGCCGGCCGCGGCGTTCGGCCTCGACCATGTCCTCGGCGGAAAAGCCCAGCGAGTCGAGGTAGGCGATCAACCCGGCCCGCGCGTGGGCGTCGGCGATCCCGGCGGCTTGCAGCGCGTCGAGGTCGACCACCTGCACAAGTGTGCCAACTTCGCGGCCCCATTAGGGTGGATCGGCGTGACGCACGGTGAGATGAACGACGTGTCGAAGGGCCCGCTGGAAGACCGCCACCGCGAACTGGGTGCGAGCTTCGCCGAGTTCGGCGGCTGGCTGATGCCCGTTTCGTACGCGGGAACGGTCAGCGAGCACAACTCGACGCGCAACTCCGTCGGGCTGTTCGACGTCAGCCATCTGGGCAAGGCGTTGGTGCGCGGTCCCGGCGCCGCCGAGTACATCAATTCCGCGTTCACCAACGACCTGCACCGGATCGGCCCCGGCAAGGCGCAATACACGTTGTGCTGCAACGACTCCGGCGGAGTGATCGATGACCTGATCGCCTACTACGTCTCCGACGACGAGATCTTCCTGGTGCCCAACGCCGCCAACACCGCCGCGGTCGTCGAAGCGCTGCGCGAGCGCGCGCCTGCAGGCCTCACCATCACCGACGAACACCGGTCGTACGCGGTGCTCGCGGTTCAAGGACCGAGGTCCGCCGAGACGGTCGGCGGGTTGGGGCTGCCCACCGACATGGACTACATGGGCTACGCCGACGCCGAGTTCGCCGGCGTACCCGTGCGGGTCTGTCGCACCGGTTACACCGGCGAGCACGGCTATGAGCTGCTGCCGCCGTGGGACCGCGCGGGCGTGGTCTTCGACGCGCTGCTCGAGGCCGTCACGGCCGCAGGTGGTGAGCCTGCCGGACTGGGCGCCCGCGACACCCTGCGCACCGAGATGGGGTATCCGCTGCACGGCCACGAACTGTCGCCGGACTTCTCGCCGTTGCAGGCCCGTTGCGGGTGGGCCGTCGGCTGGCGCAAGGACGCGTTCTGGGGGCGCGATGCGTTGCTGGCCGAGAAGGAGGCCGGCCCGGCCCGGCTGCTGCGCGGTCTCAGGGCCGTCGGCCGGGGAGTGCTGCGGGCCGATCTCACCGTCCTCGACGGCGACCGGCCCGTGGGGGTGACGACATCGGGAACCTTCTCTCCCACATTGAAAGTCGGCATCGGGCTGGCCTTGATCGACACCGCGGCCGACATCGCCGACGGAGATCGCGTCGCGGTCGACGTCCGCGGCCGCGCGGTCGAGTGCGAGGTGGTCAAGCCCCCGTTCGTCGCGGCAAAAACCCGGTAGCGCGCGGATATACAATCGCTGCATGACTGACGGCCCCCTCGAGTTCACGGTTGAGCGCAACGCGAACCGGGCGAGCGACGAGGTACGGGCGTCGATCTTGGCCGATCCCGGGTTCGGCCGCTACCACACCGATCACATGGTCTCGATCGACTACCGGGAGGGCCGGGGCTGGCACGACGCGCGCGTGATCCCCTACGGTCCGATCGAACTCGACCCGTCGGCGATCGTGCTGCACTATGCGCAGGAGATCTTCGAGGGCCTCAAGGCGTACCGCTGGGCGGACGGCTCGGTCGTGTCGTTCCGGCCGGAGGCCAACGCGCGCAGACTGCGGACGTCGGCGCAGCGGCTGGCCATCCCGGAACTGCCCGACGATGTCTTCATCGAGTCGCTGCGCCAGCTCATCGCGGTCGACGAACAATGGGTGCCGCCCGCCGGGGGTGAGGAGTCGCTGTATCTGCGGCCGTTCGTGTTCGCCACCGAGCCCGGACTCGGTGTGCGGCCGGCGACCGAATACCGCTACATGGTCATCGCCTCACCGGCCGGCGCCTACTTCACCGGCGGCATCAAACCCGTCTCCGTGTGGCTGTCCACCGAATACGTGCGGGCCTGCCCGGGCGGGACCGGCGCCGCCAAGTTCGGCGGCAACTACGCCGCTTCGCTGCTCGCCCAGGCCCAGGCCGCCGACAACGACTGCGACCAGGTGGTGTGGTTGGACGCCGCCGAACGCCGCTACGTCGAGGAGATGGGCGGGATGAACCTGTTCTTCGTCTTCGGCAGCGGCGGGTCGGCACGGCTGGTCACTCCCGAGCTGAGTGGCTCGATCCTGCCCGGTGTGACCCGAGACTCGTTGCTGCAGTTGGCATCCGATGCTGGATTCGCGGTCGAGGAACGCAAGATCGACGTCGACGAGTGGCAGAAGAAGGCGGCCGCGGGCGAGATCACCGAGGTGTTCGCGTGCGGGACTGCCGCCGTCATCACCCCGGTCGGCACCGTCAAGCACGCCGAGGGCGAGTTCACCATCGCCGACGGCGGGCCGGGTGAGATCACGATGGCGCTGCGCGACACGTTGACCGGCATCCAGCGCGGCACGTTCGCCGATACGCACGGCTGGATGGCCCGACTCGGCTGAGCCGGACCACCCGCACCGCGCCGTCAGCCGATCAGGCTCTCGTGCTCGGGGCAGTAGGACGCGATCGACGCGCCGACGAAGAACGCCGAGTCCTCGAAGTCCAGCTTGGTGGCCTCGGACACCGCGTCGATCGCAGCGCTCAGGTCGCCGCCGTGGTCGATCACCGAGCAGGCGTCATGCGCGACGCTGATCGCCTCCGCGGCAGAGGGCGGCTTGATGCCCTGTTGGTTGATGACCTCGATGAACGTGTCGTCGACGGTGTTGGCCGGTGCGGCTGCCGCGGTCATGACCGCGGCGGTGCCCAGCGCGCCGACGGTGGCGGCGACGGCAACGGTGATGCGGCTGAGATCGAACATGTCACGGTTCCTTTCGATGGTGGGTCCCTCGCGGGTACCGAAAGGCTCCGACGTCGTCCTTGGCGGATTCTTGGCGACTTCTTGGAGCGGGGCTCAGGCGATGGCGAGCCCTAACGCCGTGATCGTCGTCGTCACCTCGATCGCGGCGCCGAGCACGTCGCCGGTGATCCCGCCGAAGCGCCGCACGCAGTGCGCGACGAGCGCCGCGCCGCACGCGAGTCCGGCGGCGACGGCCAGTGGTCCCTGCCAGGGCCGGGGGCCCGCGAATGCGGCCAGCCCGGCGACGGCGACGCTCCACGCGACGACGACGACCCAGGACTGGGTGCCCGCGACCCGGGCGCCCAGCGCGCTGCCCGCCGCGGCGGGCACGCCTCGACGGCACGCCAGCACCGCCGCGACCCGCCCGCACATGAGCGCCACCACCAGCCCGAGGGCGGTCAACCCGCCGAACGTGAAGGCCTGCGCCAGGATCGCCAAGACCACCGCGGCCACACCGAACGGACCTGCCGAGCCGTCGCGCATCACCTCCAGGGCGCGTTGCGGCGGACCGTAACAGCCCAAACCGTCGGCGGTGTCGGCGAGACCGTCGATGTGCAGGGCACGCGTCACCGCGACGACGACCGCCACCGCCAGCAGCCCGGCCAGCGCCCCGGGCCCGAATGCCCACGACGCCGCCCACACCGTGGCCGCCGCCAGGCCGCCGATCGCCGCACCGGCCACCGGCAACGCCGTCAAAGCACCCCGCCCGACCGCCGCCCCATTGCGAACCGGTGCGACGGTGCCGAACGCGAAAGCCCCTGTGATCGAACGGATCACGTGTTAGTCCTCCCGGTGCATACGCGTGATCCCGGCGTCGTCGAACGTCGCCATCGACGCCAGCGTGGCCACCGCCGCCCGCACGATCGGCAGTGCGACCGCTGCCCCGGTGCCCTCGCCGAGGCGCATGCGCATATCGACGATCGGCTCGAGTCCCAGCCGGTTCAGCGCCACCTCGTGGGCGGGTTCGGTGGACAGGTGCCCGGCCCGCCACCACTGTCGGGCACCGGGTGCCAGGCGTTCGGCCAGCAGCGCCGCCGCCGTCACCACCAGCCCGTCGAGCAGCACCGGCGTCCGCCGCACGGCGGCCTGCGCGCAGAATCCGGCGATCGCGGCCAGATCGGGCCCGGCGCAGATACGCAGCAGCGCAACGGGATCGGTGAGGCTGTTGCGACACCGGTACAGCGCGTCGCGGACCGCGGCGGCCTTGCGCGCCCAACCCGCGTCGTCGACACCGGTGCCTCTCCCGACCAACACGACCGGTTCGGTGTCCGTGAGCGCCGCGATCAAAGTGGTTGCCGGGGTGGTGTTTCCGATACCCATATCGCCGGCGATCAGCAGGTCGGCACCCGAGTCGACTTCGTCGTCGACGATGCGCCTGCCGGCCTCGAGTGCGGCGGTGACCTCATCGGCGCTCAACGCGTCTTCGACCGTGATGTCGCCGCTGCCCCGACGCACCTTGTGCGCGCCGATCGACGGCGAGTGCGGTTCGTCGGTGTCGACCGCGATGTCGACGACCCGCACGGTGGCGCCGGCGACCTCGGCGAGCACGTTGATCGCCGCGCCGCCGGCGTCGAAGGCGGCGACCATCTGCGCGGTGACGTCCGGCGGGTAGGCCGAAACCCCTGCCGAGGCGACGCCGTGGTCTCCGGCGAACACCACCACCCGCGGGCGCACAAGCGGCCGCGGGGGACACACCCCCTGACATGACGCGATCCACACCGCGAGCTCTTCCAGCCTGCCCAGGGATCCGGCGGGCTTGGCGAGTTGGTCCTGGCGCGCACGGGCGGCGGCGGCGGCCTCGGCGGCGGGTGGCTGGACGGCGGGGAAGTCGGTCACACCGGGTCCTTCACGGCCAGCGGCTGTCCGGCGATGACGAGCACGACCCGATCGCAGGCCGCGGCGAGCCGCTGGTTCAGCGATCCCAGCTCGTCGGCGAACCGGCGACCTGCCGTCGTCGCCGGAACGACCGTCAGCCCGACCTCGGGGCTGACGATCGCCAGCGGAGCGGGGAAGCCGCCGACAGCCTCGAGTAGGTCGTCGACGTCCGCGGCGACCGAGCCGCCGGTCCACGCGCCCGCCCGGTCCATCGCAGCGGTCAGCCATGAACCGATGTCGTCGACCAGCGTCGCGACGTGGTGTGCGCGCAATTGCTCTGTGACATCCGTGGTTTCGACGGTGGACCACCGATTCCGGCGTCGCGATCGGTGGGCGGCTACCCGGGCCGCCCACTCGTGGTCATCGGCGGGCGAGGGTCCGGTGGCCAGGTAGCACACCGGTTGCGCATCGGTCGCCTCCTCGGCGAGCGCGGCTTCGGCCCACTGCGACTTCCCCGACCGGATGCCGCCGAGCACCAGGGTGCGCACCGGGCTCAGGTGACCTTGTCGCCGCGGTTCACCTGCGGGCGCGGTGCGCGCATGCGACGCAGCTGCGAGGCGCGGCTGGCCGCGTAGAAACCGAGCTTCCACCCGCCTTCGGTGTTGTTCGGGAACTTCTCGTCGACCAGCCGGTTGACCCGGCGGCCGAGGACGAATCCGTCGATCACCATGATCAGCACCAGCACGAGCATCGCGGGGGACAGTAGGCGCTGCACCTGCACCGAGGGCACCGCGAGCATCACGAAGATCAGGCCGAGCGCCGAGGGCATGAACAGCCCGAGAACGTTTCGGCGGGCGTCCACCACGTCACGGACATAACGACGCACCGGTCCCTGGTCCCGGGGGAGCAGGTAGGCCTCTTCGCCGGCCATCATCCGCTCGCGGCGCTCGTTCATCTGCTCGCGGCGCGCCGCCTTCTCCTCGCGGCGCTCCTCACGGCTCATCTTGTTGCGCATTTCCTTGCGGCGGCGACGCGCTTCGGCGGCCGTCAGCGGGGCCGGTGCCACCGGGCCGCGCTTGCGGGCGGCCTGGGTGCGCTTGGGCGTGGGCCTGCCCTTGGGTGGGGTGGTGCCCGCGGGCCTGGCGGTGTCCTGTGCCCCCTCGGCGGTGTTCTCCGATACCTCGGCGCTCGACGCGTCGGCGGTCGGCTTGTCGTCTTTCTTGCGGCCCAGCAGCTTCACGCCTGCCAGGTTACTTCCGCCGCGAGGGGTGGCACTGCCTGGGGAGGAGGCCTGGGGACAGAACTCGGGAATAGCGTCGAGACGAGGTACCGTTGATTTGTACGCGCCACGACAATGAGGCCTACAGGAGACGTAATGACAGTTCAGGAAGAGTCGGCAGGAACCCCGGGGACGGCGACCGCCACCCACGGTGTGATCCTGACCGATGCCGCTGCCGCGAAGGCCAAGGCGCTGCTGGACCAGGAGGGCCGCGACGACCTCGCCCTGCGCATCGCCGTGCAGCCGGGTGGGTGCGCCGGACTGCGCTACAACCTGTTCTTCGACGACCGGTCGCTCGACGGTGACCTGTCCGCGGAATTCGGCGGCGTGAACCTGACGGTGGACCGGATGAGCGCACCGTATGTGCAGGGCGCGACCATCGACTTCGTCGACACGATCGAGAAGCAGGGGTTCACCATCGACAACCCCAACGCCACCGGCTCGTGCGCCTGCGGCGACTCCTTCAACTGATCTCCGACCCGGTCGGTCAGTACTGCCCCGAGGTGCGCGGCAGGTAGGAACACACCAGGATTTCGTTGTCTTCCGCCAACAGCTGAGCGACGGCCTGCTGTTCGCGGGTGTCGCTCTGTTCTCGGCGTGATCCGCCCGCAGGCGTCACCCGCATGGTGAACAGCACCTGAGCCTGGTGGGGCGAGGGCTGGACGATCTTGTCGATCGATATCACCTCGGCCTGCCTGTACTGCTTGCGGAACGCGTCGCCGGAGAGGCGCGCGAGCGCCAGGTCCGAGCGCTTCTCCTTCACCGCGTCGAAGAGCCCACACAGGGTGTGGCGGGCGACGGTCTCGTCGTCGCCGTTGGTCAGCGCGTCCAGGTAGTCCTGGATGGCGGCCGTAACCGAGGATTCGCTCAGCGCGTTCGAACCGGCCGGCTCCTCGTCACCACCCGCCATGGCGATGACCGCGACGACCGCCGCGACCAGCGCGAGCGCCACCACCACCGCCAGGACGATCGGCCACCGCTTCTTCTTGCGGTACGGCACCGGCGGCGGCAGCATGCCCGGGTACGCCGACGGCACATTCTCCGGATACGGAAGTGATTGCGGATACAGTTGCGGGCCGGTCGGTCCAGCGCCGTATTCGGGCGGGTACGGACCGGTCATAAATTTGCTCCCCCGAGATGTGGGTAGGAAGGTGCCTGTCTACAGTGCTGTCGTACGAGACTGGCATGTCTTTGTAGGCAGGTTAGCGCACGATAAATATCTAGGCGACTTAATCAAATGAAGGGTGTAGTTCGTGACAATTGCGGTGACCGGATCGATTGCAACCGACCACCTGATGCGGTTCCCCGGGAAATTCTCCGAACAGTTGCTGCCCGAACACCTGCAGAAAGTCTCGCTCAGCTTCCTCGTCGACGACCTCGTCGTACACCGCGGCGGCGTCGCGGGCAACATGGCCTTCGCCATCGGCGTGCTCGGTGGTGACGTCGCGCTGGTGGGCGCTGTCGGCCGCGACTTCGACGACTATCGCAGCTGGCTGGAGGCCGTCGGCGTCGACACCGAAAGCGTGCTGATCTCCGAGGACGCCTACACCGCGCGGTTCGTCTGCACCACCGACGAGGCCATGGCGCAGATCGCGTCGTTCTATCCGGGTGCGATGTCGGAGGCGCGCAACATCTCGCTGGCCGCGCTGACGAAGCGGATCGGGGAGCCCGAGCTGGTCATCATCGGCGCCAACGACCCCGAGGCGATGTTCCTGCACACCGAGGAGTGCCGCAAGCTCGGTCTGCCCTTCGCCGCCGACCCCTCCCAGCAGCTGGCGCGGCTGTCGGGGGAGGAGATCCGCAAGCTGATCGACGGCGCCACCTACCTGTTCACCAACGACTACGAATGGGATCTGCTGCTGCAGAAGTCCGGCTGGAGCGAGGCCCAGGTGATGAGCCAGATCGGGCTGCGCGTCACCACGCTCGGTCCCAAGGGCGTCGACGTGGTCAGCTCCGACGGCACCTTCATCCACGTCGGGGTGGTTCCGGAAAAGCACCAGGCCGATCCGACCGGTATCGGGGACGCGTTCCGGGCCGGCTTCCTGACCGGTCGCAGTGCCGGCCTGAGCCTGGAGCGTTCGGCGCAGCTCGCCTCGCTGGTGGCCGTGCTCGTGTTCGAGGCGCCCGGCCCGCAGGAATGGAGCTGGAACCGCGACGAGGCGATCCAGCGGCTCGGTGACGCCTACGGCGATGAAGCGGCCGAAGAGATCTCGCAGGCGCTCAAGTAGCTACAGCTGCACCGGGTAGGTCGGCTCGCCGATCTGCGGGGTGATGCTGTGCTCGACGAAGATCGCGTGCCACAGCATGAAGATCAGCACCGTCCACAACCGGCGGCTGTGATCGCTTGTGCCGTCGCGGTGTTCGTCGAGCATATTGCGGACGGTCGCGAGGTCGACCCACTCGCCCGCCTGCGACGAGTTGACCATTGAGTACGCCCAGTCCTGGAGTTCGCCGGCCCGCAGCCAGTGCCGGATCGGCACCGGGAAGCCCAGCTTGGGCCGGTTGAGCACGTGCTCGGGAACGATCGGCTCCAGCGCCCGCCGTAATGCGAATTTCGTTGTGGCCCTTGTGATCTTCTGGTCATACGGCAGTCGGGACGCGACGGCGAAAACTTCGGGGTCGAGGAAGGGCACCCGCAGTTCGAGCGAGTTCGCCATGGTCATCTTGTCGGCCTTGACCAGGATGTCGCCGCGCAGCCAGGTGAACAGGTCGACGTGTTGCATGCGCGCGACCGGGTCGGTGCCCTGCGACGCGGCGTACACCGGCGCGGTCACGTCGGTGTGCGTCCACTCCTGGCGGAACCCGGGCAACACCGCGCGCAGTTGCTCGTCGGAGAAGCTGCGCGCGTTGCCGTAGTAGCGCTCCTCGAGCGTGAGCGAACCGCGGTGCAGCAGGCTCTTGCCCCGCATACCCTCGGGCAGCGGTCGCGACGCCCGCCCCAGCGACCGTCGCACCGACCGCGGCAGGTACTCGAATGGCTTGAGCGACAACGGTTCCCGGTAGATGGTGTAGCCGCCGAACAATTCGTCGGCGCCCTCGCCGGAGAGCACCACCTTGACGTGTTTTCGGGCTTCCCGGGCGATGAAGAACAATGGCACCAGCGCCGGGTCGGCGACGGGTTCGTCCAGATACCAGACGATTTCGGGCAGCGCGGCGACGAACTCGGCCTGGCTGACGACCTTGGCCACATGCCTGGCGCCGATGGCCTCGGCCGAGGCGACCGCGACGTCGACCTCGGAGAAGCCCTCCCGCTCGAACCCGGTGGTGAACGTGATCAACCGCGGATTGTGCCGCATGGCCAGCGCGGCGATCGCCGTCGAGTCGATGCCGCCGGACAGGAACGCGCCAACGGTCACGTCGGCACGCATGTGCTTGGCGACCGAATCCTCGAGCACCGCGGTGATCTCGTCGTAGCGGTCCTGCTCACGGCCCTCGGCGAATGGCACAGCGGAGAAGCGCGGATGGAAGTAGCGGGTCACCACGAGTTCACCGCCCGGACGCACGCGCCCGTAGCTACCCGACTCCAGCCTCCGGATCCCGACGTGCAGGGTCTCGGGTTCGGGAACGTACTGCAGCACCGTGTAGTGCTGAACGGCCCGCTGATCGATGTCGAGGTCGAGGCCCAGCTCGTCGGCGAGTTCGAGCAGGCACTTCTTCTCGCTGCCCACCGCCGTGCCGCCCGGGCCGGTGGCCAGGTAGAGCGGTTTGATGCCGAACGGGTCGCGGGCACAGAACAGCTCACCGCCGACGGTGTCCCACAGCGCGAAGGCGAACATGCCGCGCAGCCGGGTCAGCGCATCGGTGCCCCAGTGGTGGTACGCCGCGATGATGGTCTCGCCGTCACCGTCGGTGTGAAACGTCACGCCGTGCCGGGCCGTCAGTTCCTCGCGTAGCTCGAGGTAGTTGTAGATCTCGCCGTTGAACACCAGCACGTAGCGGTCGGGCGAGTCCGGCGGACCCCACCGCAGGGGTTGGTGGCTGTGGGCGATGTCGATGATCGACAACCGGTTGAATCCGAGCACGACCCGGTCGTCCGACCACGTCCCGGGCTCGTCGGGGCCGCGATGACGCATCAGGTGCGACGCACCGGACACCGCGTCGATCAGCGCGGGGGAGACGTCAGCGGACGGGTCACGCACCAGGGCCAGCAGTCCGCACACGGCGCCAGTATGCCTAATCCCGAGGTGTGTTGAGACCTGCACCCGGGCGTGGTCTACGCTGCGTAGTATTCGCTCCGGAAATTGACCGCACCGCGGTCGCGCGTCACTGACTTCTAGGAGGCTCCAACGTGACACCTCGCGGGCTGAAGGCGGTGGCGCGAACCGCGTCGCTGGCGATCGTCCTGGGTGCTACGGCGTTGCTGCTCAGCGGTTGCAGCTGGTCGGAGGTGCTGGGCCTGGGATGGCCGAAGGGCATCACCCCCGAAGCGCACGTCAACCGCGAACTGTGGATCGGTTCGGTGATCGCCTCGCTGGTCGTGGGCGCGATCGTGTGGGGGCTCATCTTCTGGTCCTCGGCGTTTCACCGGGCCAAGAAGACCGACACCGAGTTGCCGCGCCAGTTCGGCTACAACATGCCGCTGGAACTGGTGCTGACCGTCATCCCGTTCCTGATCATCTCGGTGCTGTTCTACTTCACCGTGGTGGTGCAGGAGAGGATGCTGCACGAGGAGTCGAACCCCGAAGTCGTGGTCAGCGTCACCGCCTTCCAATGGAACTGGAAGTTCGGCTACAAGAACGTGAACTTCTCCGACGGCACCTTCACCTACGAGGGCGCCGACCCCGAGCGCGCGGCCGCCGTGGCGTCCGGCCCCGAGGGCCTGGAGGGTGAGCACGGCGGCGAGGAAGGTTCACACGACCCGGCGTTCGGCGTGATCGCCGGCAAGCACCCGCAGGACCGCTCGTACCTGGCGTTCGACAAGGTCGAGACGCTCGGCTCGTCCTCGGAGATCCCGGTGCTGGTGGTGCCGTCCGGCAAGCGCATCGAATTCCAGATCGCCTCGGCCGACGTCATCCACGGATTCTGGGTGCCGGAGTTCCTGTTCAAGCGCGACGTGATGCCCAACCCGCGGGCGAACAACTCCGACAACACCTTCCAGATCAGCGAGATCACCCAGACCGGGGCGTTCGTCGGGCGGTGCACCGAGATGTGCGGCACCTACCACGCGATGATGAACTTCGAACTGCGCGTGGTGGAGCCCAACGACTTCAAGGCGTATCTGCAGCAGCGCATCGACGGCAAGACCAACGCCCAGGCGCTGCAGGCCATCAACCAGCCACCGACCGCGGTCACCACGAAGCCGTTCGACACTCGTCGCGGTGAACTGGCGCCCCAGCTCACGCAGGCCAGCAAGTAGGGACACCACATGCATATCGAAGCCCGGCTGTTCGAGTTCCTGACCGCGTTCTTCGTCCTCGCCGCCATCGTCTACGCGGTGCTGACGGCGATGTTCCAGTACGGCGGCATCGAATGGGCAGGCACCACCGCGCTGGTGTTGACCGCCGGCCTGACCCTGATCACCGGCACCTTCTTCCGGTTCGTGGCACGACGCCTGGACACCCGGCCCGAAGACTACGAGGACGCCGAGATCAGCGACGGCGCCGGTGAGCTCGGCTTCTTCAGCCCGCACAGCTGGTGGCCGGTCATGATCGCGCTGTCGGCCTCGATCGCCGCGGTCGGTGTGGCGCTGTGGCTGCCGTGGCTCATCGTGGCCGGTGCGGCCTTCGTGATCACGACGGTCGCGGGCCTGACGTTCGAGTACTACACCGGCCCCGAGAAGCACTGACCCGTCGAATCTGCCACCGTGCCGAACGGCGCGGGCGGACAGGGCCTCAGCCAAGGTCACAATCGGACCACCACTTGCGTCGGGAACCGTGGCGGGTGATCACGCCCGGTTACGGGGTTGGGTAGTGTTGCCGAGGCACGGTCAGTCGCCGCCGCTGAGCCGGGAGTCTGTGGCGTGCCGCGCCGGTTGAGTAGTCGAGAAGGATAGGCGTACATGAGCGGGCCGAATCCCCCGGATGACGAAGGTTCGGATATCCAGGGTCGGGAGCCGGGTCAGGAACCGGGCCAGACCGGCGGTGAGCAGCCTGCGCCGGACAGCAGCGACACGGACTTCTACTCGCGGGCGTACTCGGCGCCGGAGTCCGAGCAGTTCACCGCGGGCCCGTACGTGCCGGCCGACTCGTCGCTGTACGACTACGACAACTACGAGCAGGCCGAGCCGGTCGACCAACCCGCACCGCCGCGGTGGCCGTGGGTCGTCGGCGTCGCGGCGATCATCGCGGCCATCGCGCTGGTGGTCTCCGTTTCGGTGTTGGTGACCCGCACCGACACCGACAGCCTCGCAGTACCGGAGACCTCGACCACGACCGTGGCGCCCCCGGTGCAGGACGAGATCACGACCACCACGCCGCCGCCACCGCCTCCGCCGCCTCCACCGACCGAAGAGCCACCGCCCCCGCCGCCCGAGACCGTGACGGTGACTCAGGAGCCGCCACCTCCGCCGCCCGCACCGGTCGAACCGCCACCGCCGCCGCCGGAGACCACGCCGCCGCCGGCGCCGCCACCACCCACGACGACCCGTTCGGGCCCGCGCCAGGTCACCTATTCGGTGACGGGAACCAAAGCACCGGGAGACATCATCACCGTGACCTATATCGACGCCTCGGGCCGTAGCCGGACCCAGCGCAACGTCTACATCCCGTGGTCGTTGACCGTGACGCCGATCTCGCAGTCCGAGGTCGGCTCGGTGCAGGCGTCGAGCCTGTTCCTGGTCAGCAGGCTGAACTGCTCGATCACCACGAGCGACGGCACCGTGCTGTCGTCGAACACCAACAACGCCGCACAGACCAGCTGCTGATGACATACGAAACCGACGCTTCGGGGCGCTCGCGGTTGACCCCCGCCCTGGACCCCAGCGAGCTCGACCGCACCGATCGCATTCTGCTCGGCTCATGCGCGGCGATCTGGCTGGTGGCCCTGGGTACCGGGGTCGCCGCGACGGTGGCGCTGGTGGACCTCGGGCGGGGGCCGACGGAGTCGTCCGGGGATACCGGGACGCCGTGGCTGCTCTACACCGTCATCGCGATCTCTGCGGTGGTGATCATCGGAGCGGTCCCGCTGCTGTTGCGCGCCCGACGGGACGCGCTGGCCGAATCACCGCAGCCGCAGGCCGCCGGGCCCGCGCCGGCCGCCTCACCGGCTCCCGGCCGGGCACGGCCGATTGACCCGACACCGCCCACCGAGAAGTTGCCCTACGCGGCGCCGCGCCAGGAGCGCACACTCGAGGCGCCGGAGCCCGCGTCCACCGCGGTGGAGCTGGTGTGGCTGCGTTGCGCGGTGGCGATCGCCTGCGCGATCGGCATCGCCATGGTGGCCATCGGTGTTGCCACCTATCTGATGGCGGTCGACAGCGATGTCGCGGCTTGGATCTTTTATGCGCTGACCGCTCTGGTCACCCTCGCGATGCCCGTCGTGCCGTGGTTCTACCTCAAAGAACTACGCGCCCTGCTCGATCAGCAGGGCGCGTAAGTCCTTCTTCGGTTCTTGCCGGCCGCCTCAGTGGTGGCCGTTGGACGAGTCGCCGTCGCGCGAGCCGTGTCCGTTCGACGGGCTGTTGCGCTCCTGGTGCTCGGCCAGCGCGGTGAGCGCTTTGCGCTCGCCGGCGTGCAGGGCCGCGGTGAGCGCCTCGTGCTCTTCGATCGGATCGGCCGTGAGGAAGCTGCCGGTGCCCGGCGCTCCGGCCGAGCCCAGCTTGTTCATCCGCTTCGGGATGGCAGCGCCCTGGTACTCCAACGGAATCGGATGACCGTGCTCGTCCACCGGACCGAGCGGCTGGTGCAACTCGATGTAGGCACCGTGCGGCAGCCGCTTGATGATGCCGGTCTCGATGCCGTGTTCGAGCACCTCCCGGTCGCTGCGCTGCAGGCCGACGGCCCACCGGTAGGCGATGTAGTAGACGATCGCGGGCAGCACCACCATGCCGATGCGGCCGATCCACGTCGTCGCGTTGAGCGAGATGTGGAATTTCAGCGCGATGATGTCGTTCATCGCACACAGCGTGAACAGCATGTACAGCGCGATCGCCGCCGACCCCAACGCGGTACGCACCGGGGCGTCACGCGGGCGCTGCAGCAGGTTGTGGTGCGCGGTGTCGCCGGTGAGCCTCTTCTCGATGTACGGGTAGGCGATCAGCAGCGTGAACACCAGGCCCATGAACAGGGCCACCCAGGTGGACGCCGGGACGGTGTAGTTGCCGAAGTAGAGCTCCCACGGCGGGAAGATACGCGCCACACCCTCGGTCCACATCATGTAGAAGTCCGGCTGGCTACCCGCCGACACTTGAGATGGCTTGTACGGCCCCAGGTTCCAGACCGGGTTGATCGTCAGTAGCCCACCCATCAGGCCGAGGATGCCGACCGTCATCGCGAAGAAGGCGCCCGACTTCACCGCGAACACCGGCATGACGCGCACGCCGACGACGTTGGTCTCGGTGCGGCCCGGGCCGGGGAACTGGGTGTGCTTCTGGAACCACACCAGGGCCAGGTGAAGCCCGATGAGCGCCAACATGATTCCCGGGATCAGCAGGATGTGCAGTGCGTACATCCTGGGAATCCAGTACCCGTCTTCGTTGCACATGTATCCGACGCCGCCGCAGGGGAAGTCGCCGCCGAACAGCGCCCAGTGCAACCAGGTGCCGATCACCGGCATGCCGAGCGAGATCGATGAGAGCGCGGCCCGCAGCCCGATGCCCGACAGCAGGTCGTCGGGCAACGAGTAGCCGAAGTAGCCCTCGAACATCGCCAGGATCAGCAGCAGCGCGCCGATCACCCAGTTCGCCTCACGCGGGCGCCGGAAGGCGCCGGTGAAGAAGATGCGGGCCAGGTGGACCATGATCGCCGCCGCGAACAGCAGTGCGGCCCAGTGGTGGATCTGACGGACGAACAACCCGCCGCGGACCTCGAAGCTGATGTCGAGCGTCGACGCGTACGCCTTCGACATCTGGACCCCGCGCAGCGGCTGGTAGACGCCGTTATAGGTGACCTCGGCCATCGACGGGTCGAAGAACAGCGTCAGGTACACGCCGGTGATCAGCAGCACGATGAAGCTGTAGAGCGCGATCTCGCCCAGCAGGAATGACCAGTGGGTCGGGAACACCTTGTTCAGCTGACGCCGCACCGCCGCCGACGGGTGATAGCGCGAATCGATGGCATTGCCCTGTGCCGCAGCGACTTCGGCGAGCTTCGGCGGCTTCGGCAGTGATGGACTCATACTGTTTTCCGTTCCCAGAAGGCCGGCCCGACGGGTTCGATGAAGTCGCCGTTGGCGACGAGATACCCGTCCTGGTCGATGGTGATGGGCAGCTGCGCCAACGCGCGCGCAGCCGGGCCGAATATGGGCTTGGCGAAGTGCAACGCGTCGAACTGAGACTGGTGGCACGGGCAGAGGATGCGATACGACTGCTGCTCGTAAAGCGACGAGGGGCAGCCCAGGTGAGAGCAGACCTTGGTGTAGGCGAACAGATCCCCGAAGTTGAAGCTCTCCTGACCCTTGCGCTTGACCACCCGCGGCAGGTCCTGCGCCTTGATCCTGATCAGCATGACGGGATTGCGCACGCCCATCGCGATCTCGGCGAGGTGGTGGTGCGACTCGACAGTGGTTCCGTCGCCGTCGGATTCGCGCCACGGGAACACCGTCTCCATGCCGCCGGCGTCGATGTCCTCGGGCCGCATCTTGACGAAGGTGCCGGTGCCGGTGGAACGGGCCAAGAAGATCGTCTCGCCCTGGTATCGCGGCGTCCAGCCGGACGTCCACAGCACGGCCTTCTTGCCGTCGGCGGTCTGCACAACCGGCTTCCACGGGTTCTTGATCAGACCGCCCGCGAACGCCACCAGCGTGCCGAGGCCGAATGCGCCGAGGCCGATGCCCAGCGAGAGGCCGACCAGCTTGCGCCGCTTGATCGTCGAGCCTTCGAGGGCGTCGGTCAGGTTCGCCACGACCGTCTTGCGGTGGATCTCGGGGGAGGCGCCGTCATGGCGTTCCTGGATCGAGATCTCCTCGGGGATGAACTTCTTCTGGTACAGCACCGCGCCGATGCCGATCGCCAGGATCGACAGCCCGAACGTCAACCCGTACAGCGGCGTGGTCAGGCTGAACAGGAACTCGCCCTCGGAGCCGTAGGGCACGTACTCCCACGGCCAGAACAGGAACACCAACAGCAGCGCCAGGCCCGAGAAACCGCCCAGCAGAAGCCAGTACGAGACCACGCGGCTGGCGCGCTTCTCGGCCTTGGTGTCGGGGACCGGCCAGCGGTCCTCCTTGTAGACGATCTCGACGCCGTCGAGTTTGCCGCCGAGTTCGACCAGCTCCTCGCGTGACATCGCCGCCAGTTCGGCGTCCGTGGGCTGACCCGGAACACCGGCCTGACCGGGTGCGTCGGTGCCCTTGGGGGTGTTCTCGGTGCCGTTGCCCGGCTCGCTCATGCTCGCGCTCCGATCCACAGGGCCGCGGCGATGACGGCCACCATGCCGATGATCCAGGCCGCCATGCCCTCGGGCGCCGGGCCGAACCCGCCGAGGCCGTAGCCGCCGTAGCTCGGTGCCTCCGCCGACTCGCGGACGTAGGCCACGATGTCGCGCTTCTCATCCGGCGACAGCTGCCGGTCCGAGAACTTCGGCATGTTCTGCGGGCCGGTGAGCATCGCGGTGTAGATCTGCGCGGGCGTGGCGTCGCCGAGGTCGGGCGCGTACTTGCCCGACGACAGGGCGCCGCCCTTGCCGGTGAAGTTGTGACACGACGCGCAGTTCAACCGGAACAGGTCACCACCACGGGCGACGTTATCGCCCAGCAGCGACTCCTGTGCGACGCGTCCGTTGTCGTCGCGCGGGACGACCGGGCCGCCGCCGTTGGCCTGCACGTAGGCGCCGAGCGCGTCGGTCTGCGCCTCGTCGAACAGCGGGGGCTTGGCCGGGGCCTGGGCCTCACCGCGCATCGCGGGCATGCGGCCGGTGGAGACCTGGAAGTAGACCGCCGCCTCGCCGACGCCGATCAGGCTGGGGCCGCGGTCCGGCACACCTTGGAGGTTGACGCCGTGGCAGGTCACGCAGGAGGTGTCGAACAGCTGCTTACCCGTGCGCAACAGCGCCGACTGCGATTCGTCGGCGACCGCGACCTGCGGTGTGGGCGTCAGCGTGGCGGCCAGACCACCGGCGACGCCCAATCCGAGCAGCAGCAGCACAGCACCTGACAGGCGCCGGCGTAGCCGACGGCGCGACTTGTCGGTCATCGAACTCCTTCTCATCGGATCGATCGGCACGACAAGCCGATCAACGGACACATCGGCGAGCCGATCATCTTACGAAGTAAATGACGGCGAACAGGGCGATCCAGACGATGTCGACGAAGTGCCAGTAGTACGACACCACGATCGCGGCGGTGGCCTGCGCCGGAGTGAACTTACTCATCCGGGTTCGGGCCAACAGGATGAGGAAGGCGACAAGGCCGCCGATCACGTGCAGGCCGTGGAAACCGGTGGCCAGATAGAACACCGAACCGTAGGCGCTGCTGGAGATGGTGGTGCCGTGCTTGACCAGTTCGATGTACTCGTAGCCCTGGCCGAGGACGAAGAACAGCCCCATCGCGAAGGTGAGGGTGTACCAGCGGCGCAGCCCGAACACGTCACCGCGTTCGGCGGCGAACACGCCCATCTGGCAGGTGAACGACGACGCGATCAACACCAGCGTCACCGGCACCGCCTGCATGAGGTTCAGCTCCGTCGGCGGCGGCGGCCATTCGCCCGCCGCCTGCGAACGCGCGGTGAAGTACATCGCGAACAGGCCAGCGAAGAACATCAGCTCGCTGGACAGCCAGACGATGGTGCCGACACTGACCATGTTCGGCCGGTTCAGCGAATGTACTCGCGACGTGATTGCGGTTCCCGAGGTCCCTACAGCGCTCGTCACAGGAGCAAGTATGACGCTTTGTAGTTGTCGATCTCCACCCGGGTCGGCGTTTCGTCATAATCGCGTGGTGGCTTCTCCCAAAAACCCCGATTCCTTCACGTGGCCCCGGATCCTCGGCCGCCTCACCACCGGTCAGTCGCTGGAGAACGGGCAGGCGGCGTGGGCGATGGACCAGATCATGACCGGTGTGGCCACCCCTGCCCAGATCGCGAGCTTCGGGGTGTCGATGCGGATGAAGCGCCCGACGTCGGCGGAGGTCACCGAGCTGGCCGACACCATGCTCAAACACGCGCGCCGCGTCCCCACCGACGTGATCGGCACCGCAACCGTCGACGTGGTGGGCACCGGCGGGGACGGCGCCAACACCCAGAACCTGTCCACGATGGCGGCCATCGTCGTCGCGGCCGCCGGGGTGCCGGTGATCAAGCACGGGAACCGCGCGGCGTCCTCGCTGTCCGGGGGCGCCGACACGCTCGAGGCGCTCGGGGTGCGCATCGACCTCGGTCCCGACGACGTCGCTCGCAGCGTCGCCGAGATAGGCATCGGGTTCGCGTTCGCGCCGCACTTCCACCCGTCGTACCGGCACGCCGGCGTGGTGCGCCGCGAGATCGGGGTGCCGACGGTGTTCAACCTGCTCGGTCCGCTGACCAATCCGGCCTCGCCGCGCGCCGGGCTGGTCGGCTGCGCGTGGGGGGAACTGGCCGAGGTGATGGCCGGCGTGTTCGCGGCCCGCGGGTCCAGCGTGCTGGTGGTCCACGGCGACGACGGTCTCGACGAGCTCACCACCACCACGACCAGCACCATCTGGCGGGTACAGGCGGGCACGGTCGAGCGGCTGAAGTTCGACCCCGCCGCGTTCGGTTTCAAGCGCGCCGAGATCTCCGAACTGGTCGGCGGCGACGCCGAGGCCAATGCGGCGTCGGTGCGCGCGGTGCTCGGCGGTGCGCCGGGGGCGGTGCGCGACGCGGTGGTCCTCAACGCCGCGGGCGCGCTGGTGGCGCACGCGGGGCTAGCCAGCGACGCCAAATGGTTGCCGGCCTGGGAGAGCGGGCTGGCCAAGGCGGCCGAGGCCATCGACTCCGGGGCGGCCGAACAGCTCCTCGCGCGTTGGGTGCGGTTCACTCAAAAAGCCTGAGCGAGTTGCCTTCTCGATCTGTTCTGCGGCCAGGCGCGCCGAGCGCGCCGACGCGACCCAGGCCGCCCACCGGCCCGCCGCATGTACCGGTGAGCAGTAGCCGTCGTCGGCGCGCACGATGCGCACCCCGGGTTGGTGCAGCCACCGCGCGATCAGGGCCGTCTCCTCGACCAGTGCGCCGCCCAGCGGGGCTGCCGAGGGCAGAACGGCTTGTGCGCCAGCGCAGATCGCGTCGACCACCGGCATCGGCGGCACGCCGCGCGGCGCGTTTCCCGCGGCGGCCAGTTGGCCGTTGCGGATCACCGCGAGGTGCCATCCGCCGTCGCCGTCGGGGCGTGCGGCCACCAACTCGGTGACGGCGGTCAGGGCCCGAAGTCGCTGGCCTCGCCACAATCCGTCGATCGCGGCGGCGGCGTGATCGCGTAGGCGGGCAGCGGTCTCGTAGCGGCCCCGGTCGGCGAGGTCGGCGACGTGGGCCAGCACCGCGGCCAGCGCCCGGCCGTCGCGGCCGGCCATCAGGTCGGCCGCCCGCGCGACCGTCTCGGCGTAGTGGTCGGCGCCCACGTCGCGGGGCGCCGGGCACGGTGACAACTCCCGGTCGGGGCAGGCCGGACCGTGCACCGCGCCGCGCCCCAGCTTCTTGGTGCACGTGCGCACCCCGGTGAACCGGGCCAGTAGCGCGGCGGTGTCGACGGCGTCGGCGCGCGCACGGAACGGGCCGATCACCGCGTCGTGCTTGGGGGTGCGCACGATCGAGAAGCGGGGAAAGGCCTCGTCGGTCAACGTGATCCACCACCATCGGTGCGGGAACTTCGACCGGCGGTTGTAGGGCGGAGCGTGCGCGGCCAGCAGGCGTAGCTCGCGCACGCCTGCCTCGAGATCGTGCGCGCATTCGACGTGGTCGACCGCGGTGGCCAGGGAGGCCATCTCCTTGATGCGGGTGCGCGAGTCGGAGCCGTTGAAGTACTGCCCGACGCGTCGCCGGAGGTTGACTGCCGTGCCGACGTAGAGGACCTCAGCGCCGGGGCCGCGAAACAGGTAGACGCCGGGCCGGTGCGGCAACGCCGCGGCGAGGTGGCGGTTGCGCCGCTGCGCCGGGGTGACGTCGGGCAGGTAGGACCGCAACTCGGTGTAGGTGTGCACGCCCTGGTTGCCGACGCGCTCGATCAGCCCGTGCAGGACGTCGACGGTGGCGCGGGCGTCGTCGAGTGCGCGGTGCGTCGGGGTGGTGCTCGCGCCGAACAAGCGGGCCAGCGCGGAGAGGCGCACGCTGGGGGCCTCGTCGCGGGTGAGGACCCGGCGCGCCAGTTTGACCGTGCACAGCACCGGCGGCCGCGGCCAGGCGATCTGAGCGCGTTCGGCGGCGGCCCGTAGGAACCCGATGTCGAACCCGGCGTTGTGGGCGACCAGCACCGCCCCGCGCGAGAACTCCAGAAATGCCGGCAGCACCGACTCGATCCTGGGCGCGTTGCACACCATCGCGGTGGTGATCCCGGTCAGCGCCACGATCTGCGGCGGGATGCTGCGGCCCGGGTCCACCAGGGTGGCCAGTTCGCCGAGCACGACGCCGCCGCGCACCTTGACCGCCCCGATCTCGGTGATCTCGTCGTGGTGGTCGCCGCTGGCGCGGCCTCCGGTGGTCTCGAGGTCGACAACGACGAACGTGGTGTCGTGCAGTGAGACGTCAGCCTGCCGATCGACGTCGGCGAAGCTGAGCTGGCTCACGGCTCGACGGTAGGAAACCCCACCGACACCTTCGGGTTGCCACGCGGGCCGTAAGAACTTGTCGGTACCCCCCGATAGCGTGCGGACCGCACCGACCGAGAGGAGCCATTCGTGGGCACGGTGAAGATCGACTGCGACGACTGCGCGGTCCGCGGACCAGGCTGTCAGGACTGCGTCGTGAGTGTTCTGCTGGGCGTACCCGACACCTTGCTGGACGACGAACGTCGAGCGCTGGAGGTGCTCGCCGATGTGGGCCTGGCGCCGCGACTGCGGCTGGTACCCATCCGCCGGGAGGGCAGTTCGGGTGTCGCCTGATGACACGCGGCGTGGCGGGCGACGGAACGAAATATGAGCTGCCTGTTAAATTTGCGTCTTCTGTTGGACAATCCCCGATGCCGTTTCGTAACCTGTCTGAGACCTAAGGGCTATTCGACACGGCTTCGTTCCGGAAGTTGAAGGACGCAAAATCTTGAGGCTCGACCACACGCGCTTGACCATTCGTGGGTTCCTTCGCCCCCTCGTCAGCGCGATAGTCGGTATCACGTTTTTCGCGAGTTTCTTCGCCGTCAGTGTGCAGGCCGATCCGGCCGACGACGCGCTGGCGAAGCTCAACGAACTGTCGCGACAGGCCGAGCAGACCACCGAGGCGATGCACTCGGCGCAGCTCGATCTCGACAACAAGCTGGCCATCCAGCGGGACGCCGAGGCCAAGCACGCCGCCGATGCGGCAGCGGCGAAGGCGGCCCGCGAACAGTTGGCAAACTTTCAGAACGCCGTCGACAGGGTTGCCGCGGCCCAGTACATGGGCGGCAGAACCGATGGACTGGACGCGATCCTGACCGCGGGCTCGCCGCAGGGCCTCATCGATCAGTTGTCGGTGCAACGTGTGATGGCCGCCGAGATGTCGGCGCAGATGAAGAGCTACCGCGAGATCGGCAGGCAGGCCGCCCTGGCCGAAGAGGCCTCCGCGACGTCGGCCGCCGCAGCCAAGACCGCCGCCGAGCAGGCCGCCGCCGTCCGGGCCGACCTGCAGTCCAAGCAGAGCAGGCTGCAGGTGCAGATCGCCGTCGTGAAGTCGCAGTACGAGGCGTTGACACCGAACCAGCGCGAAGCGCTTGCCGCCATCCCGCCCATGCCTCCGGTGCCCGCGCCCGCGCCGGCGCCCCCCGGCGGTGACCCCGCGGTCCTGGCCGCACCGCCGGCGCCCGGAGCCATCCCGCCCGGAGACGTCGCGGCCCCGGGCAGCGGACACTCCGCCACCGTGATCCAGGCCGCGCTGAGCCGTATCGGCTCGCCGTACTCGTGGGGCGGATCCGGACCGAGCGCATTCGACTGCTCGGGGCTGGTGATGTGGGCGTTCCAACAGGCCGGCATCTCGCTGCCGCACTCCAGCCAGGCGCTGGCCCGCGGTGGTCAGCCGGTCTCCCAGGACCAGATGCAGCCCGGTGACGTCGTCAACTACTACTCCGACGCGTCACACTCGGCCATCTACATCGGTGACGGAATGATGGTGCACGCCTCGACCTACGGCACGCCGGTGCGAGTCGCCCCGGTGGACAATGCGCCGATCTACAACGTCCGCCGTTACTGACCGCCGGGGTGTCGCGCACGCGAGGAGTAGGTCTCGGCTCGCGGCGCTGCTCATCGCCGAACTCATCTTCGCGCTGCTGATCGTCGGCCGCTCCGAGGCCCCGTCCGGGCCGGCGGTGGCCACACCCGCTGCTCCGGCGTCGCTGACCACGCCCGTCGCGGCGTCGCGCGTCCACACACTGGCCGACGGCCGTGCGGTCCGACTGACGAACCTCGGCGGGGCGCGCACCGATCGGCTGCTGTCCCGGATCGCGGCCGAGATGGACGGCGCCGCCGCGGCGGTCACCGGGTTCTGGGGCCCGCAGTGGCCGCGCGAGATCGTGATCGCCGTCGCGGGCACCGACGCGCAGTTCGCGGCGATCGGCGGCGGTGACATCCACACCGCGGCCACTACCACGCCCGAGCGGATCACGTTCGCCCCCGGCGCCGCCGACCTGAGCGACGCCGCGTTGCGAATCGTGTTGCGCCACGAACTTTTTCACTACGCGGCCCGCGACCGAACCGCATCTGATGCACCCCGCTGGCTCACCGAGGGGGTGGCCGACTTCGTTGCCCGGCCCGCGACCCCGGTGCCCGACGCCTCGCTTCTCACGCTGCCCGCCGACGCCGAGCTTTCCGGGCCGGACCGTTCGCCGGCCTACGACCGGGCCTGGTGGTTCAGCCGGTTCGTCGCCGACCGGTACGGCGCGGGCACCCTACTCGCGCTGTACCACCGGGCGTGCGGACCCGGTCACCCCGCCGTCGCAACGGCGGTGCGCGACACCCTGGGTATGGACCTCGACGCCGTGCTCACCGAGTGGCGGCAGTGGGCGAGCCGCTGACGTGAGCCGGGTTCTGTTGGTCACCAACGATTTTCCGCCGCGGCGCGGTGGCATCCAGTCCTATCTGCAGGCGCTCGTCGACCACCTCGTCGCCGACGGGCGGCACACGCTGACGGTGTACGCGCCGAAGTGGAAGGGCGCCGACGAGTTCGACCGGGACGCGCCGTATCGGGTCGTGCGGCACCCGACCACCCTCATGCTGCCCGAGCCGTCGGTGAGCAGCCGAATGCGGCGCCTCATCGAACAGACCGCCGCCGAGACGGTCTGGTTCGGTGCGGCGGCCCCGCTGGCGTTGATGGCGCCGCTGGCCCGCGGCGCAGGCGCGCGCCGGGTGATCGCCAGTACACACGGTCACGAGGTCGGCTGGTCGATGTTGCCCCTGGCGCGAAATGCTC
The DNA here is from genome assembly GCF_001570485.1 of Mycolicibacterium novocastrense. Classification (GTDB taxonomy): domain Bacteria; phylum Actinomycetota; class Actinomycetes; order Mycobacteriales; family Mycobacteriaceae; genus Mycobacterium; species Mycobacterium novocastrense. The sequence continues at coordinate 130,231 of NZ_BCTA01000028.1, forward strand.
TGCGGCGCATCGGATCGGGCACCGACGCAGTCACCTACGTCAGCCAGTACACCCGGCGCCGGTTCGCGTCGGCGTTCGGCCCGCATGCCGCGCTCGAACACCTGCCGCCGGGCGTCGACACCGACCGGTTCACCCCCGACGAGGTCGCGCGAGCGCAACTACGGGCCCGCTACCGGCTCGGCAACCGGCCCGTCGTCGTCTGTCTGTCGCGCCTGGTTCCGCGCAAGGGACAGGACATGTTGATCCGGGCCATGCCCGCCATCCGGCAACGTGTGCCCGATGCGGCGCTGGTGATCGTCGGCGGCGGGCCCTACCGGTCGACCCTGCACAAGCTGGCGCACAGCTTCGGGGTGGCCGACGACGTCGTGTTCACCGACGCCGTCCCCGGCGACGAGTTGCCCGCCCACCACGCCATGGCCGACGTGTTCGCGATGCCGTGCCGCACCCGCGGCGCCGGACTGGACGTCGAAGGTCTGGGCATCGTCTACCTCGAGGCGTCGGCGACGGGGGTTCCGGTGGTGGCCGGACGCTCCGGCGGGGCGCCGGAGACCGTGCGCGACGGGCAGACCGGAGTGGTGGTCGACGGTTGGGATGTCGGCGCGATCGCGGCGGCGGTCGGCGATCTGCTGGCCGATCCCGACCGTGCCGTCCGGATGGGCGCGGCGGGCAGGCGCTGGGTGGTCGACAAGTGGCAGTGGCACACCCAGGCGAAGCGGTTGTCGAACCTGCTCTATCCGGTGTAGATCGCCTCGATGTCGTCGGCGAACTTCTGCGCCACCACCTTTCGCTTGACCTTCAACGTCGGGGTCAGCTCGCCGGTGTCCTCGGTGAAGTCGACGGACAGGATGCGGAACTTGCGGATCGCCTCGGCCTTCGACACCGCCTGATTGGCCTCCTTGACCGCGAGGTCGATCTCGGCGACCAGGTCGGGGTCGGTCGCCAGGTCGCCGACCGACGTGCCTGCGCCCTTGCCGTTTCGTTCCTTCCACCCCTCGATCGCCTCGGGATCGATCGTGATCAGCGCGCCGATGAACGGCTTGGCGTCGCCGACGGCCATCGCCTGGCTGATCAGCGGGTGGGCGCGCAACCGGTCTTCGAGTATCGCCGGCGCGACGTTCTTGCCGCCCGCGGTGACGATGATTTCCTTCTTGCGGCCGATGATGGTCAGGAAGCCGTCCTCGTCGATCGCGCCGAGGTCGCCGGTGTGGAACCAGCCGTCGGAGAACACGGCGTTGGTCTCCCCGTCGTTGTTCCAATACCCTGCGAACACGACGCCGCCCTTGACCAGTAGTTCGTCGTCGTCGTTGAGGCGCATGCTGTTGCCCGGCAACAGTTTCCCGACCGAACCCACCTTGATGTCGTCGATTCGGTTGACCGTGATCGCGGCGCTGGTCTCGGTGAGGCCGTAGCCCTCGTAGATCGTCAGCCCCACGCCGCGGTAGAAGTGGCTGAGCCGTGCGCCCAGCGGAGCGCCGCCGGAAATGGCGGCGCGGCAGTCGCCGCCCAGCGCCGCGCGTAGTTTGCCGTACACCAGGCGGTCGAACACCGCGTGCTTGGCGCGCAGCAGCAGGCCGGCCTTGCCGGTGTCCAGCGACTTGCTCCACTCGATCGCGGTGTCGGCGGCCATCTCGAAGATTCGGCCCTTGCCGTCGTTGCGGGCGTTCTGCTCGGCGGTGTTGTAAACCTTCTCGAACACGCGCGGCACCGACACCACGAGCGTTGGCTTGAACACCGCGAACGTCGGCACCAGGTTCTTGATGTCGCTGGTGAAGCCCAAGGTGACTTTATAGGTGAAGGCCGCGAGCGTGATCGCCCTCGCAAGCACGTGTGCCAGCGGCAAAAACACCAGCATGCGCTCGCCCTTGTCGAGCAGTGTCGGGAAGCACTCCTTCGCGCCGCGGATCTCGTGCACCAGGTTCGAGTGGGTCAGCTGGCACCCCTTCGGCTGACCCGTGGTGCCCGACGTGTAGATCAGCGTCGCGGGATCGGCGGCCGCCAGACCGGCCAACCGGTCGTCGAGTTGTTTGGCGTCGACCGACTTCCCCGCCTGGGCGAGTTCGTCGAGCACCGGTGTGCCCGCGCTTTCGATGCGCAACACTTCCCGGAGCCCGGGCAGTTCGTCCTCGAGGTGCTCGATCCTGTCGGCGTGCTGGTCGGTCTCGACGATCAGCAGCACGGCTTCGGAGTCCGAGAGCACGAACTTCACCTGCTCGGGCGAGTTGGTCTCGTAGATCGGCACGGTGAGCGCGCCGGTGGCCAGGATCGCGAAGTCCAGGATGGGCCATTCGTAGCGGGTGGCCGACATCAGCGCCACGCGGTCACCGGGCTGCACGCCCTTGGCGATCAGTCCGAGCGCGGCGGAGCGAATCTGGTCGGCGGCCTGCTTGCTCGTCACATCGGTCCACGAACCGTCCACGAGGCGCTGGAAGATCACATGGTCGGGATCGTCGCGCTCATGGTCGAACACGGCGCGCACGACACTGTCGTGATCTTCCACCGTGAAGGACGCGGGCACACTGAACTCACGCACGGTCTTGGCCTCTCGATACGGCTGCTCTTGCCGCATCCACCCTAGTCGGCCGGGATCGGGCCGGGCAGGCTCGTATGTGAAGCTGGTATGCCATGAACAGCATTCAGATCGCGGACGACACGTTCGTCGCGGCGGACCCCGCCGAGGTCGGCCGCTACGTCGCCGATCCTGCGAGCTGGCGTCGTTGGTGGCCGGATCTGCGGCTGACCGTGGTGGAGGACCGCGGCGACAAGGGCCACCGCTGGACCGTCACCGGGGCGCTCGTCGGGACGATGGAGGTCTGGCTGGAACCGGTGCTCGACGGCGTCGTGCTGCACTATTTTCTGCACGCCGAACCGGCGGGGGTGGCGGCGTGGCAGCTGGCCAAGATGAATCTGGCGAAGATGAACCACCGGCGCCGGGTCGCGGGTAAGAACATGGCATTCGAGGTGAAGCAGCGGCTGGAGGCCACGCGCCCGGTGGGTGTGTCGCCGTTGGCCTGAGGCTTCGGCCGTCGACGACAGGGGAGGGTAGATTTTCAACGTGGCGGACAAGACGGCGCAGACCATCTACATCGATGCCGATCCCTCGACGGTCATGGACGTCATCGCGGACATCGGGTCCTATCCGGACTGGGTGGCCGAGTACAAGGAGACCGAGGTACTCGAGGCCGACGCCGACGGTTACCCGAAGACCGCCCGGTTGGTGCTGGATGCGGCCGTGCTCAAGGACACCATGGTGTTGTCTTACAACTGGCCGCCTGATCGCCAGTCCGTGACGTGGTCGCTGGTGTCCAGCTCGCTGCTGAGGTCGCTGGAAGGCGCATATCGCTTGTCGCCCAAGGGATCAGGGACAGACGTCACCTACGAACTGTCTGTCGATTTGATCATTCCGATGATCGGGCTGTTGAAGCGCAAAGCCGAACGGCGCCTCACGGACACCGCGTTGAAGGACCTCAAGAAACGAGTCGAGGCTGAGTGAGCGCCAATGCCACCGGCCCGCCTGTCGCCAAGATCGGTCTGTTCGTCGGTAAGGGCGGGGTCGGCAAGTCGACGTTGGCGACCGCCACCGCCGTGCGTGACGCACGTGCGGGGTTGCGGGTACTGATCGTCTCGACCGATCAGGCGCACTCCATCGGTGACGTGCTCGGGGTGACGGTGACACCGACCGGCCAGCGTCGGCCCACCCGGGTGTTCACCGATGACGCCGACGCCGGCGGCGGAGCGCTGGACGCGCTGGCGTTGGACACGCTGGCCCTTCTGGAGACGCGGTGGCGCGAGATCGCGGGCCTGCTGTCCGACCGGTTTCCGGAGTCCGAGTTGGGAAGCGTTGCCCCCGAAGAACTTTCGGCGCTACCCGGTGTTCAGGAGGTGCTCGGGCTCTATGAGGTGGGTGAACTGGCGGCCTCGGGGAACTGGGACCGGATCGTGGTCGACTGCGCGTCGACCGCCGACGCGCTGCGCATGCTCACCCTGCCCGCTACGTTCGGCCTGTACCTGGAGCGCGCTTGGCCGCGGCACCGGCGGCTGTCCACCGGATTCGACGATCCACACTCCGCGGCCGTCGTCGCACTGTTCGAACGCATCAGCGCGGGCACCGAATCGCTGGGCGCGATGCTCATCGACGGCTCGGTGGTCAGCGCCCATCTGGTGATGACCGCCGAGCGGGTGGTAGCCGCCGAGGCCGCCCGCACGCTGGGATCGTTGGCGCTGATGGGCGTGCAGGTTGCCGAGCTGATCGTCAACCAGATACTCGTACAAGACGATTCGTACGAGTACCGCAACCTGCCCGAACATCCCGCCTTCGACTGGTACACCGAACGGATATCCGAACAGCGGGCCGTGCTCGATCAGCTCGATGCGACCATCGGCGATGTCCAACTCGTCTTGGTTCCCCATCTGGCCGGCGAGCCGATAGGTGCGAAGGCGCTCGGGGAGCTGCTCGACAGCGCACGGCGCCGCGACGGGTCACCCCCGCCGGGGCCGTTGCGTCCGATCGTCGACCGCGAGTCGGGCTCCGGCCTCGAATCGGTGTACCGGCTACGGCTAGAGTTGCCGCAGGTCGACTCCTCGGCGCTGACGCTGGGCCGGGTCGACGACGATCTGATAGTCGGCGCGGGGGGATTGCGGCGCCGGGTCCGATTGGCGTCCGTGTTGCGAAGATGCGTCGTCGTGGACGCCCAACTGCGAGGGTGTGAGTTGACCGTGCGGTTCCGACCGAATCCGGAGGTGTGGCCGAAGTGACGACACCACACGGCGATCTCGGACCGGAGTTGCGGGCGCTCGCGCAGGCCATCCTCGACAGGCTCGACCCCGCGGTGCGTATGGCCGCGGCCCGTGCGACGACCGGTACCGCGGGCAAATGCCAGCAGGTCTGGTGCCCGGTGTGTGCGCTGGCTGCCCTGGCGGCGGGCGAACAGCATCCGTTGCTCACCGTTGTCGCCGAGCACAGCGTCGCCCTGCTCGCCGTGGTCCGGGCCATTCTCGACCAGGCAGGCCAAGGCCCGACGGGGCCGGACGTGCCCCCGGACGGGCCGCCCGGGCCACCGCACGACCCGGGACCGAACGGCTCGGCTCCGCCGCCCGCGCCGGGGCGCTATCAGCACATTCCGGTAACTGTCGAGGAGTAGTCTTGCGCGCTGTGGTCGCATCCACAGTGCGTGGGTAAAGTTGTCGCAGAACACCGGCCGGTGTTCGATCACCGGGAGGGCCCATGTGGTATTGGCTGTTCAAGTACATCTTCATGGGCCCCCTGCTGTCATTGCTCGGACGGCCGAAAGTCGAAGGGCTGCACCATGTTCCGTCGTCCGGCGCGGCGATTCTGGCCAGTAACCACCTCGCGGTCGCGGACAGTTTCTATCTGCCTCTGGTGGTGAGCCGCAGGATCACCTTCCTGGCCAAGGCCGAGTACTTCACCGGCACCGGGCTGAAGGGCTGGTTCACCCGGTGGTTCTACACCGTCGCCGGTCAGGTGCCGATCGACCGCACAGACGCCGACAGCGCGCAGAGCGCGTTGAACACCGCGGCGCGGATCCTCGGCGAAGGCAAGTTGCTCGGGATGTACCCCGAGGGCACCCGCTCACCGGACGGCCGACTCTACAAGGGTAAGACCGGTCTGGCCCGGTTGGCGCTGGAGACCGGAATGCCGGTCATTCCCGTCGCGATGATCGGAACCGACGTCGTCAACCCGCCCGGCAGCAAAATGTGGCGCTTCGGCCGAGTCCAGGTGAAGTTCGGCGCGCCGATGGACTTCAGCCGGTTCGAGGGGCTGGCGGGCAACCGCTTCATCGAGCGCGCCGTCATCGACGAGGTGATGTACGAGCTGATGCGGCTGTCCGGTCAGGAGTACGTCGACCTCTACGCCGCCGACATCAAGGAGGGCAGGGCCGACGACTCGACAAAGCCGTCGGCCCGCATGCCGGAGGTGGCCGCCGGCTGAGCCCGGTTAGTTGACCGCCGGCACCGGCGACGCGTCGACGACCGGTGTGCTGCGTGTCGCGGGTGCGGCCGTCCCCGCGACGGTGCCGGCGACCACGATCACCGCGAGCGCCCACCACACATACGAACCGCCCGCCAGCTGGCGCCACAGCGACGCGGCGGTCTCCTGGTGTTCGGGCATCAGCGTGATCGGGGTCCAGACCATCAACGCGAAGCCCGCGGCCGCCACCACGCCCAGCGCCGCGTGCCGCTTCCGATAGGCGACCAGTGCCGTGACCAACAGCGTGGGCAGCGCCCACACCCAGTGGTGCGACCACGACACCGGCGACACCACCAACCCGAACATCGCCACGCAGATCAGCGCCAGCACCGGTTGATCGGCCCTGAGCACGCGCCGAACCGCCCACACGGTGATCGCCAGCACAGCGAGACAGGCCGCGGTCCACAACACGAACCGCGGGCCTTCGCTCAGCCCCAGCCGAGCCAGGGCGCCGGCGATGTTCTGGTTAGTGTTCAGCGTCGCGGTACCGATGCGATCGGTGTTGCGCACGGTCTCGGTCCAGTACTCCAGCGAATCGCGCCAGGCGAACGCCACCCCGATCAGTGTGGCGACGACGGCGGACACCGCGGTGACGACGACCGCGCGAACATCGCGCCGCAGCAGGAAATACAGCAGGAAGACCGCCGGGGTGAGCTTCAGCGCGATCGCCAGCCCCAGGAGCATGCCCCGCGGCCACGGTGTCCGCCGCGGCACACAGTCGGCGATCACCAGCGTCATCAGCACGACGTTGATCTGGCCGAAGTCGAAGTTCGACCGGATCGGCTCGAGGTAGACCACCGCCGGGGCCACGATCGCCGCGGCCAGCCACGCCTGGCGCAGCCACGCGGGCTCGGCCGTCACCGACGTCTGGGCCCAGACATCGCACCGGTGCAGCACGAGCGTCACCGCGACGATGAGCAGCACCAGGGTCGTCACCGTGATCGCGACGCTGGCCGCTTCCAGCGACAGTAGCGCGAACGGGGCAAACACCACGGCGGCCAGGGGCGGATAGGTGAACGGCAGATCGAGGCCGCCCCGGGTGTGGAACATCGCTCCGTCGGCGTAAAGGGGCCGGCCGTCCAGCCAGGCCTGACCGCCCATCCGGTAGACGTCCACGTCGATGCGGTAGGGCACGCGCCCGAGCACACGCCAGCCGGCCCAGGCCAACGCCGCCAGGGTCAGCAACTGGAACAGTCGCCAGGCGAGCGTTGGCCCCCAACCAGCCCCGCCGGGCGACCGCCACGTACTCATGTCGCTGACCAGACTATCCGGGCGCCCCGCCGGGTCGGCCGGTATACCGGGCGCGACACGCGCTGGTCATTCTGCTCCTCGCGTCCGCGGCGGTCGGCGTAAGTTTTCTGGGTGCTCGCGGACTTACACCTCGTCTTCGGCGTCCCGCACGCGCGGGTGCCGCTCATGTACTGCCTGATCGCGTTCATCCTGACGTTCTTCGTCACCCGCACGATCGTGCGGTACATCCGCAGGCACGCCGACAGCGATGCGCCGCGCAAGTGGTGGCAGCCGCGCAACATCGGCACTGGTAGTGGGCTGCACATCCACCACGTGGTGATCGGCGTGGTCCTGGTCATGATCTCCGGTGTGACGATGGTGACGTTGGGTGTCGACGGGGGAGTACCCGAATTCACGGCGGCAGCAATCTTTTTCGGAATCGGTGCAGCGCTGGTGCTCGACGAGTTCGCGTTGATACTGCATCTGCAGGACGTGTACTGGGCCGAGGACGGCAGGACCTCGGTCGATGCGGTCTTCGCTGCCGTCGCCGTCGCGGGCCTGCTGATCCTGGGCTTCAACCCGCTGTCGTTCTTCGACATCGACATCTGGCGCAACGACCACTCGCTGCTCGCGCGCGCCGGTGTGGTCGTGGCGGCCGTGCTGACGTTGATGCTGGCCGTCATCGTGCTGCTCAAGGGCAAGGTGTGGACCGGGCTCGTGGGGATGTTCGTGACCCCGCTGCTGTTCGTCGGGGCGATCCGGTTGTCCAGGCCGCACGCGCCGTGGGCGCGTTGGCGCTACACCAACCGCCCGCGCAAAATGCATCGGGCGCTGGAGCGGGAGCGCTGGCTGCGGCGACCGGTGGTCCAGGCCAAGCTGTGGCTGCAGGACGCGATCGCGGGTATGCCCAAGTTTCCCGACGACGCGTTGGTCGACGAGCAGCTCGACCGCGAGATCCACGCCGCGCCCGCCCCCAAGGATCGGTCGGTCTCGGCCGAGCCCGAGAAGGAACCCGCGTAGTGCGCTACTTCTACGACACGGAATTCATCGACAACGGGCGCACCATCGACCTGATCTCGATCGGCGTCGCCGCCGAGGATGGTCGCGAATATTACGCGGTGTCAACGGAATTCAACCCCGAACGGGCAGGGAGCTGGGTCCGCAAGCATGTGTTGCCCAAGCTCCCGCCACCGGCCTCGCAGCTGTGGCGCTCGCGCCGCCAGATTCGCGCGGAGCTGGAGGACTTCTTCGGAATCGACGGGGACGAGCCGATCGAGCTGTGGGCGTGGGTGGGCGCCTACGACCATGTCGTGTTGTGTCAGCTCTGGGGTCCGATGACCGACCTTCCGCCGGCGATACCGCGCTTCACCCGCGAGTTGCGCCAGTTCTGGGAGGAGCGCGGTTCACCGCGCATGCCGCCGCGCCCGCGCGACGCCCACGACGCGTTGGTCGACGCTCGCCACAATTTGCGGCGGTTCCAGCTGATGACCACCGGTGAAACACCGGGCCAGCGGTGAAAAGCACATGTCGCGGGCCGTTACCACGAACGGGTGAACTGGACCGTCGACGTACCCATCGAACAGCTGCCCTCGTTGCCGCCGCTGCCCGATGAGCTGCGGCAGCGGCTCGATGCCGCGCTCGCCAAGCCCGCGGTGCAGCAGCCGACCTGGGATGTCGAAGCGGCGAAGAACATGCGCACCGTCCTCGAAAGTGTTCCGCCGGTGACGGTGCCCGCCGAGGTGGAGCGGCTCAAGAGCCTGCTGGCCGCCGTGGCCCGCGGCGAGGCGTTCCTGCTGCAGGGCGGCGACTGCGCCGAGACCTTCGTCAACAACACCGAACCGCATATCCGGGCCAACCTGCGCGCGTTGCTGCAGATGGCCGTGGTGTTGACCTACGGCGCCAGCGTGCCGGTGGTCAAGGTGGCCCGCATCGCAGGCCAGTACGCCAAGCCGCGCTCGGCCGACATCGACGCGCTCGGCCTGCGGTCCTACCGCGGCGACATGATCAACGGTTTCGCGCCCGACCCCGCGGTGCGTGAGCACGACCCGTCGCGGCTGGTGCGCGCGTACGCCAATGCGAGCGCCGCGATGAACCTGGTGCGGGCCCTGACCGGCTCGGGCCTCGCGTCGCTGCATCTGGTGCACGACTGGAACCGCGAGTTCGTCCGCACGTCGCCCGCCGGTGCCCGGTACGAGGCGCTGGCCGGTGAGATCGACCGGGCGCTGACGTTCATGAGCGCGTGCGGCGTCGACAACCGCAACCTGGAGACCGCCGAGATCTACGCCAGCCACGAGGCGCTGGTGCTCGACTACGAGCGCGCGATGCTGCGGCTCTCGGAGACCGAGCAGGGCTCCAAGCTCTACGACCTGTCCGCGCACTACGTGTGGATCGGCGAGCGCACCCGTCAGCTCGACGGCGCGCACATCGCGTTCGCCGAGGTGATCGCGAACCCGATCGGGGTCAAGCTCGGCCCGACCATGACACCGGAGCTGGCCGTCGAGTACGTCGAACGCCTCGACCCCAACAACGAGCCCGGCCGGCTGACGCTGGTCACCCGCATGGGTAACAACAAGGTGCGCGACCTGCTGCCGCCGATCATCGAGAAGGTGCAGGCCACCGGCCATCAGGTGATCTGGCAGTGCGACCCGATGCACGGCAACACCCATGAGTCGTCCACCGGTTACAAGACCCGCCACTTCGACCGGGTCGTCGACGAGGTGCAGGGCTATTTCGAGGTGCACAGGGCGTTGGGCACCCATCCCGGCGGCATCCACGTCGAGATCACCGGTGAGAACGTCACCGAATGCCTCGGCGGGGCGCAGGACATCTCGGACGCCGACCTCGCCGGACGCTACGAAACCGCGTGCGACCCGCGGCTGAACACCCAGCAGAGCCTGGAGCTGGCGTTCCTGGTCGCCGAGATGCTGCGCGACTAAATCAGGTTGGTCAGGTTGCTGCCCGCCGTCCACGCGGCCGCGGCGATGAGCGCCGTCAGCGTGATGACGGTCACCACCCAGAACAGCAGTGCGCGCCGGGCGCGCTGCCGCGCCCAGTAGAACTCTTCGAGCTCGATTCCGGCGAACCGTCCCGACACCGGCTGGTATTCGGCTTCGGGGGCTTGCCAGTCGTCGCGCGGAAGTGTCCGCGTCGCCTGCCGCGGCGCGGGTGCGGCTGCGGCCGGGGGCGCCGGAGGAGGGGGAAGAGGAGCCGAGGCGTGCTGGGCGGAGTTGCGCGGCGTCGGCACCCGGAACGGCGGCAGTCCGAGTTCGTCGACGATCGCGTCCAGGTCGTCACCCATCTCGCGGGCATCGGCGTAGCGCTGAGCCGGATCGCGGGCGGTGGCTCGTAGCACCAGGTCGTCGAACTGCGCGGGGACGCCCGTGATCACCGTGCTCGGTGCCGGGACGTCGTTGTCCATCCGCTGATACGCCACGGCAAGCGCCGAGTCGCCCGCGAACGGGGTGCGGCCGGTCAGCAGTTCGTAGGTCAGGATGCCCGCCGAGTAGACGTCGCTGCGGGGATCGGCGTCGCCGGTGCTGACCTGTTCGGGTGACAGATACGCCGCGGTGCCCAGGATGACGCTGGTCGAGGTGATCTTCGCTTCGGCCACCGCCCGCACCAGTCCGAAGTCGGCGATCTTGACGTCACCGTCCTCGGAGATCAGCACGTTCTCGGGTTTGACGTCGCGGTGCACCAGGCCGGCGCGGTGCGCTGCGGCCAGCCCGCCGAGGACCGGGCCGAGCACCGCGGCGGCGGCGTGCGGGGGCATCGGCCCGCGCTCCCGCAGCAGTTCGCGCAGCGTGCCGCCCTCGACGAGTTCCATCACCAGGAAGGGGGGAGGGCCGCCGATGCGTCCACCGCCCTGGTCGTACACCGCGACCAGACCGGGGTCGGTCAGCCGGGCCACCGCGCGTGCCTCGCGCTGGAACCGGGTCAGGAACTGTGAGTCACCCGCATAGCGGCTGTCCATCACCTTCAGCGCGACCGGACGATCCAGCCGCAGATCGAGCCCGCGGTACACGGCGGACATTCCGCCGGTCGCGATCATCACGTCGACGCGGTACCGACCGTCCAGCACGGTTCCCAGCAGGGGGTCCGTCATCGGGTAGGCATCCACCGGAGACATGTTACGGAGCGCGACACCGGCGGCTTTGCGGCAACGACCGACGGTTACCGGATTTAGACTCGGTGCGGTGAGCAGCATTCCGGCCGCAGAGGATGTCCTCGATCCCGCCGAAGACGTCTACGACCTCCCCACCGTCGCCGAGATGCTCGGCGTCGCGGTGACGAAAGTGCATCAACAGCTGCGGGACGGCCACCTGATCGGCGTCCGGCGCGACGGCGTCGTGGTGGTTCCGAAGGCGTTCTTCGACGACACCGGCCATGTCGTCAAGAGCTTGCCCGGGTTACTCGTCGTGCTGCGCGACGGGGGTTACCACGAGACCGAGATCGTGCGCTGGCTGTTCACGCCCGACGGATCCCTGACGATCAGGCGCGACGGCGCGACCGCCGACCTGCCTAATGCTCGGCCGGTTGATGCTCTTCACTCGCATCAGGCCCGTGAGGTGGTGCGCCGGGCCCAGGCGATGGCCTATTGACCGCCCGCGGTCGTGGCTTATTGACCGCACACTCCGGTGCGTTCTTCAGCGAGTACCACGCCACCGCGGCGCACGCCAACGACAGCAGCACGTGTGGCCACGAGTACATCCCGTGTGCCCCATCGGGTTTCCAGATCACGGTGATCCACGTCGACAGGCCCGCGATGATCGCGATCGACCGCCGGCTCTGGGCCAGCGCGGCCACCACCGCCAGCGGCCAGGTGTAGTACCAGGGCAGCGCCGCGGGCACGAGGAGCACCACGATCACCATCACCACCGCGATGCCGGTCAACGCGTCGCGGTCGGTGTGGCGAAACCGCCACCACACGAACGGAAGTGACAGCGCGATGAGCGCGATACCGATGATCCTGGCGACGTCCAGCACCGCGTAGAAGTTCACCGGCAGGAACAGGCCGCCGACGGCGTTGATGACGTTGGCCGCCGCGGTGGGCAGGGTGAGCCAGTTAATGATCTTCACCGAACCGGCCAAGGCGGTGAGCCAGCCCAGTCCGACCCCCGCGGCCAATGACAGCACGGCGAAGACCGCGGTGAAGATCAGCGCCGACGCGGCCGACGCCGTCACGAACGCCTTGACCGGTGAGAAGTCGCGCCGGTTTCGCAGGTCCCGCGCCCACACCCAGACCATGAACGGAAGCGCCAGTCCCGCGGTGGCTTTCACCGCGACCGCCGCGGCGATCAGGCTCACGCCCCACAGATGGCGGCCGGAGAACGTCAGCGCGATGCCGGCCATCATCAGGCCGACCATCAGCATCTCGTTGTGCACCCCGCCCATCAGATGGATGATGACCAGCGGGTTGAGCACGCAGATCCACAGCGCGGTCGCACCGTCGGCGCCGATGTGCCTGGCCACGCGCGGCGCGGCCCAGATCAGCAGCGCCAAGCCGGGAAGCATGCACAACCGCAATAACATCGTGCCTGCGACGACGTCCTCGCCGACGAGCATCGTCACGAACTTGGCGATCAGGATGAAACCCGGTCCGTACGGCGCGGTGGTGGTGGTCCAGATCGGACTGACGTTGTCCAGCAACGAGTTCGGGTTCTCGACGGGCCCGACGGCGTACGGGTCGAAGCCGTCGCGCAGCAGTGCCCCCTGCGCGAGGTAGGAGTAGGTGTCGCGGCTGAACAGCGGAACGCTCAAGAGCAGCGGCGCCAGCCAGAAGCCGGTCGTGGCGACCATCGTGTACTGGGTCGCGGTGCGGTCGACCACCCGGCGCCCCAGCCACAGCCATGCCGCCAGCATCAGTGTCACGCCGCCCCACAACAGGATCGACGACAGCACCAGACCGTGCCCGAACCGCAGCCACGACAGGTGTAGTGACTCCAGCAGCGGGTCGTGCAGTCGCGTGCTGCCCGCGCCCAACCCTCCGGCGGTGATCAGGACGGCGCCGACGAAGCCCAGCCGGGCGGGTTGGCCCTGTGGCGATGTAGCGAACGAGGTCAGCCGCGAAACATGCTCTGCAAAGCTGACTTTCGACGGCCGTGTCGATGGGGAGGTCGATGGGGAGGTCGTCATCGTTATGCGGTTCGATTCGCGGCCAATCGGGCGAGCTCGGACAACCCCGCTTTGGCATGGGTGTCGATGGCGGCGGATTCGAGGGTGTCGAGCGCGCGGCGGGTGAGTTCGGAGATGCGGTTCTCCACCGCGGCCAGCGCGCCGACGGACTCGATCACCGTGCACAGTTCCTTGACCTGGGCCTCGGAGAGCTCCGATCCGATGGAGGTGCGCAGCAGCTTGGCCGCCGCGGGGTCGGCCTCTTCGGCCAGTTCGACCGCCTCGGCCAACAACACGGTGCGCTTGCCTGCCCGCAGATCGTCGCCGGACGGCTTGCCCGTGACCGCGGGATCGCCGAACACCCCGAGCACGTCGTCGCGCAGCTGGAACGCCACACCGAGGTCGGTGCCGAACTCTCCGAAGGCGGCCTGGACGTCGGGCCGGTCGGCGGCCGCGGCGGCGCCGAGCTGCAGCGGCCGGGTGATCGTGTACGACGCCGTCTTGTAGATGTTGACCGTCAGCGCCGAAGCCACCGAGTCGGCTCCGCTGGCCTCGGCGACGATGTCGAGGTACTGCCCGCCGAGCACCTCGGTGCGGATCGCGCTCCACACCCGGCGGACCCGCACGGCAGCGTCGGGGGGCAGGTCGGCCGTGGCGACGACGTCGTCGGCCCAGACCAGCGCCAGGTCGCCGAGCAGGATCGCCGCCGACATGCCGAACTGTTCGGGCGAGCCGTGCCAGCCGTGCGTGCGGTGCCGCTCGGTGAACAGCCGGTGCACGGTCGGCAGCCCGCGGCGGGTCGCGGAGGCGTCGATGACGTCGTCATGGACCAGCGCGCAGGCATGCAGCAGTTCAAGGGCCGAACACAGCCGCAGCACGTCCGGGTCCAGCGGGTTCTCGGGCCGGTCGGCGACCGCGCGCCAGCCCCAGTAGGCGAACGCGGGCCGCAGCCGCTTACCGCCGCGCAACACGAATTCCTCCAGTGCGGCGGTCATCTCGGCGTAGTCGTCGCCCATGTAGGCGCATTCGTTGCGACGCTGCTGCAGATAGTCCCGCAGCTGATCGGTGACGGCGCCGGCCAGCTGGACGGCTGACGGTGCCGTGGCATGCACGCTCAGCGGGCGCCCCTTTCTCTGTGCGACCACCCTGCCCCGAACGCCTTCAGAGTAGAGCCTGCGTGCGTGGTCCGAGCAGGGAGGACGGGAGGACCCGACCGTCAATCGCGGGCTTCGCCCACTTTCGGCGATTGGTCACGGCTCATGTACGCCAAGGCGCCGATGATGGCCGCCACCACGAAGGAGCCGAGGCCGAGCCAGATCGCGGCGCCGGTGAAGGACCGTGCGCTGGGGTCGGTGTAGCGGGCTTGCGCGTTCATCGTGCTGACCACGCCCGGCCGCAACTTCCATTCGACGATCTCGGCCGACACCTGATCGCCGTTGGTCGAGGTGACTTCGCCCGGGAACGACACGGTCAGCGACACGTCGGCCTCCGAGTCGCTGAGGGAGGTGAGGTCGGCGCGGCCCTCGAGGATGACGAGGTCACCTGCCCGGCGCAACGACAGGTCGACACCGGCGGCGTCGCGGTTCATGTTGGCCAGCTGAGGCAGTTCGGCGAAGGTGAGGTCGGAAAACACCGCCTGGGATCCGACGTAGTCGTCTCGGCTGTACTCCGAGACCGCCACCTTGTTGGCGAACGGCAGGTTGTTCAGCAGCTGCGGGCCCTTGTCGTCGGCGTTTCGCGGCTTTGCCGCCGCGACGATCTGACCCGACACCCGGTCGTCGGGGGAGACCGTGATCGAGGCCCGCACCCGGACGCAGCCAACGGCGGTCGGAAGCACGACGAGGAGCAGCATCACGAGTGCGAGCAGGCGGGTTCTGCTGCGGTGGCGGGCCGGCACGTGGTCATCGTGCCAGACCGAGCCGAGCCGAGGCGTCGACGACATCAAATCCGTGTCACAGCGGCAAGGACCGGCCCAGGATCGCGAAAGCCCGCGGATCGCCCGCGAAATGGTAGCCGCGGATGATGTCGGTGAATCCGAGCCTGCGGTACAGCCGCCATGCCCGGTTCGCCTCACCGTTGATCTCCGGTGTCGACAGCAACACGTGGGCCTCCCGGCGGCCCGAGAGCAGGCGGCGAGCCAACGCCTCACCGAGGCCCTGCCCCTGGGCGCGGGGGTGGATGTGCAGTTCGGTGAGCTCGAAGTAGCTCGTCATCAACGCGGCGATGGAGTTGCGGTCGGCGCCCACCCGCTGCAGCCCGGCCACCACCTGCTGCTGCCACCACTGGTCGGGGGCGCCACAGTAGCCGTAGGCGATGCCGACCATCGGGGCGGAGGACAGCTCGGCCTCGCCGACCGAAGTGTCCTCGGATTCGCCGATGGTCACCGCCGCGACGGCCTTCCACCCCGGCCTGCGGGTGTGCTCGAGCCACATCGACGCCCGCTGGGCCTCGGTGCCCCGCGGATAGCGCATCGCGTCGACGTAGACCGCGAGTGCGTCACCGAGCCGGCGCTGCATATCGCCCGGCGACAGATCGATGAGAAATGTCGCCAACTGTGTCTGCCTCTCCGCGGGTCGGGGCGGTGTCGTCTCAACCATTATCGAGTGGATCGGCCTGCGCCTCCCACGCGGCGGTGTCCGTCATACAATCGGGCGTCGAACAAGGTGGTACGGCTCAGATCGACCTCGTATCATGACTGTTAGATGCCCGTGAACGCGGGCACACATGACTTTGAACAATGAGTTGGCCGCGGTGGGCCCCTGGGTTCCGAGGGAGGGACGAATGCCACTCTCCGATCATGAGCAGCGCATGCTCGACCAGATCGAGAGCGCGCTCTATGCCGAGGACCCGAAATTCGCTTCGAGTGTCCGCGGCGGAACCCTGCGCGCACCCTCGACCCGGCGTCGCCTGCAGGGCGCCGCGCTCTTCGTGCTCGGGCTCGCGATGCTGGTGTCCGGTGTCGCGATCCCAGCCACCCAGATCGGCGGTTTCCCGGTGCTCTCGGTACTCGGGTTCATCGTGATGTTCGGCGGCGTGGTGTTCGCGATCACCGGCCCGCGGGTCCCCGGCGGACGCGACCGGTCGGTCGCCGAACCGGGCGCTCCGCGGCAGAAGCGGGGCAAGGGCTCGGGTGGTTCGTTCGCCAGTCGCATGGAGGATCGCTTCCGTCGCCGCTTCGACGAATAGGAACTGACACGACACAGGGGTAGCCCGCACGGCGGGCTGCCCCTTTTTCGTGTGTCCGGCGGCTGATCGCCCCACGACGCCCCACCGCCGCCCTATAGGCCTCTCACCTGCGCTTTTCTTGCCGGTGGCACTCAACGCCGGGGTGCCGCCGTCCGTACGACGACCGGTGTGGGGTGCAGGGTGGGGACTCACCAGGAAATTTGGCGCGCAAATGGTGGCTAGTGGGGGATTGTGGGGTAAAGTGGCGGACAACGGAGCGACCGGGGCTCTGTTGACTGGCGGGGAGGTTCGAGATGTTTCTCGGTACCTACACGCCGAAGCTCGACGACAAAGGGCGGCTCACACTGCCCGCCAAGTTCCGCGACGCGCTGGCAGGAGGGTTGATGGTCACCAAAAGCCAAGATCACAGCCTTGCCGTCTACCCGCGCGCGGAGTTCGAGAAGCTGGCCCGACGGGCGTCGCAGGCATCGCGTAGCAACCCGGAAGCACGCGCGTTCCTGCGTAACCTCGCCGCCGCCACCGACGAACAGCACCCCGACGCACAAGGCCGAATCACCCTGTCGGCCGATCACCGCCGCTACGCGAACCTGTCGAAGGACTGCGTGGTGATCGGATCGGTCGACTACCTGGAAATCTGGGACTCCACGGCATGGCAGGAGTACCAGCAGACCCACGAAGAGAACTTCTCCGCGGCCACCGATGAAGCTCTGCACGACATCATCTGATTCGGCGGTCGACCGGCATCAAGCCCGTGCATCGCGGCCTCTGCCCGAACCGGCCCTGGCGTACTTCCCCGACGCCAGGTCCGTGCTCTCGGACAGGGACCCCGGTGCAGGGGTTTCTGGTGGAGGTGAGGGAGGCACGGCGATGGCACGGAGCAGCGGCGACCACGGACACATCCCCGTCCTGCTGGACCGCTGCGTCGAACTGCTCACACCGGCACTGACGCGGCGGAGTCCCGACGGTGAGGGTGCGGTTCTCGTCGACGGCACCCTCGGGGCCGGCGGCCATGCCGAGCGCTTCCTGACCGAACTGCCCGGTCTACGGCTGATCGGCTTGGATCGCGACCCCGATGCGTTGTGGATCGCCGGTGAGCGCCTGTCGCGGTTCGGTGACCGGGTGATGCTGGTCCGCACGCGCTATGACGGCATCGGCGGCGTGCTCGGCGACGACGGGTACTGGGCGAGCCAGGCCGACGGCATCCTGTTCGACCTCGGCGTGTCCTCGATGCAGCTCGACCGCACCGACCGCGGCTTCTCCTACGCCGCCGACGCGCCGCTGGACATGCGCATGGACCCCGACGCGGAGCTGACCGCCGCGGACGTGGTCAACACCTACGACCAGAAATCACTGACCCGGGTGCTCCGCGAGTTCGGTGAGGAACGTTTCGCGAGCCGGATCGCGGCCCAGCTCATCCGCAGGCGCGCCCGCCAGCCGTTCCGGACCACCGGGGAGCTGGTCGAGCTGCTTTACCAGGCGATTCCCGCGCCGGCGCGCCGCACCGGCGGTCACCCGGCCAAGCGCACGTTCCAGGCGCTTCGGATTGCGGTCAACGGCGAACTGGACTCGCTGCGCGACGCGTTGCCCGCGGCGCTGAACGCTCTGGCTCCCGGCGGGCGCATCGTCGTGATGGCCTACCAGTCCCTGGAGGACCGCATCGTCAAGGCGGCCTTCGCCTCCGCAACGGCGTCCAGGACGCCGCCCGGCTTACCGGTGGAACTCCCGGGTCACGAGCCGGAGTTCGTCGCACTGACTCGCGGTGCCGAGCGTGCAGCTCCCGAGGAGATCGAACGAAACCCGCGTAGCGCGCCTGTGCGGCTACGAGCACTGGAGAAGGTGGGGGCACCCAGGTGAACGCCAAACAGGCCAAGCAGGCCAAGCAGGCCAAAAAGACCAAGCGCGCGAAGGGGGTGCGCGGCGCCGACGAACGTCGGCGCACCGGCGCTGCGCGGCGCACGGTGGACGCGCAGGCACGGCGCAAGCCGACCCGCGATCAGCGACCGCAGCGGTCGGCGCCCCAGACCAACCCCATTCCGCGTCCGACCGGCGCACCGGGCAGGCCCAAGAGCGCCAGCCAGGCCAAGGCCCGGGCCAAGGCACGAAAGGCCAAGGCGCCCAAGGTTGTTCGCACACCACTACGACAGCGCATCATCGTCAAGCTGGCCTCGGTGGAGCTCAGCCCACGGGCCCTCGTGGCCAGGGTGCCGTTCGTGGTGTTGGTGATCGGCTCGCTGGGGATGGGCCTGGGCACCACGCTGTGGTTGTCCACCGACGCCGCCGAGCGGTCCTATCAGCTGGGCAACGCCCGCGAGACGAATCAGGCTCTGCTGCAACAGAAGGAAGCCCTCGAGCGCGATGTGCTGGAGGCCCAGGCGGCCCCGGCATTGGCCGAAGCCGCGCGCGAGCTGGGGATGATCCCGTCCCGAGACACCGCACACCTCGTGCAGGACCCGGCGGGTAACTGGGTGGTGGTCGGCACACCCAAACCGGCAGAGGGCGTTCCGCCGCCGCCGCTGAACACACCGCTGCCCGACGCGACCCCGCAGCCGCCCCCACCCGGGCCGCGACCGCCTGCACCGCGGGTCGTCGATCCCCGCGAGGTCACCGTGCGGATGCCGACGCGTACGGCGCCCACCCCGGTGCCGCAGTCGCTTCCGGGACAGCCGCCGGTGCCCGGTGCCGCACCGGGGCCCATGGTCCCGCCGGCGGTGCCGATGGCGCCGCCCGATGCGCTGCACATCCCGAACCCGCAGGTGCTGCCCGGCCCCATGCCGGGCGCCGAACAGTTCAGCCCCGCGGTCGTGCCGCCGGCTGTCGTGCCTCCCGCGACCCTGCCTCCGGCGGGTCCCGTCGCATGACCCGCGGCGAGCGTCGGACCCGCAAGGCCGCACCGGCGGCCGGTTCTCAGGAGCGCTCGGCCAGGGCCAGGCGGACTCGCGCTCCGATCACCGAAACCGGGCTGCGCAGCGCGTCTTTCGTGTTCCGGCATCGAGTGGGCAACGCGGCGATCTTCCTCGTGTTGATCGTCGCGGCGGGACAGCTGTTCCACCTCCAGGTGCCCCGCGCCGATGGGTTGCGGGCCGAGGCGGCGAGCCAGCTCAAGGTCACCGACGTCGACAAGGCCGTGCGTGGGGCGATCGTCGACCGCAACAACGACAAGCTCGCCTTCACCATCGAGGCGCGTGCGCTGACCTTCCAGCCGCAAAAGGTCCGCAAGCAGTTGGAGGAGGCCAGGGCGAAAAGCACGGAGGCGCCCGAACCCGACCGCAGGCTTCGCGACATCGCCGCCGAGGTGGCGTTGCGGCTGAACAACAAGCCGGACTCGGCGACCGTTCTCAAGAAGCTCAAGAGCAACGAGACTTTCGTCTATCTCGCGCGGGCGGTCGATCCCGCCATCGCCGAGGCGATCACCAAGAAGTTTCCCGAGGTCGGTTCGGAACGCCAGGACCTGCGTCAGTATCCGGGCGGCTCGCTGGCGGCCAACATCGTCGGCGGCATCGACTGGGATGGACACGGTCTGCTGGGGCTGGAGGATTCGCTCGATGCCGTGCTCGCGGGCACGGACGGGTCGATCACCTATGACCGGGGCTCCGACGGCGTTGTCATCCCGGGCAGTTACCGCAACCGACACGATGCGGTCGACGGTTCCACGGTCATGCTGACCATCGACGACGACATCCAGTTCTATGTCCAGCAGCAGGTGCAGCAGGCCAAGAACCTGTCCGGCGCCAAGAACGTCTCGGCGGTCGTCCTGGACGCGAAAACGGCTGAGGTGCTGGCGATGGCGAACGACAACACGTTCGACCCGAGTCAGGACATCGGCAGGCAGGAGCACCGCCAGCTCGGCAACCCCGCGGTGTCCTCGCCGTATGAACCCGGTTCGGTCAACAAGATCATCACCGCCGCGTCGGTCATCGAGTACGGGCTGTCGAACCCCGACGAGGTGCTGCAGGTACCGGGTTCGATCCACATGGGCGGTGTCACCGTCGGCGACGCCTGGGAGCACGGGACGATGCCGTACACCACGACGGGCATCTTCGGTAAGTCCTCCAACGTCGGCACGCTGATGCTGGCGCAGCGACTCGGCCCGGAGCGCTTCTTCGAGATGGTCCGCAAGTTCGGCCTCGGTCAGCGCACCGGGGTGGGGCTGCCCGGCGAGAGCGCGGGGCTGGTCCCGCCGATCGACCAGTGGTCGGGCAGCACATTCGCCAACCTGCCTATCGGACAGGGCCTTTCGATGACGCTGCTGCAGATGGCCGGCATGTATCAGACCATCGCCAACGACGGTGTGCGCGTCCCGCCGCGCATCGTCAAGACCACCATCGCCCCCGACGGAACCCGCACCGAGGAGCCCCGCCCCGAGGGCATTCGGGTGGTCTCGCCGGAGACCGCCAAGACGGTACGGCACATGTTGCGGGCCACGGTGCAGCGCGACCCCACCGGGGTGCAGCAGGGGACGGGCTCGCAAGCGGCCGTCGAGGGATATCAGATCTCCGGGAAGACCGGCACCGCACAGCAGATCAACCCGGCCTGCGGGTGCTACTACAGCGACGTCTACTGGATCACCTTCGCCGGCATCGCCACCACCGACGACCCGCGCTACGTCGTCGCCATCATGATGGACCACCCGCAGCGCACGGCCGACGGACAGCCCGGCACCACATCGGCGCCGCTGTTCCACAACATCGCCTCCTGGCTGCTGCAGCGCGAGAACGTGCCCCTGTCGCCGGATCCCGACTCGCGGCTGACCCTAGTAGCCGACTGACGGGGGCGGCCCCGATATGTCGCGGGGGCCGCACAGGCGACTCGGTACTGTGACAACGCCATGAACCTGCGACCCAGCCATCCCGCCGGCGCGGCGCTCGGGCCGCTGGCCGGGCAGGTCCAGGCGGTGCCCGCGGGCGGTGCCGTACCGGACGTCCGCGTCACCGGCGTCACGCTGCGCAGCCGGGACGTCGAACCGGGTGACCTGTTCGCGGCGCTGCCGGGGGCCTCGTCGCACGGCGCCCGCTACGCCGCCGAGGCGATCGCCCGCGGTGCGGTGGCGGTCCTCACCGACCCCGACGGGCTCGCGCTTCTGGGTCCGGAAGTGGAGATTCCGGTCGTGGTCCACCCGGCTCCGCGCTCGGTGCTCGGCGCACTGGCCGCCGAGGTGTACGGGCAGCCGTCCGAGCGGCTACGGGTCATCGGGGTCACCGGCACCTCCGGCAAGACCACCACCACCTATCTGGTGGAGGCGGGCCTGCGATCGGCGGAGCGGGTGGCCGGACTCGTCGGCACCGTCGGCATCCGAATCGACGGACGCGATCAGGCCAGCGTCCTCACCACGCCCGAGGCGCCCGATCTGCAGGCGCTGCTCGCGGTGATGGTCGAGCAGGGCGTCGACACGGTCGTGATGGAGGTGTCGAGCCACGCGCTCACCCTCGGCCGCGTCGACGGTGTGCGCTTCGCGGTCGGCGGGTTCACCAACCTGTCCCGCGACCATCTCGACTTCCATCCGACGATGCGGGACTACTTCGAGGCCAAGGCGCGACTGTTCGCTCCCGAATCCCCCAACCGCGCAGAGCTTTCCGTGCTGTGCGTCGACGACGATGCCGGCCGCGAGATGGCCAGGCTGGCCCGCGAACCGGTCACGGTCAGCGCGACGGGCCGCGTCGCCGATTGGCGTGTCGAGGATGTCCGCACGGTCGGACGCAACGCGCAGGAGTTCTTCGCGGTCGATCCGGCGGGGGTGCACCACCATCTGCAGATCGGGCTGCCCGGGCGCTACAACGTGGCCAACTGCCTGCTCGCGATCGCGCTGCTCGACGCGGTCGGTGTGTCACCCGAACAGGCCGTGCCCGGCCTGCGCACCGCGACCGTGCCGGGGCGCATGGAGCCCGTCGAGTGCGGGCAGGATTTCCTCGCGTTGGTCGACTACGCGCACAAGCCGGGCGCCCTGCAGGCCGTGCTGGAGACGTTGCGGGCACAGAGCGACGGCCGGTTGGCGGTCGTGTTCGGGGCGGGCGGAAACCGCGACCCCGGCAAGCGGGGGCCGATGGGCGGTGTCGCCGCCGAACTGGCCGATCTGGTGGTGGTGACCGACGACAATCCGCGCGACGAGGATCCCGCCGAGATCCGCGCGGCGATCGTGGCCGGCGCGGTGGGCCGCGCCGAGATCGTCGAGATCGGCGATCGACGCGCCGCGATCGAGCACGCGGTGGCGTGGGCGCGACCCGGCGATGTCGTGCTCATCGCGGGGAAGGGCCACGAGGCGGGGCAGACCAGCGCCGGGGTCACCCGGCCCTTCGACGACCGCGAGGAGTTGGCGCGCGCCCTCGAGGCACGGGAACGTCTGCCGTGATCGACCTGACCCTGGCCCGGGTCGCCGAGATCGTCGGCGGCCGCCTCGCCGACATCTCCGAAGCCGACGCCGCGACCACCCGGATCACCGGCACCGTCGAGTTCGACTCGCGGGCCGTCTCGGCGGGCGGTTTGTTCCTCGCGCTGCCGGGAGCCCGCTCGGACGGACACGACTTCGCGGCCGCCGCGGTGCAGGCCGGGGCCGCGGCGGTGCTGGCCGCCCGCCCGGTCGGCGTGCCGGCGATCGTCGTCGACCCGACACCGGAGACGTCCGACCGGGCGGCGGGCGTGCTCGAACACGACGTCGACGGTTCGGGGGCAGCCGTGCTCGCGGCGCTGGCGAAGCTGGCCGCGGCGGTCGCCACCGAACTCGTCGCGGCCGGGCTCACGATCATCGGCATCACCGGATCGTCGGGTAAGACCTCGACCAAGGACCTCGTCGCCGCGGTCTTGGCCCCGCTCGGCGAGGTGATCGCACCGCCGGGCTCGTTCAACAACGAACTCGGGCATCCGTGGACGGTGCTGCGCGCGACACGAGCCACCGACTTTCTGGTGTTGGAGATGTCGGCTCGGCATCGCGGCAACATCGCCGCGCTGGCCGCGATCGCCCCGCCCTCGATCGCGGTGGTGCTCAACGTGGGCACCGCGCACCTCGGCGAATTCGGTTCGCGGGAGGCCATCGCCGAGACCAAATCCGAACTGCCACAAGCAGTTCCAGCATCAGGAGCCGTCGTACTCAATGTCGACGACGCCGCGGTGGCGGCGATGGCGGCAAAGACCGCCGCGCGCATCGTGGCGGTGTCACGGGAGCCGGGCGGCCGCGACGTGGATGTGTGGGCCGACGAGATCACCCTCGACGAGCTCGCCAGGCCGCGGTTCACCCTGCACGCCGGCGCCGGGTCCGTCGACGTCGCACTGGCCGTGCACGGGGACCACCAGGTGTCCAACGCCCTGTGCGCGGCGGCTGTGGCGCTGGAGTGCGGCGCCTCCCTCGAGCAGGTGGCCGCCGCGCTGGCGACCGCGGGCCCGGTGTCCAAACACCGCATGCAGGTCGCCACCCGCAGCGACGGCGTCACGGTGATCAACGACGCCTACAACGCCAACCCGGACTCGATGGGCGCCGGCCTCAAGGCGCTGGCGTGGATGGCCCGCGAAGGCGGGGGGCGCCGGCGGAGCTGGGCGGTGCTGGGCGAGATGGCCGAACTCGGCGACGACGCGATATCCGAGCATGACCGCATCGGCCGACTGGCCGTGCGCTTAGATGTGTCACGACTCATCGTCGTCGGAACCGGGAGGACTATGAGCGCCATGCACCACGGCGCGGTGATGGAGGGATCGTGGGGGGCTGAGGCCACCATGGTCGCCGACGCCGACGCGGCGCTGGAACTCCTGCGCGCCGAACTGCAACCGTCCGACGTCGTGCTGGTGAAGGCGTCGAACGCGGCCGGACTCGGCGCGCTGGCCGAAGCTTTGCTCGATCTTCGGCCCGCCGACATCCGGGACCTGAACGCATGAGGCAGATCCTCATCGCCGTCGGCATCGCGCTGACGGTGTCGATCCTGCTCACCCCGGTGCTGATCCGACTGTTCACCCGACAGGGGTTCGGCCACGAGATCCGCGAGGACGGACCGCCCACCCACGCCAAGAAGCGCGGGACCCCCTCGATGGGCGGCGTCGCGATCGTCGCGGGGATCTGGGCCAGCTACCTGGGCACCCACCTCGTCGGCGTCGTGATCGACGGCCGGGGCCCGTCGGCTTCGGGCCTGCTCGTCCTGTTCTTGGCCAGCGCCCTGGCCGTCGTCGGATTCGTCGACGACCTGATCAAGATCCGGCGCTCGCGCAACCTCGGGCTCAACAAGACCGCCAAAACCGTCGGCATCCTGGCCGCCGCCGTGATCTTCGGTGTGCTGGCCCTGCAGTTCCGCAACGCCGACGGGCTCACACCCGGCAGCGCCGAACTGTCCTATGTGCGCGAGATCGCCACGGTCACACTGCCGCCCGCGCTGTTCGTGTTGTTCTGCATCGTGGTGGTCAGCGCGTGGTCGAACGCGGTGAACTTCACCGACGGGCTGGACGGGCTGGCCGCGGGCGCGATGGCGATGGTGTGCGCGGCCTACGTGCTGATCACCTTCTGGCAGTTCCGCAATGCCTGCGCGACGAGTCCGGGCCTGGGCTGTTACAACGTGCGCGACCCTCTCGACCTGGCGATCATCGCCGCTGCCACTGCGGGTGCTTGTATCGGATTCCTGTGGTGGAACGCCGCGCCCGCCAAGATCTTCATGGGCGACACCGGCTCGCTCGCCCTCGGCGGCATC
This sequence comes from Mycolicibacterium novocastrense, assembly GCF_001570485.1. Lineage (GTDB taxonomy): Bacteria > Actinomycetota > Actinomycetes > Mycobacteriales > Mycobacteriaceae > Mycobacterium > Mycobacterium novocastrense. The sequence continues at coordinate 155,401 of NZ_BCTA01000028.1, forward strand.
ATCGCCGGGCTCTCGGTGGCCAGCCGCACCGAGATGCTGGCCGTGGTGCTCGGCGCCCTGTTCGTCGCCGAGGTGGTCTCGGTCGTCGTGCAGATCCTGGCGTTCCGCACGACCGGCCGCAGGGTGTTCCGGATGGCGCCGTTCCACCATCACTTCGAACTGGTGGGGTGGGCCGAGACCACGGTGATCATCCGGTTCTGGTTGCTCACCGCGATCGCGTGCGGGCTCGGGGTCGCGTTGTTCTACAGCGAGTGGTTGACGACCGTCGGTGCCTGACATGACGCATCTCGAGCCGCTGGTCCCCGGCGCCCGGGTGCTGGTGACCGGCGCGGGCCTGACCGGCCGCTCGGTCAGCGCCGTGCTCGAGCCCACCGGCGTGCGGTTGACGATCTGCGACGACGATCCGTTGGCGCTGCAGCGGTTGATCACCCCCGCCAAGGTCGTCACCACCGCCGAGGCCCGGGCCACGATCGGCGAGTACGCGCTGGTGATCACCAGTCCCGGGTTCGCGCCGACCGCGCCCGTGCTGGCCGCCGCGGCGGAAGCGGGCGTGCCGGTGTGGGGCGACGTGGAGCTGGCCTGGCGGCTGGACCGGGCGGGCTGGTTCGGGCCGTCGCGGCGCTGGCTCGTCGTCACCGGGACCAACGGCAAGACCACGACCACGTCGATGCTGCACGCCATGCTCGTCGCCGCCGGGCGGCACGCGGTGCTGTGCGGCAACATCGGCAACCCCGTGCTCGACGTCCTCGCCGAACCGTCCGACCTGCTCGCGGTGGAGCTGTCCAGCTTCCAGCTGCATTGGTCGCCCTCGCTGCGGCCGGACGCCGGCGTGGTGCTCAACGTCGCCGAGGACCACCTCGACTGGCACGGGTCAATGGCCGCCTACGCCGCCGCCAAGGCCCGCGTGCTCGACGGCCGCGTCGCCGTGGTCGGACTCGACGACCCGGTGGCCGCGGGCCTGCTCGGCACGGCCGCCGCGCCAACCCGCATCGGGTTCCGGCTGGGGGAGCCCGGCCCGGGCGAACTGGGTGTCGTCGACGGCACGCTGGTGGACAACGCGTTCGGCGATCCGCCCGACGGCGGCTGGACGCTGGCCGAGGTTGCGTCGATCCCGGTGGCCGGCCCGGTCGGGGTGCTCGACGCGCTCGCGGCCGCCGCGCTGGCCCGCGCGGTCGACGTGCCACCGGCGGCCATCGCCGACGCGCTCACCGGTTTCCGGGTCGGCAGACACCGCGCGGAGGTGGTGGCCACCATCGACGGCGTCACCTATGTCGACGACTCGAAGGCCACCAACCCGCACGCCGCGGGTGCGTCGATCGCCGCCTACCCGCGGGTGGTGTGGGTGGCCGGCGGTCTGCTCAAGGGCGCCTCGGTCGACGAGCTGGTCACTTCGATGGCGAATCGGCTGGTCGGGGCGGTGTTGATCGGCCGCGACCGGGCCCTGATCGCCGAGGCGTTATCGCGACACGCCCCGGATGTCCCCGTCATCGAGGTTGTGACGGGGGAGGATTTTGGGGTGCAAGGGACAAATGGGTCGGATGTTAGTCCTGTTACTGATGTGATCAGGCTTGGCGGTGCGCCATCCGGTGACGCGATCATGGCCGCGGTGGTCGACGCCGCCCGCGGGCTGGCCCGGTCCGGCGACACCGTGCTGCTGGCCCCCGCCGGCGCCTCCTTCGACCAGTTCAGCGGCTACAGCCACCGCGGCGACGCGTTCGCCGACGCCGTGCGCGCCCTGACCCGATAGTCGCCCATGGCCACCATCCTGACCCGGCTGCGGCTTCGCAGGACGGGCGCCGAAGACAAACCGGCCGAGCCGGTAACCGCCGGGCATCGGACCCGGGTCGGTGCGTGGCTCGGCCGCCCGATGACGTCGTTCCACCTCATCATCGCGGTGGCCGCATTGCTGACCACGCTGGGTCTGACGATGGTGCTGTCGGCATCCGGGGTGTACTCCTACGACCAGGACGGCTCGCCGTGGGTCGTATTCGCCAAGCAGGTGATGTGGACGGTCGTCGGGCTGTTCGCGTTCTACGTCGCGATGCGGATCCCGGTGCAACTGATGCGGCGCATGGCCTTCTCCAGCTTCGCGCTCACCATCGTCCTGCTGATCCTGGTGCTCATCCCGGGCATCGGCACCGTGGCCAACGGTTCGCGCGGGTGGTTCGTGGTCGCCGGGTTCTCGATGCAGCCCTCCGAGCTGGCCAAGATCGCATTCGCCATCTGGGGCGCGCACCTGCTGGCCGCGCGCCGCATGGAGCAGGCGTCGCTGCGCGAGATGCTGATCCCGCTGGTACCTGCCGCCTTCGTCGCGCTGGCGCTCATCGTCGCCCAGCCCGACCTCGGGCAGACGGTGTCGCTGGGCATCATCCTGTTGGGCCTGCTCTGGTACGCCGGCCTGCCGCTGCGGGTGTTCGTGTCCTCGCTGCTCATGGTCGTGGTGTCGGCCGTCGTGCTGGCCATGGCCGAGGGGTACCGCTCGGCGAGGGTGCAGTCCTGGCTGAACCCCGGCGCCGACACGCAGGGGTCGGGCTATCAGGCCCGCCAGGCACGGTTCGCGCTGGCCAACGGCGGTGTGTTCGGCGACGGCCTCGGCCAGGGCGCGGCCAAGTGGAACTACCTGCCCAACGCGCACAACGACTTCATCTTCGCGATCATCGGCGAGGAACTCGGATTCATCGGCGCCGGCGGCCTGCTGTGCCTGTTCGGCCTGTTCGCCTACACCGGGATGCGCATCGCGCGGCGCTCCGCGGACCCGTTCCTGCGCCTGCTCACCGCCACCGCGACGCTGTGGATCATGGGCCAGGTGTTCATCAACGTCGGCTATGTGGTGGGCCTGCTACCCGTGACCGGGTTGCAGCTGCCCCTCATCTCCGCAGGTGGAACCTCAACGGCGACAACGCTTCTGATGATCGGCATCATGGCGAGCGCGGCACGGCACGAACCGGAGGCGGTGGCGGCGTTGCGGGCCGGGCGCGACGACCGGGTCAACAGGCTGCTCCGGCTTCCGCTGCCCGCGCCCTACGTGCCGTCGCGGACCGAGGCGGTGCGCGACCGGCTCAATAAGCGCAGCCCGAAACGATCAGGCAAACCGCTGGCGCCAAAGCGCACCCGGGCGCCCAAGCCCGCGGCCAAACAGCCGCCCAAGCCCGCCCGTAAACGTCAGACGGCCGGTAAGTCGGCCCGGGCGGCAAGGCATCATGGAGGCGGCCGCGCGGACACCAGCCGGCGGCGCGCACTGGAAGGTCAGCGTTACGGGTGAACGACACGGGTCCCGTCCCTCGGCGGCCGGGGGACGACCGGGGAGTCTCCGTTGTCCTCGCGGGCGGTGGTACCGCGGGACACGTCGAACCGGCGATGGCGGTGGCCGACGCCCTGACCGAATTGGTGCCGGACGTGCGGATCACCGCTCTGGGTACCGAGCGCGGCCTGGAAACCAGGCTGGTCCCCGAACGCGGCTATCACCTCGAGCTGATCACGCCGGTGCCGCTGCCACGCAAACCCTCCGGCGACCTCCTGCGCCTACCCCTTCGGGTGCGGCGGGCGGTACGGCAGACGCGGGCGCTGCTCGACGAGGTCGAGGCCGACGTGGTGATCGGCTTCGGCGGCTACGTCGCGTTGCCCGCCTATCTGGCCGCGCGCAGTGTGCGCCGAAGCAGGCGCGTGCCGGTGGTGGTGCACGAGGCGAACGCCAGCGCGGGCTGGGCCAACCGGGTCGGTGCGCGTTCGGCGCGGCGGGTGCTCTCGGCCGTTCCCGACCCCGGGCTGGGCCGGACCACCGAGGTGGTCGGGGTGCCGGTGCGCGCGGCGATCACCTCCCTGGACCGCGCGGCGTTGCGGGCCGAGGCCCGCGCACATTTCGGGTTCACCCCCGACGCCCGGGTGTTGTTGGTGTTCGGGGGGTCCCAAGGCGCGCAGTCGCTGAACCGCGCGGTGTCGGGCGCAGCCAAAGACCTTGCCGCGGCTGGCATTTCGGTGCTGCACGCGCACGGCCCCAAAAACACCCTCGAGTTGCGCGAACCCGCCGACGGTGACCCGCCGTATGTTGCTGTGCCGTATCTGAACCGGATGGATCTCGCATACGCCGCGGCCGACGTGGCGATGTGCCGGTCGGGTGCGATGACGGTCGCCGAGCTGACCGCGGTCGGGTTGCCTGCGGTGTACGTTCCGCTGCCGATCGGCAATGGCGAACAACGGCTCAACGCGCTTCCCGTGGTCGACGCGGGTGGCGGGCTGATCGTCGACGACGCCGACCTGTCGCCGAGTTTCGTCGCCGAGACCGTCGTCGATCTGCTCACCGACACCGGCCGGTTGCAGACGATGACGGCAGGCGCGGCGCTGGCCGGTCACCGCGACGCGGCCAGGCGGGTCGCCGAGATCGCCATCGAGGTGGCCCGAGCCGAGCCCCGAAAGGGTATGCGGTGAAACCGAAGTCGTTGCCCGAGGAGCTGCAGCGGGTGCACATGGTGGGCATCGGCGGTGCCGGCATGTCGGGCATCGCGCGCATCCTGCTCGACCGCGGCGGGCTGGTGTCGGGCTCCGACGCCAAGGAGTCGCGGGCGGTGGCCGCATTGCGGGCCCGCGGCGCCTCGATCCGGATCGGGCACGACGCCTCCTCGCTGGATCTGTTGCCCGACGGGCCGACCGCCGTCGTCACCACCCACGCCGCAATTCCCAAGACCAATCCCGAACTGGTCGAGGCCCGTCGCCGCGGTATCCCCGTGATACTGCGGCCGGTGGTGCTGGCCAAGCTGATGGCTGAGGACACCACCTTGATGGTGACTGGCACCGCGGGCAAGACGACGACCACCTCGATGCTCATCGTGGCGTTGCAGCACAGCGGCTTCGATCCGTCCTTCGCCGTTGGCGGTGACCTCGGCGAGGCCGGCACGAATGCGCACCACGGCAGCGGCGCGTACTTCGTGGCCGAGGCCGACGAGAGCGACGGATCGTTGGTGCAGTACGAGCCCGACATCGCGATCGTGACCAACGTCGAAGTCGACCACCTCGACTTCTTCGGCAGCGAACAGGCCTACGTCGACGTGTTCGACGCGTTCATGGAGCGCATCAAACCCGGTGGCGCACTGGTGGCCTGCCTCGACGACCCCGGCGCCGCCGCGCTGGCCGAGCGCACCGCGCGGCTGGGCATCCGGGTGCTGCGCTACGGCAGCGACCCGGCCCAAATGCTGGACGCCACCCTGCTCAGCTGGGAGCAGCAGGGCACCTCTGCCGTCGCCCACATCCAACTGGCCGGCGAGGCCCACCCGCGGGTGATGCGGCTGTCGGTGCCCGGACGCCACATGGCCCTCAACGCGCTTGGGGCGCTGCTGGCCGCGTTGCAGGTCGACGCGCCCATCGACGCGGTGCTCGACGCGCTGGCCGACTTCGAGGGCGTGCGCCGCCGGTTCGAGTTGGTCGGCACCGCCGCGGGGGTGAAGGTGTTCGACGACTACGCCCACCATCCGACCAAGGTCGCCGCCGCGCTGACCGCGGTGTGCGCGCTGGCCAAGGAGTCACTGGGCCGCTCGATCGTCGTGTTCCAACCGCATTTGTACTCGCGCACAGAGGCTTTCGCACGCGAGTTCGGCGCAGCGTTGAGTGCGGCCGACGAGGTGTTCGTGCTCGACGTCTATGCCGCTCGTGAGCAGCCCATCGTCGGCGTGAGCGGCGCCACCGTCGCCGAGCACGTCACCGTGCCGGTCACCTATGTGCCCGATTTCGCCGCCGTCGCCGAGAGGGTGGCCGCGGCCGCCGCACCCGGCGACGTCGTCGTCACGATGGGGGCCGGTGACGTCACGATGCTCGGCCCGGAGATCCTGACCGCGCTGCGCGTCAAGGCCAACCGGAGCACGCCGGGGTCGCGATGACCGGGCCGATCGACCGTGACCCGCAGTCCCCGGAGTTCCCGGAGCCCTCGGCGGAGCCCGAGCCGCAGGAGGAGGCGCCGCAGCCGCAGGAGACGCCCCAAGACACAGAAACACCCGTTGAGACAACGGATTTCGAGGGCCCGCGCCGGCGGGCGCGCCGCGAGCGTGAGGAGCGCCGCGCGGCGCAGGCCCGCGCCATGGCGATCGAGGAGGCCCGCAGGGAGGCCAAACGGCGTGCGCTGGGCAAGCCCGCCTCCGACACCCGCAAACTGCGCCGGGGAACGGTCCGCGGACTGAAGGTGCTGATGTGGTCGGCGCTGATCAGCGTCATCGTCGTCGGGCTGGGGCTGCTGTTGTACTTCACGCCGGTGATGGCGGTGCGCAACACGGTGGTCACCGGTGTGGGCGCGGTGACGCAGGAGGAGATCGTCGCGGCGGCGGCCGTCGCACCGGGGACGCCGCTGCTGCAGGTGAACACCGACAGCGTCGCCGAACGGGTGGCCGCGATCCGGCGGATCGCCAGTGCGCGTGTTCAGCGCCAGTACCCGTCCACCTTGCGGATCACCGTCGTCGAGCGGGTACCGGTGGTGGTCAAGGACTATCCGGACGGACCACACCTGTTCGACCGCGACGGCGTCGACTTCGCGATCGGCCCACCGCCGCCCGGGGTGCCCTATCTCGACACCGAGAATCCCGGTCCCAACGACGGACCGACCAAGGCGGCCCTGCAGGTGATGACGTCGCTGCGTCCGGAGGTCGCCGCGCAGGTCGCCCGCGTCGCGGCGCCCTCGGTCGCGGCCATCACCCTGCAGCTCATCGACGGCAGGGAGGTGGTATGGGGGACCACCGACCGAACCGAGGAGAAGGCGCTCAAACTCGGGGCGTTGCTCACCCAGCCGGGCAAGACCTATGACGTGTCGAGTCCGGACCTGCCCACCGTGAAGTGAGTTGGCGCGCGTCCAGCCGCGAAGTTGCACGAAAAATTTGTCGCGCGTGTCGGCGCGCCTGCATCGCTGGGTCGCGACCTCGCCCTACCGTTCTGGTTGCGCGGAACAACTTGACATAACTATAACCCTCTGGTTGAGGTTTAGGGTTTGCCAAAGACTCGGCGTGTCGTCGGACAACTTGGGAGGAAGGGATCGCGATGACCCCCCCACACAACTACCTCGCCGTCATCAAGGTGGTCGGCATCGGGGGCGGCGGAGTCAATGCCGTCAACCGGATGATCGAACAGGGCCTCAAGGGCGTGGAGTTCATCGCCATCAACACCGACGCGCAGGCGTTGTTGATGAGCGACGCCGACGTCAAGCTCGACGTCGGTCGCGACTCCACGCGCGGCCTCGGCGCGGGCGCCGATCCCGAGGTGGGGCGCAAGGCCGCCGAGGACGCCAAGGACGACATCGAGGAACTGCTGCGCGGCGCCGACATGGTGTTCGTCACGGCGGGCGAGGGCGGCGGCACCGGCACGGGCGGCGCGCCCGTCGTGGCGTCGATCGCGCGCAAGCTGGGCGCACTGACCGTCGGCGTGGTGACGCGGCCCTTCTCGTTCGAGGGCAAGCGGCGCAGCAACCAGGCCGAGAACGGTATCCAGGCGCTGCGGGAGAGCTGCGACACGCTCATCGTGATTCCCAACGACCGCCTGCTGCAGATGGGCGATGCCGCGGTTTCGCTGATGGACGCGTTCCGCAGCGCCGACGAGGTGCTGCTCAACGGCGTACAGGGCATCACCGACCTGATCACCACGCCCGGCCTGATCAATGTCGACTTCGCCGACGTCAAGGGCGTGATGAGCGGGGCAGGCACCGCGCTGATGGGCATCGGCTCGGCGCGGGGTGACGGCCGTGCGCTCAAAGCCGCCGAGATCGCGATCAACTCGCCGCTGCTGGAGGCCTCGATGGAGGGGGCCCAGGGTGTGCTGCTCTCGGTCGCGGGCGGCAGCGATCTGGGCCTGTTCGAGATCAACGAAGCCGCGTCGCTGGTGCAGGACGCCGCTCACCCCGACGCCAACATCATCTTCGGCACGGTCATCGATGACTCGCTCGGCGACGAGGTACGGGTCACCGTGATCGCCGCGGGCTTCGACTCGGCCGGCCCCGGACGCAAACCCGTGGTCAGCCCGGCCGAAGGGCAGGGCATCACCCCGGGTAAGGCCGGCAAGGTGAGCACATCGCTGTTCGAGCCCGCGGACCCGGCGAGCGTGCCGGTGCACACCAACGGCGCGACGGTCAGTATCGGCGGGGACGATGACGACGACGTCGACGTGCCGCCGTTCATGCGCCACTGATCCGGCAATACTGGCGACCGTGACGGTTCGCATACGGCGCGTGACCACGACACGGGCCGGCGGCGTCTCCGCGCCGCCGTTCGACACCTTCAACCTCGGCGACCACGTCGGCGATGATCCGCAGGCCGTGGCCGCCAACCGTAAACGGCTCGGCGACGCCATCGGATTGGGCGACGACGCGATCGTGTGGATGAATCAGGTGCACGGCGATCACGTCGTCGTGGTCGACGGCGCCACGGTTCACGCCGTCGATGAAACTGACGCATTGGTCACCGCCACACCGCGATTGGCTTTGGCGGTGGTTACCGCCGATTGCGTTCCCGTTTTATTGGGTGACGCGCGCGCCGGTGTGGTGGCCGCCGTGCACGCCGGGCGCGTCGGTGCGCAGAAGGGCGTCGTGTCGCGCACCGTGGAGGTGATGCTGTCGCTGGGCGCGCACGCCGAGGACATCTCGGCGCTGCTCGGGCCCGCGGCCAGCGGGCGCAACTACGAGGTCCCGGCCGCGATGGCCGCCGAGGTCGAGACCGCGTTGCCGGGCAGCCGCACGACGAGTTCGAAGAACACGCCCGCGCTGGACCTGCGAGCCGGAATCCACCGGCAGTTAACGAATTTGGGCGTCAAGGCCATCGACGTCGACCCTCGCTGCACGATCGAGGACCCCAACCTGTTCAGCCATCGGCGCGACGCCCCTACCGGGCGGCTCGCCTCACTGGTGTGGATGGAGTGAGCGACACCGTGCCGTCATCCCGCGAAGTCGAGCTGAGCGAAGCGCTGGTGGCCGTGCGCACCAGGCTCGCCGCCGCCGCCGAGGCCGCGGGACGCAATATCGGCGAAATTGAATTGTTACCGGTAACCAAATTCTTTCCCGCCGGCGATGTCGTAATTCTTCGCCGTTTGGGTTGTGAGGCTTTCGGCGAATCACGGGAACAGGAAGCGTCGAATAAGGTCTCAGAAATCGCTTCGATTCCGGATATCGGACCCATTCGCTGGCACATGGTCGGACGGATACAGCGCAATAAAGCGCGATCCATTGCCGGCTGGGCGTATGCGGCGCACTCGGTCGACACCCGCAAGTTGGTCGACGCCCTGAGCCGCGCGGCGTCCACCGCGCTCGACGAGGGTCGACGCGCCGAACCGCTGCGCGTCTTCATCCAGGTGAGCCTCGACGGGGACGAAAAGCGCGGCGGTGTCGACATCAACAGGCCCGACGCGGTCGATGAGTTGTGCGCCGCGGCGCACGCCGCATCCGGGTTGGCGTTCGCCGGTCTGATGGCGATCCCTCCGCTCGACGAGGACGCGGACGCGGCGTTCGCGCGGGTGAACACCGAGTACAGGCGGGTCCAGGCCGCCTACCCGCAGCGCCTCGAGCTGTCGGCCGGGATGTCGAACGATCTCGAAGCGGCGGTCAAACACGGCTCCACATGTGTGCGTGTCGGTACCGCGTTATTGGGACAACGTCCTTTACCGTCACCAGAAGTAGTCACTCCAGTCACATCTTCATCACAGACACCAGAGTCCAGGGCATGAGAAGGGTCGAACGATGAGCACACTTCACAAGGTCAAGGCCTACTTCGGTATGGCCCCGATGGACGATTACGACGACGAGTACTACGAGGACGACGACCGCGGCGCCTCCCGTGGGTATTCGCGCCGTGGTCGAGACGACCATTTCGACGACGACGGTTACGGCTCGGGGCACCGCGGCTACGACGACCGCGACTACGACGATGCGCCCGGCGGTTACCGCGGTTACGAGGACCGCTTCGAGCCGAGACTGCGCGCACCGCGCGAATTCGAGCGTCCCGCACCACGTTTCGCCCCGATGCGCGGTGCCACCCGCGGCGCGCTGGCCATGGACCCGCGCCGGATGGCCGAGCTGTTCGAGGCGGGCAGTCCTCTGGCGAAGATCACCACGCTGCGGCCGAAGGACTACAGCGAGGCCCGCACGATCGGCGAACGGTTCCGCGACGGAACCCCGGTGATCATGGACCTGGTCTCGATGGACAACGCCGATGCCAAGCGCCTCGTCGACTTCGCCGCGGGCCTGGCTTTCGCGCTGAGGGGGTCCTTCGACAAGGTCGCCACGAAGGTGTTCCTGCTGTCGCCGGCCGACATCGACGTGACGGCCGAGGAGCGGCGCCGCATCGCCGAGGCCGGCTTCTACTCCTATCAATAGGACGTCTCACCGACGGGTAGGCTGGCGTCGCGTGCGGGCTTGAGCGGTCTCTTTGGCGACTTGCCTGTATCAAGCCCGTATGAAAAGTCACATCTGTGCCCGTAGTGAGGACCGTCGGCGTTGTCGCTCTTCTTTGAAATCCTGGGCTTCGCCCTGTTCGTCTTCTGGCTGTTGTTGATCGCGCGGGTCGTGGTCGAGTTCATCCGGTCGTTCTCGCGGGACTGGCATCCGAAGGGTGCCACCGTGGTGATCCTCGAGATCATCATGACCTTGACCGATCCGCCGGTGAAGCTGCTGCGGCGCCTCATTCCCCAGCTCACGATAGGTGCGGTGCGGTTCGACCTGTCGATCATGGTGCTGCTGCTGGTCGCGTTCATCGGTATGCAACTGGCCTTCGGCGCGGCGGCCTGAGACCGCGCACGCAGCGGACGTTTGCCCAGAAGAAATTGAGCGGCGAAATGGTCGTCGGGTCACCGGCCGTGTTTGAAATTCGCTCTTAATTTCATCCTCTTCTGCTACGGCCGCGGCTGGTGTGACAGGATGGACGCCAGTTACGTTCCACCCACGCTTTACACTTTGAGACCGGTTGACTGTCCAGACTTCATAGGGGGCGACAATGCCGCTCACACCCGCCGACGTTCACAACGTCGCGTTCAGCAAGCCACCCATTGGCAAGCGCGGCTACAACGAGGATGAGGTTGACGCCTTCCTCGATCTGGTCGAGAACGAGCTGACGCGCCTCATCGAGGAGAACACCGACCTCCGGCAGCGTGTCGCCGAGCTGGAGCAGGAGTTGGCTTCCGGCGGTTCCGGCGGTGGCCAGTCGACACAGGCCATACCCGTCTACGAGCAGCCCGCCTCCGAGCCCGCTCCGACGCCGCAGCCTGCCTACGAGGCGCCCTCGGCGCAGGCCAGTGAGGACCAGGCGTTGAAGGCGGCCAAGGTGTTGAGCCTGGCCCAGGACACGGCGGACCGGTTGACCAGCACCGCCAAGGCGGAGTCGGAGAAGCTGCTCGCCGATGCGCGGGCGCAGGCCGACGCACTGGTGAGCGAGGCCCGCCAGACGGCCGAGACCACCGTGGCGGATGCTCGCCAGCGCGCCGACGCGATGCTGGCCGACGCCCAGACCCGGTCGGAGGCGCAGCTGCGCCAGGCGCAGGAGAAGGCCGACGCCCTGCAGGCCGACGCGGAGCGCAAGCATTCGGAGATCATGGGCACCATCAACCAGCAGCGCACGGTGCTGGAGGGCCGCCTCGAACAGTTGCGCACCTTCGAGCGCGAATACCGCACCCGGCTCAAGACCTATCTGGAGTCCCAGCTCGAGGAGCTCGGCCAGCGCGGTTCGGCCGCGCCCGTCGACTCCAGCGCCGGAAACGACGGTGGCGGCTTCAATCAGTTCAACCGGGGAAACAACTGAACCCCGGTCTGGCCTAGGGTTGATCAATGCTGATCGTTGCGCTCGTCCTTGCTGTCATCGGCCTCGCGGCGCTGGTGACCGCCGTTGTCACCAGCAATGAACTGATCGCCTGGGTCTGTATCGCGGCCAGCGTGATCGGTGTGGTGCTGCTGATCGTCGACGCGGTGCGGGAGCGGTCGGGCCGCAAGGCCGACACCGCCGCCGACGCGCAGACCGATGCCGACCCGGAGTACTACGAGGACTATCCCGACGACCAGACCGTCGCGGAGCAACCCGAGTACGCGGGCGAGCCCGGCGCGGACGACGAGACCACGGTCGTCGAACAAGCCGACTCCGGCGAAGACCGCCGCTAATCCATTGGGGCTGTTGCTAATTCCCGTCGGTTAACAGTTCGCGGACCTCGTCGTCGCTGACCTGATGGAAGTCGGCGAACACCTGGCCGACGGCCTCGAAGCCCGGGGGCATGCTCGCGCACACTACGTCGTCGGCTTCCCTGGTCAGCTCCCGGCACGCCGACGGCGGTCCGACCGGGACGGCGACCACGACCCGAGCCGGGTTCTGGGCCCGCACGGCCCGTACCGCGGCGAGCATGCTGGCTCCGGTGGCGATCCCGTCGTCGACGAGGATCACCGTCCGCCCCGCCAGTTGCGGCGGTGGCCGGTCGCCCCGGTAGACCCGCTGACGGCGACGCAACTCGTCGGTCTCGCGAGCGATCGCGGCTTGTATCGCCTCGTCGCCGATCCCGAGGCTGCGGACGAGGTTGTCGTTGATCACCACGCCGCCCCCGCTGGCCAGCGCACCCATGGCCAGCTCTTCCCACTGCGGCACCCCGAGCTTGCGGACCAGAAAGACGTCGAGGGGAGCCGCCAGCGAGCGGGCCACCTGCCAGGCGACCGGAACGCCGCCGCGCGCGAGACCCAACACCACCACATCGTGACCGCGGTAGGACGACAACTCGCCGGCCAGAACCTCGCCGGCCTCCCGGCGATCCTGATACAGGCGTTTGCCGCTTCGGCGGGCGAGCCCGCTCCATCCGTTCATGACAGCCGCTTCGATGTGGGACGTTGTCAGACTACGACCGTGGGTACCCCACCCGGACGCAATCCATCGGCACGACGGCGACGAATATCGAAACATGGGAATCGAATACGAGAGTGTCGTCGAGCATCCGCGCGACGAGGTGTTCGCCTGGTACGCACGACCCGGCGCGATGAGGCGCCTGGTCCCGCCGTGGCAGCCGATGAAGGTGATCGCCGAAGCGGGATCGCTGGCCGACGGGCGCGCGGTGCTCGGATTGCCGGGCGGTCTGCGCTGGATCGCCCAGCACGATCCGGACCGCTACGACCCGCCGCATCGCTTCGTCGACGTGCTGTCCTCCGACGGGCCGGCGTCGTGGCCGCCGCGCCTGGTCGGTCGGTGGACCCACATTCACGAGTTCGGCGAGGCCTCCGGCGGCACCCGGGTGTACGACCGCGTCGAGGCGCCGGTGCCGGCGGCGGCGTTGCGGAAAATGTTCGTCTACCGCCACCGCCAGCTGGCCGACGACCTGGCCGCCCACCGCGACGCCGCCGACGCCAGGCTGGCACCGCTGACCGTCGCGGTCACGGGTGCGTCGGGGCTGGTCGGCTCGGCGTTGACCGCGTTTCTGAGCACCGGAGGGCACCGGGTGATCCGATTGGTGCGACGGGCGGCGACGGGCCCGGACGAGCGGCGGTGGAACCCCGATCGGCCGGACCCCGGGCTGTTGACCGGGGTCGACGCCGTGGTGCACCTGGCGGGCGCCTCGATCGCCGGCAGGTTCACCGACGCCCACAAGGATGCGGTCCGCGCCAGCCGCGTCGAACCGACCCGTCGGCTCGCCGAGGCGGCGGCGCGGACCGACGACGGCCCCCGGATGTTCATCAGCGCGTCGGCGGTCGGCATCTACGGGTTCGACCGCGGGGATGCGGCGCTGACCGAGGAGAGCGTGGCCGGTGACGGCTTCCTGGCCGAGGTGGTCCGGGACTGGGAGGCGGCGACGGCTCCGGCCGCCGAGGCGGGGCTGCGGGTCGTCACCGTCCGGACGGGGATCGTGCAGTCCGCGCGTGGCGGCACGCTGCGGCTGATGCGGCCGCTGTTCGCCGCCGGCCTGGGTGGTCCGCTGGGCGGCGGCAGGCAGTGGCTGGCGTGGATCGCGCTCGATGATCTGCTCGACGTGTACCTGCGCGCACTCTACGACGATCGGATGGCCGGTCCGGTCAACGCCGTGGCCCCGCATCCGGTGCGCAACGCCGACTACACCCGGACGCTGGCGCGGGTGCTGCGTCGTCCCGCCGTCGTGCCGGTGCCGTCGTTCGGGCCGCGGCTACTGCTCGGTGAGCAGGGGGCCCGCGAACTCGCCGAGGCCGATCAACGGGTGCTGCCGGCCGCGTTGCAGGCGCTGGGGCATCGCTTCCGCCGTCCGTCGCTCGACGGTGCGCTCGCTCACGAGCTCGGGCACGGTTGACCGACCACGCGCGTCACGAAACCGTGCACGAGACGTCGCACCCTTTTGGCCGGATCGTGCGCCAACGCGGTTGTCTGGGAACGTAATTCGTCGTGGGTGAGACCGAACGCGGCGACCTCGCCGACGTCGTCGTCGCCCAACCATCGGTCCAGCAGCTCGAGGTCGACCTCGGGGTGGAATTGCAGGGCGAGCGTGCGGCCGAGCAGGAACGCCTGGGAAGCGGTCGCGGTGCGGGCCAGTTCGGTGGCACCGGGCGGCAGTGTCCAGCGGTCGTAGTGCCACTGAAACCACCGGCCGCCGGGCACCAGCAGGGGATCGGTGGACTCGACGTCATACCAACCGATCTCGGGCGACGGCGCTCGTGTGACCGTTCCGCCGAAGGTCTGCGCCAGCAATTGTCCGCCGAAGCAGACGCCGAGGATCGCGATCCCGGCGTCGGCGGCGCAGCGCATCATCGTCATCTGTTCGCCGACCCAGGTGCGGCCCAGCGCGTCGTCGTAGACGGGCCAGCGCGCACCCAGGGGCACGAGCACGTCGTAGTTGGTCGGGTCGGGGAAAGTGACGTGGCCGGCCGGGGAGTGCGCGCGTCCGGCGGGCACCACCTCGAAGGTGTGCACGTCGAAACCCGCGTCGACGAACGCCTCGCCCAGCAGCGCCTCGGTCGCGATGGGGTCGTTGTAGAGGAACAGGGCTTTTGCCGTCACGCGCCCCATTATTTCGCGCGTAGATCCCGTGTCGAGTGGGCATCCCACGGGGTGTCAGTCCTGGCCGAATGGTTTCTCACCGCCGGTGAACGCGGCAATCCCGATTGGGAACTGCCCGCGTGGAGTGAGGGTAATCAGGCCGAGGCGTTGATTCACGGCGCGTCGTATTTCGATCGGCTCGTTACGGAGGTCGAGGCGCTCGGCGCGGGAGATCACCTGTTCTTCGCCGACTGGCGTGGCGACGCCGACCAGAGGTTGCGCGACAACGGCCCGACCGTCGCCGAACTGTTCCGCGCGGCGGCCGAACGCGGCGTGCTCGTCAAGGGCCTGATGTGGCGGTCGTATCCGAATCGCTTGCAGTTCAACGAGGAGCAGAACCGCCATCTGGCCGAGACCATCGAGCGCGCGGGCGGGGAGGTGTTGCTCGATCAACGGGTACTGGTGGGCGGATCACATCATCAGCGACTGGTACTGCTGCGTCACCCGGAAGAACCGGATCGCGACGTCGCGTTCATCGGAGGCATCGACCTGAGCCACTCGCGCCGTGACGACGCGTCGCATCGCGGTGATCCGCAGGCGGTGCAGATGTCGAGCCGGTACGGGGAGCGGCCGCCGTGGCACGATGTGCAACTACAGGTGCGCGGTCCGGTCATCGGCGCGCTGGACGTCACGTTTCGGGAGCGGTGGACGGCGCGGGCGCCGTTGGATCTGTTCAACCCGCTCGCGTGGCTGCGCGACAGGTTCGGTGGCCATTCGCGACGACGCCCGTTGCCGGACCAGCCACCGGATCCGCCGGCCTGCGGGCCGCACGCGGTGCAGGTGCTTCGCACCTACGGTGACGCGTTGATCGAGTACGAGTTCGCCAAGGAGGGCGAACGCAGCATCGCGCGCGGTTACACAAAGGCGATCCGGCGCGCCCGGCGCCTGATCTATCTGGAGGATCAGTATCTGTGGTCCGAAGAGGTCGCCAACCTGCTCGTCGGCGCGCTGACCGAGAACCCCGAACTGCAGCTGGTGGCCGTCGTGCCACGGTATTTCGATCTCGAGGGTGGTTTGGGTCGGCCACCGACGCTGGTCGGGCGCCAGCTGGCACTCGACGCGTGCCGACGCGCCGCGCCTGACCGGGTGCACGTGTTCGACGTCGAAAATCACGAGGGGACACCGGTTTACGTGCACT
Organism: Mycolicibacterium novocastrense; assembly: GCF_001570485.1. Classification (GTDB taxonomy): domain Bacteria; phylum Actinomycetota; class Actinomycetes; order Mycobacteriales; family Mycobacteriaceae; genus Mycobacterium; species Mycobacterium novocastrense. The sequence goes on from NZ_BCTA01000028.1 coordinate 171,511, forward strand.
CCAAGGTGTGCGTCATCGACGACACCTGGGCCTGCATCGGCAGCGACAACTTCAATCGCCGGTCGTGGACGCATGACAGCGAACTGTCGTGCGCGGTGCTCGACGCCGACGACAGGTTCGCGCGCGATCTGCGGCTGCGGTTGCTGCGCGAGCACCTCGATCGGGCGGAGGACGGTAGCCAAGACGAGGGTCTGGTCGACGCGGCGACCGCCGTCGACGAGATCATCGCCTGTGCAGAGACTTTGGAAAAGTGGCATCGGTCGGGCCGCTCCGGCCCGCGACCACCCGGGCGGCTGCGGCCACACGAGAGCGAACGGGTCGATCCGCTGACGCGGCTGTGGGCCGAACCCGCCTACCGGATGATCTTCGACCCCGATGGTCGCTCGTACCGCGACCGGTTGTTGCGGCGGCGCCCGTGAACGTCGAGGAGTGGTTCCTGACCGCACAGGAGCGCGGCAACCCCGCATCGGACCTCCCGGCGTGGTGCGACGGCAACCGCGTCGAACCGCTCGTGCACGGCTCGACCTACTGCGACCAGCTCGCCACCGAGGTGGAGGCGCTCGGGCCGGGTGACTACGTGTTCTTCACCGACTGGCGTGGCGACCCGGATCAGAAGATGCGCGACGACGGTCCCACTGTTCGCGAATTGTTCTGCCGCGCAGCCGAACGCGGTGTGGTGGTCAAGGGCCTGGTGTGGCGGTCGCATCTGGACGAACTCTCCTACAGCGAAGAAGAGAACCGCCATCTCGGTGAGCACATCGAGAAGGCCGGCGGTGAGGTCTTGTTGGACCAGCGGGTGCGCATCGGCGGTTCGCACCACCAGAAGCTGGTCGTGATCCGGCATCCCGGTGAGCCGGAGCGTGATGTGGCGTTCGCGGGAGGGATCGATCTGTGTCACTCGCGCAGGGATGACGCCTCGCATCGCGGCGACCCGCAGGCGATCGAGATGTCGCCGCGCTACGGCGACCGTCCGCCGTGGCACGACGTGCAATTGCGGCTGCAGGGGCCTGTCGTCGGCGCGTTGGACACGACGTTTCGCGAGCGGTGGACCGATCCCGCGTCGCTGGACATGCTGAACCCCCTGGCGTGGCTGCGGGACAAGTTCAGTGGCGCGGACATGACGGCCGACGCGCTGCCGGAGCAACCGCCGGACCCGCCACGGTGTGGTCCGCACAGCGTGCAGGTGCTGCGGACCTATCCGGATGCCCACTTCGCGTACGACTTCGCACCGCACGGCGAGCGCAGCATCGCACGCGCGTACAGCAAGGCGGTGCCGCGTGCCCGCCGGCTGATCTACCTGGAGGACCAGTACCTGTGGTCGAAGCGGGTGGCCGACCTGTTCGCCGCCGCGCTGCGGGACAATCCCGATCTGCATCTGGTCGCGGTGGTGCCGCGCTACCCCGACGTCGACGGCCGGCTGGCGTTGCCGCCCAACCAGGTCGGCCGTTGGCAGGCCATCGAGACGTGTCACCGCGCCGCACCGGACCGGGTGCATGTATTCGACGTCGAGAACCATGAGGGCACACCGGTGTACGTGCACGCCAAGGTGTGCGTGATCGACGACGTGTGGGCGTGTTCGGGCAGCGACAACTTCAACCGACGATCATGGACGCACGACAGCGAGTTGTCCTGCGCCGTACTGGATTCCGACGGTGTGTTCGCCCGCGACTTCAGGCTGCGGCTGATGCGCGAGCACTTGGACCGGGCCGAGGACGGCAGCGAGGACGGCGGACTGGTCGATCCGGTCACCGCGGTGTCCGAGATCGTCGAGGCCGCCGAGGCGTTGGAGGGGTGGTACGCCTCCGGTCGTAGGGGACCGCGACCGCCGGGCCGGTTGCGCCCGCACAAGGCCGAGCGGCTCGGGCTGCTGACGCGGTTGTGGGCCGAGCCCGTGTACCGGTTCATGTACGACCCGGACGGGCGGTCGTACCGGGACCGGCTCCGGCGCAAGCTGTGAACCCGGCGCCCGGGGAGAGATCTACGCGTTTGCGCTGATGTTTTGCCGATACGCGGGTCGCATGCTGGCTAGCATGAGCGCACTCGAGTGGAGCGAACTTGGTGTGAGCGGACTGCCGACCGGAACCGTGACGTTGCTGCTGGCCGACGTCGAGGGGTCGACGCGGTTGTGGGACTCGCAGCCCGAGGAGATGCGCGCGGCCATCCGGCGGCTCGACGCGACGCTGGCCGATCTCGTGATCATGAACAACGGTGCCCGCCCCGTCGAGCAGGGCGAGGGCGACAGCTTCGTGCTGGCCTTCGCGCGCGCCAGCGATGCGGTGGCCTGCGCGCTGGCGTTGCAGCGGGCGCCGCTGGCCCCGATCCGGCTGCGCATCGGCGTGCACACCGGTGAGATTCAACTACGCGACGAAGGCAACTACATCGGGACGACGATCAACCGCACGGCGCGGCTACGCGATCTCGCACACGGCGGGCAGACGGTGCTGACGGGTGCGACCGAATCCATGGTCGTCGACTATCTGCCCGAGGGTGCGTGGCTTTCCGACCTCGGATCGCATCCGCTACGGGACCTGCCCCGACCCGAACGGGTAGTACAGCTGTGCCATCCCGACATCCGCAACGACTTCCCGCCCCTGCGTACGGCCGACGCCGCGCTGAGACACGACCTGCCCGCGCAGCTGACGCGATTCATCGGACGCCGCAAGCAGATCGGCGAGATCGGTGAGCTGCTGACCGGCCGCCGGCTGGTGACGCTGACCGGTGCGGGCGGGGTGGGCAAGACGCGGCTGGCCGTGCAGATCGCTGACCGCACCGATCTGCCGTCGGTCTGGTATGTGGACCTTGCTCCGATCAGCGATCCGGATCTCGTGCCCGTCGCCGTGCTGCGAGCGCTCGGGGTACCGGATCAGCCGGGTCGCTCGACGTTGGACAGCATCATCGAATTCATCGGCCAGCATGCGGGACTGGCAGTGCTCGACAACTGCGAGCATCTGCTCGACGTCAGTGCCGAGTTGATCACCACTCTGCTGGAGCGGTGTTCTGCGCTGCGGTTCCTGGCCACCAGCCGAGAACCGATCGGCGTCGAAGGTGAGCTCGTGTGGCGGGTGGCATCGCTGGCGATCGACGACGAAGCCGTCGAGTTGTTCGTCGACCGCGCCCGCCATGTCCAGTCGGATTTCACTCCCTCGGATGAGGAACTCGCGATCGTCGGCGAGATCTGCAGACGTCTGGACGGCATGCCGCTGGCCATCGAGCTGGCGGCCGCCCGAGTCCGCGCCCTGTCCGTGCGGGAGATCCTCGACGGCCTGCACGACAGGTTCCGCCTGTTGACGGGCGGATCACGAAAAGCGGTGCGTCGCCAGCAGACCCTCAAAGCATCCGTGGACTGGTCGCATCAGATGTTGACCGAACCCGAACGAGTCGTCTTCCGGCGCCTGGCGGCGTTCGCCGGAGACTTCGACCTCGACGCCGCGCAGGCGGTGGCCACGGGCGGAGAGGTCGAGCGCTTCCAGGTGCTCGATCTGCTGATGCTCCTGGTGGACAAGTCACTGGTGTTGGCCGAAAGCTCCAGTGGGCGAGTGCGATACCGGTTACTGGAAACGGTCCGCCAGTACGCGCTGGACAAACTCGGTGAGTCCGGCGAAGCCGACACGGTGCGCGGCCGCCACCGGGATCACTACAACTCGATGACCGCTCAACTCGAGGTACCGGGATGCGCCGAGTATGACCGCCTCGTCTCACAGGCCGAACTCGAAATCGACAACCTCCGTGCCGCTTTCGCGTGGAGCAGGGAGCGTCAGGACGTCGACGCGGCGTTGCGCCTCGCAAGCTCGCTGCAACCGCTGTGGCTCATGCGCGGACGGGTCAAAGAGGGGTTGTCCTGGTTCAACGCCGTGCTGAGCGACCCGGCGCTAGAGGGGGCGTCCGATGTTGCAGCCCGGCTCAGTGCGATCGCCGATCGGGCGGTGCTCCACGCGTGGGCGGTCACGGTCGGCGTCACCGATGACCTCGAACAGGCCCTGGCGACGGCGAGGGAACTCGACGACCCCGCATTGTTGCTTCGGGTGCTGGTGTCGTGTGTCGGGGCGGCCACGTTCGACGCGCAGGCGGCCTACCCGTATATCGACGAAGCTCTCGAGTTGGCACGGCTATTGGGCGATCGGTGGCGACTGTGCCAGATCCTCGCGTGGAAGGCGCTCATCGCCATCCTTCTCGGAGATCCGGTGGCGGCCCGGACGGCCGGCGAGGAGGGCCAATCGCTGGCCGAGGAAGTCGGAGACGTGTTCATGGCGCGCATGAACCGTTACTGGGGCCCGGCGCTGGCGGCGTTCCAGCACGGCGATCTGAAGTACGGCACAGAGTCATTGCAGGCACTTCTTGCTGAGGCCGACGCATCAGGGGACGTGCTGCACGGCCTCCTTGCGCGTATCGGTCTTGCGCACGTATCTGTATCGACGGGCGACCCCGCCGCGGGTCGAAGTTTGGCCGAGGCGGCCATTGAAACCGCATCCACGGTCGGTCCCTACCTCGAACCATGGGCGTACGCGCCGCTGGCTTACGCTGCCCTCGCCGAGGGCGATCTGAAAGCGGCTGCGCGGGCGTGTGATTTGGCGTCGCAGCGCATCAATGCACAGCCCGAAACGGCGATAACGAACGTCAATCCACTGGCCGAGCTCGAACTCGCCAAAGGTGATTTGCGCGCTGCCAGAGAGTATGCGGACGTTGACGTGTCGCTGATGCATGGGTGGCATCTGGCGCGTGCCCTGGTGATCCGTGCTCGCGTCGCGATGGCGCAGGGTGAACCGGCTCAGGCCTTCGAAGATCTGCGCCGAGCGCTCGACTGCATTGCCGCCCATCAGACCTATCAAATCGCGCCCGATGCCTTCGAGGTGCTCGGTGAGTTGACAGGTGTGGCCGGCGATCAGCGCAATGCTGCGCGGTTCCTCGGTGCCGCCGATGCCATGCGGGAACGCATGGGACTGGTCCGGCTCCGGGTGCACGACGCGACGTACGCGGAATCGGTGTCGCTACTCACGGAGTCCCTCGGAAAGAACGACTTCGAGGCGCTGCGGGACGAAGGGACCGCGTTGTCCATCGAAGAGGCCATCGCGTATGCGCAGCGCGGGCGTGGTGAGCGAAAGCGACCGTCGACAGGCTGGGCCTCATTGACTCCGACCGAGCTCGGCGTGGTCCGATTGGTCGCCGAGGGACTCGGCAACAAGGACATCGCCGCACGGCTCTTCGTGTCGCATCGCACGGTGCAGACGCACCTGACCCACGTTTACACGAAGCTCGGACTGGCGTCGCGGGTGCAGCTGGCTCAGGAGGCCGCGCGGCACGCTTAGGATCGCCGTATGACAGTCGTTCTGGTGCATGGCAATCCGGAGACGGATGCGATCTGGGGTCCGCTGGTCGATGCGCTCGGCCGCGATGATGTGGTGCGGCTTTCTCCGCCCGGATTCGGTGCACCGCTGCCGGACGACTTCTCGGCGACTTATCTCGATTATCGCGACTGGCTCGAGCGCGAACTGGAGCGATTCGACGAGCCGGTCGATCTGGTGGGACACGACTGGGGCGGCGGTCACGTCGTCAACGTGGCGATGCACCGTCCCGAACTCCTGCGCACCTGGGCCAGTGACGTCGTGGGGTTGTTCGATGCCGACTACGTCTGGCATGACCTCGCGCAGGTGTGGCAGACGCCGGGAGCCGGCGAGGAACTGGTCGAGGCGATGATGGGCGGCACGGTCGCGGACAGGACGGCGCAGATGGCCGATCTCGGGCTGCCAATCGATATCGCGACATCGCTGGCGAAGGCCCAAGGCCCGGAGATGGGGCGCGCGATCCTGGTGCTGTACCGATCGGCCGCCCAGCCGGTTCTTCGCAAAGCCGGGCGCGGGTTGGGCACCGCCGCGTCGCGGCCCGGCCTGTCGATACTCGCCACCGAGGATCCGTACGTCGGAACCGACGAGATGCGCCGGCGTGCGGCCGAGCGTGCCGGCGCGCGGACCGAAGTTCTCGAGGGGCTCGGACACTGGTGGATGGTCCAGGATCCGGCGCTCGGGGCCGAGGTGCTCACGCGCTTCTGGGAGACCGCCGCTGACTGACGGTCGTGTCGGCTCAGCCGTTCGCGCGCATTTCTGATGAGTCAACGTGTCGGTGGGCCCTGGCATACTCGAACACATGTTCGACTCGGAGTTCTCGGAGGCTGACGACGCGGCCGTCGTCGCTGCGATCGAGGAGAGCACGCGGGCCGAAGCAAGGGCGGGAGCCCGTCGGCTGGCGGCCATCGCCGAACTCGCCCGCCGCCGAGTCGACGATGACGACCGAGCAGCATTCGACGGTTGGGATGCGGCCGCCGCCGAAGTCGCGGCCGCTATGACCGTCGGCCACAGGCGGGCCTCGGCACAGATGCGCATAGCGATCGCACTTCGGGACCGGCTTCCGCGCGTTGCTGCGCTGTATCTGCAGGGCGCCATCAACTCCCGGGTTGTCTCGGCGCTCACGTGGCGCACACAGCTCGTTTACGACGATGAGGCGCTGGCCTTGATCGACGCTGCCCTTGCAGAAGGCGCGACGAAATGGGGTCGCCTGTCCGATGACAAGCTCGAGAGGGCAATTGACGCGTGGGTCGAGCGGTACGATCCAGAAGCCTTGCGCCACAGCGAAACAACCACGCGCAGCAGAGACTTCTCGGTCGGCGACATCGACGATCCGGCAGGAACCACGTCGGTGTGGGGCCGGCTGCTGGCCACGGATGGGGCGGTTCTCAAACGTCGCATCGCTGCAATGGTGCAGGGCCTGTGCGATGCCGATCCTCGATCCGCCGGGGAGCGCCGATCGGACGCGGTCGGTGCGATGATCTCGGGCAATGACCGCCTCGCGTGCCGCTGCGGATCTGATACGTGTCCGTCGGCTGACGTGCCGCGGTCGTCGAACGTCGTCGTCAACGTTTTCGCCGAGCGGTCAGCGGCCGAAGCGGCATTACAGCAGCCGACGGCCCGCGAGTCCGACGCACCTGCCCCGGCAGCCCGCGAGTCCGACGCACCTGCCCCGACAGCCGGCGAGTCGAAGGCCAAGCCGCCCACAGCACTCCTCCTCGGCGAGGACATCCTGCCTGCACCGTTGCTGGCCCAACTGATCCGCGATGGCGCGAAGATCCGTCCGATCAAACTGCCCAGCGACGAGCCCGAGCCGCGTTACCGCCCGTCGGCGGACTTGGCCCAGTTCGTGCGCATGCGAGATCTGCACTGCCGGGCCCCCGGCTGCAGCGCGCCAGCCGATCGTTGCGACATCGACCACACCGCCCCGTATCCGTTCGGTCCGACACATGCGTCAAATCTCAAGTGCCTGTGTCGAAAACATCATCTAGCCAAGACATTTGGTGGATGGGACGATGTTCAGCTGCCAGACGGCACGGTGATCTGGACCTCGCCGAGCGGTCGGAAATACACCACCAGACCCGGAAGCAAGCTGTTCTTTCCGACGTGGGATACGACGACCGCTGACCTTCCTCCGCCACCGACCTCGCCGCCGACGGTCTGCGACCGCGGGCTGATGATGCCGCTGCGACGGCGTAGCCGCGCCGCCGAATACGCCGCGCGAATCAAGGCCGAACGCGCGAGGAACCGGCGACTGGCGCCGTTCTGAAACCTGCGGCGCTTTCGCCGAGGTGTGCGGCGGCCTCTTCGAAGAAGCCCCTTTGAAGGTGCCGCGGAGTGGCCCCGGCCACATTTGTTTCGGCTCGGTTTCGTGCACCCCGCACGCGTATCCGTTACGTATGTGAGCTGGAGTTGACGTTTACGTCACGATGACGCAACGGATGCGGAATGGGTTCGGGCGACTCTGGTGCCCGTGAAGACTCTGAGCCGCAGCCGCACCATCGAAGATTGGGACGCCGAGGACGTCGAGGCCTGGGAATCCGGCGGTAACAAGATCGCCAAGCGGAACCTGATCTGGTCGATCTTCGCCGAGCACGTCGGATTCTCGGTGTGGTCGATCTGGTCGGTGATGGTGCTGTTCATGCCCCAGGACGTCTACGGCATCGACGCGGCGGGCAAGTTCTACCTCGTCGCCATGCCCACACTGGTCGGCGCGTTCATGCGGATCCCGTACACCATCGCACCCGCGCGATTCGGCGGGCGCAACTGGACCATCGTCAGTGCCCTGCTGCTGCTGATCCCCACCGTGCTGACGCTGTGGGCGATGAGCAACCCCGACACGACCTACACCACGTTCATGATCGTGGCCGCCGTCGCGGGAGTCGGCGGCGGCAACTTCGCCTCCTCGATGACCAACATCAACGCGTTCTACCCGCAGCGGCTCAAGGGCTGGGCGCTCGGCCTGAACGCCGGCGGCGGCAACATCGGAGTACCGGTGATCCAGCTGGTCGGCCTGCTGGTGATCGCCACCGTCAGCAACACTGCACCCGAAATCGTCTGCGCCATCTACCTTGTCCTGATCGCGTTGGCCGCGCTTGGGGCTGCCCTGTTCATGGACAACCTCGGCAACCAGCGGTCCAACCTCGGCGCCATGGTAGAGGCGTTGCGGTTCAAGCACTCCTGGGTGATGAGCTTCCTCTACATCGGCACCTTCGGTTCGTTTATCGGCTTCTCATTCGCCTTCGGACAGGTGCTGCAGATCAACTTCCTCGCCGGCGGTGACACCCCCGCGCAGGCCTCGCTGCACGCCGCCCAGATCGCGTTCATCGGCCCGCTGCTCGGTTCCATCTCGCGCCCCTTCGGCGGCAAGCTGTCCGACCGGGTCGGTGGCGGCAGGGTCACCCTCTACACCTTCATCGCGATGATCTTCGCCGCCGGAATCCTGGTGGCGGCGGGCGTGCTCGACGACGGCATGGCAGGCGCGGCCACCGGCGGGCAGATGGCCGCCTACGTGACCGGATTCATCCTGCTGTTCATCCTGTCGGGTATCGGCAACGGCTCGACCTACAAGATGATCCCGTCGATCTTCGAGGCCAAGGCCCAGGGCCGCGACGAATGGAGCCGCGAGGACAAGGCCGCCTGGTCGCGCAGCATGTCCGGCGCGCTGATCGGCTTCGCCGGTGCGGTCGGCGCCCTCGGCGGCGTGTTCATCAACGTCGTCCTGCGCGCCTCGTACGTCAGCGACGCCAAATCGGCCACCAACGCGTTCTGGGTGTTCCTCGGGTTCTACGTGATCTGCGCGATCGTCACGTGGTTCGTGTTCCTGCGCATGCAGACCTCGCGGTCCGGCGCCGGCGAGCAGGTCGGCCGCGCCGCTTCACCGGTGCCCGCTTGACGCCGATGGTGACTCGGACGGCGTGCTCGTACTGCGGCGTGGGCTGCGGTATCGAGGTGCACACCGCCACCGACCGCGAGACCGGCAACCCGGTCATCGCGCGGGTCTCCGGGGACAAGCTGCATCCAGCCAATTTCGGCAGGCTGTGCACCAAGGGCGCCACCCACGCCGAGTTGATGCGCGCCGCAGACGGCCGGCTGACCTCGGCGATGCTGCGGCCCAGCCGTGACGAGGAACTGGTCCCGACCCCGGTCGACGACGCCGTCGCCGAGGCGGGTCGACGATTGCGGGCGATCGTGGAGCAGCACGGTCCCGACGCGGTCGCGCTCTACGTCTCGGGCCAGATGTCCATCGAGGCGCAGTATCTCGCCACGAAGCTGGCCAAGGGGTTCCTGCGTACGGTGCACATCGAGTCGAACTCACGGCTGTGCATGGCCAGCGCGGGAACCGGTTTCAAACAATCACTGGGCGCCGACGGCCCGCCTGGGTCGTACGCCGATTTCGATTGCAGCGATCTGTTTTTCGTCATCGGCTCCAACATGGCCGACTGCCACCCCATTCTCTACCTGCGCATGGCCGACCGGCTGAAGGCGGGCGCCAAGCTGATCGTCGTCGATCCGCGCCGCACCACGACCGCCGAACGCGCCGACCTCTTCCTGCAGATCAAACCCGGCACCGATCTCGCACTGCTGAACGGGCTGCTGCATCTGCTCGTCGAAAACGGCGACATCGACCAGGAATTCATCGACGCACACACCGAGGGCTGGGAGGCGATGCCGGCATTCCTCGCCGACTACACGCCCGAAAGCGTCGCTCAGGTCACGGGTCTGGCGGAGGCCGACATCCGGCTCGCCGCGCGGATGATCGCCGACGCGGAGGAGTGGCTGAGCTGCTGGACGATGGGGCTCAACCAGAGCACGCACGGCACCTGGAACACGAACGCGATCTGCAACCTGCACCTGGCCACGGGCGCGATCTGCCGACCGGGCAGCGGACCGATGTCGCTGACCGGACAGCCCAACGCGATGGGCGGACGCGAGATGGGCTACATGGGACCGGGATTGCCGGGGCAGCGCTCGGTGACCTCGGCGCAGGACCGCGCATTCGTCGAGGAGCAGTGGGGCGTGGCGCCCGGCACGATCCGCGCGGACGTCGGACCGGGCACCATCGACATGTTCCGGCAGCTCGCCGACGGCGACATCAAGGCATGCTGGATCATCTGCACCAATCCCGTTGCCAGCGTGGCCAACCGGTCGACGGTCATCGAAGGGCTGCGGTCCGCCGAGCTCGTCATCACCCAGGACACCTACAGCGCAACCGCCACCAACACCTACGCCGACATCGTGCTACCCGCGACCATGTGGGCGGAATCCGATGCGGTGATGGTCAACTCCGAGCGCAACCTCACCCTGCTGCAGCAGTCCATCCCGGCGCCCGGACAGGCCAGGCCCGACTGGCAGCTGATCTGCCAGGTCGCAGCCCACCTGGGTTTCGGCGAGCACTTCGCCTACACCTCCAGCGAGCAGGTCTTCGACGAGATCCGGCGATTCTGGAACCCCAAGTCGGGCTATGACCTTCGCGGCGTCAGCTATGCGCGGCTACGGGAAACACCGGTGCAGTGGCCATGCCCACCCGACGATCCGCAGGATCGCCATCCCATCCGCTACCTCAACGACGGTGTGAGCCAAGAGTTCTTCGTCGACGGGCACGGTCGCGCACCGCGGCTGGCCTTCCCGACCCCGTCGCGGCGGGCGGTCTTCCACGCCCGCCCGCACATGGACGCGCGGGAACTGCCCGACGACGAGTACCCGCTGACCCTGAACACCGGCCGGCTACAACACCAGTGGCACACCATGACCAAAACGGGACGCGTCGAGTCGCTCAACAAGTTGACCGGTGAGCCGTTCGTCGAGGTGCATCCCGAGGACGCGCTGCAGCTGGGCATCGAGAACGGACGACCGGTCGAACTCACGACGCGACGGGGGCGCGCGGTGTTGCCCGCCGCCGTCACCGAGCGCGTCCGCCCCGGCAGTTGTTTCGTGCCGTTCCACTGGAACGACGAGCACGGCGGAAACCTCACAATCAACGCGTTGACCAACGACGCCGTCGACCCCGACTCGCTGCAGCCCGAATTCAAGGTCTGCGCGGTCAACCTGCAGCCCGTTGCCTCCCCGACGCTCACCGATCAGGAAACGCTCTATGTGTCAGGCTTTTTCAGCGGCCTGGCCGAGGCGCAGTCGGAGGTTCCGGTGCTGCCCGACTCCGCGCCCGTATCCACTGAGGTGCGGCAGTGGATCAACGGTTTGCTCGCCGGGCAGGCTCACCGCCCGTCAGAAGAACCGGCCGCCCGAACACAACTCGACGACGGGCCGCTCGTGCTGTGGGCCTCCCAGACGGGCAACGCCGAGGACTTCGCCTCGCGGCTGGCCGAGCGGCTCGGCAACGCCCAGCTGGTCAACATGGACGATGTCGCGCCAGCGGACCTCGTGGCCGCCCGCGACGTGCTCGTCGTCACCAGCACGTTCGGCGACGGCGGACCGCCCGACAACGGTGCGGGCTTCTGGCAGCGGCTGGCATCCGACGAGGCGACGCGGTTGACCGGCGTGCGGTACGCGGTGCTGGGTATCGGCGACCGCTCCTACGACGACTTCTGCGGACACGCCAAGGCCGTCGACACCAGGCTGGCCGACCTCGGCGCCGTCCGGCTGCTCGAACGCGCCGACTGCGAGGCCTACGACGACGAGCGGATGCGACGCTGGGCCGACGACGTCACCGCACTGCTCAATCCGGGGATCTCACCGTCGACCGGTAGCGTCTCGACACTCGTACGGCCCACCACTGTCGCGCAGCCGTTCACCCGGGCGCGTCCTCTCGTCGTGCCGCTGTCCCGCAATATGGTGCTCAACGGGCCGGCCTCCCGAAAAGAGGTGCGCCAGTTCGGTTTCGACATCTCCGAACACGACGTCACCTACGCCGCGGGTGATTCGCTGGGGGTGTGCGCCACCAACGATCCGGCAATGGTCGACGCGTGGCTGGCGGCCACCGGGATGCCGGCTCAGCACACCGTCGAGGTCGACGGGGCCGAGCAGCCTTTGCGCGACGCGCTCATCAGCCACTTCGACTTCTGCCGGGTCACTCCAGACCTGGTGCGCTTCATCGCCGAGCACAGCCGCGGCGCCAAGCCGTTGCGCGCGCCCAAGGCCAAGCTGGACAAGTGGCTGATCGGCCGCAACGGCTTGGACCTCGTCCAGGAGTTCGTCGTGCACGCCGATCCCGACGAGTGGCGCGAAGTGCTGGTCAGGCTGACCCCGCGTAGCTACTCGATCTCGTCGAGTCCGCTGGTCAGCCCCAGCGAGGTACAGCTGACGGTGTCGGTGGTGCGCTACCGCGGCGCAGACGGCGGCCGTCGTGGCGGCGTCTGCTCGACGTTCCTGGCCGACCGCGCATCGTCGGCGCCGGTCTTCCTGCAGCGCTCACCGCACTTCCGCCCGCCGGAGGACGGCTCGGTGCCGATGATCATGGTCGGCCCCGGTACGGGCGTCGCGCCGTTCCGCGGCTTCCTACAGGAGCGACGGGCGCTCGGGCACCGCGGTCGCAACTGGCTGTTCTTCGGTGAGCAGCACCGTGCTCAGAACTACTACTACAGCGACGATTTCGAGGACATGGCGCGAGACGGGTTGCTCGACCGGTTGGATCTCGCGTTCTCCCGCGACCAGGCCTCGCGCGTGTACGTCCAGCATCGGATGCTCGAACAAGGGGCCGAGCTGTGGCGCTGGCTCGACGACGGCGCGCACTTCTACGTCTGCGGCGACGCCACCCGCATGGCCAAGGACGTCGACGCCGCGTTGACCACGATCATCGAGCGGCACGGCGGAATGTCGCACGACCAGGCGCACGACTACAAACGTGAGCTGGTCGCGGCCAAACGCTACGTGCGCGACGTCTACTGACCTGGTGTCCGAGGGGGGACTTGTCCGTCTACGACACGGGTCGTGGTCTGGCGATTGGGGCGCTGACCGCTTCGGTCAAGCACCGGTCCACGTTTTTCGCTCAATCGCAACCCTGAGGAGCTCGCCCATCGGGCGGCCAGCCGTCGGTACCGGACTCAAGCGGAATATTCAGAGATCGAAGCAGGATCGAAAAGAGCCGCCAATTGGCGATTGCTCCGACAAGTTCGACCAAAACGGCGTGATCGCTATTGAATGCCTTCTGGCACCCAGCCCAGTTTTCCTCGGAGATGACCCCGTCGCGTACCACATCATCGGTCGCTGCGAGGACCGCACGCTCGACTGGCCCGAGGCTTTCGGAATTCTGCCAGTCGCGCACCGCCAGGAGATCATGCTCAGGCACGCCGAGCAGTGTGGCGATTCGCCAATGTTGAGTCCATTCGTATTCGGAGCCAGTAATCCAGCCGATGCGCATGATGACCAGCTCGCGTAGCCGCGCGTCAAGGGAACCGCGGAAGAGTAACGCGTCTAGCAGCCCATACAGCGCAACCGCCACACGCGGCTGATGAAGTGCCACGCGGAATACCGACAGGTCTGCCAACTCTTCGGGCAACCCACATTCGGCAGCTCGCAGCTGGGCCTGCTCACGGTCGAGCATCGGTACGCGTTCCGCCATGGTCACGGGTGGCCCTCTCTGTTGAACCTCTGCCCACGCCGTTAGGGCGTGGGCAAAAAGACGTTGTGCAGCGCCCCACTTGATCGGGCACTTTCATCTGCAAGCGAAGTGAGCAGCTGCGCGAGCCCAGCGAATCCGGTTGATTCTCTGGTGATCCGGTCGAACGGCCAGCGGCCCAGGGCGAGAATCTCGAGGGCTGCCCGGTGGGCGGGATACTCCACGCCGAGTGCGCCTACGACGTGTAATTCTTTATAGACCAACAAGTCTGGTTCAAACCGGGGCGTGCCGCCTCCTCCACGGGTGCCGGCCACCACAATTGTGCCGCCGGGCCTGGCAAGGCCGACGGCATCGGCGAACGCGGAGGGTGCTTTAGCGGTGACGTCGACGACCACGTCGGCAAGCCGTCCGCCTGTCTCACGCTGGAGCGCGGTCACTGCATCGTCCTGCGATACATCGATGGGCAGGTCGACACCGAATGATCTGGCTATGGCCAGTCGTTGTTCGTCGCGTGGGCCTACGCCGGTCATCGCGACGAACGCGGCTCCCGCCTCTTTGGCCGCCACCGCCGCACAGATTCCGCGGATGCCGGGCCCCAGGATCGCTACGACGTCCCCGGCCTTGGTGTCGGGAAGAGTCGCCCCCCACTGGATACCGGCCCCGAGAGGGTTGAACAACGTGGCGAGAACGGGGTCCATGTCTTCGGCAATCGGGAGCAGCATCGCGTCCCACGGAAGCTCCACATGGGTGGCGTATCCGCCCCATAAGCCCGCGCCGACCTCCACGTCGACAAACCCGAACATGGTGGCGATGCCGTTCACCGCGCACCGCCGGTATTCGCCGCGGCGGCACTCGGGGCAGTCTCGGCAGGACCGGAACACCTCAACGGCCACGCGCTGGCCGGCTTGTACACCCCAGCGTTGGCCAGCCGCAGCGCCAACATGTTCGACGATGCCGACGATTTCGTGCCCTGGAACGAATGAGAAGCCGGCAGGCAGGTGTCCGGTGAATTGTTCGTGATCTGTTCCGCACAGACCGCATGCTTCAACTCGCAGGATCGCACCCCGGTCGCCGACGTCGGGGATGGTCATCTGGCGCCGCTGCAGACTCCGCGGTCCGGTCAGCACCATCGCCTCGGCGATCATGGAAGCTCGAACCCGGTGAACGACCCTGTGTTTCGGAGGCACACCGTTTTACCTACGTACATTTCCGCGCCCATCGCCTCGGCGATCTGCGGATCGTCGCTGCGTGCGACGACTCTTTGCCCGTCGGACAGGTGCGCGATGATCGGAGTCCATCGAGGTTGGCCGTCTCGGTCGTAGACGACGGTGTATCCGTCGACTGTCGCGCAACCGGTCGCCTCGTCGGCGCCTGCGACGGCCAGCCGCGATGAATCGATTTGAGCTTGTTCGACCGCCGTGTCGAGCAGTCGCCACCCGGCTGGTGGCGGGGTGGCCGACCACACACCGACCGAATGCTTCGTCGAATACCACCCGAGGCCGGTGACGAGTCCGGCATCGGTTGGGTCGCGTCGGCACCGTCGGACCATCTCCACGATCGAGTGGCTGACGTAATTGTTTCCGGGACCGCCGTGATAAGGCAGGCCTCCGGTTACTGTGAGGCCTCTGTCGTCGAGGGGGTCCAAGTCGAGAGCCTCGGCAGCCATCTCAATTGCCGACGGGAAGCAGGAGTAGAGGTCGAACCACCGGATGTCGTCGGTGGTCAACCGGCCCGCATCGAGAGCCTTCCGTGCCGCTACCTCGATACCCGATGAGCGGCTGAGGTCCGGCCGTTCCACGGGGAAGTACACGTCGTTGCAAGTCGCTGCTGACCAGGGAAAGACCCAACGATCGCGCGCGACGCCTAATTCGTCCGCCACCTCGGCCGCCATGAGAATGAAGGCGGCAGCCATGTCGACGGACATGATGCTGTTGAGCAGCTTGGGATAGGGCAAGCAGACCATGCGGTTTTCCGCGGTGACTTCGCTGAGTTCGGTGGCACTTCGTGCGCGTGGGAACCAGGCCTGTTCCGGATGGCGTGCCGCCTCGGCTGTGAACGGGGCCATCAGCGTGCCCAGCCACTCCCGTTGAGCATCGAAGTCGCGGCCGTGGCGCGCGGCGATCGCGGACTCGAAGATGGGATACACCTCGTGCGGCCAACTCAGACCCACCGACAATTCGGCTTGACTCAGCCCGGGGCGGGCGTCGCCCAGGGATTCGTCGTCGGAGCGGGGTGGGGGCGGCGA
This sequence comes from Mycolicibacterium novocastrense, assembly GCF_001570485.1. GTDB lineage: Bacteria > Actinomycetota > Actinomycetes > Mycobacteriales > Mycobacteriaceae > Mycobacterium > Mycobacterium novocastrense. The sequence goes on from NZ_BCTA01000028.1 coordinate 187,607, forward strand.
GTCGAGAAGTGCCCCGCCCTGAAGCTTGCGTGCGGAATGCCCGCTCTCCGCCCCGACGACCAGGACGACATCTGCACGGCCTTCGCCTATTTCGCCACCCAACACTTCGACGAGATACTGCGGGGTGTTTCCGCCGACGGGACAGCTGATGCGGCGGGCGGGACTGATGTGCATCGCTTCGGCGATCCTGCTGGCGGGATTGTCGCGCGGTATGACCAGGATGCCCGGAGTCGCGACGGTGTCGATGCGCCGCTCGACCGGGCGACTTGCGTCTTTGACCGCGCGGCGTGCGGCTTCTACCGCCAAGTCGATCGGGTCCACGAAGTCGTTCCCGCGATGGGTAACTTCGCCCACGCCGACGACAACCGGGGTACGCGCTTCTACCAACATCGGCATCGGCATCCGCTCAGGGCCACGGGGCTGACTTGAGACATAACTGCGATGGTGTCATGTGCGTGGGCAAGTCACAATGGTGTGCGCTCGCGGCATACTGGCTGTGTGTCGACGAGGTTGTTGAGATGGGGCGCCGCCGCGCCGACAGATCGTGGGTCCGCTCGCGACCGGTTGCTCGATGCTGCCGAGCGGTGCCTCGAGAGTTGCGGTGTGGTGGGCACGACCATGGAGGACATCGGCAGAACAGCGGGTGTGTCCAGGGCAACGGTGTATCGCTACTTCCCCAGTCGGGAGGCGGTGATGTCGGGTGTCATCATTCGCGCCGCCGAGCGCTATCTCGACCGCATCAGCCCGCGGATCGCGGCGCACGCCGACCTGGGCTCCGCGCTCGTCGATTTCGTGGAATACACGGTTGAGGCCGCGCGCCGCGAAGAGATCATCGGATTGTTGTTCGGCAGCGACGAGGAACTCGCCGGCGTGGGTCTCGCGGCGGGGACCTCGACGTCCCTCTTCGAAATCGTCACCGAATTTCTGCGTCCCATCTTCACCAGACACTGGAGTTGCGTGGAACCGGGCGTCTCCGTCGACGACGCCGCCGAGTGGGTTGTCCGCACGATATTGAGCCTGCTGACTGTTCGAGGGCCGCGGGAGCGCAGTCGTGACGGACTCCGGGCGTTTCTGTCGAGGTTTCTCCTTCCGGCGATCCTGGCGGGTGACCACGCTCGACCGATGTGACATCTATGGCGTAATGTCTCGACGGCAGATGAGGTAGGAGGGCCTGTGCAATTCACCACGTTCAACGAACAGGTCGCTGAGCAACTAAAGAGCGCAGCAGAAACCACGGGCGGGTTGGCCGGTTACCTCGGCTTCCGTCACACCGAATTCACTGCGGGACGGCTCGTCGCGGAGATGGACGCACGCGACGACCTGAAGACGCCTTTCGGGAACCTGCATGGGGGCTGCTTATCGGCCATGGTCGACCACTGCCTCGGAGTGGTGTTTTATCCCGTGATTCCACTGGGATCTTGGGTCGCGACAACGGAGTTCAAACTGAATCTGCTTCGTCCGGTCTCTAGCGGCACCTGTGTAGCCACAGCCGAGATCATCTCGCTGGGCAGAACCAGCGGTGTGGCGCGTATCGACATCTGCAACGACGGCAGAGCGGTGTGTGCGGCCCAGGGAACCGTCACCGTCGTCGCACCGAAGACGAGCTCCTGATGTCGGCAAAGAGAACAGGCGATTCGTCGGCTCCTGTGGTCGAGCGCGTGCCCACGGCGGACGGGCTGACGCTGGCGGTCGACCTCTACCGCTGTGATGCGCCGCGGGCGGTCGTGTTGCTCCTTCACGGCGGAGGTCAAAGCCGACACGCCTGGGACGTCACCGCCCAACGCCTGCACCAGCGGGGCTACACGGTGGCCGCGTACGACACCAGGGGACACGGGGACAGCGACTGGGACCCCGACGGACGCTACGACGGGGACCGGCTTGGATCCGACCTATTGGCCGTGCGCTCATACGCCGATTCCGGCCGCCCCGTCGCCGCGATCGGCGCCTCTCTGGGCGGCTTGACCATTCTCGGAACACACTTGCTCGCCCCGCCGGACCTATGGCAGGCCGTCGTCCTGGTTGACGTCACTCCGCGAATGGAGATGGAAGGCGCCCGACGAGTCGTAGCGTTCATGTCGGCACACCCCGAAGGTTTCGACAGCCTAGAGTCGGCCGCTGACGTGATCGCCGCCTACAACCCGCACCGCCCTCGCCCCGAAAACCTCGACGGCCTCCGAAAAGTCCTCGCCCGTCGCGAAGACGGTCGCTGGGCCTGGCGATGGGATCCAGCTTTCGTGACGTCGAATTTCCAGTTCCTGCAGGGTGATCCAGACGAAGGCGCTAAAGACTTCGACATGATGAGCGCGTTCCTTCTTGATGGTGCGAGGCAGGTGTCCGCGCCAACGCTGCTGGTCCGGGGCCTACTATCTGACATGGTCTCCGAAGAGACAGTAAAGCATTTCCTGACCGTCGTTCCGCACGCGCAAACCGTTGACGTATCGGGCGCGGGACACATGATTGCCGGCGACAACAACGACGCATTCTCGACGGCGGTCGTCGAATTCCTCGACAGGACCACATGAACCCTGCTGTCGGTTGACTGCCCATGTAGGGCTGGCGCCTATCCTGCTCCTATGCCAACTGAACCAGCGCGGGTGTCTTTCCGCCGGCATGTGCGCGAAAAGGTTTTGAGGGCGACACGAGAACTCGCCATCGAGAAGGGCTGGGATCAGGTCCGGATGAGCGAGGTTGCCGAATCGGTCGGCGTCTCCCGCCCGACGTTGTACAAAGAGTTCGGCGACAAACAGGGGCTCGGCGACGCGCTTGTGGTGTCGGAGGGCCAGCGCTTTATGGAAGGCATTCTTGCCGTCCTTGCCGAACACGTGGGCGACGTGCGGGGCGGCATCACCGCAGCGGTGCAATTCACCCTCTGTGAAGCAGAAGACAGCCCGCTCCTCAAGGCAGTTCTGACGTCCAACCCTTCGGGGAATGATCGCGGTGGCTCGTCGTCTACTGGAGTCCTACCTCTTCTGCCGACGTCGGCTTCCCTGCTTCAGCTCTGCTCCGCGGCTCTGATCACGTGGTTTAACGACCACTTCGACGATCTCGATCCCGAAGACGTTGAGGAGGTCGCAGATGTTCTGGTGCGACTGACAGTGAGTCATGTTGTACTCCCAGCCGCGGACATCGCCACCACCGGTGAGCGGATCTCCCGCGTAGCACTCAGGTACCTGGGAGTTGTCCACAGTTTGTAACTAGCAAGCTCTCGTGTCAGATCGAGCCGGCGAGGAGCTCTGAGCGGTCAACTCGGAGCTGCTGGCTGATGGCCCGCTTACTGAACATGAAATCGCGAGGACGGTTGACGCAGTCGGCGGCGATGAGTTCACGATCGCGGAAGTAGAAGCAGCTGAAGTCACGGTCACGCGACGGGTCGCCGCTGAAGACCACTTCGTCGTATCCGGTGTTGAGACCGGCGATCTGGAGTTTGAGATCGTACTGGTCGGACCAGAACCACGGAAGCGCAGCGATTGCGCTGTGTTTTCCGCAGATTGTCGCCGCAGCGATCTTGGCCTGCTCGCCGGCGCTCGATACGGATTCCAAACGAATACGCGAGCCGTATCGAGCCATGGTGTGGCTGGTGCAGTCGCCGGCGGCCACGATGTCGGGGTCGCTGGTGCGGGCCTGGTCGTCGATCACGATGCCGTTGTCGACGGATAATCCTGCGGCCGAGGCGAGCTCGGTGTTCGGCACCACACCGACGCCGACGATGACCAAGTCGGCGGGGATCGGTTCGCCGCCTGCCAGCACGACCTCCTGCACTCTGCCGTTGCCGGAGAAGGCTTCGACGAGAGCGTGTGTTCGGATCTCCACTCCCTCGCCGTTGTGGATTCGGGTGTAAAACGCGGAAACCTCCGGCGCGGTGACCCGTTCGAGTACACGCTCGGTTGCCTCGAGGACGGTGACGTTCATGCCGAGCGAACACAGCGAGGCCGCCGTTTCCAACCCGATGTAACCGCCGCCCACGATCACAACCCTCCGACCCGGTGTAGCGGCGGCACGGATCAACTCGACGTCTGCAGCGGTACGCAGGTAGTGAATTCCGGGAAGATCCACCCCTGGTGTGGGGAGTCGTCTGGCCCTTGCGCCGGTGCACAACGCGAGCTTGGTGTACGTCAGCGTGTCGCCGGTGCTCAGAGACACACGCTTGGCACTCCGGTGGATCGCCTCCACGGTCGCATTCAAGAGTCGAATGTGCTGCTTTTCGTAGAAATCAGCGCCGCGAATCAGGAGGTCGTCGAGGCCGTTCTTGCCGGCCAGGTATCCCTTCGACAACGGAGGCCGGTGGTAGGGCAGTCCCCCCTCGTCGCCGATGAGCACGACCTCCCCAGACCACCCCTCCCTTCGAAGATTAGCTGCCAACTGCGCGCCGGCGTGGCTCGCGCCGACGATCACCGCTCGTTCGGGAGTCACGCACTTGGCCTGGGAGTGAGGCGAACCATCAGCTTGCTGATACCCCTGACGAAATTCGATTGCACATACTCGGGTTCGCCGACCACCTCGATGTTCTCAAAGCGAGGGAGCAATTCCTCCCACAGGATTCGAAGCTGCAACTCAGCAAGTCGGTTTCCCATGCACCTGTGCACGCCGAACCCGAACGAGATGTGATTGCGGGCGTTGCTCCTATCGATGATCAACTCATCGGCCCGCTCGAAGACACGCTCATCGCGGTTACCAGAGGCGTACCACATCACGACCTTGTCGCCCTTGCGGATGAATTGCCCGTTCAACATGATGTCTTTTTTCGCGACTCGGCGCATGTACGCCAACGGGGTCTGCCAGCGAATGATCTCGGATACCATGTTGGGAATCAGGTCAGGGTTCGCCTTCAACTTCTCGAACTGATCGGGGAACTGGTTCAAGGCGAGAACCCCTCCGCTCATCGAGTTGCGAGTCGTGTCGTTTCCCCCGACGATCAGCAGTACCAAATTGCCGAGGAATTCCATCGGGCGGTCGATGAGATCCTTAGTGTCCTCGTTGGCCTGCAGCATCGTGATCAGATCGAAGCCCGGTCGCTCCCCGTTGGCGGTACGGGCCGCCTTGTCATGCCAGAGAGCGCTGAGACCCTTCGCCATGTCGACCATGCCACGAAACACTCTGTCGTTGTCGGAAGGACCACCATTGGCTTGCTCCATGGAGGTGGCGAGGTCCGACCATTCCACGAGCTTGTGCCGCTGCTCGTACGGGAAGTCCAGCAGGGTCGCGAGCATGCGCGCTGTCAGTTCGATGGAGACGTGGTGCACCCAATTGAACGGCTGATCCACCGGTAGATCGTCCAGCACTTCCTGGACACGCGAGCGGATCAGCCCCTCCATCTCGCGCAGGTTCTTCGGCGCGACAACCCCTTGGACGGAAGCGCGCTGCAAGTCGTGTTGTGGCGGATCCATCGCGATGAACATGGCGATGTCCATGAAGCGGGGCGGTCTCCCGATGATGATGAACGGCTCTGCGGAGAAAGCCTCGTGGTTCTTGTCGACGGCGATGATGTCCGCGTGGCGGGTCACCGACCAGAACGGGCCGAACGCACTGTGAGCCTGGTAGTGCACCGGCGCCTCGTTGCGCACGCGTTCGAAGTAGGACTTCCAGCGGCCTTGGCGGTAGAGGAACGGGTTGCTGAGATCGATGTCGGCGATATCAACGTCCTCGACCGGAGGAATGGGCGTCTCGGTGAAGATCTTCTTACCATTGGTTCCGGTTACCCACCGGCGTGTCTTGTCGTAGAGGTGTGCGCCGCGGATTTGCAGCTCCAGAGGCACGGCAGACTGGGCTTTGGCGGCCACTGCCGCGGGAATACTCATTATTGTTTCCTCCAAATCCATGACGTTGTTTCAGAGCTGGAACTCAGGTAGCTCGACCGTCAAGCCATCCCATGCCTCGGAGGCGGACATCTGGCAAGACAGCCTCGACGTCCGCTGACGCTCGGGGTTCATCGCGAGCATCTCCTCTTCGTTGGCGCCGCAGAGTCCCACCGTGTCCGACCACTCGGGAGCGACGATCACGTGGCACGTTCCGCATGCGGCTTCCCCTCCACAATCGCCGTCGATGCCGGGCACCGCGTTGTTGACCGCAACCTGCATCAAGGACTGCCCTTCGGCCAAGGGGGCTTCGTACTTCTCGCCGTCGTGAGAGACGAAGGTGACGACTGCCATGATTAACTCTCCTCAATTTGGAACTCCTCTATTTAGCGTTGTCGCGCGTGACCAGCGTCGCTAGGCTCGCAGGAGTCAAAAAGTTGTGTTTTTAGCTCACGCGCAGGGAGGCACGTGAAACTCGACGACTCGGGTATGCCAGCGCTGGCTTTCCTGCAGATGCTGGACAGTGAGGCGCTGGGGCATGACGCCAGCATTGCGCTCCGCAGCATCATGGTTCGCGAGCACGTTACCGAGTCGATGTTGGTGGGTCGCGACGCGCAGGTCCCCTTACGGTGGTTCAGGGAGATATATTCCGATTTCGATTGTGATCAGGGAACCCGTCTGGGTTTCGCGTTCGCTGAACACGCCAAACTGACGTCCTTTGGGGCACTCAGTGTTCCCTTGGTCAGCGCGGGCTCGGTAGCCGAGGTTGTCGAGTTGCTTGCTTATCTGCCGGTGATCACCACAGCCCTCAGCCCGACGTTCCATTCGACGGAACGCGGCCTCACGATCGGGCTCACCGGTCGCACCGGTGACGCGGGCCTGAACTGCCTGGCCGTCACCTACGGTGGGCTGGCGCTGTTGCGTCTGCTCGACATGCTCGCGGGTGCCGTACCGAATATTGAACTGCATTTAAGTCATTCAGCGCCGGAGTCGTGGGTTCTTCATGACGAAGTGTTGGCGGGTCGGATCTTCTTCGACGCCCCCAGCTCGTTCGTCCACGTTCCCGCGGCTTCGCTCGAGGAGGTCTGTCGATTCTCCGATCCTGTGGCGTACCGGATTGCCGTCACCGATTTGCAGCGAACTCTCGATCAACGACGTGACACGTCGGTCTCCGAAAAAGTAAGGGACCTGCTCGAAAAAGATCCCGGAAAAACGAACATCAGCCGGACGGCGGGCGAGCTTTCGATATCCCCGAGCACGTTGAAGCGGCGCCTCCGCGAAGAGGGGACCACCTTTCGCGAATTGCGTCAGTCGTTCTTGCGGGAGCGAGCAATTCTGCGACTTCTCGACAGATCGTTGTCTGTAAGCGAGATCGCGGCAGAACTCGGGTACGCGGAGCTCACGAACTTCACACATGCCTTCAAACGGTGGACCGGTCGTTCACCGCGCCACTTCAGAAAAACGCGCGACTGAGGGCTATAGATCCGCCCCGGCGTGTGCCGGGCGACCATCGGAACCAGCGGGCTTCACGATCGGCCTCATCTGTCACCTGGACATCGTCGAGAAACGACACGATCGGCGCGGGTTTCGGTCATCGCAGCACCCTCTTGGGAAGAGGCGCAAGGACATTCCAGAGAATCCATACCGCGCTAGCGGCGGGTGCGGGCGGGGGTGACGCGGACCTCTAGGCACGCTATGCTAACCGTCGTTCACGTCGGGACCGGCGTTGGACGCGTGGTCGAGAGGAGTCCGGATGCCACACGACCAGCCGGCCATCATCGGTGCCGCCGAACTCGCTCCAGGGAGAAACGTTCCGTACACCTCCACTGAATTGCATGTGCGCGCCGCGGTCGCGGCTCTCGCCGACGCAGGGGTGGTCCCAGACGAGGTCGACGGTCTGGTGTGCGCCGGGCCGATGACGAACGAGGGTTCGATCTTCCTGTCCGAGGACCTCATGGACTATCTCGGGCTGCACAATCTGAAACTTCAGATGACCTGTCAGCTTGGCGGCGGGACCCATCTCGCCATGACGCGCATGGCGAGTAACGTCATCGCCCGGGGCGAGGCCGAGACGGTGCTGGTCGTGTCGGCGGGCAAGTTTCCACCGATCCGCGATGGCGGGCGCGAACTGATGGCGCTGGTGTGTGACCACGCGTTCGAGATGCCCTATGGACCGTCCGTGCCGGCGCTCTACGGTTTGATCGCGCAGGCCTGGATGCACGAGACGGGACAGGGCAAGGCGGACATCGCCGAGGTCACCGTGTCGCAGGACCGTTGGGCCGCACTGAACCCCGCGGCTATCGCGCACGGCGCTCAACGCCTGACTGTGGAGGACGTGCTGGCGTCCCGGCCGATCGCCGGGCCGTTCCACTTCTACCACTGCTCGATTCCCTGCGAGGGCGGTGGCGCGCTGGTGCTGGGCTCGGCCCGCCGGGCTCGCGCGGGCAAGCACCGGCCGGTGCATTTGCTGGGCTTTGGAGAGGGTCACACCCACGGTTTTCTGACCTCGCTGGCCCGGCCGGGTCGTACCGGGGCCGCCCGTTCGGGTCCGATGGCCTTTGAGCGCTCCGGACGGGCGCCGGCCGACGTCGACATCGCTTTGCTCTACGACGCCTTCGCCTCCAACCCGGCGATGATCCTTGAGGAGGCGGGTTTCGTGAAGCCCGGTGGGGCAGGCGATTTCTACCGTGACGGCTGCGCCGATCCGGGGGGCGACCTTCCGGTGAACACCGACGGCGGCCTAATCCGGTTCGGGCACACCGGGACCTCCTCTGGCATTTCGCAGATCCTTGAGGGTTACTGGCAGTTGTCCGGTCGCGCCGAGGGCCGTCAGGTGCCCGGGGCGGATACCGCGTTCGTGCACAGCTACGGCTCGATGCTGTGCAGTCACGTCAGCATGGTGATGGAGGGAGCGTCATGACCGCAGCTTCGAGTTCTCTCGACGGTCTGCACGATCCTGAGGCGCTGCCGCCGCTGACCGATGTCAACCGTCCCTACTTCGCAGCAGCGGCCCGCGGTGTACTCGTCTTCCAGCGGTGCGCGAACGACCACCCTTTCCTCTACCCGCGGCTGGTGTGTCCCGTCTGCCATGACGGTGAGTTGGCCTGGGAGACCGCGGCGGGTACTGGTGAGATCGTCAGTTTCGCGCCGGTGTACCGCCCCCCGTGGGACTCGTTCCCGCGCAGCGAGCCGTACGTCGTCGTGCTCGTTCGTCTGGACGAGGGGCCGCAGTTGTTGGCCAGTCTCGAGGGCGTGGCCCCAGATGAAGTTGCGATCGGGGCGAGAGTGCGCGCAGTGTTCGAGCGGGTGAACGAGGACCTTGGGCTGGTCCGATTCAGGCTGGCGGCGTCGTGACCACGTACGGGGTCTCGGTGCTCGGCGCGGACTTGGCCACCCTTGTCGAGACCGCCGAGGCTACCGACCTCGCCGGCTTCGACGCCGCCTGGGCCTCGGAGTTCTACTCGCGCTCCGGCTCGATCTCGATGGCCGCGATGGCCGCGCGCACAAAGCGCTGCCGCATCGGGTCGTCGATCCTGTATGGCGTCGGGCGCAGCCCGCTCGTGCTCGCCACCGAGGCGCGTGACCTCGACGAGCTTTCAGGCGGGCGCGTCGTACTCGGGCTCGGCAACGGTACACGCCGCATGATGAGCGACTGGCACGGCGTGGAGGACACCTCCGCTCCCGCTCTGCGCATGGAGGAGCTGGTCCCGCTCGTGCGTCGGATCTGGAACCTGCACGAGGGCCCCGTGCGCCATGAGGGGCGCTTCTACCGGATGAATCTCGTCCCAACCGGCGACGTCGCGCCGCCGAAGCGAGCGATCCCGATCATCACCGCGGGCGTGCGTCCGCGGATGTGCGAGGTGGCAGGGCGCGTAGCCGACGGGTTGGCTGGTCATCCGCTGTTCACCACGACTTACGTCGAGGAGGTCGCCCGCCCAGCCGTCGTGCGCGGTGCGGAGCGGGCCGGACGCGATCCCGCCGACATTGAGATCGTCTCGATGGTCATCTGCGCGGTGCACGACGACCCACAGATCGCACGTCGTGAGGCCGCGCAGCAGATCGCGTTCTACTCCTCGGTGAAGACCTACGAGCACGTGCTCGACGTCAGCGGTTTCGCCAGGCAGGCAGCGGCCATCCGCGACGCGTTCGCACGGCGTGACCTGCCGGCCATGTTCGCCGCGGTCACCGACGACATGATCGACGCGATGGCGGTGGCCGGCACCGCCGCCGAGGTCCGAGAAGGGCTGCGCCGCTACGAGGGCGTGCTGGACCACATCGTTCTCTACTCACCCTCGATTGGTCTCGCGCCCGAGCGCATCGCCGAGAACCTCGGCAGCCTCATTCGCGATTGTGCGCCGGCCTTCGCCGGCGGGAAAGGTGACCAGAGTGGCTGACGCATCGCTCATCGGGACGCAACTCGGGAGGACCACGTTTCCCGTCGACCGGTCCAAAGTGCGCGAGTTCGCACTTTCGCTCGGCGACCGCGACCCGATCTACCAGGACGTCGCGGCCGCCCGCGCCGCCGGCTTCGGCGCGATCCCCGCTCCTCCGACCTTCGTCGTCTCCTCGGCTCACTGGCGCGCCGACGACGACATGTTCGGCGCCCTCGGGCTCGACCTGCGACGCGTACTGCACGGTGAGTGCGGCTGGGAGTATTTCGCGCCGGTGTTCGTCGGCGACGAGCTCACCGAGACTCGTCGGGTGTCGAACGTGACCAGCCGCGAGGGGAAGCGCGGCGGCATCATGACAATCGTGACGATCGAGACCGACTTCACCAACCAGCGCGACGAACTCGTCGTGCGCCAGACCGACGTCTTGATCGAAACCGGAGGCTCCACCCAATGACGACATCCCCCGCGCCGGTGGCGTTGGCCATCGGCGACGAGATGCCGACCTCACAGTTCGGCCCGCTGACGCGCTCGCACATCGTTCGCTACGCCGGCTCCGGCGGCGACTTCAACCCGATCCACCACGACGAAGAGTTCGCCCGCGCGGCCGGCATGCCCGGTGTGTTCGGCATGGGACTGCTGCACGGCGGTGTGCTCGCGCAGCGGCTGACCGCCTGGGTGGGGCTGGCCAACATCCGCTCGTTCCGCATCCGGTTCACCGGTCAGGTATGGCCCGGTGACCTGCTCAGCTTCGGCGGCAGGGTCACCGGCGTGCGCGAGGCCGGAGGGCAGCAGGTGGCAGACCTCGAACTCGTGGTCACGCGCCAGACCGGCGAACCCGCGATAAAGGGGAGCGCCGTCGTGCAGGTGACCCGGTGAGCGCGCCAACGAGCGACGTCACCGGCCTCGGGATGACGTTCGGGACCTTCGACGAAGGCCGGGCGTGGGTCGGTCATCGCTCCGAACCGCGGCATGCGTGGTTCCCGATCGACCGCTCGATGGTGTTGTACTACTGCTCGCTCGTCGAGGACGCGAACCCCCGTTACTGGGAGGGTGAGGACTGCCCGCCCGGGCTGCTGATGAGCCTCGGCTTCGCGCCGCAGTGGGTGCCCGGGTACCTAGCGCGTGCCGACATGATGTTCGCGCTCAGCGTCCCGTTGCCGGGCCACCACATCATCAACGCCTCGACGACGACGGAGTTCGAACGCCGGCCCCGGGTAGGCGATCACGTGTCGATCGTGGAGGAGATCGCCTCGATCTCCGAGCCCAAGACGACGCGGGTGGGCACCGGTGTGTTCATCACCACGGTGAGCACCTTCTCCGACCAGCACGGTGAGGTCATCGGCCGCAACACCAACGTGCTCTTCCGATACGACACCGCCGATAGTGAAGGCGCATCATGAACGACTCCACCGAGCGCAGCATGGTCCGCGTCCCCGTGCGGTTCGAGGACATCGCCGTCGGCGACACCCTGACGCCCGTCTCGATCGAGATCAGCTACAAGCGCATCTGCATGAACGCGGCTTCGACATGGGACTGGTTCCCCGGTCACCACGACCCCGACTACGCGCGCAGCCAGGGCCAGCGCACGATCTACCTGTCAACCCTCTTCTTCCATGGCTTCATCGACCGCGGCCTCAACGAATGGGCCGGACCCGACGCGCTCATCCGGCGCCGCAGAATCTCAATGATCCGGTCGATCTATCCGGGCCAGACCGCAACCCTGAGCGGCAAGGTCGTGGCCAAACGCGACGATGGCGGACGGCGCCTCGTCGACCTCGAGTTGCTCGTCTCGAGCGAAGATGGTCCGTGCGTGCCGAGTGAAGCCACCGTTGAGCTGGCCGACCCGTTTGTCGAGGTGCCGGGGTGAGCTGCCACTCACATGCGAGGCGACGGTGAGGGACGGAGGCTCGGTGGCCGAGCAACCGGTTCGCTACGAGGTCGTCGACAGCGTGGCCTGGCTGACGATCAACCGGCCCGAGGCGCGCAACGCGCTGAACAACGCTGTGCGCACGGGGCTTTTCGACGCGGTACGCCGCTTCAATGACGACGACGCGGCGAAGGTGCTCGTCCTCACCGGCGTGGGCGATAAGGCGTTCTGCGCCGGCGGGGACTTGAAGGAGATGGCGCAGAACGCGCTCAAGGTGCCCCCGAAGGACTTCGCTCCGCAGTTCGGCCGCAACATCGATGTCGCGAAGCCGACGATCGCGGCCGTCAACGGTGTCGCGTTCGCCGGGGGCTTCCTGCTCGCGCAGCAGTGCGACCTGGTCGTGGCTGCCGAACACGCGACCTTCGCCGTCAGCGAGGTCAAAGTCGGCCGCGGGTCGCCGTGGGCGGCACCGCTATCGTGGCTGGTGCCCCCACGCGTTGCCATGCAGATCCTGCTGACCGGCGACCCGATCACCGCCGAGCGCGCCCACCAGGTCGGCTTAGTCAATGAGGTGGTGCCGGCCGATCAGTTGCGCGAGCGTACCCGGCAGTTGGCGCTCAGCATCGCCGCGAACGCACCGCTATCGGTGCTTGCGTCCAAGCGCACCGTGTACCTCTCGGCACAGCACCACCTCGCCGCCGCCTACGACCTGGCCGACGAGATATGGGAGCCGGTCTATCTGAGCGACGACGCGCAGGAAGGCCCGACGGCGTTCCGCGAGAAGCGCGCACCACAGTGGAAGGGACGCTGACATGGCGGTGACCATGCAGTCGGTAATCGCCGACATCGAAGCCGAAACGGCCGCGTTGCGCGAACTCATCGCACCGCTGCCCGAAGGTCCGCGCGGCTGGGACGCGCCGACTCCGGCCGTGGGCTGGGCGATCCGCGACCAGATCAGCCATCTGGCGTTCTTCGACGACGTGGCGGTGCGCTCGGCCACCGACCCCGACGGTTTCAGCAGCGACTACCTGCCGATGATGGCCGACGGAAGCATCTCACCCGACGTCATCGCTGAGCGCTACCGTCAAATGCCGGCTGCCGACCTGCTCGCGTGGTTCGACACGTCGCGTGCAGCCCTCGTTGCGGCGTTCGCGGACATTGCCCCGGCGACCCGCCTGCCGTGGTTCGGGCCGACGATGAGCGCGGTCTCGTCGCTGACAGCGCGACTCATGGAGACCTGGGCGCACGGCCAGGACATCGTCGACGCGCTCGGCGCGACCCGCGAGGCCACGGCACGGCTGCGGCACGTGGCCCACATCGGGGTGGGTGCGCGCGCTTTCAGCTACCTGGCCAACGGTCTGGACCTCCCCGCGGACCCGGTACGCGTCGAGCTGACCGCTCCGGACGGCAGCGTCTGGACGTGGGGGCCAGCCGACGCCGCCAACCGCGTGAGCGGGCCGGCGCTGGACTTTTGCCTGTTGGTGACCCAACGCCGCCACCGCGACGACACCGCTTTGGTCGCCGACGGACCGCTGGCCGACCAGTGGCTCGCGATCGCCCAGGCCTTCGCGGGGCCCCCTGGCGGCGGGCGCGTGGCGGGCCAGTTCGCAGGGGGTCAGCGGTGAGCGTCCCGGTCCGCATCGGCAACTGCTCCGGCTTTTACGGCGACCGCATCGCCGCAGCCCGCGAGATGGTCGAGGGCGGACCGATCGACGTCCTGTGCGGTGACTATCTGGCCGAGCTGACCATGCTCATCCTGGCCAAGGCCCAGGCCAAAGACCCGTCCGGCGGGTACGCGCGGACTTTCCTCACCCAAATGGAACAGGTGCTGGGCACCTGTCTCGATCGTGGCATCAAGGTCGTCGCGAACGCGGGCGGGCTGAATCCCGCCGGCTTGGCCGCCGCGTTGCGCGAGCTGTCCGCACGTCTCGGCCTCACCGCGCGCGTCGCGCACGTCGAGGGCGACGACCTACGTGGCGACCTCCACGCAATCACGCCGCCCGTCGGCGACATCAAACCGGTGTCGGCCAACGCCTACCTCGGCGCCTGGGGCATCACCGAGGCGCTGCATTCGGGCGCCGACGTCGTCGTGACCGGCCGGGTCACCGACGCATCCCTCGTGGTCGGTCCCGCGGCCTGGTGGCACGCCTGGGCACGCGCCGACTGGGATCGGCTCGCGGGTGCGGTCGTCGCCGGGCACGTGATCGAGTGCGGCCCTCAGGCGACGGGCGGCAACTACGCGTTCCTCGACGAGATCACCGACCGCCGCTACCCGGGGTTTCCGATCGCCGAGGTCGCCGAGGACGGCTCTTCGGTGATCACGAAGCATCCCGGCACCGGGGGACTGGTCTCAGTCGGCACGGTCACCGCCCAGCTGCTCTACGAGATCGCTGAACCTGCCTACCTCGGCCCCGACGTCGTCGCCCACTTCGACACCATTCGCCTGGCTCAACAGGGTGAGCACCGTGTCGCGATCAGCGGTACGAAAGGCAGTCCGCCGCCGGACACGTTGAAGGTGGCGCTGAACGAGGTGGGCGGCTTCCGCAACACGATGACCATGGTGCTCACCGGCCTCGACATCGAGGCCAAGGCGGCCTTCGCCGAACAGCAGCTCTTCGACGTTCTCGGCGGACGCGACGCCTTCGACGAAGTCGACGTGCGACTGTTGCGTTTCGACGTCTCCGATGCGCCGACGAACGAGCAAGCCTGCGCGCACCTGCGTGTGACGGTGAAGGACGCCGACCCGCGAAAGGTGGGCCGAGCCTTCTCCGGCGGGGTCATGGAGATCGCCCTGGCTGGTTTCGCCGGCTTCCACACCACCACGCCACCGTCCTCGGAGACCGCGTTCGGCGTCTACCGGCCGGCCTACGTTCCGCGCTCGGCCCTCACGCACGTGCTCGTCGACGCCGACGGCAATCGGCACGTGATCCCTGACCCGCCGACCGGTGCGGTCCCGCCGGCTGGGATCGCCCCGCCCGCGAAGCTGCCGGCGCCATCCGGGCCGACGCGGCTCGCGCCGCTCGGGTCGGTACTCGGTGCGCGGTCCGGAGATAAGGGCGGCAACGCCAACCTCGGACTGTGGGCACGCGACGACCCCGGTTACGCGTGGGCGCGCGAGTACCTGAGCGTCGAGCGGCTGCGCACACTGCTCGGGCCGGAGACGGCGCACCTGCGCATCGAGCGCTTCGAACTGCCGAACCTGCGCGCGCTCAACGTGGTGGTGCACGGCTTGCTCGGTGACGGGGTGGCCTCCTCGACCCGGCCGGACGCGCAGGCCAAGGGGCTCGGGGAGTACGTGCGATCCCGAGTGGTGGACGTTCCCGAATCGCTGCTCGACACACACTAAATCCGGTGCGGGGCGCCGTCTACCTGCTGTGTAACCGCGCGGCTGAACAGCGCCGCAACGGCCGCGGCGGCCAGCATCGCCTCAATCGTCGCGTCGTCCAGCGACGCCGGCATGTACGCGGACGCGTTGAGCAATGACAGCACGGCGGCGACCAGGCCCTGTGCGCGCTCACGGTCCAGATCGCCCCGTGCTCGTACGAGCGCGTCGACCCAGAAGGACTCGTACCTGTGCTGTCGGCGTCGCAGGGCACGGGTCGCCAGCGGCGACAGCGAGCGGTGCTCGCGGGCGTAGACGGCCAACAGGCCGCGTCGTCGCGCGCCGAAGGCCGCGTGTAGGTCGACAAGGGCGTGCAGGACCTCCGTCGGTGTGCCGGCGTTGGTGGCGCGCCGGGCGCCGGCCAGCAGCTCAGTCATGGCGGCGTCGCATAACTCGCGCAGGATCGCGTCCTTGTTCTGAAAGTGCCGGTAGACGGCCGGCCCGCTCACCCCTGCTGCGGCACCGATGTCGTCGATGCCCACGGCGTGAAAGCCTTGCCGCGCGAACAGGTCGGCGGCGGCCTCGAGGAGCAGTTTGCGGCGCAAACCGGCCACTTTCAGGCCTCCTGTCGATTTGTGGTTACGTTGTTCGCCGTCCGATCCGCTGGGCCGGGCTGGGATCCTACCGGCGCTGGGGTTGCCTGCGTCGGCACCCGCCGCACCAAATCAAGGGAGGTGAACGAAACCGCTAGCCCCCGCCGATGCTGTCGCATCCTCTTCTCAGTTCATGATTTAGGGGCCCTGCTTCGAACCCGCGATGTGCAGCGGCACGACTCAGCGCAAAACGACTCCGCCCTCGATGCCCGTGAACTGCGCGCGCAGCTCGGTCTTGAGCAGCTTGCCGGTGGCATTGCGCGGCAGTTCGGCGACGAAGTGCACGTCACGCGGACACTTGAAGTGTGCCAGCCGCTCCCGGCACCACGCTACGATCTCCTCGGCGCTCGGCGCCTGTGTCGCCGGGTCGGCGACCACGACCGCGACGACGCGTTCGCCCCACTTCGCGTCCTTACCGCCGATCACGGCGGCGTCGAACACCGCCGGGTGGCGGAAGAGAACCTGCTCGACCTCGATCGGGTAGACGTTCTCGCCGCCGGAGATGATCATGTCCTTCTTGCGGTCGACGAGGGTGATGAAGCCCTCGGCGTCCATGCGCCCGAGGTCGCCCGTGTGGAACCAGCCCCCGCGTAACGCCTCGGCGCTCGCCTCGGCCTTCATCCAGTAGCCGGTGAACACATTCGGGCCGCGCACGATCAGTTCGCCCACGGTGTCGGTCGCGACGTCGCGGTCGTCGTCGTCGACGATGCGGGCGTCGACATGCATTGCGACGCGGCCGATCGACCCGGCCCGCGTGCTGACGTTCTCGGCGTCGAGGACGGTCACCAAGGGAGCGGTCTCGGTCATGCCGAAGCCCTCGGTGAAGGGCACGCCTCGCTCGCGCATGAAGTCGATGACCGTGAGGGGGACGGGCGACCCGCCGCCCATGGCGAAACGCAGCGCAGACAGGTTGAAGGAGTCGAAGTCGGGCACCTGTGTGAGTGCGGTCCACATGGCCGGCACCATGAACTGGACCGTGACGTGGTGGTCGGCCATCGCCTGTAACGTCGCTCGCGGCTCGAAGGACGGCATGATCACGCTGGTGCCGCCGACGTACAACAGCGGCAGGGTGTGTACTCCCAGCCCGCCGATGTGGAACATCGGCGCCACCGCGACGGTGACGTCCTCGCCCCGCAGGCCGATGTCGGTGCCGAGGACGTTGATCGCGTTCCATAGCAGGTTGTCGTGGGTGAGGATCGCGCCCTTGGGTCGGCCCGTCGTCCCCGACGTGTACATGATGAACGCGGGGTCGCGGCCGTCGACGTCACCGTTGAGCGGTTCGGGCGCGGCGCCCGAGACGACGTCTTCGTAGCCGAGCTCGCCCGGCGCCGGCACCCCACCGGCGCGCACGACATGGCGCACGCGGACTCCGGACTCGGTGACGGCGCTCCTGGCCTGCGCGGCGAACGGCTCGTGGAAGACCAGAACATCGGCGCCTGAGTCGGCCAGGATGTAGCCGATCTCGGGTCCGGCAAGGCGCACGTTGAGCGGAACTGCAAGTGCGCCGATTTTGGCGCAGCCCAGCAGCACCTCGATGAACTCGGTCGAATTGACCAGCAGCATCGCGACCCGATCGCCCTTGCGCACGCCGAGGGCGATGAGTGCGGCGGCGACCTGGTTGGTGCGCCGATCGAGGTCGGCGTAGGTGATGTGCGCGCCGTTGCTGATCAACGCGGTGCGCCCGCCGTTGAGGAAGGCGCGCCGGCTCACCCACTGACCGATGCCGAGTTGCATTCGATTCCCTTTCATTCCGCGGCGACTCAGTAGGACGCGGGCAGTTTCAGGCTGTGCTGCGCCACGAAGTTGAGGATCATTTCGCGGCTGATCGGCGCGGTGCGCATGAGCCGGGCCGGACCCCACAACGTGGCGAGGCCGTACTCGGTGGCCATGCCGTTGCCGCCGTGGGTTTGAATCGCCTGGTCGAGCGCCAGGATGCCCGCCTCGGCTGCGGCATATTTCGCCATGTTCGACGCCTCACCCGACCCCGGATCGCCGGCGTCGTGCAGGGAGGCGGCACGCTGAGTCATCAACCGGGCCAGCTCAACCTGGATCTTGGCGTGGGCGAGCGGGTGCGATACGCCTTGGTGCGAGCCGATCGGCGTTCCCCACACGTGGCGGTTGCGGGCGTAATCGGCGGCTTTATCCAGCGCGTAGCGACCGATGCCGTTGCCGAGCGCCGCCCCCATGATTCGCTCCGGGTTCAGGCCCATGAAGACCTGGCGCAGGCCCTCGTTCTCCGCGCCGATAAGGTTGGCGGCCGGCACGCGGACGTCATCGAAGAATAGAGTGAACTGCTTCTCTGGAGTGACCGCCTGCACCGGGATGAGTGACTTGGTGAGCCCGGGGACATCGGTGGGCACGACGAGCAAGCTGAGTAGTCCGCGACCACTGTCGTTGGTAGACGTTCGGGTGACGACCAGGATCGCTTCGGCTTCGTCGACACCAGAAATGTAGTACTTGGTGCCGTTGATGACCCAGTCGTCGCCGTCGCGTTTCGCGGTCGTGGAGATGTTGTGCGAGTTCGAGCCCGCGTCCGGCTCGGTGATCGCGAATGCCATGATCGTCTCGCCGCTGGCGATGCCCGGCAGCCACTGCTGCTTGAGTTCCTCACTGCCGAATGCCTGGATGATCGTGCCGCAGATGGTCGGCGAGACGACGGTCATCAGCAGCGGGCAGCCCGCCGCGGCGAGCTCCTCACCGACGATCTGCATGTCGTAGATGCCGCCGCCGCCGCCGCCGTACTGCTCGGAAAGGTTCACCCCGAGGAAGCCCTGTTTGCCCACGGCCTGCCACAGCTCGGTGCTCTTCCCGCCGGCCAGCGACTTTTCCAGGTAGTACTCGTGTCCGAAGTCCTTGGCGATCTCGGCGACCGCCTTGCGCAGGTCCTGACGTTCCTCTGTCTCGTGCAATTCCATGACACTCCTCACATCGGTATCGACGCGCCACCGATCGGGAGCGCGCCGGCTTCATTAGAGCTCCGTGGCGTCCGACGCCACTTCACCGCCGTCCACCGCCTCGACCACGGCGAGGACGTCACCGCTCGAGACCTGATGGCCGACCTGGACCGGCAGGGCGCTCAGCACCCCGTCGATCGGGCTCGCGACGGTGTGCTCCATCTTCATCGCCTCCAGGACGACGAGCGTTTGACCGGCTGACACCGTCTCGCCCTCGGCGACCGGTAGTCGGATCACCGAGCCCGGCATCGGCGCGGTGAGCGACCCGGGCGGGTTCAGAGTGCTCGGGTCGACGAAGCGTGGCGCCAGCCGCAGGGCGGAGTAGCCGGCGACCGAGTCGAGGTGGGCAACATCGCCGTCGAGGACGACATCATAAGTGCGGCGCACCCCGTCGACGCGCAGCACCACCCGCTCGCTACTGCCCTCGACAACCTCGACGTCGGCCAACGGCTCGTCGTCGACCTGCAGGCAGGTCCCTGTCGAACCTAACGTGTACCCGACGCGCACTTCGCGCCCGCCCTGGGTCTGCCAGGTTGTGGTCTGCGGCTGCGAAGGGTTGTTGCGCCAGCCGGCGGGCAACGTGGCCTGCAGAGTTGCGACGGCACGCCGCGCGGCCACCCCGGCCACGGTCGCCGCGACGGCGTGCAGGCGCTCGGACTGCGTGTCTGGGAGGGCAGCGCCGAGTTGGGCGACGTCGTGTCGGTCAAGGAACCCAGTGTCGGTGCCCCGCCCGGCGAACTCGTCATGGCGCAGGACGCGAACAAGCAGGTTGCGATTGGTGGTCACGCCGTGAATACGGGCGCCGGCCAGCGCCGCCGAGAGGCTGGCAAGTGCCTCGTCGCGCGTTGGTGCCCACGCGATGACCTTGGCCAGCAGCGAATCGTAGTAATGACTGATGACCGAACCGGCACGAAAACCCGAGTCAACCCGCACGCCGGCAAGCGCCGGGACATCCAAGGTGCGCAGGGTGCCGGTACAGGGCCGGTAGTCATCGGCCGGATCCTCGGCGCACAGCCGGGCCTCGACCGCGTGACCGCGAATTCGCGGGTTGTGCATCTCCTCAGGCAGCGGGCGGCCCATGGCTACGAGCAGCTGGGCACGCACCAGGTCGAGGCCGGTGATCAGCTCGGTAACCGGGTGCTCGACCTGCAGCCGGGTGTTCATCTCTAGGAAGGCGAAGGAGTCGGCTTTGCCATCCTGAGCGGCGTCGTAGACGAACTCGACCGTCCCGGCGCCTACGTAGCCGACGGCGCGCGCGGCGGCGATGGCGGCCTCGCTCATCCGAGCGCGCAACGCGTCGTCGACGACCGGTGACGGCGCCTCCTCGATCACCTTCTGGTGTCGACGCTGCACGGAGCACTCGCGCTCGAACAGAGAGACGACGTTTCCGTGCGTGTCGGCCATGATCTGGATCTCGACGTGGCGTGGGCGCTGGACGTAACGCTCGAGGAAGACGGTGCCGTCGGCGAACGCGGCGGCGGCCTCACGCGAAGCGGAGGTGACCGCTTCGTCGAGCTCGTCCGGCGACGCGACAATGCGCATGCCTCGGCCACCGCCGCCGGCGCTGGCCTTGACCAGCACGGGGTAGCCGACGTCGGCGGCCAGCTTCGCCAGCTGCTCGGCCGATAGCCCCGTCGTGTCGCCACCGGGCAGCACAGGCACCCCCGCGTCGGACATCGTCTTCTTGGCCTGCAGCTTCGAGCCCATCGCGTCGATCGCCCCGGGCGGCGGACCGATGAAGACGAGGTCGGCGGCGGCACAGGCGCGCGCGAACCCGGCGTTTTCCGAAAGGAAGCCGTAGCCGGGGTGTACTGCGTCCGCGCCGGTGAGCGAGGCAGCGGCGATGATCCGGTGGATGTCGAGGTAGGTCTCGGCGGCAGACGAGCCGGGAAGGTGCACGGCCTCGTCGGCGTCGGCGACGTGCCACGCGTCGGCGTCGGCGTCGGAATAGACCGCGACGGTGGCGATCCCGAGATCGCGGCAAGTGCGGAACACCCGCCGCGCGATCTCGCCACGGTTGGCGACCAGGACCTTGCGGATCTTGGGCATCGCCATCACATCCGGAACACGCCGTAGCCACGCTGGCCACGGACCTCGCCGTTGTGGATCACCGACAGGCAGAACCCGAGAACGGTCCGCGTATCGCGGGGATCGATGATCCCGTCGTCGTAAAGTCGGCCGCTGTTGGCCAGTGCGACGGATTCGCGCTCGATCTGTTCCTCGACGGCGGCGCGCATCTGGGCGTCGGCCTGCTCGTCGAAGGGCAGCCCGCGGTCGGCGGCGGACTCGCGCGCCACGATGGACAGCACTCCGGCCAGTTGCGCCGGACCCATCACGGCCGACTTCGAGTTAGGCCAAGCGAATAGGAAACGCGGTGAGTACGATCGCCCGCACATGCCGTAGTTCCCGGCACCGTAGGACGCACCCATGGTGATGGTCACGTGGGGGACCGTGCTGTTTGATACGGCGTTGATCATCTTGGCGCCGTCCTTGATGATGCCGCCCTGTTCGTACTCGGCACCGACCATGAAACCGGTGGTGTTCTGCAGGAAGATGAGGGGGGTGTCGATCTGATTTGCCAGTTGGATGAACTGCGAACCTTTCTCGGCCTCCTCACTGAACAGGATGCCCCGTGCGTTTGCGAGGATGCCGACCGGGAAGCCGTGGATCGAGGCCCAGCCGGTGACGAGTGACGTGCCGTAGAGAGGTTTGAACTCGTCGAAGGCCGAGCCGTCGACCACTCGGGCGATGACGTCGCGGGGGTCGAAGGGCACCTTCGGATCGACCGACGCGATGCCGAGCAGCTGATCGGGGTCGTGCACCGGTGGGTGCGGCGGCGTGGTGGGTCCGGGGCCGTTCTTCCGCCAGTTGAGCCGCGCCATGATGCGACGGCCGATGCGGATCGCATCCTGCTCGTCCTCGGCCATGTAATCGGCCAGCCCCGAGGTGCGGGCGTGCATGTCGGCGCCGCCGAGCGACTCGTCATCGGAGACCTCGCCCGTGGCCATCTTGACCAGCGGCGGACCGCCGAGGAACACCTTGGAACGGTTGCGCACCATCACGACGTAGTCGCACATGCCCGGGACGTACGCACCTCCCGCGGTCGAGTTGCCGAAGACCAGGGCCAGTGTCGGCAGCCCCGCTGCGCTGTGCTGGGTCAAGTCGTGGAACAGCTGTCCGCCGGGCACGAAGATCTCTGCCTGTGTGGGCAGGTCGGCGCCGCCAGATTCGACGATGTTGATGATGGGCAGTCGGTTCTCCCGCGCGATGGCCATGCCGCGGAACACCTTGCGGAAGGTATAAGGGTTCGATGCGCCGCCGCGGACGGTGGGGTCGTGGGCGATGATCATCGACTCGATGCCCTCGACCACGCCGATGCCTACCACCACGCTACCGCCGACGGGGAACTTACTGCCCCAGGCGGCGAAGGGGCATAGTTCGAGGAACGCCGTGTCGGGGTCGAGCATCAGCTCGATGCGCTCGCGGACAAGCAGCTTGCCCCGCTTACGGTGGCGCGCAACGTATTTCGCGCCGCCGCCGCCGTTGACCAGCGCCAGTTGCTCCGCGATGGTGTCGAGTTGCGCGCTCAGTCCTTCGCGGTTCTTGAGATAGCCGGGCGCGGTGTCGTCGACCCGATCGGGCAGGACCTGTACCAAAGTTTTCCTTCCGGGCGAGCATCGACGTCGATCTACTAGGCGCTGATGTTAGCCGCAATTAACATCAGGTGACAACGGCGCAGGCGGGCGTCGGATTTGTTCCGCGCCGTGGTTCCGTCGAATGGCGAGGATCGAAGCGGTGCGTTCGCTGCAGATCGAGCGATCGAAGGAATTGACTGGGGAGGGACGGCACACAGGGCCCGTGCGAGGTCGTATCGAGTTCCTCGTCCGGCGCGCGTGGAGTCTACGGTTCGCGATCTCGGGTGAACACCCGCAGCGATTGTCAGTGTCGCGCCATGCCCTTCAGCCAACCGAGTAGTGCATAACGCCGGTCGGCCAGAATCTATCGGGTCTCCTCGGCTTTGGCCAGCGGCGGAGCGGCCTGATCAGGCGCCTGTCCGAGGGTATACAGGCCGAGAATGCCGAGAAAACCCGCACAGTGCTCGATGAGCATTTCAGTCGAGAGGTTCAGTTGTCCATCTATCCAGCGACGGAGTATCTCGAACAGGCCCCCGACACCGTAGGTAGCGGCGAGATCTGCGACTTGGAGCACATCGCTGGGTATATCGAGGTGCAAGCGGGCCTCTCTGAGCACCAGCTCCGCAAAATCGGTCATCAGATCGCTTCGCAGCTGCCGAAGGAGGGGTTCTGCGCCCGACTCGACAAACAGTATGCGGGCCATGCGGGGATCGTTCTCGATCACCTGAACCAGGGCCTTGATCGGAGCGTAAGCCAGTTCTTGAGGAGCAACCGTGTCGTCCGGAATGGCGCTGGTTATCACCGCTTGGAAGGTAGTGGAGATCTTGGCAAATACCGCACGCAAGAGCGCGTCTCGATCGCGAAACTGTTGGTAGAAGTACCGGCTCGTCACTCCTGATTTCGCACACACGGCGGTCACGGTGCACGCGGTAGCTCCGTGGGTGCCCATGATTGAGACCGCGGCATCAATCAACATCACGCGACGCTGTGCATCGCGTTGAGTTGCGGACAGCCCGCCATAGACACGTGCTGGACTCATGTCCTACAGTCTGGCAGTCTTATCTGACAAGGCATAAAGTCAGATCCAAACTTCGAGGAAGGACCTCAAATGTCGGACGATCAAGCCCCGACCCCGACCCGGGTGCTGCCAAAACCCAGGCGCGTTCGGTTTCCGATGCCGACCTCCACGAAGCGGCAACATTTTGTCGATGGCGACCTGGTGATGAGCCATTTCATCTCGGTGCTTTCTGCGACGTTCCCGGAAGGCGAGGATTTCTTCATCCGCTCGGTCAGGAACTTCCAGAGTTCCATCGACGATCCCCAACTAGAGACAGCGGTCAAGGGTTTCATCGGACAAGAGGCCACACATCGACACCAGCATCGTCTCCTAAACGAGCGACTCCAGGTCATGGGTTATCCGACCGCGCGAATCGACCGTCATGTCGGACGCTTGATCAAGCGATTGGAACGGCGCTTTTCGCCGGAAATGCGGCTGTCCATGACCTCCGCGTTGGAGCACTACACCGCTACGCTGGCAGAAATCATTCTTACCAGCGAAGACGCCCAGAAGCTCATCGGCCAGACAGAGGTTCGACCGATTCTGCTGTGGCATGCCTTCGAGGAGTCGGAGCACAAAGCGGTTGCCTTTGATGTCTATCGGCTGGTGGGAGCAACCGAGCGCACCCGTGTACGGGGCATGCGGATCGCTTCAGTAATTCTGTTCGGCGAGCTCATTCTGCAGACTGCCTTGTCTATGGCCGCTGATAGAGCCTCATATAACCCGGTCACCCTGGTGCGCAGTCTGTACCGCTTTAGTCGCACCCCGATGTTCACCGCCGATGCGCTGCGGCGTTTCCGTTCCTACAATCGCCCGGGTTTCCATCCTGATGATTGGGACAGCGCCGCGGTCCTGGAGCATTGGAGCAAAGAACTGTTCGACCAAGACGGTTCACAGCGAGTTATCGCTTCGTCGGGATAGCAAAGATGCGGAAGTGCGGCGACGCAGGAGCACCGTTCCTGCGTCGCTCCTTCCGAACAGGGTGCGACGCGTCGGTGACTCACGGATTCGGTGCTCGGTGGCCGGTGAAGGTGGCGGTCGGACCCGCAAATGCGGTTCGCAGCGATCGCCACGGGGCTGGCTGGCCTGTTGTGAGCCTCGATCAGTCGCTGATGACATAGCGTTGAGCCAGGGTTTCAGCAAGTCTGCTGGTGTGCGCGACCACTTCTTTCTCGGTCACCGCAAGCAAACCGGAGTGCCAGGCGGTGATGACTTCGACGAATCCCCCGACAGCGATCAGGGTGTCCATGCGAAGGGCTATCTCGTCGGCATCTTGTCGGAGGTGTGGCCGGCTTGCCTCAACGACCAACTGCGTTGCTTCCTGTAGCGCCACGGCGCGGCGGTCTTGTAGCGGTGAGCTACCGACATGCTGAGCGAGGAGGATGCGTGCCCGGCCGGGATCGCGTGCGATCCGGTCGACCACGATGGTGATCGCCGCGGTGATGGTTTCGATCGGCGGCCGATTCGCACGCTCGTTGAAGAGCGCGGCGACCTCGCCGAGCATGTCATTGCGGACGCCATCCCACGCAGCAACGAGCAGCTCATCGCGCGTCTTGAAGCCCTCGTAGAAGTATCGATCGTTCAGCCCTGTGCGGGCGCATACGCCGCGCATAGTGACCGCGGCCCAACCGCTCTCACTCCAAATCTCGGTTGCGGCCTCGATCAATTGCTGCCGTCGCTCGGCACGACGCTCGGCCCCGGTCCGACCACCCCAGCGCTTGTTTCTCGACCGCACCTCTCCATCTTGACAAGGTGCTCGTTCCACCACCAAACTGGTGGCATGCGACACCAATGGTGGCTGGTGCCCCCAGATGAGAGTTTCCCCACAGCAGACGTCCATGTCGCGACCCGAAAGGCAGACGGATGAGATTGCTGCCCTTCGGCGGCGCACCAGGCAGAACGCACCGCGCCGATGCAGTCGTCACGGGCGCAGGAAGCGGTATCGGCCGCGCATTCGCCGTGGAGCTTGCGCGCCGAGGTGGACGCGTGGTGTGCGCCGACAAAGATCCCGTCACTGCAAAAGAGTCGGCAGAGTTGGTGAGGCAGGCTGGCGGCGAGGGCTTCGACATCGAATGCGATGTCACCGATCTTGAGCAGGTCCGCAACCTCGCTGATGTGAGCGAAGACTGGTTCGAGAAGGCTGCGAGCCTCGTCATCAACAACGCCGGAATCGGTGCGGGCGGCAACCGCATCGGCGCGACGTCGATCGAGGACTGGAACGCGGCGATTTCTGTCAACCTCTGGGGCGTTATCTACGGCTGCGAGACTTTTGTGCCTCGGCTCCGCAGCAATGGGCATGGCGGAGTCATCAATGTGGCGTCGGCAGCGAGCTTTGGCTCGGCCCCTCGGATGGCGGCTTACAACGTGAGCAAGGCCGGGGTGCTCGCTCTGTCGGAGACATTGGCGGCCGAACTGAGCGGTACTGACATCAACGTCACAGTGCTTTGCCCCACCTTCGTGAAGACGAACATCGTCAACAATCCTCAAATCGACGAGGCGGCTGCAAGACTCGCGGCCAACCTGATGAAATGGACCGGCATTTCGCCACAGCACGTTGCTCGAACGACGTTGAACGCGCACGATCGCGGACAAATTTATGTAGTACCCCAACTCGATGCCAAAGTCTTGTGGCAACTCAAGAGAGCCCTACCCGGCCCCTTTACTCGCACGCTGGGCCTCGTGGAGCGCATGGCCTCATGGAACGATTCAGCCGAGTAGAGGAGCAGGGAAAATGGCTTTCGCATACAGTGACATGCTCGAGACAATCAAAAACAAGCAATGGGCTCTTGCCGATATCGATTGGAACGCCCCTGGCGCGGAACTGATCACCGATGAACAGCGTCCCAAACTCAAGCAATTCATGTCCGACGTGGTGTGGATTGAGCATGTTGGAGCACGTGCCTTCGCCGCGATGGCTCCAAAGGCGCCATTCGAAGCGCTCGGAGACATTTACCGTTACTTTCACGCCGAGGAGCAGCGTCACGCCAATGCCGAACTTGCCTTGATGCGTCGCTGGGGCATGCTCGAGGAAGGCGAGAAACCGGTCCCGAACAAGAATATTCGGCTGGTCATCGAATGGCTGGACCGTTATGCGGAAGCCCTGCCCCTGACCGTCATCGGGGCCGCGATTCCGGCACTGGAGACTGCGCTCGATGGAGCGCTGCTGAAGTTTCTCCTCGATGAGGTTGACGACCCTGTGTGCGGGGAGGTGTTCAACAAGGTCAACAGCGACGAATCAAGGCATCTCGCGGTTGGCTTCCAGGTCTTGAATGACCTGGGCGCCAGCCCGATGCGAATCCACGCCATTCAAACTGCGGGTGCTCTTGTCGACCCGCGCATTCTCACCGGCGCGTTGCTGTATATCCCGCTCCTGACGCGCATGTTGATGAATCTCAACGCTATGGGTCTGTCCGAGGAGAAGTTATACAACGCAGTGACGCGGTATGCCAATGTCGGCGATCGCAGTGAGCATACGCGGAGGGTGCCCGGCTATCACATCTTGAAGGCGCACATGTCGTCGTCCATCAAGCGGTCCCAGCCTCTGCACTTCGTGTCTCAGCGCCTTGGCAATGCGATCGATGTTTTCCCTGTTCAGATTTTCGGTCGGCCGCCATCCTGGACGGACGAACTGACCTACGAACCGGTTGCCAAATGACAGGCACCACGACGACGTTGATCGTCGGCGCCGGGTTCGCAGGTATCGGTGCGGCGATCAGACTGCTTCAAGAGGGCACGGATGACTTCGTCATCCTGGAACGGTCAGATCGCGTCGGAGGCACCTGGCGAGACAATACTTATCCCGGTGCGGCCTGCGATATTCCCTCGCTTCTCTACTCCTACTCGTTCGAGCCGAATCCGGGCTGGACTCGTACCTACTCGGGGAGCGCTGAGATCCTCGAATATATCGACGATATGGTCGACAAGTACGATCTTGCCCGGTTCATCCAGTTTGATACCGACGTGACTGCCTTGGAATTCGATGAGAGTGCCGGCATCTGGATGGCCGACACGGCAGATGGAAAGCGGTATCACACCCGGTCAGTTGTGATGGCCAGTGGACCACTTGCCAACGCCAGCTTTCCCGATATTCGGGGTATTGACTCGTACGGTGGAAAAAAGATCCACAGCGCTCGATGGGACCATGGCTACGATCTCGGCGGTAAGAGGGTTGCAGTCATCGGGACAGGCGCGAGCGCGGTTCAGATCATTCCCGAGCTCGTAAAGTCGGCTGCCTCGGTCAAAGTCTTCCAGAGAACGCCCGGCTGGGTGTTGCCCAGGGTGAACTTCAGGCATCCGGCCTGGGCGCGTTCGACCTTCACACACCTGCCGGTGAGCGAACAAGCGCTCCGCGACGCGTGGTTTTGGGCCCACGAAGTGATGGCAGTGGGTATGGTCTGGAACACCGCCGCGACGTCCGCGATACAGCTGGCGGCCAAGGCTCATCTCCGTCGGCAGGTGAAAGACTCCTGGTTGAGACGTCAGTTGACGCCCCATTTCAGGCCTGGATGCAAGCGCATGCTCATGACCAGTGATTATTACCCTGCGCTACAGGCGGATAACTGCAAGCTGATCAGCTGGCCGATCGCCACATTGTCACCCAACGGTGTTCGGACCGCCGACGGTGTCGAGCACGAAGTGGACTGTATCGTATTTGCCACTGGCTTCGATGTGGCCAAACGTGGCACCCCGTTCCCGATTAGCGGCCTCGGCGGTCGGAAGCTCGGCGATGAATGGTCTCAGGGGACATTTGCCTTCAAGAGCGTGAGCGTGGCCGGGTATCCGAACTTATTCTTCACTTTCGGACCGAATTCCGGGCCAGGCCACAACTCGGCGCTCGTATATATGGAGGCTGCAATTGACTATATAGTCAAGGCGATCAAGCTCCTTCAGCAAAATGACATCGGCACTTTGGATGTGAGGGAGGATCGTCAGGACCGCTATCACTCCGAAATTCAGCGCCGCCTTCGACGAACGACTTGGAATTCGGGGTGCAGCAGTTGGTATTTGACCGAGGACGGCTACAACGGCACGATGTACCCAGGTTTCGCGACCCAGTTTATGAGAGAACTATCCCGCTTGGATCCTCATGATTACGTGATAACCCGGCGCGACGATACACACGTCGAGCTGACGCAATCACTCTGAATACAAGTTTGCAGGGCTGACCGTCAGAACGGTGAAATACAGGAATGGATCGCAAGTCCGACCGTAATTACGAGATAATTATCATAGGAGCTGGATTTTCCGGCATCGGGTCTGGCATTAGCTTGATGAAGGCGGGATTTACCGACTTCTTGATGGTTGATGACGCCGATGGCGTAGGTGGTACGTGGCACTGGAACACCTACCCGGGTATCGCTGTCGATATACCGTCGTTCAGTTATCAATTCTCATACGAAATGCGGCCCTCTTGGTCGCGCACGTACGCCCACGGCAATGAGCTCAAAGCCTATGCCGAGCGATGTGTTGAAAAGTATCGGCTCTGGGACCATATTCGTTTCAACACAACCATTACCGAGGCTTGTTTCGACGAGAACGCAACACGGTGGCATTTGACCAGTGCCAATGGTGAGGAGTTCACGGCACGCTTCGTGATAAATTGCTCCGGCGTTCTCAGTCGGCCAAAGTGGCCTGAAATCAAGGGGGTGCGAGATTTCGCCGGCGTTACGCTCCACACGGCTAGATGGGACAATGCCAAAGATCTCAGCGGGAAGAGGGTTGCAGTAATCGGTACCGGTGCATCGGCGGTGCAACTGATACCCGAAGTCGCAAAGAAAGCAGAGAGTCTGACGGTATTTCAGCGAACTCCAATTTATTGTCTGCCGAAGCCAGACTTCCCCATACCGACGTGGGGTGGAAGGCTTCTACATTTCCTGCCGGGGGCACAATTGGCGACCCGGACCGCCAGCCAGGCGTTCGTGGAAATCACTTTCCCAATCGCCGCTCACTTTCATACGGTGATACCGTTCGCCGATGTCATGGAGAGCGCCGCAAAGCGGTACATGCGGCGTGAGGTCCATGACCCGACGACGAGAGAACAACTCATTCCGCGCTACTCGTTGGGCTGTAAACGACCCAGCTTCCACAATTCCTATCTCGCAACGTACAACCGGTCCAACGTTTCGCTCGAGACGAGCGGCATAACCCATATCGACCATGCATCCGTCCATACTCGAGACGGCAAAGCTCATCCCATTGACGTCTTGATCCTGGCCACCGGCTTCAAAGTGATGGAGTCGGGCAACATGCCAACTTACGTATTGAAGGGACGCGGCGGGCTGGAGCAGGCTACATGGTGGGACGAGCATCGACTGCAGGCCTTCGA
The DNA here is from genome assembly GCF_001570485.1 of Mycolicibacterium novocastrense. GTDB lineage: Bacteria > Actinomycetota > Actinomycetes > Mycobacteriales > Mycobacteriaceae > Mycobacterium > Mycobacterium novocastrense. The sequence continues at coordinate 217,603 of NZ_BCTA01000028.1, forward strand.
AGGGGTGAGCGTCCCGGGATTTCCGAATCATTTCAACATCTTCGGCCCGTACGGCTACAACGGTTCCTCGTACTTCACGCTCATCGAGGCGCAGAGTCGGCACATCGTCCGGTGTCTTCGTCGCGCGCGGGCGCTGGGTGCTAACTGCGTGGAGGTCAAGAAGGAGGCGAACGACCGTTATTTCGCCGAAGTGCTAAGGCGGCGTCACAGACAGGTTTTCTGGCAGCCGAGCTGTTCCAATGCCAACAGCTACTACTTCGACAGGCACGGTGACGTTCCACTCCGTCCATCAACGACTCTGGAGACCTATTGGCGGAGCCGCACCTTTCGCCTCTCGGACTACCGATTCGAGAATCGGCCCGAAGAGGTGTGTCCCCGGTGACCAGAATGGATGCCCCTGACTGGCAGCCCAGTCTTGCCAGTCATCTCGTCGCGATGTCCTCGCGAACCACGCTGCGGCCACTGGCGCAGCTGATGCCATCAAACGCCTACGGACTTGCGGTGATGGATCGCGTGCTTCGAACAGCGCTCGTAGCCTCACGGCCTCGGCGCGGCGTCACAGTGCGCAAGGTTGACACTGTATTCGCCGGAGGCCCGGTTCGTGGGGACTGGATCACCACGCCTGCCATTAATCCGCATGCCAACCCTTTGCTGTACATCCACGGCGGCGCCTATTCTATGTGCTCGCCGGAGACGCACCGCGGTCTTCTTGGTGAACTCGCCTCGGCGAGCGGGCGCCCCATCTTCGCAGTGAAGTATCGTCTTGCCCCGCGGTATCCCTATCCCGCAGCCGCGGACGATGCGCTGAATGCGTATCGCTGGCTTACCAGCGGAGGGTCCCCGGGTTCTTGTCAGCGCACCGTCGCGGTTGCCGGCGATTCAGCGGGCGGTCAGCTCACGATGGCCACGGCCTTGGGCGCACGTGCAGTTGGATTGCCGCTCCCTGATGCGATGCTGCTGATGTCTCCCGTCCTGGATCTCAGGTGCGAACTTGCCAGAGCGCGTGAAATTCGCCGCCGGGATCCTTTTGCCTCCGCTCAATCAGCGGCGCGCGCTCTTGACCTCTACGTAGGTGGCGCAGATCGCGGAGATCCGCGCCTCAGCGTGCTTGACGCGGACCTCACCTCGATGCCGCCGATCCTCATTCAGGTGGGCGGGAGAGAAATGTTGATCGATGACTCGCGCCGTCTCGCCGAGCGACTTCAATCAGCTGGATCCCACGTCGAGATCCAGGTATACCGGGGACAGATCCATGTATTCCAGGCTATGTTCCGGATTCTTCCCGAAGCCCGAGACGCGATTCATCGAGCGGGACGCTTCCTTGAAGCCTCGGAAGTCAGGTGAAAGTGTCCGAACAGGCAATGCTCCTACACCTACACCACCTCGACCGCCGCAGCGTGAAGTCAGTCGTCTCTGCCTCATGAGCAGCAACTTCGCGACGGCCTGTCGCGCATACGATCCGTCGATCGTGATCATCGGGGCCGGCTTCGCCGGGGTTGCGATGGCCCACCGGCTGAAGAAGGACGGGTTCACGAACTTCACGATCCTGGAAAAGGCTGCAGACATCGGGGGTGTTTGGCGTGACAACACCTATCCGGGAGCGGCCTGCGACGTGCCGTCAGCGTTGTACTCACTCTCGTACAAGCCCAATCCTCGTTGGTCACGGCGATATGCCGAGCAACCCGAGATACTCAAGTACCTCCAACAACTCGTGGAGAGTGGCGGACTGGCCGCGCATCTGCGTACCCAGACCGAAGTTGTCGCAATGACCTTCGATGACCAGCTAGGGCGTTGGACCCTGGTTACGAACTCGAACGAGACAATAACCTGCGATGTCGTCGTCTCGGCCGTGGGTCAGCTCTCCTTGCCCCACGTACCCGTTATTGCCGACGCAGACACCTTCCAGGGGCCGCGCTTTCATTCGGCGCGTTGGGACCGATCGGTTTCGCTTCGCGGCAAGCAAGTAGCCGTCATCGGCACAGGAGCTAGTGCCATCCAATTCGTGCCACACATCGCCCAGGAGGCGGAGCATGTCACGCTATATCAGCGCACGGCTCCGTGGATCTTGCCGAAGTGGGACAGCAGGTATGGAGTCCTTCACGACAGGGTGAGCGAGTTATTGCCGATGGCGCTGCGCCTCGAGCGTTTCGCGGTATGGCTAATTTTCGAGTTGCTCGCTGTGACGCTAGTCGACGCGAAGCCCCTCTCACGCGTCCTCGGTGCGATCGCGCGCCGCCACCTACATCGGCAGGTTGCTAGCCCATCTTTGCGCGAGCAATTGATGCCTTCGGACGCGCCAGGGTGCAAGCGAGTGCTGTTCTCGAATGATTACTATCCAGCAATCGCGAGTGATCGCGTGTCGTTGGTGCCGAAGGCTATCGCAGAGCTCTGCGACAACGGTGTCAAGACCGTGGATGGAGAGTTTCGTCCTGCAGATGTCGTGATCTACGGAACCGGGTTTCGCGCCACCGATTTTCTCGCCCCGATGTCCGTGCGCGGCTCTCGCGGAGTCTCCTTGGCCGAGGTGTGGAAGACCCAGGCGTACGCATATCTGGGCATCACTGTCCCCATGTTCCCGAACCTGTTCCTGCTTTATGGTCCCAACACGAATGTGGGCTCGGGGTCGATCCTCTACATGATCGAGTCACAAGTCCGTCACATCGCAACGCTCATCAAAGCCGTGGCTGCTCATCCGGGTCATGCGATCGATGTCAGGACGGAGAGCGCGCAACGCTACAACACGCGCTTGAGAAGGCGACTACGGAGGTCGGTGTGGGCGCTGTGTGCGAGCTGGTATCGAACCTCGAGCGGGGAAATCCCGACGAACTGGCCGGGGCCTACCTTGGTTTATCGACTCCTTACCCGGAAGCCGCACAGCGGCGATTACGTCTTGAGAAACGTCGGGCGTCTAAAGGTCTGAGACCCTGCAGAACCGAGCCTGGCCGACTAAGGGCACGAGACGCGCACTTAACCGCTAGGCCAATAATGTCTAGATATTGACATCAATGGCATCTTTGTAAAGACTGGTGGACGCCGTCAAAGCGGCCCAGCGTCCAGGAGGAACCATGACGAATCACCTTCTCGCACCTGCGCACCACGTGAAGGAGCGGTTGTCCTCTGTGATCATGGTCCCCGCGCCTCACGCCGTCGACGACAGATGGCGTCGATGGAGCCGGGACTGGCCGGTTCGTGAACTGGCACCGGCACCCGCGGGCAGTGGATTGAAAGCCGTCCGGGGGGATGCCGGACTGCCCTTCGTAGGTCACACGCTCGACTACATCCGATTCGGCTCGGATTTCAGTCGAGAGCGCTACGACCGTCTGGGTTCGGTGTCGTGGATGGGCGCGTTCGGCACCAAGATGGTGGTCATCGCCGGCCCTGACGCCACTCGAGAGGCGTTCACGAGCGAAGCGAAAGCATTCTCTCAGGATGGCTGGTCCTTCCTGATCGACGCCTTCTTCCATCGCGGTTTGATGCTCATGAGCTTCGACGAGCACTTGATGCACCGGCGCATCATGCAGGAGGCGTTTACGCGTCCGCGCCTGACCGGATACGTCGAACAGGTAACGCCATGCGTTCGCTCGGCAGTGCCTGCGTGGCCGGTGGGCCCGTCGGTTCGAATCTACCCACTGTTGAAGGAACTCACCCTCGACATCGCTACCGACGTCTTCATGGGCGGCCGCGGCAAGGACGAGAGCGATGCTGTCAACAAGGCGTTCGTCGCTACGGTCCGGGCGGCGAGTTCCCTTGTGCGTGCTCCGCTTCCGGGAACCAGATTCCGCGCTGGTGTGCAAGGGCGGCGCGTTTTGGAGGACTACTTCTTCCGGCATCTGCCGGCCGCGCGAGCCGGTGAAACGGAGGATCTGTTCGCTGCTCTCTGTCAAGCCACGACCGAAGACGGGGAGCGGTTTTCCGACGAGGATGTGGTGAATCACATGATCTTCTTGATGATGGCGGCCCACGACACCTCGACGATCACCACCACAGCGGTCACCTATTTCCTTGCCAAGTATCCGCAGTGGCAGGAGGCTGCGGCTGCGGAAGCCGCGGCCATCGGTGACGGGTTGCCGGACATCGAGGCCCTGGAGAAGATGACGGTCATCGACCTCGTGATCAAGGAAGCGCTCAGACTGCTTGCACCTGTTCCGCTGGTGATGCGCAAGACGGTTCGAGATGTCGCCATCGATGGATATCACATCCCCTCGAACACGTTATGCGCTATAACGCCTGCCGTGAATCACTTCGATCGAACGATCTGGAGTGATCCGGAGCGGTTCGATCCCTCACGTTTCGACGAGCCTCGGCGCGAAGACCAACACCACCGATTCGCCTGGGTTCCGTTCGGAGGTGGAGCGCACAAGTGCATCGGCATGCAATTCGGGACGCTCGAAGTCAAAGCAATCCTGCACAGGATGCTGCGTTCGTTCACTTGGAAGGTTCCGGAGAACTATCACGTCCGATGGGACAACACCTCGCTGCCCATTCCGGTGGACGGACTTCCGTTGGAGATGAAGCGCCGATGACCGTCGACCACAGCCCCTACCTCGAACCCACGGAGTTTCTTGACTGGCAACAAGATTCGGTACGTGACTTCGTGTCATCGGCGATCCGTGGTGCCTGCGGCGACACCGAGAAGGCCATCGCCATCTTCACCGCGGTCCGTGACTCCATTTGGTACGACCCCTACACGGTGACCGACAACCCGCACGCGTATCGCGCCAGCACCGTCGCGACCGCAGAACGGGCCTACTGCGTCCCGAAGGCCGTGCTCTTGACTGCAGCGTGCCGAGCGGCGGGAATCCCGGCGCGGCTGGGGTTCGCCGACGTCCGAAACCACCTCCAGACCAAGGCATTGCGCGAGCGGATGGGTGGTAGCGACGTTTTCGTCTACCACGGCTACAGTCTCATGTTCCTCAACGGTGCGTGGGTAAAGGCCACCCCGGCGTTCAATCGCGAGCTGTGCGCACGCTTCGGTGTCTCGCCGATCGAATTCGACGGCCGTAGCGACGCGCTACTCCATGGTTTCACCGCTGACGGCACCCAGCACATGGAGTATCTGCGCGACCGGGGAGCCTACGACGATCTACCCCTAGCAGACATCCTGCAAGCACTGAGAACGCATTACGGCACATTCATCGATCAGCCGAACAGCCGTCCCGACCTCTTCGCCTGAAAGGGCACTACACGATGCAAAGCACAATGCAAAATGTTCCGCTCACGGTGTCGGCGATCGTCCAGCATGCGGCAGCCATACACGGTGACAGCGAGGTCGTCACTCCGACCGGAAATGGATATCGGAGAACGCCTTACCGCATTGTGCTGGCGCGAGTGGCTCGCCTTGCCAATGCGCTGCGCAGTCTTGGCGTCACGGCAGACCAACGCGTGGCCACCTTCCAGTGGAGCAACCAGGAACATCTGGAGGCCTACTGTGCGATTCCCTCCATGGGCGCGGTCCTGCACACGCTCAACATTCGTTTGGCCCCAGAGCAACTGGCGTACATCGCCAATCACGCGAGCGATCAGATCGTCCTAGTCGACGCTTCGGTTGCCCCGTTGTTGGCGCGCGCGCTCCCAGCGATGGCGTCGGTGCACACCGTCATCGTCACCGGAGAGGGCGACCTTGCCCCGCTCCAGGGATGCGGGAAGACCGTTCTGCGTTACGAGGAAGTGCTTGCCGGCCAAGAAGAATCATTTGACTGGCCTGAGCTCGACGAGCTGTCCGCCGCGGCCATGTGTTATACGAGCGGTACCACCGGAGATCCCAAAGGCGTCGTCTACAGCCACCGTTCGACGTACCTTCACTCCCTGACCGCCTGCACAGCTAACGCTTTGTCAGTCAGCGAGGCCGACCGTGTGCTGGCCATCGTCCCAATGTTTCACGCCAATGCGTGGGGGCTTATTTACGCAGCGTTGATGTCCGGTGCGGATCTGGTACTGCCTGACCGGTATCTCCAAGCCGAACCGTTGGTGTCGATCATCGAAGACACCAGACCGACCTTGGCCGGTGCAGTGCCGACGATCTGGAACGATGTCGACCGATATCTGGATTCGCACCCTGAGCGGGACATTTCTTCGTTACGGCTGGTCGCGTGCGGGGGGTCTGCTGTTCCGCTTTCGTTGATGCGGGCATTCGAAGAGAAGTACGACGTGCCCATTGTGCAGGCCTGGGGTATGACCGAAACCTCTCCGTTGGCGACCGTTGCACGTCCGGCTCACAGAGCCGACGCGACGCGGCGCTGGGAGCTGCGCGCATCCCAGGGCCGACCGATCTGCGGTGTCGAAATCCGGTTGCGGGACGACGACGGGAAAGACGTGCCGTGGGACGGGCAATCAGTTGGGGAGATCCAGGCGCGCGGTCCCTGGATCACCGGGTCCTATTTCGGAAACAACGATACGGAGAAGTTCGACGAAGGATGGCTGCGTACCGGTGATGTGGGCAAGATCGACGCCGAGGGCTATCTGACACTGACCGACCGCTCGAAAGACGTCATCAAGTCAGGTGGCGAATGGATCTCCTCGGTGGAGCTGGAAAACACGCTGATCGGCCACCCTGCCGTGTACGAAGCGGCGGTAGTCGGCGTCGCGGACGATAAATGGCAGGAAAGGCCGTTGGCGCTTGTCGTCGTCCACCCCGGAACCGACGTTGACATTGACCAACTCCGATCGTTCCTTGCGGACAAAGTCGCCAAATGGTGGATTCCCGAGCGATGGAGCTTCGTGTCCGATATTCCGAGGACGAGCGTCGGAAAGTACGACAAAAAGGTCATCCGTGCGCGCCACTCTGCCGGCGAATACCTCATCGAAATCGAAACGTCATAACGTCAAATCCCTGGAATTCCAACAGTCGGAAGGTAATCATGTCCTCACCAATCTCTCCCTGGATGAATGCCGAATTACTCGAGCTTCGTGACCTCGCTGCGAAGTTCTTCTCGGCCGAATTGGCGCCGCATGCGAACCGCTTTGCAGACCAGCACCACGTCGACCGAGAACTGTGGAACCGAGCAGGCGAGCTGGGCCTGCTCTGCATGTCTATACCTGAGGAATACGGCGGAGGCGGTGGCACTTTCGCGCACGAAGCGGTCGTGCTTGAAGAGCAGGCCCGCATAGGTGACAGCTCATGGGGCGCGGGACTGCACAGCGGAATCGTCGCCCACTACATCCTGCAGTACGCGACTGAAGAGCTGCGCGCGCAGTGGCTTCCCAAGATGGCGTCCGGTGAAATGATCGGGGCGATCGCCATGACAGAACCGGGGACCGGGTCCGATCTGCAGAGCGTCAAGACAAAAGCCCTCCTGGACGGTGACGAGTACGTGATCACCGGCTCCAAGACTTTCATCACCAACGGCCAACAGGCCGACCTCATCATCGTTGTTGCCAAGACAGATCCGAGCCAGGGCGCTGCGGGCATCTCTTTGATCGTTGTCGAGGCTGACCGGGCGGGATTCCGGCGCGGCAAGGTTCTCGACAAAATCGGCCAGCGCGGCCAGGACACCTCCGAGTTGTTCTTCGATGAAGTGAGAGTTCCGCGCTCGCATCTACTGGGCCAGTCTGAGGGACAGGGCTTCATTCAGCTGATGACGCAGCTGCCACAAGAGCGACTCATCGTCGCGGTGGGGGCTGTCGCAGCGATGGAACTTGCCCTGGAGCAGACGCTCAAGTACACGCGTGAGCGGGAGGCGTTCGGTCGGCCTGTCTTTGGCTTTCAGAACACCAAGTTCACGCTGGCTGAAGCCGCGACAGAAACGCGCATCGCACGAGTGTTCCTCGACTACTGCATCGACCTGCACCTTGCGGGTCAACTCGACGTGCAGACCGTCGCCATGGCGAAGTGGTGGACCACTGAGCGAGCGATGAAGGTACTCGATGACTGTATGCAGCTTCACGGCGGATATGGCTACATGACCGAGTACCCCATCTCGAGGTTGTGGGTGGATCAGCGCGTGCAAAAAATCTATGCCGGCACGAACGAGGTGATGAAGGAAATCATCTCGCGTTCCCTATGACTCAGAGGAGTTGCCGCCCGCACGTTAGTCATCTAGAGGAGGAGGACTGATGGCATCGATGGTGGTGCCGTATCGCCACGACATGGGCGGCCACTGCGGATCGGGGGCTCTTCGGGATTTGACCGAATGGGCCGGGATCCGTTGGGGTGATGACACCCCGGACGAAGGCATCGTGTTTGCTCTCGGCGGGGCCCTCGACTTCTCGTATGTTCGCTCGGCCCACCTACGTCCACCGATCTACCTCGTTGGACGCAGCGCGGACCTCGAAGACGAATACTTGACCCGGTTGGGCGCGCGCTTCGAGTGTCGTTCGACAGACGACCCCGATCTCGGGTGGAAATGGGTGACCGAACAGATCGATGCCGGTACGCCGGTCATGGTGTGGACTGACATCGCCGAATTGCCCTATCTGAGAACGCGTCTGAGTATGAGCCGGCACGATGTCGTGATCGTAGGGTACGACGACGACGAGGAACTCGCCTTCGTGGTCGATAACGATCGCGATACACCTCAAGCCGTGCCTTACGAGAATCTACGGAAGGCGCGGGCATCGACGGGATTTCCCGTCCCCACGCGGCACACCACCTACGTAGTCGAGTGGCCCGGCGCGGCACCAGATCTCGGCAATGCTGCCCGGTCGGCCTTCCGTAGGTCCGCGGACGCGATGCAGGGTTCGTGTGTGAGCGCGCCGATCACCGAGGACTCCGATTGTGAAATTCAGGTGCGTGGGCTACCAGGGGTATCGACTTTTGTGGAGGATCTCAAGCGGTGGCCGAAGATCTTTGACGACGACACCCTCGACGGAGCCTTGTTTGCGCTGAGCGCCTTCATCGAAAAAGCCGGAACCGGAGGCGGTCTGTTCCGAGATCTGCAAGCACGTGGATGTCGGCGCGTCGCTGAAGAGTTGAGTTTCGAACCTGCGTTTAAAGCAGCGGAGGCTGCAAAGACCGCATCTGAGTTGTGGACCGCGGTTGCGCACGCCGCTTATGACCGCGGTGCAGATCCGCACCGAAGAGCGAGCGGCGCCGCGTCCGTGGCTGCGCAATTGCCGACAGCCGAACGTCGACTCGCGGAGGCGCTGAGGGAGGCAGGAGATCTACTCCTATGAGTTCTGATTGCTTCGGAGCAAGCCGAACTGGTTGCGACCCAGCAGATTTATTTGAGCGCTTTGAATTGTGTCATAGGAAGGGAGAATCACGATGGCTGTCTTCGCTGATGCGGAAGAGGTTTACCGCTACCTCGCCGGCATCTTTCGACGAGGTTTGGAGAACGAAGACCTTGCGAACAGACTTGCCGGGTCCGGGGTGGTGTTACGGATCCACTACACCGATCCGGATGCGGTAGTAACCGTGGATATGCCGGAGAAGGTCGTAGAGACCGGCGCGGACAGTGGCGTTACACCGAATGTCGAATTGTTCATGTCCGCGGATACCGGCAACAGGTTCTGGTTGGGGAAGGTGAACTTGACCATGGCGATGGCGAAAGGAACTGTACGAGCGAAAGGTCCTGTCACCAAACTGATCAAGCTCATACCGCAGGCAAAGAACCTCTTTCCGGAATACCGGGCAATCCTTGAGGCCGACAAGCGTCACGACCTGCTCAATGTGTGATGTCGGTGCGGTACCGCGCCCGGGCCCGGGTGAGCGGCGCGGGCCTCTGGGCGATGTGCCCGGAGATCATCCAGGACAGTTCGCGCGACCACCGTGCGCGGTCGGGATAACTACTCGAGAAGCGTAATTCGATAGAAGGGACTTCAACATGAAGACACGTGCGGCTGTTTTGTGGGGCTTGGAGCAGAAGTGGGAGGTCGAAGAAGTCGATTTGGATCCGCCAGGTCCCGGGGAGGTCCTCGTGCGGCTGGCGGCCACCGGCTTGTGCCATTCCGACGAACATCTGGTGACCGGCGACCTCCCGATCCCATTGCCGGTAGTGGGGGGTCATGAGGGTGCTGGCACAGTCGTGGAGTGCGGCGAAGGGGTTGAGGAACTGTCCGAAGGTGATTCTGTCATCTTGACCTTCCTTCCCTCGTGTGGGCGCTGCTCGTACTGCGCGCGCGGCATGGGCAATCTCTGTGAGTTGGGAGCGGCGCTCATGATGGGACCGCAGATCGACGGCACCTATCGCTTTCACGCACGAGGCGAGGACGTCGGGCAGATGTGTTTGCTCGGGACGTTTTCCGAGTACACAGTGGTGCCGCAGGCGTCCGTGGTCAAGATTGACGGCGGAATCCCCCTGGATCGGGCAGCCTTGATCGGTTGCGGCGTCACGACCGGTTACGGATCTGCGGTGCGGACTGGGGAGGTGCGCGCCGGGGACACCGTCGTGGTAGTGGGAGCGGGCGGAATCGGAATGAATGCGATTCAGGGCGCGCGAATCGCGGGAGCGCTGGCGATTGTGGCGGTCGATCCGGTGAAGTTCAAGCGAGAGCAAGCGAGCGGGTTCGGTGCGACGCACACCGCGGCCTCGATGGATGAAGCTTGGTCGCTGGTCAGCGATATGACGCTGGGCAAGCTGGCTGATGTCTGCATCCTCACCACCGATGTGGCTGAGGCCTCCTACACCGCGGAAGCGCTGGCCTTGGTCGGAAAGCGCGGGCGCGTCGTGGTCACGGCCATCGGGCACCCCGACGACTCATCGATCTCAGGATCACTGCTTGAAATGACGCTTTACGAGAAGCAGATTCGTGGCGCTTTGTATGGCTCATCCAATGCGCCGCACGATATTCCGCGACTGGTCGAGCTGTACTCCGCTGGGTTGTTGAAGCTCGATGAGTTGGTCACCCGCGAATACTCCCTCGACCAAATTAATGAGGGCTACCAGGATATGCGTTCAGGAAAAAATATCCGAGGGCTGGTCCGGTTCTGAAGAGCATCATGCCCACTGCTGGTCTCCATGTCCTTGCGTTGCTGCAGATCATGCGGCCGGGCCCCTTGGGTGGTTGGCGTCGGGTCCTTCTTTCCCGTCGTGAGGACGGCAAGCATCAGACACCTCATCGATCATCTATCACATTCTCTGGGAGGCTGAGATGACGGACGCTGGCACGACCACGGCAAGCAGGGATGGGGCTGCTCGTTTCGCTATCGCCCCGGAGGTGTGGACCACGCCGGAGCGACGAGCGCTGAGCCAAATGGCGCGGTCTTTCTCGGAACGTGAAATCGCGCCGAAGCTAGCGGAATGGGAGCACGTGGGTGAGATTCCGCGCGACCTGCATCTCAATGCTGCCGAGGTGGGGCTTCTCAGAATCGGGTTCCCGGAAGAAGTCGGCGGCAGCGGCGGCAATGCGATTGACTCTGCACTGGTCACTGAGGCCATCCTGGCCGCAGGCGGGTCCACTGGCGTCTGCGCCGCCTTGTTCACCCATGGCATTGCCCTTCCCCACATTGCCGCCAATGGCTCCGACGCCCTGATTCAACGATATGTCCGTCCTACGCTCGCAGGAAAGATGATCGGCTCGCTGGGCGTTACCGAGCCTGGGGCAGGCTCAGATGTCGCGAATCTGCGCACACGCGCGGTGCGCGAGGGGGACACCTACGTGGTCAACGGAGCAAAGACGTTCATCACCAGCGGAGTTCGAGCGGACTTCGTTACTACGGCGGTACGCACCGGCGGACCGGGTTACGGTGGAGTTTCATTGCTTGTGATCGACAAGAATTCGCCTGGATTCGAAGTGTCCCGCCGGTTAGACAAGATGGGGTGGCGATGTAGCGACACCGCCGAGTTGTCTTTCGTCGACGTTCGCGTACCGGCTGACAACCTGGTGGGGGCAGAGAACAGTGGGTTTTTGCAGATCATGCAGCAATTTCAGGCTGAACGGCTCGGCATCGCCGTCCAGGCGTACGCGACGGCGGGTCGGGCTCTCGACCTTGCCAAGAGTTGGGCGCGGGAACGTGAAACGTTCGGTAGACCCTTGACGGGGCGCCAGATCATTCGCCATAAGCTTGCGGAGATGGCTCGACAGGTCGACGTGGCGTGCACCTACACCCGTGCGGTCATGCAGAGGTGGCTAGCGGGGGAGGATGTCGTTGCCGAGGTGTCGATGGCCAAGAACACCGCTGTGTATGCGTGCGACTACGTGGTCAATGAGGCGGTTCAGATCTTCGGTGGGATGGGCTACATGCGTGAGTCTGAGATCGAGAGACACTATCGAGATTGCCGAATTCTCGGAATAGGCGGCGGCACCAACGAAATCATGAACGAGGTCATCGCCAAACGTATCGGACTCTAGCTACTTGATTGAATCGCCCTGACTTTCCCGGAGGCTCGGGTTATTGGATTCCGGCCAGGGGTTGGTCGGTCCCATGTGCATCGTGGAACGCGGCTTCGAACTCGGTGGGTGGGATGTCATTAAGGTAGCTGTGTAAGCGGCTGGTGTTGTGCCAGTACACCCAGCTCAGGGTCGCGAGTTCGACGTCCTCGACGGTCTTCCACGGCCTGGTGCGGACTGGCCCGTAGATCAGCTCCGCCTTGTAGTAGCCGTTCACCGTCTCCAGGGCATTATCGTAGCTGTCTCCGATCGTGCCGATCGAGCGGACCGCTCCGATCTCGGCGAGCCGTTCGCCATAGCGGATAGAGGTGAATTGCGATCCGGCATCGGAGTGACATGTCAAGCCCGGCAATGTGTTTCCGCGTGACCAACGAGCCATCTCCAACGCATCCAGCACCATGGTGGTACGCATGTGCGACGCTACCCGCCAGCCCACGATCATCGGGTCTGCTGCACCAATAGGTGACATCTGAGTTGGCTTGCCCAAAGCGGGCGGGCTGGAAGGATGTCAGTGTGCCTAGGCCCTACCCCCGTGAATTTCGCGACGACGTCGTCCGCGTTGCCCGTAACCGCGACGACGGGGTGACGATCGAGCAGATCGCCACCGATTTCGGCGTGCACCCGATGACGTTGACCAAGTGGATGCGCCAAGCCGACGTCGACGAGGGCGCCAAGCCAGGTAAGAGCACCAATGACTCCGCTGATCTGCGCGAGCTACGACGCCGAAATCGGTTGTTGGAACAAGAGAATGAAGTCTTACGGCGGGCAGCGGCGTACTTGTCGCAGGCCAATCTGCCGGGAAAAGGGTCTACCCGCTCGTAAGTGAGCTCGCCGCCGACGGGATTCCCGTCGCGGTGACGCGCCGGGTACTCAAGCTCGCCCGCCAGCCCTACTACCGCTGGCGGGCAAATCCCATCACCAATGCCGAACTCGTCGAGGCATACCGCGCCAACGCCCTGTTCGACGCGCACGGCGAGGACCCCGAGTTCGGCTACCGCTACCTCGTCGAGGAGGCCCGTGAGGCCGGCGAGCCGATGGCCGAGCGCACCGCCTGGCGCATCTGCTCACAGCAGCAGTTGTGGAGCGTGTTCGGCAAGAAGCGCGGCAAGAACGGCAAACCAGGACCGCCGGTGCACGACGATCTGGTCCAGCGCGACTTCACCGCTGAAACGCCAAACATGTTGTGGCTCAGCGACATAACTGAGCATTATACCGGCGAGGGCAAGCTCTACCTCTGCGCGATCAAGGATGCATTCTCCAACCGCATCGTGGGTTATTCGATCGACTCCCGAATGAAGTCACGCCTGGCGACCGCCGCGCTGCGCAACGCGGTCGGCCGCCGTGGGGTGGTCGCCGGCTGCGTGGTTCACACGGACAGAGGGTCGCAGTTTCGAAGTCGAAAGTTCGTCCAGGCCCTGCACCATCACGGCATGGTCGGCTCAATGGGACGTGTCGGCGCGGCCGGCGACAACGCGGCGATGGAGAGCTTCTTCAGCCTGCTGCAGAAGAACGTCCTCGACCGCCGCCGCTGGGCCACCCGAGAGGAGCTGCGGATCGCCATCGTCACTTGGATCGAACGCACCTACCACCGACGTCGCCGCCAAGGCGCCCTCGGCCGGTTGACCCCCGTCGAATACGAAGCCATCATGACCACGACGGCCAGTCAGGCCGCGTGACCGAAATTGTCACCTGATCGTGCAGCAGACCCACTTCCTGATAGAGCTTGGCACAGGCCTCTTTGGTAGGTGCACCGTCCTCGCGTGAGTCAGATGCATCGGGGTCGGGAGGCATATTAGACACGGCACGACCTTAGGACGGCGGTCTCACATGTCACGCCGACGCGCCGTTTGCTGTGGTGGGTCTGCTTCCGCAGCGCGGGGACAATATGGAGACCTTTCGGTCACATCGGTCACATCTGTCACAGGCAGCAAACACTCCGAAACGACAACAACCCTGCCTGAGCATTGCGTTTGCATGGTGCGCCGTCAGGGTTTCGAACCCCAGACCCGCTGATTAAGAGTCAGCGGCTGTCAGCGATGCCTGGGCTACCGGCGTCGCCGCGAAAACGTCAGAGTAGCTCTATCTGCTCAGGTTCCTCGACGCTAGGCCCGTTAAACTCCACCAGCGTATGACGGATCAATGGACGGTTTGTACGCCACTGGTTGGTCGAAGTCAAACAACCAGAACGCTATTTATCGACAATAGGTTGTTTGACAAGTAGTCACTGAGTAGAGTAACAGACGTGCTCTCTGCTTCGATTCCTGCCCGCTTGGTCGACGCAGGCGTGCGGATGGTGACTGGTGATGCACACAGCATCACATACCGAATCGATGGCCGCGCCGTAGTAGCGGACCTGGTTCTGGCAGAACGTGTGCCATCTCCGGCCGCAGTCCTTAGTCGTGTGCGCCGCCATCCAGGCCGCCGCGTATTCGTGGTGTGCGAGACCATCTCAGATGAGGCACGTTCAGCGCTCCTGGCTCAGGCTGACGTGGATCTCAGCGTCGGCAGCACCGGCGAACTGGTGCTCTCCGGGCGAACCTACCGAACGCCAACACCAGGACGGCCGCCCCGCGCCGCCAGCGAGCGCAGCTGGCGGCGGCGGGCGGCTGAACGGGTCTGTGTGCTTACGCGCGGTCACCTCCGCCAACGCGACATTGCCGCGGCCATCGGAGTTAGCCAGCAGGCGGTGTCCAAAATGACCGAGAAGGATCCGCTGCCGGACACGCCGATGACCGAGGCTGCGCGCCGGGAGCTCCTGGTGAAACTGGCATTGGTACCTGCGGACAGCGGACTTGTCGAAACGTACTGGTATGGAATGGATCCGGTAGTGGAGCAGGTGCGCAGTGCGACCCGACTCGGCGCCGAGCTCACCGTGCCGATCCTTGCTGGCGGCGAGGTCGCCGCCGACGTCCTGCGACCGTGGCAGGTACCAACCAGAGGTCTGGTCTATGCCAAAGAACTGGTCGACCTCTCCGAGTTCGGTTTGGTGGAGGCCACCGCCGAGGAAGCGACCTTGACTGTGCGGGTTCCCGCCGACCCGACCGTCTGGACGACCGCGGCCTGGTGGCGGCGGGTTCGTGATACGCAGCGTTCCGACATCATCACTGTGGATCCAGTGATTGCGCTTCAGGACCTCAGCGGCGGTGCCGATCTTGGCGACGGTGCACCGCAGCATCTCAGCGACTGGATCGTGCACCGGTGACCGGAACAGCATCGGTGCAAATCGCCTGCACTGCGGTGGCCGACGACAACGGAATGCGTGCACTGCGTGACGTGGCCGCAGTCACTGCCGACATCGAGTACCGCGTCATCGGCGGTCACATGGTGCGACTGCTGCGGCACGTCTACAACGTGTCGGGCATACCGCGACTGACCTCCGACGCAGACACCGGGATCGACGTCAACGTGGCGTCCACCGGGAACCTCCACGATCGACTCACCGCACTGGGGTACACCGCTGAGTGCGGCAACCGCTACGAGCGGGGTGAGCAAGCGGTCGACCTCTTAGTTCCCACCGCAGCCAAACCAGGCAAGCGGATCATCGGCGAACGAGCCTTCGACGGAGCGCCAGGGCTGCGGTTGGCGCTCGCCCTACCGCCGATCGAAGTCGCCGTCACAGCCCGACTCACCGACGGCGACACGGTTGAGTTCGAAATTCCGGTTCCCGACGTCGAGGCAGCATTCGTGTTGAAGATGCTGGCACGTACCGTTCGCGACTCCGAACGTGACCTCCAGGATATCGAGACACTACTGGAGATCGTCGCGTCACAACCCGATTACCACGCTTCGCCGTGGCGCCTGGGCGACCCCAAGATCACAAAGGCCGGCGAGCGCGGCGACGCTGCGCGTGTGGCAGCGCAGATGATCTCCAGTCCGCCGACGAGGGTGCCGGCCAGAGTGCGGGCGCTGCTCCGGCGCCATGTCGCCATCGTGTCGCGATGACGCACCAGCAGACAGTCGTTCGTTTCCGTGCGGCTACGCCGAGCGAAACGGTTTCGGTCTCGACGGAGCCGGCAAATGCTGAGCCGGAGCATTGACATGGCTGCTGGCTGCGCGGGTCCCCACGCCGGTGGCAATAACGGCTAGGTCGTTGTCGGCGGAGCGGCGTAGTCTAGTTACATGGATGTAGTTCCCGCGACGCCTGCCAACCTTGATAATGGTACGTCCTCGCCGGGACCTGGCGAATTCGCCGCGCAGGTCTATCCAGCAGCCGAGCGCGAGGCGGCTGGCCCGCGCCCCGAGCGCTTCCAGGTCCTCGCTCTCGATGGAGGGGGCGCCAAGGCGTTGTTCA
Source organism: Mycolicibacterium novocastrense (assembly GCF_001570485.1). Lineage (GTDB taxonomy): Bacteria > Actinomycetota > Actinomycetes > Mycobacteriales > Mycobacteriaceae > Mycobacterium > Mycobacterium novocastrense. The sequence continues at coordinate 234,161 of NZ_BCTA01000028.1, forward strand.
CTGCGCATGTGCTTGCACGTCTGGAGCAGGATCTGGGCGTTAGGATCACCGATTCCTTCGACCTCATTGCTGGCACGTCGGCGGGCGGCATCGTCGCACTGGGTCTCGGTGCGGGCCTCACGCCGAAGGAGATTGTCTCCCACTACGAAGAACTGGTCGAGAAAGTCTTTCCGGCGTCGAGGCGGCGAGGATGGCGCCGACCACGGCAGCTGAGATCGCCCATCTATGACGCAGAGGCGCTGCGGCAAGCGTTGACCGGCGTCCTCGGAGCCCGACTCCTTGGCGACAGCACGAAGCGACTCGTCATTCCCGCGTGGGATGTACAACGCGGGGCCGTGCACATCTTCAAGACTCCGCACCACACACGGCTGACCCGCGACTGGCGCATACCGATGGTGGACGTTGCACTGGCGACCTCGGCGGCGCCGCTGTACTTCCCCGCGGCGTACGTCGACGGACACAGGCTCATTGACGGCGGAGTATGGGCCAACAACCCGGCTGTCGTCGCGATCGCCGAGGCCGTCAGCATGCTCGGTGTTCCTCTCGACGCGATTACCGTCCTCAACGTCGGCACCATTGATCAGCTGACCGATCACCCCAAGCGCTTGGACCGCGGCGGACTCTTACACTGGGCAAGACCGATTGCCCCGCTGATCCTTAACGCCAGCAGCCGTGGCGGACAGGGCCTCGCCGAACACTTGATCGGCAAATCCAACTACACGCGCTTCGACGCTCTAGTGCCCGGCGGCCTCTACGCACTGGACTCGGCGGACCCAAAGGACGTGGCCGGCCTCGCTGCCTCAGTCAGCCGAGAACTCAGCCCTAGCTACACCGCGAAATTCGCTGACCACCAGGCGCCCGCATACACACCGGTGAACGGACGCCGACACCGCGACGATCCGGGCAGCATTTCACACACGGAGGCCCCCAATGCAACTCGCTGACCACTTCAACGTCTTGCTGAAAGACACGGTCAATCTCAGCCAGTTCAAACTGGACCTACTCAACCAGCGCGTCGAAGCCATCTACAAGGCACTCAAAGCCGACGTCGAAATCGGTGCGCTGATCACCGGCAAGACGCCGCAAGGCTCCTGGGCACACCGCACGATCATCAACCCCGTCGGTGACAACGAGTTCGACGCCGACTTCATGCTCGACATGAGCCAGAACCCGGACTGGGCCGACAACCCCAAGACCTACATCGATGAGGTCTACGCAGCCCTGCATCGGCACAGCACCTACGGCACCATGCCGCACTCACGTAAGTGCCGCTGCGCGCGGCTCGTCTACGCCAACTCCATGCACGTCGACATCGTCCCTCACCTCAACCTGGCCGACGGTCGAGAGGTCATCGTCAACCGCGACGACAACGAGTGGGAGCTGACGAACCCGCAGGGTTTCACCGATTGGATGAAGAAACAGGACTCTATCGCCAGCGGGAACTTACGCAAAGTGATCAGACTCATGAAATACCTTCGTGATCACAAGAATTCGTTCACCGGCACACGTTCAGTCCTGCTGACCACCATGCTGGGGGAGCAGGTAACAGACTTGCGCAAGCTCCTGGACCCGAGTTACTACAGCAACGTCCCCACAACTCTTCTTCATGTCGTGCAAGACCTCGACACCTGGTTGCAAGCGAACCCGATCAAGCCCTCCATCGCCGACCCGTCCGGTTCCGGCGTGACGTTCGACCACCGGTGGGGACCAGACCCCGAGAGCGCTCAGGCGACCTACAGCTACTTCCGTGACCGAATCCACGTGCATGCCGCCGACATCGAAGCGGCCTACGAGGAGAAAGACAAAGACCGCAGTGTCCAGCTGTGGCAGAACATCTTCGGCGACGGATTCAAGGCGCCGGCCACAACAACCGCTAGCGCGAAGTTTCCAGCAGCCACCTCTGCCGCGGACTCAACAGTGGGGCGCTCTGGTCGGGCAGGGTGACCAGACGCCACCAGCCCACGCTGACGGGCTGGCAGAAGCATCTCCTCGCCGAACTCAAAGCGCTAGCGCAACAACGTCCCAACGAAATCCAGGTCCGAGGAAGACCCACGCTCGACGCTAGCGGCGAGGCGTCGCTCCGCATCTCGCTACGCACGGCCGCCATCCCGCATCATCCGGGTGGCCTGCAACTTCAAGAGACCGAGGAGTTCATCCTTCAGCTTCGCCCCTCTTCGTACTCGCTACCGGCTATCGACGTTGATCACACTCGGTTTCTCGGCTACCCCCATGTGCTCGCGGGTCAACGACTATGCATCTATTTGGATCCTTCACGGGAATGGCAGCCGACGCTTGGTGTGGCCGGCCTACTCACCCGCCTTTGGGACTGGCTCGTCGACGCGGCCGCCGGAAACTTCGACGCCGCCACCGCCATGTACCACGCTGTTGGCGGAGTGCCGCATCAGGCACATGACACACCGACGATCGTTACCCGAGAACCCGGACCGGCGAAGCGCCACCAAACGGCTCACCTGATCGCCCGGTCAACGCACCGATACGACCTGACGTACTCGCCTGGAGCTGCCGGGCATCGCGTACCGGTAATTACCCTGGCCACCGCGCTGCCGTTCGGTGCCGCATCCACATTCGCGCTACTGCTTGCTCTCCTGGACGACCCCTACCTTGACCGCCTCGAAGGACGGGCTCCCCGGATCGCACCGCAATCGCCGGCGTTCCTCACCGCCCTCCTGGCGAGTGCGTTACGAAATCACCACGACGCCGAGCAATACTTCGTCCTCGCCGTGCCGCACCCCGCTGGAGGCCCACCCCACCTCTTGGGCGGACGGCTCCCCACCCCAACGGCGAATGCGCTCCGCGAGGTCGCGCAGCAACGGGGTGTGGGGGTTGTTCTCGACCCCGCGAAGATCAACACTGAAATCCCGATTGAGTGGTGCAGGATGTCCGACGAACGACCCGAAGTGACAACCCGCCGCGACGACGGCCGCCCCGTGAACGGATTTCAACGAAAGACTGTCCACATCTGGGGCTGCGGCGGGCTCGGATCATGGATCGCCGAATTCATCGCTCGCGCAGGAGCATCGGAGATCACCGTGTGCGACCCTGGCATCGTCACCGGCGGCTTGCTCGTCCGACAAAACTACGTCGAAGACGACATTGGCCGTTCCAAAGCCGAGGCACTCGCTGGACGGCTCCGCGCGATCCGTGATGACCTGACGGTCACCGTCGCAGAAGGGCACCTCCCAGAAGACCACACGTCATGCCTGGCAGCGGATCTCATCATCGACGCCACAGTGAACAACGGCATCACGAGCTGTCTCGATGCGTTGGCAACTGCGCCGACGCGAAAGGCATTGATCGCTCAGGTCGCCACAGACGCTCGCTCTGGCACGCTCGGCCTAGCCGTGCTGTGCGCCGCAAGCGCAACAGCGACAGTTTCCAGCATCGATCAAGACGCTGGCCGAACAATCCAGGGCGACAGCGGACTTGAGCTCTACCACACGCTGTGGCAAGAACCCAGCGATGACGAACTTATACCAACCAGGGGCTGCTCGGTCCCCACATTCCACGGCTCGGCAGCCGACCTCGTAGCGGTCGCAGCCACACTCGTCAACCTGATCGGAAGCCACCTCCAACAACCGGACTCCGCGGTTTCGGGCACACACCTCATCGCTCTGCCGCACGCGGCCAGCGGCCCCCGACACCACTTCCTCCCCGGTGTAACGCACCCCATGGATCACACAGCAGGGACAGAATGAGGGCAACGGAACGTCAACGCAATGCCCCATCAGAGGGCGTCATTGTCGAGCGTCTTCGCACCGAGGCAACCAACTGGATCAACGCCGTGGCGCTCCAATCAGGACGCATCGACCGACGCTTCAACAAGCGGCACGCCGACCACGTGGAACTCCAAACTCTTGAACGTGACCTGCACTTCTTCCTGTTAGCGGCGGTACGCCTTCGCCGCTGTATCGAGCAGGTGTCTCGATACCAGTAAAGAAAGTTCTCACATCGCAGGTCAGCGACGGTCAGGCTATTGGTCCGGCCTGCCGCTCGCGGCGTCTCGATGCGGCGAGCAGCGAGGGCAGCTGCGCCTCGTCGTGATGCCAGCGCTGTGGCCTGCGACTTAGTTCCGGCGCCGGTCGTGGGTGCATGCATGCGTGGCGGCGGACGGAGGGCGGAGCGCAGGGAGCGGCGCGGACGGGAGCGCCAGCGGACGGGAGCAGAGCGAGCGTAGCGAAGCCTGCTGGTGGCCGCCGGTTCCTGCGGGTCGCGGGTGTCCAGGATCTGCGCCATCAGCCGCGACGGGGCTGCGGCATGGTGCTGGGGCTCGTAGGCTGGCGGTTGTGAGCGTAGTTTTGGCGCAGCGTGCACGGCGCGAGGCCGAGGCGCGGCTGGCTGAGCAGCCGCGGCGGTTGGCGCATGTCCGGGGGGTCGCGACGACTGCCGAGCGGTTGAGCCGGCGTTTCGATGCTCAAACGGCGGACTGTCTGGTCGCGGCGGGGTGGTTGCACGATATCGGTTACGCACCGTCGGTGCGCCGGACCGGTTTTCATCCCCTTGATGGAGCGGAGTTCGTGCGATCGGCGGGTTTCGGGGAGCTGGTCGCTTCCTTGGTGGCCTTTCATACCGGAGCGCACGCGGAGGCTGCCGAGCGGGGCTTGTCGGGTTTGTCCGCGTTCAGCGATCCGCCCAGCAATGTCCTTGATGCGTTGACTTTTTGCGATCTGACGACTGGACCTGACGGGGCGCCGATATCACCGCGAGATCGACTACGCGACGTGTTGGCGCGTTATGGATCCGAGGACCCGGTGCACCGGGCGGTCGACGCGGGCCGCGACGAATTGTTGGCGGCGGTCCGGCGAGTACGCGACTGGCTGTAGCCCAGCGGTCAGCCGAGGTAGGGGCTGTCGCGGCGTTGCAGGTAGTGCTCGACGCGCAGTCGCATCGACGGATGCATATCCAGGCCAGCGATGTCGTCGGGGGCAGTCCAGGCGATGTCGGTGCTTTCGTGGTCGATGGCGAGGGTCCCGCCGAGCACCGTGGTGGCGAACAGTAGCGAGAATTGTTGGCGCACTTCGCCATCGGTGAACGCGACCACGTGGTGGGGGTTGGTGTAGACACCGACCAGACCCGTGACTTCGACGTCGAGCCCGGTTTCTTCTTTGACTTCCCGCACGGCGGTGTCGGCGATGGTTTCGCCGATGTCGTGTCCGCCGCCGGGTAACGCCCACAGGGTGTTGTCGCGGCGTTTGATCAGCAGAATACGACCTTGTTCGTCGGTGACGATGGCCGAGGCGGACGGAACGACACTGTTGGGCGCCGGGGCGTTGGGGTCATTGTAGTAGTCGGTGCGCATCGGGGGTCAGCCTTTCGCGGTCAGCGGTCTGGCGCGGTTCCAGACCTGGGTGAAAGCGTCTTCGAGGGTGGTCCAGAGCCTTGGCTCATGGTGACGTGACAGAACCAGCACAGGGTTGTTGCGCCCGGGTGAGCCGTAGATGTGGAAGTTGACAATCATGGCGTCATCGACCCGAAAGATCGACGTGTAGAGCGCGGTGTCGTGGGTGCGAATGTCCAGCCCCGGGGTACAAGCGTGAGGGGCGAGCAACTCCACCGACGTGCGGCAGCGGGCGATGACAGCCTCGCCGATCCCTTCCTCCTCACCGCGCAAGATCGTGGTCGCAGTGTCGGGATCCCCGACGAGAAACCGCACCGACACACCGCGGGCGGCGGCGGCGAGCAGGGTGTCGAGGAATCCGTCGAGGGTGTCGAACAGGAACGTGGCCGCGAGCACGAGGATGTCGATGCCGGTGGTGGCGTCGGCGAAATGCTGCTGCCACGTCGTGATCGGCAGCTGAGTACGGCTGGCATACAGGGTCGCGGTGAATGGCCCACCCGCAGACGCTGTTGTCACTGCACGGGGGGTAGCGGCCGGGTACTGCTTGGGCCACAGGTCATGCGGAGTGCAGTCGAGCACCTCGCTGGCGCTGCGGGCGTTGTGTTCGCGAATTCTGTAGTCGCTATCGGCCAGCCAGCGTCGCACCGACTTGATATCGACACCCACCGCGGTGGCGAACCGCTGCGAGGACAGACCTTTGGCCTGTAGCCGCTGCGCGAGGCGATCGTTGGGAGTGATGGCGGCCTCGGTGCCGTCCTGCTCGTCCATCGTGTCAGCGCACATCTTCCCGTGTCGTCCGTATCCATCCTTCAGCGCGTGGTGTCTAGTTTGCCATGCGATTGCCGCCACCCTGCGGCGATAGTGTCGGTGTGATGTCCGTGGGTATGTCCGGCCGTGTCCGAAATGCCCGTGGATGTGTCGGAAATGTCGGCACATGTCTCTCGCAACGTCCGTGATGTCCACGTGAACTGAATCCAGCGCCGGACCGGCGTCAACATCTCACGAAAGGACTAGTAGGACAATGCGTTTGAGAATCGATACGTCTGGAACTCGTTTTATCGTCACCCGCGCTCCGGAGCCACGGCTGAACTTCGAAACCGGCGCCCCGAAAGTCGACACCGCCACCGGGATGCCGATGTACGCCACCCAGGTCCTCGCGCTGGATGACTCCGGCGGCGAAGTACTCAATGTCACCGTGGCAGGAGACCCCAAAGTTACAGTCACGCAGTCTATTTCGGTGGTTGGTCTGGTGGCCATCCCGTGGGCCCAAGGTGATCGCAGCGGGGTGGCGTTCCGCGCTGATGCCCTCACCCCCGCCACCGCCAGTGGTGCTGCGCCGAGTGAGCAGACACGCCCGCAGAAGTAACCCCAAGCGGGTGTGGGGTGCGGTGAACCGATCACCGCACCCCGCCACCCCGGGCATTGCTGTTGACCACACGCTCACGGAGGGCATCTCTCATGACATCGAACAATAAGAACACCACCAACAGTGGATCAGGCGATGACGACTGGTTCGGAGAACTGGTCATGTCGCTGTTCACCGCAGCCGGGTATGTGCTCTGGTGGGCGGTGCTGTTCCCGGCGATCAACGTGCCCATCATCGCCAGCCTCGTGCTTGCCATCAGCCACGGCCCACGCGTGGGCCTGATCTGCGCGATCGTGTGCAGTGCCGGGTATGCGGGCTGGGCCTGGCTCCAACCGGGGTCATTTCGCGCCTGGGTGACCGAACCGGTACGGCGGCGCTGGCTCACGTGGTCGCGCTACACCCGCACCTGGGAATCGACCTGCACCTTGCACGGCCTGACGGCCACACTCGGCGGCCGCACCCTCACTCCCACCCTGCGCACGGTGACAATCGGTAAAACCACCGATGTGCTGGCGGTGCGCATCGTCACCGGCCAGTCCGTGGCAGATTGGCATAAACAGTCCGACGCGCTGGCCGCCGCGTGGCGCGCCGACCGCATCAGCATCACCGCCACCTCGCCTGGCGAACTGCGCATCACTTTAATGCGGGCAGACGTGCTCGCTGAACCGATCGTCCTGCCCATGCCCGCCCCGGCAACCCCGGTGGACCTGGCGCTGGTGCGGGTCGGGATCACCGAAACGCGGCATTGGTGGCAAGTGCCGCTGCTCGGTCACCATGTGCTGATCGCCGGGGCAACCGGCGCAGGTAAAGGCTCAGTGCTGTGGTCGTTGATCGCCGGCATCGCCCCCGCGGTGAAGACCGGACTGGTGCGGTTATGTGTCATCGACCCCAAAGGTGGCATGGAACTCGGTGCCGGAGCACCCCTGTTCACCGTGTTCACCCACGACGCCACCGACACCACCCTGGAGCTGCTACGCCAGCTCGTCACGGTGATGCACGCCCGGGCGAATCGTCTGCGCGGCCACACCCGACTACACACTCCCACGACGTCGGAGCCGTTGTTCGTGGTAGTGATCGATGAAATCGCAGCACTGAGTGCGTATGTGACCGACCGCAAGGTCCGCACCGAAATCGAACAACTCCTGGGCCTCCTGCTCTCGCAAGGCCGCGCAGTCGGCATCAGCGTCGTCGCCGCGGTGCAAGACCCCGCCAAAGACACCCTGCCGTTAAGGCAGCTGTTCACGGTGCGGATCGGGTTGCGCCTGACTGAAGCCACCCAAACCACTATGGTCCTGGGACAGGGAGCACGCGATGCCGGCGCCGAATGTGACCGCATCCCCGACGCGACACCGGGTGTTGGCTACATGATGGTTGACGGCACCGCCTACGCCCAGCGGGTGCGGGCCTTCCACGTCACCGACCACGACATCACCGCGCTGGCCACTCGGTTCCGCCGACCCCCGAGCCGACCGAACAAGACCCACCAGCCACACAACACCGATACCGGGCACACCGTGGGTGAGGGCAGCGGTGAATAGCTCCATGACATCGGCGCAGCTTGCCCTGCCGGGTGTTCCGGATACAGTTGATACCACCCGAGTGGTCGAGCAGATGGTGCGCCGGGCCGCGTCGATGGGATACCAATCCTGGTGGCGACGAGCAGAATCCGTCGGATTCTGCGCTCACCCCATCCAGCTGATCGGTACCGATGAGTACGGGCGTCAGCGGGTGGTGTGGACGCGGTGCAACAACCGTCGCGCCCACATTTGCCCGTCGTGTTCAGATCTCTACGCCCGCGACACCTGGCAACTCGTGCACGCCGGCGCTGCGGGAGGCCACCACGGCATGCCCACCGCGGTGGGCGATCATCCGCAAGTTTTCCTCACCCTGACTGCCCCCAGCTTCGGGGCCGTCCACACCGCCACGACGTCGGGGGACAAGAAAGCGCAGGTATGCCGAGACCAGCACCGGATCGGCGGCTACCGCCGCTGCCCGCATGGAAAACAATTGTGGTGCAGCATGTCCCATGATCATGGCGACGAGCGGGTCGGTCAGCCGCTCTGTCCGGAGTGCTACGACTATGCCGGGCATGTCCTGTTCGCCTGGCATCTTCCCGAACTGTGGCGACGCTTCACCATCACCATGCGGCGCACCCTCCGCAAAGAACTGAAAGCCACCGGTGTGGATCCGGATGCGGTGCGGGTGAGCTTCATCAAAATCGTCGAACTGCAAGCCCGCGCCATCCCACACATCCACGCCCTGATCCGCCTGGACCCCCAAGACGACCCCGATCAGACCGATTGGGAATCACCCATCGGTGCAGTCGAACTCGCCACCATCATCCAACACGCCGCCCGCACCGTCACGCTCACCATCGACGATCCGACCGCTGATACCGATGCGCGGACGATGCGTTTCGGCACACAGATCGACACCCAACCCCTCGCCGCATCCGCAAAACCAGTGAAAAGTGCTCCACCAGAACCAGAACCAGAACCAGGGTCAGGCTCAGGACGGTCCATGTCTGGCCGGCTGGTGGCACGCTATCTCGCCAAGTATGTCACCAAATCCTTGGTAGACCTCGGAATCAGCGCGCGCCGCCTATCTACGGAAGCCATACCCGACCTGGACGTGTCAGAGCATGTGCGGACCATCCTGACCACCATCAGCGATCTCGCGGACAAAGGACTGTCCGGCATCGGGCGGTGGTTGCACACCCTCGGATTCCGCGGCCACATCACCAGCAAATCCCGCCGTTATTCCACTACCATGACCGTGCTGCGCGAACAGCGCGCCATTTGGACGCGTGAAGAACGCTTGAAAAGCACTGCATACCAATACGATCCCAACTGTGACTTCGCCGGTCGCGATGATCTGGTGGCGTGGGAGTTCGAACGTGCCGGCCTCGGCAGCCTCGGCGATCGCAGTCTCGTCTATTCCGCGGCCCTCCAACGCATCCACTCCCGCCTCATCGGACTGGTAGAAGCACGTCGCCAAGCCCACAACGAACAATGGGATCCGCTAGGGGCAAGCGATGGCTGAAAGATGCCCGACTACGACACATGCTCGCTCCGAGTGTGACGTTCGAGTCGATGCTCCGAACATGTCAGAGGGAGGTGTTGAAATTGACCTGCCGAACCGGTATCGGCTCCCGCGCGAGGCCAACCGCGCGCTGGTAAACGTCATACTGGCTATGCGGGACCGGACGCCTAGATCAGGGAGGGGAGTGGCATGAGCCTCAGGTTCGCCTTCTATGGCCGAGTGAGTACCGAGGACGCCCAAGATCCGGAGGCGAGCCGCAGCTGGCAGAAACGTCGTGCCATCGATCTGATCAGTCCGCATGGCGGCGTCCTCGCCGCCGACTACTTCGATATAGGCCAGAGCCGGTCGCTTCCCTGGAAACGCAGGCCGGAGGCTTCACGTCTGCTCGCAGATGTCACTTCTCGTGGCCGTGGCTTCGATGCCGTCGTGATCGGGGAACCTGCTCGCGCGTTCTACGGACCGCAATTTGCGCTCACCTTCCCGGTGCTCACGCACTACGGGGTCGGCCTATGGGTGCCTGAAGTTGGCGGAGCGGTTGATCCCGGATCCGAGGCACACGACCTCGTGATGACGCTCTTTGGCGGAATGAGCAAGGGAGAACGTGCGCGAATCCAGATGCGCGTGCGTACCGCGATGTCGGCACTCGCGCAGGACACAACCAGATACCTCGGCGGTCGCCCACCGTACGGTTATCAACTCGTCGATGCCGGCCCGCACCCAAACCCCGCCAAGGCAAGTCTTGGGCAGCGTCTTCACCGCCTGGAGCCTGACCCCGAGACCGCCCCGACCGTCGAGCGGATCTATCGCATGTATGCCGATGGTGCTGGCTTGCGCTTCATCGCACAGCAGCTCACCGACGATGGAGTGCCATCACCGAGCCAATACGACCCGGCACGGAACCGGCATCGTGACCCACGTGGATGGTCCCATTCGGCGATCCGCGCCATTCTCGACAACCCTGCGTACCGCGGTATCCGTGTCTGGGGCAAGCAGGAGAAGTATGAGGTCCTTTTGAACCCCGATGATGTCGCCGCGGGATATGAGACTCGCATGCGGTGGCGCGATCGGGCCGACTGGATCGCACCCGATCGACGCACGCACGAAGAGCTGATCCCTGATGAGCTGGCGCAGGCTGTTCGTCTCCGGATGCAGGCGCGGCGTGGTCCCGGTCGCGTGTGCAGCAGAGAATCGACAGTGCCGTATGCGCTGCGTGGGCTGCTGTTCTGCGCCGCATGTGGACGGCGAATGCAGGGCGCCGCCCGGCCGGGGAAGCAAACAACGCGGATCCTCTACCGTTGTGAGTTCGGCAAGTCACGTTCTGTACCTGTGGACCTGAGTGATCATCCGCGCACCGTCTATCTCCGCGAAGACGCAGTGACAGCGCGACTCGACGAATGGATCGCCACTCTGGCCGATCCAGAAGACCTCGCACGCGGGCAAGACGTGGACCCGGCGGCCGGACCTGGCTACGCCGCCTTGCAGCGCCAGCTGAGCGAGGCGAATGCCAAAGTGGCTGCCTTGATCACCGCCGTGGAGTCTGGCGTGGCCGTTGAGGATCTAACTGCTGCGTTGCGTCAACGTACCGCCGAGCGCGACGAGCTGAGGGCACGCGTTGAGCGAGTGGAGCGGCCCCGCGCCATGTGTGCCGCCGAGATCAGTGAGTTAGTTAAGGAGTTAGGCGGACTGTCGGTCATCCTCGGCGCGGCAACCGGAGCTGAGCGCGCCGAGGTGTACGCAAGCTTGGGCCTGCGTCTCGACTACGACCCGCATCTTCGGCGAGTCACGGCGACTGCCGACCTGAGTCGTGTCGCCGGATGTGTCCGAGGGGGGACTTGAACCCCCACGCCCGTTAATAGGGCACTAGCACCTCAAGCTAGCGCGTCTGCCATTCCGCCACTCGGACTCGTTGTGGGCAGCTAAGGCTATCGGATCACCGAGGCGTGACCCAAACCCAGCTGGCAGGTCAATGGTACGAATGGTGGCGGACGAGAGGAGCACTACCCATTAGCACTGTGACTGGTCCCGTCAACGCCGAAGCGGAGGTCGTCGACCTCGTCAGCACGCTCATCCGGTTCGACACGTCCAACACCGGCGACCCGGCCACCACCAAGGGTGAGGCCGAGTGCGCGCGCTGGGTGGCCGAGCAGCTCGAAGAGGTCGGCTATGCGACCGAATACGTCGAGGCAGGCGCGCCGGGCCGAGGCAACGTGTTCGCCCGGCTCGAGGGCGCCGACAGCTCGCGCGGCTCGCTGCTGCTGCACGGCCACCTCGACGTGGTGCCCGCCGAGGCCGCCGACTGGAGCGTGCACCCGTTCTCCGGAGCGGTCGAGAACGGCTACGTGTGGGGCCGCGGCGCGGTCGACATGAAGGACATGTGCGGCATGATGATCGCGATCGCGCGGCACTTCAAGCGCGCGGGCATCACCCCGCCGCGCGACCTGATCTTCGCGTTCCTGTCCGACGAGGAGGCCGGCGGCAAGTTCGGCTCACACTGGCTGGTCAAGAACCGGCCCGACTTGTTCGCCGGGGTCACCGAGGCGGTCGGCGAGGTCGGCGGCTTCTCGCTGACCGTGCCGCGCAAGGACGGCGGGGAGCGACGCCTCTACCTGGTCGAGACGGCCGAGAAGTCGATGAACTGGATGAAGCTGACCGCGCGCAGCCACGCCGGTCACGGCTCGATGATCCACGACAGCAACTCCGTGACCGCGGTCGCCGAAGCGGTGGCCAAGCTGGGCCGCCACGAGTTCCCGCTGGTGATGACCGACGCGGTCAGCCAGTTCTTGGCGGCTGTCACCGAGGAGACCGGCTATTCGTTCGACGTCGACTCGCCGGATCTGCCCGGCGCGATCGCCAAACTGGGCCCGATCGCCCGCGTGGTCGGCGCCACCCTGCGCGACACCGCCAATCCGACCATGCTCAAGGCCGGTTACAAGGCCAACGTGATCCCGGCGTCGGCCGAAGCGGTGGTGGACTGCCGGATCCTGCCGGGGCGCCAGGCGGCCTTCGAACGCGAGGTCGACGAGCTGATCGGCCCGAACGTCACCCGGGAGTGGGTCACCGAACTGCCGTCCTACGAGACCACCTTCGACGGCGACCTGGTCGATGCGATGAACGGCGCGATCCTGTCCGTGGACCCCGACGCCCGCATCGTGCCGTACATGCTTTCCGGCGGAACGGACGCAAAAGCGTTCGCGCAGTTGGGGATTCGATGCTTCGGGTTCGCGCCGCTGCAGTTGCCGCCCGACCTCGACTTCACCGCGTTGTTCCACGGCGTCGACGAACGGGTACCCGTTGACGCGTTGACGTTCGGTACCCAGGTTCTCGAACACTTCCTGCTGCACTGCTGAATCGACGAAAGGACGAGCCATGGCGTTTGACTACAACCCGTACGAGTTCCTCCCGAAGCTACCTTCGTTCAAGCTGTCCTCGAACACCTTCAACGACGGCGACGCGCTGGGTAACGACCAGGTCAGCGGCATCATGGGCGCCGGGGGCAATGACGTGTCGCCGCACCTGACGTGGTCGGGCTTCCCCGAGGAGACCCGCAGCTTCGCGGTCACGGTCTATGACCCCGACGCCCCGACCGCGTCCGGTTTCTGGCACTGGGCGGTGGCCAACCTGCCCGCCACCGTCACCGAACTGCCCGCCGGCGCCGGCGACGGCAGCAGCCTGCCCGGCGATGCGCTCACGCTGCGCAACGACGCCGGCCTCAAGCGCTTCATCGGCGCCGCCCCGCCGCCGGGACACGGCCCGCACCGCTACATCGTCGCCGTACACGCCGTCGGCGTCGAAAAGCTCGACCTGCCCGAGGACGCGACTCCGGCTTACCTCGGGTTCAACCTGTTCCAGCAGGCGATCGCCCGGGCGCTGATTCACGCGACCTACGAACAGAAGTAGCGAAATCGGCTCTGCGCGCTTCGATTTCCTGCGTGACTGGCTTTTCTGAGGAACTGACGTATGGTCGCGGGTGAGTGATTGCCACTTCTGCTTAAGGAGCGACAATGGCTGACAAGAAACCGGGTAAGAACCTGAAGAAGACCGGACGGTCCCTCAAAGAGCGGCGCGCCGAGAAGCGTCAGCGCGACGCCGAGGCGGGTGAGTTCATCCGCAAGCGCAAGCGCGCCAGTTAGGCCGCAGAACCGACCGCTTCGGCCAGTGAGCCGAAGCCCCCCTCGTGAAGGCGGCGGGCGATTCCATCGTGGATGCCCTTGGCCCACAGCCCGCCGCCGTACACGAACCCGGTGTAGCCCTGCAGCAGTGACGCGCCCGAGGTGATCCGGTCCCACGCGTCGTCGGCGGTTTCGATGCCGCCGACACTGACCAGCACCAGCCGGTCCCCGACGCGGCGATAGAGCCTGCGCAGCACCTCGACCGAACGACCGGCCACCGGCCGCCCGGAGATCCCGCCCGGCCCCAGTTCGTCGAGGCCGGGGGTGGCCAAGCCGTCACGCGACACCGTCGTATTGGTGGCCACGATGCCTGCCAGACCGAGATCCACTGCCAGATCGGCGATTTCGTCGACGTCTTCGTCGGAAAGGTCCGGTGCGATCTTCACCAGCACCGGTGTCGAGGTCTCCGCGAGCACGGCGGTCAGGATCGGCCGCAACGACGAAACCGCCTGCAGGTCGCGCAGCCCCGGCGTGTTCGGTGAGCTGACGTTGACCACCACGAACGCGGCGAGTGGCCCCAACAGGCGAGCCGATGTCGCGTAATCCTGCACCGCCGCCTCCGGTGGCGTGACCTTCGTCTTGCCGATGTTCACCCCTATCGGGACATCGGGCAGGTGCCGCGCCAACCTTACCGCCAGTTCACCCGCACCGTGGTTGTTGAAGCCCATCCGGTTCAACAGCGCATGGTCGTCGGGCAGGCGGAACATCCTCGGCTTCGGATTGCCGGGCTGGGCCTCCGCTGTCACGGTGCCCACCTCGGCGTACCCGAATCCGAGCGCGCCCCAGGTGTGCAGTCCGCTGCCGTTCTTGTCGAACCCCGCCGCCAGGCCCAGCGGTCCCGGGAAGCGGACGCCGAAGACCGTGCTCGCCAATACCGGATCGCGGGGCCCCAACCACCGTCTCAACGCGCGCCTGGTCCACGGCGGATAGGTGACGGCTCGCAGAACCGCGAACACCCAGGTGTGAATCCGTTCGGGCGCAACGAGAAACAGCGTCCGCCGCAGTGTGCGGTAGATCATCGGATCACTGTGCGGGCTGCTCGGGGGCATCCATCCGACTGGCCGCGGTTTTCTTGCGGCGCAGCAACACCCGTCGCGAACCGTCGGTGTAGAGCCTGACGCGGGTGAGTTCCCAACCGCGGTATTCGGCCTCGATCGACAACCGCGTCGAGGCGCTGATCCGCGTCACGTCCGGCGGCAGTCGCAGCGGAATCCATTCGTAGTCGTCTGAAAGGTCGGCCTTGACGGCGTCCTCCCAAGCCGCTGGCATCCGTCCGCGGTGAAGTGCGCTCATGCGTGCGCTTTCGCCGCGTCGACGATCACCTGCACACCCGCTCCCGATCCGGACACCACATACAGCGTGCCAGAGGATTCGTCGAATGCCAGGGAGTTCGGTTGCTGCACGGTTCGATATCGCACCTTCTCGACGGGGATGCCGGTGGCCAAATCGTAGCCAACGACCTCGTTCGCCGCTGTCTGCGACACCCAGGCCAACGTCGACGACACGGCAAGGCCGTAGGGGGCACCGCGCACCGGATACCGCTGACGCAGGATCAGCGGGTCGGTGCCGAAGACCAGCAGTCCCTCGCCCCGGGTATCGGCCACCAGCACGCGACCGACCGGGTCGGCGACCATCGTCGTCGCCCCCTCACCCGCCCGCAGCGCCTGCGCCTGTTCCTCACCGTTCTCGGTGAGCGCCGTCACCGATGTCTGGGCGCGGTCGAGCACGACGGTGGTGTTTCCTTGTGTGACAAGAGCATCCACGCGGGCGAAGATCTTCAGCTCGGCGGCGACGGCGGTGTCCGAGCCCAACGTGTAGACGGCGCCGTCGGCGCTGCCCAGCACCAGCCGGCCGTCCGCGCGCCGGGCGATCGCGGTGAACTCGGTGTCGGGCAGGCCCTCGACCTCGATCTTGGTGGCGGTGCGGCCGGCCAGGTCGATCCGGTGGTAACCCCCGCGCGTCGCCGCGTAGACATGGCCGTCGCCATCGCCGGTCAACGCGGTGGCGGGGCTGGACAACGGCACCGTCGCCGCGTCTCCGCCGTTGCGGGAAAGCACCGTGACCACTGGCAACGCCGCCAGCACCACCAATGAGCCGCTCGCCGTATCGACGACGGCCGCGTTCGCGTCCGCAACCAACGGCCGCACCACACCGTCCGGCCGGCCCGCGACCGGCGGGGACACCGCGGCCTGCGCGGGCGCGATGGTGGCCGGAGCGTCGGAGCCCTCCGATGAGCAGCCGCTGACCAGCGCAAATGCGGACGAGATAGCCAGCGCGGCCACGATCCGGCGAACCGGCTGCTTCGATGTGTTTACAACGGTCGGCAAGGGGTAGCTCTCGGTCGTGCGTACGGTGAAGCGACTGAACGGCCAGTCTAGGCAGACCACGCGTGGGCTTTCGCCCGCCGGCCGTGCCCTCCCAATT
Source organism: Mycolicibacterium novocastrense (assembly GCF_001570485.1). GTDB lineage: Bacteria > Actinomycetota > Actinomycetes > Mycobacteriales > Mycobacteriaceae > Mycobacterium > Mycobacterium novocastrense. The sequence goes on from NZ_BCTA01000028.1 coordinate 250,518, forward strand.
AGCGGCTGCGTCAACGGTATGGTGCGATCATGACCCTCGCCGCCGACCGCGCACTGGGCGCCCGGGAGTTTGTGATCGAGGACATGACCACCGGCCTGTACGCCAGCGGGTTCGGCCAGGTGGGGGACGGCCGCAGCTTCTCATTCCACGTCGAGCGCCAGATGCTCGTCGTCGAGATCTACCGCCCGCGGCTGGCCGGCCCCGTCCCGCACGAAGAGGACGTGGTCGCGACCTCCAACCGCAAGCTGACCGACATCGACCTCACCGACCGGCGCAGCGTGGGCGCGGCGGTGCGCGATCTGGTCGCATCCGCAGAGCCGGTGGCACGCACCGGCCGCTGACACCGCGCCCACGGTACGGTCTTCGTCGTGACCGACGTGCCGGCGATGTCGTGGGTGCAGGTCGTCGTTCTCGCGATCGTGCAGGGGCTGACCGAGTTCCTGCCCGTCAGCTCCTCGGGGCATCTGGCGATCACGTCACGAGTGTTCTTCGCCGACGATGCCGGGGCATCATTCACCGCCGTCACCCAGTTAGGCACCGAATTCGCGGTCCTGCTCTACTTCGCCAAGGACATCGGGCGCATCGTCAAGGCCTGGTTCAACGGCTTGTTCGTCACCGCCCACCGCAACGCCGACTACTGGCTGGGGTGGTACGTGATCGTCGGGACCATCCCGATCGCAGTGCTCGGGCTGCTGTTCAAAGACCAGATCCGCACCGGCGCACGCAATCTGTGGGCCATCGCGATCGCGCTGATCGTGTTCTCGGCCGTCATCGCCGCCGCCGAGTACTTCGGTCGCCAGGCACGCACCGTCGAACAGCTGACGTGGAAGGACAGCATCATCGTGGGCTTCGCGCAGTGCCTGGCCCTGCTGCCCGGCGTGTCCCGGTCCGGCGCGACGATCAGCGCCGGACTCTTTCTCGGCCTCAACCGCGAGCTGGCCGCCCGGTTCGGTTTTCTGCTGGCCATCCCCGCGGTGTTCGCCTCCGGGTTGTTCTCACTTCCCGACGCATTCCACCCCGTCGGGGAGGGGATGAGCGCCACCGGCCCGCAGCTGCTCGTGGCGACGGTGATCGCGTTCGTCGTCGGCTTCGCCGCGGTGGCCTGGTTCCTGCGGTTCCTGGTCCGACACAGCATGTACTGGTTCGTCGGATATCGCGTCATGCTGGGGACCGTGGTGCTGATCTTGCTGGGGACGGGTGTGGTGGCAGCGACATGACGGTGATCCTGTTGCGGCACGGCCGCTCGACCTCCAACACCGCGCACACACTGGCGGGCCGATCCGAGGGCGTCGACCTCGACGACAAGGGGCGCGAACAGGCGCAGGCGGTGGCGACCCGCATCGGTGCACTGCCGATCCGCGCGATCGTGCGCTCGCCGCTGCTGCGGTGCGAACGAACCGTCGAACCGCTGGCCGCCGCGCTGGGACTGACGCCGATCGTCGACGACCGGATCTCGGAGGTCGACTACGGGGCCTGGACCGGGCGCAAGATCGGCGACCTGGTCAAGGAGCCGCTGTGGGCGGTGGTGCAGCAGCAGCCCAGCGCCGCGGTGTTCCCCGACGGGGAGGGGCTGGCCCACGTGCAGGCCCGTGCGGTGGCCGCGGTGCGCGAGCACGACCGTCGACTCGCCGAGGAGCACGAGGGCGACGTGTTGTGGGTCGCCTGCACTCACGGCGACGTGATCAAAGCCATCGTCGCCGACGCGCTCGGGACCCATCTCGACAGCTTCCAGCGGATCACCGCCGACCCGGCGTCGATGAGCGTGATCCGCTACACGGCGGTGCGGCCGTTCGTGATCCACGTCAACCACACCGGCGACCAACTCACGTCCGGCCTGTTGCCCAAACCGACCAAGACCGACTCCGAGGACGGCGAGGTGCCGCCGGAGGATGCCGTCGTCGGCGGGTCCACCGGCTAGTCGCAATTACGGCTGACAAGCCCCAACAGGTATTTTGGAAAGTGCCATGGCCCGCGCAATCCACGTCTTCCGCACACCCGACCGATTCGTGGCCGGGACCGTCGGCCAACCCGGCAACCGCACCTTCTACCTGCAGGCCGTCCACGACAAGCGCGTCGTATCGGTGGTTCTGGAGAAGCAGCAGGTCGCCGTGCTCGCCGAACGCATTGCCGCGCTGCTGCTGGAGATCAATCGCCGGTTCGGAACGCCGATCCCGCCCGACACCGGTGAGGTCGAGGATCTCAGCCCGCTGATCACCCCGGTCGACGCCGAGTTCCGGGTGGGCACGATGGGGTTGGGCTGGGACTCCGAAGCCCAGACGGTCGTCGTCGAACTGCTCGCGGTGTCGGAGACCGAATTCGACGCGTCCGTGGTGCTCGACGATGCCGAGGAAGGCCCCGATGCGGTACGCGTGTTCCTCACACCGGAATCCGCTCGCGAGTTCGCGACGCGCTCCAACCGGGTCATCTCGGCAGGCCGCCCGCCCTGTCCTCTGTGCGACGAACCGCTGGACCCCGAAGGTCACATCTGCGTGCGCACCAACGGCTATCGGCGCGGCGCCTTCGCCGAGTCCGACGATGACATCGACATCTGACGGCGGGGCCGACGCGGTCCGCGAAGAGGTGCTGCGGTGCGGTGAACTGACCGTCATCGGCCGTATCCGATCGGCCAGCAACGCAACCTTCCTGTGCGAGGCGAATCTCGGCACACAGCAAGTGCATTGCGTCTACAAGCCGGTCGCGGGCGAGGCGCCGCTGTGGGACTTCCCCGATGGCACGCTGGCCGGCCGTGAGCGCGGGGCCTACCTGGTGTCGGCCGCGTTGGGCTGGAATGTGGTGCCCTACACCATCATTCGCGAGGGACCCGCCGGTGAGGGCATGGTGCAACTGTGGGTGGACCAGCCGGGCGACGAGGTCGACGACGAACGACCCGCGGGCCCGGATCTGGTGGATCTGCTTCCGGCGGGCCGCATTCCGCCGGGCTTTCTACCGATCCTTCAGGCCTACGACTATGCGGGCGACGAGGTCACCCTGGTGCACGCCGACGACGACCGGTTGCGCCGGATGGCGGTGTTCGACGTGCTGGTCAACAACGCCGACCGTAAGGGCGGGCACATCCTGTCGGGCGTCGACGGCCGGGTGTACGGCGTCGACCACGGGGTGACCCTGCACACCGAGGACAAGCTGCGCACCGTGCTGTGGGGTTGGGCCGGTAAACCCGTCGACGACCAGACGCTGGAATCGGTGGCGGCGCTGCGCGATCAGCTGCAAAACGGGTTGGCCGACGAACTGCGCACCCTCATCACCGGCCGCGAGATCGCCGCGTTGCTCTCCAGAACCGTTGCGCTGCTGACCGATCCGGTGATGCCCTCACCCGATCGTCGCCGCCCGATTCCGTGGCCGGCGTTCTGAAGCGATGACCCAGACTGATGCGGCGTTGGCCGCCGAGGTGGCCGCCGAGGCGGGCGAGATGCTGCTGAAGGTCCGCGAAGAAGTTGGTTTCTACGACCCGTACGGCCTCGGCGACACCGGCGACAAGCTGGCCAACCGGCTGATCCTCGATCGGCTTCGCGCCGCGCGGCCCGAGGACAAGGTGCTCTCCGAAGAGGCGGTCGACGATCTGTCGCGCGTCGAGGCGGACCGGGTGTGGATCGTCGACCCGGTCGACGGCACCCACGAGTACTCCATGCCGCGACGCACGGATTGGGCGGTGCACATCGCGCTGTGGCGACGAGACGGCGGCCCGAACGGGCGCATCACCGACGCCGCCGTCGCGCTGCCGGCTCGCAACGAGGTCTACCGCACCGACACCGTCACCCCGCCGCCACCGCGCGGCGACGGCCCCATCCTGATCACGGCGAGTGCCAACCGGCCGCCGCCGGTGCTGTGGTGGCTGCGCGATCGGTTGGACATCCAGCTGGTGCGGATCGGGTCCGCGGGCGCCAAGGCGATGGCGGTAGTGCGCGGTGACGTAGACGCCTATCTGCACGCCGGTGGCCAGTGGGAGTGGGATTCGGCGGCGCCGGCCGGAGTGGTGCAGGCCGCGGGTCTGCACGCGTCGCGCATCGACGGCTCGGAGCTGGTCTACAACCGACGCGACCCCTACCTGCCCGACCTGCTGATGTGCCGATCGGAGCTGGCCGAGGTGCTGCTCAAGGAGATCCTGTCGGCGTATCGGAGCCGCTGGAGGGACTGAGCGGGAATGAAACGGCCGCCCGCGATGTCGGTGAGATCGATGCCTAGAGTCGAGACCATGAATTCGTGGCCGGCCCCCGTCGTCCCGGCGCTGCCGGGCCGGGGACCGCAGCTGCGTCTCTATGACAGCGCCGACCGACAGGTCCGTCCCGTCAGCGCCGGCGAAACGGCCACGATGTACGTCTGCGGCATCACGCCCTACGACGCGACCCACCTCGGCCACGCCGCCACCTACCTCGCGTTCGACCTCGTGCACCGCATCTGGCTGGACGCTGGGCATCGCGTCCACTACGTGCAGAACATCACCGACGTCGACGACCCGCTGTTCGAACGCGCGGAGCGCGACGGAATCGACTGGCGCGATCTCGCGGACCGCGAGACCCGGCTGTTCTGCGAGGACATGGCCGCGCTGCGGGTGCTGCCGCCGCACGACTACGTCGCCGCCACCGAAACCATCGCCGAGGTCATCGAGGTGGTGGAAAAGCTGCTGGCGTCGGGTGCCGCGTACGTCGTCGACGACGCCGAGTATCCCGACGTGTACTTCCGCGCCGACGCCACCGCGCAGTTCGGCTACGAGTCCGGCTACGACCGCGACACCATGGCTCGGCTGTTCGCCGAACGCGGCGGGGACCCGGAGCGGCCGGGTAAGGGCGATGAACTCGACGCGCTGCTGTGGCGGGCGCAACGGCCGGGGGAGCCGAGTTGGCCGTCGCCGTTCGGGCCGGGACGACCCGGATGGCACGTCGAATGTGCGGCCATCGCCCTGAGCCGCATCGGCACCGACCTCGACATCCAGGGCGGCGGCAGCGACCTGATCTTCCCGCACCACGAGTTCTCCGCCGCACACGCCGAATCCGTCACCGGCGAGCGCAGATTCGCGCGCCACTACGTGCACGCCGGCATGATCGGCTGGGACGGCCACAAGATGAGCAAGAGCCGCGGGAACCTGGTGCTGGTCTCGCAGCTGCGCTCTCAAGGCGTCGACCCCGCGGCGATCCGACTCGGCCTGTTCGCCGGTCACTACCGCGCCGACCGGTACTGGAGTGACGCCGTGCTCGCCGAGGCGGTCGAGCGGCTGGCTCGGTGGCGTACGGCAGTCGCGCTGCCCGGTGCGCCGGATGCGACCGACGTCGTGGAACGGGTTCGCCGGTACCTCGCCGACGATCTCGACACCCCCAAAGCGCTTGCCGCGCTGGATGGTTGGACAACCGACGCGCTGACCTACGGCGGACACGACCCCGAGGCGGGGCACACGGTGGCTGCCGCCGTCGACGCTTTGCTGGGCATTCGGCTGTAGATCGGCCCGACCCGCGCGCGGTACGTTGTCGCCCATGGCTTCTCTCAACGGCAAAGTCGTCCTGATCACCGGCGGGGCGAACGGTATCGGCGAAGAGGTGGCGCGCCGCCTGCACGACAAGGGCGCGAAGTTGGTGCTGACCGACCTGGACGGGGACCGGCTCGAGCAGGTGGCCGCGCGGTTGGGCAACGAGGGCGTGGTCACAGCGGTCGCCGACGTGCGGGATCTGGCCGCGATGGAATCGGCCGTCGCCAAGGGTGTCGAGCGGTTCGGCGGCATCGACGTCGTGATGGCCAACGCGGGCATCGCGACCTACGGCTCGGTGCTGCAGGTCGACCCGGAGGCGTTCCAGACGCTGATGGACGTCAACGTCGTCGGCGTGTTCCACACCGTGCGTGCCGCGCTGCCGTCGGTGATCGAGCGTCGTGGCTACGTCCTGATCGTGGCCTCGGCGGCCGCCTACGCGGCATCGGCAGGCATGGCACCGTACGACGCCTCCAAGGCGGCGGTCGAGCACTTCGCCAACGCGCTGCGCCTGGAGGTGGCCCACCACGGCGTCGACGTCGGATCGGCGCACATGCTCTGGATCGACACCCCGCTGGTGCAGGAGAGCCGGTCCGACCTGCCGAGCGCTCGCGCGATGCTCGACACCCTGCCCGGTCCGCTGGGCAAGACCACGTCGGTGCGCGAGTGCGGTGAGCAGTTCGTCAAGGGCATCGAACAGCGCAAACGCCAGATCAACTGTCCCCGCTTCGTCGGGCTGATGCGCTGGCTCAAGCCGGTCCTGGCGTCGCGGCTGGGGGAGCGGGCCTCACTCAAGTCGGTACCGGATCTGCTGCCGAAGATGGACGCCGAGGTCGCCGCGTTGGGCCGTTCGATGAGCGCACGCACCGAAGCGCTGGAAAAGCGCTGAGCCCTAACCCCTGAAGCCGGGCCCGCGGCGGCGCAGGTAGCGCTCGAACTCGGCGGCCAGCGCGTCGCCGTCGATTTTTCCTAGCGCCTCGGTCATGTCGACCTCGGCATCGCCGCGTTCCTCCAGCGACTGCACGTACTCGGCGATCTCGTCGTCCTCGGCGGTCATCTCCGAAACCGCCTGCTCCCACTCCTCGGCGGCGGTCGGCAGGTCGGCCAGCGGCACCTCGATGTCGAGCACATCCTCGACGCGACGCAGCAGGGCGACCGTCGCCTTCGGGCTCGGCGGCTGGGAAACGTAATGGGGCACCGCGGCCCAGAACGTCACCGCCGGAATCCCGGCCTGCACGCACGCGTCCTGGAACACGCCGGCGATGCCGGTCGGGCCTTCGTACCGCGTCTCCTCCAACCCGAACACCGCTGCGGAATCCGACGAGTAGGCCGCACCCGACACCGGCACCGGCCGGGTGTGGGGCGTATCGGCCAGAAGGGCGCCGAGGATGACGACGGTCTGCACGTTGAGCTTGTCGGCGATGGCCAACAACTCCGAGCAGAACGTGCGCCAGCGCATGTTGGGCTCAACGCCGTGCATCAGCACGATGTCACGGTCGGAACCGGGCGGACGGCAGTGCGAGATCCGCATCGACGGCCACACCAGTTCCCGCGTGACCCCGTCGACCTGCCTGATCACCGGCCGGTTCACCTGGTAGTCGTAGTAAGCCTCGTCATCGATCTCGACGATCGTCTCGGCTTCCCAGATCGCGTCGAGGTGCTCCACCGCATCGCTGGCCGCATCGCCGGCGTCGTTCCAGCCTTCGAACGCCGCGACGACGATCGTGTCGTTGAGTTCGGGCAGGTCGGGCGGTCTCAAACCGCTCGCATCCGACAAGGTCACAACGCCAGCGTAAGCCCTTATGAGCGGGTAGGAGCGCCATCGCCACACGTGCTGACTTGATTCGCCGACTACCCTGGATCCGTGGCTGATGGAAAGGATCGCGCCGACACGACCGATTTGCTCGACACCCTGGTGATCGGTGGCGGCGCGATGTGTACCCGGCTTCCCGCCGAGACGAAATACGCTCGGCGGCAATCTGGTTGACCAAGGTGTCGACGACAGTGCCGACAAGATGCGCCGACTCGATCGCCGCGTCGAGGCGGGCGTCCGAAAATCGGTTGGATGACAACGTAGACTTTCCCTGTCGAGAGGCGTTGCAACGGATTCCGGTCTTCACCGCTATCCGCCACGCTCGGCAGACTCAAGGACGCCTTCCTCAGGGAAGGAGCTCGCATGACCGCCGTTGAGTCGAACACTCTCACGCCGAACATCCGGCCCGACTGCACCGACGAACTGACGGCGACCCTGGGTCAGCGGATCATGGTGATCGACGGCGCGATGGGCACGGCGATCCAGCGCGACCGGCCGGACGAGGCCGGGTACCGCGGCGAGCGATTCAAGGACTGGCCCAGCGACGTCCAGGGCAACAACGACCTGCTCAACCTGACGCAGCCGCAGATCATCGAGGCCATCCACCGCGAATACCTCGACGCCGGCGCCGACATCATCGAGACCAACACGTTCAACGCGAACGCGGTCTCGCTGTCGGACTACGGCATGGAGGAGTTCAGCTACGAGCTGAACCACGCCGGTGCCGCCCTGGCGCGGAAAGCCTGCGACGAGGTCGGCACCCCGGACAGGCCCCGCTACGTCGCCGGAGCGCTGGGGCCCACCACGCGGACCGCGTCGATCTCGCCGGACGTCAACGATCCGGGCGCCCGCAACATCACCTACGACCAGCTGGTGGCCGCCTACCTCGAAGCCGCCAACGGCCTGGTCGACGGCGGCGCCGACATCATCCTCGTCGAGACGATCTTCGACACGCTGAACGCGAAGGCTGCCGTGTTCGCGCTCGAGACGCTGTTCGAGCAGCGTGGGCGACGCTGGCCCGTGGTCATCTCGGGCACCATCACCGACGCTTCCGGGCGGACGCTGTCCGGGCAGGTCACCGAGGCGTTCTGGAACTCGGTCCGGCACGCCAAGCCGCTCGCGATCGGCCTCAACTGCGCCCTGGGCGCACCCGAGATGAGGCCCTACATCGCCGAGGTGTCGCGAATCGCCGACACGTTCGTCTCCTGCTACCCGAACGCCGGGTTGCCCAACGCCTTCGCCGAGTACGACGAGACTCCCGAGCGTCAGGCCGGCTACGTCGCCGACTTCGCCGAGGCCGGGTTCGTCAACCTGGTCGGCGGGTGCTGCGGCACGACGCCGGCGCACATCGCCAAGATCGCCGAGGCCGTCGAGGGCAAGCCACCGCGCCAGGTGCCCGAGATCCCGGTGGCCACCCGGCTCTCAGGTCTGGAACCGCTCAACATCGACGACGACACCCTGTTCGTCAACATCGGTGAGCGGACCAACATCACCGGCTCGGCCCGGTTCCGCAACCTGATCAAGGCCGAGGATTACGACACCGCGCTCTCGGTGGCCCTGCAGCAGGTCGAGGTCGGCGCGCAGGTCATCGACATCAACATGGACGAGGGCATGATCGACGGCGTCGCCGCGATGGACCGGTTCACCAGGCTGATCGCGTCCGAGCCCGACATCAGCCGCGTGCCGGTGATGATCGACTCGTCCAAATGGGAGGTCATCGAGGCCGGCCTGAAGAACGTGCAGGGCAAGCCGATCGTCAACTCGATCTCCCTGAAGGAGGGCGAGGAGAAGTTCATCCGCGAGGCACGGTTGTGCCGCAAGTACGGCGCCGCCGTCGTCGTGATGGCCTTCGACGAGCAGGGGCAGGCCGACAATCTGGAGCGGCGCAAAGAGATCTGCGGTCGCGCCTACCGGATCCTGACCGAAGAGGTCGGTTTCCCCGCCGAGGACATCATCTTCGACCCGAACTGCTTCGCGCTGGCCACCGGCATCGAGGAGCATGCGACCTACGGGATCGACTTCATCGAGGCGTGCGCGTGGATCAAGGAGAACCTGCCGGGGGTGCACCTCTCCGGCGGCATCTCGAACGTGTCGTTCTCGTTCCGCGGCAACAACCCGGTCCGCGAGGCCATCCACGCGGTGTTCCTCTTCCACGCCATCAAGGCGGGTCTGGACATGGGCATCGTCAACGCCGGGGCGCTGGTGCCCTACGACTCGATCGACCCCGAACTGCGCGAGCGCATCGAAGACGTCGTGCTCAACCGTCGGCCCGACGCGGCCGAGCGCCTGCTGGAGATCGCCGAACGGTTCAACAGCACCGACAAGGCCGACGACCCGTCCGCCGCGGAGTGGCGCTCCCTACCGGTCCGCGAGCGCATCACGCACGCCCTGGTCAAGGGCATCGACGCCCACGTCGAGGAGGACACCGAGGAACTGCGCGCCGAGATCGCGGACGCCGGAGGGCGCCCGATCGAGGTGATCGAGGGCCCGCTGATGGACGGTATGAACGTCGTCGGCGACCTGTTCGGATCGGGCAAGATGTTTCTGCCCCAGGTCGTGAAGTCGGCGCGGGTGATGAAGAAGGCGGTCGCCTACCTGCTGCCGTTCATCGAGGCGGAGAAGGAAGAGGCCGGTACCACCGGAACCAAAGACACCAACGGCACCATCGTCATGGCGACCGTCAAGGGCGACGTCCACGACATCGGCAAGAACATCGTCGGAGTTGTGCTGCAGTGCAACAACTTCGAAGTGATCGACCTCGGGGTGATGGTGCCCGCGCAGAAGATCCTGGATGCGGCCAAGGAACACGACGCCGACATCATCGGGCTGTCCGGGCTGATCACCCCGTCCCTGGACGAGATGGCCAACTTCGCCGTCGAGATGGAACGTGCCGGCCTGGAGATCCCGCTGCTCATCGGCGGTGCGACCACGTCGCGCGCCCACACCGCGGTGAAGATCTCCCCGCGTCGCAGCGGTCCGGTGGTCTGGGTCAAGGACGCGTCCCGCTCGGTCCCGGTGGCCGCCGCGCTGCTCGACGACAAACAGCGGCCGGGCCTGCTGGAGGCCACCGAGAAGGACTACGCGTCGCTGCGGGAACGGCACGCCCAGAAGAACGACCGGCCGATGCTGACCTTGGAGAAGGCGCGCGCGAACCGGACGCCGATCGACTGGGACGGCTACACCCCGCCGGTGCCCGCTCAGGGTCTCGGCGTGCGTGAGTTCTGTGACTACGACCTCGCCGAGCTGCGCGAATACATCGACTGGCAGCCGTTCTTCAACGCCTGGGAGATGAAGGGGCGCTTCCCCGACATCCTCAACAACCCGGCCACGGGTGAGGCCGCCCGCAAGCTGTACGACGACGCCCAGGAGATGCTCGACACCCTGATCAAAGAGAAGTGGCTGACCGCCAACGGCGTCATCGGTTTCTTCCCGGCCAACGCCGTGGGTGACGACATCGAGGTCTACACCGACGACACCCGCACCGAGGTTTTGACCACGCTGTACAACCTGCGCCAGCAGGGCGAGCACCGCGAGGGCATCCCGAACCGCTCGCAGGGTGATTTCATCGCCCCCAAGGAAACGGGCCTGTCGGATTACGTCGGCGCCTTCGCCGTCACCGCCGGGCTGGGCAGCCAGGAAAAGATCATGGAGTTCAAGGCCGCCCTGGACGACTACAGCGCGATCCTGTTGGAGTCGGTAGCCGACCGGCTCGCCGAGGCGTTCGCCGAACGGATGCACGAGCGGGTCCGCAAGGAGTTCTGGGGCTACCAGCCCGCCGAGCAGCTCAGCAACGACGAGCTGATCGCCGAGAAGTACGTCGGGATCCGGCCCGCGCCCGGCTATCCGTCCTGCCCGGAGCACACCGAGAAGGCCACGCTGTTCAACCTGCTGGACGTGACCAGGCGGACCGGCATCGAGTTGACCGATTCGATGGCGATGTGGCCGGGTGCCGCGGTCAGCGGCTGGTACTTCTCGCACCCGCAGTCGCAGTACTTCGTGGTCGGCCGGTTGGCCCAGGACCAGGTCGCCGACTACGCCAAGCGCAAGGGTTGGACACTGAAGGAAGCCGAGCGCTGGCTCGCGCCCAATCTCGGCTACAACCCGGAGGACTGAATGGGGGAGGCGCTGTGCGCGGTCCTCTTCGACATGGACGGCACCCTTGTCGATTCCGAGAAACTGTGGGACGTCTCGCTGGCGGCGCTGTACACCGAACTCGGCGGCGACCTGAGCCCGCAGGTGCGCGAAGCGCTGGTCGGTGGCTCGGCCGAAGACACCATCAGGACCGTGTACACCGATCTCGGTCTCGAGCAGGATCCGCGCGCCATGGCCGAATCGAGCCGATGGTTGCACGATTACACCGCCGAGTTGTTCGAGAACGGGCTGCCGTGGTGTGACGGTGCTCAAGAATTGCTCGAAGAGCTTGCCGCGGAAGACGTTCCGATGGCTCTGGTCACCAACACGCTGCGTACGTTGACCGATAAGGCGTTGAACAGCATTGGTGCGCATTACTTTTCGGCGACGGTCTGCGCTGACGAGGTGGCTCGCGGCAAACCCGCGCCCGACGTGTACGAGTGCGCGGCGGCGCTGCTGGGCTTCGATCCGATCGCGTGTCTGGCGGTCGAAGACTCCGTTACCGGCTCGGCGGCCGCCGAGCGTGCCGGATGCCCGGTGCTGGTGGTACCCAACGACGTAGCGGTACCCCCCGGGCCACGCCGACGCCAGGTTTCCTCACTCGCCGGGCTGGGCGCGCAGGACCTTCGCCGGGTCCATTCCGAACTGGTGACGAGGCCAGGAGAACGCACCGCCTGACCACCGGTCTGTGATTGAATGTGACGTCCATCACGCGATGCTGTGGAAAGGTCTCACATGACTCACGGACCCGCTGGTGACTCCTCGACAGGTGTGGATTACGAGGACTCCGAACACAGCGGTCGCGTCGTCCTCATCGCGTCCGTGGCCGCGCTCGGCGGCCTGCTGTTCGGCTACGACAGCGCGGTCATCAACGGCGCGGTCGCGGCGGTCGAGGACCACTTCCAGACCACCAAGGCGGTGACGGGCGTCGCTGTTGCGGCGGCCCTGATCGGCGCCGCGATGGGTGCGGTGGTCGCCGGCCGGCTGGCCGACAAGATCGGCCGGCTGTCGGTGATGAAGATCGCCGCGCTGCTGTTCTTCATCAGCGCCTTCGGCACCGGCCTGGCGACCAACGTCTGGATGTTCGGGCTCTTCCGTGTCGTGGGCGGTATCGGTGTCGGCGTGGCCTCGGTGATCGCACCGGCCTACATCGCCGAAACCTCACCACCGCGGATCCGGGGCAGGTTGGGCTCCCTGCAACAGCTGGCCATCGTCACCGGCATCTTCGTCTCGCTGGCAATCGATGCGCTGCTGGCCCACCTCGCCGGCGGGTCGCGCGAGGAACTCTGGCTAGGGCTGCCCGCGTGGCGCTGGATGTTTCTCGTGATGGCGGTGCCCGCCGTGGTCTACGGCGTGCTGGCGTTCACGATTCCCGAATCGCCGCGTTATCTCGTTGCCACATACCGTATTCCGGAGGCCCGGCGAGTCCTGTCGAGGCTGTTGGGGGAGAAGAACCTCGAACTGACGATCACCCGCATCAAGGATTCGCTGAAGTCGGAGACACCGCCGTCGTGGCGCGATCTGCGCAAGCCGACCGGAGGGCTTTATGCCATCGTCTGGGTCGGTGTGCTGCTGTCGGTGTTCCAGCAGTTCGTCGGCATCAACGTGATCTTCTACTACTCGAACGTGTTGTGGGAGGCCGTCGGCTTCGGGGAGGGCCAGGCGTTCCTGATCACCGTGATCACCTCGGTCACCAATATCGTCACCACCCTGATCGCCATCGCGCTGATCGACAAGGTCGGCCGCAAGCCGTTGCTGTTGGTCGGGTCGACGGGCATGGCCATCACGCTCGGCACGATGGCGATCCTCTTCGGCACGGCGCCGGTGGTCGACGGCCAGCCGAGCCTGGATGGAATCGCCGGCCCGATAGCGCTGGTGGCCGCGAACCTCTTCGTGGTCTCGTTCGGCATGTCGTGGGGTCCGGTGGTCTGGGTGCTGCTCGGTGAGATGTTCCCGAACCGCATCCGCGGCGCCGCGCTGGGCCTGGCCGCCGCAGCGCAGTGGATCGCCAACTGCGCGATCACGGCGTCGTTCCCCGCACTCGGTGACTTCTCACTCGGCGTCGCCTACGGTTTCTACGCCATCTGCGCGGTGCTGTCGTTCCTGTTCGTGTGGAAGTACGTCGAAGAAACCAAGGGCAAGCACCTCGAAGACATGGGCAACGAGGCCGCACCGCAGCAGGAGGCCGTCTGACCGGCATCGAGGAGTCGGTCGACGTACTCGTCGCCGGCTCCGCAGGGGCGCTGGCCGGAGCCTATACCGCTGCGCGGGAGGGACTTTCGGTCGCGATCGTGGAGGCCACCGACCGCTTCGGCGGTACGTTCGCCTACTCCGGGGGCGGGGGATTGTGGTATCCGTGCAACGCGGTGCTCGCCCGCGCCGGATGCGACGACACGATCGAGGAGGCGCTGCGCTACTACCGCGAGGTCGTCGGCGACCGCACACCCGCGGCGCTTCAGGAGACCTACGTCCGCGGCGGCGCGGCGCTGATCGACTACCTCGAACGCGACGAGCACTTCGCGTTCAAAATCCTGCCGTGGCCGGACTACTACAGTTCGGCGGCCGGGGCCCGCAACGACGGCATGCGCCACATCGTCTCCAAGGCGCTACCCGACGAGCGTCTCGGTCGCTTCGCGGGTCTGGTCCGCGGGCCGCTGGACCATGAGCGCCTCGGGGCGCCGCAGCCCGATCTGCTCACCGGCGGGCGCGCGCTGGTCGGACGGTTCCTGTGGGCGATGGCCGACAGCCCCGCCGTGACCGCCCATTTGTCCACCACGCTCGTCGAGTTGGTCGTCGAGGCCGGCCGCGTGGTCGGCGCGGTCGTCGACCACGACGGTGAGCGCCGCACGATCGCGGCGCGGCGCGGGGTGCTGCTCGCCACGGGCGGATTCGAGCAGAACGCCGACATGCGGACCGAGTACGGCGTCGGAGGAAGCGCCCGCGACACCATGGGCGCCCCGGCCAACACGGGGTTGGCGCATCGGGCGGCGATCGCCGTCGGGGCGGGCGTGGACCTGATGGACCAGGCGTGGTGGTCCCCGGGGCTGATCCATCCGGACGGCCGTGCGGCGTTCGCGTTGTGCTTCACCGGCGGTATCTTCGTCGACCGGTTCGGCCGCCGCTTCGCCAACGAGTCGGCGGCCTACGACCGGCTGGGCCGCGCGATCCTGGCGGCGATGCGCGACGGTACAGTCGGGTCGCGGTACTGGATGGTCTACGACAGCCGAACCGGCGAGCAGCCGCCCGTGATGGCCACCAACGTGTCGTTCTCGCCGACCGATCAGTACCGGGCCGAGGGACTGTGGGTGCAGGGTGACACGCTGGCCGCGCTTGCCGACCAGATCGATGTTCCGGCAAAGCAATTGGAGGACACCGTGCGCCGGTTCAACGAGTTCGCGGCGCGCGGTGTCGACGAGGACTTCGGTCGCGGCGGCGAATCCTTCGACCGTGCCTTCACCGGTGGCGCGTCACCGCTGGTGCCGATCGACACCCCGCCCTACCGCGCGGCGGCGTTCGGCGTCTCGGACCTCGGCACCAAGGGCGGTCTGCGCACCGATGTCGACGCCCGCGTCCTGGATACCTCCGACCGGCCCATTCCGGGGCTGTACGCGGCAGGCAACACGATGGCGGCCGTTTCGGGCGAGACCTACCCCGGCGGCGGGAACCCGATCGGGGCGTCGCTGTTGTTCAGCCACCGCGCCGCGCTGCACATGGCGCGTACGTGAGGGGTGCGGGCAAACCGGCGTGACCCGGCGGGTGCGAGCGTGACACAATCGCGAGCCGTGAAGACCTTCGACGCCCTGTTCGCTGAGCTCAGCGAACGCGCCCGGACCCGCCCCGCCGGTAGCGGCACCGTCGCCGCTCTGGACGGAGGCATCCACGGGATCGGCAAGAAGATCCTCGAGGAGGCCGGTGAGGTGTGGCTGGCGGCCGAACACGAAAGCGATGACGCCCTCGCCGAAGAGATCAGCCAGCTCCTGTACTGGACCCAGGTGCTGATGCTCTCGCGCGGCCTCACCCTCGACGACGTTTACGGGAAGCTCTGATGTCTGCTCTTCGCGTCGCCGTACCCAACAAGGGCACACTCTCCGAACCCGCGAGCGAGATCCTCTCCGAGGCCGGTTACCGGCGCCGCACGGACACGAAGGACCTGACGGTCGTCGACCCGGCCAACAATGTCGAGTTCTTCTTCCTGCGACCCAAGGACATTGCGATCTACGTCGGATCAGGGCAGCTGGATTTCGGGATCACCGGCCGCGATCTGGCCGCCGAATCGGATGCGCCGGTGCGGGAGCGGTTGGCGTTGGGCTTCGGCTCGTCGTCGTTCCGGTACGCCGGTCCGGCCGGACGCGATTGGCGGGTGGAGGATCTGGCGGGTAAACGGATCGCGACCGCGTTTCCGAACCTGGTCCGAAAAGACCTGGCGGCCCATGGGATCGAGGCGACGGTGATCCGGCTCGACGGCGCGGTGGAGATCTCGGTGCAACTCGGCGTGGCCGACGCG
Organism: Mycolicibacterium novocastrense; assembly: GCF_001570485.1. Lineage (GTDB taxonomy): Bacteria > Actinomycetota > Actinomycetes > Mycobacteriales > Mycobacteriaceae > Mycobacterium > Mycobacterium novocastrense. The sequence continues at coordinate 266,439 of NZ_BCTA01000028.1, forward strand.
ATCGCCGACGTGGTGGGCTCCGGCCGCACGCTCGGGCTGCACAACCTCGTCGCATTCGGCGATTCCCTGTGTGACTCCGAGGCGGTGCTGATCGAGCGGGACGGCGCGCCCGACAGTCCCACCGGCGCGCAGTTGGTGGCCCGCGTGCAGGGTGTGGTTCGCGGCCAGCAGTACCTGATGCTCGATTACGACTGCCCGCGCAGCGTCCTCGACAGGGCGACTGCGGTGACCCCCGGACTGGAGTCGCCGACGATCGCTCCGCTCGCCGACCCGGCGTGGGTGGCGGTGCGGGCTTTGGTGCCGCGTCGCGACGTCAACAAGATCATGGATGAACTCGCCGCCATCGGCGCCAAGGCGATCCTGGCCTCCGACATCCGATTCTGCCGCCTCTGATTCGACGGGAACCCGCGCGGCCTGCGTGTTAGCGTCCGGAGGTCCACAACACCGGAGGTCGCCATGACGCAGGTCCTGATTCTGGTTCTCGCAATGCTGATCGGCGTCATCGCTGGCCTGCGCGCACTCACCGCCCCCGCGGTGGTGTCCTGGGGCGCCCTGCTCGGGTGGATCGACGTGGACGGGAAATGGTCGGAGTGGATGGCGCATCCGATCACCGTCACCGTGCTGACCATCTTCCTGCTCGTCGAACTGGTCACCGATCAGCTGCCGAACACCCCCAGCCGTAAGACGGCGCCGCAGTTCATCACCCGGCTCATCATGGGTGCCTTCGCCGGTGCGGTGATCGGCAGTGCGTACTTCCACACGTTCAGTGCGCTCGGCGCAGGCGTCATCGGCGCGGTGCTCGGCACGATGGGCGGCGCGGCGGCACGTCAACGCTTCGCTGATCTGCGCAACGGTCAGGACCGCCCGGGCGCGATCCTCGAGGACGTCGTCGCGGTCGGCGGCGGCTTCCTGATCGCGTTCCTGGTCAGCCTGGTGTGAACAGATGCCGTCTGAACTGGCTGAAGTGACAGAACGATTCGACGCGATCATCATCGGCGCCGGACAGGCCGGACCACCCCTGGCGGGCCGGCTCACCGAGGCGGGGCAGACGGTCGCGGTGATCGAACGCAAACTCGTCGGCGGGACGTGCGTGAACTATGGATGCATCCCGACCAAGACGCTGGTTGCCAGCGCGCACGCCGCCCATCTTGCCCGCCGCGGCGCCGAATACGGCGTCAGCACAGGCGATATCCGCGTCGACATGGCGAAGGTCAAGGCACGCAAGGACAAGATCGTGCTCGGCGACCGCGACGGCGTCGAGTCCTGGCTCGACGGCATGGACGGATGCACGTTCATCCGCGGCCACGCCCGATTCTCCGATCCGCACACGATCCGAGTCGACGACCGGGTGCTGTCTGCGGACAGGATCTTTCTCAACGTCGGCGGTCGCGCCGTCGCACCCGATATGCGCGGGCTCGCCGACATCGATTACCTGACCAACGTCGGCATTCTCGAGCTCGACACGGTTCCCGAACATCTCGTCATCATCGGCGGTAGCTACATCGCGCTGGAGTTCGCGCAGATGTACCGGCGTTTCGGCGCCGGGGTCACCGTCGTCGAGAAGGGACCACGGTTGACCTCGCGCGAGGACGAGGACGTCTCGGCCGCGGTCAAAGACATCCTGCAAGCCGAGGGCATCGACGTCGTCCTCGGTGCCGACGCGATCCGATTCACCAAGACCGACAGCGGCTTCGAGGTCATCCCGAGTGACGGCGCGGTGCCCATCGCGGGAACCCATCTGCTCGTCGCGGTCGGCCGCACCCCGAACACCGACGACCTTGGGCTGGAGAATGCCGGGGTCGAAACCGACAGCCGCGGCTACATCGTCGTCGACGATCAGCTGCGCACCAACGTCGAACACATCTGGGCCATGGGTGACTGCAACGGCAAGGGCGCGTTCACGCACACGTCGTACAACGACTTCGAGATCGTCGCGGCGAACCTGCTCGACGACGACCCGCGACGTGTCAGCGACCGCATCACCACGTACGCGCTCTACATCGACCCGCCGCTGGGCCGCGCCGGTCTGACCGAGGCCCAGGTGCGCGAGTCGGGCCGAAAGGCGTTGGTGGGCAAGCGCCCGATGACGCGGGTCGGCCGCGCGGTGGAAAAGGGCGAGACGCAGGGCTTCATGAAGGTGGTCGTCGACGCCGAGACCGAGCAGATCCTCGGCGCGGCGATCCTCGGCGTCGGCGGCGACGAAGTGATCCACTCGATCCTCGACATCATGACCGCCAAGAAGCCCTACACCGCGATCTCACGCACGATGCACATCCATCCGACGGTCAGCGAGTTGGTGCCTACGATGCTGCAGGAGATGACGCCGCTGCAGTGACCGACCGGCCGACGATGAACTGCCTTGTCACCAACGCGAATCGGTGACCGAGGTGTCGGCAGGTGGCGACATCGGCGGGGTGGACCGCCTCGGGTTCGGCGTCGACGTCGGTCTGTGCGCCGGCGCCGAGGAAGAAGCCGAGCCGGTTGAGGTCGCTTTCGCTGGCCTTCGAATGGTTCCAGCCCGGAGGTAGGCCGAGGCTGACCCAGTGCATGTGATGCTGTGCGGCGAACACCGCCAGCGAGACAAGGGTGTTGAGCTTGTCACCACTCTTGCCGCCGGAATTGGTGAACCCGGCGGCGACCTTGTCCCGCCACGCGCCCGTGACACACCGCCGTCCGGTCTTCTCGGCGAAACCTTGGAACGCCGCGGAGACGTTGCCCATGTAGGTGGCGGTGCCGAACATGATGCCGTCGGCCGAGTCGAGGATGTCCCAGTCGCGGTCGGTCATGCGATCGACGGTGATGGGTGTGACGGCCGCACCGGCGTCGCGCGCGCCCGCGACCACGGCCTCGGCCAGCGTCGCGGTGTGGCCGAAACCCGAGTGGTAGGCAACCGCCACCGCGGGAGCGGCGATGTCAGATCCGTTGTGTGTCATCTCAGTTCGCTCCCGTCGGCGAGTTGTTGATCTCCGCGCGCCTGGTCAGCCAGTCCGGCAGCGGCTCGTGCTCCAAGTAGGCCTGCAGGCGGTCGAGATAGGCGTGGGTGCCGCCGAGGAACCCGCCGGCATTGCGCACGCCGAGCCCGCGGTGGGTGAACCGCAACAGGGTGCCGGAGCCGTCGGGGGTCAGTTCGTAGCGCACCGTGCTGTCCTCAACGATCGGTTGGTGCCATTCGTGTTCCAGGACGTGCGGCGGATCCCACACGAGGATGCGTCCCGTCACGCGCATCCGGTCGGGCGGCAACGGCGGTCCGGTGGGCACCATTTCGATCGTGCCGCCCTCGCGCGGCTCGATCGTGGTGGCGCCCAGCCATTCTCGGCGTTCGGTGGGATCGACGATGGCCGACCACACCGCCTCGATGGGGAAGGGCAGCCGGCGCTCGAAGGTCAGGACGGCGCGGTCGCCGTCGACGGTCAATCGGCCGTTGCGGTCACTCATCGGAACTCCCGTGTTTGGCTTCCAGGTGGCGCTCGAGGGCGTCGAGGTGGTCGGTCCAGATGCGCCGGTAGCGCGCGATCCAATCGTCGATCGCCATGAGGCCGTCGGCGCGCAGCGCGTAGATGCGGCGTTGCGCGTCGGGACGGACCTCCACCAGTCCGACCTCCCGCAGGACCCGCAGATGCCGCGACACCGTCGGCTGGGTCAGCTCCGGCAGGCTCGCGACCAGTTCGCCCGCCGTGCGTTCACCGTCGACGAGCTGATCGAGCAGCGCGCGCCGGCTCGGTTCGGCGACCGCTTCGAAGACGTCCATGCGGCTAGTATTACAAAACATCTATATAGATGCAAGCGCATACAACTCAGGTTGTGGTGAACGGGTTGTGTTCGGCGATGAGCTTCTCGATCCGTGCCTCATCGAGCCGCACCCGGATGGTGGCGGCTTCCTGCTGGTCGCGGATCACCTTGGCCAGCGTGAACGAACTGGTGACGAGAAACAGCGCCGTCATACCGAGGAACAGGCGCTGCCACGGGTCGAGGGGAAGGAACAGGATCCCGCCGAGCAGTCCGAGCAGGCTGACGCCGAAAGCGATTGCGGCTTGCAGGAAGTACGCGGCAGTGGTCCGCGAGGTGGTTGGTGTGTCCATGCCGCCAGCCTGCAGGCGCGGCTGACGACGTGGGTAGGTAGAACTACCCGAGGTTTCCGCGCGCCGCGCGGATCACAGGCGCGACTGGCCGATCTCGGCCAACGCCCACACGAGGTCGAACTGCCACTGGAGATCGGTGGTCACGGGCGCCGTTGCACCAACAACGTCTGCGCCGAGGTGCCGATGAACCCCCGCCGGTCGAAGAGTTCGGCCGTGGTCACCCCGATACCGTCCGGGCCGATCGAGCCACGGGCGCGCACCGCGAAGTCGTCGCCGATCGGCAGGCGATGCAGATGCACCGCGGTGTCGGTGTTCATGAACACGAACGACTCCGGGTCCAGCGCCGCACCGGCGCCGTTGGCGCTGTCCACCACCATCGCGAGCCGCTGCAACGCCGTTGTCGGCTCCGAATCGACAAGTGAGACAAGCGGACTCATCCACACGACGTCTCCGGTCTCGCCGGTCTCGGCTTGCCGCCGCCAGCTCACCGTCTCCAGGTACCCTTTAGCGCCGACCCAAGCGTGCGGCACCTCCGCGGCGGGGCCCTCGACGAGCGGGGGATAGCGGTCGGTGGCCGCGTCGGCGGTGTCGCTGGTCGCCAACAGCCATGCCGTCACGCGGGCAACCGCGCGCCGTGTGCCGTCGGGCCGGGCCTGCAACATCTCGGCGGCCATCAGTGAGATTCGGGCGCCCGGACGTTCGACCCACGCCCGGACCCACACCTTCTCGACGGATATCGCGCCCAGGATGTCCAGGGTCAACCGACCGATGCGCAGTCCGGAATCGGCGGCCAGTTCCTCGATGTGCCTGGTCATCAGCGCCAACGGCGGTGAGCCGTGCTGAATGTCGGGATTCCAATTGCTGCGGGTGCCGTCGGTGGACTCGAAGATCTCGAACTCGTCGTCCGTGCCGATGCGCCGGTAGTGGCAGTCGATCATGCCTCGGCTCCCGCTCCCTCCGGTCCTCGCTGCGCTGCGATCCTTGCTCGCGGTCGCCTTCGGGCGATCACGCGGCGGGCTCCGCGGCGCGAAGCACGATGTCCTCGGCGGTCGGCGACCCCTCGTCGGGTGCCTCGGGCCAACCCGGATACGGCGGCGGGGTACCGCCGAACACCGGGCAGTGCGCGTGGTGGGCACACCAGTCGCACATCGCCGAAGGCTGCGGGCGGAAATCGCCTGTGGCCCCGGCGTTCTGGATGGCCCGCCAAATGGCGGTCAGGGTCTTCTCGAAGCGCAGCAGCTCCTCGAGGTCCGGGGTGTAGTCGAGGATCTGACCGTCGGCCAGGTACAGCAGCCGCAGCCGCGCGGGCAGCACACCACGCGACCGCAGCAGCGCCACCGCGTAGAACTTCATCTGGAACATGGCCTTGAACTCGGCCAGCGCCCGCGCCTCCGGCGGCGCCTTGCCGGTCTTGTAGTCGACCACCCGCATCTCACCTGTCGGGGCGACGTCGATGCGATCGACGAAGCCGCGCAGCAGCGTCCCGTCCGCGAGCTCGACCTCGACGCGCTGCTCACAACTGTCCGGGTCGAAGCGGGTGGGATCCTCCAACCGGTAGTAGCCGGCCAGCAGCGCGCGCGCCTCCGTCAACAGCGCGGCCCGCACCTCGGGGGCGAATTCGTCGGCGATGCCGGGGTGCTCGGCGACGATGCGGTCCCAGGCCGGCTCCACGAGCGTCATCGCGGTCTCCGGACGGCGCTGAGCGGCCGGCAGCGCGTACAGCTGCTCGAGCGCCGCGTGCACCACCGAACCGCGCACCTGGGCGACCGAGGACGGTTCGGGAAGCCGGTCGATCGCGCGGAAGCGGTACAGCAGCGGGCACTGCTTGAAGTCGGCGGCCCGCGAGGGAGACAGCGCCGGGCGTCGACGCTCCTGCTCACCCCGGTCGTTCATAGAGCCAGCCTAAGACCGGTGTCCGACAACCCCCGATACCCGCGGCGGCGCGTCAACTGGCAGGCTGAACGACTGTGCCAAGGACCGGTCCGTTCGCCGTCGGCGATCGGGTGCAGCTCACCGACGCCAAGGGTCGTCACTACACGATGGTGTTGGCGCCCGGCGGTGAGTTCCACACCCATCGCGGCGTCATCGCCCTCGACTCCGTGATCGGGCTGCCCGAGGGCAGCGTGGTCAAATCCACCAACGGCGACCAGTTCCTGGTGCTGCGACCGCTGCTCGTCGACTACGTGATGTCGATGCCGCGCGGCGCCCAGGTGGTCTACCCCAAGGACGCCGCCCAGATCGTGCACGAGGGCGACATCTTCCCCGGCGCCAGGGTGTTGGAGGCCGGGGCCGGCTCCGGCGCGCTGACGTGCTCGCTGCTGAGGGCCGTCGGCCCGGAGGGCCGGGTGACCTCCTACGAGGTCCGCGAGGACCACGCTCACCACGCCGAGCGCAATGTCGCGACCTTCTTCGGTGAGGCCCCGGCGAACTGGGAGCTGGTGATCGCCGACCTGACCACCTACAGCGGTCCGGAGGTCGACCGCGTGGTGCTCGACATGCTCGCTCCCTGGGAGGTCTTGGGCACGGTCGCCGATGCACTGGTCGCCGGCGGCGTGCTGATGGTCTACGTCGCGACCGTCACCCAGTTGTCGCGAGTGGTGGAGGCGCTGCGCGAGCAGCAGTGCTGGACCGAGCCGCGGGCCTGGGAGAGCATGCAGCGCAACTGGCACGTCGTCGGGCTTGCAGTGCGCCCGCAACACACGATGCGCGGCCACACCGCGTTTCTGGTCAGCGTGCGCAAACTGGCGCCGGGCGCGGTGGCGCCGATGCCGCTGCGCCGGAAACGCCAGCTCGGCAGCTGACGGTGCCGGGCTGACGGCCACGTCCGGGCGATCAACCCGGTGGGGCGCTCCTTCAGTCGTCGCTGCTGCGCCGCAGGCCGCGGCGCACCGACAACAACTCGAACTCCGGACGCGCGGCCACCAGACGCTCGGCGGCGTCGAGCACCTCGACGACATGACCACGGTCGGCGGCCACCAGAGCCACTCCGACGTTGGCCCGCCGGTGCAAGTCCTGGGCGCCGGTTTCGGCGGCCGAGACGGCGAACCGGCGGTGCAGTTCGGCGATCACCGGCCGGATCGCGGAGCGCTTCTGCTTGAGCGAGCGCACATCGCCGAGCAGTAGGTCGAATTCGAGCCAGCCGATCCACATCGGCGGCTACGGCGTCGGTGTCGGCGTGGGGGCCGGACCGAGCTGCAACAGCGCGTCGGTCGTCGAACGGGTCAGTTGCCACTGGTTTCCGGCGAGGCGAAACTCCATCGGGAACGTGAACTCGCCCGCCTCCGGATTGGCGGTCCGGACGGTGACGGTGGCCTGCACGACGCCGTTCGCGCCGTCGGACCATGTCAGATCCCGGGCCTCGAAGGTGGCCGGCGCGTAGCCGCCGTCGCGCAGCGCGACGGCGAATTTGTCCATCGATTCGCCGTCGGCCGCGGTGGCGTCCTCGATCAGGTGGAGCTTCTCGGCCCCGGGAATGTTGGCGTCTGCGATGCGCGCCAGCACGTCGGTGAGCGCCTCGGGAGGCGGCAGGGGCGCGCTCGTCGAACCAGGGTCGGGCACCGTCGGCGGCGACGTGGCGATCGGCGGCGGCTCGGTCGCGGCCGGGGGTGGTGGGGTCTGCGGCTCGTCGGCGCCACATCCGCAAAGCCCGAGCGCCGCCGCTAACGCGACGGCGCTCAGGACTGCGAAACGTTTGGTGCGACGCACCGGGCTCCTAGCCGACGGCGGCCAGCAGCGCCATCAGCGACTGCTTCGCCATCTGCCAGCCGGTCGGGCTCGGGCCCGGCACGAACTGGATGTTCTGGCTGGCCGTGCCGCCGGTGGCGGAGGTCGCGGTGACATCGGCCGAGACGACGGGGCCGTTCTGGTCGATGTTCGCCAGCGCGAAGGTCAACGGGAACTTGCCTTCGGCGGCGGCCTCACGAAGCTTGGTGTCGGCGACGCGGCTCTCGATGCGTCCGATGCCACCCTGGATGTAGGGCGCCTTGCTGGCGGCGGTCCCGGACGTGCCGAGCGCCTGCAGCGTCTGCAGCAGCGGGCCTTCGAGATCGGGAGCCGGCGCCTGCGGCATCGGGATGTCCCAAACGACCGGGGTGACGGTCGGTGCGGCGGCCACATTGGAGGATGCAATTGACGTCACACCCGCCGCGGCACCGCCGACGACAGCGACCGCTGCGACGCCGGTAACGAGGGCTTTCAGGGTCACGATTTTCCTTTCGATCGGCCCAACACATCAGAGAGGTTAACAGTGGTGCAGGTGTGTCGAATTGCTACACCGCACACAAAGGCTGAATCGCCGGTAGCTTTGAAGTTGTTACTGCACCAACTCTCGGTGCGGGGAGGGGCGCAATATGAGTGAATCAGAGCGTTCTGACGCTTTCGCAGAGGGTTTTGACGCCCGTGGATCCGGCTTGTCCAGTGAGGACGCGGCCGAGCTCGAGGAGCTCCGGCGGGAGGCCGCGGTCTTGCGTGAGCAGTTGGAGAACGCGGTAGGCCCCCAGAGCGGATTGCGCAGCGCCCGAGATGTTCACCAGCTCGAGGCTCGCATCGACTCGCTCGCCGCCCGCAACGCCAAGCTGATGGAGACCCTCAAGGAGGCCCGTCAGCAGCTGCTCGCATTGCGCGAAGAGGTCGACCGCCTGGGACAGCCGCCGAGCGGGTACGGGGTGCTGCTGGGCGTTCAGGACGACGACACCGTCGACGTGTTCACATCGGGGCGCAAGATGCGGCTGACGTGCTCGCCGAACATCGACACCGGCTCGCTCAAGCAGGGTCAGACCGTGCGCCTCAACGAGGCCCTGACGGTCGTCGAGGCCGGCAACTTCGAGGCCGTCGGCGAGATCAGCACCCTGCGCGAGATCCTGTCCGACGGGCACCGCGCTCTGGTGGTCGGGCACGCCGACGAGGAGCGCATCGTCTGGCTGGCCGAGCCGCTGGTCGCGGCCGAGGACCTGCCCGACGGCTATGACGACGAGCTGGCCGACGACAGCCGTCCGCGCAAGCTGCGCCCGGGGGACTCGCTGCTGGTGGACACCAAGGCCGGATACGCGTTCGAGCGCATTCCCAAGGCCGAGGTCGAGGATTTGGTGCTCGAGGAGGTGCCCGACGTCAGCTACAACGACATCGGCGGCCTGGGCCGCCAGATCGAGCAGATCCGCGACGCTGTCGAGCTGCCATTCCTGCACAAGGAGCTGTACCGCGAGTACTCGCTGCGCCCGCCCAAGGGCGTGCTGCTCTACGGTCCGCCCGGCTGCGGTAAGACGCTGATCGCCAAGGCGGTGGCCAACTCGCTGGCCAAGAAGATGGCCGAGGTGCGCGGCGACGACGCGCGCGAGGCGAAGAGCTACTTCCTCAACATCAAGGGCCCCGAACTGCTGAACAAGTTCGTCGGTGAGACCGAGCGTCACATCCGGCTGATCTTCCAGCGCGCGCGGGAGAAGGCGTCCGAGGGCACCCCGGTGATCGTGTTCTTCGACGAGATGGACTCGATCTTCCGCACCCGCGGCACCGGCGTGAGCTCCGATGTGGAGACGACGGTTGTGCCGCAGCTGCTTTCGGAGATCGACGGCGTCGAGGGGCTGGAGAACGTCATCGTCATCGGCGCCTCCAACCGCGAGGACATGATCGATCCGGCGATCCTGCGCCCGGGCCGTCTGGACGTGAAGATCAAGATCGAGCGTCCGGATGCCGAAGCCGCGCAGGACATTTTCAGCAAGTACCTCACCGAGGAACTGCCGGTCAACGAGGACGACCTGGCGGAGTTCGACGGTGACCGGTCGCTGACGATCAAGGCGATGATCGAGAAGGTCGTCGACCGGATGTACGCCGAGATCGACGACAACCGCTTCCTCGAGGTGACCTACGCCAACGGCGACAAAGAGGTCATGTACTTCAAGGACTTCAACTCCGGTGCGATGATCCAGAACGTCGTCGACCGGGCCAAGAAGTACGCGATCAAGTCGGTGCTGGAGACCGGCAGCAAGGGTCTGCGGATCCAGCATCTGCTGGACTCGATCGTCGACGAGTTCGCCGAGAACGAGGACCTGCCCAACACCACCAATCCCGATGACTGGGCTCGGATCTCGGGCAAGAAGGGCGAGCGGATCGTCTACATTCGCACGCTGGTCACCGGCAAGAGCTCGTCGGCCAGCCGCGCGATCGACACCGAGTCCAACCTGGGCCAGTACCTGTAGCTCTCCTTGTTGGCGCGAGCGCGCGTGTTTGCACACGGTACGCCGCGCTTGTGCGGCAATTCGCGCACGCTCGCGCGCGTCGAGGGATACCGTCGCGTCATGTCCGAGGACGACCTGTCGGTCACGGACGGTGTTTTCGGCAAGCGGTACGGCGAAGTGCTGCTCGTCAAGACCACGCCGTCCGGCGCCGAAGCCACGGTGTACAACACCTTTCCACTCAACGACTGCCCGGCCGATCTGTGGAATGCGCTTGACGCGAAGGCAATCGCCGAGGAGAACGGCGCCGTCGCCACGCTGCTCAACGGGCCGCGGTACTGGCTCATGAGCAGTATCGGCAAGAGAGGCCGGGAGACGTTGGAACGCAAGAGCTTCGGTGGTATCGAGATGCTGCGGCAAGCCACCGTCAAGCTGGCCTCGATGAACCCGGCCCCGTACCAGCTCAACCGGGTGGACCGCAAGGCGATCTTCACGTTCGACGCGGGCCGGGAGATCTACGAACTGGTCGATCCGGACGGCCGCCGGTGGGTCATGCAGACGTTCAGCCAGACGGTCGACCCGTCGCTGTCGCTGAGCGACCTCACCGGCCTCGCCGCCAGGCTGTCGCTACCCGAGGGTTGGTCGTACCAAGCGCGTACCCCGACATCGCCGCTCGTCGTCGACACCGCCACCGAGGACGCCTGCGTGACGCAGGACGATCTCGCCAACAGTTACTCGTTGCAGACGTAGGCGCGGTAGGCGTCGCGTCCGGCCAGGCTGACCGCGACGTCGGCGATCAGCGGCTCGAAAAAGCGTTCGCGATACAACGGGTCCACGCTGGTGCTGACGGTGAAGTACAACCCGGACAGCACGGCGACGAAAAGCGAGACGTGCACAATGGTCTGCGGTACCGGCACGTTGACCCCGAACCATGTTCCCGGACAGGGCGGTTGGCCGACCGCACATGACACCTCCGACGCCCACAGCACCGCGACGTCGTCAGGCACGGCGATGATGCCCAATGCGAGAAAGAACACGAACAGTCCCGTTGTGAAGAACACCACCTGGATGGTCTGGGAAAACACCATCACCGCAACGACATTGATCTGCTCGGCCAGCGACAGCGGTGTACGCTCCAGCCGGGTGCCGGGCTCGACGGCCAGCGGTGTGCCCTCGAGAAGCTTGGCCGGATCGTTTTGTTCGGCGCGGTCTTCGCGCAACGCCCTAACCTCGTCGCGAATCGTGGTGACCACGAAGATCAGCGCCACCAGCGCCAGGAAACCGATTGTCTGCCAGAGTCGTTGGCGCGGCATCCGGGCGGCCAGTTGCCACAGCTCGCCGGTGAAGTACACCACGACGGTGAGCATCAACAGCGGCAGCGCCCGGCTCATCAGTGTGCCGAGCGCACCGAGTTGCACCCAGGCGAACCGCAGCGCCCACAGGGCTATCGCCCCGATACCGATATAGGTGAGCCAGATCGCGACCAGGGCGATGACCGCGAACCCGACGGCCTCGACAGCCGCGATGCCCGAAAAGCCGCTGTCGGCGAACGGAAGTCCCAACACGAACAGGGCCATCACCACCAACGCGGCCGATCGTCGTCCGGCTTCGCTGTGCGCGGTGCCGATGCGGTGCAGCAGATGCAGCCCGAAGGGGGCCGCGACCAACAGGGCGGTCAGCACACCCACACGGATCGCGTAGCCGAGATCGGGATCGTCACCGGTGAGATCGGCCAGCAGCATCGTCAGCGAGATCACCGCTCCGACACCGCTGACCATCGGTGCGGAGCGTTCGATCAACGCGCCGGAGCGGATCCGTCGGGTGAGGACCAGCGGCAGACCGCGATGCAGGAACCAGTTGTGCACCCGACGCATGTCCGACACGGGCTCATTGTGCGCGAGATCTGCTCTCAGAAGCGCTCACCGCGCCGGAACGGCGGCCCGGTAGCGGTTGCGGGCGGTCAGCGTGAGCCTCAGATCGTCGACGAGCGGGGCGATGAAGCGGTCGTGATAGGCGTCGTCGCCCACCGCGCGGGCGCTGACGTACATGAACGTCAACGCTCCGAGGAACAACGTCACCTGTATCAGCGCATCCGGAACCGGGATCGTCATGCCAAGGAACTGGCCGTCGGCAGAACCGTTGTGCGTCCATGCCGCAAGCAGCTCGGGGGAGAGCAGGATCAACCCCAACACGAGAAACAACAGCGCCGTGACCGCCGCCACCACCAGGATGTGGGCCAGCTGCGATACCGCGAGCACGAAGTACACGTTCCAGCGCTCGGGCCGGTTCAGCGGCTTCACCTGCGTGGGATCGGGCATGTCGGCGAACGGAGTGCCGTCGAGCTTTTCGGCGTGACCTGGATGCGGATCGGTGGCGTTGACCATGGGGCGCAACCGGTCCACGATCACCGACGCGACGAACGCCGCCGCGATCGCCGTGAGGAACGACAGCGCCAGCCAGAGCCGGGTGCGCGAGATCGTCGCCGCCATCAACCAGACCGGCGAGTTGAAGAACACCAGGAACGTCAGCAAGAGCACGGGCAACGCGCGCAGCAGCAGCGACCCCGCCGCGCTCAGGTGCGCGAGGGTCACCCGGGCGGCCCAGCCGAGGATCGAGCCGACACCGCTCGCGGTCAGCGTCAGGATCACCGCGATGGCCACCGCCACCCACACCAGGTTCCTCGGCAGGTACGGGCCCGGGCCGCCGAACACACCGCCCAACACCGCGACGGCGACAGCGACCGCCGCGGCCGCGAGTCGACCCCGCTGAACAGAGATGCGCGACACCCACCAGCCGAGCGCCGCGGCCGCCGGCAGCACCAGGATCAGCAGCACCAGCACGAACCACTCGCCCCGCGTCGGCCGTCCGTCGATGTCGATCGCATGCTTGCCTGTCAACGCCACCACCGCGACGGTGTTGGCCATCAGCACCGCGAATGCGGCCAGGGCGGGCGCCGACCGCGACCACAGCTGGCGGACCGAGCGGCTGGGCCGCAGCACCGCCGGCAGGCCGTGCACGAGGAACCACCGTTCGGCGGCCTGACGGCGCGACGCATCGACGGGGGCGGGATCGACCGGATCGGATGGCACGGTCGCAGGCTACTTTCCGCCGTCACCTAGGCTTGACGACATGCAACGGATCATCGGAACCGAGGTCGAGTACGGCATCTCGTCGCCGTCCGACCCGACCGCGAATCCGATCCTGACCTCCACCCAGGCCGTGCTCGCGTACGCCGCGGCGGCCGGGATCCAGCGTGCCAAGCGCACGCGCTGGGACTATGAGGTGGAGTCGCCGCTGCGCGACGCCCGTGGTTTCGACCTGAGCCGGTCCGCGGGCCCCCCGCCGGTCGTCGATGCGGACGAGGTCGGCGCGGCGAACATGATCCTGACCAACGGCGCCCGCCTCTACGTCGACCACGCCCATCCGGAGTACTCCGCTCCCGAGTGCACCGACCCGCTGGACGCCGTGATCTGGGACAAGGCCGGCGAGCGGGTGATGGAGGCCGCCGCGCGGCACGTCGCCAGCGTGCCCGGCGCCGTGAAACTGCAGCTCTACAAGAACAACGTCGACGGTAAGGGCGCCTCCTACGGGTCGCACGAGAACTACCTGATGAGCCGGCAGACCCCGTTCTCCGCGGTGATCGCCGGGCTGACGCCGTTCCTGGTGTCACGCCAGGTCGTGACCGGGTCCGGGCGCGTGGGCATCGGTCCTTCCGGCGACGAACCCGGTTTCCAGCTGTCGCAGCGCTCGGACTACATCGAGGTGGAGGTCGGCCTCGAGACCACGCTCAAGCGCGGCATCATCAACACCCGCGACGAACCGCACGCCGACGCCGACAAGTACCGCAGGCTGCACGTGATCATCGGCGACGCGAACCTGTCGGAGACCTCGACGTACCTCAAGCTCGGCACCACCGCGCTGGTGCTGGACCTGATCGAAGAGGGGATGGATCTCAGCGATCTCGCGCTGGCCCGTCCCGTGCACGCGGTGCATGTCATCAGCCGGGACCCGTCGCTGCGCGCCACCGTCGCGCTGGCCGACGGTCGCGAGGTGACCGGCCTTGCGCTGCAACGGATGTACCTCGACCGCGTGGCCAAGCTCGTGGACAGCCGCGATCCGGACCCGCGTGCCGCCGACATCGTCAAGATGTGGGCCGAAGTGCTCGACCTGCTCGAACGCGATCCGATGGAGTGCGCGGAGATCCTGGACTGGCCGGCCAAGCTGCGCCTGCTCGAAGGGTTCCGCCACCGCGAGAACCTGGGCTGGTCGGCACCGCGGCTACACCTGGTCGACCTGCAGTATTCCGACGTGCGCCTGGACAAGGGGCTCTACAACCGCCTGGTGGCCCGCGGGTCGATGAAGCGGCTGGTCACCGAGCAGCAGGTGCTGGACGCGGTCGACAACCCACCGACCGACACGCGCGCGTACTTCCGCGGTGAGTGCCTGCGTCGCTTCGGGGCCGATATCGCAGCGGCCAGTTGGGACTCGGTGATTTTCGATCTGGGCGGTGATTCGCTTGTCCGGATCCCCACCCTGGAGCCGCTGCGAGGCAGTAAGGCGCACGTCGGAGCCCTGCTGGACTCGGTGGACAGCGCCGTCGAATTGGTAGAACAGCTCACCAATTAGGCGCGCTATCGCAGGCAATCGGCGCGGCGACCGGTAATGTGGAGTCACGGCGGGCAGCAGTGAGCCCGCCGACAACTTACGCAGGAGGCAGCGATGGCTCAGGAGCAGACCAAGCGTGGCGGTGGTGGCGGCGAGGACGACGACCTCACCGGCAGCACGGCCGCCGGGCAGGAGCGTCGCGAGAAGCTGGCCGAGGACACCGACGACCTGCTCGATGAGATCGACGACGTCCTCGAGGAGAACGCCGAGGACTTCGTCCGCGCATACGTACAGAAGGGTGGACAGTGACCTGGCCGCAACGCGATCAGCTGGCCTTCCCCCACCCCTCCGGCACCGGCTATCCGGTAGCACCCTCAGTCCCCGTGGACCTGTCGTCCTTCTCTGAACTGCTGCGCCGCCAGGCGCCCGAACTCCTACCCGCGCACCGTGCCGGCCAGTCCGGTGATGCGCAAACCGACTTCGCGCCGCACGGCACCACGATCGTCGCGCTGAAGTTCCCCGGCGGCGTGGTCATGGCCGGCGACCGCCGCGCCACCCAGGGCCACATGATCGCCAGTCGCGATGTGCAGAAGGTGTACATCACCGACGACTACACGGCCACGGGCATCGCCGGGACGGCGGCCATCGCCGTCGAGTTCGCCCGCCTCTACGCCGTCGAACTCGAGCACTACGAGAAGCTGGAAGGCGTCGCACTGACCTTCCCGGGCAAGGTGAACCGGCTCGCGACCATGGTGCGCGGCAACCTCGGTGCGGCACTGCAGGGTTTCGTCGCGCTGCCGTTGCTGGCCGGATACGACGTCGACGACCCCAACCCGCAAGCGGCGGGGCGCATCGTGTCCTTCGACGCGGCGGGCGGCTGGAACTTCGAAGAAGAGGGTTACCAGTCGGTGGGGTCGGGGTCCATCTTCGCCAAGTCGTCGATGAAGAAGCTGTATTCGCAAGTGACGGACGGAGATTCGGCGCTGCGGGTGGCAATCGAAGCGCTCTACGACGCCGCTGACGACGATTCGGCGACCGGCGGGCCCGACCTCGTGCGCGGTATCTACCCGACCGCGGTGATCATCGACGCCGACGGCGCCGAAGAGGTGACCGAGGAGCGCATCGCCGAGTTCGCCCGTCTGGTGATCGAAAACCGTTCGCGCGCTGACACCTTCGGTCCCGACGCCGTCCACCGTTCGACCGATGCGCGGGGAGATTCGTGAGCTTTCCCTATTTCATCTCGCCCGAACAGGCGATGCGCGAGCGTTCCGAGCTCGCGCGCAAAGGTATCGCCAGGGGGCGCAGCGTCGTGGCGCTGGCCTACGCCGACGGCGTGCTGTTCGTCGCCGAGAACCCGTCCCGCTCGCTGCAGAAGGTCAGCGAGCTCTACGACAGGGTCGGGTTCGCGGCCGTCGGGCGGTTCAACGAGTTCGACAACCTGCGCCGCGGTGGCATCCAGTACGCCGACACCAGGGGTTATGCCTACGCCCGCCGCGACGTGACCGGACGTCAGCTGGCCAACATCTACGCCCAGACGCTGGGCACCATCTTCACCGAGCAGGCCAAGCCCTACGAGGTCGAGTTGTGTGTCGCGGAGGTCGCCCACTACGGCGAGTCGAAACCTCCGGAGATGTACCGCATCACCTATGACGGGTCGATCGCCGACGAGCCCCACTTCGTGGTCATGGGCGGAACGACGGAACCGATCATCGCCGCCCTCAACGACTCCTACACCGAGAACGCCGGCCTGGAAGATGCGATGAAGATCGCGATCGACGCGCTGCACGCCGCGGGCAACGGTAGCTCCGAGCAGCGCGTGCTGGGTCCCGCGACGCTCGAGGTGGCGATCCTGGACGCCAATCGGCCCCGCCGTGCCTTCCGTCGGATCACCGGCTCCGCGCTGGAAACGCTGCTGCCGCCGGCGGAGGAGACTCCGCAGGACGCCGGACCCGCCGGGGAGTAGGTCAGCCGGCGGCCGGAGTCGGTCGGGCCCGGATGAGGATGAGTTCGGCGAACTGTTCGGGGCACTCCAACGGTGTGAAATGTCCCGCGTCATAAGCGAAGTGCACGTGCACATCGGTGAAGTAGTGCCCGAGTCGGTCCGACCACTCGGCTGGGAACAGTGGATCATGGTGCGGCCACACCACATCGGTGGGTACGTGGATCTTGATGGCACGCTCGGGCGGCAGTTCGGTGAGCGACTGCGCGATCATCCCGGCACCCGCGCGGTACCACGCGATCGACGCGGTGAACGCCCCGGGCAGCCCGTAGTCGGACACCAACCGTTCCAGATCGTCCTCGGACACGGCGAAATTCGGCCCGGACCAATGTGTCCAGAAGTGGCGTAGGTAGTCGCGGACCAGGTCGGGGTTTCCATCGAGCAGCTGGCCCGCCAGCGGCAGCTGGTGGAAGGACTGATACCAGAACTCGCTCTGCGCCTTTGCGGTCAGGACGCGGTCACCGGCCCCGGGTAGCGGCGGGGACAGCACCAGCGAACGCACCAGATCCGGCTGCATGCGAGCGATGCTCTGCGCGACGCGACTGCCGACGTCATAGCCGGCGAGCACCACCTCGGACAGCTCGAGCTCCTTGATCAGCCCGATGATGCTGCCGGCCTGCGCGGTGGCGCTGTAGAAGTGCCGGATGGCGACCGCGTGTTTGTCCGAGCCGCCGAACCCCCGCAGGTCCGGCACGATGACATCGGCGGCATCCCCGAGCAGGGGCACCACCCGGCGATAGTCGTGGCGGTTGCCCGGCCAGCCGTGCAGCAGAACCACCGGCGGCGCGCCCCTGGTGCCGAACCGGTCGTAGGCGAGCCGGAACCCGTCGACGGGCGAGCTGCGCGACCACACCGGCTTATTCTGGCCAGATGTCATCCCGGTTGTCGTGAGGTTGCACGATCCCTGCCGATATCACCGGTGATGACCCCGAGGATCGCGCGCCACGCGTCCGAGGGCGCGTTGAGCACGTCGGAGTGGGCGCTGGGTCCGGCCATAGGGCGGCCGTCGTCGTACCGGCCGGCGGGCAACCTGATCACACCGGGCATCTCGTCGGGGTCGGCGCCGTGCGGGCCGCCCGGGATGCCCTGCACCGCCGCGATGAAGTCGCCGGGCGGTGTCATGGAGAAGCGCAGCACATGCGGGTTTCTGTTGTGCCAGTCGTCGGGCTCGCGCACCCCGACGCCCGCGCCTGCGGCGGCCACGTACATCGTGCGGTCCGAGGTCATGCCCAAAGCCTCGGCGGTGCCCACGATCGACCCGCCGTAGGAGTGGCCGACAACGGTGACCGGGATGCGGCGGCCGGTCGAGTCGACCGTGCGGTCGACGTCCTCGGTGAAGGCGACCAGTCGCGGCGCCATGTCCAGCGCGAAGCGGGGGTCAGCGGCGGCCGCCAGACCGCCCACGACGTTGTCGCCGCGCGGAAAAGGCCCACCGAGATAGGTGATGGCCGCGACGTCGCCGCGGGTCGCCGAGACAAACCTGCGGGCGGTCCCGGCGTTGGCCGCCGACCCGGTGATCGTCGTGTTCAGGCCCGGCACGAGGACGGCGACGCTGGAGGCCGATGCGACGTTGCCGTGCAGCTCCACCAGCGATGAACGGCCGGGGTCGAACGCGAGAACCTGGCGGTCCAGGCGGGCGGGTCCACCGGCGGGATCGTCGATCTCTCCGAGCAGTTCCCGGTACACCGCGAGGCGTTGCGGGTCGGGTTCGCGCAGCACCGCCTGCGCCACGTTGGTGCGGTTGGCCTCGACCCGCATCTCCCACGGGATCCCGTCGGTGTTGCCCACCTGCGAAGGGAATTCCTCGACCAGCCGCTGCCGCTGTTCGGGCGTCATCGCCGCGATCTGATCGGCGATCCGGTCCTGGCTGCTGATGGGCCACGCGGCGACGACGCCGGCATCGGCGGCGGCCTGACCACCGGCAGCCGGAATGGCGAACGCCCCGGCGATGTCGGCGGCAGCGTCGGCGTCCGCGGCACCCAGGCGGTTCAGGGCCTCGGTGAGTCGGCCGGTCAGCTCGGCCGCACGCACGGTGAGCATCTCGACGGCGACCGACGGCACACCACCGGACAGCGCGACCAGTAGCGGCGACGGTGGAGCGTGTACCGCGACCGACCCGGCGTCGTGGACGGCAAAACCCTCGGTACGCGCGGCGGACACCACGGCCATGACATCGGCTCGGGCCGCACTGATCTGGGCGGCGCCGTCGCGGGCCGCAGCGGCCGCGAGCACCAGTGCGCGCGACAGCGTATCAGCCGTCGCGACAATGCTTTTCGCGCGCTCGCGGGCCATGTCTGCGCCTGCACCGGTCCAGAAGCTGAATTCGGAGGCCAGTGAGTCGGCGTGCGCGCACACGAACCGGGCGTTGCGGTCCCAACCATCGGCCAGCCGACCCAGCGCGCCCGGAGACCAGGCTTCGGCCTGGCCGACGGTCGGCGGCGTCACTTCCCGACGCGGTCGGCGGTGCGTAGCTCCGCGCGCTCGAACGCGTCCGCGGAGATCCGCGCCGCGAGCGCCCATCCGCGCATGTTGGCGACGACCTCGGCGAGCCCGGGCGCCACAGCACCCGTCGCGGCGACGTCGGCGACGGCCGCGCCGGCAAGCTCATCCGGATTCAATTCGGGCCAACGCATCTCGGCGATCCGGTCGGCGGCGGTCATGACCCGGTCGGCGACGGTGCGCAGTTGCGACACGTCGACCTCGACGATTTCCCCCATGGCTCATGCTGACAGAATCGGCGTCCACGCCGCTGAAGTTATCCACAGGCCTGCGCCGCCCTTACGGACCGCGCAGCGGGTGTCAACCCGATGTCCGGTGCTTCTTCGGCGCGGCTTGCCCTCCGTGACCGCCGAGCAACAAGTAGTCTCGATGAGGTGCAGCGACGGATCATGGGCATCGAGACCGAATTCGGTGTCACCTGCACGTTCCACGGCCATCGTCGGCTCAGCCCCGACGAGGTGGCGCGCTACCTGTTCCGGCGAGTCGTGTCGTGGGGCCGCAGTTCGAATGTCTTCCTCAGGAACGGCGCCCGGCTCTACCTCGACGTGGGCAGCCATCCCGAGTACGCCACCGCCGAGTGCGACAGCCTCACGCAGCTGGTCACCCACGACCGCGCGGGTGAGCGGGTGCTCGAGGATCTGCTCATCGACGCCGAACAGCGGCTGGCCGACGAGGGCATCGGTGGCGACATCTACCTGTTCAAGAACAACACCGACTCGGCGGGCAACTCCTACGGCTGCCACGAGAACTACCTGATCGTGCGGGCCGGCGAGTTCTCGCGCATCTCCGACGTGCTGCTGCCGTTCCTGGTCACCCGCCAGCTGATCTGCGGTGCGGGCAAGGTGCTGCAGACCCCCAAGGCGGCGACGTTCTGCCTGAGCCAGCGTGCCGAGCACATCTGGGAGGGCGTGTCCTCGGCCACCACCCGGTCGCGCCCGATCATCAACACCCGCGACGAACCGCACGCCGACGCCGAGAAGTACCGCAGGTTGCACGTCATCGTCGGCGACTCGAACATGTGCGAGGCCACCACGATGCTCAAGGTGGGCACCGCGTCGCTGGTGCTGGAGATGATCGAGGCCGGGATCGCGTTCCGCGACTTCTCGCTGGACAACCCGATCCGCGCCATCCGCGAGGTCAGCCACGACCTGACCGGCCGGCGCCCGGTGCGCCTGGCCGGCGGCAGGCAGGCCAGCGCCCTGGACATCCAGCGCGAGTATTACGCCCGCGCCGTCGAGTACCTGCAGAGTCGCGAGCCCAATACGCAGATCCAGCAGGTGGTCGACCTGTGGGGACGTCAGCTCGACGCCGTGGAGAGCCAGGACTTCGCCAAGGTCGACACCGAGATCGACTGGGTCATCAAACGAAAGCTGTTCCAGCGCTATCAGGACCGTTACAACATGGAGCTGTCCGATCCCAAGATCAGCCAGCTCGACCTCGCCTACCACGACATCAAGCGCGGACGCGGGGTGTTCGATCTGCTGCAGCGCAAGGGGCTGGCCGCGCGGATCACCACCGACGAGGACATCGAGGCGGCCGTCAACACGCCGCCGCAGACCACCAGGGCCAAACTGCGCGGGGAGTTCATCAGCGCCGCGCAGGAGGCCGGCCGGGACTTCACCGTCGACTGGGTGCACCTCAAGCTCAACGATCAGGCGCAGCGCACGGTGCTGTGCAAGGACCCGTTCCGGTCGGTCGACGAGCGGGTCAAGCGGCTCATCGCCTCCATGTAAGTCTCGCGAAAACTGGTACCAGGCTGAGCGCTCGCCGTGCGGGCCGGACACCCTAAGCTGGGTCGAGTGGCGATCTCCAAAGTCGAGCGGCTGATGAACCTCGTGATCGCGCTGCTGTCGACGCGGAACTTCATCACCGCCGAGCGGATCCGTCAGACTGTTTCGGGATACGCCGACAGCGCCAGCGACGAGGCCTTCTCCCGCATGTTCGAGCGCGACAAGAACGAGTTGCGCGATTTGGGGATTCCGCTGGAGACGGGGCGGGTTTCGCAGTTCGACCCGACCGAGGGCTACCGGATCAACCGCGAGGCCTACGCGCTGCCCACGGTCGAACTGACCCCCGACGAGGCGGCCGCCGTCGCCGTGGCCACCCAGTTGTGGGAATCCCCGGAACTCATCACCGCCACCCAGGGCGCGTTGCTGAAGCTGCGCGCCGCAGGTATCGACATCGACGCCGTGGAGGCCGCGCCGGCGATCACCTCGACCGCTGCCCTGCCCGGGCTGCGCGGCTCCGAGGAGGTGCTCGGAATCCTGTTGTCCGCCATCGATTCCGGACAAGCCGTGCAGTTCACGCACCGACCGTCGCGCAGCGACCCCTACACCACCCGCACGGTGGAACCCTGGGGCGTCATCACCCACAGGGGCCGTTGGTATCTGGTGGGCCACGACCGCGACCGCGACGCCACACGCACCTTTCGGCTCTCCCGCATCGGCGCCGAGGTGACCACCGTCGGCCCACCCGGTGCGGTCAAGCGACCGCAGGACGTCGACCTCCGCGAAGTCGTCGAGCGCGCAGTGGGTGAGTGGCCGTCCGGCGGCCAGGCGCGGGTCTGGATCGCCGACGGCAAGGGCACCGCGCTGCGTCGACGGGCCGCCTCGGCGACGCCCCACACGCACAACGGCCGCGCGGGCGAGGTGATCACCATCGACATCGGCATGTTCGACCGGTTGGCGCGCGAGGTCGCCAGTTACGGCCCCGACGCGGTGGCGCTCGAGCCCGATTCGTTGCGCGACGATGTGGTGGCCCGGTTGACCGCGCAGGCGGATCGCGCATGACGGCCGTGTCGACGCGGCTGGTCCGGCTGCTCAACATGGTGCCGTACTTCCAGGCCAACCCGAGGATCACCTACGCCGAGGCGGCCTCCGATCTCGGCGTCAGCGTCAAGCAATTGCGCGAGGACCTCAACCAGCTGTGGATGTGCGGGCTGCCCGGATACGGCCCCGGCGATCTGATCGACTTCGAATTCTCCGGCGACACAATCGAAGTGACGTTCACCGCCGGTATCGACCACCCGCTGCGGTTGACGTCGCCGGAGGCGACGGGCGTGCTGGTGGCCCTGCGCGCGTTGGCCGAGGTGCCCGGCATGGTCGACCCGGAGGCGGCGCGCAGCGCGATCGCGAAGATCGAGTCCGCGGCGGGCACGGTAGGCCAGGACGGCGCGGCCGTCGACGAGCCCGCGCCGATCGAGAGCGAGGCGGCCGCGGCGGTGCGGGAGGCGGTGCGCGACGGGCACGCCTTGTCCATCGAGTACTACTCGGCTTCGCACGACGTGCTGACCAGCCGCATCGTCGACCCGATCCGGGTGGTGCTGGTCGGCGACCACAGCTACCTGGAGGCGTGGTGCCGAACCGCCGAGGGGGTCCGACTGTTCCGTTTCGACCGCATCGTCGACGCGCAGGTGCTCGACGAGCCGTCGTCGCCGCCACCGCCGGCGGTGCAGGCCGAACCGGACACCTCGCTGTTCGACGCGGACCCCTCGCTGCCGTCGGCGACGCTGCTGATCGACCGGTCGGCGGCCTGGATGTTCGACTACTACCCGCTGCGGGTGAGCCGAGAGTTGCCCGACGGTGGCTGGGAGGCCGCGATGACCTACGCCTCCGACGACTGGATGGCCCGGTTCGTACTCGGATTCGGGTCGGCCGTGCGGGTGCTCGAACCCGCCCATCTTGCGGAGAGGGTGCGGGAATCGGCGCAAGCGGCGCTGCGCGCATACGGCGCGCAGGCTGAGTGACGGTAGACTGGCCGCGACGTCTGGAGGTGACCTAAATGGGCGGTCTACAACCCTGGCACTGGGTGATCGTTATCGCCGTATTCGTGCTGCTCTTCGGTGCCAAGAAGCTCCCGGACGCGGCGCGCTCGCTCGGCAAGTCGATGCGGATCTTCAAATCGGAGATCAAGGAGATGCAGGCCGATTCCAAGTCGGACACGCCGCCGGCCACTCCGATCGCCTCGGAGCGGGTCGACAACGCCGCTCCGGACAACGCAACGGCTCCGGCAACCGAGCATCCCTCGGACAAACGTCCCGCCTGACCGTCGAGAATCGACTGACCGCGGCCACGCTGCCGCGTAAGTAGGCATGCCGTGCAGACCCCAGGACTGTTCAAGAAGCTCGATCCTCGCCGACGGCGCTCGCGGGTCAACCCCGACGGCACGATGTCGCTGGTCGAGCATCTGCATGAGCTTCGCACCCGGCTGCTGATCTCGGCGGCCGCCGTCGTCGTCACGACGATCCTGGGCTTCCTCTGGTACAGCCACGGCGTGTTCGGGCTGCCCAGCCTCGGCGACTGGCTGCGCGGCCCGTACTGCGATCTGCCGCCCTCGTCGCGGGCGACCATCGCACCCGACGACGAATGCCGCCTGCTGGCCACCGCGCCCTTCGACCAGTTCATGCTGCGCCTGAAGGTGGCACTGACCGCGGGCATCGTGCTGGCCTGCCCGGTGTGGCTCTATCAGATGTGGGCCTTCATCACCCCCGGGCTGTACAAGAAGGAGCGCCGCTTCGCGGTCGCGTTCGTCACCGTCGGCGCCGTGCTGTTCGTGGCGGGCGCGGTGCTGGCCTACGTGGTGTTGGCGACCGCGTTGGGCTTCCTGCTCACCGTCGGCAGTGACGTGCAGATCACCGCGCTGTCCGGCGATCAGTACTTCGGCTTCCTGATCAACCTGCTGCTGGTCTTCGGTTTCAGCTTCGAGTTCCCGCTGCTGATCGTGATGCTCAATGCCGTCGGAGTGCTGACCTACGAGCGGCTCAAGGCGTGGCGCCGCGGGTTGATCTTCGCGTTGTTCGTGTTCGCCGCGCTGTTCACCCCGGGATCGGACCCGTTCTCGATGCTGGCACTGGCGCTCGCCCTGACGGTGCTGCTCGAGTTCGCGATTCAGATCGCGCGGCTGCACGACCGGCGTAAGGCCCGGCGGGCCGCGCTCGAGGACATCTCCGACGACCAGGCCGCACCGATCGAACCCGCCGAGCCCGTCGAAGCGTCCAGCACCGTGCCGACGTCCGCGCGGCATGTGGTCGATGACGATGCCACCTAGTGAATCGGGCTGCGAGCTGGCCCGTTTCGCCGAACAGTTGTCGTTTGCGCTCGACGACTTCCAGCGCCGCTCCTGCGAGGCACTGGAGAACGGGCACGGAGTGCTGGTGTGCGCACCCACCGGCGCGGGCAAAACCGTCGTGGGGGAGTTCGCGGTGCACCTCGCGCTGGCGGCGGGCGGCAAGTGCTTCTACACGACGCCGATCAAGGCGCTGAGCAACCAGAAGCACAACGACCTGGTGCAACGCTACGGCCCGGAGAAGATCGGACTGCTCACCGGCGATCAGTCGGTCAATGGTGACGCCGACGTGGTGGTCATGACCACCGAGGTCCTTCGCAACATGCTCTACGCGAATTCGGCGACGCTGCAGGGCCTTTCGTATGTGGTGATGGACGAGGTGCACTTTCTGGCGGACCGCATGCGCGGCGCGGTGTGGGAAGAGGTCATCCTGCACCTGCCCGACGAGGTGCGGCTGGTGAGCCTGTCGGCGACGGTCAGCAACGCCGAGGAGTTCGGCGGCTGGATCCAGACCGTACGCGGGGACACCACGGTCATCGTCGACGAACACCGTCCCGTTCCGCTGTGGCAGCACGTCCTGGTCGGCAAGCGGTTGTTCGACCTGTTCGACTACCGCGCCACCCGGGCGGCTCGCGGCACCACGAAACCGAACCGGGAGCTGCTGGTCGACCCGGAGTTGCTGCGCCACATCGCACATCGGCGCGAAGCGGACCGGCTGGCCGACTGGCAGCCCCGTGGCCGCGGCCGCAACCGGGGCAGGCCGACGATGTACCGGCCGCCGTCGCGGCCCGAGGTGATCGCCACGCTGGACCGCGAAGAGCTGCTGCCCGCAATCACGTTCATCTTCTCGCGTGCAGGATGCGACGCCGCGGTCAAACAGTGCCTGCGGTCATCGCTGCGGCTGACCACCGACGAGGAACGCGCCCGCATCGCCGAGGTCGTCGACCGTCGCTGCGGAGATCTGCCCGAGGCCGACCTGATCATCCTCGACTACCACGAGTGGCGAGAAGGCCTGCTGCGCGGCCTTGCCGCCCATCACGCCGGCATGCTGCCGGTGTTCCGCCACACTGTGGAGGAGCTGTTCTCCGCGGGCCTGGTTAAGGCGGTATTCGCCACGGAGACACTGGCTTTGGGCATCAACATGCCCGCGCGAACGGTAGTGCTCGAACGGTTGGTGAAGTTCAACGGCGAACAACACGTGCCGTTGACGCCCGGCGAGTACACGCAGCTGACCGGTCGCGCGGGCCGGCGCGGCATCGACGTCGAAGGCCACGCCGTGGTGCTGTGGACCCCGGACGTCGAACCGGCCGAGGTGGCCGGATTGGCATCCACCCGGACATTTCCGCTGCGCAGTTCCTTTGCGCCCTCGTACAACATGACCATCAACCTCGTCCAGCAGATGGGTCCGGCTCAGGCGCACAAGCTGCTGGAGAGCTCGTTCGCGCAGTACCAGGCCGACCGTTCGGTGGTCGGGCTGCGCCGCGGCATCGAGCGCGGCGAGCGGATGCTCAGCGAGATCAATGCCGAACTGGGCGACGACTCGATCCTCGACTACGTCCGGCTGCGGATGCAGATCTCCGAACGCGAACGCGCCCAATCGCGGGCGTCGCGGCTGCAGCGCCGCAGGGCGGCCAACGAGGCGCTGGCCTCGCTGCGCCGCGGCGACATCATCACGATCACCCACGGTCGCAGAGGAGGCTTGGCCGTCGTGCTCGAAGCCGCCCGCGACGACGAGGATCCGCGCCCGTTGGTGTTGACCGAACATCGCTGGGCCGGGCGGATCTCGTCGGCCGACTACTCGGGAACGTCCGCCCCGATGGGCACCATGCCGTTGCCCAAACGCGTCGAGCACCGCAATCCGCGCGCACGGCGCGACCTCGCCTCGGCGCTCATCTCGGCGGCCGAGCGCCTGGATGTGCCGTCGAGGAAGGGAAGGCGCAGTGGGCCCGCGCGTGAGAGCGCCGAGCGCGACATCGACCCCGAGTTGGCCTCGTTGCGCGAGCGATTGCGCTCGCACCCGGCTCATCACCGGCCCGACCGGGAGGAGAAGGCCCGGCTGGCCGAGCGCTACCTGCGCATCGAACGCGACAACGAACAGATCCGGCAGAAGGTGGCCGCGGCGACCAACTCGCTGGCGCGCACTTTCGACCGGATTGTGGTGCTGCTGACCGAACGTGGCTTCATCAGCGGCGCCGCGGACGATCCCAAGGTGACCGACGACGGCCGCCTGCTGGCCCGGATCTACAGCGAAAGTGACCTGCTGGTGGCCGAGGCGCTGCGCACCGGCATCTGGGAGGGGCTCGACGCCGCCGAGCTGGCAGGCGTGGTGTCGGCGGTGCTCTATGAGGCGCGCGGTGACACGCCGGGCGCTCGCGAGGGTTTCGACATCCCGACCGGCAGACTGCGCCGCGCGCTCAACCAGACGCGGCGGCTGTGGACAGAGCTGCGTGCCGACGAACAGCGCCACCGCATCACGGGCAGCCGTGAGCCCGACGACGGGTTCGTCGCCGCGATCTTCCGGTGGGCCACGACCGGCGACCTGACCAGTGCGCTGGCCGCGTCCGACGCCACGGGCAGCGGATCACCGCTGTCGGCAGGCGATTTCGTCCGGTGGTGCCGCCAGGTCCTGGACCTGCTGGACCAGGTACGCAACGCCGCGCCCGGCGCCGGGCTGCGAAGCACCGCGAAACGCGCGATAAACGACGTTCGACGCGGCGTCGTGGCTGTTGATGCGGGGTAATGTGTCGGGAGCAAGACGCCCAGGTATTCGCGGCTCGGCCGCGGGTGAACAAGGAGTGATATGAGCGGACCGCAGGGATCTGATCCGACGCAGTCGTGGCCAGGCCAGCAGCCGGAACAGCCTTCGGACCAGCCGTCCAGCGATCCATCGGCCAACCAGCCGTGGCCGCCTCAGGGCGGCGATGCGACCCAGGCGGCGCCCAGCTGGCAGCCGCCCGCCTACGACCCGTCGCAGAGCCAGCAGCAGTACCCGCAGTACCAGCAGCCGGCGTATCAGCCGCCGCAGCAGTACCCGGGTGGCGAGCAGTACGGACAGCAGCCCAGCGAGTACACCCCGCAGGCCTATCAGCAGCCGGGGCAGTACGGGCAGCCCCACTACGGGCAGCCATACGCACAACCCGGTCAACCGGGCTACCAGCAGCAGCCCGGCCAATACGGCGACCAGGCCGGCCAGTACGGACAGCAACCCGGCCAGTACGGCCAGCAGCCGGGTCAGTTCGGCCAGTACCCGCAATACGGCACACCGGGTGCCGAGGAGGGTTCGAAGCGCTCGCTGGCGGTGATCGGCGGCGTGATCGGCCTGCTGGCGGCGGTCATCGTCGCGGTCGTGCTGGTCATGGGCTTCTGGAAGCCGGGCTTTTTCGTCACCACCAAGCTCGACATCGACGCCGCGCAGTCCGGGGTGCAGCAGATCCTCACCGACGAGGCCAACGGATACGGCGCCACCAACGTCAAGGACGTCAAGTGCAATGACGGCCAGAACCCGACCGTCGAGAAGGGCGGCACCTTCAACTGCGAGGTCAGCATCGACGGCACCAAGCGCCAGGTGACGGTGACCTTCCAGGACGACAAGGGCACCTACGAGGTCGGCCGACCCAAGTAGGCCGCTCAGCCGTCGAGTCCGTCGAGGGCTTTCTGCAGGCGGCCGATCGACGATGTCACGCCGTAGGTCTCGGCGAGTGTGACGACCTTGCGCGGATGCTCGGCTGCCAAGGGGAGTGTGTCGTTGGGTGTCGACCAGTCCAGTTCGGCGTCGGTGGCGACCTTGACCACCGGGGCCGCCGCCTCGATGTAGTCGGCGGCCCTGAGCAGCTTGGTCCGGTACGCCTTGCTCATCTTCGACTTCGGGTCGTTGGCCGCGGCGAGGATGTTCTCCAGCGATCCGTGCTGTGCCAGCAGCGTCGCAGCCGTCTTCTCTCCGATACCGGGCACGCCGGGCAGGCCGTCGCTCGGATCGCCGCGCAGCAGTGCCAGCTCGGCATACGCCGGACCCGCCCGGTCCACCCGCACGCCGTACGTCTCGGCCACTTCCTTCGGGCCCCATTTCGTGGCCTTGGCCAGGCCTCGGCCGAGGTAGAGGACCCGAACCGGGACCGGCTCGTCGCGCACCAACTGCAGTAGATCGCGATCCCCGCTGACCACCACCACCGGATCGCGCTTCTCGCGCGCGGCCAGGGTGCCCAGCACGTCGTCGGCCTCACACTCGGCGGCGCCGGCGGTCGGGATGCCGAACGCGTCGAGGATCTCGAAGATCATGTCGACCTGGGGGGTGAGGTCGTCGGGCACCTCCTCGACGTCGGGCTCACCCTCGGGGTTCTCCTCGAGCACGCGGTGCGCCTTGTAGGACGGAATGAGGTCGACGCGCCACTGCGGTCGCCAGTCGTCGTCGCGGCACACCACCAGCCGGCCGGGGCGCTCGCGGGTGATCACCGTCGCCATGGCGTCCAGAAAGCCGCGTAGCGCGTTCACCGGGCGGCCGTCCGGCGCCGTGATCGAGCTGGGCACCCCGAAATAAGAGCGAAACCACATGCTGGCGCCGTCGAGCAGGACAAGGGGAGCGGCCACGGTCACTGACAGTAGCGCGGTCGACGAGCCCGGTCGCCGGCTATCCGGGCGCGGATTAGCCTGAATCCCATGACGGCCAACCGATTCAGCACCGATGTCTACGCCTACCGGCTACGCGCCGCCGCGTCCGCCGCGGCCGATGCCGGCCTGGCGGGCCTGGTCATCACGCCGGGTTACGACCTGCGCTATCTGGTCGGTTCCCGCGCGCAGACTTTCGAGCGTCTCACGGCGCTGGTGTTACCGGCCGACGATGACCCGACCATCGTGGTGCCCCGGCTGGAGTTGGCGGCGCTCAAGGAGTCGGCGGTGCCCGAACTCGGCTTGACGGTGCGCGACTGGGTCGACGGCGACGACCCATACGCACTTGTGGGCGAGGCGCTGGGCGGGGGGACGCGCGCGGTCGCGGTGACCGACTCCATGCCCGCCCTGCACCTGCTTCCGCTCGCCGAGGTCCTCGGAACGGTACCGGTGCTGGCCACCGACGTACTGCGCCGGCTGCGGATGATCAAGGATCCGGCCGAAATCGACGCGCTGCGCAAGGCGGGGGCGGCGATCGACCGGGTCCACGCCAGGGTCCCCGACTTCCTGGTGCCCGGCCGCACCGAGGCCGACGTCGCTGCCGACATCGCGGAAGCCATTGTCGCCGAGGGGCATTCGGAAGTCGCCTTCATCATCGTCGGTTCCGGGCCGCACGGGGCCGACCCGCACCACGAGTGTTCGGACCGCGAACTGCGCGCCGGTGACATCGTGGTCGTCGACATCGGCGGACCCTACGAGCCCGGCTACAACTCCGACTCCACCCGTACCTACAGCATCGGCGAACCCGATGCCGACGTCGCCCGTCGCTACGCGGTGCTGCAGCGCGCCCAGCGGGCCGCGGTCGACGCGGTCCGGCCCGGGGTCACCGCCGAACAGGTCGACGCCGCCGCCCGCGACGTGCTGGCCGCCGAGGGGCTGGCCGACGCGTTCGTGCACCGCACCGGCCACGGCATCGGGCTGTCGGTGCACGAGGAGCCCTACATCGTCGCCGGTAACACGCTCACCCTCGAGGAGGGCATGGCGTTCTCCGTCGAGCCGGGCATCTACTTTCCCGGCGAGTGGGGCGCGCGCATCGAGGACATCGTGATCGTCACCGCCGAAGGGGCCGAGCCGGTGAACAACCGCCCGCACGAGCTGGTGGTCGTGCCGGTCAGCTGATTCGCGGTCAGTCGGCGACGCGGTCCAGCAGGCCCGAGGAGCCCAGCACCCGCTCGACACGAACCTCGATCACGACGCGTTTCGGGTTGATCCGCGGCGTGCGGTACCGCTGCGCGTAGCGCAGTTCGGCGTCGCGGACGGCGTCGGGATCGGTGTTGACCTTGGCCTTGCCCTCGAGCGACAACCACCGCGCACCGTCGACCTGGCTCAGCACGGCCACACCCTGCCGCTCGGCGTTGACGGCCTTCTGCGAACCTCCGCTGGTGATGACGCGGGCGATGTGGGTGGTCGGGTCGAAGGTGAAACCGACGGCGACGACGTGCGGCGAGTTGTCCGAACGCAGGGTCGTCAGCATCGCGAGATGACGCTCGGACAGGAACGCGAGCGCGTCGGTGGTGAGCCGGGTGGTCGCCCGGCGGCTGGACTGGGCCATCGGGCTTCACCGTAGCGCAGGACATAATCGCAGCCATGACAGACACGGCTGACTCTCGTCCGCCCTTGGTCGTGGTCTTCGGCGGGCGCAGCGAGATCGGCCTCGAGGTGGCCACGCGCCTGGCGTCCGGGGCGGCGGTGCTGCTGGCGGCGCGCCGCTCCGACGAGCTGGACGCGGAGGTGGCCGCCGTTGCTGCCGCGGGCGCCGCGGCCGTGCATGTGCGCGAGTTCGACGCCGACGACCTGGACTCGCACGGTCCGCTCGTCGAGTCCATCGTCGCCGAGCACGGCCCGATCGACACCGCGGTGCTGGCGTTCGGCATCCTCGGCGATCAGACCCTGGCGGAGAAGGATCCCGCGCATGCCGCAGCGATCGTGCGCACCGACTTCGTCGCCCAGGTCAGCCTGTTGACCGTGCTGGCGGACACGATGCGCGCTGCGGGCGCCGGGGCCATCGTCGCGTTCTCGTCGGTGGCCGGCGTCCGGGTGCGACGCGCCAACTACGTCTACGGGTCCGCGAAGGCCGGGCTGGACGGGTTCTGCAGCGGGCTCGCCGACGCGCTGCACGGCTCGGGGGTGCACCTGCTCGTGGTTCGGCCGGGGTTCGTGATCGGGCGGATGACCGAGGGCATGACGCCCGCGCCGCTGTCCAGCACACCGGGCCAGGTCGCCGACGCCACCGTCCGCGCGCTGCGTAAGGGCCGCGGCACGGTGTGGGTGCCCGCGCCGCTGGCCGTGTTGGCGCTGGCGTTCCGGATGACGCCGCGGTTCGTGTGGCGGAGGTTGCGGCGATGAGCGCTTGCGCGAAGAGCAGAGGGCGGCGATGAGCGCTTGCGCGAAGAGCAGAGGGTGGCGATGACGATCATTGTGGTGGGCATCGGCGCCGACGGCATGCCCGGACTGTCGCCGGTCGCCAAGGCCGAACTCACAAGGGCCACCGTGATTTACGGCTCGGGGCGCCAATTGGCGCTGCTCGACGACACCGTCACCGCTGCGCGCCGGGAGTGGCCGTCACCGATGCTGCCCGCGCTGCGCACGCTGCTCGACGGGGCCGAGGGTGACGTGCACGTGGTGGCCAGCGGTGACCCACTGCTGCACGGTGTCGGCAACTCGCTGATCCGGCTGTACGGCGCGGACCGGGTCGCGGTGCTGCCGCACGTGTCGTCGGTGACCCTGGCCTGCTCGCGGGTGGGCTGGTCGGTGCAGGACACCGAGGTCATCAGCCTGGTATCGAGCGAACCGCACACCGCGGTGCGCCGCGGCGGGCAGGCCGTCGTCATGTCGCGCGATCGTTCGACTCCCGCGGCGCTGGCGCGCTTGCTGACCGACACCGGCCGCGGCGACTCCGAGGTCACCGTCCTCGAGCAACTCGGCGGCCCCGCCGAGCGGCGCCGAACCGCCACCGCGCGGGAATGGGCGGCGCGGCCTCCCGGTGACGTCGACGATCTCAATGTGGTTGCGGTGCGCTACCTGCCCGACGAGCGGCGGCTCGGAGTGCTGCCCGACGAGCTGTTCGCCAACGACGGGCAGATCACCAAACAACCGGTGCGCGCGGTGACGCTGGCCGCCCTGGCGCCGCGCCCCGGACAGCTTCTCTGGGACGTCGGGGCGGGCTCGGGCAGCATCGCGATCGAATGGTGTCGCAGCGGGCCGGGTTGCCGCGCAGTGGCATTCGAGCGCGACGAGCGTCGCCGCAAACGCATCGCCGAAAACACCGTCGCATTCGGCGCCCGCGTCGAGGTGCAGGCCGATGCGCCCGCGTCGTTCGACTCGCTACCGGCGCCCGACGCCGTCTTCATCGGCGGCGGCATCACTCAACCCGGACTGCTGCAAGCGTGCTTCGACCGGTTGCCGTCCGGTGGCAGGCTCGTCGCGAACGCCGTCACGGTGGAGTCAGAAGTACTTGTTGGCCAATGGTATTCACGATTAGGCGGTGAGCTTCGACGTTTCGAGCACCACCGCGGCGAGCCGCTGGGCGGTTTCACCGGCTGGCGCCCGGCCATGCCCGTCACGCAGTGGGCGGTGGCCAAGCGATGACCGTCTACTTCATCGGTGCCGGCCCCGGTGCCGCCGACCTGATCACCGTTCGGGGGCAGCGCCTCCTGCAGCGCTGCCCGGTGTGCCTCTACGCCGGTTCGATCATGCCCGAGGACCTGCTCGCGCTGTGCCCGCCGGACGCGCGCGTCGTCGACACCGGTCCGTTGACACTCGACCAGATCGTCACCGAACTCGCCGACGCCCACGCCGCGAACCTCGATGTGGCGCGGTTGCATTCCGGTGATCCGTCGATCTACAGCGCTCTGGCCGAGCAGTGCCGCCGCCTCGACGATCTCGGTATCGACTACGAAATCGTTCCCGGCGTCCCGGCATTCGCCGCGGCCGCCGCCGCACTGGGCCGCGAACTCACGGTCCCCGGCGTCGCGCAGACGGTCACGCTGACCCGCGTGGCCACCTTGTCGACCGCGATGCCGCCGGGGGAGGACCTGCAGACACTGTCGGCGCCCGGCGCCACCCTGGTGCTGCACCTGGTGGCAGCGCAGATCGACACGATCGCCGCGGAGCTGCTGGCCGGCGGCTACCGGCCCGAAACAGCCTGCGCGGTGGTCGCGTTCGCGTCGTGGCCCCAACAACAGGTGGTGCGCTGCACGCTCGAGGATCTTGCGGCGCAGACCAAGGCGGCGGGGATCACGCGCACCGCGGTCATCGTCGTCGGCGACGTGCTGGCGGCCGAGGGGTTCGCCGACAGCTACCTGTACTCGTCGGGGCGGGTGCGGCGGGGGCGGCACTGATGCGAATCCTGTTGCTGGGCGGCACATCGGAGGCCCGCGCACTCGCCGCACGGCTCCACCCCGACATCGAGGTGATCAGCTCACTGGCCGGGCGGGTGCCCGACCCCGCGCTGCCGGTCGGAGAGGTGCGCGTCGGCGGGTTCGGCGGCATCGACGGCCTGCGGAGGTGGGTGCGCGACGAACAGGTGGACGCCGTCGTCGACGCCACGCATCCGTACGCCGCGACGATGACCGCCCACGCCGCGGCCGTGTGCGCCGAGCTTCGGTTGCCGCACCTGGTGCTGGCGCGGCCCCCTTGGCCGGCCGGCGACGCGGTGGTGGTCGGTGACGATCGTGAGGCCGCGAATGCCGTTGCCGCCGAGAGATTTCAGCGGGTCTTTTTGACCACCGGCCGATCCGGGGCCGCGGCGTTCCGCGACGTCGACGCGTGGTTCCTGATCCGCGCCGTCACCCCACCCGAATCGGAGGACCTGCCGTGGCGGCATCAGGTCGTGCTGTCGCGCGGACCATACCGC
Organism: Mycolicibacterium novocastrense; assembly: GCF_001570485.1. GTDB lineage: Bacteria > Actinomycetota > Actinomycetes > Mycobacteriales > Mycobacteriaceae > Mycobacterium > Mycobacterium novocastrense. Next base: position 300,369 of record NZ_BCTA01000028.1, read on the forward strand.
TACGACGACGAGTTGGCGTTATTGCGTGAGCACCGCATCGACGCGTTGGTGACCAAGAACAGCGGTGGGTCGATGACGCGACCCAAGCTGGATGCCGCCGCCGCACTCGGGATACCGGTGGTGATGGTGGATCGGCCACCGCTGCCCGCCGGGGTGACGACTGTCGCCACGGTGGACGAGACGCTCGACTGGGTGGCGGCGATCCGGAAGGCACGGACCAGCGACTGACCGCAGCGCTCACTGCCCCGCAGCAGAGTGGGCACCGATCATCAGGGCTGCGAGATCGTCGGGTTCGAGGAACGACGGCGGAGGCGGCGGCCCCCAGGCGTAGAGGCCCTGCAAACCGTGCAGCACCTCGGGGCTCCACAGTTCGTCCTCGGGGACGGTATCCATGTCGGAGTAGTACTCGGAGAAGTTGCCCGCCGGATCTTTCAGGTACCAGAAGAAATTGGCGCCCGCATAGTGGCGGCCGAGACCCCAGATGTGGCGTTCGGGATGACCTTCCAGCATCGACTGGGCACCGCGGCCGACCTCGTCGATGTCGTCTACCTGCCAGCTGGTGTGATGCATGAAGTTGACCGGCGCAGCCATGACCAAGAGGTTGTGGTGTTCGACAGAACAGCGCAGGAAGGCGGCTTTGTCGCCCATATAGTCGCTGACTTTGAAGCCCAACCCGTCGACGAAGAACCGCATCGTCGTTTCGAGGTCGACGGAACCGATCACCGCGTGACCCAGCTTGCTCGGCTGTACCGGCCCCCGCCGGGCAATGAAAGGTGCGCGGCCCCCACGGTCGATGCGTCCGGGGCCGTTGTACGCGGTGGCAGCGACGGCTGGTTCGACAACGATCCGGGGCCGGATCTCGACGGTGACCCGAGTCCCCGTAACGGGTTCACACGCCGAGCACATGATCGTCGAGCAATGCACCTCGGCGCCCAAGGTGGCGAGCCGCGTGGCGGTGCGTGCGACGTCGTCCTCGTCATCGGCTGCGATGGTCAGCTCGACTAGCCGGCGCCTAGGCGTATGCATGATTTTTAGTTGGTCACCCCCGTTGCGGGTGGCGAACACGCCGCCCCCGCGGTGCGTGAGGCCGAATTCGCGGTAATAGGCGACGGTTTCGTCGACATTTGGTACGCCGATGGTGGCTTTGGCCAAGCCGTGCAATGCCATGGTGCTCCTATCAAACGGCGAAGGTCCCCGATGTCCTCGATCCAGCGATCCCGAAGACTTCAACGTCGCAGGGCTCGATACCGTTCACAGCGGGTTCGGCGGTGCCACGGACCTGCAAGTGGGGAGCAGTAGCCGCCTCGAAGCGCCCGCGGTCTGCGGGCACCGAGTTCTTACTGCGTCGGCTCGCCTACCGATACGACGCGATGAGCTCCAGGGTCTGCAGTTCGCGGATGGCCCGGCAACCGCGACTCAACATCGCCAGCATCATCTCGTCGCCGCGCTCGGTCGACGTCGCGAACGCCGTGCCGAGCGCCACGAGCAGTGGCGCCTGCACCAAGCCCAGGCGGTAGTCGGTCCAACAGGTTTCGAGGTCGTAATCGCCGACGCCGTAACCGATCAGAGTGCGGTGGTAGCGCTCGACGAGGTCGCGCTCGATCTGCGCACGCACGGACGGGTCGAGGCTGGTCGCGGTGAAGTACGCGAGATCGCGCGCTGGCAGGCCGATGCCGATGGTCTGCCAGTCGACCACCGTAATGCGGGTGTGGCCGGGGTCGAACAACATGTTGTCGAGCCGGTAATCACCGTGCATCAATGCATAACGGTCCGGCTCGGCCATCAGCCAGTCGGTGACCGAAGCCATTGCCGCGGACAGTGTTTCCTGGTCCTCGGGGCTGATCGAAGACCCGAGGCGGTCGATCACGATGCCGGCGGCCATGTTGCAGACGTCACCCATGCCCTTGGCCGCTTCGCTGTCGCCTGGCTTCGGCATGACGATGGCGGACAGATCCATCCACTCGGGCTCGCACCAACTCGGGCCGTGCAGCCCGGCCAGCGCTTCGACGGCAAGCTGCGCCTCGACAACACTGCACCCGGCGATCTGGTCGCCCTGCACCGCGGGCGCCATATCCGCGAGCAGGAGGACGACGTCGGTGCCGTCCTCGGAGATGTCCTGATGGAAACTGCGCGGGACGGGGATTCGCATCCGGTCGGCGATCAGCGAGTAGAACTCGACCTCGGAGCGGTAGCCCAGTGCCACCCGCTCACGCACCGCGTCGTCCTGCGCAGACAGCTTGATCGCGAACGTGGCGGGCAGGCCGGTGTCCGCGCCGTATGTCGCCGACACTCGGTACGTGGCGCCGGTCTGGCCCGTTCCGATCGGCGTGACCTCGACCGTGTCGACGTCAGCTCCCAGCACTGATCCGAGCCACGCGGGCGTTACATCTTCGGGCCCCCGTGGAATGGCGAGTACGGATGTCACGCGCCGGACATTAACACCCTCGACCGTCGCGAGCGCTCACCCTTGTACGAATCAAGCCCCGCCGATTCTGTCCGGGCTGAGCGCTCGCGGCACGTCAGATGCGGGTGAGGCGAAGCCTCCAGGCCTCCGGCCCGCGTTCGATGTAGTCGAACGAGATCCGGCCGGCTGTGCGGTCGTGCAGCTGGTGCAGTAGCGGCACCGGGTCGTGAGGCGCGACCAGCACCATGCTGGCGCCGACCGGAACCGCGTCGAAAGCGCCGAAAACCGTGGCGTGCCGGAACGAGTGCGGCACGTCGCGTACGTCGAGAACGGGTTCCTCGGCGTCGGCTCCGCAGCCGCAGCTGTGGCCGCCTTCGGCATGGTGGTGGCCGCCGATCAGTTCGTGCATCCCGTCGAGGGAGTCTGCCAGCGAGATTTCCGGGTCGGAGGCGACGATCGGCAGGATCCGGTCGTTCTCGTCGACGAGGTGGGCCTCGAACACGACCCGCAGCGCGTGCCCGGCCGCGGCCGCGCGCACGGGTGACTGCTCGGTGCGAATCCGGTCGACCAGACCGCCGATGACGCGGTGCGCGGCGATCATCGACTCGATCAGCGGCCGGGCCCGTTCGGTATGGGCGGCGGCGGGGTAGAGGCGAGCCTCTTCGGCTGTGGCGTGCGGCAGCAACTCGTCGGTCAGGAATTCGAGGGCCGCGGCGCGCGCCGCTTCGAAACCGGCGCCGCGTTCGGCCGCCGACACCATCGCCTCCGTCAGCGTCTTGAGGTGTCCGGCCAGCTCAGCGTGGTGATTCTTGACCGTCTCGGCCGCCTCCGCATCCGCGGGTGTGGTGGCGACGATCAGTTCGTTGACAGTCATGATGGTTTCCTTTCGGCTGTGCTGGCCCTACAGATAGCAATTTACTACAATTATTTCCGTGGTAAATAGCGCACCGCCGCTCGGGCCCTCACCGGCGCCTTCGGCGACTGGTCCGGTGCCCTTGTCGGGGCAACGGTTGAGGGTGCTCGAGCATGTGCGCGCGCACGCCCCGGTCCGCACGGTTGATGCGGCGGCGACGCTCGGGCTGCACCAGAACACCGTGCGCGAGCACCTGGACGCGCTCGTCGACCTCGGCCTCGTCGAGCGCGCCACCGAACCTGCCGCCGGGCGCGGCCGGCCCGCCGCGCTCTATCGGCCCTCGGCGGCCGACCCCGCGGTGCGGGTCCGTGACTACGCGGGTCTTGCCACCGCCCTCGCCGGGCATCTCGCCCGCACCAGCGCCGACCCCGAACGCGACGCCCGCGCCGCCGGCATCGAGTGGGGGCGCGAGTTGGCCGACGAGGTGGCACGGACCGACGGCGATGCGCGCCAAGCGGTCCTCGACGCACTGGCGCGGCTGGGCTTCGCGCCCGACGACGAGGGTGCCGAGCGCGGGGTGGCGCTGCGGCGCTGTCCGCTGCTCGAGGCCGCCCGCCGCTACCCGAGCGTGGTCTGCCAGGTCCATCTCGGCATCGTCGAAGGGTTGCTGCAGAGCATCGACGCGCCGACCGGGCCCGGCCTGGACCTGATCCCGTTCGCCGAACCCGGCGCCTGCCGGTTGTTCCTTCCGGATCCGGTGGTGAAAAGCCATGGCTGAGAACCGGATTCCCCCGCGGGCACTGCTGCTGGTTCCCGGCGCGTTCGCACTGCTGGCCGGACTGGACGCGGGCCTGTTGCGGCTCGGACTGCCGGCTCCGATCGACACCGCGAGATTGGCCGACGCGCACGGGATGCTGTTGGTGCTCGGCTTCGTGGGCACCGTGATCGCGGTCGAACGCGCGGTCGCGTCGGGCCGGCGGTGGTGCTACCTCGCTCCGGCGTTCCTGGGCCTGGGGGCCGTTCTGCTCGTGAGCCCGGCGCCGCGCCGCGTCGCCGACCTCGCCCTGCTCGCGGGGGCTGCGCTGCTCGCAGCGGTATACGTGCCGCTGTGGCGGCGCAGCTGGGATGCGGCCGTGCTGGTGCAGGCGGCGGGCGCTGTGCTGGCGACGGGCGCGGCGCTGCTGTGGGCCGCCGGGCTGCCGGTGTCCGACCTGCTGGGCTGGCTGGCCGGATTCCTCATCCTGACCATCGCCGGAGAGCGCCTCGAACTGGCCAGGGTGGCGATGCTCGGCACGAACGCCGAAGTCCTGCTCGTCGCGTCGTCGACGGCCGTGGTTCTCGGCGCGTTGGCTCAATTACTCTGGCCGACAGTTGGTTTCGCGCTGCTCGGCGGTGCGGTCCTGGGCATCACCTGCTGGCTGCTGCGATTCGACATCGCCCGGCGCACGGTCCATACGACAGGGCTGACGCGGTACATGGCCGTGTGCCTGCTGGCCGGATACGCGTGGCTGGCGGTGCCGGGCCTGACGTGGCTGGTGGTGGGTCCCGTGCACTCCGGTGGCGGCTACGACGCGGTGGTGCACGCGGTGATGCTCGGGTTCGTGCTGTCGATGATCATGGCGCACGCACCGGTCATCATGCCTGCGGTGCTGCGCCGCCCGGTTCCGTACACCCCGGCGATGTACGGCCCCGTCGTGTTGCTGCACGCATCGCTGCTGCTGCGGGTGGTCGTCGGAGACGTGCGCGGTGTGGAGTGGGCGCTGCAGGCCGGCGGGGTGCTCAACATCGTTGCCGTGCTCGCCTTCGCGGGGGTTGCCGTTCATGCGGCGACGCGGCGCCGGCCGATCGGGGTGCCGGCATGAACCGCTCCCGGTGGCACCTGCGGGTCGGATCGATCGTATTCGCCTGGCTCACAGCACTTGTGGTGATTGCGATCGTTCACAGGTCGGTGCCGGCGTCGGGATGGCTGCTGATCCATCTTCTCGGCCTGGGGGCGGCGGGTAACGCGATCCTCATCTGGAGCCGACACTTCGCCGATGCGCTTCTGCGTCGTCCGCCGGACTCCTCGCGGGCCGGGCAGGCCTGCGCCCTCGCGGCTTTCAACCTCGGCGCGGTCGCGGTGGTCGCCGGCATGGTCCTGTCCTTCTGGCCGGCGGTCCTGGCCGGTGGCATCGCGGTTGCCAGCGTCGCGCTGGCCCACGCCGTCACGTTGGTGCGGCAGTTGCGCTCCGCGCTGCCCTCACGCTTCGGTGACACCGTTCGCTACTACGTCGCTGCCGCAGCGCTGCTTTCGATCGGGGCGGGACTGGGTGTGGCGATGGCCAACTCGACGCTGCCCGGCGCCCTGCACGACCGGTTCGTCATCGCCCACGCGGCGGTCAACTTGTTCGGTTTCGTCGGGCTCACGGTGCTGGGCACGTTGGTGACCCTGTGGCCGACGATGCTACGCACCCGGATGGCCGACGGCGTCGAGGTCGCCGCCCGGCGTGGGTTACCCGGGCTGGTAGGGGGATTGACGGTGGCTGCGTCGGGGGCGGTTGCCGGTTCGCCGGTGGTGACCGCCACCGGGGCGCTGGCCTATCTGGCGGCGACGCTCTACGTGCTGTGGCCACATCTCGACGAATTTCGGCGTAAGCGACCGGGAAGTTTCGCGACGCTGTCGGTGCTGTGCGGGGTGGTGTGGCTGGTGGGCTCGCTGAGCTACGCCGTGGTCGCCTTCGCCACCGCGCCGACGTGGCCCGCTCTGCTCGACAGGGCCGGTCCGCTCACCGTGGCGGTGCTCGCAGGGTTCCTGGTTCAGGTGCTGTTGGGCGCGCTGAGCTATCTGACCACCATCGTCGTCGGCGGACGCGCCGCTTCCATCGCGGCGACAACCGAATTGGAGCGCGGCGCACCGTGGCGGCTCGCGGTCGCCAACTTCGCGCTTCTGTTGTGTGTGCTGCCGACGCCGAGCCTGCTGCGGGTGGCGGCGTCGGTCTTGGTGGTGACGTCCTATGCCGCGTTCCTGCCGCTGTTGGCCCGCGCGGTGTGGCGGGCACGCAGACTCCGTGAGACGCCGTCGACGCCGGGACCGCCGCCGTCCGGACCGCCGGTGCGACAGCGGCTCGGCGTCGCCGCCGCCGGACTGGCCGTCGTCGTGCTCACGGCAGCGGCCGCAGTGGCCGCGGACCCGTCCGCGACCGGCGTCGCGACGGCCCCGTCGGCATCGGTGCCCGCGACCGGACAGACCACCCGGGTCGAGGTGCGCATCGAAGGAATGCGCTATGTGCCCGACAACATTTCGGTACCCGCCGGCAACCGCTTGGAGGTCACGCTGGTCAACAGCGGATCCGACCACCACGACTTGGTGCTGTCGAGCGGGACCAGGACCGGCCGCCTCGCGCCCGGAGAGCAGGCCGTCCTCGACGCCGGGGTGATCGGCGCCGACCTCGATGGGTGGTGCTCGATCGCCGGGCACCGCCAGATGGGCATGACCATGTCGGTACGCGCGGACGGAATCCACCATCCGGGACACCATGAGACGGCGCCGCAATCGATCGCCGGTGACGACGTCGCGCGCAGCCTCACCACGCGGCCGGGGCCCGGCTTCAACCCGCGTGACGCCGCCTTGGCCGCCGCGACGCCCGCTCACCGCATCACGCTGACGGTCACCGAGACGACGCGGGAGGTGTCACCGGGAATCACGCAGCGCCAGTGGACGTTCGGCGGCTCGGCGCCCGGGCCGACGCTGCGGGGCAAGGTCGGCGACGTCTTCGAGGTCACCCTCGTCAACGACGGGACGATCGGGCATTCGATCGACTTCCACGCCGGGGCGCTCGCGCCGGACGTGCCGATGCGCACCATCCGACCCGGCGAACGCCTGGTCTACCGGTTCACCGCGACCCGCGCCGGCGTGTGGATGTATCACTGCTCGACGATGCCGATGTCGGTGCACATCGCCAACGGCATGTTCGGGGCGGTGATCATCGACCCGCCGGACCTCGCCGCTGTGGACCGCGAATACCTTCTCGTGCAGTCCGAGTACTACCTCGGCCCGCCGGGCGGCGAGGTGGACGCCGCCAAGGTCGTCGCCGACAAACCGGACCTGGTGGTGTTCAACGGCTACGCCAACCAGTACGACCACGCGCCGCTGACCGCACGGACCGGGGAGCGGGTGCGAATCTGGGTGCTGGCGGCCGGACCGAACCGGGGCAGTTCCTTCCACGTCGTCGGCGGCCAGTTCGACACCGTGTGGTCCGAGGGTGACTACCGGCTTCGACCGGGTCCCGGCGGCGCGCAGGCCCTCGGATTGTCAGCGGCACAAGGCGGTTTCGTCGAGCTGAGCTTCGATCAGCCCGGGCGCTATCCGTTCGTCACCCACGCGATGGTCGACGCCGAGCGCGGCGCTCACGGGATCATCGAGGTCACCGGTCACTCCGGATAGCGGCGCGGTGTGAACACCCGGTCACCGTCGTCGGTGTACCACTGCGTCTGCGACGAGCCGATGATCAGCAGGCAGCGCATGTCGACGTCGGCGGGGTCCAGGTCCGCCAGGCGCACCACCGTGACCTCCTCGCGGGGGCCGGACACGTCGCGACCGATCACCACCGGGGTACCCGGATCGCGGTGGTCGAGCAGCAGGTCGCGCATCGCACCGACCTGCCAGGTGCGGGTCTTGGACGCCGGGTTGTAGATCGCCAGCACCAAGTCGGCCTTTGCGGCTGCGGTCAGCCGGGCGGCGATCACATCCCACGGTTTGAGCCGGTCCGACAGCGAGATCACCGCATAGTCGTGACCCAGCGGCGCACCGACCCGGCTGGCGACGGCCTGCGCCGCCGTCATCGCCGGAATCACCCGCACCGAGATCCCCGGCCACTGTTTGGCCTCCTCGAGCACCGCGGTCGCCATTGCGAAAACCCCGGGGTCGCCGGACGACACGACCGCGACGGCCCGGCCCTGCTCGGCCAATGTGCACGCCAACCGGGCCCGGGCGGGCTCGTCGGTGTTGTCGCTGGGGTGCTTGCGTTGGCCGGCCCGGTTGCCGACCCGGTCGAGGTAGGGGCCGTAGCCGATGAGGTCGGTGGCCGCGGCGAGTTCACGACGGCACTGCGGGGTCATCCAGTCGGTGCTGCCCGGACCCAGCCCGACCACCGCGACTCTCCCGGTCGGCGTCTGCTGGTCGCGTCGGCCCGGCAGCATCGCCAGCGAGAAGTACGGGACGGTGGCGTCGTCGACCTCGCCGGCGCCGAGCACCCGCTGCTGTGAGGTGCTGGCCCGCTCGACGTAGAACGCGTCGTCCAACCGACCGGTTGCCGAGAGTGCTTCGCGCACAGCCGGATACGACCGTCCGAGTTTGAGTATGACCGCAGCGTCGGTGTCGGCGAGCCTGCGTGCAAGCTCGTCGGCGGGCAACGTGCCGGGCAGGATCGTCAACACCTCGTCGCCCTGGACGAGGGGAGTGGCCACCGCCGCCGACGCCGCGCTGACCGACGTCACTCCCGGCACGATGACCGCGTCGAACCGTTCGGTGAGCCGCGTGTGCATGTGCATGTAGGAGCTGTAGAACAGCGGGTCACCCTCGGCGAGCAGCGCGACGTCGCGGCCGGCCTCCAGGTGCGCGGCGATGCGGTCGGCGGCCTCACGGTAGAAGTCCTCCATCGCCCCGGCGTAGCCGCCGGGGTGGTCGGTCGTCTCGGTGGTGACCGGATAGACGAGGTGCTCTTCGATCTGACCGGGCCGCAGGTACGGTTCGGCGATACCGCGCGCGATGCTCTTGCCGTGCCGCGCGCTGTGGTATGCCACGACGTCGGCCTCGCCGATCACCCGTGCCGCCTTGACCGTCACCAACTCCGGGTCTCCGGGACCCAGCCCGACGCCCCACAATTGTCCTCTCGCCGCCTCCGGCGACTTCTCCCGTGTGCCGCTCATTCCCGTTCCGTCGCAATCGCATTCACGGCCGCAGCGGCCATCGCGCTGCCGCCTCGGCGCCCAGTGACCACCAGATAGGCCATCCCGCGGGGGCGGTCGATGAGTTCCTGTTTGGACTGCGCCGAGCCGACGAAGCCGACCGGACCGCCGAGCACCGCCGCAGGAGTCGGAGCGCCCTCGTCGAGGAGTTCGAGCAGCCGGAACAACGCGGTGGGCGCGTTGCCAATCGCCAGCACGGCACCGGCGAGCCGGTCGGCCCACAGGTCCACGGCCGCCGCGGACCGGGTGGTGCCGAGGCGCGCGGCGAGGTCCGCGGCGCGCGGGTCGGCCACCAGCGAGATCACCTCGTTGTCGGCGGGCAGCCGCGACCGGGTGATCCCCGCGGCGACCATCGACGAGTCACACAGCACCGGGGCGCCGGCGCCCAGCGCGGAGTGGGCGCGGGTAACCACGTCGGGACTGAATGAGACGTGGTCGGCGACGTCGACCTGGCCGCAGGTGTGGATCAACCGCACGACCACCCGGGCGACATCTGTGGGAAATCGCGTCAGGTCCGCCTCATCGCGGATCGTCGCGAACGACTGCCGGTAGATCTCCCCGGCGTCGCGGATGTAGTCGAGCACGCGATCACCCTACGGGTGAGCGTCGCGCGTCCGGTATCCGTCTCCGGTTGCCACCAGCACCTCACCGGTGGGCGGGCTGCCGCAGGCCCGGTCGCATCCGACGAAGTGCCGGTGGCCCGCGGCCGGCTCGTCAATGGCCGCGACGGCGTCCGCTCGGACGTCGGCGCGCGAATGCTCACAGCCGGGACGTCCCGTGCACGCGCTGACCGACAGCCAGGGCGAGTTCTCGTCGAACACCAGTCCCAGCGGCGCGAGCACGCGCAGCGCGACGTCGGCGACGTCCTCGGCGAGGTCGAAAACGAGCACCGAGCGCCACGGCGTGATCACCATCGGCGCCTCGATCGCGGCGAGAAACTCCGCCGTCCGGGAGGGCAGCACACCCAGCGGGACCGCGGCACCCAACGCTATGCGGCCGTCGTGCTGTTCGAGCCAACCGACGGGCGGCCGGGTGACCGCGGGCCACGTCACACCCGGGTCCACGGTCGGCGACAATCCGCCCAGCAGCACATCGGTATCGCTGAGTTCCTTGACGCGCCAAGCATTCCCGCGTATGGCGGCGAAGCGTCGGGCCACATCCACCATCGTCGACACCGCTGTGCGCATCCGCAGCCGCACGCCGGTGTCGCGCCCGGCCACCAGCAGTGCCGCGTCAGCGGCCTCGACGTGCACGCCGACGTCGGGGGCAAGACCGGAGATGTCGCCGCGCCCGTCGTCAATGCCGAACAGAAAGCGCCCGGGCAGCGTGGCCAGGTCCGCGTCGGCCTGGATGGCGCCGTCGAGTTCGCTGATCAGCCCACGGATGTCGGCGGTCGCTCCCACCCGTCCCGACAGCGGTGAGGCGACGATATTGCGCACGCGCTCGTGGGTCGGCGAGGGGAGCAGCCCCGCCGCGGCCACGGCCTCGGCGACCGCCCCGGTGTCGGTCACGCCGCGAATCTGGAGGTTGCCCCGCGACGTGAGTTCCAGCGTGCTTGCACCCCAGTCGGTGGCCGCCCGGGCCAGGGCCTCCAACTGCGCGGCGGTGATCAGCCCGCCCGGCAGCCGCACCCGCGCCAACGCGCCGTCCGCCGCCCGATGCACCTGCAGCGCACCGGGGCAGGCGTCCTGGTCGCGGATCCTGGCCACGAGTTCACGGTAGTCCGCGGGTGTCTGCCACGAACACGGGCAGCACGACGGCCGTGATCAGCTGGCCAGGGCCGCGGTCTGCCCGCTGCGGGCACTGATCACCGCCGAATATGCCGAGGCGTCGCCGACGACGGCGCGACTGGACCTGCCGTGGATGTCGACCGGGATGTCCCCGGCCAGGGTGATGCGATTGAGCCTGCGGTACTGGTCGTCGTAGTCGGCGACGGCGTAGTGCTGGGTTGCCCGGTTGTCCCACACCGCGACGTCGCCGAGTTGCCAGTCCCACCGAATCGTGTGCTCCAACTTCGTGATTCGCGCCTGGAGCAAATTGAACAGGGTGGCCGACTCGGTTGATCCGAGCCCGACGAAGTTCTTGACGAAGTGGCCGAGCAGCAGCACCCGCCTGCCGGTCTCCGGGTGTACGCGGACCACGGGATGCTCGGTTTCGTAGTAGTCGGAGACGAATTCATCGCGATACGACTGCTGCTCGGCGGTGGGCGCTGCGTACGGCTCGTCGTGCAGTGTGGCGTAGTCGTACTGGTTGGTGTGCACGGCCCACAGGTTCTCGGCCAGCGCTGCCAACGGCGCCGGAAGACGGTCATACGCGGCTTCGGTGCTCGCCCACGTCGTCGTGCCGCCGTACGGAGGCAGCGTGATGGCGCGCAGGATGGACGCTTTCGGGATCCGGTCGACGAACGTCACGTCGGTATGCCAGCTGTTGGCCTTGTCGTAGCGGGAATCGATGGGCAGGAAGCGCTCACCGCACGAGGTCACGGTCGGGTGTGCGGCGGTCGGGGTGCCCAATGCCTGCGCGAAGGCGAGCTGACCGTCGTCATCCAGGCCGTGCTGGTCGCGGAAGAAGATCACCTTGTGGTCGAGCAGGGCCGAGTTGATCGCCGACGCGGTTCTCGCGTCGACTCCAGCGCTGAGGTCGACGCCCTCGATCCGGGCGCCGATGTGAGCGCCGAGCTTGACCACCCGCAGAGATGACGGCACGGGGAACCTCCAAACGATGCATGAAACGTGGTGCTCACATTCGTCTCCGGGAGGTGTGACGCCAACCGTTGGACTCAGCGCGAATCGAACCGGGCAGGTGTTTCGGCTGGATCAAGATCGGGTAGCTCACCGCCGTGAGGGCACTGTGGGACTACATCTGGGCCCACCAAGCGCAGCTGGCGTTCGACTCCTACCAGCACGTCAGTGCGGTCGTCCAGAGTGTGCTCATCGCGACGATCGTCGGTGTGGTGATCGGTGTGCTGACCTACCGCAACCCGATGGCCGCCAACCTCGCCACCGCGACCTCCAGCGTGATCATGACCGTCCCGGCGTTCGCGCTGCTGGGCCTGCTGATCCCGTTGTTCGGGCTCGGCGTGGTACCCAGCATCACCGCGTTGGTGCTGTATTCGCTGCTGCCCATCGTGCGCAACACGATCGTCGGCCTCAACGCGGTGGACCCTGCGCTGACCGATGCGGCGCGGGGCATCGGGATGAGCAGGCTCGACACCCTGGCCCGAGTGGAACTGCGGCTGGTGTGGCCGTCGATCCTGTCGGCCATGCGGATCAGCACCCAGATGTCGATGGGCGTGCTGGCGATCGCGGCCTACGTCAAAGGACCGGGGCTGGGGAACCTGATCTTCACCGGGTTGGCGCGGGTGGGCAGCCCGACGGCCCTTCCGATGGCGCTGGCCGGAACGCTGCTCATCGTCATCCTCGCGCTCGCACTCGATGCGGTGCTCGTACTGATCGGCCGCCTCACCACGTCGAAAGGCATTCGATGACAGGGCATTCGAAGGCAGAGAACATCGCGTCGGAGGACACTAGCTCGAACGGCAGCACCGGGGTCCGCATCGTGCTGGACCACGTCTCCAAGGTGTATCCCGGTTCCGACCGCCCCGCGGTGGACGACGTGTCGCTCGAGATCCCCGCGGGCGAGATCGTCGTGTTCGTCGGCCCGTCGGGCTGCGGGAAGACGACGATGATGCGGATGATCAACCGGCTCTCGGAGCCGACGTCGGGGACGATCATGATCGGCGACAACGACGCGATGTCGATCCGTCCGACCGAACTTCGCCGCTCGATCGGCTACTCCATCCAGCAGGCGGGTCTGTTCCCGCACATGACGATCCGGCAGAACGTCGGCCTGGTGCCCGGTCTGCTGCGCTGGGACCGCAAACGCATCGCCGAACGGGTCGACGAACTGCTCGACATGGTCGGGCTGGAACCGGGCCAGTACGCCGACAGGTATCCGCGTCAACTGTCCGGCGGGCAGCAGCAGCGTGTGGGCGTTGCGCGCGCGCTGGCGGCCGACCCTCCGGTTCTGTTGATGGACGAACCGTTCGGCGCCGTCGACCCGATCACGCGCAGCACGCTGCAGGATGAACTTCTGCGGTTGCAGGGTGAGCTGCGCAAGACCATCGTCTTCGTCACCCATGACTTCGGTGAGGCCGTCAAACTCGGTGATCGGATCACCGTGCTGGGCAACCAGTCCAAGGTGCTGCAGTACGACACTCCGCAGAACATCCTGGCCAGTCCCGCCGACGACACGGTCGCCGGTTTCGTCGGGTCCGGCGCGTCGCTGCGCCAACTGGGCCTGATGCGGATCAAGGACGTCGAGCTACGGCCGCATCCTTCGGTACGCCAGACGGATTCGATTGATGATGTCCGGAAGACGTTGGCGGGCAGTGAGTTCGATTGGGCCGTTGTGCTCGACGACCGTGAGCGCCCGGTCAGTTGGGTGCGGGAGAGCAAGCTCGAGCACGCGACCGCGCTCGCCGACGTCGTCGAAGCGCTCGACGTGGTCAGCACGCAGTCCACCCTCGAAGACGCGCTGGAGGCCATCCTCGCCCAACAGCATGCGTCGGCCGTGGTGGCCGGCCCGGGCAGCCGGTACGCCGGTGTGGTCACGCTGGACACGTTGATCGACACGATCACCTGGCTGCGGGCTTCGGCGCAGGCCGACACGGACGGACGACCATGACCGCGGTCACCGATACCGCTCAATCGGCGCGCGCCAATCCGGGCGAGCGCAGACGACTGCTCATCCAGCCCGTCTTGGTGCTGGTCATCGCTGCGGCCGTCGTGTTCTGGGCGTTCAACCGCGACCTCACCGCCACCCAGCAGGAGAACATCAACCCCGGCAACATCGCCACGCTGATCTGGCAGCACCTGTTGATCACCGTGGCGGTCACCGCGATAGTGCTCGCCATCGGTGTTCCGCTGGGAGTGCTGGTCACCCGCCCCGGCGCGAAACTGCTGCGGCCGTTGTTCATGGGCGTCGCCAACATCGGTCAGGCGGCACCGGCGATCGGGCTGCTGGTGCTGCTGTTCCTGTGGACCGGTCGGACCGGGTTCTGGATCGGCGTCCTTCCGATCGCGCTGTACTCACTGCTGCCGGTGCTGGCCAGCACCATTCTCGGCATCACACAGGTGGACCGGTCGCTGGTGGACGCCGGGCTGGGACAGGGCATGTCGCGACGCTCGGTGCTGACGCGGGTCGAGCTGCCGCTGGCGATCCCGTACATCCTGGCCGGACTGCGCACGTCGCTGGTGCTCGCCGTGGGAACCGCAACGTTGAGCTTCCTCGTCAACGCCGGCGGATTGGGGATCCTGATCGACACCGGCTACAAGTTGCAGGACAACGTGACCCTGATCCTGGGAAGCGTGCTCGCGGTGTGCCTTGCCCTGCTGGTCGACTGGTTGGGCGGGCTGGCCGAGTTCTACCTCAACCCCAAGGGCCTTCGATGATCCGCCGGACCATCGCCGCGCTGGCTTGCCTCCTGCTGACCGGGTGCGGCCTGGGCGCGGGCAGCACCGTGCCGCTGAAGGTGGGGCCGGGTTCCATCCAGCCCGTCGCCGCACTCGAGGGAGTGCGAATCACGGTGGGCTCCAAGGAATACACCGAGCAGGTGATCCTCGGTTACATCCTGGAGTTCACGTTGGCCGCCGCGGGTGCCGACGTGCGTGACCTCACCGGCATCGTGGGTTCCCGCAGCACCCGGGAAGCCCAGTTGTCGGGTCAGGTCGACGTCGCCTACGAGTTCACCGGCAACGCATGGATCAACTACCTGGGGCACGAGAAGCCGATCCCCGACAGCCGCAAGCAGTTCGAGGCCGTCCGCGATGAAGATCTGGCCCGCAACGACATGGTGTGGTTGCCGCCAGGACCGATGGACGACACGTACGCGTTGGCGGCCGGCAGGGCGGTCGTCGAACGGACCGGCGTGCGTACGCTTTCGCAATACGCCGAGCTGGTCAAGCGCGATCCGGCGGCGGCGCGTACGTGCGTCGACACCGAATTTCGGGCCCGCCAGGACGGCTTCCCCGGAATGGCGGCGGCCTACGGGTTCGATCCGGGGCGGGCGCAGACGCCGGTACTGCAGGTCGGCATCATCTACCAGGCCACCGCGGACGGCACGCAGTGCGACTTCGGTGAGGTGTTCACCACCGACGGCCGCATCGCCGCGCTCGACCTCATCGTGCTCACCGACGACAAGCAGTTCTTCGCTCACTACAACCCGTCGGTGACCATGAAACGCGCCTTCTACGAAGCACATCCGCAGATCGCGGAGGTCACCGCGCCGGTGACGGCGGCGCTGACCAATGAGGCGATCATGGAGATGAACAAACAGGTCGACGTGGAGGGCCGCGACCCGAGCGAGGTCGCGCGGGACTGGATGGTGGCCCAAGGTTTCGTCACCGTCCCGTAGCCCCGATTGCGACGACAACCGCGCTGGTCAGGCGTACCCTTCCGGTAGCCGAAGGGGGTCCGATGGCAGACAAACGCGCAGTGAGAATCGCGATCGTGGGCGCCGGCATGTCGGGCATCTGTATGGCGGCCAAACTGCAGGACGCGGGTATCGACACCTTCACGATCTTCGAACAGGCCGACGAGGTCGGTGGCACCTGGCGCGACAACACCTATCCCGGCTTGCACTGCGACGTGCCGTCACGCTTCTACTCGTATTCGTTTCAGCCGAATCCGGGGTGGTCACGGCTGTACTCGCCGGGGGCGGAGATCCAGTCGTACTTCCATCAAGTCGCCACCGACCGGGATGTCATGCCGCACATCCGGTTCGGCACCCCGGTCGAATCGGCACGCTACGAGCGCGGCCGGTGGGTGCTTACCACCGCAGGGGGAGAAGAAGATTATGACGTGCTCATCACGGCGACCGGCGTCTTGCGAGTGCCGCGTTATCCCGACATCCCTGGGTTGACGAACTTCGCCGGACCTCGCTTTCACTCCGCCCGTTGGGACCATTCGGTTCTCCTACAAGACAAGCGCATCGGTTTGATCGGCACCGGCTCCTCGGGTGTGCAAATCGCCGCCGAACTCGGCGGCAGGGTCAGACGGCTCGTCGTTTTCCAGCGCACACCCCAGTGGGTGTTTCCGACTCCGAACCTTCGCTACTCAAAGCTCACGAAGACGCTGCTGCGCCGCTGGCCGCAACTATGCATGATCGGATATCGATTCTGGCAGAACGT
Organism: Mycolicibacterium novocastrense; assembly: GCF_001570485.1. Lineage (GTDB taxonomy): Bacteria > Actinomycetota > Actinomycetes > Mycobacteriales > Mycobacteriaceae > Mycobacterium > Mycobacterium novocastrense. The sequence goes on from NZ_BCTA01000028.1 coordinate 316,762, forward strand.
ATTCGAGCGTATCCCGGCACGCGCAGTTGTCGAACCAGGCTGGCAGCGACGGGTCATGGTGGCGCTGTGCCGACTGAATCTGCGGTTGTCGGTGCGAGATCCCGAACTGCGCCGCAGGCTCACGCCGAGCTATCACCCGCTGTGCAAACGGCAGGTCTTCGCCGGTCATTACTACCAATCGCTGCAGAAGCCTGGCGTGCAGGTCGTGAGCGATGCAATCGACCGCATCGAGGCGACGGGCGTGGTCACCGCGGACGGGACGCACCACGAACTGGACGTGCTCGTACTGGCCACGGGGTTCGACGCCCACGCCTACGTTCACCCGATGACCGTGATCGGCGAGCGCGGGTTAACGCTCGAGGAGGCCTGGGCCGAGGGTCCGCACGCCTACCGGTCGGTCGCAGTACCGGGCTTCCCGAACATGTTCATGCTGATCGGGCCACATTCGCCGATCGGCAACCAGTCGCTGGTCATCATCGCCGAGACCCAGGCCGATTACGTGCTGGCCTGGCTGAACCAGATCCGTCAGGGCGGTGTCGTCGCGGTGGGTCCGACCGACATGACGACCAAGGAGTACAACGAGGACATGAAAGCCGCTATGCCACAGACGGTTTGGGTAACCGGCTGCAACAGCTGGTATCTGGGGAAAGATGGGCTCCCCGAGCTTTTCCCGTGGCGGCCCGAGGAGCACCGCAAGCTGTTGCATGCGCCGGTACCCGCAGACTTCGAGATCCAGTCCACCTAACGTGACGGCGATCACACTAGAACCTCTAGTGATCCGTGCCACACAAGTCGGTCTCATATCGCCGCTGACGTCGTAAGTTCCGGGTTACTGCACGCGTGTGCAGTAAGCGTCAGGAAGGAACGACGATGTTCGAACTCATCGTGTTCGGTGCTCTTCTGGTCGTACTCATCGCCGCCCTCGGATTGCCTTATCCGCAGAGCACCTACGGCCGCTGGAACCGCCCCTAGCCATCCTCCCGCAGGTGCCGCGAGCGGGCGTGTCTGCTGCGTGACACGCCGCGAAATCTCGGCATCACCGCACGCTCGGCGCCCGCCGACCGTGCGCAAACTGTCGCGATAACGCGGTGTGTCTTGAGCAGACACGCACCGTCGGCGCACGGGGAGTGGGCAGGAAACCGGCGTGGGGTAGTAATGGGGGGTGGCTCAGCCGTCTCGCGACCCCGCCGTCTTGCTCCTGTCCACCTCGGACACCGACCTGATCACCGCCCGGTCCAGCGGCGCCAACTACCGGTGGGCGAACCCGTCGCGACTGGTGGACGGCGAACTCGGCGAACTGCTGCGCGGTACGGACATCGTGGTGGTGCGCATCCTCGGGAGTTACCGCGCTTGGCAGGACGGCATCGACGAGGTGGTGGCCAGCGGAGTGCCCGCGGTCGTCGTCAGCGGCGAGCAGTCGCCGGACGCGGAGCTGATGCGGCATTCGACCACGCCCGCCGGGGTCGCGCTGCAGGCGCACGTCTATCTGGCTCAGGGCGGCGTTTCGAACCTGCGCCACCTGCACGCGTTCCTGTGCGACACGGTGTTGATGACCGGCTTCGGGTTCTCCCCACCCGAGAGCACGCCCCTGTGGGGAGTGGTGCCCCGAGACGGCGGCGGCGACGGTCCCACGGTCGCGGTGCTCTACTACCGCGCGCAGCACCTCGCGGGCAACACCGCCTACGTCGAGGCGCTCTGTGATGCGATCGAGGATGCCGGTGGCCGTGCGCTGCCGGTGTTCTGCGCGTCGCTGCGCACCGCCGACGCGGACCTGCTCGAGTTGCTCGCGACGGCCGACGCGCTGATCACGACGGTGCTCGCAGCAGGCGGCGCCACCCCGTCGAGCGTGTCGGCCGGCGGCACGGATGACGCGTGGAACGTCGCGCATCTTGCGGCGCTGGATGTCCCGATCCTGCAAGGGTTGTGCCTGACGAGTTCTCGGGCTCAGTGGCAGAACAACGACGACGGACTCTCGCCGCTCGACGTCGCGACGCAGGTCGCCGTGCCGGAGTTCGACGGACGCATCATCACGGTGCCGTTCTCGTTCAAGGAGATCGACGACGAGGGCCTGACCTCATACGTGCCCGATCCTGAACGGTGCGCGCGCGTCGCCGGGCTGGCCGTCCGCCACGCCCGGCTGCGGTCGATCCCGCTGCAGGACAAGAGGATCGCGGTCGTCTTCTCCGCCTACCCGACCAAGCACGCCCGCATCGGCAACGCCGTCGGCCTCGATACGCCCGCCAGCGCCATCGCGTTGCTGCGCGCGATGCGCGAGCACGGCTACCGCATCGACCATGTCCCGGGCCTGGACGCCGGCGATGGGGACGCGCTCATCCACGCGCTGATCGAACGCGGCGGCCAGGACCCCGACTGGCTGACCGAAGGGCAGCTCGAGGGAAACCCGATCCGGGTGTCGGCCAACGACTATCGCGAATGGTTCGCCACGCTGCCCGCCGAGCTCACCGATGCGATCGTCGAGCACTGGGGTCCGCCGCCGGGGGAGATGTTCGTCGACCGCAGCGCCGATCCGGACGGTGAGATCGTCATCGCGGCCCTGCAGGCGGGCAACGTCGTCCTGATGGTGCAGCCGCCACGCGGTTTCGGCGAGAATCCGGTCGCGATCTACCACGACCCGGATCTGCCGCCGAGCCACCATTATCTGGCCGCGTACCGGTGGATCGAGTCGGTGTTCGGTGCCGATGCGGTCGTGCATCTCGGCAAGCACGGCAACCTGGAGTGGCTGCCGGGTAAGACGCTTGGCATGTCGGCGGCCTGCGGATCCGATGCCGCTCTGGGCAGCCTGCCGCTGATCTACCCGTTTCTGGTCAACGATCCCGGTGAGGGCACCCAGGCCAAGCGTCGCGCGCACGCCACCCTCGTCGACCATTTGATCCCGCCCATGGCGCGCGCCGAAACCTACGGTGACATCGCGCGTTTGGAGCAGCTGCTCGACGAGCACGCGAATGTGTCGGCACTCGACCCCGGCAAGCTGCCCGCGATCCGCCAGCAGATCTGGACGCTGATGCGCGCCGCGAAGATGGACCACGACCTCGGCCTCGAGGAGCGGCCCGAAGAGGACTCGTTTGACGACATGCTGCTGCATGTCGACGGCTGGCTCTGCGAGATCAAAGACGTTCAGATCCGCGACGGCCTGCACATCCTCGGCCAAACGCCAAGCGGGGAGGACGAACTGGACCTGGTGCTGGCGGTGCTCCGGGCCCGTCAGCTGTTCGGCGGCGAGCAGACGGTGCCCGGACTTCGCCAGGCACTCGGCCTCGCCGAGGACGGCCACGACGAACGCACCGCCGTCGATGCCGCCGAAGCGCAAGCCCGGAAACTGGTGGCCGCGCTGCAGGATTCGGGATGGAACTCCGAGATGGTCGACACGTTGACCGACAACGCCGACGTTGCCGCGGTGCTGCGGTTCGCCGCCACCGAAGTGGTGCCGCGGCTCGCGGGCACGGCAGAGGAGATCACCCAGATCCTTCGGGCGCTCGACGGACGTTTCATCGCCGCCGGCCCCTCGGGGTCACCGCTGCGCGGGCTGGTCAACGTGCTGCCCACGGGGCGCAACTTCTACTCGGTCGACCCGAAGGCGGTGCCGTCGCGGCTGGCGTGGGAAACCGGTGTGGCGATGGCCGATTCGCTGCTGGCCCGGTACCGCGACGACTACGGCGACTGGCCGCGGTCGGTCGGTCTGTCGGTATGGGGCACATCGGCCATGCGGACCGCCGGTGACGACATCGCCGAGGTGCTCGCCCTACTGGGTGTGCGCCCCGTGTGGGACGAGGCGTCGCGGCGAGTGGTCGACCTCGAACCGATCGCGCTGGCCGACCTGGGCAGGCCCCGCATCGACGTCACCGTGCGCATCTCCGGGTTCTTCCGGGACGCCTTCCCGCACGTCGTCACGATGCTCGACGACGCCGTGGCGCTCGTGGCCGGACTCGACGAAGCAGCCGAGGACAACTACGTCCGTGCGCACGCCCAGGCCGACCTCGCCGAGCACGGCGACGAGCGCCGGTCCACCACAAGGATTTTCGGCTCGAAGCCGGGCACGTACGGTGCCGGGCTGCTGCAGCTGATCGACAGCCGCAACTGGCGCGACGACGCCGACCTCGCCGAGGTGTACACGGCGTGGGGCGGATTCGCCTACGGCCGCGGTCTGGACGGAGCCGCCGCCAGCGACGATATGAGCCGGCAGTACCGCCGGATCGCGGTGGCGGCCAAGAACACCGACACCCGCGAACACGACATCGCCGATTCCGACGACTACTTCCAGTACCACGGCGGCATGATCGCCACCGTTCGTGCGTTGACCGGCAAGGACCCCGCCGCCTACATCGGCGACAACACCCGACCCGACGCCGTGCGCACCCGCACCCTGTCCGAGGAGACCACCCGGGTGTTTCGCGCCCGCGTGGTCAACCCGCGCTGGATCAACGCGATGCGCAGGCACGGCTACAAGGGCGCGTTCGAGATGGCCGCCACGGTCGACTACCTGTTCGGCTACGACGCCACCGCCGGCGTGATGGCGGACTGGATGTACGAGCGGCTGTCGGCGGAATACGTGCTCGACGACGAGAACCGCAAATTCATGACCGAATCCAATCCGTGGGCGCTGCACGGTATGGCCGAACGGCTCCTGGAGGCCGCCGACCGCGGTATGTGGGCGGCACCCGAACAGGCGACGCTCGACGGATTGCGCAAGGTGCTGCTGGAGACCGAAGGCGACCTGGAGGGCTAGGTTGGTGTCGTGTCTGCCACCTTTGCCGATGTCGCGAAATCCGAGTACATCCTGCTGACCACGTTCACCAAGGACGGCAGACCCAAGCCGACACCCATCTGGGCGGTGCCCGACGGCGACGGCCTGATCGCCATCACGCAGGAGAAGTCGTGGAAGGTCAAGCGGATCCGCAACACCCCACGCGTGACCATCGCGCCGTGCGACATGCGCGGCAACCCCAAGGGCGAGGCCGTCGACGCCGTCGCGGCTGTTCTGGACAAGTCGGCCAACGGCGCGACTTACGACGCCATCGGCAAGCGCTACGGGCTGCTGGGCAAGACGTTCAACGTTTTCTCCAAGCTGCGCGGGGGAATGAAGAACAACGTGACCATCGAGATCAAGCCGGGCTGACCATGGCTGACACGTTCGGCGACGTCGCCCGCTCGAAGTACATTCTGCTGACCACCTTCACCAAGGACGGCAAGCCCAAGCCCACCCCGATCTGGGGTGCGCCCGAGGACGGCAAGCTGCTCGTCATCACCGACGACGGGTCGTGGAAAACCAAGCGCATCAACAACACTCCGCGGGTGACGATCCAGAAGTCGACGGCGTTGGGCAAGCCGAAAGGCGGTCCGGTGGAGGCCGTCGCCAGGGTGCTGCCCAAGGAGGAGACCCGCCGCGTCTTCGACAAGGTCACCAGGCGCTACTGGTGGCACGCGTGGTGGTGGATCCCGCAGGCACTCTTCCGTGGCGGCATCGACAAGGTTCACATCGGAATCGAGATCAAGCCCGCGGGGTAGCCGTCAGGTGTTCGCCGAAAAATCCGAACACCCGCGCCCAGGCGTCGTTGGCCGCCGCCTCGTTGTAGCCGAACCCGGTGATCCGCAACAGCGGTTGGCCCGGCAGCTTGTTCGCGAAGCTGTGCCCGGCGTCCGGATACACCTTGATGTCTGCCGCAATACCCTTGTCCGCGACTACTTTTCGCAACTTGTCCGCCGCACCGATGCCGATCGGGTCGCGCCTGCCGAAGCTCGCGACGATCGGGCACGCCCCGGTCAGCGTCTCGTCGAGACGGCGGGGGAGCGGGGTGCCGTAGAACGGTGCCGACGCGCCGAACCCCTGCGGCGACATCACCAGCGCGAACTGCCCGCCCATGCAGAAGCCGGCGATGCCGACCGCGCCGGTGCACTCGGGCAGGCCCAGCACATGGTCACGGGCGGCCAGGATGTCGTCGAGCGCGCGACCGCGCTTGGAAAGCAGTTCGCGGAACACCCGGGTGATGCAGCGGGCCCGGCCACCGCGCGCGTACAGGTCGGGAGTGATCGCGATGTAGCCTGCCTCGGCGATGCGCGCCGATATCGCCTCGTTGTCCGGCCCGTAGCCGATCGCGTCGTGCACGACCACGACCGCCGGCCACGGACCCTCGCCACCCGGCGTCGACAGCAACGCGTCGATCGGACCGCCCGGTGTATCGATCTTGATCGTGGCCACACCGCCAATCTACGGAACCCTCGAGGCCGTCCGGACGTTTACCCCGTATGGCGATGCGGCTGTTTGTCCTCTATGTGGTCATCGAGATCGCGGTCGTGGTGGCCCTGGTGTCGACGATCGGCATCGGCTGGACGCTACTGGCGCTGCTCACCACGTTCGTGCTGGGTTTCGCGCTGGCAGGGTCGCAGGTCAGGCGTCATATCGGCAGGTTGCGCTCGGGCCTGACCCCGGCGACCCTGCACGGTACCGCCGCCGACAGCGTCCTCGTCGCGCTCGGCACCGTGCTGGTCGTGATTCCGGGTCTGGCCAGTTCGGTGGCGGGGGTGCTGCTCCTGCTGCCGCCGACGCGGGCCGCGGGCCGCCCGCTGGTGACCGCGCTCGCCGCGCGCCGGATGCCGCTGATCACCGCCGGAATGGCCGGGTGGGGGGCGGCCACCAACCGGCGTGACTCGGCCACCCAGCACGGTGACTACATCGACGGCGAGGTCGTCGACGTGGTCGACGTCGAACCGCCCGCCGTGGAGCGCCCGCGTCCCACCACCGACGGGCTGTGAGAACCTCCCGTAGGTGACGACCCTTCTGCTCAACGGGCGGGTGCACAGCCCCGCCATGCCCGACGCCACGGCGCTGGCCGTGCGCGACGGTGTGATCGCATGGTTGGGCAGCGACGACGTCGGCCGCAGCCAGTTCCCCGACGCGCAGGTCATCGACCTCGACGGTGCCTTCGTCGCACCCGGCTTCGTCGACAGCCACATCCATCTCACCGCCACCGGGCTCACGCTCGCCGGGCTCGATCTGCGGGCCGCCGCCTCGCTTCAACACTGCCTGCAACTGCTCGCCGACCATGCCCGCAGCCACCCTGACGGTCCGATCTGGGCGCACGGCTGGGACGAGTCGACATGGCCGCAGCGCACCCCGCCCAGCACCGATGACATCGACGCCGTCGTGGGGGACCGGCCGACCTACCTCGCCAGGGTCGACGTGCACTCGGCCGCGGCGTCCACCGCGCTGCGCACGCGGTGCCCGGGCCTGGCCGACGCGGCCGGATACGACCCGCAGCGGCCGCTGACCAGCGACGCCCATCACCTGGTCCGCGCCGCCGCGCGGGCCGGGCTGACCGCCCCACAGCGTGCCGACGCGCGCACCGCCGCGCTCAACGCGGTGGCGGCGCACGGCATCGTCGCGGTGCACGAATGCGCGGGCCCCGACATCGGCGGCCTCGACGACTGGGATGAGATCCGCGCCCTCGACCACGGCGTCGATGTCGTCGGCTACTGGGGTGAAGCGGTCACCACGGCCGACCAGGCACGCGCACTGATCGAACGCACCGGCGCGCGCGGCCTGGCGGGCGACCTGTTCGTCGACGGAGCGCTCGGGTCGCGCACGGCCTGGCTGCACGAGCCCTACGACGACGCGCCCGGCTGCGTGGGCAACACCTACCTCGCCCCCGACGCCATCGCCGCCCACCTGCAGGCGTGCACGGAGGCGGGTATCGCGGCCGGCTTCCACGCGATCGGCGACGCCGCCGTGACCGCGGTGGTCGACGCCCTCGAGTCCGTCGTCGCCTCCTCGGGCGCTCCCGCGGTCGCCCGGTGCGGGCATCGACTCGAACATCTGGAGATGGTCACCTCAGAACAGGCGCACAAGCTCGGCGCCTGGGGTGTGCTCGCCAGCATGCAACCGAATTTCGATGCGCTCTGGGGCGGCGAAACCGGCATGTACGCCCAGCGTCTCGGGCCGCAGCGAGCCCGATCGCTGAACCCGTTCGCGCTGTTAGCATCCCAAGGCGTGCCCCTCGCCTTCGGCTCGGACAGCCCCGTCACCGGGATCGACCCCTGGGCGACACTGCGCGCGGCGACGCGACACCAGACGCCGGGCAGTGCGCTCTCGGCGCGTGCGGCGTTCGCAGCGCTCACCCGAGGTGCGTGGCGCGCCGCCGGCGTTCGAGACGGGTTGGCGGGCACCCTCGTTCCCGGGGCACCGGCCTCGTACGCGATCTGGGAAGCCGACGAACTCGAGGTGAGTGCCCCCGCCGACGCGGTGCAACGGTGGTCCACCGACCAGCGGTCGCGGGTGCCGGCGTTGCCGCGACTCGACGGCCCGTCACCCCGGTGTCGGCAGACGGTCCATCGGGGTGTCGTCATCCATGGCTGAAACTCCCTCGAAGGCAAGGCGGTTCGGTCAGGTGATGGTGGACCGGCTACCACAGCTGGGCGTCGCGATCGTCGCCGGCGTGCTGCTGTGTTTGAGCTTCCCGCCGTTTGGATGGTGGTATCTGGGCTTCGTCGCGTTCGCACTGTTGGCGTGGGTATTGACACGCGAAACCACCACGGTGCGAGGCGGATTCGGCTACGGGTTCCTGTTCGGGGCGGCTTTCTACCTGCCGCTGCTGCCGTGGGTGGGGGCGTTCGTCGGGCCGTTCCCGTGGATCGGGCTGTCGCTCGCCGAGGCGGTGTTTCCCGCGCTGTTCGGGGCGGCCGCTGTGGTGGTTCGCCGGCTCCCGGGCTGGCCGCTGTGGTTCGCCGGGTTGTGGGCCGCGCAGGAGTGGCTCAAGTCGACGGTGCCGTTCGGCGGATTCCCCTGGGGCGTCGTCGCTTACGGCCAGACGGAGAGCCCGCTGCGGTCGATCGCGCAGCTCGGCGGGGCGCCGCTGCTGTCCTTCGCGGTCGTGCTCGTCGGGTTCAGCTTGGCGGCAATGGTTTTCGAGGTCATCCAGTGGTGGCGGCGTGACGATGCGCAGAAAGCCGCACCGCCGGCCGTGGTGGTGCCCGGCCTGTGCATCAGCGCCGTGCTGCTAGTCACTGCGCTGACATGGCCGCACGTGCGCCAGTCGGGTCTGGGCGCCGGCGACGAGCACTCGGTCACCGTCGCCGTCGTCCAGGGCAATGTGCCCCGGCTCGGACTGGACTTCAACGCCCAGCGTCGCGCCGTGCTCGACAACCACGTCCGCGAGACGTTGCGGCTGGCCGAGGACGTGCGGGCGGGGCGGGCGCCGCGGCCGATGTTCGTCGTCTGGCCCGAGAATTCCTCCGACATCGATCCACTGGCCAACCCCGACGCCCATGAGCTGATCTCCTCAGCCGCCGAAGCCATCGACGCGCCGATCCTCGTCGGCGCGGTCGTCGAGGCGCCCGGCGCCACGCCCGAGGAGCCGACCACGACGAACTCGGTGATCGTGTGGAACCCGGGCAGCGGTCCCGGCGAGCGCCACGACAAGCAGATCGTGCAGCCGTTCGGCGAGTACCTGCCGTGGCGCGGGTTCTTCCGCAACTTCTCCGAGTACGCCGACCGCGCCGGTTACTTCGTACCGGGGGACGGAACAGGCGTCGTGCACCCGGCCGGTGTGCCGGTGGGGGTGGCGACGTGCTGGGAGGTGATCTTCGACCGTGCGCCGCGCGAGTCGGTGCGCAACGGCGCCCAAATGCTGGTCGTGCCGTCCAACAACGCGACGTTCACCGAGTCCATGAGCGAGCAGCAACTCGCCTTCGCCCGGCTGCGTGCTGTCGAACACGACCGCTACGTCGTGGTGGCGGGCACGACGGGGATCAGCGCGATCATCTCGCCGGACGGCCGTGAGCTGGCTCGCACCGCGTTCTACGAACCCGCGTATCTGGACTCCGCGGTACGGCTGAAAACCCAGCTCAGCGCCGCGACACGGTTCGGGCCGCTGGTGGAGGGGCTGCTCATCGCCCTCGGCGTGGGCAGCCTGCTCACCGCGATACTGCACAATAAAAGCTTTGTGCGTCGCCGCGTGGGCGGCGGCACCACAGACAGAGGAGCCACATGACGACGGGCCGGGACCCGGGCGAGCGACCCAGCCAGCGCACGCTGGTCATCATCCCCACGTACAACGAGCGGGAGAACCTTCCGCTGATCGTCGATCGCGTCCAGAAGGCGCTGTCCGACGTCCACATCCTGATCGTCGATGACGGCAGCCCCGACGGCACCGGCAGGCTCGCCGACGAACGGGCCCTCGCCGACCCCGACCGCATCCACGTCATGCACCGCAATGCCAAGGGTGGTCTGGGCGCGGCGTACCTGGCCGGGTTTGCCTGGGGGCTCAGCCGCGAGTACTCCGTGCTGGTGGAGATGGACGCCGACGGCAGCCACCCGCCCGAACAGCTGTACCGGTTGCTCGACGCCATCGACGGCGGCGCCGACCTGGTGATCGGTTCGCGTTATGTGCCCGGCGGAGAGGTCCGCAACTGGCCGCGCCGCCGCCTGCTGCTGTCGCGGACCGCCAACGGTTATTCGCGCATCCTGCTCGGCGTCGACATCCACGACATCACCGCCGGTTATCGCGCCTACCGCCGCGAGGTGCTGGAAAAGATCGACCTGAGCGCGGTCGACTCGAAGGGGTACTGCTTCCAGATCGACCTGACCTGGCGCACGATCAACAACGGGTTCGTCGTCGTGGAAGTGCCCATCACCTTCACCGAACGCGAGTTCGGCCAGTCCAAGATGAGCGGGTCCAATATCCGCGAGGCGTTGTTCAAGGTCGCGGAGTGGGGTCTGCGCGGCCGTATCGACCGCGGCCGCGGGGCCCGCGTCACGCGCTGACCCTCACCCCACCCTCCGCGAGTGACCGTGTTCGCACCGCAACACGCCGTGCTTTCGTGGCGTGAAGCGGTCGCTCGCGGTGAACGACGGGGTCAGCCGCGGCGGCGGGCCTTGATGATGTCGAGCCGCTCCTTGAGCAGTTCCTCGAGCTCCTCGATCGACCGGCGCTCGAGCAGCATGTCCCAGTGCGTGCGCGGCGGCTTGGTCTTCTTCGGCTCGGGGGCGTCACCCTCGATCAGGGTGCCTTCCATGCCGTTACGGCACAGCCAGGTGTGGGGGATCTCGGCGTCGTCGGCGAACGGGACGTCGAACTCTTCACCGTTGTCGGTGCGGTACCGCGCGACCTGACGCGGCGCCAAGTCGTGGTTGCGGTCGGTCTCGTAGCTCACGGCTCCGAGGCGACTTCCCCTCAAGACGCGATCAGCCATCGTCAAACACTCCTCGATCAGCGCGTTATTGTCCGAATCATCAACGCCGCAGCATGCTGTGAAGTTCCCGACTCGACCCACCATGATACCGGGAAACCGATGAAGCTCGGTTTACAGTCTGGCCTGTGGCAACCGGGATCAAGAGGCGCGCCCGCCCCGCCGCCTGCCGCTGGTGCGGCCGCGAGGTCGGCGATGCGGGGCTGGGCAGGCGGCGACAGTACTGCAGGCAGTCGTGCCGGCAACGCGCGTACGAACAGCGCGCCGTGATCAAGGGCACGTCGCTGGCCCCTGACGCGGTCGTCCTCACTGCGGACGAGGCCGCTGAGCTCTCTGACCGCATCTACCAGGTCCGATGCGCCGCCGAGGACGTCGCCACAGCGGTCGAGGAAGGCGCCGACACCGTCGAATTGCGCCAACTGTGCGAGGCGCTGATGACGGCGGCCAAGGCGGCCGACGGTTGGCGCTGACAGCTGGATTTCCAGGTATTTCGCTGCGTCGTTGAACCACAATGGGTGCTGGCTCGTCGTGTCGATGACCAGTCAGTTCAGCCCGAATGGACCACCATGACCGTGAAGAGATGGACCCGCATCCTGTTCGTGAGTATCAGCGCGACGCTCGCGTTCGGCTTCCTGACCGCATGCTCCGGCGGCTCGTCGGTGGAGTCGACGACGACGGCGGAGGCCCGGCCGTTTCCGCAGACGGCGCGCTACGTCGCGGACATGAAATCGCCCGACGGCAAGCCGATGACCATCGGCATCTCCGTCGACGGCGGTGAGCTCGCCGCGTACGCCTGCAACGGCAGCGATGACGAAGCTTGGTTCTTCGGCAATCAGACCGACGGCAAGATCGACCTCACGTCCAGGTTCCGCGACACGCTGACCGCGCAGTTCGACGGCGCCGACGTCGAAGGTGACCTGACCATGAACGGGATCACCTACGCATTCACCGCGACACCGGTGGCCGGTGAGGCCGGTGTGTACACCGCCGGCGTCGACGGCGTGCGCGCGGCATGGGTGGTCCGCGAGGACGGCTCGGCCGTCGGTGTGCAGCTCAACGGGTTCAGCGGCACGCTCGACCAGGCCGACATCCAACAACTCAACGACGCCCAGTTCCGCGCCGAGGTCCGCAACAAACGCCAGCTGCAACAGGCGCAGCAGATCACCCGCCTGTCGAACGGGGCGATGAGCTCCAGGATCAACGGTAGGGACGTCACCCCGACCCTCGTCACGGGTTCGTTCCGCTTGAACTGACAACCCAATCCCCACAGCCCCGCCGGTGCACCCGGCGGGGCTTGTGTCTTTATTTCATCCGGAATCAAAGCCTTCAGGTGGCGCGCGGCGGTCCGTAGCGTCAGATCACCGTGACCGCCCCACCAGACCTCACCGCGCCCAATGCGCCCATCGCGGTCGGACGGTCTGCGAATCCCATTCGGCAGCAACACAAGTGGGCCGTGCTTCGGTTGGCGTCGCCAGTGATACTGCTTACGCTGTGGCAGCTCCTCAGCGCGATCGGACTGATCCCCCAGGACGTACTGCCCGCCCCGTCGCTGATCCTCGAGGCGGGCGTGGAGCTTGTTCGCAACGGCCAACTCGCCGAGGCGCTGAGCGTTTCGGGCATCCGGGTGGTCGAGGGCCTGGTGCTCGGCGGTGTGCTGGGTGTCGCGCTGGGGACGGCCGTCGGCCTGTCGCGGTGGGTGGAGGCCGCGATCGACCCGCCCATGCAGATGGTCAGGGCGCTGCCCCATCTCGGTCTGATCCCGTTGTTCATCCTGTGGTTCGGCATCGGCGAACTACCCAAGGTGTTGCTGGTCGCGTTGGGTGTCAGCTTCCCGCTGTACCTGAACACGTTCTCGGCCATTCGATAGGTCGACCCGAAACTGTTCGAAACCGCCCAGGTGCTGGGCTTTTCGTTCTGGCAGCGGTTCTGGCGCATCATCGTGCCGAGCACGGCGCCGCAGGTGCTCGTCGGCTTCCGGCAGTCGTTGGCGATCGCGTGGTTGACGTTGATCGTCGCCGAACAGATCAACGCCGACAGCGGGATCGGCTTCCTGATCAACAACGCCCGCGATTTCCTACGCATCGACATCATCATCTTCGGCCTGATCGTGTACGCGTTGCTCGGCATCGGTACCGACGCGATCGTCCGGGTTCTGGAACGACGTGCATTGAGGTACCGCTCATGACATTGGCCACTGCCCGAGAAGTCCGCACTGCGGCCGAACTGCGGCACGTCGACAAGTGGTACGGCAAGCACCACGTGCTCGTCGACGTATCGATGAGGATCGGCAGCGGCGAGATCGTTGCGCTGATCGGCCGCAGCGGATCCGGCAAGTCGACCGTGCTGCGGGTGCTCGCGGGCCTGTCGTCCGAACACAGTGGGGAACGCGTCGTGTCGGGCCCGCCCGCGCTGGCGTTCCAGGAGCCGCGGCTGTTTCCGTGGCGAGACGTCCGCACCAACGTCGAGTACGGCCTCACCCGCAGCGGGTTGCCCAGGGATCAGGCCCGATCGCGCGCCGAGCGCGCGTTGGCCGATGTCGGGCTCGCCGATCGTGCCGACGCCTGGCCGCTGACCCTGTCCGGTGGCCAGGCACAGCGGGTTTCGCTCGCTCGTGCTCTGGTGGCCGAACCCGATCTACTGCTGCTCGACGAGCCGTTCGGCGCGTTGGACGCGTTGACGCGGCTGAGTATGCGCGAGTTGTTGCTCGACCTCTGGCGTGAGCACGGGTTCGGCGTACTGCTGGTCACGCACGATGTCGACGAGGCCGTTGCGCTCGCCGACCGCGTGCTCGTGCTCGACGACGGACGCGTCACCCACACGCTCGACATCCCCGAGCCGCGCACCTCGACCGGTTCGGCGAGCCACCGTGCCGAACTGCTCGACCAGCTCGGCGTACAGAGCTGAAACCGCATACAACCGAAGGGATTGTCATGTCCAGAGTCGTCGTTGTGCTCGCGCTCATCGGCCTGTTGGCGACCGGATGCGTGTCGCGCCAGGACAGTTCGGGCGCCCAGGAGGCGCCGGCCACCGTCGCGTTGACCGACCTCGCCGGCCTCACCCTCAACGTCGGCGACCAGAAGGGCGGCACCGAGGCGCTGCTGCGCGCATCGGGCGCTCTCGAGGGCCTGCCGTACGCGATCAACTTCTCCACGTTCACGTCCGGTCCACCCCAGATCGAGGCGGCCACCGCCGGGAAGATCGACTTCGCGATCACCGGCAACACGCCACCGATCTTCGGCGCCGCCCCCAACGCGAAGGTCAAGGTCGTCTCGGCCCTGGACGGCGGCGGATTCGGCGATCAGATCCTGGTGCACGCCGATTCACCCATCCAGCGGGTCGCGGATCTGCGCGGCAAGAGCATTGCGCTCGCCAAAGGCAGTTCGGCACACGGCCATACGCTGGTCCAGCTGGACCGGGTGGGCTTGAGGGCCTCCGATGTGAAGCTGGTGTTCCTGCAACCCGCCGACGCGCTGTCGGCGTTCACCCAGCGCCGCGTCGACGTCTGGGCAGTATGGGACCCCTACACCGCCCAAGCCGAAACCGACCTGGCGGTGCGCAGCATCGCCCGGGCCACCGGTGTCACCAACGGTGCCGGGTTCGGAATCGCCTCCGACGCCGCATTGGCCGACCCGAAACGCAACACCGCGCTGAGCGATCTGCTGCAGCGGTACGCCAAGGCCGTCCGGTGGGCCGACGACAACCGCGAGCAGTGGGCGAAACGCTACGGAGAAGAAGTGGGCCTCGATCCCGCGGTCGCCGCACTCGCACAGGGGCGCAGCCTGCGGTTGCCCACCGACCTGTCCGACGAACTGATCGCATCCGAGCAGGAAATGGCCGATCTGTTCGCCGAGTCCGAACAGATCGCGGCGGCACCGGATTTCGAACGCTGGGTCGACCGCCGCTATACCGACGTGCTCAAGCCCCTCTACCTGACTCGCGATTAGGAGCGACATGTCCTCGGGGAAGTTCTTCTGGTTCCTGCCCACCGCCGGCGACAGCCGGTCCATCGTCGGTTCGTCGCACGCGTCGTCACAGCAGACCGTGCCCGCCAACTACCGCGCGCCGACGCGGCGCTATCTCGCCGAGGTGGCCCGCGCCGCCGACCGCCTGGGTTACGAAGGGGTGTTGACCCCGACCGGAACCTGGTGCGAGGACGCATGGTTGAGCGCATCGGCCCTGTTGGCCGAGACGGAGCGGTTGAAGTTCCTCGTCGCGTTCCGGCCGGGGCTGACGCCGCCCACGCTCGCCGCCCAGCAGGCCGCGACGCTGCAGCGGTTTTCCGGGGGGAGGGTGCTGCTCAATATCGTCAGCGGTGGCGACGACGTCGAACAGCGCCGGTTCGGCGACTGGCTCGACCACGACCAGCGCTACGCGCGCACGGGGGAGTTCCTCCACATCGTCGATTCCATCTGGCGCGGGGAATCGCTGGATTTCGAGGGCGACTACTACAAGGTCGCCGATGCGCGCGTGTCCGAGCCGCCGGACCCGTTGCCGCAGATCTACTTCGGCGGATCGTCACCGGCCGCGTTGCCGATCGCCGCGCAGTACGTCGACGTGTACCTGACGTGGGGCGAGCCACCGCAGGACGCGGCCGCGAAGATCGCGCGAGTCCGTGAGCTCGCCGAACAACGTGGGCGCACCGTGCGGTTCGGCGTCCGATTGCACACCATCAGCCGCGACACCTCGGCGGCGGCCTGGGCGGTCGCCAACGAGATGCTGACGGGGCTGAGTGCAGAGCAGATCGCCAAAGCCACTGCGCTGCACGCCAAGTCGCAGTCCGAGGGGCAGCGGCGGATGACCGCACTGCACGGCGGTCGGACCGACCGGCTGGAGATCTACCCGAACCTGTGGGCCGGTGTCGGGTTGGTGCGCGGCGGCGCGGGCACGGCGCTCGTCGGCAGCCACGAGGAGGTCGCCAATCTGATCTACGAGTATTACTCGCTGGGCTTCGACGAGTTCATCCTGTCGGGCTACCCGCACCTGGAAGAGGCCTACTGGTTCGCCGAAGGTGTGCTGCCGCTGCTGAAGCGCAAGGGCGTGGCCTAGTGCGGGTGGTCAGCAGCTGAACTTCTCGCCGGTCTGCGGGGGCGCGGTGACCGACTGCAGGCAGCCGAACGGTTCGATGCCTGCGTCGCTGAACTTGACCGCGGACTGATAGGCGTAGTTGACGCAGAACAGTCCGACGGTGTCGGTTCGGCAGCGGTAGTCCCCGAAGGACAACGCCTGGCCGTACGGGAGCTCGGGGCCCTCGCCGGCGGTGAACCGGCCGGGGTCTCCGTGCACGGAGCCGACGATGACGCTGGTGCCGTCGTAGTCGACCCAGCCGCCCTTCCACTCGCCGTAGGCGTCAGCCGGCCGCGGTGGCGGGTCGACCAGGTCCACCAGGCAGGCCAGCGCCCCGTCGGCGTACTGGCTGTCGGTCATGCAACTCGTTTTGCCCGACGGCGTGGTGAACGCGACGTCCTCGCCGAGGTCCGTTGTCTGGCCCTCGCGCATGGCCGCGTGGTACCGGCCGGTGTCGGCGGGCTCACCGGCTTCCACCCAGGCCACCACGTCGCCGATCGGCGCGCCGGGTGCCGGCGGAGCGGTGGGCTTCGGTTTGGTCGTGGTCGTGGTCGGCGAACTCGCCGACGGAGACGGTGGAATCGGTTCTATCCGTTCAGCTTGCCCGCCCGTCGTCGTCGAACACCCCGCTACCAGCACGGACGCGATCAGCACAGCCATTCGCATACCGGCCAGGCTAGCGGGCCGACACGCGATCCCTGGTCAGGCGCGGCGGGAGGCCGTGCTCGAGAGAGCATTGCTAACGTCGGGTGATGCACGAACACACCGTCCGCGCGACCATCGCCTCCGGCACGATCGAGGGGTTCACCCGCGACGGCGTGCACCGTTGGCGTGGCATTCCCTACGCGCGCCCGCCGGTGGGTCCGCTGCGGCTGCGCGCGCCCCAGCCCGTCCAGCCGCGGCGCGGGGTCCGCTACTGCCACGGATACGGCAACTGCGCCCCCCAGCAACGCATGTACACGATGCTGGCACCGGGCAAGTACCAACCGATGAGCGAGGACTGCCTGACCCTGAACGTGGTGAGCCCGAAAAAACGGTCGGGTTCCGCGCTGCCGGTCATGGTTTTCATCCACGGCGGCGGTTACTTCATGGGGACGTCGGCCACCCCGATCTATGACGGTGCGGCACTGGCCCGCAAGGGATGTGTGTACGTATCGGTCAACTACCGCCTGGGTGCGCTGGGGTGTCTGGACCTGTCGTCGCTATCGAACTCAGACGTCACGATCGACGACAACCTGTATCTGCGCGATTTGGTGATGGCCCTGCGCTGGGTGCGCGGGAACATCGCGGTGTTCGGCGGCGATCCCGACAATGTGACGATCTTCGGCGAGAGCGCCGGAGCGCACGCCGTGGCCACGTTGCTCGCGGTACCCGCCGCGAAAGGCCTTTTCGCCAACGCGATCTCGGAGAGTCCGGCGGCGGGAATGGTGCGCACCCCGGAGGTGGCCGCACAGTACGCGACGCGGTTCGCCGCCATGCTGGGCGCGGGGGAGAACGACGGCGCCAACGCGGTGATGGCGGCGCGCCCGGCCGAATTGGTCGATGCGTTCGAAGATCTCATCAGACACGGCCAACGCGAGATGCTCGGCGCCTTCGCGGCCGGGCCCACGAGCGGAACCGACTACCTGCCACAGGATCCGGTGGAGGCGATGCGCAGTGGCAATGGACACCGGCTGCCGCTCATCGTCGGGACGAATGCCGAAGAGGCCAACCTCTTCGGTCGTTTCCTCAAGCTGTTGCCCATGTCCGAGCCGATGATCGAGCGGCTGCTCGCCGAGGCGGAACCTGAAGAGCGGGAACGTATCACCGCCGCGTATCCGGGATATCCGAATCAAAAGGCATGCGTCCAGTTCGGCAGCGATTTCGCGTTCGGCTCGGCCGCCTGGCAGATCGCCGAGGCGCACAGCCGCCACGCGCCGACCTACCTGTACCGCTACGACTACGCACCGCGCCCGTTGCGCTGGTCGGGCCTCGGCGCCACGCACGCCACCGAACTACTGGCGGTGTTCGACGTGTACCGCACCGGGCTCGGCCGTCTGCTCACCGCGGTCGGTGACCGCAAGACCGCGTTGCGCGTCAGCGATGACGTCCAACGCCGCTGGCGCGAATTCGCGGCCACCGGCGTCCCCGGTGCCGACTGGCCCGCCTACACCAGCGCGGATCGCGCCGTGCGAGTGTTCGATCAGCGCCCGCGCATCGAGTTCGACCCGCACGCCGCCCGCAGGGAGGCGTGGGAAAACTTCTCGCTAGTCTCGCGTTGACGCTGGCCCCCAGCGACCACGAATCGTCACACGGAGGAATGGTGCCCACCATCAACGTCGTCGAAAGCCCCGCAGATCTGACCGCCGAGTGGTTGACGTCCGCGATCGGCTCAGCGGTCGCGGACTTCTCCTACGAGCGCATCGGGACGGGCCAGATGAGCGAGTGCTACCGCGTCACGCTGACGTATGCGGACCAGCACGCCGGCCCCGCGACCGTGGTGCTCAAGGTGGCCGCCACCGACGCGGTCAGCAGGCAGACCGGTTTGGCGCTGGGCCTTTACGAACGCGAGGTGCGGTTCTACACCGACATCGCGCCGCGGATCGGGGGACCGGTGGCGCCCTGCTTTTCGTCGGCATTCAACCCGGAAACGGGCGCCTTCCATCTGCTCCTCGGTGACGCCGGCCCGGCGACCGTCGGCGACGAGATCCGCGGCGCCTCAGTCGAACAGGCCATGCTGGCGCTGTCCGAGCTCGGCAGACTGCACGGCCCGCTGCTCGGGGATCCCGCTGCCGCGAGCGCCGAATGGCTCAACCGGGAGGCACCGGTCAACCAGGCGCTGATCGCCAACCTGTACGCGGGCTTCGCCGAGCGCTATGCCGACAAGATCGCGCCCGAGCATCGTGAGGTGTGCGAGCGACTGCTCGCGAGCTTCGACGGGTATCTCGCCGCGGAGTCGGCGGACGACCGGGTCAAGGGGCTCGTGCACGGGGACTACCGGCTCGACAACATGCTGTTCGGGCAGGCCGGGGCCGACCGGCCGCTGACAGTCGTCGACTGGCAGACGGTCACCTGGGGTCCGGCGATGACCGACGTGGCGTACTTCATGGGCTGTGCGCTCCCTGTCGAGTTGCGCCGCGAGCACTACGATGCGCTGTTGGACGCTTACCACCAGGCGTTGGGTCCCGACGCAACGATCAGCTTCGAGGACGTCCGCGACGGCGTGCGCAGGCAGACCTTCTTCGGGGTGATGATGGCGATCATCTCCTCGATGCTGGTCGAGCAGACCGAGCGCGGCGACGAGATGTTCATGACGATGCTACAGCGCCACTGCGAGCACGTAATCGACGTCAACGCGCTGAGCATACTCCCGGAACCGGTTGCGCCCGAACCTCTTACACCCACGGCCGAGGACGAGGGTGAACATCCGCCCAGCGACGAGCCGCTGTGGAACGAGAGCTGGTACTACGACTTCGTCGACCCGCAGCAGGAGATCGGCGGTTGGGTGCGTCTGGGGCTGTACCCCAACCTCAAGACGTCCTGGGTCAACGGCCTGGTGTGTGGTCCGAACATCCCGACCTACGCGTTGCTCGACTTCGAGGGCACCGATGCGATCGAACTGACGCTGACCCCCACCGAACCGCTCAAGACCGTCCGCGTCACCATGCGCGGCCGCGGCCAGGCGTACGACGATCCGGCTGGGCTGCTCCGCAACGAATCCGGCCGTCCTGTCGACGTGTCGATGGAACTCGAGTGGACCACCACCGGCACGCCGTATCTGTACCGGGTGACCCCGCGCTACGAGATACCGTGCTCCGTGTCGGGCACAGTGTCGGTCGACGGTCACGAGTTCACGTTCACCGATGTGCCGGGCCAGCGCGACCACTCCTGGGGTGTGCGCGACTGGTGGTCGATGGACTGGGTGTGGAGCGCGCTGCACCTCGACGACGGCACCCATCTGCACGGTGTCGACATCCGCATCCCCGGCGCTCCGCCGCTCGGTATCGGCTATGTGCAACCGCCCGGCGAGCCGCTGATCGAACTGCAGACCGTCACCGCACGGGAGACGTTCGCCGACAACGCGTTACCGGTGGCGACGACGCTGACGCTGGCACCCGGCGACGTGACCGTCACGGCCGAGGTGCGCGCCCACGCTCCGGTGCTGCTGACCTCGCCCGACGGCCGGATCAGCCACTTCCCCCGCGCGTGGGCGACGGTCACGACGGCCGACGGCCGCAAGGGCGTGGGCTGGCTGGAGTGGAACCGCAACCAGCCCTAGCCGCGCCTTCGTTGTGGCGCGAGCGTGCGAGTTTGCACACGACACACCGCGAAAATTCGGCGCTTCGCGCACCCTCGCGCCGCAGCGGGCGTGCGCTAGCGCGGGGCGTACATGATCAGACCGACGCCGGCCAGACAGATCAGCGCCCCGGTGACGTCCCACCGATCGGGCCGAAAGCCGTCGGCGATCATTCCCCACGCGAGTGAGCCGGCGATGAAGACCCCGCCATACGCCGCCAGCACCCGGCCGAAATGGGCGTCGGGCTGAAACGCGGCGACGAAACCGTAAGCGCCCAGGGCCATCACACCGGCACCGATCCACCACCAACCGCGGTGCTCACGCACGCCCTGCCACACCAGCCACGCGCCGCCGATCTCGAGCAGCGCGGCGAGGACGAACAGCATCACCGATTTGAGCACCATCACGTCACTCAGCGTGCCGTGAGCGTGCGCAAATTGCTGTCACGGCGCGGCGTGTCGTGTGCAAACACGCACCGTCGCGGCACGAATTGTCAGGCCAGGTGGGCGCTGTCGTCGTCGAGGTCGTCGCGGTTCAGGCCCATGGGCGTCGCGGCGGGCAGGTCGCCGCCGGCGACGACTTTGCGGGTGATCGGTGTCAGGGTGCGGAACAGCGTCTCGATCTCGTCATCGTTCAACACGTCGAGCGCCGGCAGCGCCAGCCGGTCGGTGTCGTCCTCGATCCGCTGTTTGAGGTCACGGCCGGCGTCAGTGAGCTCATCACCGTCGAGCAGGCCGCGCGCGGCTAGCCGGTCGCGGTACAGCGCCCACTGTTCGTCGTCGTAGTCGCGGCTGCGCATGATCATCTCCTTGGGCACACGGCCCGCAGCGGCGTGCAGGATGTTGCTCTCGCGACCGGAAATCCCGTGAGTGATGAGCAACGCGATGTGACCGTCACCGCGCTGTTCCCGCAGCAGCGTGGTGGCGTGCCAGAGCTTGGCCAGAGGTTCGTCCGGCCACGGCAGCGCCGCGTTCGCGGCGAACAGGCATCGACCGTCGAGCGCGGCGTTGCGGGCGACCTTCGCCAACAAGTCAGCCGCGGTGGCCACGTCGTCGCCGTGTCCGACGCCGTAACGTTCGAGCGCCGCCACCGCGGACTCCAGTCGGACCCGCAGCGCGTCGGCCGGGGGAGCCACCTCCCACGCCGCCGGAAGAGCCTTGGCGACCCGGTGCGGCGCGAAGTTGTAGAACGCCGCCGTCACCACCTCGGGTGCCACCTCCCCCAGCGGTGCCGACCTGGCCGCGAAATAGCCCATCCAGAATCCCTTGTAGCCAAGGCCGTCGAGGGCCGCGCGAGCTTCGGGGGCGAAGTAGGTGACGGCGTGCACGGGTTCGAGTCGATCGAAGAATCGGCGCGCCAACGACGGTTGCCTGTCCACGTCGGCAGTTAACCACTGACGTCGATCCGCGTCCGCCGCGGCCCGATCAAGAGGTGTCAGTGACCCGACGAATCCTCGGACACCGCCGAACTGGCCTCGTCGATTATCGCGCGCATGGCCTGTTCGGCCGCCGCCTCGTCACGCAGCCGGATGGCGCGCGCAACCTCGTCGTGCAGGTTGATCGCGGCGGGGTTGGGCGTCGAGGGCATCATCCCGTGGTGGGTTCGCCCGGCGAGCACTTCGGCCACAACACCGTCCAGCGCACGGAACATCTCGTTGCCGCTGGCCTCCAACATGGTCCGGTGAAACAGCTTGTCGGCCTCCAGGTATGCCTCGAGGTCGCCTGCGCGGCCGTGGACGACCATGTCCGAAACGGCGGCCGCCATGATGCGGCATTGATCCGGACCGGCCCGCCGCGCGGCCAGAGCGGCCGCCGCGGGCTCGAATCCGCGGCGTAGCTCGGAAAGCGAGAGGAGTTGGGCGGCCCGGTCGCCGGCTTCCAAGCGCCAGCGAATCAGCCTGGGGTCGAAGACATTCCACTTCTGCGACGGTTGGACCGTGATGCCCACCCGCCGACGCGATTCGACCATGCCCATCGATTCGAGCACCCGGATCGCCTCACGAGCGACGCTGCGCGACACCCCGTGACGCGCGCTGACCCCGTCGAGGGTCAACACCTGCCCGGCGGGATACTCACCGGAGACGATCGCGGTGCCGAGCGCCTTGAGAAGATTGCCGTGCAGCGCGCCGACGATTGGTTGAGACGCCACGCATACATCGTTTCATAGGTTCGTCAGCCGGACTTAAAGACGAATTAATACGTGACCCTATTGCAATCGTATGCCTATTACGGAATGCTGTGTGATGCCAAACACAACTGGGTAGGTGGAGGAAATGGCGTCTCCGATCGTGGTCATGGGCGTCTCGGGTTCGGGCAAGTCGACCGTGGGTGCTGCGCTCGCGCAGCGATTGCGCGTACCGTTCGCCGATGCGGACGACTTCCATCCGCCGGCCAACATCGCGAAGATGACGGCCGGTGAGGCGCTCGACGACGACGACCGCTACCCGTGGCTGGAAGCGATCGGTGAGTGGTTGGCCGAGCGCTGCGCAACCGGTGGGGTGATGAGTTGCTCGGCGCTCAAGCGCAAGTACCGGGATCAGTTGCGGCGTCACTGCCCTGAGGTGGAACTCCTGCATCTGGTCGGCACCCCAGAGGTCATCGGCAGGCGGCAGGCCAGCCGTCCCGGTCACTTCATGCCGGCATCACTGCTGGCTTCTCAATTCGCGACACTCGAACCGCTGGGATCCGACGAGCGCGGCGTCGACATCGACGTCGACCAGAGCATCGATGCCATCGTCGAGAGCTATGTAGCGGCAACGGGTTCGACCGACCGGTAAGACCCGTGGCCGACACACCCGATGAACCAAAACACGATGCCGCTAAAGCACTTTGACCACCCGCCAGTGGGCGTGATACGTCCGGCACTGACAGTTCGGAGGCCTGATGGAAGCAATCGATCCCGCCTACGGAGCCACGACGCTCCTGTTGATCGCTGCGGGGGCGGTGGCGGCCCTGCTGTTCTTGATCATCAAGGTCAAACTGCACGCCTTCGTGGCGTTGGTGCTCGTCAGCGTGCTCACGGCACTTGCCGCGGGCATCCCGGTGGGCGATGTTCCCGACGCCATCAGCTACGGCTTTTCGAACACCCTCGGCTCGGTGGCGTTGCTCGTCGGCTTCGGCGTCATGCTCGGTCGGCTGCTCGAAGTCACCGGCGGCGCGCAGGTTCTCGCCGACACCCTGATCGCCCGATTCGGTGAGAAGCGGGCGCCGTTTGCGCTCGGCGTCGCCGCGCTGCTGTTCGGCTTCCCGATCTTCTTCGACGCCGGTCTGGTCGTATTCCTGCCCATCATCATGACCGTCGCCCGACGGTTCGGAGGATCGCTGCTGCTCTACGGTCTGCCCGCGGCGGGCGCATTCGCCGCCATGCACGCCCTGGTGCCACCCCATCCGGGGCCGGTGGCCGCGGCCGAGGCACTCGGCGCGAGCATCGGCGTGACGCTCCTGGTCGGCGCTCCGGTCGCCGTATTGTCTTGGTACATCGGCGTACTGCTGGTTTCCCGGGTGATCGGGCGCCGCGTACACGTCGACGTTCCGACGGCGTTGTTCGGCGAAATGAACGGCGGAACAACGAACTCCGAACCCGACGGTGCCGGCGACACCCCCGGCGGAACCGGCGCTAAAGGAGTGGCCACCGCGGCCCGAACCGTTCCGTCCTTCGCCTCCGTGCTCGGCGTGCTGCTTCTTCCGTTCGTGTTGATCTCGTTCAACACCGTTCTCGACACCCTTGTGACCGCGGGGATTTTGGAAGAGGACGCCACGTGGGTGCGCTACCTGATGTTGCTCGGCAACACGAGTGTTGCGCTGCTGATCACCGTGATCGTGGCGGCCGTGGTGTTGGGTCTGCGGCGGGGTCGGTCGATGGACGAAGTCAGCGCCCTCTACGACAACGCGCTCGGGCCCATCTGCTCGGTCATCTTGATCACCGGGGCCGGCGGCATGTTCGGCGGAGTGCTGCGGTTGAGCGGCATCGGCAGCGCCCTGAGCGATTCCCTGTCGGGTCTGGGGATGTCGCTGATCGTCCAGGCCTTCATCATCGCGACGCTGCTGCGCGTGGCCCAGGGATCGGCCACGGTCGCGATCACGACGACGGCCGGGCTGATCAGTGCCGCAGCCGCCGAGGCGAGCTTGGGCAGTCTTCACCTCACCCTGCTGGTCATCGCCATCGCCGCCGGATCGACCGTGCTCTCACACGTCAACGACTCGGGCTTCTGGCTGGTGAGCCGCTTCTTCGGGATGGACGTCAAGACCACGCTGAAGACGTGGACGGTCATGGAGACCACGCTTGGCCTCACCGCATTCGCGTTCAGCCTTGTTGTGTGGCTGGTGATCTGACCCCGACATGTTGCGGGTCAACCGTGTCGACCGCTGTGACGGTCAGCCTTTGACGACTTGCGTGCCGCCCGCGAGTTCATCGTGCTTGCCCTGCTTGGTCGGGCTGCCGCTGATGGTGACGGCGATGACGATGATCGCGATGACGCCGAGCAATCCGCCGACGAACGGGATGATCGGAAGCAGCGTCCACGAGTTGCGAATGGCCGCCTGCGCGGCGGTCGGCTTGGCGGCCCCGCCGGGACCGCGAACGGTCAGGCCGAGGATCTTCTTCCCCGGTGTCGAGCCCGTACCGGCCTCGAACGCGAGGAAGTAGACGAACATCAAGCCGCCGGTGAAGAAGCCGGTGACCATGATGTTGGAGGCGGTATCGGTGAGGAAGGCCAACAGCCAGCTCACGATTCCGACGAGGATGCCGTCGATGATCCGGGCGAGCCAACGCAGGAGCAGGCCGCCCGGCTGACCGCCGCCCGCCGGATAGCCGCCGCCGTACTGATCCGGCTGGGGTCCGAGATTTCCGCTAGTCATCCGAGTCAATGTACCGGCGTCCCCAGCGGATCAGGGGCGCTTTCGTTCGCTTGGTGGACAGTCAGCGAAGCTTGCGCTGCTGGCGCTTGGCCTGCTTGCGGGCCTGCTTGCGTGTCGTCTCGGCCTGTTTGCGTGCCGTGTCGGCCTGCTTGCGTGCGGTCTCGGCCAGCTCCGCCGCGCGCCCCCGCGCCGTCTCCGCCAGTTCGGGCGCGCGGTCGCGGGCGACGTCGGCCCACTCCGAGCCCCGCTCCCGCGCGACATCGGCGAGCACCGACCCGCGTTTGCGCGCCACCTCAGCGAGCTCGGGTCCGCGCTCGCGGGCAACCTCGGCCAGTTCGGCGCTGCGTTTGCGCGCCCGCTCGGCGAGTTCGGGTCCGCGCTCGCGGGCGACCTCGGCCAGTTCGGCGCCACGTTCGCGGGCGACGTGGGCGAACTCGCGGCCGCGTTCGGCGCCGACCTGCAGACCGTGACCGACCTTGTCGGCCAACGCGCTGTCGGTCAGAGCGCCACCGGCCGCCGCCCCGACGGGCAGCGCCGTGGTGACCGCTTCGGACACCTTGTGTGCCGCGCGTCGGCCGCGCCAGCCGATCGAGGGTTTGCCCTCAGTGTCGACCGCGGCGATGATCAGCCCACCGATCAGGCTCACGTCGGTGATGAACGCACGCCGTTCTTCGGCTTTGCGCTGGGGGTCTGTCTCACTCCAGAACGTATGTCCGCCAAGGCTGCCCGGCACCACGCTGAGTGCGAGCGCGGCGGAGGCGAGTCGGGGGAGTTTGCCGGTGGCCAGCAGCAGGCCACCGCCGATCTGGACGGCGGCCGTGGCACGGGCGACGGTCTCGGCGTTGGTCGGAACGTTGGTGCCGACCGGGTCCGGCAGTTTGCTCAAACCCTCGAGTGTCGGGCGTGCGGCGTCGGCCGCGGGTTTCGGGCTGCGTAGGGCCTCGACGCCTCTGGCGATGAAGGCTGCTGACAGCATCGGGCGCGCGATACGTCGAATCAACATGGGCCAGGTGTTCCCAGGCGAACAGGGGCGCAAACGTCGTTACGAGGCATTCGGGGGAGTGCGGTGTCGCAGAGGCACGAGATACCAGAACACGACGAGCGCGACCAGGACGCCGCCGCCGGCGATCCATGCCGCCACCCGGTCGGCGACGGCGTCGAAGATGATCGTCGCCACGCCGGCGAGCGCGACGCCGAGGAGCAGCGTGCCGGTGATGGCGAATGCATGCGCGGTCGAGACCAGGGTGTCCATGCGGTGTCTGCGGAACAACAACCGATGCATGCTGACCGGAGCGATGAGCAGGGTTGTCGCTCCGATCGAGCAGGCCACCGTCACGAGATAGACGATCCGCATGAGCTCGTCCAGCTCGGAGAAGTTGTCGGTGAACGGCAAGATCAGCAGGAAGCCGGTGAGCAGCTGCACGCCCGTCTGAGCGACCCGTAACTCCTGCAGCAGGCTCGACCAATTACGGTCCAACCGTTGGGCTTCCGTCTCATTGCGTCGGTAGCCCTCCGGCATGTCCGGATCCAGACGCTCGAGGTCCACACCTGATTCTGGCAGGCGGTGCCGCGGCCGGTGGACCGAAAGGCGGTATCCGCCCGCCCTGGGCCCCGGCGGTCACGGAACTCGCGGATGGATGAAGACACCGTCGGCTTCCACGGTGACGCCGTCGGCGTCGGCGATATGCCCCACGGCGAAGGTCTTGGCGCCCTCGAGCCGTTCGACCCAGGCCTCCGCGCGCAGCGGGTGGCCGAGCCGGGTTCCCCGCCGGTAGCGCGTGGTCAGCGTGCCCGTCACCGCGGGCTTACCCGGTTTGTGCGCCGTGGCGCCGAGCACGTGGTCGAGCAGCATCGCGCAGACGCCACCGTGGACATGTCCCGGAGGGCCCTCGAACGCGGCGCCGAGCGTGAACTCGGCCCATACTCGGCCGTCGGTGTCGTGGTGGACCTTCAGCGGCGGGGCGGCCGGGTTGCGCAGCCCGATGACGACGTTGCCCCACACCATCGCTTCGCCGTCGCGGGTATGTTGCAGACCGAACGAGCCATCGACCAGCGATGCGCTGAGTTCGTCACTTGCGCAATCGATTCTGTTCTTGACTGCTTCGACGGTCGCTGCGTCCGCTGTCGTGCGGATCGTGATGTCGACGAGTCGGCGTACCGACTGCGCCAAGGGTTCGTACACGGCGCGCAGATCGTCGAGTTCGGAGCCGGCCATGGGTTCAGCGTGCGTAAGCCTCGGCGCCGCCGCAAGGCGACATCCCGGCCAGTGGTGCGTCGAACGAGCGGTGTGAGCTGGCGTTGTTAGGCTAGGCAAATGGCGAAAAGCACGTCCGACGCGAAGCCGAATCTGGCCGCGACCAGTTGGGCGCTGCTGGGTCTGATGTCGTATGAACAAGAGGTCTCCGGCTACGACATCCGCAAGTGGACTGAATGGACCATGCGCTTCTTCTACGGGAGCCCCGCCTACAGTCAGATCTACTCTGAACTGAAGAAGTTGGAGCGCTTGGGATTGCTGACCTCACGCGTCGAGAACACCGGTGGTACGCGCAATCGCCGACTGTACAAAATCACGCCTGCCGGTCTCGACGCGGTGCGCCGGTGGGCCAACGAAGCGCCGGTGGACCCGCCTGTCCTCAAGCACAGCCCGCTGCTCCGGGTGACATTCGGCCACCTGACAAAACCTGAGCGGCTCAAGGAAATCCTCCACGAGCACGTCGCGTACGCAGACGCCATGCAGCGTGAAGCCGCAAAGGATGCGAAGTGGGCGGGCGTGGAATCGTCGTGGGCCTATGCCAAAATCGCTCTGCAATGGGCCGAAAGGTACTACGCGTCCGAGCGTGAGCTGGCATTGAAGATGCTCAAGGAGCTCGACGAGGCGGAAGCCGCCTTCGCTGATGCCGGTATCGAGAGCGGTGACCAGATTCCTTGGCCCACACCGGAATACTGGTACGAGATCGAGAAGAAAGCCGAGGCCGACGACTGACCGGTCAGCGGTCGGCGGCGTCCGCGGCGGCGATGTAGCCGTACACCAGGCCCTGCGCGATCGTCGCGCCCGCGCCGGGATAGGTGGCGCCGAACGCGTTGGCTGCGGTGTTGCCGATCGCATACAGCCCATCGATGGCGCCGCCGTCCTCTCGCAGTACCCGGGCGCGGTCGTCGACGCGCAGGCCGCCGCACGTGCCGAGGTCGCTCAGGACCATCTTGACGGCGTAGAAGGGGCCGCGATTCAGCGGGCGCAGGTTCGGGTTCGGCGTGACCGTCGGGTCGCCGTAGTAGCGGTCGTAGGCGCTGGCTCCTCGCAGGTAGTCCGGATCGACGCCCGCACCGGCGTTTTCGTTGAAGCGCTGGACGGTCGAGGTCAGGGCCGACTGGTCCAGGCCCATCTTGGGTGCGAGTGCGGCGATCGACTCGGCACGATGCGCGATGCCGGCGTCATACCACCTCTTGGGGATCGCCATCCGGGGGAACAGTTCGGCGGCAAAGACATAGCTGTTGCGATACCCCTGATCGAAGACGATCCACATCGTCTCGACCGGATTTCCCGCGCGTTCCCGCTCGAGGATCCGCTGCCCGAACGACATGTAGTCGGTCGCCTCGTTGACGAAGCGATTTCCGCTCTGGTCGACGATGAGCGATCCGGGAAGCGACCGTTCGGCTAGCATGACCTTCGGGTCGGCACCGGGCAGCGCGGCGACGGCGGGGAACCACCACGCCTGATCCATGAGATCGGTTGCGGCCCCGATGTCTTGGGCGATACGGATGGCATCGCCGGTGTTGGTTTCGGCTCCCAGGCTGGCGTGCTCGCCGAGTTGCTCCGACTGGAACTTCCACCGCATGTCCATCTGGTGGTCGAAACCACCCGCGGCGAGCACCACACCGCGGCGCGCGGACACGGTGACGTCGGTGCCGCCGTGGCTCAGCACCACGCCGCTCACCCGGTCGCCGTCGGTGAGGAGCCGAAGCAGCGCGGTGTCGGTCCAGACGGGGATGCCCGCGCGCAGGACACCGGCGAAGAGACCGGCGGCCAGCGCCTGACCCCCGGCGACGTATCGCCGCTTGAGAAGCAGACCGCCCACACCCTGGCCGAGGCGCTTGGCGACCACCGGCAGACCCTTTCGCGGCATCCGCGACATCAGGTTCAGCCATCGATAGTCCGCGCCGGTGGTCGGGATCGGAACCTTGGCTTCCATCACGCCGGGCCGCAGGCGTGTTCGGTACCGGCCCAGAATCGCCGAATCGAGGGGCCGGCATTCGCACGTGCGCCCGACAGCGGAGCCGCCGGGTGCCTCGGGGTGGTAGTCCGAGTACTCCTTGGCCCAGAACAGCCGCATGGGCGTTGTGCGCCGCAGAAGTTCGACCGTCGCGCCGATGTTGGCCACGAACGCGTCCGACCGCTGGGTGTCGGCGGTCCCGCCCACCACGGCGTCGAGGTACGTCTTCGCCCGCTCCGCGGTGTCGGCGCCGCCGGCACCGTTGATCACCGCGCTCGCCGGCAGCCACAGCGCCCCGCCGGAGCGGGCGGTCGAACCTCCGACATAGGTCGATTTCTCGACGATGAGCACGGACAGGCCGCGCTCGTGGGCGGCAAGGGCGGCAGTCATACCGGTGCCCGAACCGACCACCACCAGATCGACGGTCGTATCGGCTATCGGCAACCCGTCCGGGATCGTTGCCCCGTGTGCGCTAGTCACAAGCCATCAACGTAGAGCGGATGCGAGCGGACCGGTATCGATGTCCTGATGAGCGGAACAGAACCGTGAACGGGCCCGGTGAGCAGTGCTAGAACAGCGGTATGACGATGGACACCGATATCGAGGTCCGCCAGATCGAGGCGGAGGCCGCGCCGTCGCGGTTCGCCCGAGGCTGGCATTGCCTGGGGCTGGTCAGAGATTTCGGTGACGGTAAGCCGCATCAGGTTTTCGCGTTCGGCAAGAAGCTGGTGGTGTTTCGCGGCGGCGACGGCCACCTCAACGTTTTGGACGGGTATTGCCGCCACATGGGCGGCGACCTGAGCCAGGGCGAGGTCAAGGGCGACGAGATCGCATGCCCGTTCCACGACTGGCGCTGGGGCGGCGACGGCCGGTGCAAGAAGGTGCCCTACAGCAAGCGGGTACCGCGGCTGGCCCGCACCGCGACGTGGACCACGCTCGAACAGGACGGCATGTTGTTCATCTGGAACGACCCGGAGGGCAACCCGCCGCCACCGGAGGTCACGATCCCGCGCATCGAAGGTGCGACGAGCGATGAGTGGACCGACTGGCACTGGTACACGACCGTGGTCAACGCCAACTGCCGCGAGATCATCGACAACGTCGTCGACATGGCCCACTTCTTCTACATCCACGGATCGCTGCCGACGCATTTCAAGAACATCTTCGAAGGTCATGTCGCGACGCAGTACATGAACAGCGCGGGACGGCCGGATCTCGGTGAGCCCGGGCCGACGCAGATGCTCGGAACCACCTCGGTCGCATCGTATTTCGGGCCGTCGTTCATGATCGACGATCTGACGTACCACTACACCGACGTCGACCACATGACGGTGCTGATCAACTGCCACTATCCGATCGACCAGGACTCCTTCGTGCTGCAGTACGGGATCATCGTCAAGAAGTCCGAGACCCTGCCCGACGACCTCGCGATGCAGACGGCGATCGGCCTCGGCGACTTCGTCAAGATGGGCTTCGAGCAGGACGTCGCGATCTGGAAGAACAAGGCCCGCATCGACAACCCGCTGTTGTGCGAGGAGGACGGGCCGGTCTACCAACTGCGTCGCTGGTATGAGCAGTTCTATGTCGACGTCGCCGACGTGACCCCCGACATGGTGGATCGCTTCGAGTACGAGATCGACACCACCCGGCCGCGTGAAGAGTGGATGAAGATCGTGGAAGCCAACATCGCCGCGCGGGACGCCGTCACGAGCGCGGGATGACCGTCCGCCAGGACAACCGCCTCGCCGACGCACCGATGACGTCGGTGACGTGCCGGCTCTGCGCGGCAAGCGTTCTGGTGCGCAAGAGCACCTGGCAACAGACCAGCGTGCAGTGGGACAGCGAGTCCACCACCAGATGTCATCAGCGCAGAGACGCCGACGCCATCCACGCGCACGACGGCAGGCCGTTTCTCGTGTGTTTCGAACTCAGGGATTCGATCGAGGAGGCAGCGCGCCGCGGTGCGCTGCCGATCGTCGACGAAACCGAGTGATCTCGGTGCTCTAACAGTCGCTCAGCGACTGTTAGAGCACCCAAATCCCGCTCAGGTCAGCTGGAATGCCGACAGGGGAGCCTCTTTCGGATATTCGGCCGGGCCGCCGAGGTCGTAGACGGCGTTCAGGGCCGCGATGAACTCGGGGTCGTGCAGCGGTTCACTCGGCACGTCGAGCTTGATGCCCTTGGAGTGAACGTCGTCGACGAGCATGTCGATCGCCTTGTCGACGGTCAGGTCGTCGCTGCCGTCCATGTTCTTCTTGAGCTCGTCGAAGTCGGTGAACACCTCCGCCGACCAGTGCACAAGGAACCGCAGTTCGTCGGTGTGGTGGCGGGCGATCACGTCGTCGCCGTTCTTGAGCAGCCAGAAATCGTTGTCCGACGGATCTCCGGTGAACACGGTGTCGAACGCCAGCCCGGCCGGGGTCTGTTGATCGAGCGGCCCGTTGGCCTCGCCGCGGTGCACCATCATCTCGTTCTGCACCAGCACACCGCGGTTGTACACCGGCGGCAGCAGGCGTTTCGGCGGCTTGAGTGGTCCGTCGGGCCAGTAGGTGAAGCCGCTGCCCTCGTCGAGCGAGAACCACGTGATGACCTGAGCCATCTTGATGAGGTAGTCGCGGAACAGCCCCGACTTGCCCATCACGCTGGTCAGCCAGGTGGGAGCGTTCTCGTGGCGCACGCCGCGGAAGCTGGGGGAGTCCAGGTGGCCGGGATCGCGGTTCGCGCAGGGCCCGTTGATGTTGAACAGCATCATCTCGGGCTTGGCATACTCGGCGTTCCAGTAGCTCTTGGCGTACTCGACGAAGCGCTGATTGTAGAAGCAGTCGTGCAACTCGGGATAGAGCACCGTGCCGTAGTTGGCCAGATAACCGCGGAACGTCGCGGTGAGGAACAGGTCCAGCGAGGGGGTGAAGCCCTCAGGGAACAGCCCGCTCATCGTGGCCATCAATTCTTCGGCCGACGCGAAGTGCTGGGCGATGATCAGCTTCCACGGACCCTGGGTGCGCACCACGTCGAGAAGGCGCTCCCGCTGGTCGTCGGTATAGAGGTTGTCGATCTCGCGGGGCGGTGATGCGGGCCGCAGAATGTCGGACAACTCCATCCGCTGCTCTTGGGTGAGCATGTTCACTCCTACTCTCGGGGTCGGCGTATCACACCGTCGCGAAGCCAATTCTGGTGTGGGGCCGTATCAGTGACTCGGCACATGTCCGGTCATCGGGACGTCGGTTTTCCCGCGGTCGGAGGGGAGTGGGTTGGCGAACTTGGCGCGTAGCAGCGCACCGATCTCGGCCACTGCCAGCCGACCCCGCGCCGTCGCATCCGAGCGCATCAGGAACCCGTGGTAGATGCCGGGATAGCGGGTCAACGTCGTCTGGACTCCGGCGTCGCGCAGCCGAAGCGCATAGCGCTCGCCCCAGTCGCGGATCGGATCGTATTCGGCGGTGACCACGATGGCCGGTGGGAGACCGGTCAGATCGGTTGCCGTTGCGGGGAACCGGTATTCGTCCGGCGGTGTGGTCACCCCCTGGTCGGCCAGCTCGTGCATGTAATCGATGTCGTCGCGGTGCAGCATCGGCGCGTCGGGCATGCTGCGGATCGACCGGCAGGCCATATCGCGGTCCAGACCGGGATAAAGCAGCACTTGGCAACTGAGCGACAGGCCGCCCCGGTTTCGTGCGGCGAGGGCGACCGCCGCCGCCAACGAACCGCCCGCACTGTCACCGATGACCGCCAAGCGGTGGGAGTCGACGCCGAGTTCGTCCGCGTTCGACCCGACGTAGCAGGTTGCCGCGTAGGCGTCCTCGAACTGCGCAGGTGCCGGCGCTTCCGGCGCGAGTCGATAGTCGACCGACACCACTGTGGCCCCGGTCTGTGCGGCCAATGTGCGGGCGAGCGGTTCGAACGAGTGGTTCGAGCCCATCACCATTCCGCCGCCGTGGAAATAAACCAGGACGGGACACACTTCCGCGGGGGTCGGCCGGTAGATCCGGATCGGAACGGATCCTGCCGGACCCGGCACCAACTGGTCCTCGATGTCGGCCATCACCGGCATGTCATCGGGATGTGGCGCCGATTCGATGACCCGCCGGACCGCGCTCAGGCCCCGCTGACGCATCGGGGGAATCGATCCGAAGGCCGCGACGCGCTCGGCGGCGTCGGGATCCAGACGGTATTGCGTCACAGGTCGTCTGCTCAATCCTGTGTGGGGTCGAACCGTTGTGTGGTCCGCAGCGCCGGGGCGCGGCGTTCGGCCAGGACCGCGGCCCGCTCGGACATCGCGTTGCCGACGTACTCGGGTTGGGTGAGCAGATAGAACTCACCGGCGGCTGACTGATCGAACACCACCCGTGCCGCTTCGACCGGATCCATCGCCTCGGCCTTGATGTCGAGCATCGCGGTCCGCTGCGCCTCGGCGGCCCCGACGTCGCCGTCGTCCACGCCGCCGGCGGACTCGAAGATGTTCGACTTGACCGCGCCGGGAAGCACCGCCTGCACGTGGATCCGGTCGGCGTGGCCGGCCAATTCGACCTCCAAGCGCAGACATTCGGTCAGCGCCAGCACCGCGTGCTTGCTCATGATGTAGGGCGCCTGCAGCGGCACGGCGGCGACCCCGCCGATCGACGACAGGTTCCACACCCACGACGGAGTGTCCGCGGCGATCATGCGCGGGAGAAATGCGCGGATTCCGTGGAACACGCCGTTGATGTTGATGTCCACCAGCCGGTCCCAGTTCTCGACCGGGGTGTCCCAAAGATATCCGAACTGCTCGACACCGGCGTTGTTGACCAGCAGCCGTACCGGGCCGATCTCCGAGTACACCTGTGCGGCCACTCGTTCGAGTGCTTCGGGATCACGCACATCGCACACCAGGTCCACCGACCCGGCGAGTTCTCGGCGGAGCGCCGCGATCGCCGGGGCGTCGATGTCGACCAGTACGACGGTCATGCCCAGCGCGGCGGCATGGCGTGCCAGCCCCGCGCCTATCCCGTTTCCGGCGCCGGTGATGACCGCGACACCACCGCCGAACGTCGCACGTGCGTCCACGCGTTACGAAGCGGTCGAGGCGGTGGCGGTCTTGGCGGCGTGCTCGGAGAACGTGACGGAGTCCTCGGCGTCGAGGATCACGGTCATCGACGTGAACACCAGGCCATCGCGGGCGCGGCGGATGCCGACGTCGACCACTCCGCTGGAGACGTCGAACGGGACGTTGTTCGTCACCTGGTTCACGTACAGGTAGAAGCGGGCGGTGGTGACGTCTCCGTCGACGCCGGTGCGGAAGATGTTGGTCGCATGGTGACGCAACGGGTAGGGATTCTCGTTGCGGTGCTGGGTCAGCCAGGCCAAGGTCTCGTCTTTGCCGTGCAACTCGGCGGCCAGGAGATGCTCGAAGGGGCAGTTGCCGGAATCGGATCGGCTCAGGTATTCCATCTCGTCGCCCAACCGGGCCCCGAGTTCGGCGAAGTGACCCTGGTCGTAGTGGTACCAGAAGGCGGCGATGAACTCCTGGACCTCGGACAGCGTTATCTCGTTGCTCATGGGTGCGAGTCAACCGTCGCCGCCCGGGGCGTGGCGCGACGATGCCCGGTCAGTGGAACACCGCGCGGCCCGGCAGCCGGATCAATCGGCGATCAGGCTCCACACGTCGGCTCCGGCGGCCAGGGTTGCGTCGGTGACCTGCTCGTCCCAGTAGCGCACCGTGCCGAACTCGGATCGCCACGCGAGCGCGGCGCGGGTGAACTCGTGCAACCGGTGTTCATAGGTGGTACCGATCGAACCGTGGACCTGATGGGCGTTGCGCACGACGACCGAGGCGGCATGGCCGACGCAGGAGCGCGCCACCGCGACGCGGAAGTGCAGGTTGCCCGTCGACCAGCCGGTTGTGACGGCCGTCGTCAGCGCGGCCTCGGTCGCCGCCCGCGCGAGCGCCGCTTCCGCGGCCAAATCCGCGATCAGGTGCTGGACGGCCTGGAAACGGGACAGGGGCCGACCGAACTGGACGCGCGACGCGGCATGTTCGACCGACGACGCCACGATCGTGTCGAGCGCGGCGCACACCTGGACCGCCCGCACCAGCGCCGCCCTCAGCCACAACTCGGCGACCACCCCGGAGTCCACCGGGACGCCGTCGAGCGCGGTGACGTCGGCCTCGATGGAGTCGCGGGGTTCACCGATCAGGTTGCTGCCGGGCGTGATCGAGAGTGCGGCGACGTCTACGTCGGCGACGCGATGGTCGTCGCCGTCGCGCCAGACGACGACCACCCGGTCGCTGCCCGCGGCCCAGGGGACGCCGTCGGCGGTGCCGTCCTCGCCGAGCAGGCACACCGTGCGCACCGCGTCGTCGCCGCTCATCCCGTTCGCCTCGAGCAGCCAGCAGGCCAGTAGGTCGTGTTCGGCCAACGGTGTTCGCACCGCGTTGCGGGCGGCGGCCGCCAGCAGTTCGGCGGCCTCGAACCAGCCCGCCCCGCTGCCGCCCGACTCCTCGGCGCCGGTCAGCCGGACCAGGCCCAAATCGTGGAGGCGCCGCCACAGTTCGGCATCCCGCGCGACGGCCTTCGCGGGCGGGTGGGCGTCGCGGTATTCGGCGAAGACCGCGTCCATCATCTCGACGAGCGCCGGATCGACGGTCATCGCAGCCCCAGTCCTCGCGCGATCACGCCGCGCAACACCTCGTTGGTGCCGCCGCGCAGCGTGAAGCCGGGGCGTTGATCCACCGCTTTCGAAACCAGTTCGGCGAGACTGGGATCCGTGGTTGCGTCGGTCAGCACGTCGGCGAAGTCGGCGATGTCGCCCTCGGTGGTGGTGCCGAGCACCTTGACCACCGCCGCGGGCACGTCGGCGGGCTCACGTCGCTCCAGGGCGCCCGCGACGGCGGTCGACATCTGGTGCAGCCCGGCGACGCGCGCCACCAGCCGGCCCAGTCCGGCATCCCGCGGGATCTGTTGTGCCGCCGTCTTTTCACCGCATGCTCTCAACAAGACGAACGTCGACAGGAACCGTTCAGGTCCACTGCGCTCGAAGGCCAGCTCCGAGGTGACCTGGCGCCAGCCCGCACCGATCTCACCGAACACCATGTCGTCAGGCACAAAGGCGCCGTCGAGGATCACCTCGTTGAAATGGT
Organism: Mycolicibacterium novocastrense; assembly: GCF_001570485.1. Classification (GTDB taxonomy): domain Bacteria; phylum Actinomycetota; class Actinomycetes; order Mycobacteriales; family Mycobacteriaceae; genus Mycobacterium; species Mycobacterium novocastrense. The sequence continues at coordinate 353,485 of NZ_BCTA01000028.1, forward strand.
GTGCGCCGTTCATCGAGACAACCGGTCGGATGTCGACACCGGGCCCGCGCAGGTCGACGATGAACTGGCTCAGCCCCGCGTGTCGGTTGTCCGGGTCGACGGGCGCGGTGCGGGCCAACGCGATGAACGCATGCGCGTTGTGCGCCCCCGAGGTCCACACCTTGGTGCCCGACAGTGACCAACCGCCGTCGACTCGTACCGCCCTGGTGCGCACACTGGCGAGATCGGAGCCGGAATCGGGTTCGCTCATGCCGATGCCGAAGAAGCACTCGCCGCGCACGATCCGCGGAAGAAACTCCCTCTTCTGTAGTTCCGTGCCGTACTTGAGCAATGACGGTACGATCTGCCGGTCGGCGATCCAGTGGGCCGCGACCGGCGCGCCGGCGGCGAGCAACTCCTCGGTCACTGCGAACCGTTCGACGAACGAGCGTCCGTGTCCGCCGTACTCGAGGGGCACCGTCATCCCGAGATAGCCCTGTGCGGCAAGGGCTTTGGTGAAGTCTTCATCCCATCCCGTCAGCCACGCGTCGACCGACGGGGTGAAGGCGCCCGCGGCACGCTGCTCGGCGAGGAATCCGCGGACCTCGGCCCGCAGGGCCGCCGTCGCGGTGGCGTCGACGGCCGCGGGGGGAACCAGGCGGGGGAGCGTCACGGGGCGGTCCGCCATCGGCTGATGCGCTGTTCGTGCTCGGGGTCGCGGTGGGCCAGCGGCTGCATGGCCGCGGCCATGGCCAGCGTGGAGTCCAGCGAGCCGGCCCGCGACTCCTGCAGCAGACGTTTGGCCATCCGCAGGGCGTGGGCGGGATTCTTGGTGATCCGGTCGGCCAACGCGAGCGCCTCCGTGAGCAGGTCGTCGTGCGGCACGACGCGGCTGACCATGCCCCACTCCAAGGCGGTGGCCGCATCGATGCGGTCGCCGGTGAACGTCATCTCGGCGGCGCGCTCGTAGCCGATCGCCCTCGGCAGGAACCACGTACCGCCGTCGCCCGGGATGATGCCGATCTGCACGAAGCTCTCGGCGAACGACGCCCGCTCGGAGGCCACCCGGATGTCGCACATCATGGCTAGGTCGCAGCCGGCTCCCACGGCGGGTCCGTTGACCGCGGCGATCAGCGGGACCTCCAGGCGGCCGAGTGCGCGCGGGATGCGCTGGATCCCGTCGACGTAGGCACGCCGCTGGTCGAGGGCGTCGAGGCCGAACATCCCGGTGCGGTCGGCCATCTCCTTGACGTTGCCCCCCGCGGAGAAGATCTTGCCCGCGCCGGTCAGGATCACCGCGCGCACGTCGAGGTCGGCGTTGGCGGCCTCGACCGCGGCCTCGAACGCCGAGATGAAGCCCTTGTCGGTGATCGCGTTGCCGACCTCGGGCAGGTCGATGGTCCACGTCTGTGTCGCACCGTGAGCGGCGATGTTCAGCGGTGTGCTCATGACGGCAACTGTAGGGACTTGGTCTGCAGGAATTCCTCGAACCCCGCGCGGCCCAACTCCCGGCCGACACCGGATTTCTTGTATCCGCCGAACGGCGCGACCGGGTTGTACACGCCGCCGTTGATGTCGAGTTGTCCGGTCTGCACGCGCCGCGCGAAGGCGATGGCCGTGTCGAGGTCGGGACCCCACACCGCGCCCGCGAGCCCGTATGGCGTGCCGTTGGCGATGCGTAGGGCGTCGTCGGTGTCCCGGAACGGAATCACCGCGAGCACGGGTCCGAACACCTCCTCCTGGCCCAGCTCGGAGTCGGGGTCGACGTCGGCGAACACGGTCGGGGCGACGTAGTACCCGGTGTCGCGGACCGATTCGGAGCCGCCGGTGAGAAGGCGGGCGCCGTCGCGGCGTGCGCGGTCGATGAACCCGCGCACGGACTCGAACTGCGCGGCCGAGGCCAGGGGGCCGATCCGGGTGCCGGGGTCGGACGGGTCACCGACGGTGTACTTGGCTGCGGCGGCCTCGATGAGTTCGAGGGCCTCGTCGTAGCGCTGGCGTGGCACCAGCATCCGGGTCCACGCCATGCAGGTCTGCCCGCCGTTGAGGAACGCGTTGCCCACGCCGACCTTCACCGCGGTGGTCAGGTCGCCGCCCTCGAGGATGACGTTGGCGGACTTGCCGCCGAGTTCGAGGGCGACCTTCTTCACCGATCCGGCGGCGAGCTCGGCGACCCGGCGGCCCACGGCGGTCGACCCGGTGAACGACACCACGTCGACGTCGGGATGCGACGCGATGCGCTCGCCCACCACGGAGCCGCGTCCCGACACCAGGTTCACCACACCGTCGGGAAGTCCGGCCTCCTCGACCGCTTCGATGAACTCGAACACCGACAGCGGTGCCTCGTTGCTCGGTTTGAGGACGACGGTGCATCCCGCGGCGATCGCGGGCAGCACCTTGGCCACCACCTGATACAGCGGGTAGTTCCACGGGGTGATGGCGCCGACGACGCCGTAGGGCTCTCGCAGCACCAACGAGTTACCCACGCGCTCTTCGAATTCGAACGACTCGAGCACATCGGCGAAACCGCGGGCCACCGCCAGCGGGACCTTGGTTTGAACGCCCTGCGCCACGCGCAGCGGGGCGCCCATCTCCCGGCTGATGGTCTCGGCGATGTCGGGCAGCCGCTTCTCCATCGCGGCGATCACCCGGGTCAGCCGGTCACGTCGCTCGGCGAGGGTGATCAGCGGATCGAAGGCGCGGCGGGCGGCGGCCACCGCCGCGTCCACGTCGGCGACGGTTCCGCTGGGCACAGCGCCGATCACCTTCTCGGTGGCGGGGTTGACGACGTCGATCACGTCGCCCGTCGACGGCGTGACCCACTGGCCGTCGATGAACAGCGTTTTGCGGGTGTAGTCGTGCATGGATCTCCTTGAGGGATCAGGGAACGATGCTGGCGCGCACGTCGCGCTTGTGCTCGGCGGCGGCGAAGGCCGCGTTGATGTCGTCGAGCGGATACTGCGCCGACGCGAGCCGGTGCAGGGGGAGGGTGTCCTGGTGCTGTTCGAGGAAGGTCAGCGCCCGCGACAGCACCGGCGGTTCGTACAACGAGACCCCGACCATCGTCTTGTTGGCGAAGACGAAGCGTGACGGGTCGAATTCGAAGGTCTTGCCGATGTTGATGTTGCCGATCTCGACGTAGCGGCCGAACTGGCCCAGCATCTTGAGGCCCTCGTCGATGGCGGACGGGTGCCCGACGACCTCGACCACCACGTCGGCGCCGTGGCCGTCGGTCAGGTCGCGGACGATCTTCGTGCGGTCCTTCACGGTGGCGGCCGTGTTGATGTCGATCACCGCGTCGGCGCCGAACGCGGTTGCCAGCTCGAGCCGTTCGGGAACCCCGTCGATGGCGATGACCCGGCCCGCGCCCCGGGCCTTGGCCACCGCGACCGCGTACAGTCCCAGCGCACCGGCGCCCTGCACGACGACGGTCTCGCCGAGTTGTTGGTCGACGCGCTCGAGGCCGTACATCACCTGTGACAGTGCGCAGTTGGCGCCCGAGGCGATGTCGTCGCTGACCCGGTCGGGGACGGTGTACACGACCGCCCCGGCGGGCAGCAGGAAGTAGTCGGCGTATCCGCCGACGAAATAGGGTGGCGCGTCGGCGCGTCCGAGCATGGCCATCGTCAGGTTCAGGCACGCGTTGCGCCTGCCCGCCAGGCAGTTTCGGCATCGGTGGCAGGAGAAGAAGTAGGGGAACACCACCCGGCTGCCCTTCGCCAGTGGCGCACCGTTGGAGTCCGCGGTGACGCCGTCACCGAGTTCGGAAACCGCGCCCACCATTTCGTGACCGAGCACCGTCGGAAGTTGTCCTCCCAGGCCGCGGGTGGCGAAGGTGCCGTGCCATGCGTGCAGGTCCGATCCGCAGATGTTGGTCCTGGTGACCTTGATCAGGATCTCGCCGGGGCCGACCTCGGCCAAGTTCACGGTTTCGATCTCGAACGGCTTTCCGGGCGCGTCGAAGCGCGCGATACGTCCTGTGAACAATCCTCAGTTCCCTTCGGGCTCAGCGGCTCAGCGGTTCGGCCGCGAAGCGTTCGCGCAATTGACGTTTGAGCAGCTTGCCGCTCGGATTCTTCGGCAGCGCATCGACGAAGAAGACGTGCTTGGGGGTCTTGAACCCGGCCAGATGCTGCCGGCAGTGCGCGACCAGGCCGTCCTCGGTGAGGTTGGCACCGTCGCGGGCAACGACCGCGGCGACCACGGTCTCGACCCACGTCGGATGCGGAAGGCCGAAGACCGCGACCTCCTGGACCCCGTTGTGCCGGTAGAGGACTTCCTCGACCTCGCGGCTGGCAACGTTCTCGCCACCGGTCTTGATCATGTCCTTCTTGCGGTCGACCACGTGCAGCAACCCGTGTTCGTCGTAGTAGCCGAGGTCGCCGGAGTGGAACCACCCGCCGCGGAACGCCTCGGAAGTCTTGGCCGGGTCGTCGAGATAGCCGAGCATCAGATGCGGGCTGCGGTGGGCGATCTCACCCACCACGCCGGGCGCGACCGGAACGTCGTCATCGTCGAGGATCGTCGTCTCGACATTGACCACCGGCCGCCCCGCCGACCCGGCGTGCGCATCCTGCTCGTCGGGCCCGAGCGCGGACGCCAGCGGCGCCAGCTCGGTCTGCCCGTAAAAGTTCCACAACCTCAGGTTCGGCAGCCGGTCGCGGATCTCGGCGAGGATCTCGAGCGGCATCGCCGAAGCGCCGTAGTAGCCCTTGCTCAAGCTCGACAGATCGACCTCGTCGAACACCGGAGAACGCAGCAGGCTGATCCACACCGTCGGAGGTGCGAAGTAGTTGGTCACCCCGTGGCGGGCGATGGTGCGCAGCACCGTCTCCGGATCTGGCCCGGGCAGGATGATGCTGGTCGCACCGAGATAGATGTCGGTGGCCAGGAAGTTGTCCAGCTGCGCGCAGTGATACAGCGGCAGTGAGTGGATCTCGACGTCGTCGCCCGCCATCGAGCCGGCGACGATGGTGCTGACGTACTGCCACATCAGGCTGCGGCTCGTGTGCATCGCGCCCTTGGGCCGCGACTCCGTGCCGCTGGTGTACATCAACCGCAGCAGCTGGTCGTCGCCGATGCGCGGATCCGGCGCGGGGGTGGTGGTGGAAAGCCACTGCGCGAAGTCGTCCCAGCCGGGCGGAACGCTCTGTCCGGGCCGGACGATCGCGGCCGTCGTGCGCACCGCACCATCGAGGCGCATCGCGTCCTCGGCGACGGTCGCCAACTCGGCTTCGATGATCAAGCCGTCGGCCTTGCTGTGGCCAAGGATGTAGGCGACCTCCTCGGCCGTCAGCATGAAGTTGACCGGCACCAACACCACCGCGGCGCGGGCGGTGGCGAAGGCCAGCGCCGCATACTGCCAACAGTTGCGGGCCAACAGCGCGACCCGGTCGCCGGGTCGAAAGCCGTTGTCCCGCAACGCTGCGGCGGCTCGGTCCACCAGGTGGTCGAATTCGGCGAACGTCAGCACCACATCGCCGTCGATGATCGCGGTCTTGTCGGGTCGCCTGCGGGCCGACCGGCGCGGGATGTCGCCCAGAGTGTGGCTGCGTGCCTGCTCGACCACCGCATCCAGATCCATGGCGGGCAGCGTAAGCGCGTTCAGCGTGGTGCGGGCGACGGATGTCCCGCTCAGTAGGCAGGGCGGTGCCCGGGGCGGCGTGGCGGGCCGATACTCGTGCCGTGACTGCTGACGCTCGAGCCATACCGACGCCGCGTGCCGCGGACGCCGACCGCGATGAACTCAGGGCGAACCTCGTTCAAGCGGACCCAGGCGTCCTGGTCGCGGTGCTGGCCCAGCTGACGGGTGATCCGTCGGTGATCGACCGGTTCGCGCCGAAGATCTCCCACATCCCCGATCCGCCCGAACGGGTCGGTGTCACCGACGCCGACACCATGACGACGCTTGTCGACGCGGTCATCTCGGCGCTGTCCGCGCCGCGGGCCGAGGGTGCGATGGCCGCCGACGACATCGATCTGTTCACCCGCGTACTGCCGGTTGCGCTGGGCTCCGACGTCGACGACGAATTCGTCCCGCTCCTGCTCGAGCAGGGCGGTTTCCATCTTTCCCAGCCCACGCTGCCGCGCACGGTGCCGATCCCGCCGACGACGACGGTCGCGATCATCGGCGCGGGCATCGCCGGCATCATCACCGCGCTGGCCGCCGCCGACGCCGGGGTGCGGTATCAGATCTTCGACCGCAACGACGAGGTCGGCGGCACCTGGCTGACGACGAAGTACCCCGGGATCGGCGTCGACACCCCGTCGGCGTACTACTCGTTGTCGCGGGAGGTCAACCCGGACTGGTCGAGCTACTACCCGCAGGGCGCGGAGTACCAGGACTATCTGGTGTCCCTGGCCGACAAGAACGGCCTGCGTGAACACACCCGGTTCGGCACCGAGGTCGAGGCGCTGTGGTGGGACGAGGCGCGAAATCAGTGGCAGATCCACGCGGTCGACCGCGACGGCAACCGCGACGTCAGCTACGCCCGGGTGGTCGTCACCGCCGCCGGTTACCTCAACCGGCCACGCTGGCCCGAGGTCCCCGGACGAGAATCGTTCGAGGGCACCAGTATCCACTCGGCGCAGTGGGATCCGTCGCTGGACCTCACCGGCAAGCGGGTCGCCGTCATCGGCGCGGGGTGCACCGCCGTACAGATCGTCGACGCGTGCGTGGACGAGGTCGAACACCTGACAGTGTTCCAACGCCAACCGCACTGGGTGGCTCCGCGCAAGCGGCTCTCCGACGACGTCCCCGAATACCGGCGCTATCTCGGACGGCGCCTGCCGTACTACGCGAACTGGCACCGGCTGAAGTCCTACTGGGCGACGGCTGACAACAACTACCCGGTCATCCTGCGCGACCCCGAGTGGGCCAAGGACCATCTGTCGATCTCGGCTGCCAACGACGTGCTCCTGCAGATGTGTTTGGAGTACATCAACACGACGTTCGGCGAGGGTTCGGAGCTGGCGAAGAAGGTCACGCCGGATTTCGCGCCGTACGGCAAGCGGATCATCCGCGACCCGGGCGGCTACTACGCGGCGCTGACCCGCGACCACGTCGACGTCGAAGCCAGCGAGCCCGCCGCCGTCAACGCCGCGGGCATCGTCACGGCCGACGGGCGGCAGATCGACCTCGATGTCATCGTCTATGCCACCGGGTATCACCTCGACTTCCTGTCCACGATCGACATTCGGGGACGCGACGGCAGGACACTGCGCGAGGAATGGGGCGACAGCCCCCGCGCGTACCGCGGCGGCACGGTGCCGGGCTTCCCGAACCTGTTCATCACCTCGGCCCCGAACTACAGCCCGGGCCACGGTGCGGGCGCGAACTTTTCGATGGAGGTGCTCGCCCACTACATCGTGGAGTGCCTGCAGCTGCTGGCGCTGCGCGGCGCCACCACCATCGAGGTGACGCGCGAGGCCTACGACGACTACGTCGCCCAGATCGACGACGCGATGTCGCAGACGGTGTGGTGTCACACCCCGAACGCGCACACCTACTACCGTTCCGGTTCCGGTCGCGTAGTGGTGGCCACACCGTACCGCCTGGTCGACCTGTGGCATCAGCATCGCGCGCCCGTCGAAGAACACTTCGTCCTCCGATGACGGGACTTCTCGCCGGCAAGACGGCTCTGGTCACCGGCAGCAGCCGAGGTATCGGACGCGCTGTGGCGCAACGCCTTTCCGCAGAAGGCGCCACCGTGGCCGTGACCGCCCGGTCATTCGAGCCCTCGGCATCGGTACGCGGCGGAGCAGCCACGGCCCTGCCGGGGACCATTGCCGAAACCATCGAGCTGATCGAGGGCGCGGGCGGAACGGCGATCGGCATCGCGGCCGACCTCGAAGATCCCGATCAGCGGGGCCGCCTGATCGACGAGGTCGTCGACCGCACCGGCGGCCTCGACATCCTCGTCAACAACGCCGGTTTCGCCGACTACGCCCGCGTCGAGGAGATGAGCCTGGACACCTTCGATCGCACCGTCGAACACTATCTGCGCACCCCCTTCGTGCTCACCAAGGCCGCCGTGCCACACATGCGGGAACGGGGCGCCGGCTGGATCGTCAACATCGGTTCGGTGACGGGCGTCGCCCCGGTGCGGCCGTATCGCGAGTACAACAAGACCTCGGGCGACGTCGTCTACGCCTCCTGCAAGGCCGCGCTGCACAGGTTCACGCAGGGTGTGGCCGCCGAGCTGCTCGACGCGAACATCGCGGTCAACTGTGTCGGTCCCTCCACCGCCATCCGGACTCCCGGTGCGGCCCAACTGATTCCGGATACCTTTCCGACCGAACCGGTCGAGTATCTGGCCGAGACGGTGTTGGCGATGTGCCATCGGCCTGCCGCCGAGCGCACCGGCCTGGTCGCCTTCAGCCTGCACTACCCGTGGTCGCAGGGGCTGACCGTGCGCAGCCTCGACGGAGCCACGGAGATGCCGCCTCTGGAGCCGCCCGCGGTGGCCAACCCGAACATCCTGCCCGCCGGCCTGTAATGGTTTCGGTGCTCTAACAGTCGATGTGCGACTGTCTGAGCACCCAAATCACTGTGGGGGGAGGTCGCAGAAGCTGTGGCAGACCCGGTCGCGGACGATGACCTCGGGACACTCGGGGTCGAACCAGCGGTCCACGTACGCCCAGTGGATCGGATGCATGAGGTACGGACCGGTCAGACCGTCGAGGTCGCGGAACTCCTGTTCGAACACGTGTGTCCACGGTGAGTTACCGACGGCCGAATCGACGCGACTGAGCTGCCATGTGCCGATCGAACCCACGTAGCGGGGGAGCAGCCGCAGATCGTCTTCGAACCGCGCCACTGTGGCGTCGTCGGCGTCCGGTTGCACGCGCAACAGTAGTGTCCGGTACACGGTGGTCGAGATGTCTCTGGCGGCGACCGGGCTGCCGGTGTAGGTGGCGCCGTTGACGCGATTGACCTCGGGACGGTCGAACACCGCGTCGAAAGACGTTGCCGCCGAGGACCACTCGTCGGCATCGCGGAACCGCAGGTGCACGAGGATATCGCCGCCGTTGCGCACGCCCGGCAGCGTCGGCTGCACCAGGGCGTGGGCCGCACCGCTGGCCGCCGCGGCTCCGCGCAGCTCTTTCAGCAGACGCTCGCGTCCGGCTTCGGCGGCGTCGATCAGGCGGATGACGCTATACATCGCACAATCCGTCGACATCGCCCGCGGCGGCGGCAACGCTACGGGTGCGCTCGACGACCAGGTCGGCCACGCCATCCCACCACGGCCCGAGTGTGGCGTCGGGCCTGCCCTTCCACGTCATCTCCCACCAGGCTTGCGGGCTCGGCAGCGACCACGTCACGGTGATCACGTTGGATCGGTCGTCGAACCATATCGGCGGGCTGACGAGCACGTCGCGAAGCGTCATCCCGCGATCCCGCGCACCCGGCGCGTATTCGGCCAGGTAGGTGTCGACGAATCTCCGTGCGCATCCGGGCCGGGTGATGACCCGGTCGATGACGAACACCTCACCGTCGGCCATGACCCGCACACTAGGGCGACGGCGATCGTGGTGAGGATGACGCTCCCGGCCATCGGGATGACACCGTTGACCGCGACCGTTCCGCGGAGCACCGTGGGCCGATGACCGTTGAGACGCTGGACCCGTTCGCGCCGGCCCGGCTCGGTCCGGTGAAGCTGCGCAACCGGGTCATCAAGGCCGCGACGTCGGAGGGCCGCTCGCCGGACGGCTTGGTCACCGACGACCTGATCGACTTCCACGTCGCGTTCGCCAAGGGCGGCGTGGGAATGACGACGGTCGCCTACTGCTGCGTCTCCAAGGAGGGTGCCAGCGCCCCCGGTCAGATCGTGATGAGCCCGGCGGCGCTGCCGGGACTGCGCAGGCTGACCGACGCCGTGCACGCGGCAGGCGCGGCGATCTCGGCGCAGCTCGGCCACGCCGGTGTCGTGGCTCCGAAGAAGCTGACCGGGGTCACCGCGCTCGCCCCGAGCCGCTTCGTCAACCCGACTTCCTTCGCCTACTGTCGCGAGATCACCCGCGACGAGATCCGCGCCGTGATCGAACAATTCGCCGCGGCGGCGCAGGTGGCCATCGACGCCGGCTTCGACGCCGTCGAACTGCACTTCGGCCATCTCTACCTACCGAGTTCGTTCCTCAGCGCGCGGATCAACCGGCGCAAGGATCAATACGGCGGTTCCATCGACAACCGGTCGCGCTTGGTCCGCGAAATCGCGACCCGTGTCCGGGAAGTCGTGAAGGACCAGATCGCCGTCATCGCCAAACTCGACATGGACGACGGTCTGCCCGGCAGCATCTGGATCGACGAGGCCCTGCGGACCGCGCAGCTGCTCGACGCCGACTCCACGCTGGACGCCATCGAGCTCACTCAGGGGTCATCGGTCTACAAACCGATGTACCTGTTCCGGGGCGACGTTCCGGTCAAGGAATTCGCCGAGGTGATGCCCTCCGCGCTGCGGCCCGGCGTACGCCTGGCGGGCAAGCGGGTCATGGGCAGTTATCCGTACCGGGACCTCTACATGCTCGACGCCGCACGACAGTTCGTTCCCGTCATCGGCAACACCAAACTGATTCTGCTGGGCGGCATCACGAACTACGACCACCTCCAGACCGGGCTGCGCGAGGGTTTCGACTTCATGGCGATGGGCCGCGCGTTGCTCCGCGAACCCGATCTGGTCAACGCGATGACCGCCGATCACGACACCCGCAGCCGCTGCAACCACAACAACAAATGCATGGTCACGGTGTTCGGCCGGACACACTGCGTGCTCGACCCGCACCAGCGCTACGGGCCGGCCACCAAGGCCTAGTGGCAAGCCTCACAACAACTTCGCGAGCTCCTGGCTGGCCTGACGCCGCGCCTCATGAGCGATATCGAGCATCGGCATCGTCATGAATCCGTGGATCCCGCCGTCGAACGTGCACCGCGCCACGGAGACACCGGCGGATTCCAGTGCATCGGCGTACGCGACGCCCTCGTCACGTAGCGGATCGTGACCCGCGATCACGACCACGGCCGGTGGCAGTCCGTCGAGGCGCGCCTGCAGCGGCGACGCATACGGGTGGGTGCGGTCGACGGGGGAGGGCACGTACTGGTCCCAGTACCACTGCAACGCGGGGCGCGGGTTGTAGAAACCCTTGCCGTACAAGCGGTATGACTCGGTCTCGAAGTCCGCGGCGATCATCGGGTAGATCAGCAGTTGAGCGGACAGTGCGGGCCCACCGCGGTCGCGTGCCATCAGCGTGGTGACCGCCGCGAGGTTGCCGCCTGCGCTGTCGCCCGCGACCCCCAGCCGGCCTGGGTCGCCACCGAGTTCCGTGGTGTGCTCGGCCGCCCAGCACGTCGCGGCGTACACATCCTCCGCGGCGGCGGGCCAAGCATGCTCGGGCGCAAGCCGGTAGTCGACCGAGATGACCACCGCGGTAAGGAGATTCGCCAGGTTGCGGCACAGCCCGTCGTGGCTGTCGAGGTCGCAGAACACGAACCCACCGCCGTGCGCGTAGACCACGATCGGCAGCGCGACATCCGAGGCCGGTCGGTAGATCCGAACCGGGACGCCTCCGGGGATGGTGACGTCCTCGACCGACCCGATGGCTTCGGGCTGTGCGGGCGGTACGAAGCGCGATCGGATGGTCGCTCGCGCCTGCGCGCCGGTCATGGTGTGCACCGGCGGAAAACCGGAGTCCAGCGCCTCGATCAGTTCGGCGATCTGCGGATCGAGTGTCACGCGTACTGCAGCACCGGCTCGCGGGGCATCGTGGGCCGGGGTGCGGGCATGTTCCGCAGCGGCCGGGCCTGCTGCAGCGTCGGCGCGACCCGCCGGGGGCCGTCCTCGGCGTTGCGCCAGACCGCCATGGCCGTCATCCGCACCGGCGCGACGAGGCGCTGATCGAACATCATGCGGTTCATCGGTCCGCACACCGATACCGCCGCGACAGCCTCACCCTGACCGCCGATCGGTGCTGCCACACAACCGAATCCGGTGAGGGCCTCTTCACGGTCGAACGCGATGCCGTGCGAGCGTGCCTTGGCGAGTTCGGTGCGCAGCTGGGCGGGCGATCCGATGGAGTACTTGGTACGCCGGCTCGTCAGGTCGATGGTGTCGTAGTCCAGATCGCCCACGGACGCCAGCATCGCCTTGCCCAGGGCCGAACAGTGAGCGGGGTGACGCCCCCCGACGCGGCTGGGTATGGCTGCGCCCAGCCCGTCACCGATCTTCTCCAGGTATACGACGTCGGCGCCGTCCAGGACGGCGAGGTGGACGACGAGACCGGTGGCGCGGTGCAGGTCGTGCAGCAGAGGGACCGCCGCGCGGTGCAGGCGGTCCTGGTGCACCGCGAGCGACCCCAGCTCGACCAGCCGCATGCCCAGCTCGTAGTCGCGCCCGTTGCGTCGCAGCCACCGCAATTGGACGAGGCGCTCGAGCATGCGGTGTGCGGACGAGCGGGGAAGCCCGGTGCGGCGCACGATCTGCGCCAGTGTCAGCCGGCCCGGGCCGTCGAAGGCGTCAAGAACCAGCGATACGCGGTCGAGGACGGCGCTGGGTGTTTCGACAGTCGTTGTCATGTGGCCTCCGGCGAACGACCTGCGACAGGCAGGCAATATTTCTAATAGGAATATGCCTATTTGTAGCATGTCGCTGTGCGTGGTGTCACACGAACACTTCGATTGGCCTTCGGTCACGGAAATGACCTGCGGTTTCGGGCCACGCGTCGACGTGTCGCTAACGGGTTGATCGCCCGCACTGGGCGCGTGCGATCAACCCGCTAAGGCGAAATCGCGTCGCTCTGCGGGTCGATCAGGATCTTGGCGTGCGCTTCGGCCGCGCCGAGGACCTCGAAGGCGCGTGCCACGCCGCTCAGCCCCACAGTCCCGGTGACGAGCGCCGAGGCGTCCACCTTGCCGTCGGCGAGCAGGTGCAATGTGTCGCGGAACTCCAGCGGCGTGTAACCGAAGACGAACCGCAGGTCGATGTCTTTGCCGTTCGCGACCGCCGGGCGGAAGTGGTCGGTGCCCATGCACACGCCGACCACGACGACCCGTGACTGCACGGGAGCCGCGCGGATGATGCCGTCGATGATCCCGGGCACGCCGACACATTCGAAGACCACGGGCCGCTTCGGGCTCGCCGCGCCCAACCTGTCGGCGACCCGGTAGAGCTGCGACCAGCCCGGCACGCGGCGCAGCTTCTCCATCGTGCCGACGGCGAGTTCAAACAACTGTTGAGCCTCGGTGATCGCCCCGGACTGACCGGCGGCCGTGTACGGGGAGTCGACGGCGGGATCGACGACGACGTCGGCGCCACAGCGCGACGCCATCTCGCGGCGCGTGGCGGAGAAGTCACTCGCGACGATCGTGGCCACGCCGAGCGACTTCAGATGGCAGATCACCGCGAGACCGACCGGCCCGCAACCGATGACGATCGCGACATCACGCTTGCCGATCTGGCTGCGGCGCACCGCATGCAGGGCCACCGCCATCGGCTCGGTCAGCGCAGCGATATCGAGGTCGAGCCCATTCGGGACGACAAAGCTCATCGAGGCTTCGGCGAGGACGTGCTCGGCGTAGGCGCCGGGTGCCAGCGGGGACAGCCCGGTCATGTGCACACCGCCCGCCGCTCGCACCATCGGAAACGACACCACGGGAGCCCCGGCCTTGAACTCCTTGGCGGCGCCCGGGCCGCGCTCGGCTACTTCACCGACGAACTCGTGGCCCAACACGACCGGCGTGTCCCGACGCATGAAGTCCGGATAACCGACCTCGTCCATCACGTCGGTCAGTTCGTCGGCATGGTCCTTCGCATGTAGGTCGGATCCGCAGATCCCGCAGCGCCGCACCTCGAGCAGCAGTTGCCCGCGTGCTGGGGCAGGGGTCGGGAGGTCGACGACGGACAGATTGCCTTGTTCACAGCTGACGGCCTTCATGCGTCCATCGTGTACCACGCGGACTGGGGACTAGACGGCCGCCGCGCTCCGCCCCGCCCGCCGGCCGTAGAAGCTTCCGTCGCCCAACGAGATACCGCTCGCGTAGCCCCACGCCGCGAGGCCCGCGGTGCAGCGCCCCGCGGCGAACAGGCCGGGGATGGGCTCGCCGCTAACGTGCAGCACCTCCGCGTCCAGCGACGTCAAAAGTCCGCCCAGGGTGAATCCGCCGGTGCTCTCGCGCAGATCGATCGCGCCGACCGGTGTGCCGATCGGTCGCAGCCACTGCGGCTTCTTGTGCAGCAGCGGATCCTCACCCGCGGCGGCGCCGGCGTTGTAGGCGGAGACGGTCGCTTGAAGCGATCCCGTCGGCAACCCCATCTCGGATTCGAGTTCGGCCACCGACTCGCACACCCAGGTCGGCGGGCGCAGCATCAACTGCGGCGACAACGAGGCCATCGCCTCCTCCTGAGCCTTCTCGTCGATGATCAGGTACGCCGTGTTGTCCTGGTGGTAGAGCGTCAACTGTCCGACCCTGCCGGGATAGGTGTCCTCGGCGACGTAGCGCTGCCCGCGGCCGTTGACGAGGATGCCCCGCACCAGCTGTTGCGGATCGATGAAGATGGCCACCTCGGTGGCGTCCATGTGGGCGAGGTCGGCGCCCAGCGCCTGCGCCATCCGGATGGCCTGGCCGTCATGCTGCTCGATGGCGGCGGCGGGTCGGCCGGCGATGCGCGGGGCGTACTGGGCGACCATGGCCTCGTTGTAGGCGAAGCTGCCCATCGCGAGGACCACTCCGCGACGCGCCCGCACGGCGATCTCCTCGCCGTACCGACGCGCACGAACACCGACCACGCGGCCGTCGGACTCGACGATCAATCGCTGCACGCGGACGTCGTAGATGGCCCGTGCTCCCGCCGCGGTGGCCGTCTCCACGAGCGGCTTCATCAGCATGTAGCCGGCGCTCGCCTCGCCCTGCTTCTTGTCCGACATCTGCGGGACGTGTCCGCGCGGTGCGGGCGTGGCGATGGTGTTGAACGGGTAGGAGTTCTCCCCGCCGCTGTACATCAACCCCTGATCGCCCATGGGTTCCCAACCCGGCTCGCCGAAGAATTCCGGCTTGAACCGCACACCGCAGCCGACGAGCCAGTCGAAGTGCTCGAGGCTGGCGTCGCAGTAGTCGGCGATGCGCTTCTCGTCGGCACCGGGCCCCATCGCGACGTTCAGGTAGGCGGCCATGTTCGCGACGGAATCGTCGAAGCCACAGGCCTTTTGGATGGGTGTGCCACCGCCCAGGTAGATGAAGCCACCGGCCATCGACGCCGCGCCGCCCCACGAGCCGGTTCGTTCGAGGACCAGGACGTCGGCGCCGGCGCGCGTCGCTTCCACCGCTGCCGCAGCACCGGCGATGCCGAAGCCGGCGATGACGACGTCGGCCTCCTCGTCCCACTGCGCGATATCCGCCGCGGGCAGCGGAGTGACGTCACCGTTCACGGGCGCATCGCCGCCGGCAGGTCGGAGACCCACTCGTGACCCCAGTAGCTGTCGGCCGTGATTTCCTCTGCGGTGTAATAGGTTTCGTCGACCCGCATACCGTCGGTGCCGAACTCGATATCCCAGTCACCGGGCGCGCGCACGTAGAACGACACCATCTTGTCGTTGGTGTGCCTGCCCAGCGTCGAGGACAACTGGAAGCCGTCCCTGTTCACCCGGTCGAGTGCCTGTCCGACGGTGTCAAGGCTGTCGACCTCCACCATCAGGTGGATCAGGCCCGGGTCTCGCAACGTCATCGCCGGGCAGATCGCCAGGCTGTGGTGGCGCGCGTTGATACCGAGGAACCGCACGCGCAGCGGCCCGAACTCCGGCGGCGTCGGAACGCGAAACGCCCCGCGCGACTTGAATCCCAGAACCTCGGTGTAGAAACCGAACAGGCCAGGCACGTCGAGGGCCGGCAGCACGACGTGGCCTAACCCCTGATCGCCGGTGACGAACCTGGCACCGTACGGCGTCACCACCGGGCTGTGGTCGAGTACCGCACCGTGGAAGACCTCGGTGGAGGTGCCTGCCGGATCGTCGAATGCGATCACCTCTTCGACCCGGCGTGCGTCGGCCTCCTCGAGTGAGAGTTCCTTGACCGCTATGCCGGCGCCGTCCAGAGCGGCCTTCACCCGGGTCAGCGCCGCATGGTCGCGGACTTCCCAACCGACGGTGACGATCTTGTCGACGTCGCCGGGAACCACGATGATGCGCGCGGCGCGCTCGTCCATGCGTAGATACAGCGCATCGCCGTCGGGACCGGAGCCTTCGGCGAAACCCAGCACCTTGAACGCGAAGTGGCGCCAGCGCTCGATGTCGGTGGCCTGGACCTTGACATATCCGAGGCTCTTCAGATCACTCATCAGATCATCGCCCGCAGCGGGCCCTGTGGATCCACGCCCAGCGAGCTCAGCGCCGAGGCGTGAAACACCGTGCCGGGCACGTGAATTGCGTGCAGCTGCCCGACATGAACGTCGCGCCAGTACCGCTGCAAGGGCTTGTCCATGCGTGCGGCGTTGCCGCCCGAGCGGGCGAAGATTTCGTCGACGGCGGACACGGCGCGCCACACCGCGCGGATCTGGGTGCGACGTCCGGCGGCCCGGTCCTCGAAGCTGACCTCCTTGCCCGCGGCGACCATGTCGTAGATGCGGTCGGCATTGGCGAGCAGTTCCTGGCGTGCGGCGTTGATGTCGGCGGCCGCCTCTCCGATGGCGTACATGACGTACGGGTCGTCCTTGATCGCAACGCCGCTGGAGTTCACGCGCTCGCGCTGATAGTCCAGATGCGCGGCCAGCGCGCCCTCGGCGATGCCGATGGTGGCGGCCGAGATACCGAGCGGGAACATCGTCGACCACGGCATCAGGTACAACGGCTCGGTCATACCCGCCTCACGCTGGGCGGTGCCGTCCATCACCTTCATCGCGTCCATCGTGCGGTACTCCGGTACGAACGCATCGCGCACGATGACGTCCTTGGATCCGGTGCCGCGCAACCCGACGACGTCCCACGAGTCCTCCACGATCTCGTAGTCCGAACGCGGCAGGACCATGTGCAGCATCTGCGGTGGCATCAGCGGCTTGCCCTCGGCATCACCGATCATCGCGCCGAGGATGATCCAGTCGCACGCGTCGGTTCCGGAGCTGAACTGCCACCGTCCGTTGAAGAGGTAGCCCCCGTCGACCGGCTTCGCGACGCCCTGCGGCGCGTACGGAGACGCCATCCAGGTGTCGACGTCCTCGCCCCAGACTTCCTCGCCTACCCGCGGATCGGCGTATGCCAGCTGGTACGGGTGCACACCGACCACGCCGTTGATCCAGCCCGCCGCGGGGTCCAGGGCCGCGGTGGCCATCACGGTCTCGGCGAATTCGCGGGGATGGGCCTCGTAGCCGCCGTGCTTCTTGGGCTGCAGCAGGCGGATGGACCCGGCGGCCTTCATCGACTTGACCGTGGTGTCGGTCAAGCGTCCGATCTTCTCGGCCTCGGCGCCCTGGTCTTTGAACTGCTCGGCCAGGTGCATCACCCGGTCGAGTACGCGCTCACTCATGCTGATGTCCTCACTATCGGCTGCACTTGATGGTCTACCGCACCGGACGGGCGAATGGGACGCAATCCCGGTCAGCGGGCGGGGTTTCGGCTCAATACGCGACATGAATGTCGTCGCTGAGCGGTCGGGCCTGGCACCCCAGGATGAGGCCGTCGGCCAGGTCGGCGGGCTCGAGGATGTCGCAGGTGGCCATGTCGACCTCGCCGGACACCACGGTCGCGACGCATGACCCGCAGTGGCCTTCCCGGCACGAGTGCGGGGCATCGATCCCGGCGTCGAGCATCGCGTCGACGAGGGTCTTCTCGCGCGGCCAGCGAAGGTGGTGGCGGGTTCCGTCCAGATCGACGCAGGCGGTGGTATCGACCCGGGTAACGCTGGCCTCGGTCTGTGACATGCGCTGATCTTCACCGTCCGCGGCCACCGGGTCGACCGGTCCTTCCGATGGGCGGAACCTTCCTGCCTCGATTGCCCGGTCATCGGGAAACTGCAGGGGTATCGGCTCCGCCACGACCTACCGTGGCTGCGTGGGTATCTCCGAGGAGCGGTCGAACGTGGACGCGGTGGTGGTCGGCGCCGGCTTCGCCGGCCTGTACGCGTTGCACAAACTGCGATCGCAGGGCTTGTCGGTGCGGGTGTTCGAGGCGGCGCCGGAGATCGGGGGGACCTGGTACTACAACCGCTATCCGGGTGCGCGCTGCGACGTCGAGAGCGTCGACTACTGCTACTCGTTCGATCCGCAGCTCGAGCAGGAGTGGGACTGGTCGGAGAAGTACGCGACCCAGGCCGAGATCCTGCGCTACCTGAACTGGGTGGCCGACAAGCTCGACCTGCGCGACGGCATCACGTTCAACACCCGGGTCATCTCGGCGGTGCTCGACGAGAACGATCTGAAATGGACGGTGACGACCGACGCGGGTGAGGTCGTCACCGCGCGCTTCTGTGTGATGGCGACCGGTCCGTTGTCGGCAGCGCTGACGCCCGACATTCCCGGCCTCGACGGTTTCGCGGGGGAGCTGTACCACACCGCGCACTGGCCGCACGAGCCCGTCGACTTCACCGGCAAGCGAGTCGCGGTGATCGGTACGGGTTCATCGGGCATCCAGTCCATTCCGGTCATCGCCGAACAGGCCGATCGCCTCTACGTCTTCCAGCGGACCCCCAATTACAGTGTGCCCGCCGGTAATCGACCACTGACCGACGAGGACCGCGCCCAGATCAAGGCGACCTACGCCGAACGCCGCCGGTTGTCGTGGCGCAGCGGCGGAGGCTCACCGCACATCGCTCATCCGAAGCTGACGATGGAGGCCACGCCCGAGGAGCGCCGGGCGGCGTTCGAGAAACGCTGGGAACTCGGCGGTGTGCTGTTCTCGAAGACGTTCAGCGACCAGATGATCGATATGGCCGCCAACGAGGAGGCGCGCAAGTTCTACGAGGAGAAGATCCGCGCGGTGATCGACGAACCCGAGGTCGCCGAACTGCTCATCCCCAACGACCACCCCATCGGGACGAAGCGAATCTGCACCGACACCAACTACTTTCAGACATTCAACCAACCGCACGTAAAGCTGGTCAGCGTGCGGAAGACGCCCATCGTGTCGATCGACGCGACGGGTATCAACACCTCCGACGCCCACTATGACGTCGACGCGATCGTGCTGGCCACCGGCTTTGACGCGATGACCGGCGCACTGGCCAAGGTCGACATCGTCGGCCGCGGCGGTCAGAGTCTGCGCGACGATTGGGCGCACGGTCCGCGCACCTACCTCGGTCTCGGGGTGGACGGCTTCCCGAACCTGTTTTTGGTCTCGGGCCCCGGTGCGCCCGCGGTGCTCGCCAACATGGTGCTGCACGCCGAGGCGAACGTGAACTGGATCGCCGAGGCGATCTCCTACCTCGACGGACATGGTTACACCGCACTCGAACCCACCGCCGATGCGGTGGACAACTGGATCACCGAGTGCAACCGGCGCGCGGATGCGACGTTGTTCCCGAAGGCCAACTCCTGGTACATGGGCGCCAACGTCCCGGGCAAACCGCGCGGATTCATGTTGTTCATTGGCGGTTTCGGTGTCTACCTCGACATCTGCAACGAGGTGGCCGCCGCGGGTTACAAGGGCTTCCGGCTGCTGGGGCCGTCCTAGGCCTCACGGGTCAAGAACGCCAACACCACGTTCTCAAAGGCCTCCTGGGCCTCGATCATCGCCCAGTGCCCGCAATTCGGGAACACGTGTAGCTCGGCGTTGGGGATGGTGCGCATCGGTATCAACGCCATGTCCAGCGGGCTCACCCGATCGTCTCGCCCCCACGTCAGCAGCGTGGGTGCGGCGACCCTGTGCATCTGCGCCCAGGGCAGCGGCGCGTCGCTGCTGCGCATGAACGCCATCATCTGAGCGAAGGCCTTCTTGCCGTACATGCGGCGGGCGGCGGCCAGGGTGTCCGGATCGGTGGCCAACTGCCAGCGTTCCTCGATCAGCTGTTCGGTGACCAGAGACTGGTCGTAGACCATCGAGTTGAGCCAGTCGACCAACCGCTGCCGGGTCGGATCCTCGGTGAACTCCTGGAGCAGCCGGATCCCTTCGCTCGGGCCGGGACTGAAGATGTTGGTGCCGATGCCGCCGATCGTGACCAACCGGCCGATGCGGTCGGGGTTGTTGATCGCGAAGTTGATGCCGACACCGCCTCCCATCGAGTTGCCGACGATGTCAACGTGGTCAACCCCGAGCGCGTCGAGAAACGGTGCGACAGTGCCCTGTGCGGTGATCATCGGATGTCCGCCGAAATCGTCGCTGACCCCGAAACCGGGAAATTCCAGAATCAGGCACCGGAACCGCTCGGCGAAGGTCGGTAGCACGCCGCGGAAGTTGCGCCACCCCGTGACGCCGGGGCCGGAGCCGTGCAGAAACAGCAGCACGGGACCGTCGCCCACGTCGTAGTAGCGCAGCACTCCGGCAGGTGTCGGCGCCTCGCGGCGGTCGTTCTCGACTCGGGCGATGAAGGCTGCGGTATCGGTCACGCCCCATAGCCTGCCACGCGCATATTTCACCGCCGGCGGTTGTTCCGTTCATCGGGCGTCCCGGTAAGCGGGATGCTCACTGTGCCGCTGAACGATTCACTGCGACGCTGCCGATCGAGACACGGGCCGTCGATGCGCCCGCGTAATCAGGAGGCCCGATGTCACCCGCGATCCCGTCAGGGTGTTTCGCGATGACGGCCGCACGCGGAGTCGTGAGGTGATGGCGACCGACGCACCGGAGCGGTGGTCGGCGGGTCTGCCGCCGTTGCGGAATTTGGCCGGGCCGATGCAGGCGGTCGGGGCGTTGTTCGCGATGTCGGCTGATGCGGTGCGGTTTGTGTTTCGTCGGCCGTTTCAGTGGCGGGAGTTTTTGGAGCAGTGCTGGTTCATCGCTCGGGTGTCGTTGGCGCCGACGTTGTTGGTGGCGATTCCGTTCACGGTGTTGGTGTCGTTCACGCTCAACATCTTGTTGCGCGAGTTGGGTGCTGCGGATCTGTCGGGGGCGGGGGCCGCGTTTGGTGCGGTGACTCAGGTGGGTCCGATCGTGACGGTGTTGATCGTGGCCGGTGCGGGCGCGACGGCGATGTGTGCCGATCTGGGGTCGCGCACGATCCGCGAGGAGATCGATGCGATGGAGGTGTTGGGCATCAACCCGGTGCAGCGGTTGGTGACCCCGCGCATGTTGGCCTCGGGTCTGGTGGCGTTGTTGCTCAACAGTTTGGTGGTGATCATCGGGATTTTGGGGGGTTACACGTTTTCGGTGTTCATCCAGGATGTGAATCCGGGTGCGTTCGCTGCGGGGATCACGTTGTTGACCGGGGTGCCCGAGGTGATCATCTCGTGTGTGAAGGCGGCGTTGTTCGGGTTGATCGCCGGGTTGGTGGCGTGTTTTCGCGGGTTGACGATCACCGGTGGTGGAGCCAAGGCGGTCGGTAACGCGGTCAACGAGACGGTGGTTTATGCGTTTATGGCGTTGTTCGTGATCAACGTGGTCGTCACCGCCATCGGCATCCGAATGACCACGGGCTAACGGCATATCATGGGCACCGCAACGATTTTGCGCACGACGTATCCGCGCTTGAGCCGTGAGGCCCAGCGGCCGGTCGACTTCCTCGGCCGCATCGGCGATCACATGTTGTTTTATCTGCGGGCGCTGGCGGGGGTTCCGCATGCGGCGGTGCATTTCCGCAAGGAGATCGTGCGGTTGATCGCTGAGATCTCCATGGGCGCGGGCACGTTGGCGATGATCGGTGGCACGGTCGCGATCGTGGGCTTTTTGACGTTGGCTGCCGGTGGCACGCTGGCGGTGCAGGGGTATTCGTCGTTGGGCGATATCGGTATCGAGGCGCTGACGGGGTTTTTGGCGGCGTTCATCAACGTACGTATCGCCGCACCGGTGGTGGCCGGGATCGGGCTGGCGGCCACGTTCGGGGCCGGGGTGACCGCGCAGTTGGGCGCGATGCGCATCAACGAGGAGATCGACGCACTCGAGTCGATGGCGATCCGGCCGATCGAGTATCTGGTGTCCACGCGCATCGTGGCCGGCATGGTGGCGATCACCCCGCTGTACTCGATTGCGGTGATTTTGAGCTTTGTTGCCAGCCAGTTCACCACGGTGGTGTTGTTCGGCCAGTCCGGCGGGCTGTACGACCACTACTTCGACACGTTTTTGAACCCGATCGATTTGTTGTGGTCATTCCTGCAGGCGGTGCTGATGGCCATCACCATCCTGTTGATTCACACCTACTTCGGCTACTTCGCCTCCGGCGGTCCTTCGGGTGTGGGGGTCGCGGTCGGCAACGCGGTGCGCACCTCGCTGGTGGTCGTCGTGTCGGTCACCTTGCTGGTGTCACTGTCCATCTACGGTTCCAACGGCAACTTCAACCTGTCGGGATAGGTGGAACGTTGACCAGCAACCACGAGCCACCGACACAGCCGCGTGAATACGCAAGGCCGATAGCGGGTTTCGTTGCCATCGCCGCAATCGCAGCGGTCGTCGCCATCGCCGTCGCGCTCTTCCGGGGGGATTTCACCAGCACCGAGCCGGTCACCGTCATCACCGACCGCGCCGGTCTCGTGATGAATCCCGATGCCAGGGTCAAACTGCACGGCGCTCAAGTCGGCACCGTCTCCGCCATCGAACCGCTCCCTGGCGGGAAGGCCGCTATCCACCTCGCCATGGATCCCTCCGCGATGGAGTTGATTCCGGCCAACGTACGTGTCGACATCGCGTCCTCGACGGTGTTCGGCGCGAAATCCGTTGCCCTGGTGCCGCCGTCGGATCCGTCTGCGCAGTCGCTGCGGGCCGGCCAGGTTCTCGACGCCGATCACGTGTCGGTCGAGATCAACACCATATTCGAACAACTCGTCTCCGTGCTGAACAAGATCGAGCCGGCGAAACTCAACGAGACACTGGGTGCGTTGGCCTCCGGGCTCAGCGGCCGTGGCGAGAAGTTCGGGCAGGCGCTGTCCGACCTGGACACGATGCTCGCAAAGCTCAACCCCAGTCTGGACAACCTCAGCCACGACATCGCGGTCCTACCAGAAGTTCTCGACGCGTACGCCGACGCGAGCCCGGATCTCCTGGCGATCGTGGACAGTGCGTCGGCCGTAAGCGACACGATCGTCGAGAAGCAGCACGATCTCGACGCCCTGCTGCTCAGCGCGATCGGGTTCGCCGAGATCGGCAACGAAGTACTGTCCGACAACCGGCAGGCGATCACTGAAGTCCTCGACCTGCTCGTACCCACGACCGACCTGACCAGCCAGTACCACCCAGCCCTGAATTGTGTGCTGGCAGGCATGGTTCCGTTGGC
Source organism: Mycolicibacterium novocastrense (assembly GCF_001570485.1). Lineage (GTDB taxonomy): Bacteria > Actinomycetota > Actinomycetes > Mycobacteriales > Mycobacteriaceae > Mycobacterium > Mycobacterium novocastrense. The sequence goes on from NZ_BCTA01000028.1 coordinate 376,796, forward strand.
CACGGCGGCGCCCTCACCAGTTCCCGGGGTTCTACTGCTGGATTCCTTCGTGCTGGGCTCCGAACGGTACCGTTACCCCGGGAACCTGCCGAAGGTGGCAGCAAGGGGTGGCCCCCAGTGCGCGGGCCTGCCTGACGTCGGATACGAAACGCGGGCGCCCTACGTCGTCAGCGATATCGACGCCAGCCGTGCGCAGTACGGCAATCAGGGCATCCTGTTGAACTCCGATGCGCTCAAGCAGGCGCTGTTCGGCCCGATCGACGGTCCGCCGCGAAACACCTCACAGATCGGGATGCCGGGATGAGCGGGGTCGGCACAGCGATCAAGCTCGGCGTCTTCTGCGCGGTGATGCTGCTGTTGACCGGCGCGCTGTTCGCGATCTTCGGCCAGTACCGCACGGGGTCGTCGAACGACTACTCGGCGGTGTTCACCGATGTCTCGAGTCTGAAAACCGGTGATTCGGTGCGGGTTTCGGGAATCCGAGTCGGCACAGTCCACGATGTCTCACTGCGACCGGACAACACCGTCGTGGTCAGCTTCGACGCCAGTACCGACATCGTGCTCACCACCGGCACCAAGGCCGCGGTGCGGTACCTCAACCTCGTGGGGGATCGCTACCTCGAACTCCTCGACGGCCCCGGCTCCACCAGGGTCGCCGGACCGGGGTCTGAGATCCCCGCCGAGCGCACCGAGCCGGCATTGGACCTCGACCTTCTCCTCGGCGGATTGAAACCGGTTATCCGCGGCCTGAATCCGGACGATGTGAATGCCCTGACCAACTCGCTGATCCAGATCTTGCAGGGCCAGAGCGGCAACGTGGAGTCGTTGTTCGCCAAAACCGCCTCATTCACGACCGCGATCGCCGACAACGGCCAGATCGTCCGGGAGCTGATCGACAACCTGAACGCGGTGATGGCGACCGTGGCCAAGGACGGGGACAAGTTCTCCGGCGCCGTCGACCGCCTCGAGAAGCTCATCACCGGTCTGGCCACCGACCGCGACCCGATCGGGGAGGCCATCACCGCGCTCGACAGCGGGACCGCCTCGCTGGCCGAGCTGATGACTCAGGCACGTCCGCCGCTCGCCGGCAGTATCGACCAACTCAACCGGGTGGCTCCGTTGCTCGAGAAGGACAAACCGCTGCTGGACATCTCACTGCAGAAGCTGCCGCAGAACTACAAGAAACTGGTTCGTCTCGGCGCGTACGGAAGCTTCTTGAACCAGTACCTTTGCGGCATCTCGGTGCGGGTCACCGACCTGCAGGGCCGCACCGCCCACTTCCCCTGGATCCTCCAGCAGAACGGAAGGTGCGGGGAACCCTGATGCTGAAATACCGTGGTGCCTCGTTGATCCGGGCCGGATTCATCGGCGTGACGCTCGTCATCCTCGTCATCGCCATCGGGCTACAGCCGGAACGGTTGTGGTCGTGGGCCACCGCCATCAGGTATCAGGCCTTGTTCACCGAGGCTGCAGGCCTGGCTCCGGGAAACGACGTCAAGGTCTCGGGTATGACGATCGGATCGGTATCCGATGTCACGCTGAGCAAGGGCAAGGCGTTGGTGACGTTCACCGTCGACGGAAAGGTCGGCCTCGGATCGCAGACCACGGCGCACATCCGCACCGGCACACTGCTGGGGGAGCGGATGATGACGCTCGACCCTGCGGGCGACGAGCGCATGAAACCGTTGGATGTGATTCCGCTGTCGCGGACCTCCTCGCCATACTCGTTGACCGAGGCGGTCAGTGAGTTCACCGCGAACACGGCGGCGACCGACACCGCATCCGTGAACCGGGCCCTGGACACGCTCTCCGAGACGATCGACCGGATCGCGCCTCAGCTCGGTCCGACCTTCGACGGCCTGAGCCGGCTGTCTTCGTCACTGAACGGCCGCGATGAGTCACTTGGTGAGCTGCTCGCCAGCGCCGCCGACGTGACCGGCGTGCTGTCGGAGCGCAGCCAGCAGCTCAACACCCTGCTCCTCAACGCCAATGACCTGATGGGTGTTCTCGAACAGCGTCGACACGCGATCGTCAACCTGCTGGCCAACACCTCGGCCGTGGCTCAGCAACTGAAGGGTCTCGTGCACGACAACGAACAGGAGATGGCCCCAACGCTGCAGAAGCTGAACTCGGTCTACGACATGCTCCAGCGCAATCGCGACAACATCGCCAAGGCGCTCACCGGTTTGTCGAAGTACCAAGTGACACAGGGTGAGGCGGTCAACAACGGCTTCTACTACAACGCCTTCGTCGGCAACCTCCTGCCCGCCCAGTCGCTGCAACCGTTCCTCGACTACGCGCTCGGCTACCGCCGCGGCGTGAACGCCGGTCAGCCGCCCGACAACGCGGGGCCACGGGCCGAATTCCCGTTCCCGTACAACGGTATTCCGGGAGGGTCGCGATGAGGCAGCGCAAACCTCTGACGGCCGCACTACTGATCGCACTGACGGGCCTGCTCGTCGCCGGGGTCGCCGTCGTCGTGCGACAAGGATTCTTCGGCCCCAGAACCATCACGGCATACTTCAGCTCGGCAACCGCGATTTACCCCGGCGACGAGGTCCGCGTCGCGGGGGTGCGGGTCGGCACCATCGAATCGATCGAGCCCGACGGGGCGCACGCACGCATGCGGCTGTCCGTCGACCGCGACGTGCCGATCCCCGCCGACGCCAAAGCCGTGATCGTCGCGCAGAACCTGGTCTCAGCGCGCTACGTCCAGCTCGCCCCTGCCTACGAGACGAGCGGACCCACCCTGCCGGACGACGCTGTCATCGGCGTCGACCGAACGGCGGTGCCCGTCGAATGGGATGAGGTGAAGACCCAATTGACCCGGCTGGCGACCGATCTCGGCCCGCAAGGCGATATTTCGACGACATCTGTGAGCCGCTTCATCGACAGCGCGGCGAACGCCATGGACGGCAACGGTGACAAGCTGCGCGAAACCATCACCCAGCTCTCTCAGGTCGGCCGGATCCTCGCCGACGGCAGCGGCAACATCGCCGACGTCATCAAAAACCTCCAGACCTTCGTCACCGCACTGCGCGACAGCAACGCCCAGATCGTGCAATTCCAGGACCGCCTGGCCACCGTCAGCAGTGTGGTCGACGCGAGTAGGTCGGATCTCGACGCAGCACTCACCCACCTGTCCGAAGCCGTCGGCGAGGTGCAGCGGTTCATCGCCGGCAGCAGGGATCAGACTGCCGAGCAGATTCAGCGACTCGCCGACGTCACACAGAACCTCTCCGACAACCGGCTTGCGTTGGAGAACGTGCTGCACGTCGCGCCCAACGCCATCGGCAACGGCTACAACATCTACAACCCCGACACCGGGACCATGATCGGCGGCTTCGCACTGGCCAACTTCGCCAACCCAGTGCAACTGGTGTGCTCAGCGATCGGAGCGGTGAAGAACGCGACGGCGCCGGAAGCGTCCAAAGCCTGTGCCGAATACCTCGGCCCCGCACTGCGCCTGCTCAACTTCAACTACCTGCCGATGCCGTTCAACGCCTATCTGCAGAAGTCGCCCAGCCCCGGCAACCTGATCTACTCGGATCCGGCGCTCGCTCCGGGCGGAGCGGGCGAAAGCCCGCTGCCGCCCGAAATCGCGCCGGCTGTATCGGCGTACACCGGCGCGGGTGACACGCCGCCGCCACCGGGTTGGAGCACCCCGGCCGGTCCGCCCGGCGCCTACGCGCCCACGGGTCTGCCCGCCGCTCCGCAACCAGCGCTGTTCCCGGGCGCACCGGTTCCGCCGGGCCCACCGGCGGCCGTGCCCCAACCGTCCTCACTCGAGGACATGCTGTTGCCGGCGGAGGCCGCGGCCGCACCGCCGACGGCGGCCCCTCCCACGGGAGGTGGTCCAACGCCATGACCCTCGCCAGATCGATCCGACGCCTCATCATCACGGTGTGCTGCGCGGCCTTCGTGGTAACCGGGTGTGAGTTCGACGGAGTCAACTCGTTGCCGCTGCCCGGCACGGTCGGCCGTGGGGAACACGCCGACGTATACCGCGTCCAGATCCGCAACGTCGGTTCGCTGGAACCGAATTCACCCGTGCTCATCGGTGATGTCGTGGTGGGCAGCATCGGCAAGATGAAGGTGACGAACTGGACCGCCGACATCGAGGTCTCGGTGCGACCCGACGTCGTCGTCCCGGCGAACGCGGTGGCTACGGTGGGACAGACCAGCCTTCTCGGATCCATGCATCTCGCACTCGACCCGCCGCTTGGCCAAGCGCCCAGTGGAGAACTCGAACCCGGTTCGACCATCGGAGTGGACAGGTCGTCGACGTACCCGTCCACCGAACAGACGCTGTCGTCGCTGTCGGTCGTGCTCAACGGCGGTGGCCTCGGCCAGATGGGGGACATCGTCCGCGAGTTCAACGCCGCGCTGAACGGACGGGAAGGCCAGATCAGGGACCTGCTGGTGCGGCTCAACGATTTCGTCGGAATGCTCGACACCCAACGCGACGACATCACCGCATCGATCGCGGCCATGAACCGGATGTCCGGAACTTTCGCATCGGAGCGCGACGTGATCAGCGGTGCACTGCAACGCATTCCGCCAGCGCTCGACGTCCTGGTCAAGGAACGGCCTCGGATCACCGAAGCGTTGGACCGGCTCGGTCGGTTCAGCGACACCGCCACCGGACTGATCGACGACACGCAGGATGACCTCGTCCGCAACCTCGCCAACCTCGAACCGACGCTTCGCGCGCTCGCCGACGTCGGACCGGACCTGGGTACCGTCCTGGCCTACGCGCCGACATTCCCCTACACGCAGAGCTTCATCGACCGTGCCATACGCGGGGACTACATGAACCAGTTCATCATCTTCGACTTCACCATCCCGCGGCTCAAGAGAGGGCTCTTCCTGGGCACCCGCTGGGGGCAGGAAGGAGCGCCGATGGTGCCCGCTCCTGGCGACCCCTGGTACCTCACCTACACCCTGGATCCGTTGAAGGCGCCGATCACCGCGACGCCCACCGAGGTGGCAGGCTTGCCGCCGCTGGTGGAAGCTGGTCAGCAACAGGCGGATTCACAGCTTGCGGTGGACCACGCGTCAGGGCCGGCACCCGGACCGGTGCCTGAAGCTCCAGCCGCGACCACCGGCGCGGTGGGCGCCGGGGGAGCGGAGGGCAACTGATGCTGACTCGATTCATCCGCAATCAGCTGATCGTCTTCACCATCGCTTCGGTGGTCGGCATCACGTTGATGTTCTTCACCTATATGCAAGTACCGACACTGCTGGGCATTGGTCGCATATCGGTGCAATTGGAGTTGCCGGGCACCGGAGGCCTTTATCGGTTCTCCAACGTGACGTACCGCGGGGTGCAGGTGGGCAAGGTCCTCGACGTGCGGCCCACTCGGGACGGTGCCGTCGCGACGCTGTCGCTGAACACGTCGCCGAAAATCCCGGCCGATGCGAAGGCGAACGTGCGCAGCGTGTCGGCGGTCGGGGAACAGTACGTGGATCTGATCCCCGAGAACGCGAACGGCCCTTTCCTGCAGAACGGTTCGGTGATCCCGCGGCAGAACACATCGGTGCCGCAAGCCGTCGGCCCGATGCTCGATCAGGTGAGCGCACTGGTCGACAGCATCCCGAAGGACAAGATCAGCGGGCTGCTCGACGAATCGTTCAGGGGCCTTGACGGAACCGGTTACGACTTCGGTTCGCTGCTCGACTCCTCGGCGACGATTCTGGGCGACGGCAATGCGGTCGTCGACCGCACCCGCGCGCTGATCGACGACAGCGGTCCGCTGCTGGACGGCCAAGCGCAGTCGGCCGACGCCATCCGCACCTGGGCGCGCAGCGTCGCGGGGATCACCGGACAACTCGAGGCCGACGACGCCCAGATGCGTACGCTCCTCGATGTCGGTCCCCGCGCGGCCGACGAGGCGTCGCAGCTGTTCAACCAGGTCAAGGCGACCTTGCCGGTGTTGCTGGCCAACCTCGTCACCGTCGGCCAGGTGGGGGTGACGTATCACGCCGCGCTGGAACAACTTCTGGTGCTGTTCCCGCCGTACGTGGCGGCCACGCAGACAGTCGGCGTGGCGCGAAACAATCCCACCGGCATGGCGCTGGGCGATTTCACGTTGGTGATCAGCGATCCGCCCGCGTGCACGGTCGGTTTCCTGCCGCCCAACATGTGGCGATCACCCGAGGACGAGACGATCGTCGACACACCCGATGGCCTCTACTGCAAACTGCCGCAGGACTCACCCATCGGCGTGCGCGGTGCGCGGAACTATCCGTGTCTCGGCCAGCCCGGCAAGCGCGCCCCGACCGTCGAAATGTGCCGCAGCGACAAGCCGTTCGAGCCGTTGGCGATGCGTCAGCACCCGCTGGGCCCGTACCCGATCGATCCCAGCCTGATCGCCCAGGGGGTCGCACCCGACGACCGCGTCGACTTCAGCGAGCGGATCCACGCTCCGCTGGAGGGCACGCCGATGCCACCATCGGAAGCGCCTCGAGAAACACCGCCCGCGACGGTGCCTGCCGGCGGCGCTCCGGTCGTGGCACCGAGCTCGTCGCGGTCCGGTGGCGGACCGTCCATTGCGTTCGCGCCCTACGATCCCCAGACCGGCCAATACGCCACGCCCGACGGCAAGGTCTTCCGACAGGCCGACCTGACCGCGCCCGCTGGCACACAGTCGTGGCAGGACCTACTCGTCCCGAACGGATGAATCGATCAGCCCGTCACCTTGACGAGCTTGAACGGCATGTTGATGAAGACCGGCTTGCTGACCCCGCATGCGCCACTCGGGCCGGTGGTCTGGTCTTCACCCGCCAAGGTCGTCGACGCGGGGTCGGTCATGCTGCCGTCCTCGTTGACGGGGACGAACCGGAACACCTGGAGACCCGGGGCTGCCGTGCCGTCCGGACACGGGATCCAGTTCTCGACCGTGTGCTTGACGTACCAGACGCCACCCGTCTTGTAAATCGTTGCGGTCCAACCGAAGTCGCTGACCACCGTGCCCGTGCACTCGGTCGGATAGCTGCATGTCGTCTCGATGGTCCAGGTGCTGCGCAGGCTGGCCTCATCGCGAAACATCTCGTTGGTCTTGGCGTATTCGCCGTTGGAGGTGGCGAGATAGCGGCCGTTGAGGCCCCAGTCGTGCTCGGTGGCGTGGGTGACGGCGGCCAACCCGATGCCCGCCGCGACGGCAGCGACGCCGCACCCTGCAAGTCCGGGCATCCGCATCGTCGCCTCCTTAGCGATCGTGGTGAAGCATCAACCTAGGCGCTGGTCTCGGGTCGAGTGTGACCGTCGTCCGCTCAGCGGAACGGCCGAATCCCGCTGAGCGGCATCATCGCCGTGGGCAGGCGAGCACCTGCGGTATCAAGGACCTTTGCCGCGCCCGCCGTCCGGAGGTCAACATGAAAGCCGCGCTCGTGGGCTTGGCACTCGCTTTGGTATCCGCGTTTGTCCCTGCCATCGCTTACGCCGACACTCCGTATGGCAACTTCCATCTGGTGATCGACGGGCGATACGACTTCCACACCTGGCTGTGGGCGGTGTCGCGCTGCCCCGGCGAATGCGTGCACGTACAAGCCATCCCGCAGCCCAATGCGAAGGCGTTCCCCTACAGCGGCGACGCGCGGTTGGTCGACGGACGCTACACGTTGACGGTCGACGTTCCCGACGGTCTGCGGTGCGGCAACGTCTACTACGGGCCGGTGGTCCCGACCCGCGACGTCTACTCGTGGGATGCAGCGACGCGATCGGGCACGCTCGAGTCGTCGTTCGCGACCGGGTGTGACGGCGCGCCGGGAGGAACCTTCACCTACCCGTTCAGCCTCGCACGCCTGTAGACGTCGCCGCGTCTCGGGGGAAATGGCGTGGACGTGAACGCCCGACGTCCCGTTGAATGCCAGCATGGTGAGCCAGGCCCGCAGCGGGGTGCTGATGGCGGTCGCGGCGATGCTGTCCGTGCAGACCGGCGCCGCGGTCGCGGTGATGTTGATCGACCGCATCGGTGCCGAAGGCGCGGCGTGGCTGCGCCTGGCGTGGGCGGGCGTCCTGATGCTCCTGATCGTCCGGCCGCGGCCACGGGCCTTCACCTGGGCGAGCTTTCGCATGTGCGTGGTGCTCGGCGTGGTCACCGCGGGCATCACCCTGCTGTTCATGGCCGCGTTGGCCCGCATTCCGTTGGGCACCGCCAGCGCGATTGAATTCCTCGGCCCGCTGGGCGTCGCCGTTGCGCACGGCACCGGGCGCAATCGCCTGGTGTGGCCGGGTTTGGCCGCGGTCGGAGTCCTTCTGCTCACCCAACCGTGGGCGGGCCATGTCGACCCGGTCGGCGTTTTGTACGCGCTGGCTTCAGCTGCCTGCTGGGCGGCCTACATCCTGTTGACCCAGCGGGTCGGTGATGAAGTGGTGGGGATGTCGGGACTGGCGGTGTCGATGCCCGTCGCAGGCATCGTGGCCACCCTGGCCGTCGGCCACCTGGTGCTACCGCGGCTTTCGGAGGACATCCTGTTGATCGGGATCGGCTTGGCGATCCTGCTGCCCGTCGTGCCGTTCGCGCTGGAACTGCTGGCATTGCGCCGACTGACCACCGCCGCGTTCGGAACGCTGATGGCGCTCGAACCGGGCTTCGCGATGGTCATCGGCCTGCTGATCCTGCACCAGGTGCCCGAACCGCTCGGCGTGCTCGGCATGTGCTTCGTGGTGGCCGCCGGTATGGGCGCCGCGCGCACCGGAGCCCGCACACCGCCGGTCCCCGTCGAAGTGGCGTGAAGCACCGACGAGCGTGCGTAAACTGCCGAGGAATCGCGGCGTGTCGTGGGCAGACTCGCACGCTCGCGGTGAGGGGAGGCGAGGTAGCGTCGCTAGACGTCGATCCGCTTGCGTCGGTACAGGGTTCCCGCCGCCAGCAGGACGAGGCTGATCACCAGGATCGCCGTGGCGAGGACGTTGATCTGCGGGGGCACCGCGGCCTTCACTGCGGCATTGACGTACAGCGGATAGGTCACGGTCGAACCGCTGACGAAGTAGGTGATGATGAAGTCGTCGAGCGACAACGCGAACGACAGCATGGCGGCCGCGACGATGCCGGGAACGATCAATGGAAGCGTCACCCGGAAGAACGTGCGGGTGGGGCTGGCGCCGAGGTCCATCGACGCGTCCTCCAGAGTCCAGTCGAAGCCGCGCACCCGCGCACGCACCGTCATCGCGATGAAGCTGACCTCGAATGCGATGTGGGCCAACACGATCGTCACATAGCCGGTCGCCCAGCCGAGGTCGAGAAACAGCACCAGCAGCGCGGCACCCATGACCACCTCGGGCGCCGTCAGCGGCAGGACGAGAAACGTGTCGACCGCGCGCTGTCCCCGCCACCGTTGGCGCACAAGGGCTATGGCCACCAATGTACCCAGTACCAACGCCACCGCGGTGGAGACTGCGGCGACGTTGATGCTCAGCTTCAGCGCCTCGGTCAGCGCGGGATACTTGAACGGATCGGCCCAGTTGTCCAGGGTGAAACCCTGCCAGCTGTAGTTGAACTTGCCCTTCGGATCGTTGAACGAGAACAGCACGATCACGAAAATGGGCAGGAACAAATACAGCAGCACGAGCCCCGCGACGATCCGCAGCAGCCAGTCGCCCCACCGCGGCGATCCCTTGACTCTTTTGGCCGGCGTGAGGCTGGTCGCCGCTTCCAGGGCCTGGACGGTCATACGAGTTCCTCCGTGCCCAATGCCCGGGTGTAGAGCAGGACACCCACCAGGATGATGCCCATCAGCACCATGCTCAGCGCCGCCGCGGCCGGATAGTCCTTGACGACCAGGAACTGCTGCTGAATCACGTTGCCGATCATCGTCGTTTGGGTGCTGCCCAGATACTCGGCATTGATGAAGTCACCCGCGGCCGGGATGAAGACCAGCAGGCTGCCGGCCAGCAGGCCGGGAAGCGACAGCGGCAGGATGACCTTGGTGAAGCTGCGGGTATTCGACGAGTACAGGTCCTTGGAGGCTTCGATCAGCCGCGGATCGATCTTCTCCAGGCTGACGTACAGCGGCAGGATCATGAAGATGATCCAGTTGTAGGTGAGGCCACCGATGACCGCCCAGCTGGTGGACAACAGCCGCCCGTCGGCCGGCAACAGCCCGATCGCGCCCAACGCCTCGACCACCCAACCGTTGTCGGCCAGAATGGTTTTCCACGCGATCGTGCGGATCAGGAACGTCACGAAGAACGGCAGGATCACCAGACCGAGGATGAGGTTCTTGAAACGCCCGGCCTTGAACGCGATCACATACGCCAGGGGAAACGACAGCAGCACGCACAGCACCGTCGCGGTGGCGGCGTAACCGAACGACCGCAGTATCTGCTCCTGATACTTGCTGAACGCCTCGGCGTAGTTTCCGAAGTCCCAGGAGAACGTCAGTGTCGGAAGGAAAATGGAGCCGCTGGTCGTCGACAGCGACATCCGCGCCAGGGAGATGAACGGGACGACGAAGAACACCGCGAGGTACACCATCGCGGGCAGGATCATCAGATACGGGGCGATCCTGCTGCGCTGTCGGCCGCTACTGGCGACTCCTGCCATGCATCAACCGCCGGTGACTTCGGCGTACATCGAGGCGTACTGCTGCTTCTGCTCGTCCTCGAGCGGAGCCCAGGCCGTGATCCGGTCGAGCGTCGATTGCGGAGGATTGATCAGCTCGTTCTTGCCCAGATTCGGGTCGATCTGGTCGAGTTCTGCGGTCATGTCCGAGAGGACCGGAACGAACTGTGTGAAGGCGATGAGCTTGGCGTAGTTGGCCCGGTCGTAGACAAAGTCGATCCACGCCTCGGCGGCCTTCTGGTTCTGCGTGGTGTAGGGGATCACCATGACGTCCAGGAAGTCGGTGCCGCCGGATTCGGGAACCACGAACTGCAAGTCGGGGTTGTCAGCCTGCAACTGCACGACGTCACCCGAATAGGCTTGCGCGATCACGACATTGCCCGCCGCCAGATCGTCGGCGTAGTCGTTGCCGGTGAACCGGCGGATCTGGCCGCGGTCGTTCTGTTCGCGGACGAGGTCCACCGCCTTGCGCACCGATTCGGTGCTCGGCGAGGCAGGGTCCCCGCCCTGGGACTGCATGACCATGCCCAAGCCGTCCTGGAAGTCCGAGAGCATACTGACGCGGCCCTTGAACGCCGGGTCCCACAGGTCGTCGATCTTGGTGACGTCGCGGCCGGTGGCGGCGCGGTTGTAGGCCAGGCCGACCATGCCGGTCATGTATGGCGCGCTCCACTTGCGGCCCGGGTCCATCTGCGCGTCGAGCAGATCGGGCCGCAGGTTCTTCTTGTTCGGAATGCCGTTCTCGCTGAAGTCGTTGACCCAGTTCAGCTTCCGGATCTGCGACGCCATGAACGCGGTCGGCACCACGAGGTCGGTGCCGATGTCCTGCTTGCGCGACAACGGCTCCTTGACCTTGGCGAACCACTCCTCGTTGTCGTTGAAGTCCTCCTTGTAGTCGACGGTGATACCCGACGCCTGCTGGAAGGCGGCGATGAATCCCTCGGCCATGTACAGCGGCCAGTTCGAGATCCGCAGTGTGCCGCTCGCCGGCCCGCCTTCCTGAGTCGTGGTGCCCGAGGTGCCGCTGTCTGATCCGCACGCCGCCAGGAATGACGGGCCGAGGACCACGGCGGCGGCCGCAGCCGCGCCTCCGCCGATGAAGCGGCGACGCGACGTGCGGTTGGCGGCGAAGCGGGCGAGGCGGGGATCCATCTCATGGGGCATGGCGGGCAGTGCCTTTCGTTGGAGGGAGGGGAGGGGCCGACAACTTCCGAGTCGTAGCTCAGGGCGGTGTCGGATCGCCGGGGGTGACGATTCAGGAATCGTCGAGCATCTCCTCGAGATCCTCGGCGGTCGGAATGTCGGCCGCGGGCAACACCAGTGACGCGTCCGGGCTCCAGCAGACATGCACTTGGTCGCCGGGGCGCAGCATCGGCAGATCCTCCTCGGGACCGATGTGGGCGATCATCGCCGAGTCGTCCGGCGCGGCCAGCGACAGCCGCACCACCGGGCCCTGGAAGGTCAGGTCGGTGACCGTCGCGTGCACACCGACGAGCTCACCGGTCGGCGCGTCCATGCACACGCGAATCCGCTCGGGCCGCACCATCAACGTCGCGTGCCCTCCGGGTTCGATCGTGGTCTCGCCCGGCCGCGCTTTCAGCGTCGAGCCCAGCACCTCGATCTCGACGTAATCCCGGTTGGCCCTGCCGGTCTGGCGGCCGGCCCACAGGTTGGCCTGTCCGATGAAGCTGGCGACGAACACCGTGGCGGGCCGGTCGTATATCTCGGTCGGCGTACCGATCTGGTCGACGTTGCCGGCGTTCATGACCGCGATTCGGTCGCTCATTGTCAGCGCTTCCTCCTGGTCGTGGGTCACGTAGATGAATGTGATCCCCACTTCGCGCTGGATGCGCTTGAGTTCGAACTGCATCACCTGACGCAGCTTGAGGTCCAGGGCGCCGAGCGGTTCGTCGAGCAGCAGTGCGCTCGGGTAGTTCACCAATGCGCGCGCCAGCGCGACGCGCTGTTGCTGCCCGCCCGAGAGCTGGCCGGGGCGGCGATCGGCGAAATCCGTCAACCGGACGATCTCGAGGAGTTCGTCGACCCGCTTGCGGATCTCATTTTTGGCCAGCTTCTTGCTTCGGGGACCGTAGGCGACGTTGTCCCAGACAGACATGTGCGGGAACAGCGCATAGTGCTGAAACACCGTGTTGACGTTGCGTTTGTGGGGCGGGACCTTCGATACGTCGACGCCTTCGAGGCGGATCGCGCCGGCGGTGGGGCTCTCGAACCCGGCGATCATGCGCAGGGTGGTCGTCTTGCCGCAGCCGGATGGACCGAGCAACGAGAAGAATTCGCCCGAGGCGATGGAGAAGTCCGCTTCGGCCACGGCGACGTAGTCGCCGAAGCGCTTGGTGACGTGGTCGATCTCGATGACCGGGGCGCCTGTCCGGCGGGGCGCCTCGTTGTGTCCCGATGATTGGTCGACGGCGGTGGTGTGTGTGCCGGTCAGTGCGGGTCCTCCTCCGGACAGCCCCCCGAGCTGTGGGTAAACAATCGCGGATCGAGCGGTCGTTCGCAAGCGATTCCGCAGGGAATTTACATATTCACAATGGAATCCTTCGTCTGGCGTGACCACGGACACCAAATTCGCTGCCGCCGGACAGTCGTCGACCTGGCCCCTGGACCGCAGCCGGCGCCGACGCTGAACCGGTGTCTGGATCAGTTTCGCAGCCCGCCCCGCCATGATCGGGCGAAACGCCGTTTACCTGCCCCGCTTCGTGGGGTACGGCACTAGTCATGGCAGCAGTGGACGTTTCGGTGTCGTCGGACCTGAGCCCGCACAAGGCGTGGGAGCTGGCCTCGGACCTGAGCCGGTTCGACGAGTGGCTGACGATCTTCGGTGGGTGGCGCAGTGAGGTGCCCTCCGAGATCGAGGTCGGGACATGCGTGTCGTCGCTGATCAAGGTCAAGGGATTCCGCAACACCATCCACTGGCAGGTCACGCGCTACGACGAGCCCAAGGTCGTCGAGATGGTCGGCCGCGGCCGCCCGGGCATCCGAATCGGGTTGACGCTGTGCGTCCGCGCGGACAACCCCGGCTCGACGTTCCAGGTGGTCGCCGACCTCTCCGGCGGGCTGTTGAACACGCGCATCGGCAATCTGGTGGCCAAGGTGATCGAATCCGACGTGCGCAAGTCGGTCAGCAATCTGGCCGCGCTGCACTGACCAACGGCATCGCCGGCTGGCGCGTCAGCCCCACTCGTGGTTCATGGCACGCGTTTCGTAGCGCGCCTCCACGGAATCCATCGGCCGTGACGACGGACGCGACGCGGCGATCAGGACCAGTGCGAGCGTCGACGTGATCGCCCCGCCCAGAAATATCGCGACGAAGCTGTTCTCCATCGGCACGCCCGTTCCGGGCACCGAGCGGCTGAGCAGCATGGCGACCACCGCTGCCGCGATCGAACTGCCGATTGTGCGTGCTATCGCGTTCATGCCCGTTGCCACGCCCGTTTCGCCGGCGTCCACCTCGCTGACGACCAGCGCGGGCAGCGCGCCGTAGCCCAGGCTGATGTAGGCGTTGGCGAGAATGCTCGCGACGATGATCTGCCAGGTGTGCGAGTGCACCAACGCGACGAACAGGAATCCGGCGATGCCGGCGATCGCCGCCACGAGGAGCACCGGTCGAGCGCCGAAGCGGTCGATGAACCTGCCGCTGACCAACGCGACGACGAAGCCGGTGAACGCGCCGGGAAGCAGATAGACCACGCTGGCTTCCAGCACGGTCGCGCCGAAGCCGTAACCCGCTGCCTCGCGCGGGATTTGAACGAAGAGCGTCAACCCGAGGAACGCGAAGTACAGCCCCATGCCGACGAAGATCGTCGCGACGTTGGTGAGCAGGATCGGTCGCCGGGTGAGCATCGACGTCGATACCAGCGGTCGGCTGATGTGACGCTCCCACCACCACCAGCCGGCGAGCACTGCCAATGCACCCAGAACGCAGCTCAGGGTGGCAGGCGATGCCCAGCCCCACGTCTGCCCCTGGCTGATCGCCAACAGCAGCGCCGACAGTCCCACCGCCAAGCCCACCGCTCCCAGCCAGTCGATCGATCCGGCAACGTGGCGCGGCCGTCGTGGCACCACCAGAAGCACGATCGCGATCACGGCCACGGTGAACGCGGTCGTCAACCAGAACACCCGGTGATAGCCGGCGTCGCCGGTCATCAACAGTCCGACCACGACCAGTCCGGTTCCGCCGCCGAATCCCAGCGTGCCGGACAGCACCGCCATCGCCGACATCAGACGATCGGGGGGCAGGTCCTCGCGCAGGATCGCAATGCTGATCGGGTAGAGCGCGAACGAGGCGGCCTGAAGCACGCGGGCGACGATGAGCAGTTGCAGAGACGACGTCATGGCCGCCAGCAGTGATCCGGCCAGCACGACGACGAGCACGCCCAGCAGGACGCGGTGCTTGCTGTGGAGGTCGGCGAGCCGGCCCAGTAGCGGCGTGGCCGCGACGGCGGCCAGCAGGTTGGCGGTGACCGCCCAGCTCACGCCGACGATGGACGCGTCGAGTTGGTCGGCGATGATGCCGAGCACCGGGACGACGGCGGTCTGCAGCACCGCGACGGTGAGCACGACGATCGACAGCCCGGCGACCAGTAGGCGAGGGGAGCGCTCTCGACCGATCGTGGGCGACTGCGCCGCGCCGGTGCCGACCACAACCGCTCCGATCCTTAGATGACCTTCCGTTTCGTCGATTATGTCCGCGCGTTCCTCGGGCACCCGTACCGGGCGGTGCAGACGTCGCGGCTACGGTTCGCTGTTGACGACGGGTTGGGCCGTGGTGCTGATGAAATCGTCGAGCAGATCCACCACGGCGTTCGGCCGCTCGACGTGGGCGAAATGCCCGACACCCTCGAGCACTTCCACCCGGCATTCGGGCCGCGCTTCATGCGCCGCGTAGGCATGGGCGACGGGGATGATCCGGTCCTCGTCGCCCCAGATGGCCATGATCGGCAGCTCGTTGGCCACGTGCAGACGGTTCAACGCGCTCACCGCTTGGCCGCGATAGTCGACGACCGAGCGCAGGGTGCGAAGGAAGGCATGGCGCGTCTGGGCGTCCGCCAGCGAGGAATAGGCACTCCACATCTCCGCCCCGCGTGGCGACTGAATGCCGGCCGTGCCGAACCAACCGCGCAGCTTGTTGCCGACCGTGAGAACCGGTGGGGGTGCGATGGCGGGCAGGATGAACTCGGCTCCCGGCGCCGACAGCAGGCGAAGCGTCCAGCCGACGTCGGGGCCCAGGCCGCCGCTGCTGATCAGGACGAGGCGCTGGCAGTAGTCGGGATGCTGATAGACGAACTGCATGGCCACTCCGCCGCCGAGCGATTGGCCGACGATGGTGGCCTTGGAGACGCCGAGTTCGTCGAGCAGGTCGCGCAGCCACACCGCGAACGCGCCCAGCGAGTAGTCGCCGCGGGGTTTGTCCGATTGGCCGTGCCCCAACAGGTCGGGCGCGATCACGCGGTACCGCCGTGACAGCTGCGGGATCACCGCCCGCCACGTCTCCGAACTTCCGGCCATCCCGTGGATCAGCAGCAGTACTTCCGCACCGCTGCCGACGTCTCGGTAGGCGACGCGATCGCCGTGCAACTCCAGATAGTCCATCTCGGTCATGAGCGTGGTCCCTTCCGGTAGGCATCTATACCCGGATCGGGACGCACATATCGCTCGGACGGTCAGGGATCGGCGTGTTCGGCGGCGAGTTGCTCGACCGATACGCCGTCCACCAGCCGGTCCAACGCACCGGTCATCGTCGGGCATTCGCGGGCGGGGTGCTCGGAGGGGCAGTGCAGGGCGTGCGTGAGGAACTGCTGGGCTCCGCGCGCCTGCGCGATCACGTCGTCGAGCTGGCTGATCTGCCGGCGCACGAGTTCGCGCCACTGCGGACTGGGCGCATCCAGGACTGCCGCAGCGGTGTCGAGCGGCAATCCCAGCTTGTTGAAGATTTTCAACAGTGCCAGGCGGCGCAGTTCGTCGGCTCCGTACATGCGCCGCCCAGCCTGCCGATTCGGGGGACGAACCAGGCCGCGTTCGTCGTAGTAGCGCAGCGTCGACGGCGCCATCTGCAACCGGGCGGCGGCCTCGCCGATGGGGATCGCGTCCATGCCGCCATTTGACTTCAAGCCGACTCGAAGCGGCAAGCTTGTGATCATGACTGCAGCCGAGAACCTGCCCGTCAACCATCACGCCGACCATCCCGGTTTCTCCGGCCCGATGGGTGCGCTGGTCGGGCTGGTGTTGATGCTCATGGGGCGGCCGAGCGCGCGTCTTGCAGCGGACCTCGCTGAGGTGTCGGCCGCGGACACCGTGGTCGACATCGGGTGCGGTCCCGGTTCTGCGGTCCGCGAGGCCGTCCGCCGCGGTGCGGTCGCGACGGGGGTCGATCCGGCGCCGGTGATGCTCCGGCTCGCCCGCATGTTCACACCCGACGGTTCTGTCGCGTGGACGACGGGGACCGCCGAGCGCGTGCCCTTGTCCGACCAGTCGGCGACGGTGGTGTGGTCGCTGGCGACCGTGCACCACTGGCAGGACGTTGGCGACGGGCTCAGCGAGGCGGCTCGGCTGCTGGTTCCCGGTGGGCGCCTGCTCGCCGTTGAACGACAGACGAAACCGGGCGCGACGGGCCTGGCCAGCCACGGGTGGACGCGCCGGCAGGCCGACGCGTTCGCGGAGCTGTGCCGTTCGGCGGGTTTCGTGGACGTGACGGTCGGCGGGCACAAAGCGGGGCGGCGCGACGTGTGGGCCGTCCGGGCCGTTCGTCCCTGAGCGGCCGCGGCCGACCTCCGGCGCCGAGTGTGCGTCTGCTAGACCTGAAGACTGCACGCCAGCGCACGATGGGCCTGCGGACACCTCGCCAATCGACCTAACACGTTCTCTGACAGGACATTACGGAAGGACTAGCGAATGAAGACAGCGGTCGTCACCGGCGGCGGCTCGGGGATCGGACGCGCGATCGTGGAAAGGTTGCGCGCCGACGGTCACCGCGTCGCCACGCTCGACCTGGCGCCGAGCGACGAGGAGCTCGCCTTCACCGCGGATGTCACCGATCGCGGTCAGGTCGACGCCGCGCTGTCGGCGGTCCGTAGCCAGCTGGCGCCGGTGGCGATTCTGGTCAATGCGGCGGGCCTGGACGGGTTCTCGCGGTTCGCCGACATCACGTTCGAGCAATGGCAGCGCGTGGTCGACGTCAATCTCAACGGCGTCTTTCACTGCGTGCAGGCGGTATTGCCGGACATGGTGGACGCGGGTTGGGGCCGGATCGTCAACATCTCGTCGTCGAGCACGCATTCCGGCGCGCCGTACATGGCGCACTACGTGGCGGCAAAATCCGCGGTGAACGGGTTGACGAAGACGCTGGCGCTCGAATACGGGCCGGTGGGCATCACGGTCAACGCGGTGCCGCCGGGTTTCATCGACACGCCGATGCTGCGGGCGGCGGAGGTGCGGGGTCACCTCGGTGACATCCAGGCGACGATCGACGCGACCCCGGTGCGCCGCATGGGTAAGCCCGAGGACATCGCGGCCACATGCGCGTTTCTCGTCTCAGAAGAAGCCGGGTACATCACCGGTCAGATCATCGGCGTCAACGGTGGCCGCAACACCTAGCCTCGATCTTTCGTGATGATCGGTTGATGACGGGCGTGTAATGCACGGAAGTGCCTGTCCTGCTTGAGAAAATCGGCTTGTCTAGGTCCA